>JAHFKK010000024.1 GCA_023245335.1 Candidatus Gottesmanbacteria bacterium
TTCTTCCATACATCGTAGACCACGTTGTCGTCGTTGATGGTCGTGTTGTCGGTGTACGTTGTTACGGGGTCCCACGAAACCGTCCACGCGAACGATGTAGTAGCCACGAACAGCGCGAGCAGAACAACGATCTTCTTCATATAGCCTCCCTCATCTCGTAGTGATTCCCATCGTTGAACCTCCCGCCCCACCTGTTGCGCGGGTCGAGCGATTCCCAATAATCCCCGAACGGCTTGTGCGCGTTGCCGTCCGTCAGGTATTTCCCTTCGAGAAACAGATTCAGGTCTATCGCCCTGCGCTCGCAATGGAGCGACCGCTTGATGCCCGTACCGCGCTTCGCGTAAATCTCCGCCATCTCGGGCGTGCGCCACGCCTCGCCGAACGTGCAGGTATACCCCTGCTCGTTGATGTACCGTATGAGTTTCGACACGTTCCCGGCGAAGATGGATTGGGAGAGGGTCATGGCATCGTCACCGTCATCGCGCCCCATGTTCCGGGGCTTCCCGCCGTGGTGCATTTCCACCCGATGACGTTATCCCCGGCGGTATTCCATACCGTATCCCCAATAGCCCATGTAACCGTATTATCTGTAGGTGCGGCGGTTCCCCTACTGTAGACTTTACCTGTTGTGCTGTCGTACTCAACAAACGTCGCACCATTATTTGCCCCGATGGATTGTCCGGTAAATCGGTTATTAGACCCCCACAGTTGTCGAACCTTTACAATATTATTGTTGTATATTCCGTATTGTCCCCCGATAACCGTATTATTGCTTACATTAACACCAGTCATCACCCCTGATCCTGTAAGAAAAATCCCATAAGCAGTTGATGATCCTATGGCGTTATTGGATATTATTAAATTATTTATAGTATTATCTGAGTTTATATTTATTCCTGTTTCATTTTTTGTAGTTATATTGCCAATAACTATAATATTGTCTGCGTAAGTCTGCGCGTCTATGCCTATACCGGCATTTGCAACATTATCTATTGTATTGCTGGATATCAGCACGTTCCTTGATTTATACCCGGAAAATATACCCCTGTAGGCACCATTTTTTATCGTGTTCCCCACTATTGAACAGTTGTGGCAATGAATGGCGCTTATGGTTGCAGACGTTCCTGTTGTGTTATCAAACATATTATTTGATATTGTGACGTTATTAAAATAATCTCCCATACTGTCAAGATGAATACCTCCGTTCACGTTTCGGGATATGTTTCCAGATATAACGATATTCCTGCCAGTGTTCGGGCTTGGGTCTGTATCTTGTGAAACATTGTACGCCGGTCCCGAGATTACGTTGTCCACTACGTTTCCGACAATGCTTATGCCATTACCCCATGCAACAATGGTACCCCAATAAGTATTAGAGATAATGTTTCCCTGAAACGTGATGCCCTCTACATAAACATTTTTATTAAGCCCAAAATACAACACGTAATAACCGCACCCAGACATGTCGAATGTGTTATTAAATACCTTTATCCTTCGGCCAATTCTTCCGTCAGTATCCGATGCCCAATGTACCAGGGGAACTGTGCTCGCTACTACGCTTGTGGCGCCGAAGAAATAATTATTGCTCAACTCAAGATCGGAGTTTCCATCGAACTGGATGAAGCGAACGGCGAAATTGTTGCGGTCGAATCGCAAATTTTTAATTGTTATGGAATCTCCAAGCGCAAATGTGAACACTCGCGGCGTACCTGATGGCAACGCAAGAACCTTGAAGCCACCATTGCCTAACCCCATAATTGTAATGTTGGATTTATTTGTTATTGTTATCCCCGCCCATCCCGCAGTGCCGAGTCCAATAGGGATAGGGACAAGCAAGGTGCTACCTGCAGCCAAGGCATTTATGGTGGTGCTTACTTGCGCCGAATAATCCACAGACCCATCGGTAACGAAACCGGCGGGTAGATACGCCCTCACGTCCACCCACGGTCCGCGAGTGATGAGGTCGCCAAAATACCCGTTGTCCGTGTAGGAGGCGGAGCCGATGGAGTAATTCTGTATTCTTCCAGTAGAGTTCCCTGTAATGTTTCCTGGCCTAATCGTCCTCGAATAATCCAGCGACCACGGGATCTGATTCCCGTCGATCTTGTCCAGCGTGATCGTGCCGCCTGTGGAGGTCCGCCGCTGGAACGTACCGTGGGCGGCACCGTCGGTATCCACGTTCAAGTCCTGCGTGCCGATCTGTGACTTGATATCCACTCCGAACGCAAGGCTGCTGATCAGCATCCCCAT
>JAHFKK010000009.1 GCA_023245335.1 Candidatus Gottesmanbacteria bacterium
CGCCCCGGATACAACATCCTTGCCCGTATTAGCAAGAGATTCGGGAAGGGTTTCAGCGGGTACATTGCCGAGGGCTGTATCTGCGCCCCTTACAAGTCTCTTTGCCCCGGCATAGCCTAACCCGGCTCCTGCAACCTGCCCTGCGGGGCCTAAAGGCGTCCCCGCCATACCTCCAGCTATCAAAGCTCCACCCTCCAATGTCGTCCCTAAAGTTTCCCTTGCCGCCCCTGCCGCCCCGTACAGGTTCGGGTGCCTCCCTGCCCATTCCGGCGTATTAGGCATATCGGGATTCATGGCCTTCATCCGGGCTTCCGGGGTAACGCCGGAAAGAGGATGTTCTTCGGGTTGCGGCGCAGAAGCCCTTATCCCTCCAAGTATTTCGTCAGAGGTATAGCCTTTTTGTTTATAGAAGCCCACCTTTGCCGCCACATCACGATAATTTTGGCTCTGAGCGAGCCCGGCTACTATTTCATCAGGGCTGTACCCCTGCTTTTCGTAGTCAGATATCTTCGTTAAAACTTCCTGATTGACCGCCATTAAAATCTCCTAAAACTTAGGCAAGGGTCTGTTATTCGAGCCTGCCGGGGTCGAACCGCCAGTGATTGACTGTTTGATGGATTCAATCTGCTGGTCATAACCTTCTTTCCTGTTCTTCATCTCCTGCCGTAAAAGCCCTATCACCTGCTCGACCTGTTCTTTGGTCTGAGCGGTATTCAGCATGGACTCAACTTCTTTTCTTGCCATGTCAGAAGTCACGCCGCCGCCCGTTGCGCTTGAGGTGACTTTTGCGTATTCGTTTATGGCCGTCCTCACGGCGGCATCGAATTTCGCCACTTCGGGGTCCCCCGCAATAGAACGCTTACCGGAAAGTATCCACCTATTCATTACGGGTATGCCCGTTCTGTCTACTTTGGCTGAGAGGTCTTGCACGAGGGCAAGGTTTTTTTCAGCCGTATTTGCAAATGCCATTACCGTGCCGCGCTGGCTCTGTAACTTTGAAAGTTCATTCCTGCTTGCCTTGTAAGCGGCCTGTTTTGCGGTCTGTTCGGCAACGGAAGTCCCGCTATTTTTAAGGTCGGAGGCCCATTGATTTAAAACCTTTGTCCGTGCCTCAGTAGCCGCTTTGCCCATGCCCATGCCCGGTATCTCGCCTGTAATGTTGAACCTGTCACCAAGAGACTTTAAGGCGTCCGGAGTCAATTGCATACCGCCGCCATTGGTACTTTTGCTTATCTCAATCTTTCTTTTTTGCATGGCGTTAAGGATAGTCTGCGCGCTCGTATCTCCTTTTAGCGCCCGCGCGGTAAGCTGCTCTTCCGTAAGGTTCGGTTCTTCCTGGTTGCCTTTATTGAATACCGTGATATTCGGCGTACCATCGGGTTTAATCGGCCGCTTCTTTGATATTCCAGATATCGCTCCAGTTTTGGGATTCTGAAAATACTGCATTTCGGCATCGGAGCCGATATGCTCCACCTGTCCGAGGTTCGACATGGGGCCGCTATTCCACATCTTCACGGCGGCATCAGGGTTTACGGCGGCAAGAGATATGACTTCCTTTATGTGAGCCGTGCGTTGTTCCTGCTGCTTCTCTTGTATCCCTGGTATCAATTGTGCCTGTCCTGAAGCCGCAAGGTTGCTCTGGACGGCGTTATAGTCTATTCCGCCCGCTCTGGCAGGGATATTCACGGAAGGCCCGCCGTAATTCATAGCAAGAGCGTTACCCGTATAGGAAGGCATGGCTTCGCTCATCTGCGGTTGCAGGGTCTGTTCCGGCTGCGGCGCGACAAATGCCTTATTGTAAGCCTCGTTAAGGGCATTTCCTTCCGTCAATTTCCGCTCGTATTCGGCCATCTGTAACTGATTGAGGCGGTTGCTTATCTGAGCATTTCGTGTGTCAGCTACGGCTTTGTATATCGCTGGCAGGTTGAGATACTGGATTTCAGGTACGTTGATTGCCATAGTTACCTCATTTATAAGAAAGATTCGGATTAAAGTTGAGCCCGGTATAAGTATCGTATGTCGGGGGAGGCCGCAACCCTGCGTTGTAATTCGGTTGCTGATTCATATTGTTCAAGTAGAGATAATTCGATACTCCCGAATTCACTGCGTTGCCGATATTCGCATACCCCGAGGCCGTAGCCGCTGCCGCGTTCTGATAGGCATTGCCTGCGTTTTGCGCCCCCGTCATGCCCATATTCCCGATAGTCGAGGCCGAGTTCATACCCCAATTGCCCATCTGTGAAGAGGCGGTCTGTCCCGTCCCGGATACCCCGGCGTAGCGGTTATAGAGGTTGTTCTGATCATTGGCGTAGCGGTTATAGGCGTTCATGAACTCATTCGAGCCGTAGTCCTGCCCGTACTGCGTCAATGCCTTGTTATAACCTCCTGAGAAGAGGTTGCCTTTTGCGGACGCGCTCCTGTCCATTGCCTGTACGCCCTGATTGAACCTGAAGTCATATCCAGGGTCTTTCCAGTTGTTATAGTCAAAGGGTTTCGTAAGGTAGCCGAACTTATCGGACATCGGTATCAGGTTGCCGTTCTTATCGGTCGCCTGAATCCCCATGAGGTCGGCCAAAGTGTATAATCCCTGCCCGCCTACATCACGCCACGGGGCCATATCCGCACGGGAGGTGTTATACATCTCCCTCTGTAGCTGGGTCGCCCGATCGGTAGCGTCCATGTTCATCCGCGCGGCGTCTTCAGCGGCTCCTGTCTGTTCTTGCGCGCCGAGAAATCCCAAACCGCCAGAGATAACAGCAGAGCCTATCGTTGCAGTGATTGGGTCAAACATATTGGCCTCCTAACTATTGAGCGTAAAGGAAGAAACCCCTTTTTTATCCACATAGGTTTTTCATTTTCAAAACAACAAAGTTCTATATATGAACAATTCTGTTTTTTTGCTGAATTAATTGCCCTTTTATAAAGTTTCCCCGGTATTGAAGTTTTTCTATACGCGGGGAGACAATAGAAGTGTTGTCCTACAGCATGGATTTCTCCTGTGGCAGGTTCCGGCCATGTAAAGAAGTCTATAAAGCCTAAAATAAACCCCTCATTTCCAGCTACGAATAAATTGTAAAGTCCACTGCTAAACATCTTTTTAGCCATTATTTCCCACCAATCGCGACGGGGGTTGTAATCCGGTGCAAGCTCCTTGACCATCTCAAGCCAAAGAAGGGATATAACGCTTATATCTTCTATCGTGGCTTTTCTTATCGTCATGCCGTCAAGGATTCTTTCTTTAAAAAGGTAAATTGCTAATCTCGTCATTCCTCTGTAAAAATGCACTATTAAGCGTAAAAGTCGTGGGCATGGAATTCTGCGTATACGAAAATTCAATATGGCCGATGTGATTCGCCCCGAAAGTTATCTGAAGATTATCCCCGCTCCATGCCATAGTCGGGGCTGTAGTCGCGCTACCTACGATAGCGGCCCCAACCGCAACCGAGCGTGTTGAGTTGTATCTTGTAGCTATAAAGGGATATCTGCCCCCCTGTTCATTATTCCGGCCTACATTGATAGTCCCTATGATTTTATAGGCCCCGTCATTAGAGGCGGTAAGTAAGGTCTGCGTTACGGGAGAACCGCTTCCGCCTGTGTCTCCCATTTGCACGGTTACAACAGGCTCTATCTTTCTTTTCAGGCTCGCCCCCGCATTGATATAAAGAGAAGTCCCCGCGCCACCACCCGTATACTGGTTATTTCTTTCTGAGATAATACCTACGTTTGCAGTGTCTGCTATATAGAAAGCGTAAGAAGTATCTCCTGAGCCTGCCCCAAAGCCTATCTCGCAGTTTTCTATATTTATTTTGCTACCCCTGTTGAAATAAAATGCTCCGCCTACGGTAGCGGAACCTGGCGGCCGCCCTTCGATATAGACATCCTGAATATCCACTAACTGAAGGGACTGGTCTGTGATCTGTCCAAGAAGGAATTGCCATGCATTGTTTGATTCATAAATTCCACCTATAAAACCTACCATCGTAGCCCCGTTAATGCTTACCCCGCCTTTAGCGTCGGAGAATGTTGTCCCCGTGGCCGTGCCTCCATTCCATCTTGATTCACACTGGATAAAGGAGACTCCGTTATGCGTTCCAGGGTCGCCGGTAAGGGTTATGAGGTAGATACCGAGCCCTGCATTATAATGGAATTTACACCCTCTATACTTGGTCCCCCATGCGTTTCTGTGATAAAGCCCATGCCTTCCGTTATAGGTGGAATAGACGTGATTAAATTGCATATAGGCCGGGTTGTCCCCTGCCTGGGTGTAAAGCGTAATCCCGTCCCTTGATGAAGCGTTGCCCTGCACCTGAAAGTTTTCATAAAGGCTATGATATGAAGCTGGACCTAAATCAAGCCCATCGCCTGTACCCGTATTATGGATAATGGATTTAAGGGGACTATCCCCGAATATCTCTGCATTTGTGCGGATAACGGAGGTTGTTTTATAAGTCCCTGCGGGCAGATAGACCTTTTTCCCCGTTGACACAGCTTCGGCGCAAGCCGCTATTAAAACCGCCGTATCATTAGTTGAATCATCGCCTACTGCGCCTTTTTCCTTGACGTTTATGACATCTTGAGCGGGCATATTTTGGTAAACCTGGTTGAACCAGTTTGCCCATGATTGCGCGAGTATCCCATTGCCGATAAACATCGAGTCTCTTATGGGTGCTGGATTAAAATTCATCTTTTCCCCGGAGTCACTTCAAGTTGAGCGTCGATTATCACGACCTTTACCGGGTCCGTTATCTTCAGTTCGTAGACCCTGCCATTCGGTGAATAACCGAGCCTATTCCAAATGACCTGTCGCCGATATTCGCCCATTTTGCCCATTGGAGCCCAGTGCTCATTACTCCATGTATGCCCGCCGTCGTTGCTCCATCTGAGCATGGCCTGAGGGTCGCTTCCCTGTCCCGTGCTCGTGCCTACGCCCGTTTCCATGTCGATAATAAGGGCGTGATGGAAAAGGGGCCTCATATCGCTATGCAGATATTGACCCGTCCGTATCCGCTCTATGGGGTCGCCCCTATCGGTATATGCGCTCATGCTTAGCTCGTATATGTCGCCGTCGAGATAATCGCCCACAAGGTGCTTGCCGAAGCAGAAGGCGTAAGACCCCGCCCTCCATCTCCCAACCCCGTAGCTTGACCGTTCATGCCACATCTGCGTGGACACGTCATAAACCCACGTCGCATTGCCCGTGGGGAAGGTCAATACATAGAATTCATGCCCCTCCTGAATGTAAGAAAAGGCATAGGCGTCCGCTATCGTCGAATAAGTGCCTATCTGATACTCCAACGCCCTGGTGGAGATAATCGTCGGCGTATATCCGTTAGCCCGGACGACAAACCCCTTTCCGCTTTTGGTCTGTGCAAGCCAAAAAAGAGTATTATCGCACTTGGTCAAGCTATCCTTGGCCGCAAGACCCCACTCAATGGACGCCCCGTTTATCCGGTCGAACGGAAAAGCGGCATTGCCGGAATTGTAAAAGATTTCTGTCGTATACTCGCCTAAAAGCCAAAGCTCCCTATGCGAAGTGGCAACGGAAATTAACAGGTCGGGGTTGCTCTCCGCCGTGGCTATATCGAGGGCGTCAACCGCCGTGCCATCATAGAGGGAAGTAATCATAAAAGCCCCCGTCCCCGGCTTATTGAAGATAAAATACCCGTCAATAAATGTCACCGTATCCGCGCCGGGGAAGTCCGGGTCCGTTATCCGAGCGAATACCCCGGTATTGATGTTGTAGATATACCCATAAGGGCCGTCCACTATCATGATCTGCGTGCCGTTATCGGCCATAGATACATGACCCGATGAGGTCAGGAGCGTACCAATGGACGTTGCCACTCCATTAGCGAGAATAGAATAAAAGGTGGTTCCTGATATGCCATAGAGCACATCCTTGACTGCATAAGTCCCGCGCATTGGCAAAATGCCGAGGTAAACAAACAGATTCAAACCGGGAGTCCCGTAAAGAGCCATGACGTTCTTGCCCGAAGGGTCAGTTTCAATATAGAAGTTGACACACCGCTGATTATTAAGGTTTGAACTTCTACCCGTATAAGCTGGGCCTACGAATGGTATCTTCATAATTTATCCTGCATTTATGTCCCACACCCTTGGATACTGCCCCGGCACGTCAAGTTGCATATCAGGCGTACTGATATTAAGGTTCTTAATAACCCGCTTTGACTCCTGAGCTATAACCGCCACTTCGGGCGTCACTGAGCGGCCATACTCCGGGGCCATCTCAACCGCAAGGTTATATTTCAACGCCCTTTCGTAGCCGGGAGGAAAAGTCAGGGCAGTCGCGGAGGTCGCTACCTGTGTAACGGGCTTCCACGCGCTCCAAGAAAGCGTGCACGCTTCGTTTGGCGTATAGTATAGGTAGACCTTCCCTAAAGACATCTGAGGGTCGTAAAAGAGTATGTACGGCTTTCCCTGAGTCGTCTTTGTAGCGATACTGTCGTATCTTGCCATGTCGCTCAATATCTCAAGGATGGTATCGTTGTTATTCGAGTCCCGAATATATGCGCTTTCGATTCTAAAGGGCCGGACGGTATTGAATGCCCCGCTTGAACCCACGGTGTAGGTATTCGTACCAGCCACGAGGCTAAAATTTTCCTTTATAGCGGCGTACACCATCGCTCGCTCGGTGAACCATGAGTCCAACATCATATTCAGGGCCTGTAAGCCGTCTTCGATATCTTCAGGGGGCGGCGTTTCAGTCGGCCCATGAGTCCCTATAAGCCGGATACTCGCTTTTATGAGGTCGGAGACTATCATCTAAAGCTCCTTTTTCTTCCTGCCGCGCTTTTTAGGAGCGGTATCTGATGGTTTCGGCTCAACATCCGACATCACGGGGTCTTCTGATATCGTGGGGTCTTCTATCGGCAATCCCACCTTATTCGGGTGGTCACGCCAGCCTTTTGCCTCGTACGCAGGAAGCTCATCCTTGAAAATCACCCTCTGAGTCCGGTTCAGCCCCCATATGTGCATTTTCGGCCTTAGTTCTTCTTTCATTGCTCTCTCTCCTGATTCTCTCGTATGCCTCACTAATCTTTGTATGGTTCCTTGCGCTCTGCTTCTCTCTTTTTCCTTCAATCCCTGCCGCTATCGCGTATCGGTAAGCCTGTCTGATATTTTTCCGGGTCTTTGCTTCACTTAACATTTTTTTAAAAATCAACGCATATTCCATCCGCGCCAAAATGATATAATGGAACGTTTTAAAAGCTAATCCATGACCTACTCCTAAAGCATCCACGGACTTTAACCGCTCATATACAGGACGTAGTTTTCTCATCTCGTCCCACTTTTCTTTATTGGTCATGTAGAAAATCAGGAGAGGCGGTTTTACCCGCCCCTCCTCCTTTCGTTTAGGCAGAGCCCTTAATCACGCCTACCGCTATCAGATCGCTCCTCAATTTAAGGAGCAGTATATTGGTAGCGTTTATCGCTGAAACGCAAACAGAGACAACCGCGTCCTGTGTTAGACCGGTCAATGCAGCCGACATGACCCCCTGAGTAGCGCCTGAAGGCTGCACGACAGGCGTTACTCCATAAAACGATATAAGAGTTGCCGAATCCTGCCCCAAAACGGTGCCGTCCGGGTTTTTATTGTCCAAGTATTTTATTGTTGACATTTTAAATCCTCCTTGATTTAGGTATAGGGGCGGGATTTACCGTCCCACCCCTATACTATGTTACTGTCCGCTTATCAGCCCCTCATCCTTACGCACCACTCCGGCCTCGTAGCCTTGAACCCGAACCTGATATCAAGCCTCAAGGGGAATGTGTTGTTTGTCTGGTCGCCCTTACGCCATACCCTGAGTGACAGGCCGTCATGCTTGGCCCTCGTCATGTTCTCGCCGGGCATGATGTATTCATCAGCGCAGACAAAGGTGAACGCGTCCTTATGATACGCAAGCGGCTGTGTGTAAGCCGTCGAGGCCGCGCCGGAACCGCCAGCCGCCACATGGACAACCGCCTTGCCTGAGCCTGCCGAGGTGACGCTTACGTTCTGCTTCGCGCCCGATATGTAGATAGTCGGGGCTACGGCAAAAACGTCCGTTGTATCGCAGGTCAAGTCAGCGGTGATGACGAACTGCTGTAAGTGGCTATAAGCCTGCTTCGTCTCTGGATTGACGGCATATACGCCAGCCACGGTAAATACATCACCTGCCTTGACCGTCTGAGCATTGGTCTGCCCGGTTGTGGTTATGGTCGTGTCGCCGTTTGCCCATGTGGATGTGTCCGTTA
>JAHFKK010000010.1 GCA_023245335.1 Candidatus Gottesmanbacteria bacterium
CTTCTACAACGTCAACACGCCGGAGGCCGGGTCCGTGACGTACTACGAGAAGGTCTTTTTCAAGAACACCAACGGCACGCTTGCCCTGACCTCCGGGGTGATAAAGGAGGCCGCCGACCCTTCTGGCAAGGTCACGTTCGGGCTGCCGTCAACGATAGACGACACCGGGACGAACGGCGGGGGGAACAACAGAAAGACCGCCCCTTCGGGTATCACCTTCAACAGCACGGACAAGAACGTCGCCAACGGCCAGAACCTCCCGGCAGGCTCTGCTCAGGGCATATGGCTCGCGCTTACGCTCGCCTCCACCGACGCGGCTGCAAAGACGACTTACGACTTAAGGTGCGAAGGGACGACGGTTTAAATGGCCCTCTGGGACAACATACAGGGCAAGTGGAAGCTGGCCTCGACCACATGGACGGACGACTCCGGCAACGGCAATACCCTCACCGCCTCCGGGAGCGCGCCCACGGCAGTGGCTGGTCACGCTGGCGGGGCGAACCTTGGTACAAATTTTTCCGGCTCTACCCAATATCTATATATAACCGACGCCGCGCAGGTGGGGCTCGACATAACGGGGGCCATCACGATTTCCTGTTGGGTCAAACCTGCGAATACAAGCGCAACAAAAAATTATGTTGCCAAACACGCCGCAAGCGGAAATTATGGATACACGGTCTATCAGAACACCTCCAATAAATTTGGTTTTCTTTTATCAAGCGATGGAACGAGTTATTCCAGCGTTATTTCAAATACGACGTTATCTACGGGTACTTGGTATCACATCGCGGTGGTCTATGACGGAACAGATTTGAGGATTTATGTTAATGGACTGCTTGATTGTACTCCGGTGAGCTACACGTTGGGAATATACAATAACACGGCTGGTTTTTATATTGGGGCGAACAGCATCCCGAACGCATATACGAACGCTGTAATAGATGATGTGGCGATTTGGAGCAGAGCCCTTTCTGACTCTGAAGTTTATGATGTTTTTTATCTCACTGATGATTTTGTTTTTACTTCGGCCCCTCCTGCAATAGACGGGGTTGTGAAGGATAAAAACGGCAATACCATTGACTGCTCGGTCTACAACGTGCGCGTGAACGCTTACCCCAAGAACAATATGGCGTCTATACCTGTGCGGACGGTGCTTATAATAGCGGCAAGCGGGGTATTCCATTTATTTGGTTTGACTGCTGGCACAAAGTACCTCGTAACATTCGAGTACGAGGGCCTTTACACCCCGGCTCCCGATTGGGACATAGCCGGGGCCGAGTTCATGACGGCGGCTTAAAAGGAAAGATATGTCATATCTATTCGATAACGCACAGGGCAAATGGCGTCTCTCGAACCAGGTCTATACTGATGGGAGCGGAAACGGCTACACCCTTACTTTCGCAGGGACTCCGGCGGCGGCCACGGGCCATGCCGGGGACGCTAACGGGGCCGCGAACCTGAACGGGTCGAGCAAGTACCTCTACATCGCGGACGCCTCTGCCGCAAACCTCGACATCACCGGGAACCTATCAATATCCGCGTGGATATATCTTAACGCCGTGGGCGGCGGGCTCTATCACATGATAGCGGCGAAGCTCTCGACCTCGGGGAATTATTCCTACGACTTTCATGTAGACCCGAACGGGAACCTGAAGGCAAGGCTCTCAAGCAATGGGACGGCCTTGACATCCGTAATAGCCACAACCGTTTTGACGACGGGTACATGGTATCATGTGGCCGTCGTCTATGACGGGACCGATATACGGTTATACCTTAACGGCTCGCTCGATTGTACGCCCGTGTCTTATTCTTCAGGGATTTATAACTCGACGGCCGACTTCTGCATAGGCATAGCGTCCGATAAGACGAGCCATACAATCAACGGCGTCGTGGACGACGTGGCGGTCTGGAACAGGGCATTAACAACTTCGGAGATAACAGCCTTATATAACTTGCGTGAGGACTTTGCGATAGCTGGCAGCCTCACTGGAACCATAAAAGACAAGAACGGGACTGCGGTCAACTGCTCGACCTATAATGTGCGGGTGAATGTCTACCAGAAGGGCAACAGCACGGCGGCCCCGCTTAAAACGGCCCTCATAACCTCCTCGGATGGTACTTGGTCGATAAGCGGCCTTACGGCAGGCATAAAGTATTGCATGACTTTTGAGTACGAAGGGAGCTACACCCCGACTTCCGAGACCGACATAGCGGGGCAGGAATTCTTAACAGCGGCTTGATATTTTTTTATGGACATGATTTTATCATTACATGAAAAAGCTATTTTATTTAATCCTTTGTTTTATGCTTTTGGCAGGATGTGCCCTCATGCGGCCTGCCGAGAAGAAAGAATTTATGGCTAACCTTACATTCCTCGAACGGTTTAACGGCGACTTAAGCTCGTGGACGCTCGATACCACCGGCGGCGCCGTCTCTATCGTCACGCAGGATTACTCCACCAAGCTCAAGCTCGATGATACGAGCGGCTCCGGGATAGTCTCGGCGCTACGGACCTTCACCGAGCCTTCGGGCAAGTGGATACTCGAGTACGACATAAAGCACGCCGTAAGCTCGGTCGGGATACTGGAGCTTCTCGACGCCTCCAATAACCCCA
The DNA here is from genome assembly GCA_023245335.1 of Candidatus Gottesmanbacteria bacterium. GTDB lineage: Bacteria > Patescibacteriota > Microgenomatia > UBA10105 > UBA927 > UBA927. Next base: position 2,615 of record JAHFKK010000010.1, read on the forward strand.
TTGTTACCGTCGACCTCGGCACCACGGCCGCGACCCTGTCCTTCTCGACGGACACGGTTGCCGCTTCGACGGCCGCCTTCGCCGCCGCCGTCTACAAGCAGGTAATCCTCGTCGTCGATAACTCGGCCCATACCGTCAAGTGCTATATCTCCGAGGACGACGCCACTTACGGCTCTCTCGCGCAGGTGGGCGGCTCGAAGTCCTACTCGGGCGCGGCGATTGCGAAGCTCAAGTTCAAGACCGGGGTATCCACAACGGGCATCGTCTACATTGACGAGGTGAAGATTTACACCCCGGACTTGTTCGTCATAGGCGACTCCATCACAGACGGCAAGCCCTATTGGTCTACGCACCCGGAATACCCCGCCGGAAGGCTCGCGGCTCAAGAGGACGAGACCTCCCCTCCTCAATGGCACCTTGCCGGGTATCTGGGTAGCACATCTACCGTATGGGTAGCAGGAAGGGGCTTCGGAGGCTCCAAGACAGCGGATGTCGATACCTACATCCAGACCTCGGTAATCGACCACGGGGCGCAGAGGGTCCTTGTGGCCATAGGGCATAACGACCTGGCGAATGCCGTCTCTCTCTCCACCATGCAGACCAACATGAACTCCATCATCACTAAGCTTCAGAACGCAGGTATCACCGGGGTCAATATCTTTCTCTGCAATGTCTTCCCCGGAAGCGATTTAAACACTGCGGTAGAAAGGTCGATGAAGTGGGCATGGAATACATGGCTCCGTTATAAGGCCGCCGACATCGGGGCGACCTTCATAGATTTGGACAAGGCCCTTAAAAGCTCCGCTGATGAAAACGCGATAAACACCGCGTACAAGGACGGCGACGGCGTACACCTCATATCAGCGGGCTCTCAGGCATTCGCAAAGGCCGTAAACGAGGCGCTGAGGGTACAAGCCTATAACGGGATAAACGTCGTGAGAGGGGCCTACGGCGCGAGCGACGAGCGGCTTTTCCCGCAGGGGGATTATGTCGCGCCCCCTTCCGCCGGGGGTCGGGCAGCTTTCTCCTTACTCATAAATGGCTTCAATCTTTCCTATTATGGATTAAGATAAGCGAGGTAATTTGATGAGCTATGTAACGCCTAAAAAGAATACTGAGTATATTTTTTTCGTAGGGCTTAACTCTCAAGCGGATACTAAGCTTCTAAAAGCTAATCCGACTCTTGCCGCAGGGGATTTTAAAGTATCTATAGATGGAGGCACACTAAATAATTTTGGTACGCTTCCCACGGTAACTCCAGCGGCTGGAAAAATAGTTAAAATAACACTGAGCGCCGGTGAGATGAACGGAGATAATATCACGCTTGTTTGTTCAGACGCCGCCGGGTCTGAATGGTGTGATCTTTTAATAAATATTCAAACCTCTGTGACACAGATAGATGAACTTGTCCGCTCGACCACCCCGGCCAACACCCTTGATGTGTCTGCTACCGGGGAAGTGGGATTGGATTTCGCAAATATCAAGGATGCGACGGGGGCGCATACTCTTACCAACATAACAATCCCCACCGTGAACGCTTTGGCAGCGGCCGGAATAGACTCCATCCATGATGAAGTGGTAGAAGGGGCGCTGACTTTTAGGCAAATTATAAAACTTCTTCTCGCGTCGAATGGAGGTAAATCAGCCGGGGGAGGGACTGGGACAATCACCTTCAGAGATAATGCCGATTCAAAAAATAGAATCTCAGCTACGGTTGACAGCAACGGAAACAGGACGGCCGTAACTTTGGATGGAGCATAATATGGGATATTGGCCTTTAAGATACTGGCCTGATGATTTAACACCTGCATGGTACACCGCCCCGGACAACGCGGGGGTGGCGGCGATAAAGGCGAAGACGGATACGATAAACTGGGGGGATGTGACCAGTCTGCTTACGGATTCGCTCGCCATGAGCAAATGGAAAAACAACAAGCTCGTCAAGACGGTTAGCGGGACGGTAGAGACTTGGAAACTCTACGATAACGATAATACAACCGTACTTTTGACCTGGACGTGGGACACCTCAACCCTAACCCGGACTAAAGCGATATGAGCAATAACCCTTATATTTGGGGCTGGGGCGGTCATGTAGAGTTTTGGGGATGGGAGGACGCGGGCACACTTACCGGAATGCGTCCCTCATGGCGCACCCATTATTTCTACCGTGACGACCGTTCTATCGAAGCCCGCAGGCAGTCCTACTATGTCAAAAACCTTTACTTCAGCCTGCCTCGAAAACTGCCCGTGAGAGATTTTGAAGGGGAATACCGGGGCAGGATGGAACGGTTTAAAAGGACAAAGATTTGACCGACAAGTTACCGACAAGTTGGGTAGCCTCTTGGTAAATTATAACCCTTCCAATTGTCAATCATAACCCCTTGATTTTTAATGGTGCCGGAGGAGGGACTTGAACCCTCACGACCTTGCGGCCACGGGATTTTGAGTAATCAGGACGATTCAGATTTCTTTTTATTTCTAATGCGTTTGGGCTTATTCAGCTTGTCTATGTAGCAAGCGAATTTTTCAGATTCCACCTTTAGCTTCTCTGCCGCGAGGTGGGTATACATCTCCGTGACCTGACTTGTCGAGTGCCCCATAATATCTTGAAGGTGCTTCAGGCCCACGCCCGCAATAGTAGCGTGCGTTCCGAACGAATGCCTCAGGAGGTGCGGATAGACCCGTAGAATCACCCCCGCCTTCTTACAGGCCCGCTTCAATACGTCACGCATATCGCGGTAGGGCCTGCCCGTCCAAGGGTTTAGAAACAGGTACCCGGCCTTGACCTTCTTCTTCGCCTTCGATAGCTCCCTAAACAACCTCTCCGTAGTGATAGGCACCATCCGTTCCTTTTCACCTTTTCCCTTCACCATCATAAGCCGGGTATCGAGGTTAACTTTCTCGGTCTGTATCGTGAGGGCTTCGCTACGCCGCAGGCCAGCGTCGTAAAGAAGGAGGGTCAAGGGCAGATATTTCTTTTCAATGTTGTTGATTATGGTTTGCATGACTTCGGGCGAGGGTACATCGGGCTTGGGGGATTTGACCTTCGAGAACGCCTTTATCTTGAACGGGAGGGGGTTACAGAGTTTATTTTCAACCGCATACCGCATGAAGCTGGACAGGTAGACAAGCTCTTTGTTTATCGTTCGCTTGCCTACCCCTTCCTCAATCCGCTTGTTCTTATACTGCTCGATAATGACGGGGGTGAAGTCCGTGAAACGATTATTGCCCATGTGCTTTATTATGTGGGCAAAGGACTTTTTGCAGTCCTCATAGGTGCTCTGAAGGCGGTTGGTTTTGTAAAAATTATAGAAGTCATTTGCGAGCGTAACTATCTTGGGATTTATCGCCGCGACCTCGGGAAACTGCTTCCTTACGCTCGCCTCATAAGCGCGTGCCTCGGCCTCCGTCCCGGCTATAACCTTATATTTACGCTTGCCTTTGCCACCGTTGATATACCAAGTTACGACCCACTTTCCGGGACCGTCGGAGTGCGGATTTACGGCCATAAATTACTTCCACGGATTCGAATCAAACTGTTCAACCGGCTGAACGGGCTGATAAATGAACGGTTGCGGCTGGTATGGGTCTACCGTGCCTTCTTTCCCCGTATTGGGGTTGTAGTTGCCCTTTGTGGAATAATTATCGAAGGGGTTATTATTCGGGTTTGTGCGCTGGTAGGGCTGGACATAGGTGTCCTTTACCCCGTCGTGGTTTGAATCCCTCCAGTACCCCCTTACGGACTTTGCACTTGCGGTCGAAGCCAATAATAGAACAGATAGGATAATCAGCTTTTTCATGTTCTCCTCCTTTGGTTAAGTGCTTCCCGATAAGTTTCATTCAGCTCTACGCATTTGTGGTGATATTCGGCCTTTTTTTCAGGGTCCAAGATGGTATCGGGGTGATACTTCTTAATGCTGTCGCGGTACTCCTTCTTGATAGCCTGTAAATCGTTTATTTGAACCTCACTTGGCTTCTCAAGGTGTTCCCAGTTGGAATCAGGAGGAAGGGTTGCGACGGCCTTCCTCTCCCGCCTACTCGAATACAAATGCCGGATGAGCCCTATCACTACGGCAGAGCCTAAAAAACGGAATATCTCGTAAGTGGATGTCAAAGTATATCCTTCCTGAAACTTCCCCTCGGCCACCTGCAATACATAGGGATTAATTCCCCCAAGTTACACTTGTTATACTTTTTCCGCACCTGTCCTTCCGGACATTTAAGCTCCCCTTTTTATCACTGAAGGCTTTTCTTCCGTTTTTTGTCTTTCTGATTGTTCAGTAACCCAATCTTCTAAAATTTTAATCATTAAATTCGAGAAACTACGTCCGTCTTTAATTGCATAATTTTGCAAGATTTTTTTAAACTCAGGCTCAACCCAAAAAGATATATGCCCAGTTTTTTTTCTTTTACCCATAAAAAATCTCCTTGACAAGCGTGCTACACTTTGCTACAGTGTGCTCATCATTGGGAGCGTCGATATGAATACAAAAACTTTCAAAACTGAATATAAGACTTGGACCGGATGGGGGCGACGCTCCCAAGCCAACCTTCCCATCCACCAAGAACGCGCAAAGCCCCTTGATACTCTCGCAGGTGTCCTGGGGCTTTGTTGCGTTTATAGCATAACCGGATAATTCCCACAAGATTATTATCGGCAGGGGATTGTGAAACTTTAGGGGCTGGTAGGGTATTCTTCGCCGAATTGAACATAGTCCGGTTTGCAAGGAAGTCAAGCGATAGAGCCCAAGGATGTGTGGGGACATAATCGTGGGCTTATTCAAGGGGGAGAAAAGGGGGCTGGCTAACCCAGCCCCCTAACCCCGAAAGGAATAAACGATGGAAACTCTAACCCGCCGACGCCCTGTTTTACGATTCCCCGAATGGTGCCCAGAATGTAACAAGGTTTTCCTTGCTACGTTTGAGATTCGGGGTTGCAACGACCACGAAGTTTCTAAACCCATAATGGAGCCGGATGATGAAAACGATGGAAATAACGGAGACTGAAAGAAAGCTGATAATCAGGATCACGGAGCTTGAAAGCCAGGTGCGCTATAGGGACGGTCATATCGGGGAACTTCAGTTCGAGGTCGCGGTCTGGAAGAAAAGGTACATGGATACTCTTGAATGGCTGGAAGAATTACAAAAGAAATTCAAGTGAACGGCGTAGGAGGCTTCGAGATGGATAAGGGTATGGATAGGGTAGGAGGGAAGGGAAAGCAAGAGTGCACGCTTGCTAACGCAGGTAATATGCGCTGTAAACTGCCCTCTTGCTCAGTTGGATTCGTCCCTAAAAGGAAAGACCAGGTGTTTTGCTCGGTAGAGCACAAGCAAGAGTTCTACCGTCTGGCCCGGATAATGGGGGTATCGAGCCTTACATCAAGAGGTGCGCACGCCCGGACAATGACCTCGCCTCAAATGAAAGCCCTCTACGCCGCCCTTGCTGATGGGCAGCCTCATACCACAAAGGAGCTTCATCAGGCTACAGGCATTGAAAATGTTTCCACGGCTATAGGCGAGCTTAGGCGGGCCGGGGTGAATATCTCACCCGCAAAGTTTATCAGGATAACTGAGACGGGCGCGAAGGTCTACGCCTACAGGATGGAGGAATAGATGGACGATTTCAGCCAGGTAAAGGTAG
>JAHFKK010000025.1 GCA_023245335.1 Candidatus Gottesmanbacteria bacterium
ACAAGTTTGAAAATCAGTTTTGTCTTTATCCCGTCCCGTCAAGCCCTGTTTGGGATGACATAGAAATAAACGTTGCAGACCCCGATTATGTTTACACCTTTGCTTTTGAGGATGGTTATTTGACGGGGCAATCGGCCAACTGGAACCGGGAGGACACGACAAACCTACGCCAGTACGTTTTTGATTGGGAACTTGGGTTGGGAGTGGGCATCGACCCGGCTGCCATGCGCGGGATGTGGATGTTCGAACAGACCGACGCGGGTGTGGCAAGTTACGGAATCGGGATGGTTATTCACACAGCGGAGCTCACAGGCGGCGGAGACTTTGGCATAACCATCGACACCGGCGATCTGATGCCGGCGGGAGACTTTGGAATTACCACGGACATTATCGAATCTGACGACAACGTTCTTTTCGTCTACTCCAAGAATCCAACAGCCGTTGCAGACGTAACCGATGAAAGCGACTTTCCCGATTACCTGCAAAAGTATGTGGAATACGGCGCCATCGAACGCGCCTACGCAGCAAACACGGACGGGCAAATCCGGAGCTTGCGGGATTATTGGGCCATGCGTCGCGAAATGGGCATGAAGGCAATAACACGTTTTGTATCAATGCGGAAACAGGACAGGGATTATCGATTGACAGTCAAGGGCGTGCCTGGATTTAGAACACGAAGAGCGCCACGATTACCGGACGCCTATCCAGCGGTACGATAAGGAGGTTTTATGAAAGGCGAAATGGTTATGAAGGGAACAAGCAACGTAAAGGGCAAATCTGAGATGGACGAAGAAGATCGCTACCGGATTGAAAGCGATGTCCGCACCCTCAAAGAAGCCGAGATGATCAAGATGGATAAAGCGCGGATGCAAAAGTGCATGGCGATGATGGACAAGGAAATGGAAGCCATGATGAAGGCAAAAGGAAAAGAATGAGCATAATTTGGAAGCCAAACGGGAGCCTTGACGTAGCCACCGACCCGGCACAGTTGCCCGATACCAAGGGCAGCGCATTAACCGGAGACACCGGATCGATCACCAGCTACGCCTTGGCCCGTTGCAAGAACCTGCGCCTTGACCTGATGGGAGTTGCGAAAACCCGCTTCGGCACTTCCAAACTGAATGCGACGGCCATCAGCACGGCAGTCCACAAGATTATCGAACAGGCCGGGGTACGCTACACGTTCGCCGGGACAATCATCTACGAAAACGAAACCAGCATCAAGACGGGACTGACAAGTGCGGCGTGGAGCGCCATGCTTTACAACGCCTTCAACGATACCACTCAGGATGTCTTTGCTTTGAACGGAACCGACCGGAGGCGAATCGAGGGCGGTGCCGTTTATGAGTGGGGAATTGACGCGCCCACGGCTGCGCCGACCGTAGCCGCAGGAGCATTGACGGGGCTTACCGGAGCCTATAATGCCAAATACACCTATTGCCGGAAAGTAGGTTCAACGGTAATCTGCGAATCAAACCCCTCGCCGGCAGGAGCAGCGGCAATATCTCTCAATAACGGCAGCTTGTCAGTCACCTGGACGGCATCGGCTGACAGTCAAGTCACCCATGTGAGAATTTACCGTACCCTGTTGAACGGTTCCACCTACTACCACGATCAGGACATAGCCATCGGCACCCTAACCAAAGACACCAACACGGCAGATGGAGCGCTCGGGGAAGAAGTGGCAACCGATCACAACCGGCCACCTCTCGGCTCGTTCGTCATCGGTCCAAACTATAACGGCACCTGCTTTATCGCAAAAGACAACCTGCTTTATTTCTGCTTGCCAAAGCAGCCGGAATACTGGCCGACCCTCTATTTCAGCGAAATCAGCGCCCCCCAGTTCCCGGTGCAATGCGTCGTATTCTTCAACGGTGCTCCGTACTGTCTCACTAAAAGCGAGATTTACAACATCCAGGGAACTGGACAGGAGACTTTTTTCCCTTACCGGATGGAAGCCATCACCGGAGCGCAGGGGCCGCAGGCGGCCTTCTCCGTCCACGGCAAGGGGATTTTTCACATCGGCAGCGACGGCATTTATCT
>JAHFKK010000006.1 GCA_023245335.1 Candidatus Gottesmanbacteria bacterium
TTCTTGTTGCATGTTTGTGATCTGGAGAGTTTGCAGATACGTCAGGCCGCCATAGATTGGTCTCCCATCGTTGTCAAGGCCCACAACCTGAACATTCGGGGCTATTTTTTGTATCTCTTCGAAAGGCAAACGCTTTGGTTTTAAGAGCCTGTCAGCCTTTAGTTTATTGTGAAGACCTTCCCAGTAGTCTGTGTTTGATAGTACCTCCCCCCACGGTAGGCTTGCATCATATAACATTTTTACCCCCTAACTGTGCCATAATTCATAATCAGCTTAGCCCCACTTCGCCTTCTGCCGTCAGAGTCAGAGATAACGTCGTACCAGACCCACCAACCAGAAAATCAGCCGCGTCAAGTCTTGCCTGTCCGTACCAATCAATGTAAGAATTTGCTGGTACGCTTACCGCCGTACCAATAAATTCCGTACCCGCCGCATTCCCCCCCGTAGCTCCCAACCATAAAGAGAAGGTCGCCGCCGTAGCAGTTTTGTTGGAAATTCTTATATGCCGAAGAATGATAAAACTTGCTGTCGGCGTGTAGCCAGTACCAGCCCCGGCAGCGGCCGGATTAAGAATGTTTGTGGTTAATGAGGTTGTCAGTGCCACCGGGCCTACGCGCAAAATCCTATTTTGTGCCATTTTTATTCTCCTTTATCCGTAAGAAAGTATAATCATTACATTTACCGATACGCCGCCACCGAGGTTGTTCTTTATGACAACCGGGTTTGCCGATACTGCCGCCCCTAAGCTTATCTTCCCGGCGGTTGCTGCATTTGCTTCGATGTTTGCCGTCCCTCTAATAATCTGCACGGCTCCCGTTGATCCGTATTCAAACTCTGCACTCTCGGAGATAACACCTGTTGATGCGTGGGCACAGTGAATAAATCCATGAGCGGGGTAGTTTGCGGTGATCGTCGGGAGGGTTACTGTCGCTGTATCAGCAAGCGGCCCACGATAGCGATACCGGCTCGTGTATTTAGCAAGCACCTCTATGTCGATACCCGGAGGAAACATAAAATCTTCCGAATAAGCATCCTCACCATCTTGACCTGGAACGCCCATCCTCCCGTCTGCCCCGTTGTCGCCTTTTATGGGCGGATATGAATAACCGTCCTCACCGTCCAACCCATCAAACCCTTTTGGTCCCGATTCTCCCCTGGGGCCTATCGGCCCTTGAATCGGAGGATAGGTGTATCCGTCCTCCCCATCCAACCCATCCCTGCCGGGGATAACAAAAAGGTTGCGTTCTTTAATTGTGCCGAGCATCCGGTAAACTATCTGCAACCAGCGGTCAAACTCACGCCAGTCATATCCCAACTCCGGGGATAATATCCGGGGCGGAAAGGGCAGTGAGTTGTTTAGGTTTGCAATCATCAGTTACCCAACTTTTTCAGTTCTATGTCCAAATCTGCCAATATTAGTTTAGTGGCATCGGAAAAGACAATCGACATCTGTCTGGAACGAAACATCCCCAGCCCGTTAATTCTTCGGTAAAATTCATATTTACCGGTTAACCCAAGGCTGATCTGCCGTTCATTCTTCCATACCTGAGCCCCGTTATCCCGGTATTTGAGCGTTACAAGGGGCGCGGTCGTCGTAGCGAGTGTCGCCGTGCCGCGTTTCATGTGCAACCTGACCATAGACATTGCCTTGTTATTGGAAGTGCCACCATCTAACCATCCGGTTTGCCACTCTGTTCTGATGAGCGTCCCGGCATCGTCGGTAGCCGTCTGATCTACTTCGTATATTTTGCCATCAATTCTTGACTGGCAAAGATGCTTACCCCAAGCCTTAGCGTAGATGAAATTCCGGCCCAAGAAAGCGTTTCTGCTTGCACCGGCTAAATCCCAGAGGCTCCAGATATACCATTCCTTTAATTTGATGTTATAGGCGTAGGTTACATTTTCCGTGGGCAAAGTAAGGACATAGAAAGACTGTCCCCATGCGCTTATCACATCGCCAATGGCGTCACTGAGGGTAGTATGGAGGTCAAGCAGTTTTTCAATGTCCAAAGATATAATTATCGGTTCGTTAGCCTGAAGTCTGACGACTGCTGGTTTCCCGTCCACGACACAGAGCGCAAAGAAGGTATTGTCTGTTTTTCTTACCGAGTAGGGAGCAATTAGGCCTGCTTCGCACAGCCCGCCTAACCTTGGCTGTAAGGGAGGCGACCCCCCCGTTGTCTGCCATATTTCACGCCCCTGCTGTCCCCATACGGATACGTCGTCCCATGCCTGATATAGGCCCAATACGTTGTCTCCACGGGAGTCGGATGTTAACGGGTTCTCAGTGGCAGCCCAATAGGTGGGTGAAAACTCTCCGGTTGTTGGATCAACATCGGTAAAATAGAACCTGGCAGTATCTGTTTCGTTGGCAAGAAATCGGAGGCCGTTATAAACGACATGGGTGCAGGTCTGCGGTGCCGGTGAAGCCGCTTGCGCGAAGTTCCCGCTGGTTGAGTAATTCAGCTTCCCGCCGTTACAGGCGTAGAGGAATGCCGAATTATCTACCTTCTGGCCGTCTGCAAATACTGTAGGCGTTCCGGTAAGGAAGTCCCCCCCTGTCAGCTCAGTAAAAGCGCCCCCGGAACTGGTTATTTCAAAACATCTTCCCCCGGAGACAGCCAAGCCCTTGTCGAGCTTATCCCACCAGAAAAAACCATCACCCGGGAGATTGGTCGCTAAATCGCAAAATAGCTTTAAGCCGAATCTACTGTTAACCGAATCAAACTCATCCCGGTAGCCGTCATAAATAGCATCGGACATGATCTGCTTTGAGACAGAATCAACATTCCAGTAAGGCTTCGTAGGTTTCAAAATCATGACAGCTATCCTTCGATAATATTGAAATTGCTCTTATATTGCGTACCCGGCACCCCAGCAAAGGTTGCTTGCGGCACTGGTTGAGTCGTCAGGTTGTTGTAGGTATCATTTGCCAGTCTGGTAATGTCCGCCCTCGGCGCCACGCCATAATCAGAAGCAATACGCATTGCTCCGTTCCACTTTATAAATTCCAGATATTCGGGAGGTAAGTTAACCGGATCATCGGTCAATGTCAGGGCCGTTAGGGGTCGTAAGCAGTCGAGTGACAAGGTGTAAGCATAATCAGGTTTAAGATCAAAATAAACAGTTCCCAATGAGTAAGCCGGGTTATAGTAAACAAGCGACGGCCTACCGCTATTTGTTTTGACGGCGATCCGATTATATGCGTCACGGTCGATTACCCGAAGAGTTCTATCAACCAAACCGCTGTCTCTTGTAAATCCGCCAATGACCTTGTTTGGCCGGGCGACATTGAAATCGCCGCCTGTCCCTATAGTGTAGGAATTTTGCCCGGTTACCATAGTGAGACTATTTGACACGATATGGTGAATTACCAACCCCGCAGCGGCCACCGTATCCAGCATCATATTCACTGACTCAAGGGCGTCGTCGTACTGCTCAGGTTCTGGTTCATTGCCGATATCGACGATACCGATTGCCTTCATCATTGACCGTAACAATCTCATTGAAGTCATATCATACTCCCTGTGGTTGCCAGATAGGACGTGTGCCTATTTTATATTCTCTTGAGAAAATCTCCACTTTGGAACTCTGTTCGTGATTCTTTTTTAAATCCTCTGTAACTGCGATCGTCGCCCAATCGTCGGGATATTGAATCATTGCCTCCAATAGGCCATCTGAAAAGTTTAACAATATTCCTGGATGGTTTCTTATCTCTTCTGAAAGGTATTGAGTTTGTAAAACCATAGAAGCGTTGGAGATATAGTCAATACCATTAGCTCTAACAATTATCATGTTATCAAAAGCTACTTTCTGCTCACCGGTTACATGGGTTAAGTTAAGGAACGACCCCTCACAGCCAAAATACGCAACTGACCCATACCCCATTTTGATGAACAAGTTAGCCGCACGGCACACCGCAGTTGGCCCCCCTCCTATCCCGTTATTGGGGTCGCATTCAAACATATTGAATACGCGGATATGCTCTTTCTGGAACTGGTTGAACTGCCTGCGATGCACAAACGTAGCGAATACCGCCCCCTTTACCAGATCACCAGTCTTAAACTCACGGCGGCTGGCGTCTATTGCGTACATATAGCAGGGAATCCCGTTGTCGGATAAATAACCGGCGGTGTCATTAACGGCATAAATATCGCCTGGCCATTTTCGGAGAATATCTAATCTCAGGGGAAGTCCGGGACCGCCACCGCAAACCGCTACAGGAGGCAGAATTTTTTCACTCCATCGTACCTTTGGGTATTTCTGAGCCTTCCTGTGATTTATAGCCAGTTGCTCAATGTCGGTATTGCATTGAGCAACCATATTTATTCTATACTGATTCATGCGCAAACCGTCCTATTGACCATGCCACGCGCAACGTTGCGCCGATTCTCTATGGCTGGCCGTTTCTTGCCGGCAATGAAACTGCCGATATTCTTTTCAAGATTCGGGAAAACGCGATAGGCCGCTTTTGATAACTTGCAAGCATTGATAATCGCTTTCTGCTTTAAGGCATGGCCGGGATACATCGTTTCCAGATTGTGCCTGCCGATCTCATAAGATACCTCAGACATCTTGGCAATAAACTCAGGGCTATACTTAAAAAAGAACTCCTCTTGAATGTAGGTATCATCGTACATATATCTTTGAGAAAGGGTGCTGACAGCATAGGGATTCTCTGCATTCTGGTAGAGAGAAACGCCGCAATCCTGATACCGGGGATTCAGCCAGTAGTCCTTAAAACCTCCCTGAAGGACGTACTGCTGATAAATCTCCGTCCCCGGAAACGGGACAATCGAACCGGAACCGTTGAACATGTGGGTCACGTCCCAAAGCTCATATATCATGTTTAACGTGTTCTGAAGGCTCTCAACCGTCTCCCAGGGGAATCCAAACATCAGGTTCACCCCAACCTGCAAACCGGCTGCGTGGGCTATCCTGCAAGCCGAGATGTTCTTTTCTACCGTCGTCCCCTTGCAGGTTCTTTTTAGGGTTTCGGGATCGCCGCTTTCGATGCCGAATATGACCATATAGCAACCGGCATCTTTCATCATCGAAGCCATTTCTGGTGTCATCATGTCGGCGCGTGTCCATGCCTGCCAGGTGACTTTCGGGTTGATATTCTTTATCCCGTTACAGAACTCGGCAACGTGCCTCTTGTTCATCGTGAAGCAGTCGTCGGCCACAACGAACTGACGCACACCGTATTTATCAACACGCTTTTGAATGTCTGCCATTACCTGGGGGATGGGATTGAATGTCGCCTTCTGGCCATAGACCTGATAATCACAAAAGGTGCATTTCCCAGGGCAACCTCGGCTTGTATAAATCCGGTGGATTCCCTTCAATAGTCCGTCGCCCTCAAGCCGGAAACGCTCAATGTCAAAGGCCGTGAAGTCTGGATCGGGCAACGTCGAAAGGTCTTTAATGCGTGGCCGGGGATCGTTTCTGGTAATCCCCCCGTCTGCGTTTCTATAGGTAATGCCGAGAATATCAGGCAATGGTTTGCCTTGCAGATAATCCCTTAATGTTTCTTCGCCTTCATTTCTGAGGACAATATCAACGCCATGCTCAACCGCTTCTCGGTCGCAGGTCGTAACGTGCGTCCCCCCGGCAATGACAAGAAAGTTCGCCTTCTTCAGCCGCTTTACCAGGTCGTAAACCTTTAATATCTGCATGGTGAGCATGGAGATACCGATTATGTCCGGTTGATATTCTCTCGCTACTTCCATGAAGTAGTCATTGCTCAGTGGCTGCTTGAACGTGCTTTCCTCTATCCTGACTTCATAGCCGTTTTCTTTGAATATCGCCGCTATCATAGCAAGCGAATGGGGCATTTCAGACATCGAACTAGGATAGAGAAGAAGTGCCTTACGCATGAATGTCCTCCTGGTTTGAAGTGATCTGTCCCACCTTACGGGTAGGATTATTGGCGTAAAGCAATACTTCGGGATTGTAATTCGTTTGGTCGCAATACCGGCAGATGTGATTGTCAAGCCATCCCTTCTCGTGGGCGTGCCTTAGCGCCTTGTACGGTTGACCTTTATATATTTCTTCGATGGTCTGTGTTTTCAGATCGCCGAGTTTAATTTGTTTGTGGATGTCCCAACAACAAGGGCTTACCGTCCCGTCACAGTGAATATACATTGGGCCGTTGTGGGGTCTGCCGCAGGTAGCCTGGCGTGTTTGGTCAACCTTTCGGTATTCCCTGCCTTGCACCCAATTATGAGGCTCCCAAACAAAAACCTCATCTAATCTTGGTTCCCATTTTTCAACCCATCTATCTTTTTCATGTTTGTTCAGTTCTGTTTCGACAAATAGACCTATTGTGTAAGGACGATTCCCGTTGGAATAACCCAGGAAGCCCATGATGTTCATCATGGATTGGTTGTGTTTTACCTTCCCTCTGTGGAAAGCCTCATATGTTTCCGGCGTGAAGCCGTAAATGCTTAATTTAAGGATGTCGATATACTTTATGACATCATCCCATTTGTCTTGATCCATATGAAAAGCGGTCGTAGAAACAAATATCTTCGCTTTGGGGATTTTCTCCCGAATGTAAGCGAATCTCTCGAATAAATGTTTGTCTAAAAAGCACTCCCCAAAACCGCAGGTGTCTATGGATTCAAGACCATACTGAGAAGCATCGTCAATAATCTTCCTGAAAAGTTCCATATCCATCACCTGTAACTTCTGCGTGAATTTCTCACGAGGGCAGATAACGCAATGAGCATCACAAATGTTTGTGGTCTCAATTATTATCTGTTTGTTACGTAGCTCCATACATTATCCTTTCACTAATTGTACTTGGGGTTGTTCTGCTTGGACGGGTTGCTCGCCAGGAGTCAACCATTCGACACATAGAAATTTGTTTTGGATATAATTCTTTAATCCTGAAGCTCCCGCCCTATACTGCCTCCAACCGACACCTTCCTCTTTGGGGTTAACGGCGGCGGGTCTTATTTCACAGGTTCCATCTGCATTGTAATGGCAGGTGTCGTAATTTTCTTTGGTACAGGCATCAAAAGCGACCAAAACCATTTTTTTGCATCCAAACAACTGTGCTATTAACAGCGCCGTGTTTGCCGACGTGGTATTCCAAGGAGCATCAAAGTCAATGGGATTGTCAAAAATATAACGTGGCTTATAATCCTTGTGTCTGTCTCTTACCTCTCGTTCTTGTACAAGCAGGGTAGCTTTCTTAGGCGGGGCAATCGGGTTCTCATCGGGGGGGTCGGCATCCTTTTGAAGCGCATAAACGGGGTTGCTTAATCCAAGCCCCTCCACCGGGATGATCGCCTCACTGATGGCAATTACGGGGCCGTCTCCTATGTCTTGCTTGGTCAGTTGTGCAAGACTCGCGCCTTTACCAATTATCCATGCGGTTTCATTCAAATGTTTATACCGTAATCGCTCTATCGAAACAGGATATTGGGGGCCGCCTGGTCGCCTTTTAATATATCTGTCGTAATTCCCCTCAAATCCTTTTGTACCGTAATGTGTAATAGTAATGTCTGGAATAATATAAAGTTTGCCTCCCTGCTCTGTGTATTTTCTCTGGAAGTAAATATCTTCCCCAAGCCGCACACCATTGTCTGTAATGTCGCATCGGAAACACTCAAGCACAGGCCCATCCATATCGTAAGTTTTCAATACTGGCCGCGTCCGCTCGAATGCCTCCCTACTATAAATAACAAAACCCCCAGGGAATGACATTGCCTGGATAGCAAGAGAACCACTGTCTTTATTGCCAACAAACTCCCCCCCAAGTGTAACGGGCGATACGGCGTAGTTATCCCATTCTCCCTTGCAAACATAAGCTCCAGCGACCACCTCCGCTCCTGATAACGCCGCCTTGAGCAGCCTTCCAAAACCCTCCGTATCCCATCCCAAATCTGAATCAATAATCATCAAATGCGTGTGAGAACTTGCCAAAAACTTATCTACAATGGCATTTTTTGCCCGATCCACATAGGAATCTCCCGATATTTCACAGTATGAGTAAGGGACGCCTGCCATTTCCAAAACCCGTAGTGTACTCATCAAACTGGTAATGTACGGGCTATAAGCCTTGACCTCATAAAATGCGCTTGCAATTAGAAGCGAAAACTTCGGCACAAAGGGCTCCTTGTGTAAAAGGGGAGGGTTTCCCCTCCCCAGTCCTGAAAGTTAAGTTGTGATTAAACCAAAAGCAACCAGTTTTGCCCTCATTTCATTCACTAAATCCGTAAGTGCCTGTGCGTTCACACTCGATGCAAACCCCCACGGAACTGCCGTTGTCTGAAGAGTTGTTGTGACTGCCGCATTGCTGAACGCGGGCTTCACAATCGGGGCTGTAAGCCCATAAAACCCAATCTTCTCATCAGAACGCCCGAAGTTAGTGCCATCTTCGTTCCCATTACCTATATAATCTACTGCCATTTTACTACCTCCTTAAAAAGTGGGCGGATATTTCACCGCCCACACTGTTGTTAAGCAGCCGACGAAATCCTGCAAGCCCATCCCGGATAAAGGGTCTTCTGGCCAAACAGGACATCAATACGGCACGGGAAACGATCATTGACAATATCAAAGTTTCTGACCACCCTGAGCGAGATGCCGTCAAAAACCTCCCTGGCCGCAAAATCTACACCCTTCGGCAATTCAAGGTCGGCGCTGACAAAGGTGAACGCGTCTTTGTGGAAAGCCAAACTCTGACGGAAAGCCGTGTTCGAGGTGCCGACACCGCCCGACGTAAGGAAAACGACCGTTGCCGTCGTGGAGCTGGTACTGACAACACAGTTCTGCTTTGCGCCGGACTTGTAGGGAGTGGGACTTACAGCTACCGTCCACGTTGAAGCAGCGGTAGCTACCTGAGCAGCCGTGATTGACCACTGCTTTAGATTACCCATCGTGGTCTTTGTTTCCGGGTTCACATCATAGACGCCGGCAATGGTGAAGACGTCACCCGCCGACTTTGTATCAGATGCGGTTACTGCCGACAGAACGACTGTTGCCGTGCCGTTAGTAAGAGACCCGGTATCGGTCGTTTCACCAGTGGTAATAACACCGACTGTATGGACGGGAGTCATTTCGGATTCGTAGAACTTGAACCCATAGACCTGCCCCAAAAGCCCGGTATCATACTGCTTGGAAATCTCAGCGGCTGGGTTGAAGATGTTATAGCCTGCCGTGATGATACTGTTAGCAGCCAGAGCATCGACCATTGCCATCCGGTCAGAAGGCGGGGCAAGGTTTTGAGACAGCTTCGCCCGCGCAGCGAGCAGGACGGCTAACGTCGGGGCCGTGGAGTAATCTGTGGCACTCGTGTGAACATGGTTGGCAACGCTGGGGTAGCAAGCCGCAATAACGGTTTTGTCCACCTCCGCAGCCAATCTTGACATGGCCGGGTTAAGTATCCGATCTGCGAACTCATCCAGGGAAAGGGTAAGTTCAACAGAACTGAAGTTGATATCAACGCCCTTCTGGGTCGCAAGCGTCAAGGTCTGCGTGGTTTCGGTTACGTCCTGGGTGTCCATGATCGCCCCCGTCCGTACCGTAAATTGGTTCGGTTCCCGAATAAGCAGGGTTCCGCCGTTCTTGGCGCCTGACCTTGCAAACCGATCATCGTACTGCTTGTTAATCATCTTGGTGAAAACCAGGTTATTGTGCAAAATCGCCAGGGCTTTTCTGGTGATATCGCCTGAGCTTAAAGTTTTTATGGTATTAGCCATTGTAAATTACCTCCTGAAAGTTAGCCAGTTCTGGCTTTGAGTTTATCTAAGGTTCTTTTTTTATCCCATGCCATCCACTCAGCGGTTGACATTTTCTCCGGGTCAACTTCAGTGGGTGCGGAGCCGCCGCCTAACTTATTCGGCAACGGTTCAGGGGCCTGGGATTCTCTTTTAATCGGGGTTGCGCCGCTTATCATGTCATACTGTTTTTTAATCAGCTTCATGGTATTCAGGGCAGCGTTTTCGCCGACTATCCGTGGGTCGGTCATCCTTCCTAAATCTTCGTAGGTGTATCCCAACGCTTCAATTGCGAACTTTTCCAGAGCGGGTTTCACGGTTAGAAAATCAGGAATTGCGGCGGTTATTTTCCCGGCGTACTCATTCTGCCGGGCCATCGTCCTTGTCGCCGTCTTTTCCTTCAGCTCGATTTTCATGTCGCGTAACTGCTCTACCTGCAATGCGTTCCCGTAAGGGTCTTCGTTTTGCAGTCTCGCAATTTCGTTGTTGATGTAAGAAATTGTCCCTGCCGGGTTTTCCTCGTAGTAGTCCTCCATCGACTTAACCGGCGCTGCCCCCTGGGGCCTTGCGGCAAGTTTTGCCTCCGCTTCCTGACGTTTGCGGCGTTCATCTTCCAACGCTGCAAGCGGGACGGTCTTCGGAATGACAACTTCTTCAATTACTTCTTCAACTACTTCATCAACAACTGGCTCTACCGGCGGCGCAGATACTTCATCGCCCGTGGGTTCACCAACTACGATCTCACTGTTCTCTTCCATGATTCTCCTTCTCGCCCGTAAAGTCGGCGGCACTCATTACGCGCCCGTTGTCCCCGGCGGCGGGAAATAAACTTTGTCGCACTTTGTCGCACTTTGTCGCACTTTGTCGCGGTAGTGCGACAACTTTTATTGCATCTGTGGCGGAACCATTCCACCCATTAATTCAGGTGGTAAGTTTCCTTCCATTTTTGGAGGGGTGCCAAGTGAAGGTGAGGGGGCGCCCTGTCCTCCACCTGGGGGTTGCCCCTGCATTTCTAGCGCCTGGCTTAGTGCTTCCATTTCTAGTCGATACTGCTCCTGCTGTTCACCCACCTCGGCGGCAGATGCTTTGGCGAGGTTCAGGAGTATCTCGCTTCCTGTTTTCGTCTTGCCGATCCGCAGGGCCTCTATTTCTTCTTCTAATTTCTGAATCTGCAACTGTTGTTCGGGATCGGGGCCGTTATCCTTTGGAGCAAGCCGCTCGGCTATTTTCTCGGAACCCGGCCAATCCATGTTTTTGATGACGAGATCGCCTATTACACTCATAAGCTGCGGTACGGACTGAATGAGCTTCATCATGCTTTCGGCGGCCTGCATCCTCTGGGTTGTGTATGAAGGCCCAACAGTGATCGCTATGTCGTACTTCCCAGCAGTGATGTCGTTAATAAGCGTCTGTGACCCATCTGGATTGACCACTATCTTATTGATAGGGACAATTCCGTGGCTGTCATCCTCGCCCAATGTTCTGATTGTGCGTTCTGTATCGTAAATGCGGGGAACCAGATCGACAAGTATTTTGCCCGTGAATGTTATTGCCCTGCCGTAGTTGTCGATAAACTCAAACATCCCAACATCTGATTCGCGTTGCCGGGCAAAGATGGCCACACCTGACCGCTCGTTTGAAGACTGCCCTAATGCCGCGTCATAAATGCCGATGGTGTCCTTCATGTCAGCCGTGGCTTGCTGCGCCATTTGAACGAAAACCGTATTGACCGTCGCTCCTTGTTCCCGTTGCGGAGCGCCTCCTGTGTTGGGATCGGGGTTGTAAAGCACATAGGGAAACGGATAATTATTAAGCTGATTCCACTGTGACTCGTGTCCCTTTATCTGCGCCGGGGTAACTTTATATGGAACCTTCGGCTGTAGTGCCGCCATTTCCATGTTTTGCGAAACGGTATAATTATATACCTTTTGGGCGTCTTTGGCGTCTCTAATGAGTGATTTGTAATATGTCTTGCCCTCGATTGTCCAAGTGTCGCCATAGACCGGCACAAGGGGAATATACTTACCAGCCCAATCCTTCGGGCCTTCTAAAACCTTGTGGCCCGTAACCAGGCACCACTTTACTTGCTTTGCCTTAACTTTCCGTTCTTTCAGTATCGGGTACGGCTGGCCCTGAATCATTAAAGATTTACCCTTCCCATCGGGGCTAGGGATGATGTGCTCGTTTTTGACCTTTGAGCTGTCGATAACCGATCCATCCTGTAGTTTGTAAATCGTCTTTTCGACAATTTCCTTGTAATAGTATTCCGCAACTCTGATTGTGTCGTCAAGGAACCATCCGTCAAGGTTTTCACCCGTCCCCTGCTCTGTCCAGCCAGTTATTTCGTCTTTCGGGAATAACTGCTTGAACTTCGACTTACTCATGGTTTCCGTAACGAAGCACCATTCCAGCCCGCCACGATAGACATCATGGACGGTTTCCGGGTCAGGATACACGCAAAACTGGTTTAAGATGCCTTCAATCATAATATCCTGGTCGAAAGTATCATCTTCGGCATATTTTGTTTCAACACGCCACCAGCCAGGGTACCCCCCGGCCACCGCATGCTTAAATGCGTTGTCATAGGCGATTGAAGCATAACTGTTGTACTGGATATTGCGAATATGACCCTCGATTATCTTGGCCATCGTTGGATCAGAGTTACTATCAACTGGCCTTACCTTAATATCGGGCCTGTTCTGGCGTTGATCACCCGTCACCTGCCGCACGAACTTCGGCAACTTGTTAATTGTGAGTCTCGGCCGGCCAGCCCTTGCGGTTATTGCCTCTTTATCCCACTGCTCGTCGCCGCCGAGGACAAATTTCAGGTCTTCGATTGCCAGATTTCGGTTCTCTCCGCTTTCGGACATCGAAATCTTAAACCGCTCCCGCAACGTTGCCAGGAAATCTTCGTCTTTTTTCTTTGTCATTTAAGCCGCCATCCAGTTACTTGTTAAAAACTTGCTTGGGTCAAAGGGTTTCGATACCGCATGCTGCTCATAGCCTACCGCAAAAGTGATAAACGCCGTCGATGCATGGCTGCACCAGTTATGGAGGTATCGCTGTTTCAAAACCTTCTTGTCGTCATCAAATTCAGCCTGAAAATACTCCAAAGCGTTTATCCCCCTGGCGCATTTGTCCTTGTCAAACCAACAAGACGACAAAACATTACGCACCGCAGGGACCTGAACCTGCATGAAAACATCCATGTTCCTCATTCGGTTCACTACCAACACCGGCCTGATTCCTATCCGTTCAGCCATCTCCTTCTTGGACATCGCCAACTCCGAATTGGTCAATTCCCGCTGGTTCGCATCATGGGGCATGTGATGATTGCCGTAAATATAGGGCTTCTCTTTCAGTACCTTCGCGTAATGCTCCAGACCCATCCCAGTGTTTTCATAGTAATCAATAAAGTGATACGACTTCCCGTTCTCCTGCATGAACCAAATCGTCGTAGAATCATCAACGCCCAAATCCCAAAAGGTGTGAACCTCCTGCCCGGTCTGGTGCGGTACGTTTGTTATCCGCTTATCAGCACGAGCCTCCCTGATCTGCTTGCCAAAGTATGCCCCCATAATGGCGCCTTCAAAAGAGCACATGTACTCCTGTTGATAAAGAGCCTCCCCCAGGTCGTCGCCCCATATTGCAACCAACTCAGTACGAATCCCAGAGAGCTGCTCCTTCGTAAATACAGGAGTCTGGTCAGCCTTCGTAACCTCCGCAAACCACTTCGGGTCTTGCATCCCATGATCCAACATCGTCTTCGCATGGTTGTTGCCACGGCTCGTCGTGATGAATAAAGCAAAACCGTTGTTCTCCTCCAAAATGGGCATAATGTACGGCCAACATAACGGATCGGCCAACGCCCACTCCGAAGCAATTATCCCTATCGGCGGAGAGCCAACCAAAGCATTGAAATTGTCACTCCCTACCAACTGCCACGAGGCGCCGTTCTTGAAACCAATAAACATGTCGTTCTCGCGGGTCTTCTCCCGTATCTCCAAAGGAAAGGCCTCATCTATCCTACGCTTCCCAGACCGAGGGTTTACCGCATCCCATACCGATTTCCTACACTGTGCATACATCGGTAACATGTGCCAGTAATTCCCCACTCGCTGAACTACCTGGGTCGCTGTGAAATGTAACGCTACGTCGTCTTTACCCCAACGCCGGTGAGCTATTTCAATGGCCCTCTTACCGCCACCCTCAAGATATAACCACAACGGCAGCTGGTCCTCACGGGGAACCCAGTTATTCGGTATCCGTATCTTGCGGTTGCTGCCTTTGTATCCCTGCTGCTTCATACTAATAACCCACTACAAATTCCCCACGCCGTATCACAGGAAACAGGTTCGACAAACACAATTTCCGATTTCCCACATACCCCCCACTCTTTAGAACTGCTTGCTCTGTGGGCATGGTGGTACCTCTTTTCACGCCAACCCCGGCACCTGGTTGACCCTCATACCCCCGGACTCATCCCGGCAGGCGCTGGCTCGGTATCCAGGGCGTGAGAGTTGATAGAGTTATCAACAGTCTTATCAACAGCGTGTGGATTTGAGTTATCAACCGGTTTGGTGTTTGTGTTGATGACCATTCCGCCAGCCCCTCGTAACTACCCGATATTATTGCTACGTCTTATAAGTGTACATATGTAAACTTGTGGCACAAGGCATTGACATCATTGCCTTATTTACTTTTTGCTCCCTTTTTGATGCCTGTTGATAACTTTTTGGGCGCGAATGACACCACTTCGACGGCCATAGTGCCGGAGACATTGACGTTTTGTTCCTGTTTGTCGGTCCAGCCGGCGTTCTTGAGCCAGAATATCGGCCCTGCCACTTGATTGCCATAGAGCCGCTGTTCCATGTGATCAGAGAGGCGCCGCTTAGCTTTTTTTATAGTACCGCTGAACGCATCCTTGCGCTCATAATTCCAGATTGTATCGATATCGCAATCAAGCGCTAGCGCCATGCCAGAGATTGTTAGGGGTGTATCAGATGCTTCTCGATCTGAGAAGTATTTATCTATGAGTATTTGGAGTTGTTCTGGTGATTTCCACAATGGGGGATGTCCGGTTTTGACTTTTGGCTTGAGTTTATTTAGGGCGGCTTGGTTGATTGGCATTTTAGCAGCTCCTGAACGCTGGCGTCCTGTTCCCGTTTTTGGCATGGATTAGGCGCGCTATAGCCTGGACCTGGGGTATTGTGATGTCCGGGCGGATAAATATGCCGTCGGGCGTCCAGGCTGTTATGCCGAGGTCTCGGCGCATATCTAGATGGAGATCGGCGTCGAGGCGCACTAATCCAGTTGACTGGACTGGCACTCGGCAGGGTTGGCTGGGTGTTACATTTTGGGTGTTACATTTTGGGGGTGTTACAACTGATATTTGGCTGGGTGTTACATTTTGTCGGCGTGTCCGCTGATACTCTGCCATCTCTGTCGCGGTGCGCTGTTTCATCGGCCGGCCCTCAGGTTATAGCTATTTATACGCCTGTTGTTTGCTGATTGCAAGTGTTTTTTATCCAATTATCAGCCTGTGGTTTTCACGGGGCCCGTGATTTTCCCGCCAGCTATAAGTTGTTGATTACATACAGGATTGTGGCCCTTTGGGTGTTTTTTGGGGCCGCGGATTTCACAGATTTGGGATTTTTCCCGACTGTAAGTGGTTGATTTTATTGATGCCGGAGCTTGGCACGGATTATGCTGTATATTGGGTGAGCGCGGCAATCACGCCGCAAAATAATAGGAGGGCAGAGATGCCAGAGCATGACGGAGATATTACACGCGGGACCAATAGTTATTATGGCGACGAAGCCGCTGCGAAAATGGCAGCGGTCGAAATCGAACGGGGGCTGGTGGCTAATGCCATTTCTGCCCAACAGGTGCGGGTGGAGGCCCAGACATGTGTCAAATGTTCGGGATCGCTGGTCTGGGAGGCATTTGCCCTCGGCGTATCCGGGAGCGGCGTCTGGTGTCAAGTGCATCTGGAGGAATATCATAAAAAACCGTTGGCCGACATTCTGGGGGCCAAGCGGCGGGCGAACGCGGTTGTCCACTATTGCGCCCGGTGTGGTAGGCGCGGGCACTGGGTGAGCGGCGCCGGGCAGGCGCTGTGTATCGATCACGAGGATGATTATTAGGAGGCAATTATGCGCACCAGAAAACACTACGAAAAAATGCTGCTGGCAAACCCCGCCACCACCATCGGGTTTACCCTCGCTGCTGATATGGTGTATGCGGGCAGGCACGATGTCATCGCTCGGGCGGAGGCGCATGGCAGCGATGAATGGCGCGGAATCGCCCGAAACCTGAAATCCCGGTACGGGGAGAGCCTGTCTGTTGATCAGGTTCGTCATGAGATTTTTGAACGGGGCCTCGATCCCGGTCGTGGACACTAAAAGCGCCGGAGGGGGAAATGGGAATGAACTCTATTAACAATGATACGCAAATAATAAGGGGCAGGAAAATGCGCAAACTAATCAGGCCATTAGAGAGCTATTCTATCGGCGGGCGAACGTTCCACGAAATTCCTACCGACAACGGGTCCCGAGAATTTATCGCGACGGACGGGGGTGAAATTAGCCGCGTAGAGTGGGCGGCATACAGCGAGATAATCCGGGCGAAACACTCGAATGAAAGGGAGGTTACAGGGTTTATCTGGGGAGATGGTGTTATCCTGGGCGTTGCTCGTCCGTGAGCTAATCGATTTATCCGTTGCATCGGGGGGAATGCCTGCAACGTTTAGTGGATTATCCGTTGCACGATTGAAACGGCTCCGGCAGGATGAGGAAAAAAACCTGGCGTCGATCCGCTTGCTGTCGATCTCCTGGCCACATCCACACAGACATTGCACAATAGATACCTCCGATGGTTACGATTATACGGGGTTTTTGATGATTGTCAAGGGTTTTTTGATTCGACATTTCTTGCCTGCTCGACATTTCTTGCCACCGCTTGTTAAGTGTTTGATTTGCCTATGGAATCTCGTTCTTTTCCTGTTTTCAGCCGGCAATAAATGTCGAAATAGCGGTCTGTTGATAACTCACGCTTTGCAGCATTGGCGCGGCTTTGCTCTACTTGGCACGGCGATTGCTTTATAGATCGTAGTTCTTTGAAATCCTGGGCGGTGAGTGAGTGAGCCCGAAACCGACACAACACAGCACGACAGGTATCAGATTATGCCTCAGCAGAGTAGACCGTTACGCGGTTATGGTAGCAGGGAGCTAAACGCCTGGAAAACACGCCCCACAACGGGGCATACAGTATAGGCTCACAGCGGCAATGATGCCGTGGCGAGAGGGCAAACAATTCACGGGAGGGGAAAATGGACACGAAAACTGCATCAGCAATTACAGGAATTACCGATTACAGGACGGTAGGGCAGGCCGAGAACCACATCGCAACCGAGGAACATACGCTTGCGGTTGAAATCGGATACGAGATCGCAGCTCAATAAATATCGGGACGACCGAACGCGCGGCGATTGCATAAGAGGACTATACATCAACGACCTGGGCAAGTCAAGAAACTACCCGGAAAGGCTTTTATGGATTACAATAAAATCCCACAAATGACAGACGAGGAACTTGCGGAAATCAGGCATACCATACCGAAGTATTTGAAAGTATTTCTCAAGCGGTTTATCACGAACAGAAAAAGAGGTTTGACATCAAAAGGGATGCGGACACAATAGGTTACAATGCCGAAGTGGAAAAGGCGGGCTACAAGGTAGGGGATAAGGTCAGCTATTTTGCGCGTTCAATGATCGGATTCGGCGGCATTACTGTTACCGGAAAGATTGGCAAGCGTAAAAAGTATTATGTTACCCTGGATCGCCCTTTCAACGGTAAGAAAACAGCCCATCTTACGAATGCCTGGAAAATCATATAACCAACCCGGCGCCTTCGGGCGCCTTAACTACGAGAGGAGAAAAATCATGAGCGAATTAAGGCATACACCTGCCCCGTGGCACGTTGCCGAATACGGCGAGAATGTAGATGGGAGCACTAAGTTTTTTGCTATCAAGAGAGGGGCGGAAACCATCGCTAATTTAGGTACTTTGGGGAATAATACTCAGTTGATCGCCGCCGCTCCCGAACTATTGGAGGCTTGCCGGGCGATTGTAGCCCTTGCCGATGGGCAGGGGCGGATGAACATGCTAGAGGTGGCCGGCATGGCACGTCGGGCCATAGACAGGGCGGAGGGGGATCGATGAAAACATCTTACGCTTACAGCTTAAAAACAGAGCGAGTCCGGGAGAAGGACTTCCCTTATAATGGAAATGAAATCAGTTGCACAAAGGAGCTTGTTGACTTTGCTAAAAAATTACAGGACAGCGACATTGAGAAAATGATAGTTGTCTATCTCGACGCGCAGAATAAACTTACCGGGATATTGCCGATCATGGGCACGGTTAACCAGGCAGTTGTTTACCCCCGGGAAGTGCTGAAACATGCTTTGCTGTGCAGTGCTACAAATATCATCCTGATTCACAATCATCCATCCGGCAACTGCAGGCCATCGGAGTCAGATATACACTTGACAAAAACAATCAAAGACACAGCGAGAGTGCTTGGCCTTGATGTTTTGGATCATCTGATTATTGCCGGAGAAAAGTTTTTTAGCTTCCGGGAAGAGGGACTTATTTTTTAGCATACCACCAAGCCGCCCCCTCCGGCTATAATAGAGGGGAGAAAAGGGGAGCTATGACATCAAAACAGAGAGATAACTTTGAACGGGAATACCTGACAGCAGAGATCATGCTGACGGGAAACGATGATTATGCCGACGCCCAGGATAGGGCCGAACAGGAGATTCTGCGCGGGCTGGAACTGGACGGGTTCCAAATGATTGAATTTTAGGGGGGGGTGACAAAATGACAGACGAAATAGCCAGCGACCTGCGTTGTCCTCATTGCCACACGTGGCTAGCGAGGACTGAGCAGGAAGGGACTCCGCGTCCACCTGTGCGGTGGGTTGTCTGCCGGCGGTGTGAGACATTGGCGCGTCCGCCGATGGTAGTCTGCACGAGCTGTCGAAGGCCGTGCGGGATAGTACACGACCTAGACATCTCCGCGTGCTGTTATGCGGAGATAGGAGGTGCAAAATGACAAAAAACGAACTGAGAAACCGGCGGTATCCGTATCTGGATCCGCTGCCGAAATATGACTGGTGGTCTCTGGCGGGCGGGACATTGTTGATGCTGGGCGTTGGTGCCCTGGCGTATGTGCTGCTTTGGATGTGATGGACGCTTAAGGTTGACAATGCAGTCCAGTTGACTGGACCAGAAAGGGGGGCGGAATGATAATCGGTTTGATATTGATAGTTTTGGGGATAGCGTTTTTTATTTACGCGCCGGTATGGATTTCTCTGGGCCTGATAATTATCGGAATTATCTCGGCCTGTAACGATTAAAAAAATTCTCAGGTTTCCTAAGCCCGGCTCTCGTAATGAGGCCGGGCTTTTTTATTTTCAGGTGCTTTGCCTACCATTGATTCAAGGAGTCTCAACCCCATCCCTCCGCTTGACACCCGGGACCGAGGCAATATTCACCCGGCAGACGTGATCGGGGTCTTTCCTGGCGGGGATTAACTCCCCGTCGATTGTCCAGAGTTCACGTTTACAGGTTATGCAGCGGCCAGTATATATTTTGCGTGGCGAGCTTTTCATCCCTTCCTCTTCCTTACCTACAGCAGTCCCGCTGTTGCGCCTGCGGTAAAAATGTAACCCCATAGTCCCGCGCCAGCCGGTCAAGGGTTTG
Organism: Candidatus Gottesmanbacteria bacterium; assembly: GCA_023245335.1. GTDB lineage: Bacteria > Patescibacteriota > Microgenomatia > UBA10105 > UBA927 > UBA927. Next base: position 19,497 of record JAHFKK010000006.1, read on the forward strand.
GCGGTTGATCCCCAGAGAGCCAGCCGTCAGACGTTTTGAGTTCCCCGCCTTGGCGTAGTCCATCAGAATCTTTGACGGCGGCTCGTTGTATTCCCGCCGGAGCATCATTTCGACATTGTGATAGCCCATACCTACCGCTCCTTTATCCACTGCTTGTCTTTGTCTTTGCCGTTCGTCGCGTCTCTTCGCACCCAGGCTGTCAGCTCCCCGTCTGGCGCGTAAAAATATATCTTTTTAGCATCGAAGTTGACATCTCCATCTCGGATGTAGTGGTTCAGCGCAAACGTGGTTGCCTTTTTAATTATTGTAAGTGGTATTCCTGCCATTCTTGTTTCCTCCCGTGCATCGGCCAGCCTTTTGGCCTTATCTCTTAAAATTGGCCTATCCTGGGGCAAGATTTGCCTAATTAGCCTCTCTGGCGTGTTCCCGCTTCTGCTCCCTCGTGCATCCTTTTGAATAGTACGTAAAATACTCACAGCGGCGCGTAATCGCGCTTGGCCGGAATCCCGTACACTCGTTTTGCTCCCCTTGAGCCGTGCAGACACTATGTGTTACCTGGGTTCGATAGTCTTGCATAATTCCCCCTTTCTAGTTTGTCTTTCAAGTTTTCGAGTTCTTCTAATGTGGGTTTCCACACTCCCACACAATCAACGCGGAGCTTGTCGAAACCAGCCCGCCCCAAGCGCTCAATCAAAACGTCTCGGATTGGTTCGGTGTTTCCCATCTGGTGGACTGACCTGATGTGGTGGAAAAAACAAAGCAGGATAGAGTTTTCAATCATCCAACGCGCCCGCTTGCCGGATGATTTGTGCATCCAGTGGTGGGCGTGCAATGTTCCCCCGACATGGACACACCCCGGCCAGGCGCACCGTTCACCCCACCGCTTATGGACGGCCTGGCTCCAGAGCTTGTCTAGCTGGGCCTCCAGCTTTTTCGTCTGCGCTTTTCGGGCGGCGGCAGGTATGGCCTTTTTCTTTTCCACTTTACCCCCTTGTTGCCTCAATAGGCGGAATGAGTTCCGCTGATTACTCTGTTGTGTACGAAATATAATATAAGTTGCTATAGATAATCCAATGGGACAAGAAAACAATGCAAGCACCCATAATAACTCAAGAGGTGAAAAATTGTCGGAAATCCAGACCTTAACAGAACGAGTGAGGGAATTAAGTGGGATAGTTAATTTATGGACTTCATGGTATGTTTGTTTTGTTTTGCTTGCTGTAATTATAGCATCTGTTGTTTTTTTTACACAATTTATGTCCATAAAAAAAGGGAAAGATTTGGCACAAACACAGAATGAATTAATTAAAGCAAAAGACGAACATCTAGTGATTGATTTAAAAGAAAAAGATTTAAAAATTTCGGAGGCTAACGAAAGAGCATCAAACGCAGATAAAATAGCTGCTGATGCAAAACTCGAAACCGAGAAGCTACGAGATAAAAATATATCACTTGAAATGGCTGTATCCCCAAGAATATTAGAACAAGGCTTAACAGGAGAATCATTAAAGCCATTTGCTAATGCGGAAATTTCGGTTATATCATTGCCCGATTTTGAACCACGGAGAACCGCTGGCCAAATTCGCTTTATGTTGCGCTCGGTAGCTGGTTGGAAAAAATTTTCAGGTTCATTGTCACATCCAATGGCATTTTTTGATGGTGTTGTCATCCATGTTGGTATGTCTGAGTATGCTAGGACGGTGGCAGAAGCACTTGTTTCGGTATTGAATAATAATGGAATCGTTGCACGTCGCGGATATCCTGTATTAGAACTTGGAGATAATGGAGTCTTAGTTGTCGTAGGGCCAAAACCGTTGCCCAAAGAACTACAGTTAAAACCGGAAAATGTACCTTCTGACAAACGTGGAAATCGCGTTTGGGGTAACATTATGGAGGAGTAGCCTTCATTACCCAAAGGGTAGAAAGAAGAAACTAAAACAATAAAACACGACAGAACCGTTACTAACATAATGAACCTCCTAAAAAATAAAGAACCACACAACCAGTCATTCAAGCCGACGCCGAGAATCCGGCGCGGCTTAACTTTGCGTTAGGTGTTCATAAAACAAATCCACTGGGTTTTTGCCCGCCGCCCTGATGGATGCCCGAATAATGGTTTTTTATCAGTCAACTTCAATATCTCGCTTGTCTTTATCTGATCTTCGTTCCATTTGAAAATAAGCACCCCATCTTTTTGCAAAACCCGGAAACATTCCTTAAATCCAGCTCGGATATCTTCCTGCCACGTTTTAGTCAGCCCACCATACTTTTTGAACATCCAGCTTTTTTCACCCACATGTATCAGGTGCGGCGGATCGAAAACGACCAGCGAGAAGGCTGCGTCCGCAAAAGGCATGTCCCTAAAATCAATAGTCATATCTGGTCTTATTTTAAGGGCCCGCCCATCGCACAGAACATGATCTTCATCCCTGATATCCCCGAAAACAACGTTGGGGTTCTCGCGATCAAACCAGAACATCCGGCTCCCGCAACACGGGTCTAAAATCTTTTTCCTTGTAGTTCCCATAGAAATAAAATACCTAACAAGGCGCTACAGCGGAGTGCCAAAGAACCGGCACCCGCTGACCTTAGCGTTATGCTCGATGTAGAGCACTCCGGCTGATGATTTCGCGCTGCCCGTTCTCGACGAACTCAACCAACGCAGAATTACATCGGCCCCTGTAAATTACCCGACAGAGCCTGTTGAAAAGCGTCTGCCGCTTAATGTTGTTTTTCCAGCAGTATCGGTACAGCGTGATCATAAAATTATCCCCCTAGCTTTAGAACTCGGCTTGTCAATAATCAATTTCGTTCGGAGCTGGCACGTAGAACCCAAGTTCATCCCCCAGCTTCCGGCACTTGGTCATGTATTCTTCAAATTCAATCGTTGAAAGTTCTGTGGTGCTCCTGATCCGCATAAATCCATGATCGTCTGTCGTCGATAAGAACCGTTGCCGTAGGGCGAGGTGGGCTTCCTCGTTATCATATCCAGTAAACTCAGCGAAAAACGGAACTACGACGCCTCGGTAATATCTATTTTCTTGGATGCTCCGCTGCTTACGTTTCTTTCTTACAACGATCTCCACCGCCTGACCGTCGAGAGTTGATAGCCATTTATGATAATCGGCACCGGCGCGGAGCTGGCCCTTGGTTATTGTGCCTTGGAAGATTGGGACGATCATCAGAACGGCGCTCCATCTTCTGTGGCATCCTCAAGCTCGGCCAGAAAAGCGTTCAGGGCCTTGATCGCCGCCGCTCTGTCGCCAAGCTGCACCTTTGCCGGGGTGTTCTTTTCGCTCACCTCATCCTTGCCCTTGATCGTTCTCACCGACACCCAGTACCATTTCTCGTTATATTTTCGGTGCTGGGTAATAGAAAACGTCCCTTTGTATTCTTCCAGCTTGATGGCCCGGTCATTCCCTATTTCGATAAAATCACTCATTGTTTTTCTCCTTCAAATATTTTATCTTCACTTATGCGCTAACGTAGATGTTTATTTTATTAAGTTGTGCAGCTCTCTCAATAAATTCATAAAGTAGGTCTGCATCAACCCAGTTTTTCTCTGCAAGGTGGTGTACCCATTCAAGAATTTTTGCGGCTGAGTCGCACCGGGATTTTTCTATTTCGTAATGACCATCCAATATAATACAGTCACCTTTTACCTTAATGCTCACTGTTTTTTCTTTACACACCTTACTTCTCCTTCCATTGTGGATCGACTTGTATGGAAAAATTTGATTTACTCCCGTCGAATATTTTCGCCACTGCGCTGTAAATAACGCCGTGATCGTTGGCTAGTTGCTTCATCATAAACACCTTAGCTTGTCTGCCGGTGAAGGCCCAGGCAAACTTCTTTTCTACCTGCCGGCCGTAGTTAAACAGGCCGCAAAATAGTTTTTTTTGCAATTTCTTCTTCATATCCCGTCCATCCTGTTTCGTCGAGCGGCATATTATCTACTGATTGAAAGTTACTACCGCCTCGGATGATCTTTACGTGGCGCCACCAACCACGTATTCCCTCGTTGAATATTGCCGCTGGCGATTTAGCCTCTTCAATGCGGATTTTGGTACATTTTAACACGTCGATGTAATCGAGGGACAGATAGAGCCGCGCCTTTTCTTTTGTAAAGTCTCCGCCCCGGCCTAGCGTTGAACCCTGTTTCATTTGCAGGCCAATAATAGCCACCCCGTTTTGCAATTTATCCCAGATAGCTTTTATTTGTCCGCCGATCTTATAGAAATCATCATGTATTTCAAGGAAGTCAATTATAAATATTTTACGCTCAGAGGTGATGTGATCCTGGAAGTCGGATGATTGATTATACATATTAAAGAAAATGTCTTCTTCGCAAGTAAAGCCCATATTTGTCATCCTGTCCGTCATCTCTTCATCACCCATGTCGGAATTGAAATAATCAACTTCGTGCTGTTTCTGGTTATTTTTGGCTATATTCAAGAGGATCGATGTTTTCCCCGCTGACTTGCTTCCTGCTATTATTATTATGCTTTTGGGATGAATATTACACATATTGGAAAGCCCAAAGGGTAATATAATTGGAAATTTCCTGCCTTCTCGGTCGTCTTTTTTAATAAACTGAGTTCTGACAACGGTGTTGGTGACGATACGGTAGGTTCCTGTCCGGCCCCCATCTACTTTTTCTAATATCTTTTTATCAACAATTCTTGAGAGTGCCTTGCGGCAAGCGTCTTTTTCCTCTTTGGTTTTTAAATTTAAGTCAGTATAAAAATCACCTAGGGTGATTGTCCCTTTTATGCGGAAAGTGATTATGTCTTCTATTTCCTGCTGGTAATTTCTTCGCTGCTTGTATTCTCCCTCCAATAAAAAATGTTCATGCCACGAAAGAGCTTCCTTTTCCAACTCGTCGAGAGACGTGCTAGTATTAAAGTATTTATTAAATATAAATAATACTCTAACTATATGGGGTATGCTGGCCCCCCCTTTAAGCATGGTAATGATCGAAGTGTCCCTTACTATGTCTAAGGTTATGTTTTCATTGCTAAATGACATATATTCTACTCCCCATATTCAATGTGACGGTAGTGACGAAAACGCAATTTAAGTGACGAACCTGTGACAAGATGTGTCCGTAGTGACGAAAACCGCGTTTCGTGACGGGAGTGACGGTAGTGACGGTAGTGACAAGAAGCGTATAAACATACCCCAAACAGAAAAACCGGGCAACAATATGGTGGGACAGCACCATACCGAATACCCGGTTCCCTGTTTGAAGCAATATTAAATTTGATTGATTATTTGTCATAGCGCCTGTCCGCACCTTTCGTAAACACCCCTACTCTAAATTATAGGGGATTGCAGGGACTTTTTATGCTAACTTTTTCAAGCGCTCAACGATCCCGGCCAGGTCTATGCAAAAATCTGAAACGGCATTGGCAAGCTTTTCGATAAAAACTTCATCCCGGCGGATTTCTAAAATCAACGGAGGGAGCCCGGGTGAATATGACATAAAATCCCACCGATCGAAGCCGGAGATATACATCGATCCCTGCACCTGCTGGAAATACTCCATCGGGAGTGTGCCGGCCAGGAGATATTTCACTTGGGTTTTCGGTAGCACGTTTTTCAGCTCCAGCCCGTATTCGTTGTTTATGATCCCGTCCGGGCTGCACAAAATCAATTTCCATTCATCGGGGTAGATAACCCCCGCCTGCGTTACCTCTACCCCCCTCACCATCTCATAAAGTATCCGCGATTCTGCTTCGCGGCGCGTCCCCTCTTCCATCGCGGCAGAGGTGAAGCCCTCTGGTGATATGCCGCTTGTGATCTGGGCGGCCAGGTCATACAAGTACCCTTCCCGTTGTTTTGAAACGTCGCCCTTCGTGGTGATGATCTCGTCGAAGCGGGAGGCTGAGGGCTTACCCAACTTCTCCGCCCTCCATTCTGTTGTCCCCTGGGCCATTTCAATAATAATCATTTCGCCTTCCCCTGCTTCTCTTTTGCCTTTAAAGCCGAAATTGCCTTTGTGTAATCTTTCGCGGTGATCTTATCTACCGTTTCGCAACTCATGTACTTCAGGAACGTCGGCACGTCTGATCCAGTCGCCGCCAGATAATCAACTATTGTGCCTTTCTGCTCGTCGGTGATATATGTCTCTCCGGCGCCATCGTCGTCAAGATTCGCCTCATTGGTTGCGGCGATCCCAGTTACGGCCTCGAAGGTGACGGCCCGCAGATAGGTGACGGTCGATTTAATCTGTTGGATTGGACTCTTAGCTCCGCTGGCGTCCGGCGCCGATTCTAACGAAACGGATTCTGAATGTCCCTGGCGGTGACTCAACTTGCACGATACCTTGATGGTTTTTTCCGTCTGATTTATATCCCATGAGGCCGAAAGTCCATGCTCCCCCAGGGCGGCGCTCACCGTTCCGACGAGGTTCCCGAGAGAAGCATACATGGCCTTCTTGTTGCCCTTGGAGAACTGCACGTTTTCAAGGTCTTTCATTACCTTCGGCGGGCTCTTGTGGAAGTTGGCAACGGCCTCAAAGTATGCTTTCCGCGCTTGGTTTGCCTCCCAAACGGTTTGGAGTTCCATCAGTTTTTCTAACTTATCGATGTCCTTTCCCTGTTCAATCGCCAAATTTAAGAGCGTTGCCGGGGTCGTCTCCCTTATAATCACATCTCCCATTATAACGCCTCCACTATTTCCCGGCAAACCTTCTCTGCCGCTTCTATTTTGGTACATATTACCGTATAGGCTGACCGCGCCTCCGGTGTTTTAATGTCAGGCGTCGTGATGCGGAAAACCTCATCGAGCATTTGGGAAAGTTTTGTTTTATCGGGCAACTTTGCCGCTTTCTTTTCCGCCGCTATCCTGGCCGCCTCGTCTTTTGCTGTTTTCTCCGCCAGGTCCCGCGCTTGTTTTTCTTCCATATCCTTGACAGCTTCCAGGGCTGCTGCTTGCTTCGCCTGCTCAAGCTCGACAGCGCGGGCTTCATCGTCAATGACCTTCTGCTTTTGCCGTTCGATTTCCGCAAGCCGCTTTTTCTCTGCGTCGGCCGCCGCCTGCTTCTCTTTTTCGATTCTTGCCGCTTCCGCCAAGAGGCCCGCTTCTTTTTCCCTCTGCGCACTGGCAACCGCTTCGATCCGTAGGCGTTCGGCTTCAAGATCCGCCCTCGCTTTTTCCAACAGTGCCGCTTCCTCTTTGCGCTTGGATTCTGCTTCGTCGCTTATCCGTTTCGCCTCAGTAAATATCAAATCAAATGCCGTCGCTTGTGCCTCAAATTCGGGGTCAGATAAAATTCTCACCACAACATCCGGCAAAGTCTTCTCCCCGGCAGCCCATACCTGCCCATTAAACATCACACCAAGGGCGCTGAGCCGGTCACGTCTCGCCTGGATACGTTCGGCCTCCTTACGTTCTTCAACGGCCTTAATCGCTTCTAGCGCGTCCGTATAAGCCTTTTCTTCGGCGGATAGGATTGTCTCGCCGGGTTCAAGCAGTTTCAAAATCCGGGCCTCCTCGGTTTTTTCCTCTACCAGATAATCTTCGATCGTAGCTTTTGCCTTCTTCCTAAGTTCAAGACCTTTCCTCTCAACTTCTACCCTTATCTTTTTGTAAATCATCCTGGCCGCATGAACAGCCTCAAAGCCCTTCTTGTCGGTTACTCCGTTGATTTTTAGCGTCAAATACTGCGCGTCCATTTGAGCAATGACAGCATCTTGCGCCCCAATAACGTCAAACACCCTACCTTCTACAATCTCTAAGTTCATACTTCCTCCTTGTTAGTCCATAAAACTGGACGGGTTGTCTTCTGCCAGAGCCTCTTTCGCAAACTCCCGTAGGCAATCGGAACAGGTAAGATTGTTCTTAACACAATTTCCCTCCAGCCCATGCGGGGGGCAATCACCACCGGCGATGAACTCCAGGGCGGCGATTAGTCTGTCAATCCGCTCCATCTGTATCCTCCTAGATTTTTATGATTACTGATAGCACACAGAAATAATGTTTGTCAAGAAAAATCTTTCAATAAAAAGCCTTGACAACGGTTTTGTTTTAATATACGATGCCAATCAAGGAGGTAGCGATGAGACAGTTTGACTTTAAAAAAATAAGAGAGTTCCGGGAAGCAGCGGGGATGACACAAAACGATCTTGCACGAAAAATGGGGATACATTCGCAACAAATATGCGAATTTGAAAGTGAGCGAATGACGGGGCTTAACACCAGAACTCTGACCTCTCTGTGTGATGCTTTAGGTAAGGTCCCCAATGACTTTCTTTCGGAAAGCAGGAGGGATTAGTATTATGAGCACAGACAGACGGGATGTTTATTTTTTGGTCAACATGTTCCCCGGCAAGCTTATTGTAGATTACGAATGCCCACACGAAGGGAAGAAAGCGAAGCACCACTGTGATTATTCCAAACCATTCAAAAATTATGCCCAAAATGCCACGGGGCTGCGCATGGTTCGCGGAAAGGGCGTTCAGGGAAAATTTATTTAATAAGCCCCCGTGCATTAAAACTAACGATACCAGAAATAACGCGGCCAGGCGATGGGGGCCGTAAATTAGAAGAAAGGTTTGGGGTAAGTTTCGCAACAATTAAAAGAATAATGTCGGGGAGCCGGGTAAGCCTATGGACACTTTACCGTATCGCCAATGCCCTAAGTGTAGCACCAGAAGAGATTCTCCAATGACAAGCCCTTTTTCTTTTGATAGTGTGCGATAAAACATAAGGAGGCCACATGAAGCCAAAAAACGAACTCGTTGAATCGATCAAAAGGCATGAGCGTACACAACTGCTTCTGCTTTACCTCAAGTGCTTGCTGGCAATCGCGGGTATTGTGGTGATTTTTCTGTTGCTTCGGGGTGCGGTTTTAAGTGTGCCACCACCAGAACACCCTGATCCAGAGAAAGTTTCGAAGGAGGTTTATAGCCTCCTGGATGCACGGGGGCTGTCCCGTAGCACTACCGTTGAAGTTACGGAGGCCGGATACAGGTTTGAATGGAAGGGGAAATTTTATAGATTATGAGTCAGCAAGTAGAGTACGAAAGATTAAAAGAACGGGAGAATCAAGCGGCGATTGACCGCCAGTTCTCCGACGAAGAGGAGGATTACGAACTGTGGCATAGTGTTGTCTGTAAAAAGGAGGATAGAGCATGACCCCAGAACAGATGGCAAAAGAGGCTCTGGCGGCTGTGCAAGGTGGAACACGCATGACACTGGTGCGCATGCGCGGAAAGCGACCACCTCTGGGATTCCCTCGCGGCGAATTGCTGTGCGAGAACAGCGATGGGAGGAATGTATATAGCTACGACCCGGCACGAATAATTGCATGGCTCAATGCTAACCGTTGAATTATGGAGGTAAGATGAAGGCAATTTCCTTAATACAACCCTGGGCGACTGCCATAATGATTGGAAATAAGTCGGTCGAGACTAGATCGTGGAAGACGTCCTTTGTCGGGCGCGTTGCAATCCACGCCTCGAAAGGATTTCCAAAATGGGCGCGGGATTTCGCCGAAACCGAAAGGGCACTCGGACGTCTTCCGGGGCGTTTGCCGTTTGGGGCTATCATAGGCTTCGGTACTATTGTGAGCATGAAGGAAACCATAGTTGTCGCACCACTGATCACTGCCATTGAACGATTATATGGCGACTATGCACCGGGGAGATGGTGCTGGATGCTATCGGACATAGATCCACTGCCTGACGATAAAATCATTCCGTGCAAAGGGAAACTCGGTTTATGGGAAGTTCCGGCAGATTTAAATTTAGCGGGATAACACAGAAATCAAACGCCGCGAGTGATGCGGCACAAAACAAGGTGGTAAGGATGAAAACTAACGCAGCAATAAGGCGCGGGCCAGCGAACGTGCCAGGTAGCAGCGACGGAGGAAATTCCCGTCGCCTTGATTTAATTGTTATCATAATTTTGAGGAGGTGTCAAAATGGGATGGGCCGGGGGCAGTGACGTGATGAGTGGTATTATTGCGGCGATCAAGCCAAGAGTATTGGAGGAAAAACAACGGCAGGAAATCTATCGGGAAATCATAACGATGATGGAAGATAGGGACTGGGATACTCAAGATGAATGTCTTGGGGAAGACCCTGCTTATGATGTGGTTATGAAAGAATTGCATCCCCAATGGGATGAGTGATAACGCCAAGGTCAGCGGCGCGGTACGCGTCCGCTGTAGTGAAGTGTTATAAGAGGTAATTGATGAACTGTCTATATTGTGGTGATTGTTGCCTGAGGATGTCACCGTTGACTGATTCTGAACATAACCCATGCCCCAAACTGGTGCAAGAGGGGACGTTCTTTTTTTGTGGGGACTATAAGCATCGTCCCGAACAATGCGTAAATCATACTTTTTATGCGAACCACTGCCCCATAGGAGTGGGAAAACTGGATATTGTATCGGCTGATGGATTGAGGGCAAGAATTGATAATGGATGGGCATTGATTAAGTCCTTATAACGACAAAGTGAGCGGGCGCCGGCGTTTTGGCGCTCCGCTCGAATGACTGGTTATATTTTTTATTAGAACTACTCAGAAAGGAATCAATATGAATTGCCAGTGTGGAAAACCAATACAATTTAAGTGGCCGATCCCGATTATCGGAGTAACACCGCTTCATACGTTTGTGGTTCAGGTTCCGTGCAACTGTGGTCGGTCTATAAACGTGCAATTGGATACCATGAAACCGTATGTCGCGGATAGGTGCGATATTTACCCGGCAAACAGAGGGGAATATCAAATACCACAGGGGGGCGATAACGTGAACTTCACATGCCCGATATGCAAATGCGGGTTCGGTTTGAAACCATCATCAGTTCACAAAATCGCAGCAGACGGGAAAGTCACTCCGAGCGTCATCTGCCCGACTGGTTGCGGGTTCCACGCATGGGTGACACTAAAGGACTGGAAGGAGTGAATTGATATAACAGCGCAATAAGCGGAACTATTCCGCCTATTGAGGCAACAAGGGGGTAAGGCGGAATTATCAGCCCCCGTTATCGCTTCATCTGTAACGGTTCCTGGCGCACCATTAGTTGTAAGAGAAGCGCGGGGGCTTAGATTATTTGTTTGCCCGACACTCTTTCAGTGCCTTCAACAGCAGTTCATTATCCTGATAGAGCCGGTCAACCACCTGCTTGCTGATTGTCACCGTCTCCTGCCCGTCGATCACCACGTAGCGCGGACTGCACCCGGTCATGCTGTTCAGCAATAGCAGCAGCAACGCGGTCAGAATCCCCACCCTCCAGGCCGTTACGCATCTCTTGGACATGCCTATCCACATCAGCGTCCTCCCGTCTTGCTCTACCCTCTGCGCTATTGCGGAAGGCCAGGTAGTGGGCTATCAGTGACAGGATCGCCACAGATAGCCCGATGATTGCTTCTACCATACCACTGCGTCCTTAGTGACCAGCCGCATAATAACACCAAGCACCTGCGTGATTATGCCTGAGTACAGTGCCCATTGCGCGTCACCCAGAATACCCGTCCCGATGAGAACTGAGCCAACCAGACCTAAAAGCTGAACCCACACACTTTTTGATGCCCAAACTTTCTTCTCCATTTTGTTCCTCCTTAATAAAGCCAACATGATTCTACTGCATCCGTAACGTCCGCGTGAATAAAATCCTTCCTTATGCCCACCCTTGTAAAACCAGCCTTATACAATCCCTTAAGTATCTTCCCTCTTTGAGGGCCGTAAAGAGCCTTTATGTCCATAGCCTTACCGCTTACATGATTCATAGACGTAGAGCCTACGGCCTTGTTATGTTCAGGGCAACGATACCCACTGGAAATAACAAAGGGCGTGTCTGCGATTTCTCTAGCAAGACAGGCCATCTTGTAAAACGCCTCATCAATTACCAAGGCCCCGCAGTGTTTGCATTTAAACTCATCTTTGGCTAGACTCATCTGCTTCCTCCTTATTCTCCGGCACTTCGAAACGCTCTATCCACTGATGCTTACAGCTTTCTTCACGACACTCGTAGGCAATAAAATACATCCCGATTGAGTGCCCTACGTGTTCACTTTGGCAGTGAGGACATTTCATCGGCTTAACCTTATCTCTCTAAGTAGTATCCTGCTCAGGTCATCGAGCTTATCTTCCAGCTTCCCCTGGCTGGCAGTTATGGCCTCCTGCCCCGTTGCAAGCTGCTGTAGGTCTTTCTGTATTCGAGCAAGAGATATTTCCGCTTCCCTGATTTTTATAGCATTCTCTTTGATGTTCCCATCTCGCCTCTCAGTATCACCGGACATGATTCTTGTCGTAATCCCCACAAGAATAGTTATGACAACGAACAACACCGTTACGAACTTCCACATTCCGTCTTTTTTGATGGCCCCAAGTTCAACATCATCAATTTTCTCGATCAGATCTTCTCTACAGGTGCTACTGCATTGCAATTCTGCCATTACATCGTCCTCCCCAAGTCAAAGATGTCGGTTCAACTCTGCCGCTCTTGCCTCTACCTCATAATCTATTTTGTCATAACCCTTGGTAATCCACTGCCAGATATACCGGCTTAGAAACCTAACCTTTCCGTGCCTGGCCCACTGCTTTTTATGTTCATCCTCGTGACGTCTCCACTGAGGGCTGACATCAGTCGAAGGGCCGGAGTAGTAGGTTGTCTGGCCCAACGTAACGGCGTAGGGTTTGCCGTTGTAGAAGATCAGGCTGAATAAGCGGCCTAGCCAGTGATTGTATTTATCCATAGCTTGCTCCTTTATCGAGGAAGGCTGTCATAGATTTTTTGCAGCCATTCTTTCATATTTA
>JAHFKK010000011.1 GCA_023245335.1 Candidatus Gottesmanbacteria bacterium
GTGACGTTAGAGTCACATGAACGAAGCTTACCTGTTTTGGTTTGGCCAACCAACTCGGGTAGTCTAAGTTTAACCATGGTACAGTCCAGCCACGTTGGCTGGGACTCCCTGCAACCGTTTCTAAAGAAGTGTGGTACCACGGATTGTGTACCTGATAGGTAGTAAAATAAACAGTTTTCGTTTCTTACCTTAAAACGATTTCACTTCTTTAAATTCACCGTGTTCCGAGTAAGCTGTTTGTGCGCGACCCCCTCGACGGAAAAACGACCCCAAGCCAGCAAAAAGCTACGCTCTCACATGGTGGAGGTGCGGGGTACCGCATACAACGGTTGAAAAGAACATTTTCCGCGAAAATTCCGTCGAAATCGGACGGAAAACACAGAAAAAATCGTCGAAAAACGCCGGTAAAAAATAAAACGATCGAAAAAGATCGTTTTTCATTGGAAATTCCGTCGAATTCCGCGGACGCCGCCATCTTGGACCACGCCCAAGTCAAGGACAATAGTGAGTTGCATTTGTGACACTTGAATTTACTTGAATTTACCTATTTTTCACGGAAAAATCGAGGGAAAACACCGTCTACGGGACGAAAAAATCAGCGCTCCGAAAACAGCTGATTTCGAAGCAAAAAGACTGGCGCAAGCAAAAGCAACGATTTTTGCAGACGTCATCTTCAAGCGAAATTGCAAACGTCATTGCAAACGTCAACAACAAGCTGTGGGTGAGAACTTTTGAATTTTTTAATCAAACGTTTCCCATGCAGCTTAACTCAACCGCATGGACATTGCCAACCACCCAAACGAAATCTGCAAACGTCATTTCTGGATTTCACTGGGCGGGTCGTCCAAAAAGTACCGTCGCGAATGGTGAGCTTTGAGGACTTGGAAATCTTCGATTGCCAATCCAACTTCAATCTCAACCATCCTGCATCCGATTGACTCCAAAATACCAGCATTGGAACCATCACACTCCAAGGTAATTTTGCAGCCATTATTTCCGGGTTCCGTCCAAGCAGGCCGCACCAAAAAGTACCGTCTTTGCGGAAAAGCCAAAACCTCTAGTTTGGACAGCCAAAAACATTGCTGGAGCAATCCTGATCAATCACAGCCATCCTACAAGCTAGAGCCGATCTGATTGAAGTTCTGGAACCAGTGGAACTGCCTCAACGACCGAGGACCATTAGTTTTTGGATATTTCACTCCGAAAATTCCGAAAAAAGCAACTCAAGTTGAAAGAACTTCTGGAGGGGTTTGAATGCAGCCCAAAGACACCGGAGCCCGACCCAAAGAATTTGTTACGTCTACGCCGCTACTCCGACAACGTCCGTCCGATAGTGGTGTCGGAACTACCGTCGCCAGCCGTTACCAAGGAGAAGAGCCACGACAGCCGAGCCTTTGGAGCATTCAGCCACAAGGATCAACGTATTCTCCCAGGATAACAAGAGCTGAGTCCAAACGCCGAGAACTCAACGATACCCGAGAAAAACTCCGACTTCAGCGAGAAGATGCCCGACAACAACGCATTCGAATCCGACGTGACGTACCCGACGCACCAATAATTTTGGAAGCCACCGGATACGACGTCGACGCAACGATCTATCACGGGGAACCCACTGCCGCCGAGGGATTCCACATCAGTGTAGAAGACGTTGAACCGCACGAAAATACTGTTTCCACGGATGAACAATTTTTCGACAGTGTTTCCGATCAACCGGTAGTAACTATGTCAACGCCGCCACCGCCGAATCCGGGACAACAGCCGTCAGTACAGACGACTCCTGTGCTGCTGAATCCACTGCCAATACCGATGCCGAACCCGTTTCCGCCGCCGCCAACGCCGATACAGCCTCCGACGCCGGTAATTCCTCCGACTACGGCTACAAGCGCGGACGATCTTCTGAGAGTCATGCAGGGCATGATGGCAACACAAAACCAGCAGTTCACTCAGATGCTCGCATTCATGCAACACGTGACGCAAACGACAGTGCCACCGCAACCGACCCTGGCTCCAGTTGTTGCGACGACACCGGCAGCGACGAATAAGAAAATCCGCCCCACGTTACCAAAATACGATGGAAGGACGGACGCCGACGATCACATGGACCAGTTTGTGGCCATTGCCAACGCTGAGCATTGGACAAACGACGATCGTAAGCAGAACTTTTACAAAACTCTTGTGAAAACCGCCTCTACGTGGTACGTCCGAAACGCCGAAGTGATCGAGGCCGGGACTTGGGAGCAAGAACAAGCGATGTTTCTAGACTATTTCCGGTCGCCCACGTTCAAGGCGGATCAGCATGTTCAAGCCATGACCCGACTTCATCAGGAAGGCGAGACTGTGCGAGAGTACGCCAACGAAAAAGCTCGTCTTTGGAAACGTGTCGACTCAAGAATAACCGACTTCACTCTCCTGAATCATATCCAGTTGGGACTGAGTCAGGATATGAAAGCTCGCTTAGGTGGAACTCGAGTGGCAACACTTCATGAATTACTGGAATCATGCAAAGCAATTGAGAAGGTAAAGAAGCATGAAGCCACTACCGCTGCAGAGAGCTCGAAGAAGGAAACTGGGAAAGCGAAGGAAACTTCAAAACCAGCGAAACCGTCTTCGACAACGCCGAAACCAGAAGCCAAAGCTACTGGTACGAAAGCCAAAACGAAGTCTTCACCGGATGTTTCCGAAGGACCCAAATGCTATAACTGTGGACGAACCGGCCACATCGCCAGGGAGTGCAAGCGCCCACTCACGGAGCGAACGAAACAGCACCGTGAAAAGGAAAAAGCTCTCCAACGCAAACAAGCAACCAAGGTCCGGGAGCACAACGATTCCAACGAAGAGGACGAAGACCCAATTACCGGCTTCCTGTGGAATTATCCCGAAGAAGATGAATCCTCAGACGAAATGGTAGCCTTAACCGGAGCCAACGAAACGAAAAATCCTCTCGCTAAACTGAACTTAGCCGAAAAGAAAACTGGACAAGGACGTTGTGTTCAGAGGACAACTAAGATCAGCGGAGGATTACCCACCGTTAGGATTCGCCTAAACCGACAGTCGATGTTAGCTTTAGTCGACTCTGGAGCTAGTGTATCCCTTCTGCCGGAATCCCTAGTGCAAACTCTTCAAGCAACCGTCGATACCACTGAGCGACCGCGTATTATGGCTGCCGATGGGAAAAATATCAGCATGAAGGGAACTGTCAACTTGAAAGTCCAACTCCGGAACCGAACGTTTAAACATGTGTTCTACGTGATGAAAGAGCCAGAGCAAGGAAAACACATTCCGATTTTAGGCAACGACTTCGGAATGAAGGCTCAGCTTATCATCAACCAAAAAGGACCCACCGTATATTTTTGGGACGAACTAAAAGAAAGTTTGTCACAGAACGACAACGAAAACGACAGCAAAACAACTAACGCTTCAGTTGCGGTAGAGGAACATTTTGCATTACCATTCCTTATAGAGGATTCGGACAGTAATGAAGATGTTAACCTCATAGCGAAAGTCTACGAAGATGTAGTCATCCCGCCGATGACTCAGATGGGAATTAAACTACAGTATCCTGTCTTTACGAAAAATCGTTCGGATCGTCTACTCGAAGGTTTACCAACACTCGCCACCGAAAAAGGAGTGAAACTAGCAAACGGAATCGTAACTCCGAATGCAACCGGAGAGTTTCAAGCGATTTTAGCCAATCTTGGTAACGACCAAGTATGTCTAAAGCGAGGAATGACTGTTGGACACCTAACGGCAATGGACAATGCCACTGTCACTTCTCTAAAACCGTCTCCGAAAGCCGGTCGACCGGAACCTTTTCTCCAAGATCTGGACTGGAACATAGGTCCGAATCTAACTGAAGACGAACGAAGAGCAATGCTCACGTTACTACGAAAATACCGCCATGTATTCGCTACCAGCGCAGCCGAACTTGGAAACTCCTCGATTGCCACGCATCGCATCGACACACAAGGACTTCCACCCGTTCACGTACCGCCACGTCGAACTTCGCCAGGTGTTCGCGACATCATCAACAAAGAACTTGATGAGATGCTTCGCCATGGAATTGTGCGCCCGAGTGTTAGTGAATATTCCAGCCCGGTAGTAATCGTATCGAAAAAGGACGGAGGCATGAGATTTTGTGTCGACTACCGCAAACTGAACGAACAGACGCGAATCGACCAATACCCTCTGCCCAGAATCGACGATGCCCTGGACTCTTTAACAGGAGCCCAGTACTTTACGACCCTGGACTTAGCTAGTGGGTACTGGCAACTCCGTGTAAAGGAAGAAGACATCGCAAAGACCGCTTTCGCTTGCCACCGAGGTCTTTTCGAATTCGTCCGTATGCCGTTCGGACTCTGCAACGCTCCGGCAACAATGCAGCGTGCTCTGGATGTGCTACTCGCAAAAATTAAATGGGAAACATGCTTGATTTATCTCGACGATATTATCACTCATGGACCGACTTTTCCATTGATGCTTCGGAATCTCGAAGAAATATTTCAACTTTTGGAATCTGCGGATCTGAAATTGAAGCCCAGTAAATGTTTCTTTGGGTTCGATCATGTCAACTACCTCGGACATGTCGTGTCAGGTAAAGGGATTAGTCCTGATCCTGCAAAAATCGCCGCCGTGGAGAACTTTCCGCGTCCTACGACAAGAACCGAACTCAGAAGTTTTCTGGGTCTTGCTTCGTACTACCGACGATTTGTGAAGCATTTTGCCCGAATTGCTTCCCCGCTCCACGCAATCACGAGTGACAAAGCAACGTTCGAATGGACTCCCGAATGTGAAGAGGCCTTCACAAGATTAAAAACATTGTTAATCTCTGCGCCCATTCTGACAACGTTCGATCCAAACTTAACCACGTCCGTTCATACCGATTCCTCGATCAAAGGACTCGGAGCCGTCCTCTATCAAGGAGATAAACCCGACAAAAGAGTGCTCGCATACGCATCGCGAACTCTCTTGCAGAACGAAAAGAACTATGGAACTCCAGAATTAGAGATGCTAGCCATCATCTGGGCCGTTAAGAAGTTTCGCAGCTACTTCTTCGGACGTCCATTTAACATCGTGACCGATCATCACTCACTCTGTACGTTGAAAAGAGTCGCCGAGCCAAAAGGACGTTTAGCCCGCTGGATCCTTGAACTTGCGGAACACCAGTACACGATTGTACACCGCAGCGGAATACGCCATGGGGATGCTGACGCTCTAAGCCGATGTCCACTCGCCTGTACGGAAGCTGATTCCTTGGAAGAGGAACAACTTTTCGCTACAACTGATCAACCACCGCCGGATCTTGATGAAATCAATCGCGAACGATTTGCGACTGAACAACGTCTCGATCAAAACATCGTTCGACTCATCGATGAAGTGCAAACGCAACCGGATACTCCGTTGCACAAAAACTTTTGTGTCATCGAAGGACTTCTGTACCGTCGTCAGGAGGATAAATTCGTATGCCGCCTTCTAATCGTCGTTCCCGCAAAGATGACCAACGAAATCATGTTCACCGCTCACGATTCGGACGTGAATTGTCATCTGGGATACAACAAAACCGTCGCCCGAATACTCAGAACATTTTGGTGGGAGAATCTTCGAACCGAAGTCGCTGAGTACGTTCGCACGTGTGATTCTTGCCAACGGCATAAAAAGCTTCAAACGAAACCAGCCGGATTACTCCATCCAATTCCGCCACCGGAGAAGCCAGCACAACATTGGGGAATAGATTTCATTGGACCGTTCCCATCAGCTGTTCGAGGCATGAAGTATGTCCTCATCGCTGTTGACTACTGCAGCAAATATCTAAAGACCCAAGCTGTGAGAAGTGCCACCGCGAAAAGTTTCATAGGATTTCTCAAGAAAGCTGTTATTGACTGCTTTGGAATTCCACTCGAAGTTACGACCGACCAAGGAACGCAAATCACGAGCAATCTAGCTCAGGATTTCTTTGCCGAACACGGTATTCGTCATACCACCTCGTCTGCGTACCATCAGCAAGGGGATGGACTCGCCGAACGAGGAAATAAAACCATTTTCGGGATGGTTCGTCAAGTAATCAATCCTCTCCGTAAGCAAAAGGATTGGGCTGATCGCTTGCCAGCGTGCACCATTGCGTACAACTCAAGTCGACATGCCAGCGTGAAGTATACTCCGTTTTATCTTCACCACGGTTATGAGTACCGAACGAAATTAGAACAACTTGCACCGGTAACGCCAGAAATCCCAAAAACCACGAAGGACCGCCAGCAGATTGTGGATGCTCATCGTGCAGATGCAACCCGGAATCTACTTGCCGCCCAACAAAAGCAGAAAATCGAATACGACAAAAAGCACCGTGATGTGAGCTATCCGGTAGATAGTCTTGTGTTCTTCGAAAATCTAGCGCCGACGCCCGGTTTGATTAGAAAACTCGTTGTGCCATTTCTAGGACCAGCCCGCGTGATCCAAATCTCATCAGATGGATTAAACTATACGCTGCAATATACAAACCCGAAAGGAAAAACACGTGAAATCGTACGGCACGTGTCTCAACTGAAGGCTTGTACTCCTAGAAAACCGGATAAAGCAACCACGACGACTACGATCACTTCCAGAGTGCACCAGGTGGCAAACGATGCCAAACCGTCGACACCGCGTAAGTGTGACCCTGTGCTTCAGGAAGTGCTCCCTAAATTGACCCCGCGGATGCAAACCATATTTACAAACGGTAAATACGTGCGCTCCGACCCTAGAAAAGCTACAGAGACCCGGAACAACCTCAGAAACATTACCTGTGTGTCCCCGGATCCCTCTGCAGACCTGTTGAACCCGCAGCGACGTTCCCCAACGACTGGGAGGAGCTGTGGACAACCTACGGCCGATCCGAAACCGGCCACCGCAGCTAGCCAAACAACGAAGTCTGTTGTTGCAGAACCGAGGGCAACGAAGTCAGTTGCCGCACCACTAGACTGACCCACCGTAACGATTGTCAGATTGAGTGAAACAACTCACTCCGACGTGCATGTCGCGTTAATTTGAATTTTTTTGAAATTTCATTTGTACACTGCACTTCTTTCGTGTCCGTCCGAATCCGTCCCGATGCCGCTTCGAGACGAAGCGCCCGCTAAGTGGGGGGGTGTGAGGAAACCCTGAACTCCTGACCCCAGGCACCTCATTTGCAGATGCATATGCAAATGAGGGCGCCATAGTTGTGACGTTAGAGTCACATGAACGAAGCTTACCTGTTTTGGTTTGGCCAACCAACTCGGGTAGTCTAAGTTTAACCATGGTACAGTCCAGCCACGTTGGCTGGGACTCCCTGCAACCGTTT
>JAHFKK010000012.1 GCA_023245335.1 Candidatus Gottesmanbacteria bacterium
CCCCGAAAGGCACGAGCAAAGGCGATTTTTGAAAAAAAATTGAAATCAACAGGAGGGATTTTATGCTAACCGGATGGAAAGACATTGTCGCCTACACAGGACTTTCCCGTTTCACCATCAAACGACTTCACAAGGAAGAGAATTTTCCACTTCAATACATCGTCGACCGACCGACGACAACAAAAACCCTCATCGAAAAATGGATGGAAGACCGCAACTCAAAAACCCCGCAAACGCAGTAAAATGAAAATAGCTCCAAACGTCTTTTTAGTATCGTCAGGTGTCGTGGAGTGTCGTGGAGTGAAAATGGGCCGTTTCCAAAAAAAACCGTGTTATGATGTTCTCCATGGCAAGCGGACCGAAGAAAATAGAAACCAGGGGCGGGAAAAGGGAAGGGTCGGGGCGCAAGATGAAGACCGTTTCCGAATACCAGCTCGCGCTTCTATCTACCACCCTCAAGAAGTTCAAGAAAGAAACCGGAAAATCAATCTATGACATTCTGGGCAGTATCATCTACGGCACGGACGGAATGCTGGTCCGGGTAGGTGAACGCCTGGCCGCTATAAAGCTGGTCATGGATTCCACCATTGCCAAGACCAGCGAGAAAGACATCACCGTCACCAGCAAAAACGAACCCTCAATCTACCTCCCCGAGCAGCTCCCCGATCCGGCAAAGGTAGTCGCCATCCAGGGGGGCAAGAGATGATATGGCTTGGCGCCCCCACCCAGGACCACAAGAGGAATTTTGCCGACGAGGGGAATATGAGGTATTTTTTGGAGGCGCGAAGGGGCCAGGTAAAACAGATTGCCTCATTGCCGAGGCCACACGCGACATCCACCATTCACGGTATCATGGCCTTTTGCTGCGCCGTACTTTCCCGCGCCTTCAGGAAATTATTGACCGAACTTATCAGCAATATCAACCTCTGGGCGGCGTGTATCGTGCGACAGAGCATCGCTGGTATTTCCCGTCGGGCGCAAAGATCAGTCTCGGCCACCTCCAGCACGAAGAAGACAAGCGCAACTACCACGGCAAAGAATTCCACTTTATCGGCTGGGATGAACTCACCGAGTTTACCGAGACGCAATACCTTTTCGTCCTGGCTAATATCCGCAAATCCTTTGACGGCGTCAACATGCGCGTCCGATCAACTTCAAACCCCGGAGGCATCGGCCACGTCTGGGTTAAAGAGCGGTTCATTGATACCTGCTCTCCAACCGACTTTCGGGACTACCACTCCGGCGATGGCGAGATTCGCAAGATGGGCCTTCCCCGGCATTATATCGACCCGGCCACCGGGGAGTCACGTTGCTTTGTGCCGGCCACAGTCTACGACAATCCGAGTATCATGGTTCACGACCCGTCTTATATCCGCCGACTCGAAGGGCTCCCGTCAGTTGAACGCATGCGGCTGTTGCATGGCATCTGGGATGTTTTCGAGAATCAGGCATTCCCTGAGCTGTCCCAACGTGTCCATGGCTGCGATCCTTTCCCGATCCCTCCCGAATGGGAAAAGTTTTGCGTTATGGATTGGGGATATTCGAAACCGTTTTCAATCGGCTGGTACGCGCTTGACTTTGACGGCGTTCTTTATCGTTACCGGGAATGGTACGGCTGCAAGGAAGGCGAAGCAGATAAGGGGATGCACATGACGCCGATCGATGTAGCCAGGGGAATATTCGAACGTGAAAAAGAGCGTGTCAGGTTCCGGGTAGCAGATCCGGCGTGCTGGTCCCAGGTCGTGAAGAAGGACAAGACCCTTGGCCCGTCGATTATCGAAGACATGAGCAAAGAAGGCATTCACTGGATCAAGGCTGATAACTCGCGCATCCTGGGAAAGCTCCAGGTACACGAACGGTTCAAGATCGAAGAAGAGTTGAACGACCAGGGCGAGGTCACTGCAGAACGGCCCCGTTTTCTCTGCTTCAACGATCAAAAGCAGTTTTGGCGCACCATGCCACAGCTCATGCTTGACGTGAAGATCCCAGAGGATTGCGACACCGACCAGGAAGACCACATTTACGACGAGGTCCGATACGCCATGATGTCGCGGCCGATCATTCCGAAGCGGAAGAACGAAGCCCCCCGGGGGACGTTTGCCGCCGAACGCGCCAAGTATCTGAAAGCCAAGAAGTTTGCCGAGCGCCACGGTGTTAGCATGGCGACCGCATACGGGAGAGTCCACTAATGGCAAAAGTGAAAAAATCAGACGCCGACGCGCAGAAGAATTGGGAAGATCGGATCACCCGCGCAAAAGCCGTGCGGAAAAACTGGAAAGACAAGTTTCGCGTTGACCTGGGGTATGAGTTTTACGAGGGTGCCCAGAATCCCGGCGTGCCCGACGACGAGTGGATCACGATTAACAAGATTTACTCCCACGTCAAGAGCCAGCTCCCGGCGCTCTACTCCGCAGACCCGTACTTTTACGTCAAACTGAAGCGCTCCTTTTCTCCCGATCCTCTAATGATTGCCATGTACGAACAACGGGCAAAAGTCCGTCAAGCATACCTGAACTATCTCAAGGACGAGCTGAAGCTAAAGCAAGAGGTCCGGCTTTGTATCCAGGACGCTTTCTTTCGCTACGGCGTGATGAAGGTCCACTACCGCGTCGAGGAAAAAGAAAACCCCGATTTCGGTGCACCCATGACCGGCGAAGACGGCTTGCCGATGATTGACGAGGATTCTGCAGAGATCATCATGGAGCCGAAGACTATCCCGATCAACGAACGCTATGTCATCGAGCGCGTTCACCCTGAAGACTTCCTTTGGGATGAAGACGCCGGCCCTTCCGACAAATCTTGGAAGTGGCAGGCACAACGTATAGTTATGACCATGGACGAAGCCCGAGAAAACGTGCTTTTCAGTAAGGCTGCGCTTAAGGAACTGGCAGGGAAAAGCGAAACAAGCGACGACGACCAGAAAAAACGTACGGAACGGAAAAAAGGTAGTGATATTGCAGGCCGAGCCGAAGGACTTGACTCGAAAAAGCCAGAGGAAAAGTCAAAAACGGTTGTACTTTGGGAAATTTACGACTGGCGCGAGAACGCCTGGACGGTAATCGCCGAAAACGGGACCACTCCGCTTATCAACAATGAACCATTACCCCCAGGTATCGAAAAAAGTCCCTTCGAGATACTCCGCTTCACCATGCGCGATGATTCTCCCTATCCGATTCCCCCGGTAAGCATGGGGATTGACCCGCAGAAAGAGTTTAACTTGTCCCGGAGCCGGATATTGACCCACAGAAAACGCTTCAACCGGAAATATGTAGCCGCCGGCCAGTGGGATGAAACCGAACTGTCAAAATTAGAAAGCGGCGACGACGGAACAGTAGTCAAATCCGATATCCCCGGCAGCACTATCGCGCCGATCCAGGACGCACCTCTTGACCAGTGGAATTATCACGAAGTCAACCTTTTGAACAACGACCTCATAGAACTTCTCGGCGGATCGTCAGACGAAAACAGGGGGATAGCCGGGGCGGATTCAGCTACCCAGGCCAGCATCCTCGACAAGCGCCTCGACATGAAAGAGGGCGACGCCATGTCCATGGTGATCGATTTCGTGAAGGGGATTGCCCGCAAGCTCGACCAGCAGGTACAGGCACATATCACTCGCGAAGAGGCCGTGAAGATTTCCGGCCCCGAGGGTGAGTTTTGGCAGAACGTAAGATCAGAAGATTACGAAGAAATCAACGGCGAGTTTGAATATGACGTGAATGTTGGCGCCACTATCCCCAGGATGCCGCAGACGGAACGCGCCTCATGGATGGCCTTCTTACAACTGGTGGCGACCGTGCCGCAACTGCTCATGTCGAAAACCCTTTTGAAGGAAATGGCGACCCAACATCACATCGAAAACGAGCAGTTGGTTGAAGAGGTCTACAAGATCGGTCAAATGATGGTTGCCCAACAGCAGGCAGGCCAGCCGACAAACACGCCAGGAAGCGCGGCAGGAGTTACCGAAAACAAACCGGCAACAACGATGGGCGGCATCCAGGGCGGACCACAAAGCCTCAATATGCCCATGGCCGGGAACACACCCCCGGGAGGTGCGGTGTCATGATTTGGCTGATCATCTACATTATCGGGACCGGAATACTTTTATCATGGGCGGGAGATTTTTAAATGCCGATTTATCCATACCTTTGTAAATGCGGTCATGAAGATGACCATTACGCGAAGATTGATGAGCAAGACATTCCCTGCCCTAAGTGCAGCGGGAAAATGACCCGTCAATTTCACGGTAATTTTGGAATCAACATGGGCGTAGGGGCATACGGATATTATGACGACAATTTACAAACTTACCTCCATTCGAACGCCCACAAACGGCAGGTAATGGCAGAGCAAGGCGTTTCGGAGGGGCACGGGAAAGGTTGGTATTGATGAAGATTTGTGATCGCGGAGGATGCGGAGCGGCGGCGGTTGACACGATAGTCCTGGAGATGGACGATCAGCATTTTGATGTGTGCGCCTCTTGCCGACAGGTAGTTTTAGAAACTCTCACCATGAGAAAGCCGGAGTCCGCGCAAGACATGACGGAAACTCCGTCAACCGAAAACAGAAAGAACAAGGGTGGAAGGCCGAAAAAGAATGGATGAACTATCCGACCTCATAAAAAAACTGAAGGAGAAAAAACCGGAAATATACCGGCATATTATAGGCATCATCAAGTCAATACTCGCCACGGCATAACCCGCCCTCGCTTTACAAACCCCAGGCACGCTTTCAAGCCTCCCTGATAACTCACGGAGGTTTTATTATGGCAGACGAAGGAACCGCAGCCGCCCCCAGTGGAGAACCAGCAGGAACCCCGGCAACCACCGGGACAACTCCCGCAGGACCCGCAGGCGACCCAGGACAACCCTCAGCCACGGCCCAGACAACCCCCCCTCAAGGAACTGGAGCCGCAAGCGGAGAGGACACGTTTTTTGACCCGAAGGAACTGACTCCCGAACTCATGCCCGCGTACAAGAGCATGCAGAAGGCTTTCAGCAAGAAGATGGAAGCAATCAAGGCCAGCCGGGAAAAGATCGACGCATATGATAACTTTTCAAAAGACCCAATAGGACAGATACAGGCTATGGCGCAGCGAATGGGATACCGTCTCTCCCGCGCCGAGGCAGCCGCCGCGGTAAACGACGCCACCGACGGCGACGGGTCTGGTAAATGGGAGCCACAGACATGGGATGAAGTCATGTCGAAGGCCAAAGATGAAGTCATGCGCGAGCTTTCCCCAATGTTCAGTGAATTGCAGAACATCAAAAAGTCGAACCTGGAAAAGATTCTCGACGACAGCGCCCCGGATTGGCGGGAACACGAGGATGAGATGGTAGCGCTTTTAAAGGAACATCCCACCCTTGCAAAAGACCCCGTCAAACTCTACCGGCTGGCACTTCCCCCGGAAGTACTCGAAACCCGAGCAACCCAGGCGGCATTGAAGAAGCTCCAGGCAAAGGCTGATTCCTCGCGGGTAGGAGGCACATCAACCACCAAAGCAGCGGCAACCACAGCCCCGGATGGACCTGTCAGTTTCAATGAGGCGGTGAAAATCGCCAAACAGCAACTGGCAGAAAAGGGAATGCGGGCGCCGTTATAAGGAGAATTTAAAATGGCAACAATCGGAGACACAGGAGCACCATCAACCAATACCATTTATTACGATTCGCTACTTAGCACCACGCTCGCGGCCTATCGGAAAACGTTGGTTGACAACATTTTTAAGGACAGTGCGTTTCTCAGCTACATCAAAATGAGCAACGCTTGGAAGTCCCAGAACGGCGGCGAGCGCATCGCGTACCCGCTCATGTACGGAGACAATGACACCATCAAGACCGTGGGCGGTTACGAGCAGCTTGACACGACCCCCCAGGACGGCATGACGACCGCTTTCTATGAGTGGGCAGAGGTAGGCGGGACAATCTCGATCAGCCGCAAGGAAGAACGCCAGAACTCGGGTGAAGGCCGTCTCATCGGTTTGCTTGAAAGCAAAATCAAGCAGGCGGAAATGACCATGCGCGAAAAACTGAACGGCGACCTCCTGCGGGGTGCTGTGTCCGGCGCGACCTTCGTTCCTGACCTTTCCACGGGCGGCAACCTTGGCCTTTTGCCTCTGGGTTATTTCCTGCGGAAGCTGAACGCCACCGACCCCACCAGAGGCGGAAACGTCGGCAACCTTGCCGGAGCGACCTACTCATGGTGGAGACATCAGACGGCGGACATCGGCAGCAACGGCAGCCAGACCGGAAACGCCTTTGCGTTGAACGTGACGACCTATGCCGGGTTGAAAGCTGCCCTCCGGCGCATGTATAACCACTGCTCCAAAGGCTCAGGCGGAAGCCCCGACCTCGTAGTCGCCGACCAGGTGACGTTTGAAACCTACGAGAACGCCCTCGACACCTCTGTGCGGTACGTCAATACGAAAATGGCCGATCTCGGGTTTGACACGATCAAGTTGCGCGGCGCAACGGTAATTTGGGATGAAGTGGTCCCGGACATCTACACCGGCACGGCGGCGATCACCAAAGGAACCGCGTTTTTCATCAACACCAATTTTTACAACATCTTCTACGATTCCGAAACGGACATCATCACCACGCCGTTTGTGGAACCGGAGAACCAGACGGTTAAGACGGCCAAGATTTTGTTTATGGGCAACGCGGCAGTCAGCAACCTGCGGAAAATGGGCGTCTGCTACGACATTTTGCAGACGATAGTAGCTTAACCAGTTAACAGAACGGGGATGCGGATAGGGGGCCTCCTGACAGTCACAACAAAACTTTAGGAGGATTGAACGATGTTATTCAAAAGAGTGAGCAGGGCAGCGGCAGAACAGGTTTTCATCGTCGTGCAGAACGTCTGCGGTTCAACCATCACGGCAGGTTATGCGTGCGTGTTTGATTGCGGCGCTTCGGTCAATGGGGTACGGGTAACCAAGCCGGAAACGACCGACATGCAGGCATTCGCCGGGGTAGCGGACGCCGATAT
>JAHFKK010000013.1 GCA_023245335.1 Candidatus Gottesmanbacteria bacterium
ACGGCCTCCGCAACGCCCTCGGCATCGGACGGCTTTCGCATGGCATGGAATTAGTTGAAGCATAAAAGGAAAGGAGTCTCTCATGGCTGGTAAGGCTACGGGATACGGAAATCTGAGCACCGCGAGAAACGTCTTCAGTGTGAACTTCTCCACGGCGCTTTCATCTCTCGTGAGATATGGGGCTTATGACAACGATCAGACCTTCCCGGCGTTGGGGGCGCTGACCTCAAGCGGGTATACCATCTTCATCGGCACGGCCGGCAACAGCAACAAGCCGATGATCGGACTGATCGACACGACCAATGCAGCGCCGTCAAGCGACTGGTTCCCGGCCAGCGCCACGGGCGGGTCGGCCAATCCGAACCGCTTGAAAGGACTGACCAGCTACGTCACCCAAGCCGGAGCAATCCGCGATGGGTCCTCCAATACCCGGATCACCTACAATATGGCGGTCGAGGTTCCGAGCGATGCGACCACGTCGAGCACCATGTCGTTCGACCTGGTCTTTTTCTATACCTACACTGGCGCCGCCCCGGACGTTACCCATGCTTATAATAGCGGCACCGAGGGGTCCCCGACCTGGACAACCATCACGCCCGGTTCCGGCCACCAGGGCGTGGTTCATACCCGTGCCGGCTCAGGCGTCGGTAACGGATTCTATGCCAACATTCCGGCCAGCAGCGTCGAAAAGACCGCCGAGGGCTGGATCATCACAGCGGCGGAGAAGGCTGCCGGCTGATAAATCAACTTTCTAAAAAGGAGAATGCATGTTTTACCTCATTTGCAAAGACGGGACGCAGCTGAATGGCTCGCAGACGAACTGGGATGCCGCCAAATCGATAGCTGAAGAGCACGGCGGCATCCGTGAGGCGGGACTGACCGATGGCTTCCATATCCGCAAACAGATATCAGGCGCCGACGGTTATTGCTATTTCGTGGAGGCAACAACGGCGATTCGGCATAGCGCAGCTGGGGCTGCATCGGTTCCGGCCGACGCCTCTGGCGTTGTGGCCGAATATATAAACGGCTTTTTCTCGCCGGATAAACTCATGGTCCAGATGATGGCCACGATTGAGGAGTCGCGCAAGCGGCTCGAAACTCTCAATGAAGCATTTCAGAAGATATTGGCTGTTAATCTGACCGGTGACACCACTGGAATGGATGAACGCAACCGTCAGCAGGTCATGATCCAGACCGAAATCTTCAAGATCAATTCCGGCATCCTGAAGCTCTTCCCGGCGGACCTTGTCGCCGAAAAGATGGGTGATTTCGCCGGTTGCGCAGATCAAAGGTTGCCGGAATTTCAGGAGTTCATCGATCTTCTCACGGAGAAGCTGCACGACCGGCATGTCAAGCAGGGCGGGCTCCTGATTGGGCACCAGCTCACCTGCAATACTGGCCGAGTCATGTTTGGCCAGCTCCCGGAAACTGACCTCCTGCGTCAGCAACCGGCCTCCGCCTGGATCGGGCAGTCACCTGTCAAGGAGGAAGAAGTTGCCCCAGCCTAATTTCAACAATCCGAGTTTCGATGATTTGATCCGAAAATATACGGACAAATATAAGGAACTCAAGTTCTGGGCAATCAGAGCGCAAATTGCAAAGGAATCCAATTTCGACCCGATGGCGATGTCTAATAAATCCGCTAAAGGCTTGATGCAAATCACGCCCGATAACTTCGATTATCTGCGCGACAAGATGCGTCGCGTTGAAGGGTTCGAGCTGCTGGATATCTTTGATCCCGAGCAGAACATTCATGCCGGGTGCTTCTGCATGGCAGATCTGATCGAGCGGGTTCGGCGCAATCTGAACCCGCCCGAGCATCAGGTTTATGCTCTGGCATTGGCGGCGTATAATGCCGGATCCGGCAATGTTTTTCACGTCTTCAAGGGCATACCGCCATTCCATGAAACTCAAGAATATGTCCGCATTATA
Organism: Candidatus Gottesmanbacteria bacterium; assembly: GCA_023245335.1. Taxonomy (GTDB): domain Bacteria; phylum Patescibacteriota; class Microgenomatia; order UBA10105; family UBA927; genus UBA927. The sequence continues at coordinate 1,933 of JAHFKK010000013.1, forward strand.
TTGGCACAAAATCCGGGCAATGGACCGGAGAAAGGTATGGTAGCATGAAGAGATGGATCATTCTTTTGGGGGCGATTCTTTTGATCGTGGTTCCGGGCGTGGCGTTCGCACAGCTCGGACCGATGCCGGCCGACTCGATAAACATCATCAATGAATTGCGTCAGAAATTCATTGAGCGGTTGGCCTATTTCGGGCTCAAATCCAATGACATCATGTGGGCTATCGCGGCGATCATATATCTCACCCGCGAGATCAATAAGCGCACCCCGTTGGCCGGGTATGCATTAACCGGTGTAGCGCTGGCCATATCCATCGCTTATTGGCTTTTCTTTTTCTGGGGAGCCTGGCCGACTGTTATTGCCGGTTCCTTTATCGCCTGGGGGCTCTCGATCAAATTCTGGGACAAGATTTTCAAGCAAGTGGTTCCGATTCCGCCCAGAAATGGATAACTCGGCCTTTGGGCCATAACCTTCATGGAGGAAAACATGAAACGATTGCTCTTGATTCTAATCGCCGCGTTCATGGCGTTCATGATTGCGGCCCCGCCGGTTGTGGCGCAGCAGCCGCTCATAACGCCGACGCGAATCCATTTTGCCTATGGTAATTTCGGTTCCATCGGTTCGACCGATCCGACTTCATCGGGCAAGATGATGTTTCAATTCGGCCTATCCGGATGCGTAAAGGACGTCGGCCAGGGTGCGGTTTATGCTGCTGGATTTGGAGAATTCGGAGAAGCTGGCAGTCTATTATCCGGCAATCTGAAGAGTGCCCTTTTCCTGAAAAAACCTATTGAAAAAGCACCCTATCCGTTCCTGACTCTTGGTATTGATTTAAGTAAGATCGATGACCTTCTGCCCGCGGATTATTTGCGAGCATCGACAGGCGTCGGCATCTACTGGAATCTGTCGAATTTCGTTTCGCTTTGGGGTGGCGCCGAAGGATTATGGGGTATCGGCCATCAGCGTTCAACTTTCAAGGGCGCGGTCGGCGTGAGTATTCCATTCAACTTCATGTCACCGTCATAAAGAAATCCTCTTCCCAGAGGATTATTCTCCTTTTGAAAGGACGGCGGGAGTGACATACCCGCCGTTTTTTATTCTTGACAATCGATAATTCAGTGGTCATATTCGCAGCATGTCGTCCCTATTATCCATAATCTACGCGCCCGATAACCTTTCACGCATCGCACAGCATTTGGAATTGACACCTGAAATGGCGCGACGGCTCGGATCGGATAACAGGACTGAAATAGAAAAGGCCCTGGACGATCTCATACTCAAATTAAGAATTGAGCACAATAATGACGTAGTTGCCCGGCTTAGATACAACTGGAATTATTTTATATTCCATCATACGCTCGCAGCATCAATGATTGTGTCTATAATTATTGGCATCATAGTTGCCTTGATTGAAATATCCATTTTTCATGTCATCGGTCTTTTATGAGTTACTGCTATATCTGCCCGAAGTGTGGGAGTCACAATCCGGTTCCCGGATTCATTGCCGGGCAAAATAGTCTTTGGGTTATTGTTGTCATGAACTGCACCTGCGGAAATGATCTTAGGCTTACAAAGGCGACGCCGTGCTTAACCAATCATTACACCTCGCCCCAGCCCGATCACGAAATCATGGCTGGATACCCCGATCAAGTATTAGCTGATATCGAACAATCATTGAAATCCTGATCCGTTTTTATTCTTGACAACAAACCCCCATTCGCTATACTGCCTTCAGACCGTAGCCAAAATGGAGGATTAATTAAATGGAAAAATCAGAGATAAAATTCAGCCAAGAATCAATCGAATATGACGGCTGTCCAGCAGTCAAGATAATGGCGGAATATAATGGATTCTGGGATTATATGATTGTTAAGCAAGACTATGACTGGGCCACATATTATCGGATGATCGCTTCTGCCGAGGAATTGCTTTGTTTCCGGCTGCTTCGGCTATATTGCAAATTCCAAAATTCTATCCTTGCAATCAATCCGCTTCCGATAATTTTAAGGCCGGGTGAAAAATTAATAATGGCCCAGCACCCCTAATTCGCGCCTCTGAGCCGCAAGGCTCTTGGTGCGGTCTGCCCGACCCGGAGAAATCCGGTGTCGGGTTTTTTATTGCTAAAGTTTTTGCCGATTCTGTCGAAGACTGGTAATAGACCGCAACCAAAAACCGTGAGGTGCATTATGCTTATTTTTCAATTCATCAAAAGGCTCCTGCTTACCTGGCGCAACCTGCGCAAATTCGACCATTATCTATCAGAGGAAATCCGCGACTTCCGCAAGGCCGAGCTGGTTGCCAAACGGAAGGGGTATGGCATGGTTATTATTCACAATACCGCCTGCCATGACAGCTATTCCGCCTGTCAAGCCACGTTCCGGTCGTTCTTCTTTCCAGAGAAGATGAACGGCGAACAAAAGCTCATGGCCTGCTTTATTCAGATCGTCAACCGGGCAATTCATCGGAAAGAAAAGTCGGTGGATATTAATAATGATAAGGTTCCACGTGAAACGGTGAATCCTGAAACGCAACCCATTGAAAGACAGATAGGTTAGATCGCCGTTCCAAGAAGCTCATAATCTAACAACGAAAGCCCGTATATCTATATGACTTACGGGCTTTTGCTTGACCCCAAGGGGATTCGAACCGTTCACATGATGCCGCTTTTTGCCGCAAAATGCCGCAATTCTTTCACGTTTTGTGAAAGAGCGGGTGGTGGTGTGAATTAATTCGTGTGAAATCGACCTCCTGCGAGGCCCTGAGAGGCGTTTTCCGGGGTAACGGCCATTGGGACTCAACCCCATATCCCCGCGCCTAAGCGTGCCGCGTTTCCTTTGGCCGTCTGGGGCGTCAGAAATGTAGCGCATCTATGGCGTTTTTCTTATGGCCGCTTGAAAAGTGCAGGTAAATTTGTGTGACGGATAGATTCTTATGCCCGAGGAGTTCCATAATCGTTCCGATGTCAACCCCCGCCATGGCCAAATGAGCCGCGAAGGTATGCCGAAACGCATGAACCGATCGGTGCGCCATACCGCAAACCCGGCAGCCTTCATTTATCACCGACCAATACCATGCGGCGGTATAGGCGGGCTCGTTCCGGCCGGAGTCGAAAAGATAATCACCCGCCGGCAGCGCCTGTAGTCTCGGCAGTAAATCCGGGTGAATCGGGATTGACCGTATCCGCTTTCCCTTGCTTTTCCTGATCCGGATCAGTCCGGCGGTCATATCGACATCCGCCCGGAGAAGGCCGATCAATTCCCCCAGTCGGAGTCCAGTATAGGCCAGAAAGCGGAATATCGTACCGGTAGGTATGCGGGCGGCCGCCTCCCGGTCCCGGCGGTCAAGATAGTCGAAAAGGATGGTCAGTTCATCCCGGCTGAATATCTCCGGGATCTTTTGCTGTGTCTTAATTATGAACTCAGAGTCAGATATTGGATTCGATTCGATAAGGCCCCGCTTGACCGACCAGTTCAAAAAGGTCGAAACGGTCTGGCGGTATTTGTTCCAGGTATTTGCGGTAGCCGTCCGACCGCGGGAGTGGTTCGGCTTACGAGTAAACGGGGCGTTGGCAAAATAGAACTCCTGAAATTCCCGCATGAGATTTTCGGTCAATGCGGCCAAGCTCTTGATATGGCGGGCGGCGGTCCATTCAGAAAAGACCCGGAGCCGGACCGCATCGGATCGGATGGTCGACGCCGCCTTTTGCTTGATCTTCTCGGAATAGGTCAGGTATGACCGGATGGCGGCCGGGATATCGCTGTCCGCTTTTGCCATTTCCGGCTTCAGGTCATGGTCAATAAAGAAGTCGGCGCCCTTTTGCGATTTGAACTTGCGGATGATCCGTCGGTCAAAGTGCCGCCCGGTATCGACAATCCATAAGCCGTCTTTGAGGCGCGGTTCGATCTTTAGTTTCTTGACGGTCATTTATCTATACGCTTTTAGACTTGCCGCCTCTGGCCCGGTGATACCGGCCGGGCCTTGCGGTTTAGTTCTTCGACCACCTACCCGAACCGTCCATGATTCGCAAGACCTCTTCCTGTTTGTCCTCCGGCAAAGATTCGAAAAGCAGGACCAGTTGCAATATCTCTTCCGGTACGACAAATTCGAGCTTCACGTCCATAAGCCCTCCCCGCCCCTCGATGTTTTTCCAGAAATCTAACGGGGGGAGCCTGGGTCAGTCGATCATGTGATTATCACAGTTCGTGCTCGTTCGCCCGGCAACTTTGGCGCGATATCACATGACGATCATATTTGATGCTGTGGCGGCGG
>JAHFKK010000014.1 GCA_023245335.1 Candidatus Gottesmanbacteria bacterium
AACCATCACGGCAGGTTATGCGTGCGTGTTTGATTGCGGCGCTTCGGTCAATGGGGTACGGGTAACCAAGCCGGAAACGACCGACATGCAGGCATTCGCCGGGGTAGCGGACGCCGATATTGCAGACAGCGCCTACGGCCTGGTTCAGGTCTATGGCTACCGGTCCAGCGTTTACATTTACGCTTCCACCGGATCCAGCGTCACGGGCGACAACCTCGTTGTGGTAGGAGATCAGTGGGGCTTGACCCCGGCAACGTCTTTAGGGACCTCCAAGGCGTTCGGCTTCCTCTGTGAGGCGATCACCGCTTCAACGTCGAGCCAGTACAACACGACCGCAAAAGCGTTCATTCGGGCACTGTAAGCAAAACGCGGGGGAGGCTTAGACAGCTCCCCCCTTAACTCAGGGGTAGGGCCTTGAAAAAACTACGAATACTGTTCTTTGACAATTCGACAAGACTTGACACCGTGAATGATCTGGCAACACGAGCCAGGGGCGGAATGGTCACGAGCCTCTTCAAAGTTTCCGATTACCTAAGCAACGCGGGGCATATTGTGACGGTTTTCGCTAGCATAAAGGAACCGGGAAAGACGGCAGCCGGAACGGTCTGGTTTAATCCAGATGATGTAATCCGGCAAACCGCACCCCAACAAGATGTCCTGGTCTGCAACCGGGGAACATGGGACGGCCACCCCTGGATAAAAGCCCATAAGCGGATTCTCTGGGCTCACGATCTTCCCCACAACGGCTTTATCCCTGAGCCAAAAACGATCAAGGCATTTGCGGCGACAGTGTTTATGAGCCAGTACGCGGAAAGAATCTGGCGGACTTTTTATCCCACTATCGGTAAGTCTTTTATGATCCCGAACGGTGTGGATAAAACCCTTTTCTTTCCACGGCCTAAAGTACCCGGCTTTATGATCTATGCCTCAGCTCCAAACCGGGGACTGAAAAAGCTCCCCCTGATCTACGAGGCGGTTAAAAGCAGGGTAAAGGCACCTGTAAGCATGTTGGCTTTTTCAAATCTTAAGGCGCAACACCCAAATGAGGTAAGGGGAGATGATGATGGATTCGGGGAAGATTACAAATCATGCGAAGAGGCTGGGATCACACTCCGCGATCCGGTGCCTCAACCGAAACTCGCACAATACCTGGGCGGCGCTGAATTGATGATCTTCCCCACTGACTACCCGGAGATTTGCAGCAACAGCATTTTGCAATCACTGGCATCTGGGACACCGGTGATTACCACAGGGAATATGGGAGCAACATGCGAATGGGTGAAGGACGGACGAAACGGGCTCTTAACAAAGTTTCACCCTCACGACTATATGATATACACGCTGGAAATGGTACGGAACGCGGTAAAGGTTTTGGAGAATAAAAAACTGCTCGCCAAATTGAGCGGGGGAGCGGCAAAAACAAAGATTTACACATGGGAGGAGATAGGCCACCAGTGGGAGAAAATGTTAAACAGGTGCATCTGAACCTTGGATGCGGCCTCAATAAGTTTGAGGGATACATAAACGTGGATGGATTCGCAACATGCAACCCCGATGTTCTTTGGGATCTGAACAAGACCCCATGGCCGTGGCGTAATACTTCGGCGGACTCCATTTATATGAATCACGTTATGGAGCACCTGACGGACTGGATAGCAGCTTTGAAAGAGTGCGCGAGGATTCTAAAATATGGCGGAACCCTCCAAATCAACGTTCCTGACCACACCTCAACGGCGAGCATGGGATACATCGATCATTTGCACGTTTTTTCTCCGTTCTCGTTCCACATGTGTAACCAGATAGAAAACCGAGGAACAAACGCATGGGCAAGATCACAGGGTGTAATACCACTGAAGATGACGCAGTACATGCGTGTTCCTCATAAAGAATATGTAAAGTGGTGGATACCAAAGAAAATACTTTTATTTTGTTGCAATCATTTAACGAACTTCTGCCACGAACAGCGGTTCACGTTTATTAAAATCAATCCTGATAGGGAGGAAGGGGAAAAATGGAAGAATCAGTAGATCGCTGGAAAGCTAAAGATGAAAATCTCAAGGTATCCGATGACACGATAATACAGAGCGAAGGGATGCAGTTTTATCGCTGTATCCTTTGCGGCCATGTCGTTAGCGTCTGGGACATTAAAGCGCATCACGGCTGCCCGAAGTGCAAGAACCCACGCATCAAGCCGTCAGAGTTGTCGTTTTGGGAAAAGATCGTCGAACTTGTCAAGCACCCGCAGTTCTGGAAATGGCACGAGGACGCGTTATGATCGAATTTACCAAAGAGGTGAAGGCGCAGTTTTCCAAGATGTCCGTCTGTATCCTTTCGCCGATATTTATCCCAGAGCCACGCTGGATACAGTCAACGGTCAACATGGTTGCCTGGTCATGGATGCAGGGGCTGAAAATTTACCAGATGGGGATTACCGAGCGCATGGTTGTAGATTGGGCAAGAAACTTTCTTGCACATCAGGCGCTTGACCATGTATGCGAATACACAGGCGAGAAATACACGCATTTGCTTTGGATGGATGCAGACCACGTTTTTAATCCTGATCTGGCTTGTATCCTGGCGCGAAACTTTGCCGACCCCAACATCGACGCAATCTCTGCATTGTACTATTCACGGACCGGGCCGACGCTACCAATCGTTTACGTGAAGGACAACAGCCCAGACGAGCACAAGCATTATCCTTTAATCGAAGTGCCGGCGACCCTTTGCGAAGTTGACGCTTTCGGATTTGGCGCCTGCATGATGAAACGCGACGTTTTTGAGCGCGTACCGGAGCCGTGGTTCACGGTTGATTACCGGGCAGGGGAAGATATTGCCTTTTGTGTAAAGGCAAAGCAGCACGGAGTCAGGTTTTTTCTCGACGGTCAATATAAGCTCGGGCATATAGGCCAGCCGCCGATAATTGGAGAAAAAGAGTACCGAACCCACATGGAAGAAAACAAGGCTTTGTATGCCGACAAAATAAGGGTCGGATTGGGAGGAAAGAGTTTTTAACATCCGAGATAGGGCGGAAATCACTCGGAGGTAAATAAAATGTCCAACAGCGTATTAACCAGAGGCAAGTTGAACGAGGTATTCTTCAGATTTGGCGTCTGGGGCAATGAGAACAAGCGGCATCGTTTTGTCCATGCTCCTTTTGACCGTGTGGAAATTGACGGGGATACCTATCTCAACACCCGCAGCATGGCAGAGATAAACGGTGGGTCTGCGATTCCCTACATAGCAACCGTAACCGTAACCGACGACGAGGACACCGTAAGCGCCCGCGATCTATTCTTCACGGAGCTTAATCCCGTAACGATGGAAGATCACCAGATGGGGAATTGGCAGGAGCGCGGCGATAACTGGACCGGGATGCACCAACTCGGATTCATTTAATCTGAAGGCGGTGGGCGACCTTAAATCCGGCCCTATCCCGGAGCCGCCTCATATCAGGGGGATATAATGCAGAAAATACTTTGTTTGACAATAGCACTTCTGCTTGTTGCCGTTACCGCGTTCTCGATTGTGTCCTACTCGTCGGGATCAGTAACCGCCTCAAAGCAAATAGCTGATGGCATGGGTGCGCTGACGGGCGTGCTGGTAATGACGGACGGCACCAATAACGCGACGGCCACTCTCCGCGACGGCGAGACCGGCAAGGTTATAGCTGGTCCGTTCGTTGTAGTTGGCGCCTCTCGCTTCGGTGGCAGCACATGGGAAATTCCCGTCCGGTATAGCTCAAGTTTATGGATTACTCTTAGCGGAACCGGAGCATCGGCAGTTGTTTACTACACGCACGAACTTTAGGGGGCGACCATGAAAAAACTACTGGTTTTATTGCTCCTGATCTTCGCAACACCAGCCATGGCGGGAGGATTCTTTGCGGGACAACCTGACATGGCCGTTCCTGGGGCAATTGGAGGAACCACGCCTGCAGCGGGTACGTTCACAACGCTGACGGCAAATACAAATCCCGTTACTTTACCCGGCGGGGCTAAGATGTTCACCTATTATGCCAGCGTCGGCGCAACAACGGGAACATTCAACCTGCCGGCCATTACCACATCGGCGCACGGGATTCTGATTGCGGGCGCGAACCTTTACAGCGCAACTTTCAGAACCGACAACGCCGGAACTGTTCAGCTTCTTGATTCAGACGCGGGCGGGATAATTGTTGCCAATGCAGACACAGCCGCGAAGCTGGCAATAGGCGACGCAGCAGCAACGGACATTATCCCAATTACCAACAGAACAGCAGGCGCACTGGTAATAATGGTAATCCTTTTCTATAACTGAGGCTGTCAATGACCGAGATCGAGCAACACGTTCTTGAAATGATCGGGGAGTCAACAACTTTGCCGGATGTTTTCACTGACGACAGTACCGGCATGGCCCCGATCCGCGACAGCATCAATGACGCGATCGAAGAAATAACCATGCTCACAGGCTCCGTAACCGGAACCTATCACATGCTACTCCGTGCCGGCCAGACCTTCTACCGGATGGACTTCAAACGTGACCGCTTCGCCTGGGTGACTGACGCCTGGTTGGTTTCAATCAAGCGGCGCCTGGAACAAACCGACCTGATCAGATTGACCAACTTCAACCCTCGCTGGATGGTAAATTCAGGCAACCCGCAGGCATACGGGCAGATCGGTCCCGACATTTTCTATGTGTGGCCGAAGCCCGCCGGGGAACTGGTCGTAGAACTAAAATGTGTAGTCATCCCGAAACGATACGAGGAAGATTATGACCGCGTGAAACTGAGAGAAATCTTCCAGTGGGCAGCCGTACATTTCGCTGTCGGTGAGTATTACGCCAGCCGGGGCGACGCGCAGCAGGCAACCTACCACCACAACGAATACCTGAAGAAACTCGGCATCCAAACCATGTACCCATCGAGTTACGACAGGCCCTGGTACTACCGGACGCAGAAAACAGAACAGGCGGTGACGGGATGACCTGGACAAATAACCTCTCAAGAATCCGCCGCTTTCTCCGAGATCCCGATGCAAATATCTGGGCTGATGCGCTGTTGAAGAATCTCTTTAACGATTCACAGCGCGACGTGCAGATGAAAACCAATTACCTTGACGATGTGCAGGCAGTCAGGGTGCCGCCGATGTATGACTTTTCCTATCTGCAGGAGTGGGAGTGGCCGTTTCTTTCTTCCACAACCGGAAACTATCAAGCCCTTCGATACCACCAGCAGGCCGAGATTGTCTTTTGCCACCGATGGGAACCGCAGGCCGTCTGGGGTCTGGTTGAGGCTACCGCACCGGACGAAGGCATCCACTTCACACAACCTTTCGAGGCGTTCATGGGTGAAGTCCCCGGCGATATTGTTCCGTTGCAATTCCCCGCAGGATTCCACAACGCAAAGTTTGTGGCATGGGATAACGAACCGATAGACTTCATCACCCTGAAAACCATCCAGCAGGACGATCCCTCATGGCAGGGCCGCAGCGGTGAGCCTTTCGCGTATTGGCGACCGGACAAGTTTGAAAATCAGTTTTGTCTTTATCCCGTCCCGTCAAGCCCTGTTTGGGATGACATAGAAATAAACGTTGCAGACCCCGATTATGTTTACACCTTTGCTTTTGAGGATGGTTATT
>JAHFKK010000015.1 GCA_023245335.1 Candidatus Gottesmanbacteria bacterium
AACCATCACGGCAGGTTATGCGTGCGTGTTTGATTGCGGCGCTTCGGTCAATGGGGTACGGGTAACCAAGCCGGAAACGACCGACATGCAGGCATTCGCCGGGGTAGCGGACGCCGATATCGCGGATAGCGCCTACGGCCTGGTTCAGGTCTACGGCTACCGGTCCAGCGTGTACATCTACGCCTCTACCGGATCCAGCGTCACGGGCGACAACCTGACGGTTGTTGGAGATCAGTGGGGATTAACCCCGGCAACGTCCGTGGGGACTTCCAAGGCGTTTGGTTTCCTGTGTGAAGCAATCACCGCTTCGACGTCGAGCCAGTACAACACGACTGCCAAAGCGTTCATTCGGGCACTGTAAGAAACGCGGGGGAGGCTTACAAAGCTCCCCCCTTAACTCAGGGGTAGGGCCTTGGAAAAACTACGAATACTGTTCTTTGACAATTCGACGAAATTAAAAACAGTCCGAGACCTGGAAACGCAAGCAAGGGGCGGGATGGTCACGAGCCTCTTTAAGATTTCCGATTATCTTTCTCAGAGGCATGATGTTTGCGTATTGGCAGATATAAAAAACCCAGGAGTGACAAGATTCAGCACAACATGGATCAACATGGACTGGGCCAAGGGCGATGACACAGAGTGGGATTTCCTAATTTGCAACCGGGGAGTAGGCAACGGCCACCCGGAAATCAGCGCAAAACGGCGCATCCTCTGGACTCACGACCTCCCTCACAACGGTTTTATCCCCGAGCCGAAAACCATCAAGGCATTCGCGGCAACGGTTTTCATGAGCCAGTACGCGGAGAGAATATGGCGGGCGTTTTACCCCACTATCGGCAGGTCTTTCATGATCCCGAATGGCGTCGATAAAACTCTTTTCTTCCCGCGGCCAAAGCTCCCCGGCTTTCTTATTTTCGCCTCAGCGCCGAACCGGGGACTGAAAAAGCTACCTCTGATTTACGAGGCTATAAAAAGCAGAGTAACGACACCGGTGAGTATGATGGCATTCTCTAACCTTAAAGCGCAACACCCCAACGAGGTTAGGGGAGATGATGACGGATTTGGGGAAGATTACAAGTCATGCGAAGAGGCAGGAATCACGCTTCGGGATCCGGTTCCTCAACCAGAACTTGCCCAATACCTGGGCGGCGCGGAATTGATGATCTTCCCCACGGACTACCCGGAGATTTGCAGCAATATTGTCTTGCAGGCACTGGCATCGGGAACGCCGGTAATTACCACGGGCAACATGGGCGCAACATCCGAGTGGGTGAAGGACGGAAAAAACGGGCTGACAACGAGGTTTCACCCTCACGATTACATGATCTACACGCTTGAAATTGTAAGGGCAGCAGTTAGGGCGCTGGAAGATAGGAGCCTCCTCAAAAGATTAAGTGAGGGCGCAGCAAAAACGAAGATTTACACATGGGAGGAGATAGGCCACCAATGGGAGAAAATGTTAAACAGGTGCATCTGAATCTTGGATGTGGCCTCAATAAATTGGAAGGATTTATTAACGTGGATGGGTTTTCAACATGCAACCCCGATGTAATTTGGGATCTGAACAAGACTCCCTGGCCGTGGCGTAACACGTCAGTTGATTCCATCTACCTGAATCACGTCATGGAACATTTGGCCGACTGGATGAAAGCATTTAAGGAATGCGCCCGGATATTGAAATACGGGGGCACGCTGCAAATCAACGTCCCCGACCACACCTCAACGGCGAGCATGGGGTACATCGATCACTTACACGTTTTCTCAATGTTCTCTTTTCACATGTGCAATGCCAAGGAGAAACGAGGGACAAACGCATGGGCAAGAACACAGGACGTAATACCATTGGAAATGACGCGCTGCCTAAGAGTGCCGCACCAGGGATTTATAAGGTGGTGGATACCAAAGCGAGTGCTTTTATTTTGCTGTAATCATTTAACTAACTTCTGTCATGAGCAGCGGTTCACATTTATCAAAGTCAATCCTGATAGGGAGGAAGGTAGGAAAGCATGGAAAATCACGCAACAGGAACAGTAAGCACACAAGGGCAGGAAGTAGAGGGCGGCGGTATGCAGTTTTATCGCTGTATCCTCTGCGGGCATGTCGTGAGCGTGTGGGATATCCGTGAGCATCACGGCTGCCCGAAGTGCAAGAACCCGCGCATTAAGCCCTCAGAGTTATCGGGCTGGGAAAAGATCGTTGAACTTGTCAAGCACCCGCGGTTCTGGAAGTGGGACGAGGTATGCCTATGATCGATTTTACCAAAGAGGTCAAAAAGCAGTTCTCGAAGATGTCAGTCTGCATCCTTTCACCTATTTCGATTCCTGAGCCGCGATGGGTACAATCAACGGTGAATATGGTGGCCTGGTCCTGGATGCAGGGGCTGAAAATTTACCAGATGGGGATTACCGAGCGCATGGTTGTAGATTGGGCAAGAAACTTTCTTGCACATCAGGCGCTTGCCCATGTATGCGAATACACCGGCGAGAAATACACGCATTTGCTTTGGATGGATGCAGACCACGTTTTTAATCCCGATCTGGCCTGTATCCTGGCGCGAAACTTTGCCGACCCCAACATCGACGCAATCTCTGCATTGTACTATTCACGGACCGGGCCGACGCTACCAATCGTTTACGTGAAGGACAACAGCCCAGACGAGCACAAGCATTATCCTTTAATCGAAGTGCCGGCGACCCTTTGCGAAGTTGACGCTTTCGGATTTGGCGCCTGCATGATGAAACGCGACGTTTTTGAGCGCGTACCGGAGCCGTGGTTCACGGTTGATTACCGGGCAGGGGAAGATATTGCCTTTTGTGTAAAGGCAAAGCAGCACGGAGTCAGGTTCTTCCTTGACGGCCAATACAAGCTCGGACACATCGGCCAACCGCCGATAATTGGAGAAAAAGAGTACCGGCGCCACATGGAAGAAAACAAGGCTTTGTATGCCGACAAAATCAAAGTCGGCTTGGGAGGTAAGAACTTTTAACAACCGAGATAGGGCGGGAATCACTCGGAGGTAAGAAAAATGTCAAACAACGTACTGACCAGGGGCAAGCTCAACGAGGTGTTTTTCAGATTCGGCGTGTGGGGCAACGAGAGCAAGCGCCATCGCTTTGTTCACGCTCCTTTTGACAGGGTGGAGATTGACGGCGAAACCTACCTGAGCACGCGCAGTATGGCAGCAATAAACGGCGGCGCCGACGCGATCCCCCACATAGCGACCGTAGCAGTAACCGACGACGAGGACACCGTAAGTGCCCGCGATCTATTCTTTACGGAGCTAAACCCCCTGACGATGGAAGATCACCAAATGGGGAATTGGCAGGAGCGCGGCGATAACTGGACCGGGATGCACCAACTCGGATTCATTTAATCTGAAGGCGGTGGGCGACCTTAAATCCGGCCCTATCCCGGAGCCGCCTCATTATCAGGGGGGTACAGTGAAAAAGATACTCTACTTAACGATAGCGCTTCTGCTGGTAGCAGCGCCCGCGCTTTCGGTCGTCTCGTATTCATCGGGAACCAAGACTACGTCAGGACAGATTACCGATAGCATGGGCGCCCTTACCGGCGTGCTTGTAATGACCGACGGCACAAATAACGCGACGGCCACTCTCCGCGACGGCGAGACCGGCAAAGTTATAGCTGGTCCGTTCGTTGTAGTTGGCGCCTCTCGCTTCGGCGGCGGAACGTGGGAGATACCAGTGCGGTATAGCTCAAGCTTATGGCTTACACTGAGCGGAACCGGGGCATCGGCGGTCGTTTATTACACGCACGAACTATAGGGGGCGGCCATGAAAAAACTACTGGTTTTATTGCTCCTGATCTTAGCGGCACCAGCCATGGCCGGGGGATTTTTTAGCGGTCAGCTTGACATGGGTGTTCCTGGGGCAATCGGCGGCACCACTCCTGCAGCGGGGACGTTCACAACGCTGACGGCAAATACCAATCCCGTTACTTTACCCGGCGGGGCTAAGATGTTCACTTATTATGCCAGCGTCGGTGCAACGACGGGGACATTTAATCTCCCCGCTATCACCACATCGGCGCACGGTATTCTGATTGCAGGCGCGAACCTTTACAGCGCAACTTTCAGAACCGACAACGCCGGAACTGTTCAACTTCTTGATTCAGACGCGGGCGGGATAATTGTTGCCAATGCAGACACAGCCGCGAAGCTGGCAATAGGCGACGCAGCAGCAACGGACATTATCCCGATTACCAACAGAACAGCAGACGCACTGGTAATAATGGTAATCCTTTTCTATAACTGAGGCTGTCAATGACCGAGATCGAACAGCACGTCCTTGAGATGATCGGGGAGAACACGGCCACGCCTGATGTCTTTACGGACGACAGCACCGGCATGGCCCCGATCCGCGACAGCATCAATGACGCCATCGAAGAAATTACCATGCTCACCGGCTCCGTAACCGGAACCTATCAAATGCTACTCCGTGCCGGCCAGACCTTCTACCGGATGGACTTCAAACGTGACCGCTTCGCCTGGGTGACTGACGCCTGGTTGGTTTCAATCAAGCGGCGCCTGGAACAAACCGACCTGATCAGATTGACCAACTTCAACCCTCGCTGGATGGTAAATTCAGGCAACCCGCAGGCATACGGGCAGATCGGTCCCGACATTTTCTATGTGTGGCCGAAGCCCGCCGGGGAACTGGTCGTAGAACTAAAATGTGTAGTCATCCCGAAACGATACGAGGAAGATTATGACCGCGTGAAACTGAGAGAAATCTTCCAGTGGGCAGCCGTACATTTCGCTGTCGGTGAGTATTACGCCAGCCGGGGCGACGCGCAGCAGGCAACCTACCACCACAACGAATACCTGAAGAAACTCGGCATCCAAACCATGTACCCATCGAGTTACGACAGGCCCTGGTACTACCGGACGCAGAAAACAGAACAGGCGGTGACGGGATGACCTGGACAAATAACCTCTCAAGAATCCGCCGCTTTCTCCGCGATCCCGATGCGAATATCTGGGCTGATGCACTGTTGAAGAATCTCTTTAACGACTCCCAGCGCGACATCCAGATGAAAACCAATTACCTTGACGACGTTCAGGCCGTCAGGGTGCCGCCGATGTATGACTTTGCCTACCTGCAGGAGTGGGAGTGGCCTTTTCTCTCGTCCACGACCGGGAATTATCAGGCTCTTCGCTATCATCAGCAGGCGGAAATTGTCTTTTGCCACCGATGGGAACCGCAGGCCGTATGGGGACTGGTAGAAGCCACCGCGCCGGATGAAGGTGTTCACTCTACGCAACCTTTCGAGGCGTTCATGGGCGAAGTTCCCGGCGATATCGTCCCGCTGCAATTCCCCGCAGGATTTCATAACGCAAAGTTTGTGGCATGGGATAATAAACCGATAGACTTTATCACGCTGAAGAAGATCCAGCAGGACGATCCGTCATGGGTGGGCCGCAGCGGTGAACCTTTCGCGTATTGGCGACCTGACAAGTTTGAAAATCAGTTTTGTCTTTATCCCGTCCCGTCAAGCCCTGTTTGGGATGACATAGAAATAAACGTTGCAGACCCCGATTATGTTTACACCTTTGCTTTTGAGGATGGTTATT
>JAHFKK010000007.1 GCA_023245335.1 Candidatus Gottesmanbacteria bacterium
GTCATTCTAACCTCGTTTATTTTTTAGCTACGACAATATTTTGACACCTTGCAAGGCAAAAGGCGCAATTCAACCAGAAAGCGTCAATATTTTGACACACAGGAAGGAAACGCATGAAACAAGAAATAATCTACCTGCCGATAGGCAAACTCAAGCCGAATCCAGACAATCCGCGATTGATACGTGACGCCAACTTTAAAAGGCTGGTTAAATCGCTCAAGGATTGCCCACAACTGTTCGATGCTCGCCCGTGTATATGTTCGGATAGGACAGGTGACTTGATCGTGCTGGGTGGGAATATGAGACTTATGGCGGCCAAAGAGCTGAAATACTCGGAAGTCCCTGTGATTGTCATGAGCGGATTAACGCCTGACCAGGAGCGGGAGATAGTTATCAAGGACAACGGTGAAAACTTTGGTGAATGGGATTTTGATTTACTGGCCAACTGGAGCGACGAACCGCTGAAAGATTGGGGCGTGGATCTGCCGGAGGATTGGTTACACCATGTTGATGAAATTGAACCACCAGAATTGAAAGACGGCGACCGTGCGCCTTTTCAGCAAATGACCTTTACTCTCCATGACGAGCAGGCCGAAGAGTTAAACGCGGCCATAAAGAAAGCGAAAAACGAGGGAGGATCAACGAGTGCCGTAAATGAGAACAGCAACGGAAACGCCCTTTATTTCATAGCACAGAGGTTTAACCGTGGGTGACGCGAAAAACATCATAGTCAAGCCGATAAGTTCGCAAGATGCGAATAAAATCATCAAGTCCCTGCACTACTCGGGCAAGGTGGTAAATAATTCACAGTTGCACTTGGGCGTTTTCCTTGATGGGAAAGTGGGGGGGCGATGCAGTTCGGCCCGTCATTGGATAAAAGAAAAATAGTCGGCCTCGTTTCCGGGACGCTCTGGAACGAATTTCTTGAATTGAACCGGCTGGCCTTTGCTGACTGGCTGCCGCGGAATGGCGAGAGCCGTGCGATTGCCTACGCCATGCGATTTATTAAAAAGACTTACCCATGGATGAAATGGATCATCTCGTTTGCCGATGGTACGCAGTGCGGCGACGGGACTATTTACCGGGCGAGCGGGTTCTATTTGACCGGACTCAAAGTCAATAATCAGATATGGGAAGCGCCAACAGGGGAAACTTTCAACGATACCAGCATCCGGCCCGGAATCGGTGGCGCAAAGGAACAAGCGCGGCCCGCGCTTGTTTTTTCCCGTACCAGCCTGACAGATGGGCGGAGTAAGCAGCAGCAGCAGCAGGCAAAAAGCGTGCTAAGCAGAACGACAACAACAAAAGGGAATCATATACTTGAAACCGGCGCAAGTTCCATGAAGATTTACAAAGAGGGCGGCTGGAAACCAAAAGAAGGCTTTCAGCTTCGCTATATCTATTTTCTCGACCCTACAGCAAAAAACAGATTGACCGTCCCGATATTGCCCTTTTCGGAAATCGAAAGGCGCGGAGCGGGTATGTATAAAGGAATCAAGCGCGTGACAAAGGCAACCTCTGGCGACCAGTCAGAGGGCGGCGGTGCAATCCCGACCCACGCGCTCCAAGATAAGCGTGACAAGCAGGCGATAGGCGGAGACCATCCGCACAGCGACGGGGCAGCACCGATCGTCACGCTCCAAAATACCACGGAAAGGATTGAATAATGGCTGGCGAGATAGACTTTAACAAATTTGTCGCATACTGGGAGAGTAAAGGGCTGAAAATGAAAGCCCGACGCTATCGGCAGATCGCGGATGAGGACAGAGTGCCGAAAGTTGTCAAGGGGAAAATCCTCGATCCGATGGCGACCATGACCGCCCTGGCCTGCTACTATCAGAAGCTTGCAGAGGGCAACGGCAGCTTATCGCTCACGGATGAGCGCACCAGGCTGACCAGGATAAACGCCGACAAAAAGGAATTGGAGCTGGAAAAGGCCCGTGGCGAACTGCTGGATACGGCCTTTGCACAAAAGATGTGGGGCGGCGTTCTGGAAAACATCGTTAAGAAAATCGACATCATTCCGTCAAAACTTCCGCCTCTGGCCTATGGTTTATCAATTCCAGAGATAAAATCCGTTACCGAAAGGATGATCTTTGAAGTCAAAAACGAAATCTCCAATCCTGACCTTGAACAAATCGCTCGTACTGCCTGCAATAAGGGAGCTGCTAAGTTTGGCGAGACCTCGCTTACTTTTAAACGTAAGCGACTGGGCGGACGCAAATCGGATGCTAAGTCCAGAGGCAAGCGCGGAGCCGGGGAAGTGGTACACGTCGAGAGCTGAATACCAGCGGGAGATGATGGACGCATTCAGTGATCCGGCCATTGAGCGGGTTGTAGTGATGGGAAGTGCGCAATTTGGCAAAGCATTGTGGGTTGAAACACCATTGCCAACGCCTAATGGATGGGTATCAATGCGTGATATTCAACTAGGCGATAATGTCTTTGATGATAAGGGTAATATTTGCAACGTCATCGCCATGACCGATGTCATGACAGGACATCTATGCTATAAAATAACATTTTCAGATAATTCAGAAATAATCGCAGACGCAGATCATCAATGGCAAGTTGACACATATTGTAATGGTAAAAACATGGGCAATACTATTGTCAAAACCAAAGATATGGCAAAAGATTTTAAAAAAGGTTTGCGTAATAAATATGCTATTTTGGTGGCAGACTATCTTAAAACAGAAGAAGCAGACTTGCTCATTGATCCGTATGTGTTAGGATCGTGGTTAGGTGATGGGCATTCATATAGCGCACGGATTTATTGTCATAAAGATGATTCAGATCACTTTACAAAAGAGTTTATTCTGGCAGGGTTCGCGGCTGAAACATACCCTGAAGGTCATGCTTATGTCGTAAGAATTGACAGGAAATTAAAAAATGTTTGCCCTTTTGGACATAATAAAGACATATTAGGATGGATAAATAGGGGTTGTGCCGAATGTTCACGATTGAATGCAAAAAATTATGGCAGAAGAAAACGCGGCACTGTTGAATTAGAAAAATATAAAATAGTAAAAACATTTTCCCGAAAAGCAACTGAGCTAAATTTGTGGAAAAACAAACATATTCCCACACAGTATTTAAGAGCTTCTTTTGATCAACGCCTTGCATTACTTCAAGGCCTGATGGACACAGACGGAAATTGTGTTGTTAAAGGCAGACAAGAGTTTTGCACAACATCAGAAAAGCTCGCTGATGGTTTTTATGAATTAGTGACATCTCTTGGGATAATAGTTCGCCGTTCAGAAAAAAAACCATCTTGCACATATAAGAATAAAAAAGTATTCGGCAAAAAAGCGTATCGTTTCAGCTTTATGGCTTATAACGATTTACCTATTTTCAGGCTGAAAAGAAAGCTTGACCGAATGGTTGAAGCTGACCAACAAAAAAGACGGATAACCGAAACACGCCGCCGCCGAATCATTGATATAACACCAGTTGAGTCAGTACCAGTAAAGTGTATTCAAGTTGATTCACCAACTCACTTATATCTTGCTGGTGAATCAATGGTACCGACGCATAATAGCGAAATCGCTAACAATGTCATAGGCTTTTTCATTGACTACGATCCGTCGCCGATGCTGATAGTGGAACCAACGATTGATGTGGCAAAGTCGTGGAGCAAAGACAGGCTGTCAACAATGATCCGCGACACGCCTTGCCTGACAAAGAAAGTCTCTGATACGAAGGCCCGCGATGGAGATAATACGGTCTTGCACAAAGCAATCGCTATTGATACGCCTATACCTACGCCTTCGGGATGGAAGGCCATGTCAGATATTCATGTAGGTGATATAGTTTTCACCGAAACTGGCGATCAATGCAATGTTACCCATGAAGGTCAAATCAGTAAAGATAGACCGTGTTATGAAATATTATTCAGTGACGGAAGTTCTATAATTGCCGATGAAGAGCATTTATGGACTGTTGAAAGATGGAAGGTAGTAAATAAAAAAAGCATCATACACAGAGAAACAATTTCAACACTTGATATATCAAAAAACTTTTATAAGTTTGGAAGATATATATATTCAATTCCATTAGCATCTTCTTTAAATATTCCTGACATTGAATTACCGATTGACCCTTATATATTTGGAGTCTGGTTAGGAGACGGTGATTCTCATAGGCCGACAATTACAATTGGGTTAGATGATGTTGAAATGTTTGATCTATTAAAAAATGCCGGGGCAAAAGGTGAAGGAAGATTATGCTCTAAAGGTCATGTTTTCCAGTTTAATTTAGACCCGCTATTTGGAAAAGAAACGCATTGCGTCCGTGGGCATAACAGAAGCGAAGTAGGGCAGACTGCCGATGGTCATTGTTGCGAATGCCATCGTCAAAAAGAACGCGCAAGAAGATTAAATGAACCTCGTGATGCAATCAAATCTAATGCTATTAGGATGACCTTAAATGAAATGGGATTAATTAGGCGACCAGGTAAAGGGGAAAGTTTAAAACATATTCCCGATATTTATTTAAGAGCATCAACTAATCAAAGATTGGCATTATTGCAGGGGTTAATGGACACGGATGGTTCAATTAGTGAAAATAGAGGGATGTGTGTATTTGTTAATACAAATAAAAAAATTATTGATGGTATATCTGAATTATTGTCGAGTCTTGGCATTAAGCACACGACTAATTCAGTCGATTCAATATGTCACAATAATGGGGAAAAATATATTTGCAAAACAAGTTGGCGTGTCGGATTTGTTGTCTCGTTTGATATGATGCCTGTTTTTAGGCTGACTAGAAAATTAAAAAGGCAAACAGAAAGAAATCAAACTTTAAACAAAAATTATAATCGCAGAAATATTATCGGCGTTAAATTAGTTGAATCAGTACCAGTAAAATGTATTTCGGTTGATAGTCCCTCACATTTATATCTTGCTGGCAAAGCAATGGTTCCGACACATAACAGCTTTTACGGTGGCCATATCACCGTGGCTGGCGCGAACTCTGCCGCTTCTCTCCGGGCGCGTCCTATCCGGGTTGTGCTGTGTGACGATGTTGATGCTTTCCCGGCATCCGCCGGAACGGAAGGTGATCCGATTTCACTGGCGGCGAAAAGAACCACAACATTCTGGAACCGCAAGATCGGTATTTTTTCCACGCCGACCGATGAAGGCACAAGCCGGATTGAGCAGGAGTTCAAAACATCCGATCAACGCCGGTATTATGTCCCGTGTCCTCATTGCGGCACGTTTCAACTATTCACTTTTAAACAGGTGAAGTGGCCTAAAGGCGAACCGTGGAACGCTCACTATGAGTGTGAAAGTTGCCAGAAGATCATCACGGACAACGACAAGGCCAGGATGGTGGCTAATGGCGAATGGCGCAAGGACAACCCAGCAGCCCGCAAGGTTGCCGGGTTCTGGATTAACGAGTTATATTCACCGTGGGTAAGTTTCGGCCAGGTTGCCGAAAAGTTCTATGCCGCAAAAGACGATCCGCAAACGCTCAAAGTCTGGACAAATACCTCAATGGGTGAAGTCTGGAATCAAGTCGTTTTAGGGCGCAACTCTGACCAACTGTTAAAAGCAAAATGCGAACTTGAACCTCAATCTTTGCCAGCCAATGTCGTCGCGCTGACCTGTGGCGTCGATCAGCAGATGCAGGGGTATTGGTTTGTTGTCCGGGCCTGGGCCAATGATATGACCTCGTGGCTCATTCATTACGGATTTTTACCGACAGAAGAAGATTTGGACAATCTGATATTCAACACCACCTATCCTTACGCTGACGGAAGCGGATCTCTGCCGATTTGGAGAGTTGCCCGCGACACAGGCGGGACAAAGTTCAAAGAAAGCGACGTGTCAATGACAGAGGCCGCTTACTGGTGGATCATCAAGCACTATGGACGCGGGCCGCAACTATTCGGCACGAAGGGCAGCTCGACAACGCTGTCAAACCGGTTCAAGATCGGTGAGCCGCTCATGGCCACGCCGTCCGGTAAGTCACTTCCAAACTGGTTTAGGATAATCCAGATCAACACCGACGCCATGAAAGAGCATGTCTATTACGGATTGCAACAGGCCATTGATCAGGGGCCGAATGCTCTCTATTTGCACAAAGACACGGGAGTTGACTATTTCCGGCAGATAACCGCCGAAGAACAACGGATAAATAGGGCCGGGCAGAAGGAATGGGTGGTCATCAGGAAAGACAACCATTTACTCGATGCTGAAGTGCTGGCCGTCTCGTTGGCGCAGCCTCAATGGGTAGGCGGCGGCGTCAATTTGTTTCGCGGGCGCGTCAATTCTCCGGGGCTTGTCGCTCCGAAAGCCCGAAAAGTTCACAGTGCGGGGGTTGCTATATGGTGAAGGATTGCGGTTTGCTGGTTGGCTCGCAGCAGATAATGGATTATTTAGGACTGGCCAGGCCGTCATTTACGGAATTTGTTAAAATGGGGATGCCTGCCGTGTCAATAAATGGCCGATGGTATGCACACCAAAAAAATTTGGATGATTATTTCCTTGCATTAACTCGGAAAACAATGAAAGAAATACCGGAAGATTCTGAATAAAAAACCATTGTCAAGGTTTTTATTGCGTCAAATAGCAATTATTTGACGTTTTTTTATGCCCAAATAGCCCTCATATCCGAAAAACACCAAAAACCGGCCTTATAATGCCTCCAAACAGGGGGAATAATGCCAGTTATCACATTAGCGCAAGCTGAAGCACAACTCGCTTTATGGCTGGCTGCAGACGCGGCAGTCGCCACTGGACAGTCTTACGGACATGGCCAAAGCTCGCTCACAAGAGCGGACGCGGGCAAAATCACAGAAAAAATTGATTATTGGGAAAAGAAAGTCTCGCAGCTATCCGGCGGGCGCAAAGGAATCGTCATCAGGGGGGCAACTCCGGTATGAGCGAAAACTTTATTGACCGCGCAATCAGATATATTGATCCAGTCCGGGCAAAACAGAGGATGCAGGCTCGCGCTGCAATGGCTATTGTCGGCGGGTACAGCGGGGCATCCAACTCAAAACGATCTTTGTCATCCTGGCTGACCGGAAACACCGACGCCGACAGTTCCGTTTTATCCGATTTGAGCAAACTCCGATCACGCTCCCGCGACCTTGTCAGAAATTCACCGATAGCCACCGGCGCTATTTCGCTTGTCGTCAATAATACCGTGGGAACCGGCCTGAAACTACAATCACGAATTGACCGGGCCTATCTCAAGATGGACGATGAGGAAGCGGAACTATGGGAATCAGAAGTCGAGCGTGAATGGTCATCATGGGCAGACTCGCAGGAATGCGATTGTGCAAGGACGCTGACTTTTAATGACATCCAGTCGCTTGCATTCCGGCAGACGCTCGAAAACGGCGACGCTTTCGCACTCATGACACGTTTCCGGCGCGGACTTAATCCGTACATGCTTAAAATTCAGATGATCGAAGGCGACCGCGTAACCAACAAAAACAATTTGAGCAATACAGCATTGCTTTCCGGCGGTGTCCAAAAAGACGCTTATGGCGCACCTGTTTTTTATCACGTTTTGAAACAGCACCCAGGCGCGGTTTATCAGAGCGGTGCGGAATGGGATTTACTACCTGCTTTCAATAATCGAACCGGCCTCCGCAATGTCATTCACCTTTACAACGTCCTACGTCCCGGCCAGTCGCGGGGCGTCCCTTATCTCGCTCCGGTTATCGAATCACTCAAACAGCTTGAACGATACACAGAGGCCGAACTCATGGCGGCGGTTATCTCAGGCATGTTCACCGTATTTGTCGAAACAGAAACCGGCCAAAATCTACCGATACCAGCGTTCAATCCAACGACTGAAACATCAGCGACCAGCTCAGATGAAGACTATAAACTCGGAAATGGAGCCATTGTCGGCCTTGCGCCAGGAGAAAAAGTCTCGACGGCGAATCCGGGCAGGCCCAATGAGGCTTTTGACCCGTTCGTGACCGCCATATTGCGTCAGATCGGCATGGCTCTCGAAATCCCGTATGAAGTGCTGATCAGGCATTTCTCATCATCTTACAGTGCAAGCAGGGCGGCACTCTTGGAGTCATGGCGTTTCTTCCGGTGTCGGCGGGCATGGTTACAGCAACATTTTTGCCAGCCGGTCTATGAGAATTGGCTCACTGAGGCCGTGGCCTTTGGCCGCATCAGCGCACCCGGATATTTCGACGACATCAAAACCAGACAGGCATATTGCGGAACGATCTGGATTGGAGACGCTCCCGGCCAGATTGACCCGATGAAAGAAGTCAACGCATCAGAAAAGCGGCTTAATCTGGGACTGTCAACGCTGGATGAAGAAACGGTTTTACTCACCGGCGGGGATTTTGAGCGCAACTATCCGCGAATAATTAAGGAACGCAGACTCATGGAAGCAGCGGGCATGTGGCAGACGGTACAGGCAGCCAACGCACCCGCTCCGATGAAAAGTGCGCCAGACAAGGAGGATGATCTTGAAGATACTTGATATTTTAACGTCGCCCTGGGCGATCCAGCCTGACAAGATGCAGGAAATCCGCAACATTTATCAGACGCACATGCGCGGAGACAAGATCGACATCAAGGCCATCAACGCCGCAAGTCCGGCGATGAATATGTATGAAGTAAAGGATGGTGTGGCGATTATCTCGATTGACAGCGTGCTTACAAAGTCAAGGACGTTTTTCTCATCGCTGTTCGGCGGAACTTCGATGCGCGATATTGGAAATCAGATCGACATGGCCATGGCCGACACAGAAGTACATGGAATTATTCTGTCAATCGACTCACCCGGCGGTACGGTTGACGGCACACAGGAACTTGTCGCAAAGATCAACTCACATCGTGGAAATGGCAAAAGCATTGTTGCCGTGGGTGATGGGATTATGGCGTCAGCGGCCTATTGGATAGCATCCGCTGCTGATAAGATTTACATTGCCAACGACACAACTTCCGTCGGCTCAATCGGAGTTGTGGCAACACACGTTGATGTGTCCGAGCAGGACAAGCAGTTCGGCGAAAAGTGGACTGAAATAACCGCAGGAGCTTACAAGCGGATTGCCTCAAATCACGCGCCGCTGACCGTTGAGGGGCGCGAGTATATCCAGTCTCAAGTCGATCATATCTATTCAGTTTTCGTTCAATCCGTCGCAGCGAACAGGGGGAAGGACTCGGTTGAGGACATTCTCCCGGCAGCGGACGGCAAAATATTTATAGGTCAGCAGGCGGTGGAAGTCGGCCTCGTTGACGGAATCCAAAATATCACGGTTACAACAAATCAACTTATAAAGGAAAAGGAGTCAAATATGACACGAGAAGAATTACAGATGAAGCATCCTGATTTGATTCAGTCTTACGTTGATGAGGGCCGGTCGGCTGGACACAACGAAGGAATCGAAGTGGGAAAAATGCAGGGCAAAGAGGAAGGCATGAAAGCAGGCGCAGAAGCAGAGCGCGAGCGGATCATGGCAATTCAGAAGCTGTCAACAGCCGGAAACGAGAAGATCGTCGCGGACGCCATTGCCGACGGTATCAGCACATCCGGGCAAGTTGCAGAAAGAATTATCCTTGCCGGCAAAGCCAGACAGGAAGCGCAGGCGCAGGCAATGATTGACGGCGCTGTTGCACCAGTCGAGCCGGTTGAATCACAGGAAAACGCAGACACGTTTGAGGCGGCGGTTGACCGGCTCATGAAAGAAGGACTTTCACGCGGTAAAGCGATCATGAAAGTCGCAACGGAACACGAAGATTTACACAAAGATTATTTGAAGCGCATCAACGCGCGATAGGAGGAAAAGATATGGCAACAGTTAAAGAGATCAAAACATTTATCGCCGGTGAAGATTTAGCGGCACATAGACGGGTTAAGGTTATGACGGCATCTCCCGCAACTACCACAGATCCGCCCGAAGTGGTTTACGCCGACGCCGGTGAAGATTATATTGGTGTCACCGAATACGCAGCGACCGATGGCAACGAAGTCGCCTGCAAACTGAACAACTATCCCGGCACGATCGAAATGGAATGCACTGTTGACTCGGCCATTGCCAGAGGAACAGTCCTTTACGGGGCGGCTGATGGTAAAATATCCGACGCATCGTCCGGATCGGCTCAGGGCATTGCTGTTGAAGCCGCTGGAGCATCCGGCGACGTGATTGAAGTTTGTCCGTGGGGCGTGAAATCCACTTCTGCCGCCAACGTATCGATTGCCGACGCGCTGACTATCATCACCGGAACGAACGTTGAAACGGCCACGCAGGAAATCATGAGGGGTATTAAGACCGCTCAATATACCATTGTTCCTGACAGAATCAGCAAAGAAGACGGAACGGCTCTGACCGTTTATGCCGCTTCCCCGGCCAGTGTCGGTATCGCGCAGATTTCCGGCAAATCGTCTGTAATTCAGTGGGCGGCCAACGCCACGCCCGACGACATTGTGGCTCATTTCATTCTGCCGCAGGATTACGACGACAGCGCCGCCGCAGTTCTTCACTTGCTCGGTTGCCCCGCCGCCGCTTCTCCGGCCAACACTCCGACCTTCACCGTTGAGGCTTATTTTGACGTTGTTGGCGCGGCTGTTTCGGCTGACACGAATTGCGGCGGAACGTCCGGCGAATTTGCCGCGTCCACTAATTTGCAGGAAAAAACTCTGTCAATCGCTCTGGGTGACACACCCGCAGCTCCGACCGCTTTGACACTGGTACTGCACCCGACCGATGGCGAATGCAGCGACGTTGATTTTTACCTGGCTGGAATTTGGCTCGAAGTCACGCGCAAGTGCCTGACTGCTTAACATTAACTCAATAGGAGGATACACAAATGGCAAGACCTACATCAGCAACAACCGATTTACGAAGCGACCTCGCGTCGCTGGCGTATGAATATTATATCAACGCGGCAGACCGTGGCTTTATCGGTCTCGAACTCATGCCCATTTTTCAGGTGGCTGAAAAGTCGGCATATTACCCGAAGATTCCCATTGAGTCTCTGCTGAAAATGCCCGCAGTCAAACGCGCTCCGCGTGCGAACTATCCGCGCTCTGATTGGCAGTTTGAAACCGGCACGTACACATGTGAAGAGTACGGTTGGGAAGAGCAGATTGACGATGTCGAATCCGCGCTTTACGCTCGGTATTTTGATAGCGAAGTTATTGCAAACGCCCGCGCCGTTGACATTCTGTTACGCGCACAGGAAAAACGCATCGCAGCAGCTTTGTTCAACACCAGCAATATCACCAACACGGCGGGAGTCGGAACTGAATGGTCAACAGTGGCCACCTGTACGCCTCTTAAAGACGTAGAAACCGCAAAAGAAGCAATGCGGGCCGCAAGCGGACTGGTTCCAAATGTCATGGCTATGAGCATCAAGGTTTTCAACAACGTTATCCGGTCAAGCGAAATTCTGACCGCATTCCGTTACACGAATCCCGTTGAGAACGGAACCAAAGAAGCCAAGAAGAACCTTCTCGCTCAGTATTTCGGTGTCGATAAAGTTCTCGTTGGCGGTGCGATTTACGACAGCAAAAAGAAAGGCGCAGCGTTTACCCTGGCCGATATTTGGGACGATGAATATGTCCTTCTGGCCAAAGTCGCAATGGGAAATGACCTCCGCGATCCGTCTCTGGGCCGTTCATTCCTGTGGACTGGTGACAGTCCCTCGAACCTGAACGTCGAGAGCTACCGTGAAGATCAGACCAGAAGCAACATCATCCGGGTTCGCCACAACGTCGATGAAGCATTTGTGTTTACCGGTGCTGGTTATCTCATGAGCAACATCACCGCTTAATCGTTTCCCCTTCCCCTGGTTGCCGCCTCCGGGCGGCGGCTGGGGGACGGAACGGAGGGAAAATGTACGACCAAATAAAGAACAGCATCACGGATAAAGAAGCCGCAGACGGCCCGCAGACAATCTCACTTGAAGGCTCGGAGTATATGACCCGGCATCAGGTGACAATCGAAGTTCCGTCAAAGCCGTCCGCAGGCTCACTCAAAATTGAGATGTGCCAGTCTGGGGCCAGCGTCTTCATGGAAATTGAAGGTTCGCCGGTATTATTGACCGGACTTTCTCAGGATGTCTCTAAAATCCTGACCATTGAGGCATTGGTGGGTGCGTTACGCTTCACACCCACGCAGACACTTGACACGACATATAGCGTTTACGTCCACAGCGTGAGGTAATTATGAGCGACGCTCCGACATTGATAAAACCAGAAGCCGCCGACGTTTACCTTGTGCCTGCTTACGCGGGAGAGACAACGGAGCGGCCTATCAGAGACGAAGAAACGCGCCTGCTTAGGGATGAGATGGGCATACCGCTGATGACCGAGGACATATGGGATTAAGGACGCAACTCAAGACCGACCTGGTTAATATGTTCGCTACAATGGGCGAGACGGCCACGTTTACGCCTACTACCGGGGCGGGGGTCACTTGTTACGTCCTATTATCCATTGCGGTTGATATGCAGCCTGACCTTGACACGCAGTCATGGATGACCGGGAAAACCATTGAATGCCTGTTCGCGGATATCGGCAGAACACCGGAAAGAGGCGAGACGTTTGTTGTCGATAGCGTCACCTACACAGTCGCATCCGTGATTGAGAATGACGGCATGACCGTCAAAATGGCGGTGAAATAATGTCCACAATCAGAGAACTCATCATTCAGGAATTAATCACCCGCGCCGCCGTTATTAAGCCCTCGACCTATGCAACGAGCATCGGCCTCAAAGCATATCGCGCCCGGACAAAAGTTTCACCAAACGAGACGCCTTGCGTCAACATCATTCCGCAAGTTGAGACGGCGACATACATGCACGGGCAGGTAAAACACGTCATGCCGGTGAAGATCGACGGACTGGCCGCTTTCGGATCGACTGACCCGTCTGTTTATTCTGAGTTGATCTTGGGCGACCTGATTAAATGTTTCACTTCGCAGACGTGGGATCGGCGCAGGCCGAAAGCAACGTCTCCCGTGACATACGATCAGCCGTACGCGGAAAGTCTGATTTACACAGAGGGCGGGCTGGGAAACCCGACCGAAGAAAACGAACTTGTGACCGGGGCGTCAATCGGCCTCATGGTCACATATTGGACAAAGATCGGAGATCCGTCGGCACAATGAAACCGTTGATTGTGATAGGCGCAGCGCCCTGTCTCAAAGACGACATGCAAAACGCGCCACAAGCTGACTACGATTACATGGCTATCGGCCTTGACGCGGTGGATAAATACCTTGGAAGGATTGAATACATGGCAACGTTTCACCCGGACGAAATACCAGCTATCAAAGAACGGCGCAAAGCCTCCGGGGGGAATATTGATTACAAGGTGATCAAACACAACGCCGCAGGCAACACAAACGAGGCTGATTACATCATGGAACATTGGCGACCGACCGGATCCTCGGCATTGCTGGGAGTTCAAGCCGCTCTGGGGATTGGTTATAAAAAGATCATCCTGTGTGGTTGCCCTCTGGAAGGCACAAACGCCAAAGGCGACGGATACGCGTTTTTCCGGGACGGCTGGAAAAATAACTTAGACAAAGTGAAAGACAATGTCCGCTCAATGTCCGGCTGGACAATGGAATTATTGGGCGCACCGGATGGGGATTGGTTGAATGCTTGAGTTCATCAATTATGCAAAATATGTCCAGAATGTAGTCAAGACCGGAAACGGCCATTGGACTGCCAAAGGCATCGACTACGCCGACCGCTGGCCTTATCATCAAATTGCAATCGACATTATCCGTTCTTTAAAGATTGACGATCCCTCGGACGTTCTGGAAATCGGAACGCTGGGGGCATCGCTGGTTGTCGGTTCTGATACGCTGGATTTCGACAACGAAGAGTTTAAAATTCACGGTTATGATTACAAGCCGACAATCAATCATGACCTCCGCGTTTTGCCGTGGCCGATTGAAAAGCATTACAAAGTTATTGTCGCCTTGCGCGTCTGGCATCACCTGAAGCCGGTTGAACGTGAGGCATTTCTCGAAGCGAAACGTATTGCGGATAATGTTCTCATAGTCTGCCCGGAAGTCAATGTGCGCGGGCGCGGGATTACCCGGCAGCAGTTCGAGCAATGGCACGGCGGATTAGCTGAAATATTCTCCGATGTGTCGATGGGGCCGCTCTATCTTTTCAAGGGGACGCCATGAAAGTATCAGTCAAAAATATAATCCATCACAGGGGCGACGCCTTGCTTGATACGTTTGAATACGAGGCTTATCTCGCTTTGGTGCAAGGTAACAGGAAGAAAGCCAAAGACATTTTATTTAAGAATCATTTTGACCAATATTGGACTGGGATCAGGAATATTACCACCGGCGAATATGTGAAGAAAGTTTACGATTCAAAGGGCGAACAGTTACCGGAAAAGCTCTCAGACCATGACAAAAAATATGTCAAAGAAGCCGTCAATAATCGCGTCCACTACGAGATTGAAACTGCCCTTAGTATCATGCTCGACGGATGCAATCTCGCTCCCGTGGGCAAGCTGGAAGGTAATATTGTCAGATTATACGACGGACACAACAGAGCGGCAATTCAAGCCGCAATGGGATTTGAGGAAATAGATGTCAACGTTGGTTGAATCATAATGGCGACGAAACACAACATGGACTCGAATTATTTGGGTTTTAATTGGGCGAAAATACGCGGCAATGGCGCTTTCTGGGCCGGTGAGCTGGGGAAGCATTGGGATAAGATAGAGGCAATCCAGAGCAAAGAACACGCGCTCCGGTATATTACAATCGGACGAAATTAAACAACTTTAGGAGGCAATATCATGGCAACTGCTGAAAATGCAAAATTACAATACGAATCAGGACAGGATGTAGTGGCGTTTGTGGCGCTCACCGATCAAGGAGATCACAAGGACTTTCGCAGCGCAGACGCTTTGTGGTCAAACAAATCAGGATATAAACCGGACGTGAAACCGAATGGGCTTGTCACGGGCTGCGTTATTACACCCGCTGTCAGTCTAATCAAAGAGGCAGTTGATGTGTCGGCTGGGACTTGTTATATTGCAGGCGTTTTAACAACCATCACCGCAGATACGGACGTGCTGGCAGTTCGTCCGGCGGTTGTGTCTCCGGTTGCGCCTTATAAAAAGGACTCAATCACAATCAATTCCGGCGGGACGATTGCGGTGGTTCAAGGCACGGCGGGGGAGTCTTTCACTACGACACGCGGTGTGGCTGGCGGGCCTCCTTACATTCCGCTAACATCAATCGAAATCGGTCAGGTTTGGATGAGCGCATCAGCCACGGCAGTTATTGACGCCACTGAAATCAAACAGGTTGTCGGTACGCATTGCGAAAGATACGACTACCCGACTTGGGAAGAGAAACGCGCCAATGTTACGGCTGGCGTTATTGGAAACGCAGGCATCAAATTCAACGCAGCTCTCCCGCTGATTCATTCTGCGACCTCTCCTGTGGCCGGTGCAGCTAAAAAAGTTTACGCTCAATATTACGAGCCGCAGTTCACCGACATCACCAAATGCGACGCGTTTGTGCCGCCTGAAACAAGTTACTCCGTGGCCTCAAAACAGATTTATCAAACGACGTTGGGCAGTTCATCTTCAACGCTCAACCAGGGCAGTTTCACTGCTTACCTGCAAGACGGTATTTCCGATGGATTGATCGGTATGAAAGGCTCAAATCTCTGGTTCAAATTCTTTCAGGACAAAGACAGCACGACGCCTTATGTGCTGTGCCAGGGTACGCTGGGCATTACCCGGACTTTCCCCTCTGGTGATCAGATTTCAGCGGCTTGCACAATCAGTTCCGAAGAAGCCGCGCAAGACGTGATTGGATAACATTATGAAATTTGACGCAAAGAAGTTTTTAAAAACTAAATTCGTCAAACGGACTTTCTCGGTTCCCGTCCCTGACCTCCGCGACTTTTTCCCCGATGGGGAAGAGGCCGTCTGGACGGTCAGGGGCCTGACCGGGCAGGAACTCGCACGGGCGAATGAAGCCGCTGACAGAAGCAAAAACATGGCGACTATATTGTCGGCCTTATCCTCGGACGTGTCCAAAGAAAAGGAAACAGCGGTTAAGGAACTGTTGGGTCTGACAAAAGGCACACCGGCGGACATATCCAAACGCATCGAGCATTTAGTCATCGGCTCGGTTGACCCGGAATGCAATCAAGAGTTGGCCGTCAAGCTGTGCGAGACTTATCCGGTGGAGTTCTATCAGTTGACCAACAAAATCATGGAACTGACCGGGCAAGGGCAAATGCCGGGAAAACCGAAGCCCTCTTTAGAGACGCCAGCATCCGGGCCAGCTTAGCATTGGGTCATCAGAGGGGGCGTTTTTTATACGAGATACGGCCCGACATATTCCCGCAGGGTTTCCTGACGAACGCGGAAATTGACCTCTGGGATAAGTATTATAAAACGTTAAAATAGGCGCACTCATGGCTGATTTGTCGAAAACTGTTGAAATAATATTCGGCGGGAAGAACGAACTTTCCGGCGTGATCGGCAATATCGAAAGCGACTTTGCCAAATTTGACGCATCGGCCCGGAAGATGGCCGAACCTCTGTCCAGCGCAGCGACATCCGTGCTTAAGATGGACGCCGCACTTCTCGCTCTGGTTGTCGGCGGCATGGCTCTGGCAATCAAAGAATCAAGCGATTTTAACAAATCATTTGCGCTCATTTCAACTTCCGTTGACGCCTCCGGGAAAGACCTTGACCGATATAGGGGTGACGTCTTAAATTACGCGACAACTTCGGTCAAATCAATGGACGACATCAACGGCGCACTCTACACAGCCGCGCAAGCAGGCATAAAGTGGACTGATTCCTTAGATTTCATGCGGAAGTCCGAAGAGCTGGCCGTCGCCAACAACGCCAATCTGAATACCACCGTCGATCTGTTGACCGGAACAATGAACGCCTACGGCTATAAAGTTGAGGATATAGGCCACCTTAACGATGTATTTTTTACCTCCACTTTAATCGGTAAACAGACCATTGATCAACTCGGTCAGAGCATGGGTGCTGTCGTCGGTATTGCCGCAGGATTTGGCGTTTCGTTTGAGTCTCTATCAGGCGCAATATCAACGCTGACAGCTAAAGGCATGGAAACATCCGAAGCCATAACAGCGGTTAAGGGCGTTATAACAACATTTGTTTCCCCGTCTAAAGAAGCCGCAGCAGCAGCCGAATCAATGGGATTAAATTTCAGCGCATCAGCTTTAAAGGCCAAGGGTTTTGAAGGAATGCTGGCCGCAGTAATGAAAGCCACAGGCGGCAGTGCTGACAAAATGGCGACGCTATTTAGTGAGGTGCGGGCGCTTAATGGCGCAATGCAACTGACCGGCGACGGGATGAAGTTTTTTAATTACGCCATGGATGAAATCAGCAAATCAGCAGGTAGTTCATCAGCCGCTTATGAAAAGATGGTCAACACGTTTAGTAATCAAAGTCAGATGCTGGCCAACACAGCAAAGACGTTGATGGTATCCATCGGGACTGAACTTGAGCCAATGGCCGCGAGAATATCAGGTTCTTTTTCTGATTTGTTTAAAGGGCTTAAAGTTTCAGTTGACGCAGGCGCATTTGATTCTTTGTTTTTGTATCTGGATGAAATCAGTAAAGATATTTCCAAGTGGGGAAAAGCGGCAGCAGAATCTTTGCCGGATGCGTTATCTAAGGTTGATTTCGGTAAATTAATCGACGCTTTACAAGGAATATCAGAATCTATCGGAGACTTGTTCACCGGATCTTCCGAAGGCGAAGTTTTCCAAAAAGTATTTCAGAGGGTTATCGATTCCATCACCACGCTGATTAATCTTACGGCAGGTATGGGGCAGGTGTTCGCTCCGTTTATCATGGTCATTGACGGCGCGGTTGAAGCGTTCAACAGATTGGATAAAGACACACAGCAAAGCATCGGCAATTTAATGGCTCTGGGTGTGCTGTATAAATCATTCGGGCCATTGAGCATTGCTATCCTTGCGCTCGGCCTGGACATGGAAACCACGCAAAAGATTTTTAATGTTGCTACGACTTCCATAGAAAACGGCATTAATACAATCAAGGTTGCCATTTATACACTGGCCTTATCGTTTGCGCTGGCCGCTGAAGCTGCGGCAAATATGCTGGATTATATCCCCGGATATGACGCGCAGGAAGATATTGACCGGACATCCTCACGAGTTAAAGTCTTATCACAGGGGCTTGACGACGCTCAAAACGCGCTGGCGTTATCCTCGCAGAAAACGCGTGACGCATTCGCCGGACAGGGTGAAGCCGTTGAGTCCACAAAAAGAAAAATTGCGGATTACAAGCAGAACGTTGACGGCCTGCCGACCAACAAGACAACCAAAGTCGACGTAACAAATCAAGCGGACGCCACGAAGGAGATTGAAACATTAAAAAAAGGCATCGATGCTGTGCCTGACTTGAAGAAAGTCACTGTCGGCGTCCAGGCTGACGGCTCGTCAATCGAAAAAGCCTATGGGATGATCATCACGACATTTCCCGACGGCTCAACTCGCATTGTAAAAGCGCAGACTCAAACCGACACCGGGAACCTGGCCGACACATCAAAAAAGATTGAAGACGCAGTCCCCGCGCAAAAGATCGTTGAAATACAGGCCAAAATTGACGAATCCAAAATCAAAGAGCAATCCGCGATAATCCAGAAAAGCATTGAGTGGACAGCAAAGCTTGACATTGCCAACGTTGAAGCCAACGCCAAAATAATCGGCGCGGTCTTTGACAGCATCGACAATACCATCACCAGTACCGGCAACACGTTAAGCTCTCTCGTCGGCAACATGGCTGGAATGGGCGGTAAGATTGAATATGGCGACATAAAAAGGATGGCAGAGGAAGAAGCTCAAATAAGGCGTGAAACGTTTGATCTTCAGAAGCAAATGACAGAGGCCGAAGTCGAAGCAATTAAGGCTAGGACAGAGGCGACATCAAGAGGCGACGCTATGATCAAAATTGATGGCGCAGGCTTACAGCCGCACCTTGAGGCGTTTATGTTTGAGGTTCTTTCCGCAATTCAGATTAGGGCCAACGCAGAAGGCCAGAAATTCTTGGTGGGTATATGATCGGACTATCGACAATCACTTTTGATCTTGACGGAGCGCGGATATTCAGCGGCGACCGAAACGCAGAATTGAAAAACCGGAAAGCCGACCGGCGAATCTCGCGCACGGCCACGCTTGACGGCGGTGTGATGATTGCTGACCTGGGATTTGCCGACGGCGACCGGACTATTACCGCGATCGAGCTTGACGCTACTCAAGAGGCCGTTAATTTCGCGCAATACCTTGTTGAAAATTACTCATTGATCAACGTCACTACGGATGACGGAGCTTATGAAGTCGCGCCGGAAAGCTACGTCGTTGACGACGGAAAACTGACATTGACGCTTTGGGTCAACAGAAAAATATCAGATTAAAGGAGATATAAAAATGGCAAGCTCTTTCACCTTATACAGTTCAGCGCGGAAATACGTTATGAATGGGACAATCAACCTATTGACCGATACGATCAAACTCATGCTGGTGACATCGGACTACACGCCGTCAGTTGCTCATGATGTGCTGGCAGATGTTACCGCTTCACCTTCCCCGGAAGTTGTGGCAATCGCAAGTCCCGACAACGGTTACACCACAGGTGGTAAAGCTCTTACCGGGCAGGCTATCACTAGCACTGATTCGCCTTCTGCCGGAAAGTTTGACGCTAATGACGTGACGTGGACTGCACTGACAGCCACTTTCCGTTATGGGATTTTGTATTCCGAAAAGTCAGTCGGGTCACCTGCAATCGTCAATCCGCTTATCGGCTATATCCTATATGATACGACACCGGCAGACGTTATGGTCGGCGGGATAGACTGGACGACGCAATGGAACACAAGTGGGATAATTACTAATTAAGGGCGTTTAAATGGCTTGGCTAACCGGATATGATTACAGAAAGAGCGTTACCCTAAGCAGGGCTTCTGGTGCTGTTTCCAATTACCAGATGAAACTTCTTTTGGGTGAGTCTTCCGGTGCAATAGGAGAAAATGTCGATTGTGGCGGAAAATGCCTTTCCACATTTAATGACTTGCGTTTCACGAAAGCCGACGGGATTACCCTTCTTGATTACTGGATTGAATCTATCAGTGGAACGACGCCGAATCAACTTGCAACGGTCTGGATTGAGTTCGATTCGATCGGAACATCTGATACCACGTTCTATATGTATTATGGAAGCTCTGGTGCTTCGGCGGTGAGCAACGGGGCAAATACGTTTCTGTTTTTTGATGATTTTGACGATAATTCCCTTGATACAGATAAATGGGAAGTTCTGTTAAATACTTGGGCCGAAACAGGAGGGATATTAAGGGGAACCTGTGGTGCAAGCGCATATTCTGTAATTACAAGCAAAAACCAGGTGGCCCCAACAGATAATTATGCTGTTGATGCGACGATTGCCGCGCAATATGGCCTATCGGGGGGGAATTATCAATCCGGTTTGGTGATAAATGATGCTAAGGTAACGGCAACAATAGGAATTGGGTATTGGTTGGACTCAACCTCTTACGATGAGTGGATCGTTAAAGACGAAAGCGGTGGGTTAACCGAAGGGACAAAAGACACGGGATTTGATGCCAGGAATACGAATCTTTATAGTTTTAGGAAAAACGGGACAGGTCACAAGTTATTTGTCAATGACGTTGAAAAGGTATCGCATAGCTATAGTTGGGGGACTGCACCTCAATATGTTGGTTGTTATGTTGGATATGAAACTAATTATGCGAATTTTAATAATTTTAGGGTGCGAAATTATCTGGCCACCGAACCAGCATGGGGAGCATGGGGGAGTGAAGAAGCACTTGTGCCTGCGGCACTTGTGCCTGCGGCACAAATGACATTAACGGGACACGCGCCAACGACAAATATTTATTATTTACCAGTCACATTGATGACTATTGATGGCCTCACTCCTGTAAACAAAGCCACTTCGTTTATTCCAGTGTTGGAAATGACTTTAATTGGATTATCGCCTTATTTCGGGGCGAGTCCTTTTTTAATTCCAATCGCCACGGCCACCTTGGCGCCAGGCAATCCGTCTTACATCTGGGCAATCCCATTGTCGCAGCAATCAGCGGCAAAAATCATTTTCTCTTGCACATTGACAGGTGCGCCGGACGGATTGTCTGACTTGACCTTGCCGATGTCTTCTTTTCAGGCGCGGATGAGGGACGGCGACCCATCCTACGTTTCGGTTGTCGTGCCGTCATCGGCCACTTACGCGGCGGATATTGTGGCGCGGGCAAACGGTGAAATTGTAATAAAAAAAGGCTATCTCATGCGAGACGGCAGCGCACAGATGGAAGAAATATCTCGTGTTGATTATGAAAGCATCCAGATCGACCGTGGCGCACGAAATGACTCGGTGACTTTATCCGGGCATAAGACAGTCACGTCAACGGTTGCCAGTGAGCGCACAATAACAGGTGTCTCCTATTATGGATTGCAGGCCAATGGAAAGCGGCGCGTACGGGCGAACTTTAATCTCTTTTTACGATGCGGCGACGTGTGCATTTATAGCAACGATCCGGGCGACAGGTTTACCGTCGGGAATATCAGCTACTTTGTCGGCGCGGAGCCAGTGCAGATGATAATGGAAGCTGGTGAGGCATAATGGGACAGGCGACAATTAACAGCGGCGGGCCGACTGGCCTCTATAATGTGAAGATAGTCAAAGATGCTGGCAAATCAGTTGCGCGTCAAACTGATATCACAACACGTCTGGCCGATTTGGTGGGATTGATCACCATGGCCACAACAAACGTCAACACGGCGTTAGCAGAATTGGCCTCCGCTCAAACAACCCTAAACGATGCCATTGCTGCGATGGTTGACGAGACAACAAGGAAGGCCGTCACGGACGCCACGACTGCCGTTTTAACCAAACAGCAGTCCGTATCGCGAGCGCGTATGACATACGCCAGCTTAATAGTCGAACAACAGTCTCTACAAAAAGAACAGGCGCGACTGACTACTGCTATGGCCGATGAGTCTTTGTCGGCATGGTGCGCGGATTTGACGGAAAATCTTGCCGTTGGCGCGACAGTAGGGACTGCTGAAATCAATGGAGTAGGCGATCAAATAATTATCCTGCCGGGCGGTGCGACAACCAACGCATTGGGCAAGCTGCAACATTCTGGCGTCTCGACCGGTGCGGCTGTATTTTACAATAAAGCTTTATTGCCGTGCTGGCAGAAGTGGATGCCTACCTACCGAGTGGGAACAATTACGGAACTGGACAAAGAAGCCGACACCGCGTCAGTCACGCTTGACGTGGCAGTAGGTGAGCAGGGGCTTGATATAAATCAGGAAGCTTCTTTGGTTGATATACCAATTGAATATATGACCTACAATGCCTCGGCGTTCAACGTGGGCAGAAGGGTATTAATAGAGTTTGAAGATCAAGAATGGAGTGGCGCAAAAATAATCGGGTTTGAGAGCTACCCTGGCGCAGGCATGGACTACTACTTCATCCACAATTTTGAAACAGCAGTTGACCAACCTGATTATGTTTGGGATATGGAATATCCGGGTGATTATATTCTTCATGCAGATGATGTTATATTAGACTCGGATGCAAAGTTTGGCCAATATGCTGGTCATGTAACTCAAGCATCACATTTTGAGATGGTGTATGAGCCAGCTAATACGACAGATGAATTTTGGCCACCATTAACTTATGAATTTTGGTTTAAGTGGACGTATGAAAATATGGTGTCTGGCGAAATTGATATTTGGGGATGGAAAGAACTTCCAGGTGGTTGGATTAATATGATGTATGAATGTTGGTTTCATATTGAGGAGGGGCTGAATCCTTGTTCCTATATGAGAGATAATGTTTATGATACATATAGCAATACAATCGCAACAGACGAATATCCCATACCTTTCACATTTGGTATATATAATCATTATGCCGCCGTGATATTGCCAGAGCGAATAAAAGTCTTTTTAAATGGGGCGCTATTTAAGGAATATATATCACCTGAGCCTGATGGTTTTAACGTCATGTACAACGATTTTTTTTGTTTTAATGGTGTTGGTGGGAAACTACTAATAGACGCTCTCAGCATTACACAAGGTGAAAAATATACCACAAACTTTACGCCACCGACGGCACCACCGTCGGTGTAGATTATTACAAAAAATAACAAGGAGGTAACAAATGCCTAAAATTTCTCAATACACAGCGGTAA
>JAHFKK010000001.1 GCA_023245335.1 Candidatus Gottesmanbacteria bacterium
AACAGGAAGTACGGGAGCCACAGGAGCAACCGGCAACAATGGCCCAACAGGAAGTACGGGTGCTACAGGGGCAACCGGCAACAATGGCCCAACAGGAAGTACGGGTGCTACAGGGGCAACCGGCAACAATGGCCCAACAGGAAGTACGGGAGCCACAGGAGCAACCGGCAACAATGGCCCAACAGGATCGACGGGGACAACGGGAAATCAAGGACCAACAGGAACAACAGGTGCGACGGGTGCCACAGGTAATGCAGGTCCTACAGGAACAACAGGTGCGACGGGTGCCACAGGTAATGCAGGTCCTACAGGAACAACAGGAGGAACAGGAACAAATGGACCAACGGGGTCGACAGGTCAAGGAGGTCCAACCGGTAGTACGGGAATAACAGGAACGAACGGACCGACGGGAAGCACGGGTGCTACCGGCGCAACAGGAGCTACAGGAAACAACGGACCGACCGGATCTACCGGCGCAACAGGTGCAACGGGAGGTGCCGGGCCAACCGGAACAACAGGTGCTACAGGAAACAACGGCCCGACGGGAAGTACGGGAGCGACAGGGGCCACAGGAAACAATGGACCAACGGGGTCGACAGGAGTTACAGGAAACAACGGCCCGACGGGAAGTACGGGAGCGACAGGGGCCACAGGAAACAATGGACCAACGGGGTCGACAGGGTCGACGGGCTCAACAGGTGCTACAGGAAACAATGGACCAACGGGAAGTACGGGAGCGACAGGGGCCACAGGAAACAATGGACCAACGGGAACAACAGGTGCTACAGGTGCAACGGGAGGTGCCGGGCCAACCGGAACAACAGGAACTACAGGTGCAACGGGAGGTGCCGGGCCAACCGGAACAACAGGTGCTACAGGAAACAACGGCCCGACGGGAAGTACGGGAGCGACAGGGGCCACAGGAAACAATGGACCAACGGGAACAACAGGTGCTACAGGAGCTACAGGAAACAATGGCCCGACGGGATCTACCGGCGCAACAGGGGCAACGGGAGGTGCCGGGCCAACCGGAACAACAGGTGCCACAGGAAACAATGGACCAACTGGTCCGACCGGAACAACAGGTGCCACAGGAAACAATGGACCAACGGGAACAACAGGTGCTACAGGAGCTACAGGAAACAACGGCCCGACGGGAAGTACGGGAGCGACAGGGGCCACAGGAAACAATGGACCAACGGGAACAACAGGTGCTACAGGAGCTACAGGGTCGACCGGCGACAATGGGCCGACGGGATCTACCGGCGCAACAGGGGCAACGGGAGGTGCGGGGCCATCCGGAACAACAGGTGCCACAGGAAATAATGGCCCGACCGGAAGTACGGGAGCCACAGGTGCTACAGGAAATAATGGCCCGACCGGTCCGACCGGTACAACCGGTGCTACAGGAAATAACGGACCAACGGGACCGACGGGGACAACCGGCAACAATGGCCCAACAGGAAGTACGGGAGCCACAGGAGCAACCGGCAACAATGGCCCAACAGGAAGTACGGGTGCAACGGGTGCAACGGGAAACAATGGACCAACGGGACCGACGGGGACAACCGGCAACAATGGCCCAACTGGGAGTACGGGAGCCACGGGCGCAACGGGAAATAACGGACCAACTGGGAGTACGGGAGCCACGGGCGCAACGGGAAATAACGGACCAACTGGGAGTACGGGTGCAACCGGCAACAATGGCCCAACTGGGAGTACGGGAGCCACGGGCGCAACGGGAAATAACGGACCAACTGGGAGTACGGGTGCTACGGGTGCGACGGGTGCCACAGGAAACAATGGACCAACGGGAAGCACGGGAGCAACCGGCAACAATGGCCCAACTGGGAGTACGGGAGCCACGGGCGCAACCGGCAACAATGGCCCGACGGGAAGTACGGGTGCTACGGGTGCGACGGGTGCCACAGGAAACAATGGACCAACGGGAAGCACGGGAGCGACGGGTGCAACGGGTGCAACGGGAAATAACGGACCAACTGGGAGTACGGGTGCAACGGGTGCAACGGGAAATAACGGACCAACGGGGAGTACGGGTGCAACCGGCAACAATGGCCCGACGGGAAGTACGGGTGCTACAGGGGCAACGGGCAATAACGGACCAACTGGGAGTACGGGTGCTACAGGGGCAACGGGAAATCAGGGGCCCACAGGACCAACCGGCACGACGGGCCGGGCGGGCCCCACTGGAAGTACGGGTGCAACGGGAAGTACCGGTGCGACGGGTAATAACGGACCAACTGGATCAACCGGATCTACGGGGGCAACGGGAACCGCTGGGTCGTCGGGAGCCAGTGGTCCAACGGGCGCTACGGGGGCTACCGGTAGCACAGGAAGTAACGGCCCGACGGGAAGCACGGGGTCAACAGGAACCAATGGGCCGTCGGGAGCAACCGGCTCTACCGGACTCATGGGCGCGAATGGCGAACCCATCATGACCCAGACGAATAATCTTATTTACCCCTATCCAGTCGTGAACCGAAGCATCGCATTAGGAAGCACCAATCTGGCAGCTGACCGCTCCACAACTTCAACAGCCAGCGCTCTTATCATGCTTAATGGAGACACAGGCGACATCACCGCTCTCAATAACGTTGATGATACGGGCGGCACGGCAACCGTGCAACCATCAGGCATTTTTGCGCGCCGGGATCCAAATACCCCATATGACAATTTCGGAGCGGGCCTGTCATTCAACTTAGCCCGCGGTGACATGGGTATCTCCACTGAATCCGGTCGTATCAGTTCGCTCATGACCTCTATTACCGGCAATAATTCAGCGCTAACCTTTTCTACACTCAGCAACGATGTGCTTGCTGAAAAAATGCGATTGGACAGCGCCGGCGATCTCGGGATCGGGACGACATCACCATCCCAAAAAATAACTATCCAGACAAATAGCGTTACCGATCTTGCGGGCTTCTATGACGGAGCACACGTCGACTTTCTTGTAGGAGATGGAGGCGTTGTCACATTGAAACCAACATACTTTGATATCGCTCAAACCTGTAGCGGTGCATCTTGTGTCTCTGCAGACACCGGTTCATTCACGGATAATACCACTGAATCTAAAACGACCGGTGGGACCCCGTTTATTATCCTGCCGGCTGCAGCTGCCGGGTCCGGATCATTTTATATCGGATTAGATCATCCTTTCAACACAATTGATACGGATATTGTCGTCGCTAATGTAGGCATGAGTGCTATGGCAGTTGAGTATTGGAATGGTTCTGCTTGGGCATCTGTTTCCCCCACTGATAATACATCGCTTCTGACCGTGGACGGGACCATCACATTCACCGCTCCAACGGACTGGACGACCAAATCAGTGAACAGCACAACCGCCTATTACGTGCGGATCAGAAATTCAACCGGTACTATCACGACGGCGCCCACGGCAAACTTCGTATCGCCGACAACCGGTACGCGGTTAGCCCTTTATGCTCAAGCCGGCGATACGGATGCCGCCATCTATGTCAATGATCAAGGTAATGTCGGCATTGGCACCAACAGTCCTACCACAAAGCTTTCCATTGGGGGAACCTCGTCGACCATTTCCAATACATCCGGAAATATTACTCTCAATTCCGCCTCAAATCTGTTTGATTTCTCTACCGATACGCTTCTTAATATCGGTAAAATCGGTATCGGCATGGCCACTGCACCGACGTATAACCTGGAGATCCACTCTGCTGCATCGAGCGATCCGAGTCTTGTTTTGTCGGACGCTGATGTCGCTCACGGACTCACGTCGGTTGCCGAAACAGATGTCTTTTATCATATCGTTCCCCTTTCCTCTACCGCCGGGGGCGCACAAATTACCGCTATCAGCGACACGAATGCCCAAGCCCTCTCCATACGCGGTGTCATCGGTTCCACCGCCCCTACCATCACAACTCCGGCAATTAAATTCATCGGCGCTATATCGGATGGCGGAACCGGTATTGCGAACATGGTTTCGACCGAAACACAAACCGCTAATACAAGTGATACGGTCTTCCAAATTGCCAATAACACCGACACCGCGACATTCACGGTCACCGGAAACGGAAATATCGCGATCGGCAATAACGTGGCGCCTATTAGTAAACTGACGGTTACGTCCAATCCCCTTGCCCCTATTGATACGACCGGACACGCAGCACTCCTCGTCGACCAATACGAAAATCAGGATATCCTGACGGCGTCGGCTTCCGGCCTAACTAAAATGAAACTTGATAATGTCGGAAACATGTCATTTGATAAATTCATTGATATCGGCTCGACGTCAACGTATTTCCTCGATCCGGCAAGCGGCACAACATCACTTATGATAGACGGGAGCATATCGAGTAACGGAGCCTTCAGCATCAACTCCAAAGATACGTCGGGGGCCGCAACGAACGGAAACATAACGGTGGATGCCGGCAGTGGAATTATCATTCTCGGCGGGGCTACCGGTACAAAACAGGTCTGCGTAAGTACGGACGGCAGTACCTGTACCGGCA
The DNA here is from genome assembly GCA_023245335.1 of Candidatus Gottesmanbacteria bacterium. Taxonomy (GTDB): domain Bacteria; phylum Patescibacteriota; class Microgenomatia; order UBA10105; family UBA927; genus UBA927. The sequence goes on from JAHFKK010000001.1 coordinate 4,509, forward strand.
AAATTGATGCGGGTACCGTCGATCCGCCTTACACTATTGACGGCAAAAACTACGCAACGTACGTCACCAGCATGACCGGGGTCAAAGAAGAAACCGCAGGCACGATAAACACGGTAGAGCATGTTCCCGGGGTGGGATATCGGGCGACGGTCGACTTTACGAAAGTTACAGACGGATCGGATCTATGGCTCTTCTCGCGAGTTACCAACCTCAAGAGTAATAGCGACCAACTCGTCGTCCTCCTGTCCCCGCAATCCGATACACGTGCCTGGTACGCCTTTGATCCGGCATCCCTCACGCTTTCGATATTTACGGCGCGACCCACATCGGTATCTTACCGGCTGACTGCGCCCCGCTTCGACTGGCAAAAATGGGCAAACGTCCGTGATCCAAATGACAACCAGGGCATGAACATCACCTACGGCGCAGATTCCTGGACGCCGACAGGGACAGCACCGACTCCGGAAGATTTCCTCGCAAATCTTGCTGTACAACCGGCAACCGGTTCTGCGTTCCCCTACCAACTCATCGATACACGAAGCGGGGTACCGATAGAAGAAACCGCCGCATATGCGCGTGCGATTATTTCGAATCTTACCAGCGGACTGGTGAACGGTGTCCAGGGAGTATTTCAGTCGCTATCAACACAATCGATTACGTCACCCTTGGCACAAATAGATGAGATACAGACAAACGTCATATCTCCGATTGCGTCAGGGTCAGGAACACTCAATGTCGAACTCACTCCCCAACAACATTTCGGCATACTCAATACGGAAAGCCAGAAGCAGGTAGCGAGCTTCGATAGTGCAGGTAATGCAACATTCTCGGGTTCCTTGACGGCCCAGGAGGCTTCCTTGTCCGGTTCTTTGAACGCATCTTCCGTCGTCAGCAATGATGTAACCACGAATAACGCTTCCATATCCGGCAGTCTCTATGCCCACAACATCATCACCAATTTTGGCGATCTCAATAGCGCGGTTTTGGGACTCCAGACTGCGATTGCGACATTAAGTGCAACAACACCTACGCCAACAAGCGCCGTCACGCCGACACCCACGCCTACCGGTGCCGTTACTCCCACCCCAACACCGCTATTCACCGGAGGAGCCACCAGCACGGATTCAGCCGCAGTCGTCAATACCAGTGACGGCAATCTCACCGTCAATACCAATCTCTTTGTCCTGGGAGACACTATGCTCTCCAGAACTTCTATTACCGGCTCGCTCCTGGTCGATGGAGTCATCCGGCTCGCAGAAAATGTCATTGAGACCATAGGACAAACACTGTATATCCAGCAAAACAAGCTTGCTAATGTCGATATCCTCAACGGCACGGTCATCATTGATACCCTCAACCGCATCTTCTTCCACGGAGATGTGGCGGTGTCCGGGAACACTACCGTTGCAGGAGTCCTCGGAGCTTCAACCCTATCTCCATTAACCGGAGGAAACCTCACTATCGACTTAGGCCGTCCGATACCGGATCTCACCGCCTCCGCAAGTGCCTCACCGTCTGCAGGATTTGGAGACCTCATTATAAAAGGCATCAATGACAGTGTCGTTGCCCGAATAAACGCTTCGGGGAGCGCACAATTTGCCGGTGACCTATCCGCGAGTAACCTTGTGGCTTCGGGGAGCGCAACAGTCAACAAGCTCAATATCAGCCTCTCGGACGCCAACAACTCCACAACGTCTGCAGTGCCGACAAACACGGTAGGGACAGGACTCCTGCCAACGAACTTTACCGACGTGACTGTTCTCTCAAGTCAGGTAGAGGCAAATACACTCATTTACCTGACGCCGCTTTCATCGACGGGCAATCAGGTACTCTATGTCAAACAAAAGTTGCCGGGTGTCGGATTCATCGTCGGTCTAGATCATCCAAGTACAACACCGGTAAACTTTAACTGGTGGGTTATTAATTAATATGATACATAACACAAGACACCGTAGTGAAAGACTCCTCTTACAGTTTGTTTTCGTTGGAATCGCACTCATCATGTTATTTTTCAGGGGGGTTGCGCAACCGGTCTATGCGGACAGTCGCGTTATTGAAACTCCAACCGAGTCAATCGCTATTTCTAGTAATGCGTACTATGCAATCAACGAAATTCCACGAGTCTCTATCAAACAAAATCGCTCGATCACTCAAAACTTACGACGGATTTTGTATACCGTCACCGGACAAAGGATACAACACACGCTAACAATTACGGACCCGACCGGTACTGTCAAAACTGAGGATTTAAACGGCACAACCCAAACCGTCTCGATGGATGAACGTTCGCTTCATCCGGGCACATATACCGTCTCAATTGATACCCAACTGACGACCCGTTTCAGCTGGGGAATTTTGGTTATCAATACGGATAAAGATCACTACAACTCCGGAGAAACGGCATATTTACAAATAGCGGCACTGAATAGCGGCGGTCATACAATATGTAATGCGAAATTGAGCCTCACTATAACCCTGCCGAACGGACAAACGGCAGAATTTAATACCCAAAACGGTTCAATAGTGTCCTCTTCAACATGCGGGCACGACAATGTCACTGATTCACCCGATTACTACATACAATATCCTGTTACCGAAACCGGTACCTACCAGCTCGCTTTGACGAATACCGATATCGGGGCAACGGTGCATACAACATTCTCCGCGGCATCGATGCCGTTTCAGATAAAAAGAACAAGCGCCACCCGCATAAATCCTTTTAAATCCGAATATACTATGCATATCAAACTAACAACCTCACGGGATTTCAACGGTACAGTAACTGAAACAGTCCCGGATACATTCGAAATCATGGAATCCGGGGAAGGCCGCACGCAAAAACTCGGTAACACACAAACTATAACATGGCAGACACAACTTCGAAGCGGCGCGGAACGAAATTTCTCTTATACTTATAAAGCTCCACCGATATCCCCTGCCATATTTGACATGGGCCCAGCTCAGCTGACTGAAAGGGGTCAGGAAACATATGCAGAAAATCGCTCCTGGAACATCGCTTCTGATGCAACGTTTTCCATGCAAACAGGCTATTACGTCGGCGACGGGACGGACAATCGCGCGATCACAGGCGTAGGGTTCCAACCGCAGTTTATTCTTATCAAAGGAGATGCGGCAGGAACGGTCGGCATCGTGTGGAAATCATCGGCGATGAGCGGAGAGACATCGGCCCTTTTGGGAACTGCGACGGCAGACATAGCGACAGACGCTATCCAGTCTCTGGACAGCAATGGCTTTACTTTGGGCACGAACGCAAACGTCAACGGCGCGAATACACGCTTCACTTGGGTAGCCTTCCGGGGATCGGACTGTACCGCAAGCGGTACCTTTTGCGTCGGAAGCTACACGGGAGACGGCACCGCAACACATGCGCTCTCAAATACCGGTTTCCAACCGGATATGGTGACTGTTAAAGGATCGGGGGCTACCGAGGGTCTCTGGCGGTCATCCAGTATGGCAGCTAATATTACTCAGTATTTCGATGGCAACGACCAGGTCACAGATGGAAGCCGCTTCAAAACCCTTGACAGTACCGGTTTTACGGTCGGGGCCAATGCCGAAGTCAACACGAACGGAACAAACTACTGGTTTTTTGCCTTTAAAAGTACCGCCAACGCATTTGCCGTCGGTACCTATACCGGGGACGGGACGGACAATCGTGCGATCACAGGCGTAGGGTTCCAACCGCAATACGTCTGGGACAAAAAGGCTATCGGGACCGCTCCAGAAAGATTAGAATTCAATTTAACAGAATCATATGGTGATTACTCCAGCGCTGCGAATGCCAATGCAAACACTGTGAACTCCATCCAATCCCTCGACAGCGATGGCTTTACCGTGGGCTCTGACGGCCTTGTGAACGAAAGCACCAAAACCTTTTATTGGGTGGCTTTCGCCGGAGCCGCCAATCCGACCATAGCAAGCGGTACATATAGAATGAGCGTCGGCACCTATACCGGCAATGGGACTTCCAAATCAATTACGGGTCTTGGTTTTGCTCCCGACCTGATCATCGTGAGAGACCAGTCCGGAGGCAATTATGCCGTTTTCCGTACCAAATTGATGAAGGCGGATACTACCTCCTATTTTGTCGGCGCCGGGGCTAATTTTACCGGCGGTATCACCTCAATGGACAGTGACGGATTTAGCGTGGGCTCGAATGCAACAGTAAATACCAACGCCACCACCTATACATATCAAGCTTTTGGCAATGCATTTAACGCAGAAAAAAATACCGGGGCTGCGGATTTTGCCATCGGCGCCTATACCGGTAACCGTTCTATCGACAACCGCAATATTGTGCGCGTGCCTTTCCAACCCAATTTCGTTACCGTCAAACCAACGAATGGCAATAGCGGGGTGTTGCGGACGTCTTCCCAAACCGGTGATTTATCAGTCGGATTTGATAACCTTGAAGCCGCCAATTTAATTCAGGCGCTCAATAGCGACGGATTTCAGATCGGATCTGACGGAACAGTTGACCCTGATGATACACTCGTCAACTGGTTTGCCTTCAAGGCCAGTACCACAATGGTAGTCAATAGTTATACCGGGACAGGGGCCGCTCAAAACATTACCACGCCAGGCTTTAGTCCTAACCTGGTGTGGGTAAAAAATTCTGCAGCAACATCAATGGTTTTTCGTCCAAGTACCACCGTAGGCGATTCAACCCTCTTCGCAAACAACAACGCAGCAGGTTCCGGTATGATTAATAGCATGTTGTCGAATGGTTTTTCCCTCGGCAGCGGGGACTCAAGAGTCAACACCAGCGGCACCACCTACCGCTATGCTGCCTGGAAAATCAACACCGCTCCGGCTACCCCGAGTTTAGACCTGCCTACCAATGCTGCAACCGGCCAAAGCCTAAGTACCGTTCTGAAAACGACAACGACCGACCCGGACTCCAACTATATGCAATATAAAATTCAACTCTGTACGGATAGCGGGATGACCACCGGCTGCCAGACATTTGATGAGACCTCTTCCCAAACCGGCTGGAGCGGGCAGGATGCAAATAGTAGTTTGGCATACGCAAGCGGGACGCAAGCTGTGTATACTATCCAATCTCCCCTTTCTGCTGGCACGACGTATTACTGGCAAAGCTATGCCATTGATCCAAACGGCGCCAACACATGGAGCGGCACACAAACCCCACATAGTTTTACTACCAACGTGGTGCCGACGACCCCCACTCTGAATTCTCCCGTAAACGGTGCAACTGATCAGTCGGTCACACCCGCCATGCAAACGACGACTACTGATTCAGACGGTGATTACCTACGCTACAAAATTCAACTCTGTACGGATAGCGGGATGACTACGGGCTGCCAGACATTTACCCAACCTGCCACCTATCCACAAACCGGCTGGACTGGTCAGGACGCGGCAACTGACGGCAGTCATTTCACAGCATATGCGAGTGGAACTCAGGCAACCTATACTGTGCAATCGGCGTTGTCTGCGGCAACGACGTATTATTGGAGAAGCTATGCCATTGATCCGGGTGGGACAAATACATTTAGTCCCACACAGGCGACACCGCGAAGTTTTTCTACTGCCGGGACAGGCAGCACGGTAAATATGAACGGGCTGAATATGCAAGGCGTCAATATAAACTAATATAGTAGAATCCCAACCCAATTACGGAGCATGTTTGATAATTGATATTATTTCAAGATAATTTTAGACCTATATAGAATCATGTTCTATATAAATCGAGGTATTTTTATATAGTTAAAATACTCTTGACAAACGTCGCGCGAATACATTATCACTGTAATAGAGATTAATATCCCTGATCATGGCTTCCAAGGCATCATCTAAGCTCAAAACGAACGAAATCATTGGCTATATCGTCCTTATAGCTATAATAGGCGTCGTGTTTGCCGCTATATTTTACGTCTATAAAGCACAGAGGCTGTCGACACTTCCTTCCGAGGAGTTACAAACCACCCAACTTTCCCCGGGAAGCAATCCCGTACCGACCCCGACACCAACCCCGACACAACTTATTCATGGGAAAGATACTTATAATATTAGCGGCGGCATGCCGGACGATCCCCACTTCCAGAGTGTCACGATAGATCCCATGGATCCGAAAGTCGGTGCACAGCAGACATTTGCGGTACAAATCAACAGCAAATATCCTGTCACAAAAGCATTTCTTGCCATCCGTACCGATACCAAAACCTCACAGCTAGCGCTCACCATGACGAGCGGAACCGCTACGAACGGCACATGGGAGACCAAATGGACCATGCCGGAGACATACCTCTATAACTATCTCATCACTCCAAACGCACAGACTGCGTATAACGAGGCGTCATCAACCATAACCATTCGACAACGAAAATGAAAAAGGTTATTACTTTCATCGGTTGCACCGTCCTGCTTTTAATCTTCCATAAGACAGCAACCACCGCCTTTGCCGCATGCAATTGGACGATTACCGCAAACGGCGTGACTGCCTCTACCTGCGGCGTAGATGCCGCATCAAGCGAATATTACGACTATTCAGCCGGAGCTGACGATGCGACGAACGCATATAACATCACGATCCCTAACGGCGTCACCGTCACCGTCAATGCGGGAACGGATTCATCTCATAAAACCTATCTTGGCAGCGGGCAATTTACTGTTACGGGAAGCGGGACTCTTGCCGTTTCCGCTTCAAATATCGTCGTAAGCGTAGGACCCAAGTGTTACGTGCCGGACTGTGACAGCGACGGATACTCTCCGACGCCACAAGGATGCGCTACCACATCGACGATGTGTGCCGACGGCACTACCGCCTGGAAACGAAAAAGCAAACTAACGGCAAACACAGTTGATTGCGGCGATATCAAAAGTAACGGGGAGAACGCACACCCCGGACAGGCCTCATTTTTTACGGGTACCTTCACCAACGGCGTCAACGCCTCACTCACTCATGATTGGGATTGCAGCGGCACCGAGGTCCAACAGGATTCGGCAATCTATACCTGTGCTGCGTGTACCAATGGCTCCGGCTATGCCAGCAACATAAACAGCACCACAGGTTTTATTACTGCAGTACCGGCCTGCAATACTTCGGGCACCTACTATACCGTAACCAATGGCGTCTGCCAGGATCCCGCAGTGGCAAATTGTAGTGCGGTCTCGACAAATGCCCCGAAAACAGAGGCGTGTAACTAAAATAGTGAGGAATTATTACTCCGAGCACACCGCGTAATCCGTATTCCCCAGAGCCGCTGAACCCGTGCATTTACTCTGACAATGGAGATGAGAAGTGTCTATGTCGCTATCCGAAGCATTCTCGAGTGATACTTTGATACAAAAATCGGCGCCGCTGTTGACCCTATAATACCACATGCTCGTCCCGAAGTCCCCGGGAAGCTTCGTCATATAGACGGTCTCACAACCACCACCTCCGCTTGCGAAGTCAATCTCCGGGCTTAACTGACACGGGCAAGCCAAAACGCCGGATGTGCCGCACCCTATTATCTTGTTATACATGGGCCCGCCGGAATCTGCAGGATAAATTTTATAATCGTTATAATATAGCTGCAGTGCCGTTTTCAGCTGCTGCATTTCTCCTTTTCTTCTCGCATCCCTAGCCCTGCTTCTGGCGCCCAAAAAATTGGGCAATGCCAACCCGATAATCGTGGCGATAATGGCGATGACCACAAGAAGCTCAATAAGACTAAATGCATCATTATGCCTAGCAATATGCTTAATCATATACATATATATAAATACTATACTAAATAGTCCTTTATTATCAGCCGCCTGATGTTGGCGTCGGAGCGAGCTTCAGATTCGAACTCGTCACCACATACGTACATAATACGGTACTGGACGGATTCGGACCACAATTAGTTCCCTGATATCCACCCTGATTTACTCCGTCTCCCTGATCTTGGGTGTTCTCGAGTTTTCCGTATAACTGAAAATCCAAGCCGCTATTACTTTTATAATAATACTGATATAGCCCTTGATCTATCGTGGGATCCTTCGGCAGGAACACCATATACAGCGTGCCTTTTGAGTCTTTGAAGTCTAGACCCCAATTGCATAACTGTTCATCCAGCATTCCGCATCCTGCCATGACGCCGCCTTGCCCGTTCGGATAATGACCCTTATCGTTATAATATGACTCAAGAGCCGTCGCGATGGATTGTAAATCATTTTTTCTGCGGCTGTCTCTCCCGCGCCGTGACGAGGATGCAAGTGCCCCGGTAACGATAATCGTCAATATACTCATGATCGCCATGACGATAAGAAGCTCCATAAGAGTAAATCCGTCATTTCGCTTTATCTGATAAGAAGTATTCATAGTTTTTTCCATACCATGCCTCACAAATTCGCGCTTTTCACTCCCACGTATCAGCGGGCGCACCAGTATCCCGTATTTGTAGCGCAAACACCCAAACAGTCCGACTCAGCAAAACCTCTCGGGCAACCAAAGAATGCCGGGTCTCCTACATTATTACATGTTCCCTCGGTTGTGACACGGCCGTTTTGCACAATACCTCGCCTGCAGGCATACGGGCCGTAGTAGGCAGGTGTCGGTGTTACTGCGGGAGTTGGAGTAGACTTCGGGTTAAAGCCGGGAGCAGTCACTACGGTGCCTGTCGCCAAACAATAATTCCAGTATGAGCCCCATCCGCAACCGTTTACCGGATCGCATCCGAGGGTCGTTATATCGGGATCTGCCCAATCCTGCAGTTTGGCACAAACCCTGTTGCCGACACACGTACTACTGTCGCTGTCCGGTTGATATTTATATGGTTCCTTGGTGGACGGGTCGCAAGGAATCTTTGCCAAATACGGGGCAAGTTCTGCTCCGCCGCACGTACCCAACACGGTAATATCAGGATAACAGTTATGGTCGTTGAAGTACTCTTCAAATGATCGGCGGATATTGGAAAGGTCGGTTTTTCTGCGGGCGTCATACGCACGAGCGATGTCTTTTTTCCAATTGATGAGAAGAAATATGAGTGCCAAAATGGCGATGAGCGCTACGACGATGAGTAACTCCATGAGCGTCCATCCTTCCTCGCCGAAACGTGGACGATCATGTATCTCAATAAAATGCATACAGGGTAGGTCTCCCAAAAATCAGTATGACAATCTCCGGGAAAAAACGCAACGCAGAATCCAATGAATTATTCGCGAAGTGCAGGACAAACCTGTTAAGATGCATGATAGATTTGTTATGCGTACGTCTCGCCTGAAATTACTCATACAAAGCCGGGTCGCTCAATTCCTTTTTGTCTTCACAATCGGGCTCATTCTTGGAGACGGAAAAGGGGTTGCGATTGATATATATTGGCTTCTCATAACGCTTATCACTATTCCGGTATGGAGGCTGGGTACCCAAAAATACCTGACCATTACTTCTATATTGTGGACTATGTATATACTCACGGCTTTGGTGGGTAGTGTGATTTCCTGGAATCCCGGATATTCCATAGTATTCACGATTCGTCTCTTGGTTGCGTTTGTATGGTTTGAACGATTCCGTACTATTCGTCAATCAGAGGTTCGTGACTTCATCCTCGGGCTCGCTACTCTCAGTATTATCCTCCTTCCGGTCACATTCCTTTTCCTGCTGTTTCCGGAGCTCGGCGTCCACATGCCACCTCTCAATCTTTTGGTCCAGCCGGCCGGACATTTGCCTGTCGCTTATATTGCACTCCCGTTGTTGCCTATCCTCTACACACAAAGCAAGCTATCATCTCGCCCCCTCGTGCGGATAGCCTTTTGGTCTAGCGTCATCACTGTCTTTATGAGTTTCTCCCGGGGTGCGCTTCCTATTCTAGCGGCGTTTCTTTTGGTCATTGCCCGATCAGCTCATCAGCGTTTTCGACGTATCATCCTTGCGACACTTGGCACACTTTCCCTCGCTCTTCTTCTCTATATACTCGTCGCCCCGGCGAAGGGTTATCCGTATCCGCAACCTTTACGGCGCTTCATAGAAAAAGATGCTGTCTGGAATGACCCGCGGATTGCCTACATCCAGGAGGCATGGAGCGGATTTACCCGATCACCCCTCCTCGGAACGGGACCGGGAACATATTACTGGGTCTCACAACAGTTTGCGCGAACCCCGGACAAAATATCGCTCAATACGGAAAATGTTGTCTTTCAACGGCTTGCCGAAGGAGGCTTTGCTGGAAGTCTCCCACTCTTAGCTCTTATCATAGCTGCGATTTTTGCGGCGTACACCGCCGCAAAACAATCCGGACATGACGCCGGCATCCGTTTGAGCTTCTTTATTTCCCTCCTTCTCACCGCTGTCCTCGGCCTCATTGAAACCAATACAGAACGGTATGCCATATTGATTTTTTCAGGCATCTCGCTTTCCGTGCTTACGGCAAAAGAACGCCGACTACGCCTTCCATATACCAATACGATTACCGCGCTCTGTCTTTGTATTATCGCGATCTTTACTATAACCTGGCTAACAAGTGACGTGAGTTCATTTTTGAACCGTCCAGACCTCGGCTTTTATGCTGCGCCATATCGGAAAGACAAAAGCATACAGTTTTTGCGAATGACTAGTCGACCATTATCAATACAGGAAAAAGCGCTTATAACACACATGTTCCCGCATGATGCAACGATCGCAGTCGCCATGGCATCCCGCTCCCCGACAACACCGGAAGGCCGATCCTGGTACCAACGGGCGATCCGTGAAGATCCGACAAATCTTATATGGCAACGGGACTATTTCGTAGCTCTCCTCATGAGCCATGATCTACCACTATTTTGTACTGAACTCAGGCGCCTTACCGACATTCCTGAACTCGACTGCCCTCCCGATGCACTACTTTCCGCGGACAATACAAACGGATTTATTCAGGCATTAGGAACACTTATAACGTATGACGGAAGGGCAAAATTCCTCTATCACCTGGGCCTTTCGTATGTACGACTTGGAAACGACGCCTCCGCAATCCCGCTATGGAATAAAGCCAAGGATGCTTCACCCAACTGGAGCTACTATCACCTGGAACTTGCGAGCCTTATCGCACACTATAATCATGATGAGGCTGCAGCCATACCAACCTTACGTTCCTGCCTCACGAGCCCCGCGGCCCGCGCCTCATGCGAATACTATCTTCACCATGTGAACACACTCCATCCCCCGGGCGCCTACGCCAGAGATATTGATGCTATTCCGACGGTCATTGTCACCAAAGACCTATGAAACACCTCCGCACATCACCACGGCTTTCCGTCATTACCCTCACAAGAAACCGGGCAACACTCTTGGATGAGCACTTGCACTCTCTCGTCGGTCAGGTAGAGGAGAACGACGAACTCATTATTATCGATAACGGCTCGACGGATAAAACATCCGATGTCATCGATTCATACCGAAATGTCCTGCCGATCCGGTCATTTGTTTCCCATGCGCAGGGGTATCCGAATCTTTATAATCTGGCCATACGAAAAGCACAAAATTCCATCATTGTCTTTTTCGATGATGATTGTATTGCGGGAACCAATTTTCTTGCGGGTCACCGCAACGCCCACCAGGATCACGTCACACGAATCGTCGAGGGACAATCGTTGAGCAGGCCTTCGGGCAATATTTATGCCGACATGATGGGCGACCATTATCAAAACTGGTTCCGTCTCTACATGAATAAAAACGGCGAGCTTCGGACATTTGATAACAAAAATGTGTCCCTCCCGCGAACGCTGTTTACGACATACGGCATGTATTTACCGGCACTTTCACGCGGCGGGGAAGATATTGAGCTCGGGTTGCGATTTCACCGGAACGGCGTCCCCATCGTATTTGCGCCGCATATCATCGCCTATCACCATGAGCGGACAACGCTCGCGGGATTTGTCCGGCAGCATCTCCGATTCGCACAGTCCGACGCCATTCTTTCTCATAAACTGCACGAGAAAACGACCGTAGGCACTTTCGTCGGGTACAAAATCCTTCTACACACCAAAAGCGCCTTACGGCGGGAAATTATGTATCTTCGCACGGGGAATATCCGCTATGCGCTCTATCTCCCGTTTTTATATCTCACACTTTTTTTTCTCAGGATTTGGGGGTATGCTACGGCCAGATGATGAAAGGTCGTATCGCAATCGTTACCTCGCGCGGTGGGCATATGTACCAGATGTATCAACTCCGGTCTTGGTGGCGGAAATTTGACCGTTTTTGGATCACGTTCCCCGGGGTGGATACGACATCACTCCTCTCCCACGAGAGGATCTATTATGGGTATGAGCCCGATACCAGAAACATCGTGAACGCCGTCCGACACTTCTTTCTCGCCTGGCACATACTCCGGCGTGAACGGCCCACACTCCTTATAAGTTGCGGCGCGGGTATCGCTCCCCCGTTTTTTTATGTCGCGAAACTTTTGGGCATCCGAACGGTATTCATCGAGGTATATGATCTTCTCTCGCACGCGAGTCTGAGCGGTAAACTCGTCGCCGGCATTACCGACGTCATGCTGATTCAACACCCCCGGCAGCAAAAATTCTACCGCCGCGCCCTCTACAAAGGAGCAATTCTATGATTCTGGTCACCGTGGGTTCTACCCGATTCCCGTTTGCCCGTATGAACGCGCTCGTCGGCAGGCTTTCCGCACAAAACAAAACGCGTGAAAAAATCATTTTCCAGTATGGCAGCCTGGCGCCGCAGTATTATCATCCTCCGGTTGAGTTGTATCCTTTCATACCCCAGGATAAACTTCTCGGGTATATGAAGCTTGCCAGGGTCATCATCTGTCATGGGGGCCCCGGAACCATCTATCAATCTCTCTCATTCGGCAAGATTCCATGGGTATTCCCGAGACAACAAAGGTTTGGTGAACATCTTACCGATCATCAATTGGAGTTTTCCCGCTTCATGGCCAAACGAAAGCTGGTGAACATCGTTTCTGACGATACGCCCCTTCCCGTTATCGAAAAAGGCTCGCAGACAACCAAACCCATGAAGCGGCATAATCAGCGGCTGATCGCCTATCTTGATTCCCTCATGACAGTATGAAAATATAGGACAGCTTATATGATACAAAAAGCATCGGGTCCTTTGCCAAAAAGTGCATTTCTTTCCGTCACCATGCTCTGTAATTCCCGTTGCATCCACTGTGATATCTGGAAAAATAAAGGATTGGACTTTTTGCCAGTTGCGGTCTACCGCAAACTCCCCGCCACACTCGAAATGGTAGACATAACCGGCGGTGAACCGTTTCTGAGAAACGATATTCCGGATATCGTGCGCGCCGTACGGGAAGCCTGTCCGAAAGCCCGTATTCTCATCACCACCAATGGATTTTTGCCCCAAAAAATCAAAAAGTTTGCGTCGCTTATCGTCCAAGCTGATCCTAAGATTGCGTTTCGCCTGTCTCTGGACGGCTGGGGGCAAACGCATGAAAAGGTACGGCGCATCCCCCACGCTTTTGAAAAAGTCATGCAAACGATCGATATACTCAAAAAAGCAGGTGTAGCCGATATCGGACTCACGTATACCCTTATGGGTATAAACCGACAGGACATGCGGAAGGTGTATGAATACTGCAGAAAACAAGGCCTCTCGTTTTCGTTAAACGTCGTTCATGATTCCCCTATCTATTTCGGCACCGGTAAAACACAATTACAACCGAAACCTACCAGTGTCAAAAAGGACTTTGAGTATCTCTTCAAACGGCAAATGAAAAGCGTAAACCCGAAAGACTGGGGGAAAGCGTGGTTTAACCGCTATTCATACGAGTATATGGTGCATCATCGACGCCCCCTCCCCTGCGGGGCCGGAGAAAACTTTTTTTATATGGATCCGTTTGCAAACGTTTTTATGTGCCAGATCAAAAACTGGCCTATCGGAAACTTACGTAATCAATCTTTTGAGGATATTTGGTACTCAAAAGCAAAACAACAATTCCTACCTAAAGCAAGCGTCTGTAATGATTGTTGGATTATCTGCACAGCGAAAGATGCCATCAAACAAAACAAAATCAAAGTGATGGGAGACATCGCCTCCTTAATCACGACCGGCCGACCCCTTTATGCGCCCAAATCAATCCGCGTCTAAGCCACTGTCAATAAGTGTCGTGGTCTTGACCGCCGACAGACCCGAACTCCTCAACCGTTGCCTGGCAACAATTGCCGCACAAACAGTCAAACCGAAAGACGTAATGATTATTGACGGCTCCACAAAGCCCCATGCAACACGCGTCATCACAAAACGGTGGCTCGGCAAACTCCCCCTCGCCTACCGAAAAGACGCCAGGCACTCCATAGCCGCGGCGCGCAATCTCGGAGCCGCCATGAGTCATGGAGATCTCGTTATCTATCTCGATGATGACCTCGCCGCGGATAGGAATTATCTTCTCCGCATGCGGAAACACTTTGTTAGAGACACCCACCTTGCTGCGGTCATGGGACGCATCACAAATGCGCTTCCCGAAAATGTGTGTGCTTCTACACAATACGCGTACTACGAACGCGGATTACGACAGCACTTCCCATCATTCAAAAAAAAACAAAAAATAACATCAGGCCGCATCCTTGATTGTGAAGTTATGGGTATCCGGAGGAGTATAGTGACACGCATCGGATTTCTTGGAGGCCGGCCTTTTCACTTCCGTCACGACGACGTCGAACTGGGATTACGGCTGATGGCGACAAAAGCGTCCGTCACATATGATCCTGCAATTGTCGCTTCCGCTTACCCCAGGAGTACGCTCTGGTCCCTTTGGACCGCCGCATTCTGGAACGGATACAGCGATGCATATATAGAAAAACTGTATGTCATAGATCTGCGTGCTTCCCCCCATCCGTCAAAATTCCTCCCATGGTTTTGGCGACAGATACTATCCAAATCCCATTTCCGAGTATGGGAAAAAATTTTCTACGGACTTCTCCTCCTCTCGTTTCCCGCAGTATCGAGAATCGGTAAACTGTGGTGCCGGCTACACATATGAAAGTCGCCATTGTTCATGATAGCTTTGCGGAATTCGGCGGTGCCGAACGGGTTGTGAATGTTCTCCTGGAACTTTTTCCGGATGCGGATTTGTATACAGCGTTTAACAAAAAGGAATACCGGGTTCCCCGCATCCGACGGGAAAAATTCCATATGTCGTGGATTCAGCCGTTTCCGGTTGAGGGTCATACGTCGTTTGTCCAGGCCATAGCACCCCTCATCTGGCGCAGCTTCCGTTTCGACGCGTACGATCTCGTTATTTCTCACGGAAATCATCTCATGAGTAATCTCATCCACGTTCCGCATGCCGTTCATATAACCTTCATTGAAACACCTCCGAAAAACATCATCGGCATGACGCCGCTGACCCCGCTCCAACGATTCACGCATTACGAACGCATTATCGCACCGATCTATCGCCGGGCCCTTCGAGATACGCCGTACGTCGTCGTCAATTCTCAGCATATGCGTCGTGTCATACGACAGCGAACCGGCGTGGATACGGCTGTCATATATCCGCCGGTCATTGTCCCGCCTCGCATCCCGAAAAAGCGAATGGGGAAATTTTACCTTTGCGTATCCCGCCTCGCCCGGGAAAAAAATCTGGAACTCGCGATTCTTGCGGCGACCAAACTCCGCGTGCCCTTAAAAATCGCCGGTATATCAAATAATCCCTCCTACGACCGATATCTGCATGCGATTGCCGGTCCGACCGTGACGTTTTTGGGGTTCCGTTTTGATGATATGGAAGAGTTGTATGCAGAGGCTATCGCATTTCTGTTTCCCTCACTAAGTGAAGACTTCGGTATTGCGCCCTTGGAAGCGACCGCACACGGTGTCCCGGTCATCGCCTATTACGGAGGCGGGACCAAGGAAACGGTTATCGAGGGTAAGACCGGAACGTTTTTTCACGCCCACACGGCGGCCTCGCTTATCCAGGCAATCGGACGCATCAAAGCCATGCGCTTCGATCCCAACATACTCTACGCGCACGCCAAACGATTCGGTGTTCCGAGATTCAAACGGGAATTCATGGACTATGTGAAGAAAGCAGTGGCAAACACGCCGTCATTCCCCTCCTGATACTATCTCCGTGACACGTGGCTCAATCACTATTTGCGCAAATATGAGCGGTAATCTGCTGTTTACTTTGACCGGAACACTGCCTAAAAACATCGGGCCGCCGCTCGTTCCCGTCACAGTAAGCTCAAGCGTCAGTCCGATAACAGGCCCCGAATTGCCGACGCCGGCAATATTCGTTTTCCCGACTACTTTGGCAAGGACGGCCCCCTGGTCGCTTTTCACCTCATCACCTACATGAATCCGATCCGCGATAAATGACTCCACTCCGCCGGACTGTTGAAACGAACGATCACCGTCTAACTGGGACGACTCAAGAAGTGCATTCACGGTCATTGTCTCCATCGTTTTTTGCCGATATCGGCCGTTTATGTCCGATACAATTCCGGCAACCGCGACCGGACCGACTTCAAAACGGATCCAGTCACCCAAAAAAATCGGCACGCCCTGATAGGTATACCGGCCATCCTTGGCGTTATATACGGCAGGTACTTTCACTGTCACATACACCGTTTTATGTGCGTCAAAAGATGCTGATGGCGGACGGTCAAACGATTCTACCGAGATTATTTGGGAATCCGACTGCCCCAGTGCGCCCTTCCCGGATAAACCCCGGATAAAATATTGTGCATCATGTACGGACGGAGCGCCGTCATCGATGCCGAGCATATCCCTATTCGTTATCCGTACTTCTACGGTAACCATTGCGGTTTTAGATGAAGTCAGGGAAACGACAAAACCTGTGGCAAGGAGTATCAACACCAGAACCGTATACTCGAAAAACCCCCACTGTTTTGTGAAATCCCGGATGATCGCTCTCAACGTACTCATACGTATGATGCCTTTCGTGCCGCACTGAAGCTCGCGTATATCATAACGAGTAACGTGAGCTCCTGCAAATCAGGCAGCAAGGGCTGAAGTTGACTGTTTACAAGGACCGCTATAACGCCGGCGGCGGCACCGCTTAGGTATATAAGCCGGACGCCCCGGGATTTTTTCATCTCGCGCCACACTATCCATCCCAACCCAAAAAGAACCAAAACATACGGCCCGAAACCTACGATACCGGTCTCGACGAAAAGCTCCGCAAATCCATTGTGGACCGGTTCCGGGATAAAAACCGCATAGGGAACATGACGGACCACAGACCCAAGATACGACGCATAGACATCCATTGAGAGCCCGACGCCAAAAAGGGGGTGCATACGGGCGCTTCGTATCGCATCTGTCAGTAATCCAAGGCGGGTTCCGCCGCTCCCGTACGGCGTAAATGTATACGCGGTACCCGCGAGCCTTGGAAATACGAGGTACCAGACCACCGCTAATATAATCGGGAGGGACATATAAAGTATCGGGCGAACGTCAACGGGAATTGCCGGACGGTGACCGCGGACTTTTTCGATATAAAAGAAAAAAAATAATAGGGCAAAAACACCCGCTATCCAGGCGGAACGGCTCTGGGTCAACGTAAGCGCCATGAGCCCCAGCGTCACGGCAAACGCTCCGAACCTGCGTACGTACGCATGCCTGTCAAACAACACGGGAATAACGAGAAAGAGTGAAAATATGAGATAGTGGGCTAATATATTTGCATGCGTAAATGTCCCACCGAAACGGTATGCAAACGTCGCGTCCGGATTCGTATCTACCGGGATAAATCCCGGAAAACCCTCTATAAGTAACCCCAGCGGTGCACCACGGACATATTGCGCTCCGGCGACGACACTTTCGAATCCTAACCCTGCGATAAGTACACTCATGACAAGCTGCAAATCCAAACGGGGTAAGACGCGGGTGACATAGGTATACACAATAAACGGTTCGATAAACACCAGCGCTTGAACAAACGAAATATCCGGTATGACCGATCCGAGAAACGCGGACAGTGCCATTCCTACGGGTAGAACCAAGAGTATCCATCCGACCGCATCGCGCGGCCAAAAGAGCATCCGTTGTCGTATACTTTGCCGAACACTCAATACCCCCATAAGAACCACCGCTACATCACGCATGGTAACCGTGCTATGTGCGGTAATGCCCAAAAATCTATACGGGATGTTGAGCTGAATAGGACTCACGAGGACGACCGGAAAAAATTTACCCAAACCTACGGGGATAAACGCCAGGTACGAAATAACAAGCGCCTGTGCCACATCCTGTAAGACCCACGCCACTACCCCGACATAACACATCATCACGCCTATCGCTATTTTTTTGTCGGGAACGACCCAAAGAAGTGCATACAAGACGATCGTGATAACACAAATCCGTACGGGGAGAAGTTTCATTTTGCCAAATTCTATCATACAATGATCCACACTATTACGTATGCGCCTCACGAACCGTCCGATTATCGCTATAGTGGGCTTAGGAGAATGGGGAGAAAAATTAGTTCGTATCGCCACGCACCTGAATGTGCCCATTCACGGCTTTGACATCGAGTCTTCAAAAACACGACGCATCAAACGCCTATATCCCATGTTAGAGACCCACACATCAGCCGCATCTCTTTTGAATGACGCTCGTATATCTGCTGTGATGATCGCCACCCCGCCACTGACCCATTACATGCTTTCCCGTCGGGCGCTCATTGCAGGCAAACACGTTCTTATCGAAAAACCCATGACCCAATCGGTCTCCCAAGCACAAGCGTTAACAACGCTTGCAACTGCTTCGGACCGCATTATCATGGTGGACCACACCTATATATTTTCACCGGCCCTTACGCGAGTACGACGGCTGGTGCACTCTGACTTCATCGGACGGCTCATACGTATTGAAAGCGTACGAAACGGCGGCCATCCGCGCAAAGACAGTTCGGTACTCTGGGATTTTGCCCCGCATGACATCACTATCGCCCAATTTCTTATGGGCGCCCTCCCCACTGGCGTTCAAACACTGGCGTTGCCATACAAAAAAAATACACTCTTGGACGACGCCACAATCCAACTTGTCTTCACCGACTCGGACGTCCGGTATCTGGCGCACGTGAGCTGGAATGATTCGACCAAGACCCGGTCACTTATATGTGTCGGGGAAAAGGCCTCGCTCACGCTTTCCTGGGACGGCACCAGAGAAACACTCACACACGATGTCTCCGGCACGCGGCGCCTCATTCACACCGCCCAAAAAGAACCGTTAGAAGAAATGTTCCTGCATTTCATTTCTTCTATACGTAGCGGAAAACAGCCCGTCTCAAACGGGGAAATGGGATACCAAGTGGTCCGCATCATTGCAGCGCTCCACGAATCGTGGAAAAATGACGGTGCGAAGATAATCCTATGACGATACCTCTTGTTGATCTTGTTGCCCGCCATCTGCCGCTCCGTGGACGATACCTCGATGCGATAGATACCGTCCTAAAACACGGCATGTTTGCACAGGGAAAAGAAGTAGAGATCTTTGAGCATACGTTTGCAAAATTTTGCGGGCGCCGCTATGCGGTCGGCGTCGGTTCGGGTACCGACGCGCTCAAGCTGACCCTACAGGCGCTCCATATAGGACCGGGAGATGAAGTCATTATCCCGGCTTTCACCTTCGTGAGTACGGCGTTTGCCGTGATAGCAGTCGGTGCCAAACCGGTATTTGTGGATATCGATCCCTTCTCTCTGACACTCGACCCCAAAAAACTCTTCCGCGCCGCCACAAAACACTCGCGCGTCATTATTCCCGTTCATCTCTATGGGAGACCCGCCGCGATGAAGGAAATCATGGCATTTGCAGACCGTCACCATCTCTTTGTCGTTGAAGACGCGGCACAAGCGCACGGCAGCAGCTATGACGGAAAACGCGCCGGGAGCTACGGTATCGCCGGATGCTTTTCGTTTTACCCCTCCAAAAACCTCGGCTCTTTCGGAGATGCCGGCGCCGTAGTAACAAATGATGCTTCTGTCGCTTATTCCGTCCGGGCATTAGGGAATAACGGACAGCGTACAAAATACGTTCACACAGAAATCGGAACAACAAGCAGACTCGATACCATTCAGGCCGCTGTCCTTTCGCTCGCCTTGCGCCATCTGGATCGTGATAATGCCCGAAGGCGACTGCACGCGGCCCTCTATCAAGCTCTGCTTCACGATCTTCCTATAACCTTACCGACCGAAAACGCGTCTCATTGCATCACCAATTATCATCTCTATGTGATCCGGACGAGAAAACGGGATGCGCTGCGTCGGTATCTCAAAACCCGCGGTATCGAGACCGGCATTCATTACCCGTCCCCTATGCACCTCACCCCCGCACTCAAGTATCTCGGGTACCCTGAAGGCTCCTTCCCCGAGAGTGAACAGGCAGCGAAAGAAGTCCTAAGCCTTCCGATGTATCCGGAGTTAAAAGAGGAACAAATCCGCACCGTCGCACATGCAATCCGATCTTTTTTTACCGAAAAGCATGCGTCTGCAAAGAAAAGAACGGCGCTACGAAAACAGAACATCTAACACATACTGTAGCGGCGAGGAGAAAAAGAGATATAACGAATTTTTCACTCTCACGGACCTTCTTCCGTACGACATCCTGAAATGCTTACTGTACAACTTGCCGGAAAAATTCAAAACCGGCGTATCCTTCGATTCATCAAATTCGTAATCTCCGGTATCGGCAAAAAGCCGGACCAACAAACTATAACTCGACTTTGCCGTTGTCCAATCGTACACCTCCCAAACGTTCGGCAAAATCGGTGTATATTCAAAAGGAAAAATAATATCACGGTAATACCCCGGAGGGAGATATGGAGAGTGTCCGACGATCCGCGTTCCGCCTTCGTCCAGATATAATGCGACAAACCCGCCTTTTTTCAGCCGGACGGAGGTCAGATGGACGACCGTACTGGTCGGCTGGTCAAACACCACAACACGATTGTATGGGGCCCATATAAGGATACACGCAACGATAACACCGACAAGCATGCCGATCGTGAGGACGGTAACAAAAAAAGGGAATATCCGACCATCCCGATGGCGCAATATATTTGAAGCGCCCGGTGCGCTTGCATTTCCGGAAGGAACATCCATACAATAAAATTGTATCTCATCTTGCCCATGGCAACAATTGCACCAAATCCAACGATCACTCCCGGCGCCCCGGCACCTTTGCAGGCGACGAACTTCCCCATTCCCGCCAAACGTACATACCCAATTTCACTATCCCCCCCGTCTAAATACACGATGCTGCGTATCCTCTCTATATCGATTGGGCTTATCGTCGCATATAGCGTATTCCGGTTTGGGAGTATCGACGGCTTCATGGTTCCGAAATTATTTCAGGTCGAACACATGCGGGTAGATAATGCGGTCTTCTCACCAACGACTGCGTTTATCCGGATGGAAGAAAACAAGGATACCGTAACCTCTATTACGATAGACAACCGTGATTTCGTGCGGACCTTACCGGATAATATCGGAGCGCTTTATGCACTAAAAACCCTGACCATCATAAACCAGCCGCTGCAATCGCTCCCTGAATCTATCGGATCACTGCATAATCTCGAAAGCCTGACCGTCTATAACACACCTCTCAATTTCTTACCCGCGACAATCGGTAACCTCACGCATCTTAAAAAACTCGTAGTGGTCGGCACACACATCACCTCTCTACCCTTTAGCGTAAGCAATCTTTCAAACCTCACCGACGTCAATATTTCGTATGATCGCCTCAGCACTATCCCGGCATCCGTGTATAAGTTACCCAAATTGTACACTCTTGATATGACCCATAATCATCTGGCGTCGCTTGAACCGAAGTTTCAGGGAGATGTCAATTCAATCTTCCTGGGAGGAAACGGTATATCACAGAACATACTGGACAAAATTGATCATTTGGCCCTATACGACCTGTATTATTAAAACCCTGCGTTCTTCTTCATGGCTTTTTAGCCACGAGAAGAAGCGATGACCCCCACGGATAAGAAATGGTGGAGAGAAGTGAAGCCTCTACCCCGCATACGGAAGATAAAAAAGCATTCCATGAGTTTCTCAACGGAGCGACGTCGGAACGCTCGGGCATGCCCTGTATGAAAACCCGACCCCAAGCTATTTTGAGCACAAATAACGGAAAAAGAAAAAAATACGTATACGTTTGTTTCGTTATATCAAATCCAGATTCCCGAACCTCTGTCACTAAATCCGATAAGATATAACGCTTTCGCGCACTCACCGCCTGATCGTGTGGTCCGACTAACCAGGGAATGGCACAGACGGTTATGACGAGGAGTCCCCCATGACGGAGTACCCGGTATGCTTCCGCAAACACCCTGTCATCATGAATTCCTTTATGGTATAAAACATCAAGCGAACATACCATATCCAAACTATTCGTCTTGAGTCCCGTCGCTTCCGCTTTCCCGAAAAAAATCGGCATATGTCGTTTTCTGGCGTACATTCTTCCCAAGGGATGAGGCTCTATACCGACAACACGGCCGTACTGGGACAAAAATGCGTACATCCCTCCGGTTCCAGCGCCGATATCCGCTATCCGAAGGCTCCCGCCTGTTTTGACGCCTAATGCCCGAAATACAACAGCAAGAAACGCGCGGCGGCTGATAAACCACCAGTGTGTAAGTTCCACCTCATACATGATGTGGTATTCACGGGCTCGCATGAAGAATTCTGCCGGAAATGGCGCCGGCAAAAATAAAACAGTACAGGATTAGCCCCACAAAAAACCCTTTGACCGCAAACCCTATCCCCTTTTCTTCATAGACGAAGATCAAAAACTTGCGGATTAGAAAAATATGGATAACAAGTGCGCCCGCACATAACAATAATAGAATTTTGAGTCCAACAGTCATGACCCCGAGCGTCGCAACTGCACCAATGACACTTGCGACCGCTAACACGATGCTTCCGACCCCGGAAATTGCCGTTATCGCCTCAGTCATAGTGGTTGCTACCGGATCGAATCGTTTACGACGCTGGTAGAGCTTCGTCCAATAATACGCGCGGAGAAAATATTTTTTGGCTATGGGCCAAAATCCTTCAAATTCATGCCGGACGCGGACGTGCGGCGCGAATATTATGGCGTACCGCCGGGCTATCCGATATGTCAGCTCAATATCCTCGACCAGTGGCGCCGGGTACGTCTCATCGAAACCCCCGAGACGCTGAAATACGGTCTTTTTGATGGAAGCGATGCGGGTTGAGAACAAGAAGTAGTACCCGCTTTTATCCCGCTCGTTTATCCAATAGCTCCAGTCACGCAGCGCTTTAAAATTGGGGAAAAAATCATGACTTCTTTGCTCTTTGACCCAGACTCCCGTGAGAGCTACGACATCAGGATCGTCCCCGTAAATCTTTGCGATTTCCGAAAGCGTGTCGGGAAACACTTCGACGTCTCCGTCCAGAAACACAACAAATTTCCCTTTCGCACTTCCTACCCCCCTGTTTCGCGCGATCGCCGGACCTTTATTCGCTTTGAGGGTCACGACCCGTATAAGAAGCGTTCTAAATTTTTTTCTATATTCGGGGCCTGACGCCCGATACTCACGTTTACTGCCGTCATCGACGATGATTACTTCAAACTCGGGGGCTTTTTTGCTTCTGCCGAGCGACACCAGTAACCGTTCAATTTTTTCGGGTGCGTTGTAATACGGGATGATGACAGATAAATACGGTCTCATCTTAACTCTTACAGTGCCTGAAGCACTTTTTGGGCAGTGGATATGACATACGTCAGTTCATTGGCCTTCATACCCGCATACATGGGCATACGAATGAGTGTAGAAGCGACATTGTCGGTCACCGGCAATGCCCGTTTCGCTCCCCCAAGCGTTTTTCCCATCGGCGCCGTATGAAGCGGTACATAATGAGTCGATACTTCTATATGATGTTCCCGCATTTTTGATACAAATTTTTTACGTGCTTCCAAAGAGCGAAACTTCAGCGCATATATGTGCCAATTAGGGTTCGTCATGCCTCGGGGGACAACCGGTAACTGCACGTTCGATGAAAATCGCTTCCATGCGTTAGTATACTCTGTAGCAATATGTAGTCTATCTTTATTGATTATATCAATTTGATCTAATTGTACATTGAGTAAAGCCGCAAATATATCAGAAAGATAGTAACTACTTCCTTCCCCTACCCACTGATATATGGACACCTTTCCCTGCAAGAAGGCCTGCCGATCTGTCCCTATCGCACGAAAAATTTCCAGCTTGTCCGCCAAACGACGGTCGTTAGTCACGATAGCACCGCCTTCGCCGCATGCAACATTTTTGGTACCGTGAAAGCTGAATGCCCCGGCCGAACCAAATGTTCCCAGCGCCTTTCCTTTATATGTTGCGCCTATACAATGAGCCGCGTCCTCTACCAGCCACAATTTATGATCTTTAGCAAGCCTACGAAGAGCGTCAAACGCTGGTCCTGCCATGCCCGCATAATGGACCGTCATTATCCCGACCGTACGTTTCGTTATGACCCGCTCGACATCTTTCGGATCCAGGCAGTACGTCACCGGATCTATGTCCGCGAATACCGGTTTTGCGCCCCGAAGCATAACCCCTGTCGCAGTTGAAGCAAGCGTGAAACTCGGTACGATTACCTCATCGCCGGTTTTAGTTCCCAGTGTCGCCACAGCCATATCCATCGCGTGTGTACATGAAGTTACCGGCAAGGCAAACTTCGCTCCGGTCATTTTTTTCAGCTTTTCCCTGAAAATTTGACTATTTGGTCCGTCTGCCGTGCCGGAACCCGTCCGCATAGCGTGAATGACGGCATCTTCCGCCTCCTTACCCCAATATGGTTTGTGAAGAGGGATATTCATATATGAAGTTTCTTTATTTCTCTCGCCGGGACGCCAACGACGACGACGTGATCCGGCACATTTTTCGTTACGACGGCCCCTGCACCAATCACGCTTTCTCGCCCGATCGTCACACCGGGCAAAATAATGGCACCCGTACCTATATAGGAGCCTCGTTTCATGACAACCGGTGATTCTTTCGTGGGATATGCCTTCTGAAGCGGATGGTCCGCATAGCCGACGTTTATATGGGTGACCGTGGTCGTCCTGTTTGACAACGTCACATCATCCTCAATGGTAACCCCACCGCGCACATCCAGCATAACGTCATCTCCTACAAAGCATCTGCTGCCAATGGTCAATTTTCTAAAACCATAGTGATAGAGATTCTCAAAACGAACGTCAAATATAACGGTATCTCTACCGATCTTCGCCCCGGCCAAACGCAGGAGCCATACCCGGACAGGCGGCAAAGAAACGTGGATGAGCCACATATACCACCCATACCACAGGAACCGCAATGCTTTACCCATACCGATACTCTCGAGAGCTCTCATATCACGTCCGCCTTCCTAACTGACTCCGGAGCTTCCATAAGTTTACCAGATAATCCGTCGTATCCCGAATGATATTAACGGATGAATGCTTATCAAACCGCCGCAAAAACAAGACCGGCTCTTCTTTAATCCTCAGTCCCGCGCGCCTCGCATATACCATGATCTCCGTATCCCAAAACCATCCCGGGTTTCTGGCTTTCGACAACACCGGAAGGATCTTTTTCCGGGAAAAAAATTTGTACCCAGTTTCAGTGTCTAAGCCCCCCGTGCCGATCATTTTATCCGACAACCACTGATAACCGCGGCTTAAAATCTCCCGCAGCGCCGCGCGCGGACTGGTACGGTAGTACCGTTTACCTATGACGACATCCGCTTCTCCCGAAAGAACAAGCGAAACCAGCTTCGGCATATAGATAGGGTCTACTTCACAATCGATATCCATATATCCCACTATTTTCCCCTTTGCGGCCCGTATACCATCCGATACGGTCCGTCCCCGACCGCGATTGACCGCATGGAAAACGGCCCGGTAACGGAAAATCCCGGTAGTTTTACACGTGTCCTTAATAAATTTTTGTGTTCCGTCGGAACTCGCATCATCGACAAATATCACCTCATGGGAAAGCTTCGAGGCCTCAAGGACAGATTGAATACGGGCTACACTACTCGTAAATAGTCCCGCTTCGTTATAACACGGTAAAATGAGGGATAAATCCAATCCGCGTTTCATCCTGGGGTATAGTACGATAGTTAGTGACCGTTGACAAGAATATTCATTACCGCTCATACATACCGGGTATCACCGGAACGGAATGAAAATGAGCCGTGATATAGGAAACGTCAGCGGCAGGAAGACCCTGCAGTCGACCCAATTTCCCTTCATACATATAGTGGGTTTGCGTCACTTCCAGAGCTTTGGAAAGGGACGGTAGCGAGCGGCTAAGGAACGGTATCCATTGTCCGAACGGCACACCCGACACATAGTACGGATCCTTGTAATAAATGGTAGAGCCCACAAGATCAAAAACATACGAATCCTTCGGAACCGCCGTTATGACGTCGTGAAGAATCGTATAATCACTTCTATTCGTAAGTGCCAGTTTGGGCTCATTTACCCGAATGTTTACCTCAAAGAGAACAAAAAGCAGTGTGATACACGTAACGGCAAAAAGTATCGATCCCGCGACAGTACGCATGAGGCGCAGTCGAAGTACGTGTATAAAATCCGCAGCATAAAACGCGGCAAACACGGAAACGGGAATGAGGTATTGTTCATTTCGCATCGGATAGCCATGAGTAAATGTCAGGACATAGGCAAGCATCGATCCCCCGATTAGGACCTCTGCCCACGCGCCCTTCTTCCCGTTGGGCAAAAACGGCGTCACGAGACGAACTGATCCCATGATAAGTCCTGTGAGCCAAATTGCATGATTCGCGATAAGACCGCTTCCTACTCCATCCCCTCCGTATAGGAGGCCGTTGGGATAAAAAAACTGATACGGCATAATCGGAAATATCTCGCCCAAACGGTTGACTTCGAGCGGCAACTTTGTCAAAGAGTAGACGACCGTATTAAATTGTCCGAGATTCCTTGCTACTGCCGCTATCCAAATGCCGAATACGACAATCGGCATCCCCAACCCGAAAATGAAATACCACATACTCCTCCCCCGACTCCTCCGCTCACCGCAAAAAAACCACACTGCTGTTATCGCAAGTGCGACAGCCACCTGGGGTAATGTTTTCGGCAATATAAGAAGTGAAGCCGAGTACGACAGGCCGCTCAATAACCACGATCGATATTTCTTATCGTCTGAGAATGCATGAATATGGAATATCATGCCGAGAATTACAAGGAGCATAGAGAGGCTATCCGGCCTGATCTCCAAAAATTTATCTGCCGGGATCGGCATGAACGCGAGAAAGACTCCCGCAAGAAGTGCCACCCAGGTTTTTCGAACCTGCCAAAATAGAATAACTGTGGACGTCACGATCCCGGTAAATACGACTCCCGCAAATACCCTTCCGGCAAGTAATATGGACGTGCCTCTTGCAAGCCAAAATAGTGGAGCGAGGGTATACAAAAATCCCGGCGGGACATACGAAAGGAAATCGACAAACGGAAGCCGTCCTACGAACACGTTGTGCGCCCAATGGAGGTAGGCCATTTCATCGGCGTCAAAATACCGAATCATACCGACCCGCCACCGCCACCACAAAAAAATGATACATAACAAGGCAGTCAGGAAAATAGGTATACTTCGGACAATGCCGCGCATTTGTTTTGTCATAGAAACGAATATAACAATTTAACAATATACGTATTTCGCCTACAATACGAGTATGCGTAAAGGCCTCACGGAAAAATTCGCGGTTATTCTCATAGGCATTGCTATCGTCATCATCGATCTTTGGCACGTCATCACCCAGTGGATAGCAAACCCACCCGACCGGTATTTCACCGGAATCGCTCACTATTATGCGGACTATTTTCTCTACATATCCCAAATTGCCCAAGGAATTTCCGGAAATTGGATCATGGCCAATCACATGTATACGAACGAAAAATTACCGCCGGCATGGATATACTGGCCGAATGTCCTTGCGGGCCGGATCGGGAGCGTCTTCACTCATTCTCCATTTCTCATCTATACCATCGGTTTAATACTCGCAGTCATCCTCCTCCTTATACTCATGTGGAGACTCGTGACGGAAATATTTCCGAAACGCCCAACCACACAAATCGTCGCATTTTTTCTTGCCTGTACAGCATCAAATTTTGCCGATATGCGGGCGTTATTTTCCCAAAATTCTTTCCGCATCGTCGGCGATACATGGTTTTCCCCGACACCGGCCCTCAACCGATTTGGGGGCGTCCCCCACCAAACACTCCAAACGATTCTCCTCCTTTTAACCGTCTTCCTTTATACCCGAATACCTCATAAACCATCCCTGAAATCGACGGCGCACCTGTGGCGCATCGCGGGATTTATCGCTGTAAGCTTCCTCTCGGCGACACTATCTCCAATTCAGATGCTATTAGTGTGTGCGTCCTTGTCCATAACAACACTCATCTCCGAACGATTCAAATTCACTCACCGTCTCTATTACCTTGCTATCGCTTCCGGCCTCGCGTCTGCTTTCCTCGGCGCATTTCTTGTCAATCACGCCTTTGATACGACTCCTATTTTTGCCGCGGCCAAATCATTTGAACTTTCTCAACGCGTTTCCATGGCCTTGGTGCCGTTTCTCATCGCTATGGGACCGATAATCCTTCTTATTCCTTTCGGGGTATACGCCTATCTTCGGAAACCAACTCCTCTCAAAATCGCTCTCCTTATATACGGCGTCGCATCGCTTGTCGCCTTTTTCTCGCCCTTGCCGCTTTTTTTGGGTACCGCCAACGTGCGTTGGCTGCATCCTGCTTCATACATTATTTTCCCACTTCTTGCGGCTGAAGCTATTATGACGGTATCTACATGGTTGAGTTCCCGATTCCTTCACACCCAAAGAAAAATATTCTTCACGCTTTTTTATACGTTGATAATCAGCGCATACCTCTGTACGACAATTCCTTCGCTCATCGCCCAAGTCGTCGCCCGTAGTAGCCGGGAAACCGCCCCGGTTTTATTTAGCGATCTTAACCACGTCCCCAAAGATGCGGTAGCCGCATTTGCGGCACTCAAAACATACCCGCAGAGCGGAATTGTGCTCACCGATCCCGGCCTACCGTATGACCTCCTTGTACCCATATTTACCGGTAAACCGTCTTTTACCGGTCATCCCATCCATACGCTCTACCCCTCGACGAAAGAAACGTTGCGCCAAACATTTTTTGGCGGGAAGATGACTGAAAGAGAGGCAAAACAATTCCTTAATGATCACCGAATCGCGTATCTACTCGTCGCAACGGCAAATAAATCTGCCGTGTTACGATATTCCTTCGTCTCTCAACGATTTGACAATGGCTCACTGACGATCTGCGCCATAGATACTGCCCACATAAACGTGCGGACGCAGTAATATGCTTGTGATGAAAAAAATACTTCATTGGATGACTATCAATCCCGGCTTCGTGTTGGTTTTCGTTTTTTTGGTGGTAGAGCTTGCCGTCATGAATGATTACGGCCTGACGTGGGATTTTCATTTCCATTTCTTCGGCGGAGGAAAACTCTTGGGCTACAGCTGGCAACAACTCGAATCCCGCCCGCTCCCTTATGTAGAGCCGGATCCAAGAAACGCTTGGACATTGCCGTACGGTCCCCTCATGAGCATACCCCCGGTCGCATCATTCCTCCTTTTGCATAATGCGTGGCACGTTTTAGCCTTCGACAATGCATACAATCTCCCGATTATTCTCTGGGGTGCAATTGGCGTCGCCATACTCTATCTCTTTCTTGATGAAGCATTTGGGAAACGGGTCGCATTACTCGGCGCGTTGTTTTTAGCATTGACCCCCCGATACGTAGGAGACTTGCACAACAACATGAAGGATGTGCCA
This sequence comes from Candidatus Gottesmanbacteria bacterium, assembly GCA_023245335.1. Classification (GTDB taxonomy): domain Bacteria; phylum Patescibacteriota; class Microgenomatia; order UBA10105; family UBA927; genus UBA927. The sequence continues at coordinate 34,339 of JAHFKK010000001.1, forward strand.
TCCGCAGTGTCGTTTGCACTCAATATATGGCTTCTCTGGCGCCTCGCGAAATTCCGTAAGCCAATCGACCTCCTGTGGGCCATCCTTGCCTTTGCACTAGCTTTCAATGTCAAAATCAACAGTGTCTTCATACCGGTCGTCTTTGGTATATGGCTGCTTCTTACCCATGCGACAATTCCCAAAATAAAAACGCTTCTCAACCTGAAAAAACCGTTTATTTGGTTTTTTGTCCTCGCGCCGCTTGCTGCGTTCTGGGTATGGGCTATCTTTTGGCAGCATCCGATTGCCCAAATTATCCAGGCATACTCAACCTTCGGCATCGGGACCAATAATATCGAAGTCTTACTGAACGGTTCGTGGTACTGCTCCGGCTCTACCGTCCCGTGGTATTACCCGTATTGGTATATGGCCATTACGACGCCTCTCCCCATCCTCCTCCTTTTTCTCACGAGTATCGCCGTGACCATTGCCGGCCGTACATCAAAGCTTGCACCGACACTCTTTCTTTTTCTGCTGTGGTTCTTTATCCCACTCACCCGGTATTTCCTCCCGACAATCGGAGTCATAGATGGCGTACGGCACTTCGAAGAAGTTCTCTTCCCCATTGCAGCACTTGCTGCAGTTACACTCGACATCCTGCTTACACTCATGGGGCGCGTTAGAAAACGAGGCATGGGAATAGCTCTTTTGATAGGAATCATGGCGTGGTTAGGATGGAATATTGTTTCGTACCATCCGTATGAAATTACGTACTTTAACGAATTAGTGGGGGGTGTCCATGGAGCATTCAGTAAATACGACCTGGACTACTGGGGCACGAGTCAGAAGGCGGCAATAAAATGGGTAAATTCTCACGCGCCGCAGAATGCAAAAGTGCATATCGTCATGGCCGCAGATGTCGCGGGGATGTATCTTCGGTCGGATTTACTTCCCAACCTCAATAAATTCGGGTACGACGAGTCAGACTTTGTTGTATTTCTTAACCGCCAATCATTCTTTTATCGGTTTTTCTACGCATACGAATACTTATTGCGGCATACACCGACGTACACAGTAAGCGTCCACAACACACCGCTAACTTGGGTATTTGATAACCGGACCCATAACACGACACCGCGTCAGACCCCGTGGTGGCAGGCAGAAGATCCGTGCATCTTGCCATACTGGCACGCGAGATAACATACGCACATATGCAGATCACACCACATACATCCCGGATTTCCTTCCGGACTCTCATCTCTGCGATAAGTTTGTATGCCCTGATCCATTTCTTTTTTTTGTGGATGTATACCAACATCGATGGATATTTTTACTGGGCAATAGGTCAATACCTCAAAACCGGTGTATATCCATTTGTCTCTCCGTTTATATACGCAATGCCAATCACCATATCGCCGCCTTTGTACGGAATATTCATTGCGTTTATCGGCTCGATACCGGCAGGAGATATCATCCTGCATGGAATACAGATTCTTCTCATGACGACCACAACACTTCTACTGTACCGTCTACTTCTCACGTCAATCAAACCATATGCAGCGACCATTATAAGCATCCTCTTTCTTTTGTTTCCGGTTAACGTCATCTACACCGGCTCCATGATGACCGAATTGGCGGCCCAAACCACGATGACAATATATCTTTTCCTTGTCTATCGGTTTACCAAAACAAAGAATATTTCTTTTCTGGCTTCCGCGATACTTCTTACCGGATGCATGACGCTCCTCAAATATCAATTTGTAATCCTTTTTATCTTTACAATAAGCTATCTGGTAGTTTCTTTCCCTAAAAAACAGTCACTCTCTCATTTCAATGGACTAAAGGTTTTCTTTGCGGTCGTTGTCATCACCACCTGGATTATCACCAACCACTCGATGACCGGCGTCTGGGGGCTATCCGATACCAAAAAAATGCCATTTTATACGAACTTCGTATGGGATGGGAGGCACTTTCCCAAAAAAACAGATCCGTCAGTTATCGCTTTACGTCAATATGTTCCCCCTACAGCTGACCGCTACGCTGAATATTGGGATTTGCAGGGATATATCCTTCCCTATGCGCATAATGACTGGCGGGTCGTGGATGAACTTCTGGGGAATGTCGGGATTGCGGCAATCAAAACATATCCGATCGAATACATGCTGAACGGTATACGGGTATTTGTGCAAACGCTCGCCAGTCATAGCCCCTGGTGGTACAACCTACAGACCTTCGGATCCATTGACCCCGTACAACCGGTCAATTGCACCCGATTAGGAACCATTCAGTTCTGCCGGCCCATCATCATGACCCCCTGGTCATACCCTATCTGGAACCGATATGTTGCCATATCAGCGAAGATATATAACATACTCGTTCCTTTATTACTCCTCTTTCTATTCTTACCTTCACTGGTGATTACGTTACTGGATAAACGGATACGTATATACAGTATCATCTATCTTGTAAGTCTCGTTCCCATCTCCTATCTTGCCATGGTGGAATCACGCTACCTTATCCCGTATTATCCGCTCATAATTATCATTTGCGTCCAGGGAGTGAAAAATGCACGCGCCATACTGTCGCGCCTTGCGAACCGAATGCAAACCAAAAAAGCAAAAGAATAGAAATAACGCTGATCCCTCCCCCGATAAGAAAAATTTTCGGGCGGTATTCATAAATGATCACATGATTTCCCGGTAATACATAAAGTGTTCGGAACGTACCATTTAGCTTGTTAATAGGTACTTCTTTCCCATCTACGGTCGCGTGCCAGCCCGGATACCATACCTCTGAACTGTTGAGTTCGCTATTGCAGGAAGAGGTGAGACTGATCCGTACCGTATTGGGTGTGTATGAAGTGACTAACGGCGTTCCGCAGGCAGGATTTGCCAGAAAAAATCTGGGTTGGACCGTCTGATTTTGGTACACATGAAAACGCGCGGCTGTATTCACCATTACGGGGAGGTATCGTGAATTACCAGCAAAGGGATCGTACTCCATGGGCACGATAATGTATTTAATATTGAGAAAATCCAAAGCTTCTGGGCTTTGGGGAGTCAGATATGGCACTTGTACGTCCTGCAAAAGAATCGCTTTGTCACTCGCCATCATGGCAGAACGGGACATGAAGTCGTAGTAGCGACGAAGTATGGACGGGTCATAACCGGTCGCAGAAAATATTTCGTAACTCATCACCCCATCAAAATCCAGAGCGTCCCGCTGGGGCAACCAAACCCCAAAATCCTGCAAGACCCGATATGGCTGCGTATCTTTTTTCAGTAAGGCAATAAGCGCCTGATCATGTCGCGCTTCCGGTACCGGTTTCAACTCGATAAATCCTCGACCGAACCACATCAACTCTCCGACAACACACACTGCCAATATTATCTGGATCACTTTCGGCCGCACCGCCGACAAACCTATACCAGCGAGCCCCGCAAGCCCAAACACTACCAAAATAAGATGTCTCGTGGGAATCCGCAGGTACTTATACATAGGAAGGAATTTCCAGAGGAAGTACTGCAAATCCAATGGCGCATTCGGTCCGAGACTCATCCAGATACCAAAAATAACAATGAAAATAAATACCATTCCCGCGAACATATCCGGATTTTTCTCTTTTATAACCCGGTGACCTCCAAATAATCTCCGCACGATACGTACTCCCCCAATGATTGCGAGTAACAAACCACCGATCCCCACAAATACGCTGTGTTCTATAAAGTTCGGCGGCGGGCCTATATACGTATGCTGATTACCGAAAAAAAACGGATTCAAAAACTGCATCAGGCTCTGCCAGGTCCAAGATCCGTATGAAATCCACGAATAGGGAAACGAATATGTGCGTATGCTGGATCGAAAAAATTCTTGTTCCGGCAAGATTTGGAGAGCGGCAAGACCCAAGCCCAGCACCCCGGCTGCCATCGCACAGATAACCGGTATAAAACTGCGGCGGATCACACTAACGACCACAGTCATCAGTCCGACAATATAAACCGTAAAAAACGCCATCGTCTGATACCCGGCAAACAGTTGCATGGCAAACACAAACGAGGCAAGTGCCAGACGCCTCGACGCACCGGGAGAAAAGAATTTTTCGCGGGATGTAATTAACCGGTAAAACGCCCACGCTACCCACGGCATCCAGCTCGCCGCAGCGATGACATCCACATGCCCGGCCCACGTACGAGCCATGAAGAATCCGGACAACCCGAAGACCAAGCCGCTCACCCAAGCAGCCAAATTAAATTCATTCCTTCTTTTTGTTAACGGTAAACTGTTACCTGTTACCTGTTTACTAAGTACATACATCCCCGTCATAGCCCAAAGCACATGAAATGCGACGTGCCATGAATACGCGGTGTTGATGGGTAAAAGGACAAACAACCAATTAGGCGGATACCATATATTGACGATGGGATCTGCAATAAACGGCTGTCCCCCAAATAGATATGGATTCCACCACGGGAATATGCCCAAACGTAACCAGTAGTTAAAAAATTCTCTGAAATAATAGTACTGATGATGAATGTCATCACCAAAAAGAAGCATCCCCTTCCCTGGGATTAAGGCTCCCCCAAAAACAAGAGATATGACGATGCCGTAGGAAACGATCGGTATTCCCCAACGAACGAGTGAGCGCTTCATGCGATGCCCCAAGCGTATCATACTTTTTCTGCGACGACGACGAGGCTGGCGCCAAAAGGCAGATGACCCCGGAAAATAATAGTGTCTGCACGCAATATGGTCAGTAATATCCTATTGAAAAGCGGGTTTGGCATCGTAAGGTACTGCATGATAAGATCCTCCCTCCCCTTGCCCGCCATCAAACGCCACATGATGTATGCGGGTAATAATATCGAATTCCAATACCCCATATGCCTCACCCGCAAACCGGATTCCGCAAAAAGCTCCCGGAGTCCGTCTTTGGTGTATCGGCGTTTATGACCGGACAGCACATCGACTGATGACCATAAATACTTTTCTGCTGGGACAGTCAAAAAAAGTAGTCCTCCCGATATCAGTAAATTTTTGCACTGCCGTAAAAACGCCGCGTCATCACCGATGTGTTCCATGACGTCAAATGCGCCTAACGCGGCAAATGGACGTTTGGGGTGATACTGGAATATCGTGGAACGTACGAGCGTGCTGTCTGTTCTCCGTTTCGCATAGGAGAGTGCACGCGCGTTTATGTCGAGCCCAGTAGCCACAAATTTCAGCTGTTCCAGGTATTCCAGCGTTACCCCTGTCCCGCATCCGATATCCAAAAATGTTTTTCCCTGAGGGTTCTGCACATATCGACCGATAAGTCCTCTGATCATTTCATCCCTGCCGACAAACCAAAAGTGTTCGGCTTCAACCTCATGAATATGCTGATAGTGTGACGCGCGGTAGAATCGGGACATAGTTCAACGGGAAGTATACACGGTGACCGTCGGATTTGTGTACGCCTCGGTCAGAAACGGATAGCACTCTGTAAGCACTTTGCCCCCGGCTTCTTCCCGTTCCTGTGGGCCAAAGAATATCACATGCGTCGGTATCGTACTCAGCCAGGCCTTCGCTTCTTCGGCACTCATCGCGCCCGAATAGAATTTCGAGACGAGAACTTTCTTCACTTCTGCATTCACAGTGTTGTCATGACCCACGTAGACCGTATTGCCGCTGTAGACCGGCATGTAATTCCCGGCCGTCGTTTCCGACAGAATGACGTCGGTCCTTTTTGTCTGATCTTCAAGATAGAGCATCGCGGTATAAAAGTCCTTCAATGGATACATAACATAACTGCCGGTAGGGACCAGTGGCGTCGTTGCCCGGATTTTGTGATCCACGAAGTCCTTTTGCCACAGAAACGACGAATACATTTGTCCTATTCCCAAAATAATAAGTGCTGTCGGGAGGAGTACGGCGAGAAACCGGACCGCGGAACGCGTTTTTTCATACATTACCGAGACTGCATACGCCGTGAGTATCCCCAGGGGTACATGAGGAATCATTTCCGAAAACCGTAACGGACTTTGCTGCGGGACAAATTGAAATACTCCCAAAAGGATGAGCCACGCCAAAACCCAGGCGACCGCGGGGTACATAGCGGTTTCACCGCTCACGAGGGCGACGATAACGCCAATAACTCCAAGCGGCAGCATCGGCCCTAAAGCTTTGCCGTATTCCCCATACTGAAACGGTAATGGGTGCAGGACATCCAACTCCGTCAGACGTTTCCACGGATAAACGCTCGTTATGAGGGCAAGATATATAAGCGCGATACTGCTCATGACGGCTATCGCAGCATACGGCGTGAGCCACGCACGCATTTTGGCAAATCGAAGGAGGCCATATACCCCAAGGACGGCGAATAAAAATATAAGTCCGGGAGGAAATATGACACCAAGGACACATGCCAAAACTCCCAAAAATAAAACATTGCCGGACTTACGTATGACGGAGAAATCAGTGAGCGCCATAACCAAAAAGATGATGAGACTCTGTCCTGCCAATAAATGCGGGATAAAGGTAATCCGTTGAAGACTGTCCATGACGGACCACCAAGGCATGTAACCTCCGAATCTTGGAGATCCATCGACAGAGGTGAGAATTGGCCAGGAGCTTGCGGTGACCGCCAGAAGAAATCCAATGATCGCAATACTTTTGCGGCGGCCCGCAGTAAATATGCTCTGACTAAATGCGGCAATAAGGGCAAGGATAGTAAATCCCAATATCACACGAGCCGCATGATAAACATCCCCACTTCTCCCCTGCGGCACGCCTATCCAACGGCCCATATCTCCCATGAGGACATACATTTCCTGAATGACTGATCCGTTATGCGGTTCCGAAGTGTACTTTTCTACGACCGTCCAGCGCCCTTCCAAACCTTCACGGATGCGGGACAAATAGAAGTTGTAGTCCGTATAGAAATTGTGGACTAATTCGAAGTGACGATCCGGCTGAAGGTCCCCCGCATGGTTCAGCTCATAAAATGTCGAGATCAAAGAAAATACGACAAATGCTGTGATAAGTATCTGCCACGTCCACCTCATGCGTTTCGCGTTTCCCTCGGCTGTTTTCTCGATGCCTTCCCTGCTCATACGTACCATTCTAGCCGAACTCGTGTTGACTTTACACCTGCCTACTTAGATAATTAAGGAGATGAGCGCCCCACTTACGGATGAATCCATTGATAATAAAGTCAGAAATACCGTCTATGTCCAAGACTACAGCGCGAAACCCAAAATTGACGGTGTGGTCATCCTGACCATCAAAAATTTTGTCGGGGAAAACGGTGATTTTTCCGAACTCCTGCGTTTAAATGATGAGGGTGAATCAGAGCAGATTCCGGGATTCCGGCCCCGCCAGATAAACAGAAGCAAACAATATAACAAAGCAATCAAAGCGTGGCATCTTCATTATCGCCAAGATGAAATCTGGTACGTCCCCCCGGACGAACATCTCCTTTTGGGCTTATGGGATGTGCGGGAGGGTTCTGCTACCAAAGATACGACACAAAAAATTCCTCTGGGCGGCGGCAACTCCATCGCTGTCTACATCCCCCGGGGTGTCGCCCATGGGGCGGTAAATTTTTCAGGCAAAAAAACGAACGTCTACTACTTCGTAAATAATCAGTTTGACCCCGCCAATCCTGACGAACAACGTTTACCATGGGACGCCCGTGGTGCTGATTTTTGGCTTGCCCAGCGTGACTAATGCGGCAAATTACAAGTCTCTCCATCTTTTTCCCAAGCCTCAACGACGCCCAATCACTCCCCTACATGGTTACCCGCGCATACGAAGCCGCCCGGTCTATCACTCATAATTTTGAAATCATCATCATAGACGACGGCTCGACGGACGACACCCTACGGGTCGTCTCGGAATTACGGCGACACTATCGTCACCTCCGGCTTGTCACGCATCCCAAAAACCGCGGATATGGCGGTGCGTTGATATCGGGATTTACGGCGGCAAAAAAAGAATGGGTATTTTATACCGACGGAGACGGCCAATATGACCCATCGGAACTCACACTCCTTATCAACAAGGCCTCTTCACGTACGGACGTCGTGAACGGATATAAGGAAAAAAGACACGATCCGCTCATGAGAATCATCGCCGGATCTATCTATAACTGGTTCATCCGGATTATTTATCACCCGCCGATACGTGATATTGATTGTGATTTCCGTCTCATTCGACGCTCACTGTTGAAACGGTTGGACCTCACATCACAATCAGGAGCAATTTGTCTGGAACTCGTGACCAAACTCCATCACCGGGGTGCACGATTCCGAGAGGTCGCCGTGCATCACTATCCCCGGCTATTCGGACGATCTCAATTTTTCTCACTCCGGCGGATTGCCAAAACTATCGAACAACTTCCTCCGGTAACGCATCATATGTATTAAAAAAGAATATGCCCGTCATTGAAATACCCGTAACATATTCTTTATACTGCAGACAATGGAAACCGAACCCGATGCACCTTCCAATATTCTCTTTCCCGCGCTTCTCATAAGTATCGTGTTACTCGGGATAGTTTATATCGCCTTCCAGGCGGCGAAAGCCCGTCCCGACAGGATAATTTTGCCCGGCGGTATTACGTATCTCGGTCCTTCCGTGACACCGACGCCTGCTGCAAACTCCTCGACAGGCAACCTTGATGCCATTCTCATTCCTTCAAATCCCACATGGGCAACGTATAAAGGAAAACTTTTCCCCTACACATTCACCTACCCATCGACACTTTCTTTAGGCTGGTTTCCGAACGATCCGTATGACGCAGTCACCGTGTTTTACGGAAAAACCGATGCAAACAAAAATGTATTCTTCCGCGTCGATGACCTCACCAAGCTTCATAAAACCGCATATACCGGGAACGTAAAAGGATATGCCCAAAGCTGGTGGAAAGACTATTCGTGGAAGGGAATTTCTTCCATCACACCATTTACAAATGGTAAAGGGCTGAAAGGATATCGCGCAACATATATCGACCAGTCGGACAAAACGCCGTACGATCACGTATTTTTCGAGACTCCCCAAAGACGCGACCTCATTATATGGATAAGCGGCAAAATCTTTCCGCGGGAAATGTTCGATAAGATAGTTGATAGTGTCCAGTGGAGCGACTAAATTCATGCAACTTACTCTTGCGTTCATCATTATCCTTCTTGCTACCCTAGAAAACGTCTGGCCGATAATCGCGGGGTTCCAAGCGGCACCCAAGGGTGTGGTGTTTTTGGGCACCATACACCATTCCGGCGACTACTTCTATTATTTATCGCAGTTTGCCCAAGGGGCGACGCACTGGCTTATGGGGCGGGATCTCTATACGTCTGAATCCGTTCCCCCAGTCCTCGTCGGATGGTCTAATATATTTTTCGGGCACATCTTCCATCTCGTCGGTTTCTCGCAGATCAGCGCGTATCACACCAGTGTCATTATCCTAACGATACTCCTTATGGCTTGCGGCTATAGACTGGCATTCTCCGTATTCGGATCCCGACGTCCGTCGATCCTCACCCTCTACCTTTTTGTCCTCTATCATGCATTCCCGATACGGGATCACGGAACACTTACCTACAGCGATTATTGGAATAACTACGCAATCCCGAACGTCCGTTTGGGCGGCGTGCCACACCAGCTCTTCACAGCAATTATCTCAATAATCGCTCTTTTTGGAATAATCGACTGGTTGAAAGCCTCCCAAAAACGACAATGGGGGCATATATCCATCCTCACGGTATCCGGATTAATGCTTGCTTCACTACAGCCGGTCTTGTGGGCATTGCTTGTGATAAGTTCCGGTGCGACTTTACTTATATATGGACTATCACAAAAGTATAAACTAAAACAATTGAGTACTTTGTGTATACCTGTTATATGTATAGGAATCGGCGGAATTTTTCCGGCTTTATACCTGACTAAATTATTTTCCCAACTCCCGTTTTTGCAACTCAAGCTCTGGGAATCTGTCCAACAGAATCAATTGTCGTTTTCGCATTTCATTCTTGCGACCGGACCGATATTCCTTATCGCCATAATTGCAGTGCCTTCTTTTCTGAAGGCAAAAACTCCGGAAAAGCTCATCCTTGCGATATTTGCCGGCAGCTCACTGCTTCTTTCAATCTCCCCGATCCCCGCACTCATAGGCATCACCCAAGTCCGCTTCATGTCGACCCTCACTATTCTCGCCTTTTCTATAATCGCCGCGTACGGCTTATGGAAATGCTTCCACGGGAAGCCACTTATCATCATTCTTGCGCTTCTTACTGCCATCCTCCTTCCGAGTCATCTCAAAACGATCAGTCTCACTAGCGCATTTGATCCGGGGAACGCGTACCAGTACCTATCCGCTTCTGACTACACATTTTTACAAACCGCAGCGAAAGTAAGTAAGGATGATGAGGATGTCTTCCTTATTATATGGCCGTACGACGTCATTTTCCCCGGGCTCACCGGCAGGCGCAGCTTCAACGGACACACACTCCTCACAATTCATTCGGCCCAAAAAGACAGCATGTCCCAACTTTTTTTTGACGGATCTATGTCGGAGGTTGAAATGCGTAATCTTCTGATCACAAACCATGTCGGCTATGTATTAGGCTACACCTGGAGTCCCAAACTTGAACTTCTCCCGTTCCTTACGCGCGTAACTTCTTCACCGAATCTGGTTTTATACCGGGTCGATAAATAATTACTATAGGTATCAATCTGAAAATAACTGAGGTACGCGTATTCTATCAATTTCAGGCAAACGAAGTATCTAAAAGGCAACCTGACGGCGAGGAGGCACATCTCGTTTCTCCTCTTGCTATAAGCCATAATATAGGCTATACTACTACGCTTGAAATGGGCACACCCGACAACCTACCAGGCAGAGAAGTATTTAACCGCGGGGCTCCAGGCTACAGCGAGCTCCATTATCATGTCCGTATAGACGCCATGACCCCTGAAGAAAAACTTGACTGGCTTTCGAGTCACATCCTGAAAGAAGAACATCGATTGTTACGGGAACCATATAACCTCCCGCAGGTGCGGAGAGAAGGAAAGGTTATGTTCCTCACGGGCGGGCCGAAAAGCGATGTCACCGAAGCCAGAGACTTTGAAGGCAACCTTATTCATACACGCCATCTGGATCATCCTCGGCCGATGTTCGCAGAGATTCCTGAAGCCCTCAATTCCATATCCCATTGGTTTGACCTCAACACACAGAGCCAGGAACAAAACACACCCCCGCCATCTGTGGTCGCACCGCTTTCGGAAATATCGGATGTCGTCTATAACGTTTCGCATCTCCTCACCCTGGATCCCAGCTTCGGGGAGAATTATACCGAATATCTCAACCGCATCTCTGGGTCGCTGGGTTATTCCCTGGACCAACTGCTGACGCTTGCTGTTTACAAATACAACTTTCGCCTGGGTCAGGGCAAATCCCAAAAAAATATTGCCGTCGAAAACAATATCCTTGAAAAGGTCATCTCCCAAAAAGGGGTTGACGGCAAACTCCTCTATTCTCCGCCGACGGAGACACAGCTCCAAAAGACCTACCATACCCTCGCAGAAGTTCAGGGTCTTCTCAATACCCGACTTGAACAAATGCGTCAGGATTACGAATGGAACATAGAAAAAACCGCGAGAATCCCCTCGTCCCTCACCCCATAACGTCCTCTCGATTCATCCCGCCATTTTCCGTATGATAGAGGCATGCGACTTCATGCTACGGTAAAGCGTCACATTTTACAGCTAGCCATCCTGTTTGCTCTTTTCTTGCGCATCTCACTTATATTCAACCCCGGATTTGAAGCGGATGTTTCATTCTGGAAATCATGGGGGCTTGCCACATACGATAAAGGCATTGTTGAAGGGATGAAAATCACCAACAATAACTACCCTACCCCATTTGCGTATGTCCTGGGCGGCATGGTGTGGATCTACAGCCGTTTTGCCGACCCGCATAGCTTCAACACGTTTTGGAATAGTACGAATGTCCTTTTTCTTGCGGTCAGTAAAGCATTCCCGATACTCGCTGACTTTGGTATTGCCGCTCTCATTTTATACATCGGTAAAAATACAAAGAAGTTAGGATTTCCAGATATACCGTTTTCCGTATTTGGTTTGCCTTTCTATGAGCTATTAACTATTTGCTATTTACTGAGTCCATTAAGTCTTATAGACGGGGCGTGGTGGGGCCAGGTTGACTCACTCGGCGTCTTCGTATTTTTTTGCTCGCTCATCTTCGCTCTCAAGCGTCGGCCGTTCTTTGCCGGACTCTTTTTTGTAGTGGCCATGATGACCAAACTTCAGAATATGATCTACGGACCGATATTTTTTTTGTTCATCTGGCAGATGGAGGGATACAACGGACTCATTCAGGCGCTTGGGGGGGCGGTCATAGGATTTTTTGGACTCAACATAGAATTTTTCCTCACCCGCAATATGGATCGGGTGCTTGCAAACCTCACGGAAAATTTTGATTACTTTCCCTGGATGAGCCTCAACGCTTTCAACCTCTGGTGGATAGTGAGCGGCGGCCACGGCATGCAGGTATCGGATAAGCTTCTTGCTCTTGGGATAGTGAACGCAAAAACAGTGGGATTAATACTATTTTCGGGTTTTTATCTTTTCGCCATGATCCAACAGTTTTTTACCGGAAGTACCTCCGTAACCCGTCGGACAACGGTGCAGGGATTTCTTACGAGTCTCATACTCGTCAATGCCGCATTTTTTCTATTCCAGACCCAGTCACACGACCGGTATGCATTCCCCCTCTCGGTTTTTCTCCTTCTCTGGGCGCCGTTTTATATATCACAATTCTCGTCACCCGCTACTCAGAACTCGCGCCTCAAACTATTTACTATTTACTATTTACTCTTTACTCTCTTCTATTTTTATAACCTCCACACAGCGCTCGTCGTCAACTATCCGCTCAATGGTTTACCCATTCTCTCCTCCTTCACCCAACCGGCGTTTACGATGACGACCGCGGTCATACTCCTTGTGCTTTTTGGGGTATTTATCATGACGGTAATCCGTTCTTCCCGGCGCTCAATGAACTATGCACTGCTCTCGACGGGTGTCGTCGTCGTGGCTCTCATATTTCTCAATAAACCGCTTCTGACTAAACAACCGGTCTCCCTGACAAAATTCGTGCCGTATATAAGCGAACAAGCCTATGGAACGCGCCAAACCAATAGGTCTGTCCAAAGTTCGTTCGGCGGGCCCACCAGCTGGACCAGACTTTCAGACCAGTACGTATTTTATCGCCTCGGCATAGGAACACACGCTAACTCCCGTCATGTCTTTGACCTCAATGGACTGTTTAAACGATTTACGACAGATTTCGGTATCGACACGGAGGCCGGCACGAAATCGAGCGCTGTGTTTGAAGTCTATGGCGACGGCAAGCTCCTGTTCCGATCAGGAGAGGCCATGGGCCGCTTCGACCTACCAAAACACGCCGACGTGAACGTTATCGGCGTCAAATCGCTCACCCTCATCACGACCGACGCGGGAGACGGCAACTATGACGATCACACCGACTGGTTCAATCCGCAGCTTTGGCCATAATCTATGAAACAATTGGAGAAATACGCCGGGATATTGATGCTTATCTTTGCCGTCGGATGTAATCTCTGGGTCTATCGGGTGGAACCCACAGTCCAGACGGACCCTAATGACAATACGTTTCAGTACGCCCTTGTGGACCGTACAAACCAGATATGGGACTACGCAAATACCAATTGTTCAGGCCTTATGAAGCCGTTTTGCATGCTCTCGCTCCTTACCGATCATTGGGTCCCGAACTGGGCAGAAGGATATAACCTCCCATATTACTACTCGCATATTCCTCAAGTCGTCATTGTCTCCTCGTACCGTTTGTTTTCTCTCTTGAGTCCTCACGCTTCTCTCTTTCTTTATTATCACTGGATTACCTATCTCCTGTTGTCTTTTTTCCCGTTGGCTTTGTTTGCGGCATTTACGGTCATAGGCGTATCACCCATTACCGCCGGATTTGGGGCCATTGTCGCGACCCAAATTTCGACCGACGGGTTATACGGATTGGATCCTTCATCATTTCTGTGGCGGGGATACGGATTAACCAGTCAGTTATATGCGATGGTATTTTTTCCCCTGGCTCTCGCCTACATCTCAAAATTATTCCAATCCGAATCGAACGATCGGGAGTACATCATATGGCACTCACGCTTCATACTCCCTGACATAAAAACCTTCATACTCGCGACTCTGTTTTTGGCGGCGACGACCGCCGGCCATTTAGGCATCGGCATCATCGCATTTTTAAGCGCCGGAGTTATAGCAATGAGCCCGACGGTACAATCCGTACTACAAAATACATGGGATAGGGAGGCATGGCGCAGATTCCAATCCGACGTTCTCAAATTATGTATATTATTTACCGGCGTCGGACTCCTCCTCGGATACTGGATTCTCCCCATCCTCAAAGACGGCAACTACCATAACACCTCGGTGTGGGATCCCATTTGGAAATTTGATTCTTATGGATACCGTGAGATACTCAAAAACTTTTTTAACGGTGATTTATTTGATTTCCACCGATTCCCCACGTTAACTATTTTTGTCATCATTGGCCTCTTTACCGGCTTCTTGAGCGCGGGGAGGCAAGCATTTTTGAGAACCGTCACGCAGCGTAGCAACAATAAAAAACTTAATGACGGCATGCCTGACGGAGACGCAAAAAATGTCTTGCCGACCTCAGCGCAATATTTTCCCTTCGCACTTCTTTTTGTCTTCTGGCTCCTTCTCTACTTCGGCACCACGACGTGGGGCTCTATCCTCTACCTCATTCCCGGCATGCGAGACTTCCATATATCGCGCTTCATCGTCGGGGTCCACATGGCGGGACTCTTCCTCATCCCCATCGGATTTCAATGGATTATTACAGCAATGTGGCGAGTCGGAACAAAATTACTGCAGCTCCTTACGCGCCGGCTGACGGGGCTTCCCGAAAAAGTAACGGAGCAAGAAAATTTTGCTTACGCCGTCGGCCAAGTACTCCTTACGATTATCATCGTCTTTTCCATATATCCCCAAACCATCTCCTATGCCACATATAATGACTTCCTTATTAAACGCGGGAATACAAATTACCTGAAAGTACAATCTGATACCGAACTGCTTCTCACTACGCTCCGAAAATACGAGGCTCAAAAACCCGGCCGGGTTTTTGCAGGCCGGGGAGGCTCATGGGGCAAAGACTTCCGGGTTGCAGAAACGCCCTATTTTATGTATCTTTCGACCTATGGCATCCCCACAGTCCTGTGGCTCCCGGAAACTTGGTCTCCCAACTCTGATATAGAACAGTATTTCAGCGAAAATAAGGCCGCAGACTACAGCCTCTACAACATCCGCTACGTGGTGACCCCCGCTAACATGTCTCTCGATCTGATCCAACCCTTCTGGAAGCCTCTCACCGCCTCAAAAACGTGGAAACTATACGAGGTGACGACGGAGGGATATATAACGACGGGAATCCGGCCGGCAATCGTCTCCACGGCCAAAGATAACTACATAAATGTGGTCCGGTTATGGATCCAGTCCGACTTTCCCAAAAACAGACTCTATCCGGAGTTGACCTTTGACAAAAACTATCCCGTGAGCTCCGGCCTTCCCAATTTCCGCATGACCGATGAAGTCACGTACAAAGTGCCGGGCGGCTCACTACACGACCTTTTCGCGGAAAACCCAACGTATATCGCACCAACAGGAGAAAAATTTGTTTCCCCGAGCGTATCCGATCAATCTGACGATCATGACATGCGCTTTACCGCAACATTCACGGTTCCTCCGAACTGCGTGGAATGTCTTGTCGTCCTGGGCCAAAGCTTCCATCCGTCGTGGCGCGCCGCAGTAGACGGGAAAGCAACCGACACATTTGCCGTATTTCCGTTTTTTACGGCAATAGAGGTGACAGAACCGGGAACGCATACTGTCGTGTTTTCATACCAAGCTTCCCCGCTAAAAATAGTGCTTCTCGCGGTTTCGATTCTAAGCTTGGGTGGAATTGTGTGGTGGATGCGACCAAAAAAAATGCACAATGATCCGCACAAAAGGCAACATGAATGACCGACGGCTTATACTTATCGTTTTCCTGGGCATCGGCATAGGAAGCTTGGTACTCGCGGCCGTCGGACTCAAACCCTACCCGTCCCGGGCGGACGTGGTTATTTTTTCCCCGCATCCGGATGATTCTGTCTTATGCTGCGCTGGGGTTATAGAGCGGTCTCTAGCGGAGCATAAACGCGTATTGGTCGTCAACATAACAAACGGAGATGCGTATCCGCTTGCCGCTTCGCGGTTATTTGCAAAGCCGGAAAAACAGCTCACGCCCAAAGATATGATACGGTTGGCTATCGTACGTCAAAAAGAAGATATAAACGCTCTAAATACTCTTGGTTTAGACACTCAAAACATCATCTATTTAGCCTATCCGGATGGTGGGCTACCCGTTCTTTACCAGAGAGATACGAAACCATATGTGAATCTATACACGCAAAAGTATGCAACGTATCGCGCAGCAATACGTGATTATCACTCCTCCATAAGTCCCATTCCCGCTGTATATACGAAGCCGTACGCCGTCGCCGACATATCCGAAATTATTCGACGGGCCAAACCCACGGAAATCTACACGACCGGAGACCACGACACCGCACCCGATCACGCCGTCGTCTACTTGCTGGTACGCGATGCAATAGCCCAAGTCGGATATACCGGAAAACTATTTACCACGGTCATCCACGCACCGAGTTGGCCGTCTCCGGATGCTATCACACCCCGACAAGCCTTCCTGCCGATTGACATAGCCTATGGCTTATGGCAATCTACCGGCCTCCCCTGGCCACCGCCGGTACGCATCCCGATGACAACCCAACAAGCGGAGAAAAAACGTATCGCGCTTTCGAAGTACCGCACGCAACTCATCCCCGGAGAACTTCCCCTCTCCTCTTTTGTGAAAAACGAAGAAATTTTTTGGCCTTAACAGTTCATCATTCCCGTATCTTCTGAAAAAAACGAGTCATTTCTTTATCAACCAACCGCGGGCTTCGGCGAAACGATAGATCGGGAGTGCAATATAAGGAACAACCATGCCGATAGCGAACGCGGTGAAATCCTTAAAATCAAAAATATTTGTAGGTCTTAAGCGATAAAAAACGTATAGTTTTGCAGCAATAAACGCTGCAGTCGTAAATGGAATAAGGGCTAGTAGCTGTATAAGGCGCCTTTTGTTCAAATTAGGGTATAAGGCATCGACAGAAAGCTGGAAGAAGCCACCAAGCGCTATACCAGTCCCCAACCATCCAAGATTTTGCCTTAAAAAGGAAAAATTAAGATGTGCTAACACGGGAGCAAGATTCGCAATCTGTTGTGTAACGTTCTTATATATAGCGCTGGGTATACTCTCTATTGTTTCCCCGAGTTTATAGAACGCATCTCCCACAATAAGTGAGCTAACCGAAAGATCTGCTATGTCTTTTATCAACGATTTTGGTTTTGTATTTGAATTATTCTTAAGAAGTTCGTTAATGCGGGCTGTCAGCATGGGGCGGAGCTGGTCGGCGGTCATGTTCGGGCTGTTTTCGAGGAGCGCCTGGTAGGCTTGGGTCTTTTCTACCGCTGCCACGAGCTGATCGACAGTAACCGGCTTCCCCTCTTGCTTTGCCGCAATCTGCTGTAGAGTTTGGATCGTATCTGCGGTCACAATGGCTTGGATTTGGGAATTAAGCTGCCCGTTCTGACCAGTAATTGACTGACTGTTATTCTCTCCAGGCCGCGTTAAAAACGCTACCCACTCCTGTGCGGTACCATGGGCTAGTAACGTTTGGTAACGTGGATCTGTACGCGGGGTTTTATACAGTCTATCTAAATCTAACTTATTCAATACGTTCCGTATCGCCTGCAATCCTACCTGCAAGTTTTCTCCCGATGGTGTATCCGCTGCGTTATGATAAATGAGTAAAAATATCGTCGCGCCCTCCGAGTAATGATTCTGTTTGTCTATAAACAAACCGAATCGTTCAAAACGGATATTTTGAAACTCGTGAATATCTTCATCATTTAAGCCAAGTATCTGCGGCTGTCTTTGTGCCACTTCTGCGAAAAGCTGTTCCATCAGAACCGAAAACCCTTCACTAATCGCATCACTAACCTGTGATCCCACACCGCTTCCTCGCACACCTTTATCTGGACTTACAATCTGTTCAAAAATCGCGTGACCCAACTCGTGAATCATTGTTTCTACATCAAACACCTTCCTCTTTACCTTTTGGTGAGTCGAGGATTCCGTATATTCGTTCAGCGCAGCTAACCCGACATGTTCAAACGGCGTCGCTGAAATAATATCAATTTCGTGATTCGCATAGGAAGCATTCGGATCCTGGATTCCCCCTTCGTGAGGTATTTCCAATAAATCTCCGGGCTCATACTCATTAATCTTGATCACTTTCGGATCTATATATACTTCAGGAAAGAACCGCTGGTATGCAGTATTAGCAATTTTATACATTCCCACGACATACTGTGCCTTTGCATAGCGCCGAGCCGCATTCCAAACCGTCGTGAGGATATAAGTCGGATCATTAAGTGGGTTACTGAGAGCCCATGTCGATTTCCCGAAGAAGACGCGGAATGTAATCCGCGCGAGATTGTTATAGACGTAAAAAAATTGATCATATCGATCCAGGGAGGTATTCGTCATTCCAGTATCAAAAAAATTTCTCAAATACGCCGTTAAAGCTGCAATCTGCCCCGCGTCAAGCGTTCCTTTTGCAGCTGTTATCGCATGGTCGATAAATTCCGGAATCTCTGGCGGCATTTTCGCCTGATGCTGAATCCTCCACTCAAGAGGCTGACGCAAAAAATCTATTATTTGGTCATTCATCATGAGCACAAATAATTCTGATCTCAGGGCCGATGATGAATATAATAAATGAACTACTGTATCTCTCGAGAGAGTGTTGGAAAAATCAAATTGTCCCATTTCGAAGGCGATGGGTAATAATTCCGGATCCACGGAATGGTCCATAATGGACCACAACCGCTGCAAATCCTCTTGTGATACCTTGGGGAACATTTGGCGGAAAGCATTTTCATCAAGCAGATTTTCATTTGTATATTGCGCAATATGTAGTAAGCCCCCGTCTGAATATATTTGTGTGAAGATCTGTTTCATACGCGTGACTGAGGATATTAGATTATTCGGTAATGGCGTTGTAATTTGATTTTGCATTGAGTTATCACGATTATCGGCATTTACTGACTTAATATCGGATTGTAATGTCTCATCATTATTCACAATATTTCCGATTACGTGTCCACTCAAGCCCAGTTGAATTGTTTCATCTCGAGTTATATGCGGTATTATGGTTATTTGTGGACCGCTTCCCCGCTCACTCGGACCGCCGAAGTGGATAGCATTCCGGATCCTCTGCATCATCTCTCCCTCCCCCTGCCACAAATTCCTCCCCCGCCCGATCACCAAGCTGCTTGCCTTTTGCGTATAATGCCAAACCCACACGACTGAGCCGACACCGGTGGACATCAGGGACTTGAGAAACGTGCGGCCGACAAACGAACAGCCGCCGCCCAAATTTGCACCGTTTGAGGCAGCATATACGCGAGAGACTAATAGGTTGTATGTATAGCACTGATCATTATTTAACGTCTCTTTCATCGCCTCATACGCTGCTTTAAGGTCCTTCCCGGTTCGAATAGCGGAAGGAATAGCCTTCTCCAAAAATTTTGCCTGTGCGGCTACCTGTGCTTGGGCTTCCGGCTGTGCCGAAAGGATGGCGGCCTGACGGATTTTCTGATATCGTATTTCCGCGTTCATTGCGGCAAAAAGAGGGAGAAGAATGGCGTTTTGCGCCTCCGTAGACCGACGCAGGTAATTGGTGTTTGTGAATAATATTCCGAATTCACGGCTTGATAAAACCGCGTCAAATATTTCATCATTTGTATGTATCCGAATATCTTTTGTACTAGGTGAAATTGTTATACCCTCAACCGCCTTGGATATCACCGGCTCGAGTCGGTTATAGGCATCCCAAAGTACATAGTAACCCGAAAGATTCTTATTCTTGGAAAACGACGATTTTTGAGCATCAATACTATACTTACCCGACTCGACTGACGGACTCGTGGCAAATTGATTTTTCCGAAGCCTGCGCACCGTCCTTTTCCCATCTGCCAGCGTCACGTCATACAGAATAAGGGAGCCCTCGTTATATGGCTCGATCGCAGTCACGATCCCCGGCACCATTGTCCCATTCCCTTGCCCGACAAGGACAACGTCTTCAATTGCAATGCCCTCCGGCGTCGGAAGGTTTCGTTTCGTTATTGACCAAAGCCCGCGAATCGGTGCCGTTATGACTCCAATAAATCCCTTATTCGATTTATTGAGAATAGAATCGACACCCACCACTGCCTGACCAGTAAGGTAATCTTTCATCCATTTCCAATTCCACTCCCACGCAATCGGTTTTTTCCACGTCCATGGCTTCCAACCGCCGGCAGTAAAGCGCTGCCAGTCTGTTTCGTAGAGAGGAAGCGTAACGCGGGCAATCTGTCGGGGGAATAGAAGCGGTGTCAATAACCTGGAACCAATCCATCCATATACGTTATGTATCGGTGTTGCGTTACGGATAAAATCCGGTAAACTGCGATACGTAAAATCCGCAGCGTCTAATACGTCAAATACCATCTGACCCACCTTCGCCTCATCCATCTTCCAGAAGGGAGATACCAGCTCGCCGCCTGACCGGATGATGGAAACTACACCGTTTGCCACAAGTTCTCGGAACGATGTCGTCAATTGATCACTGAAAGTCTGAATGCTTGTATTTATATCGTCTCTGCGAGCGGCAACCCACTGTGGAATTAGTCTCCACCAAACAGTATTCGTGGCTGGTACACTGGGACGGACAAACAATCGCAAATTTTCCTCCGCAGTTATGCTATATGTATTCGTATCCGGCCTAGTAGACGCGTTCATCTGCTGGAATAGAGCTTGTGTCGGCAGCGGCTGAGGCCGAAGCTCCTCTTTCATTACACTAGGTTGATTAGAGTTTAGAATTCCTAAACGGGTTAACATATTTCTCACTGCGTTCCCTAGTCTTTGCCATAGTTGAGTAAGTAATGTCGAATTAGTTGTAGGCGAAGCCCTTACGGACTGTTCTACTGGAAACACATATACTTTGGCAGCAGAATTGTACTGTCTGACGGTATCTGTTGCTTCGATATTCGGGCCATACACTAACCGTGCGCCATTTTGTAAAGTCGTCTGGATAAAGTTAGATCCGTGCAGATATCCCCAAAGTTGCGCGGAAAACGATGCCGAAAATTTCTTGAGTTGTGGGGCGTTGGTTGGTGATATTTTGGCATAGACACGCGGCGCTTCCAAAAGAAATCTCCTGGATGCCATCACGAACGCACGCGCTGTCTCCTGATCCGGTTGTCCTGATTGCGGGAGCGTCGCTATAACCCGAAGCAGTTCTAACCCGGCATCGGTATAGAGCTGCTTATATTCTTCATCGGTAGTTAAGCTTGACCGCAATGACGCAAATATTCCCTGAAAATTTCGTATCGAAAGATCTAGCTGTAATATTTGCAGCCTGAGCGCTTTCCATAACTCATCATTCGTCGCGTGTTGTGTAACTGTTCCCCTCTGTTCTTTCTCAAATTCGATAGCCGGAATCCCCTCTGAGGCAAGCTGAAAAAATGGAAACAGGAAGTTCACCTGCTGGAGCGTTTCATAATGACTCGCTACATTCGAATTTTTGGCGAATATATTCCAAAGCAGTCGTATTTTTTGTTGATCGGGAGGGATGCTTAAAAAATCCATATACATGGCTTTTGATACGAGAACGGCTTCCACATCCTGATCACTAAACAATTCAGAGTGCCCGCCATATGTTTTTGTTTTATATTCATCATTGGCAAACATATCCGTAATCTCCGCATAAAGCTTTTGTGCCGTATCGCTCAGCTTCAGATTGGCCCGAAGGGGGTGAACACTATCAACGATGAGGAAAATATCGGTGTCATTTGGTATGGGTCCGGTCACCGTGCTGCCGTATACCACTTCTCTGGGGTTGGTAATAGCACCTGCTATCTCTAACTCCCGTACTGCGCCATGAAGCGAAGCTAACTTTTGCTGAAGTACTCGTGGTTGATTTGCAAATAGCCTGATGTCTGTCGTTCCCTGCCGTAAATTTCCCGCCCTGCCCGTAACTACCTGCACCGCCTCCCCAGCCTGCTGCCATAGATTCAGGACCAATCCCACAGGTTTCTGCCCATAGTGCCATACCCAAACTATCGAACCAATGCCGGTAGACATAATGGATTTAAGGAACGCGCGGCCGGCAAACGAACATCCACCATCTGGGTTTACCCCGCTTCCAGCTGCGTAAACGTGCGGCACCAATGAGTTATAGGCATAACACTGATCATTTGCTATAACAGTGAGAAGTAAATCAGGGAGATTTTGCTTCGGCGTGACCGCCGCGCGATCAGCTTGAATCGTATTGATGGTAAGTCTGGAAGAGCTTGCCGGGTTAAACGGAGGACGGGATTTGAGTATCAACGCCTCCGGACCGTTTGTTTTGAGATACGTAGCCAAATCGGTAAGATACGTATTCCCACCTTGTGTTAGCGCGATTGAGGTATCGTCTTTTATAATCCAATTAGACGTGGGATCATCCGACTTGGCTTGCTCTCGTGAAAATCCGTTCACTGCAATCCAATCCCCCGCCTGCTTCAGTGTAGGTGCGCCCTGCCCCGTTGATTTATATAGCAAGATTCTATTCCCTGTTGGAAGTTCTAATTCCAAAAAATCTCTATCTGACACTAGCTGTCTATCTAATACTGCAACGTTCGCGGGATAAAACGGTACCCCGTTCAACCCGTTATTTCCGGTCACTTTTTGTTGAAGATTCGCGAGTACCTCTGTGGCAACCTGATCCGACGGTACATTGATTCTCCACCGTGCCACTATCGTCCCCTTGTATGGTGCGACCGGTTCTGTCACACCGGTATAGAAGTTACTTGGGTTATACCCTTCTCCCTTTATTAAAATGGTAAAACTGGGATCTTCGGCGGCTAACGATATGTTTGAATACCCGAATAATCGTGCTTGTTCCGTGATTGCCAGTGGTGCATTTTTCAGTATAAGAAATCCGTTCAGTTCGAGAGTCCTTTGCGCCTCCGCCAAAATATCTGGAAGTGTCGCTATTGTTACATCCGAAGCGATCACTGCACCGACACTATTATCGGGAAATGGTAAGTTTGTCCCGCTATCTACGAAATTCAATGGATGCGTGGCGCCAACAAAATCACCTAAAGCGGTTCCAGCATACGGACTTGATTTGGCGGGGACCATCTGGGAACTTGATACTGTCTTACTGAATCCTACGCCATCAACCGCTTGTCCGGTAATATCTATATACAGACCACGGGGCGGATGCATGTTTGCTGCGAATTCCACAATATCCACTACATTCTGCGGTATCGTGAGTAGCGGTTGAATGAGAGTCTTCTCGACGGACATCGACGACACATTCAATACGCCTGTCGGCTGCGGCTTGGGCGGATTTTCTGTCACCAATACACCCTCCTCACGCGATGTATTGGTAAGATACCGCTGCATGGCGGCCATGAATATCGCTTTCACCCGAGCCTCATTTTCCGCATGCACTAATGGAGCACCGGGCGGCTCGTTGGCGGGATTCGCATACAGTACCGTAATCTCCAGATCTTCCGGATTGGTCATATCCAGCTTCCATGATCGGATGGTACCGCGAGTCGAGAAAGGATCCAAGAAGCTAAATACGCCGTCTCCGGACAGATTGTCTGCCACCATGCCCTGTATAGTTTCCCGCCAGTCCGCCTGAGCTAAATCATTTTCCGCCGCGCCAAACGCCTCAGTGAACTGCGTCTGACCTATGAGACGGCCGTCTGAAACAATGCCGAGATCCTTTCCGACCACCGTCGCACGTACATCGTACGAGATCCCATCGCGCACTTGATATATTCCGGCAAGCGATCTCGAAATTTGATTGATCAGCGCCTGCGCTTCTTGCGGGCTACCGACAATCGTTAGCTCGAAATCTCCGCCTTTTCTGAGGATGTCATACCAGGCAGCCGACCCCGTCTCTCCCATGTGGTTAGCCACAGAAAGCCTATGAAACATCTCTTTGATAAACGCGTTCCCTGCCGCATCGCCATAGGTATCATTGATAAGCTTCAATATTCCCGGCACACTGACGTGGAGTAGATATACTGACTTCCCGTTTGACGAAGCCTTCGTGAGTCGGTCAGTTAACGTACGGAACGCATGATCGAGGTAGTCCTGACGGTAGAGAAACGACTCCATGTTCTCCTGTGCGGCTTCGGTAAAAAGTACCGGATCAAGGAGTGCCTCCTCGATAAACAGCTCGTATTTCGTCCTCACTGCCCACGGTATTTTATCCAGGGCGGCAAAAAAATCAGCAAGTTCCGGGTGTATGGCGATGACTCTACTCCGCTGTAGACCCGCAGGTAACGGCTCGCTACGGTCCAGTAGTTCGGCCCATTCGTCAGCGGCTCCCGGGAGCGCCCGTACACGGGCCTGGTCATAGGCTACCGTTCCGCCTTTGACACCATATAGGGCAAATACTCCGCGTAGTTTAGCGTTCAGCTCGCTCACAATATCCCCCAGTGGCGTACGCGAAACAATCGCTAACGTATCCCCGTTTACCCGTATATCCCAAGTCGTGAGATTGTGCGATTTTTGCAAATCGATAATCGTTTGAGCAATGTCATGTATGAGGACATCTCCGGTGACGCCGTATGGCTTCGCCCCGGTTTGATTTGCGCTGTACACGTCTTTGATGTCGACGGTTGCCACATAGAAGTTTGCACGGACCAGGCGGGGGAAAACGAATGAGGAAAGTATAGAAATCGCATTTCTGACAGTGCCGAAATGCGATAAGATGGTTTGTGTCCGGTCCGGAGTCGCTACGTTGCCGTTTTCCGTAATCCTTGGAGTCTTCGGAAATGTTGCACCGGCGATGTCACGATTCAATCCTGGATCCAAAAGCCGGTTGTTGGCAAATAGATTAAAAAAGTTTATTTGAGATACCGGCATACCCGCCAAATCTGTCTCAGGGTTGAGATAATAGAGTGTCTTGATGACATCTTTGACCGTCGGATCTAGGGGTGCTATTGGACCTCTCGCAGCCGGTGCGCCCGTGGGAAGCGGAATGTTTTCGGGCGCTTCCTGAACCGGTTGGACTCTGGGTTCAATACCAAATAGTGGATTAGTATATACTTTGAACCATTCTGTAGCCTTTTGTATCACTGTGTTAATCGCTACCGTTACGAATTGGGAGTTCGATAACGATTCAGGAGTGATGTCTTCCGCCGGACTCGTGTTTCCGTACCTTTCGTTCGGTAATATGACGATCGGCTCATTGAGATTAGGTATATCTAATACATAGGTCTGGTCGTATATCGTAAACTCTGCCACGTATCGCCTCGTAAGACCTACGGCAACGGTCCGTAGCGTCGGCGCAAAGGTTGCCAGATAGGGATCCCGTTTCATCGCCGCCACAAGTGCAACCACACCGGCATCCCGCTGAGAAATAGTCCGGCTAACATCCGGTATCGCCCGAATCGCTCCACGAACAGCAGATTCGTTTGCTGCCAACTGACTAATCACTGCATCCCGCAGGCTATCCTGGTAATACGGTCCGATTTTCTGCTTCCAGACAGCTGCGGTCGGATAGTGACCGATCACGGAGTCTATAACCGGTATACCGTGCTCGTCCGCAAACGCATGCGTAGGAATTTGGT
Organism: Candidatus Gottesmanbacteria bacterium; assembly: GCA_023245335.1. Taxonomy (GTDB): domain Bacteria; phylum Patescibacteriota; class Microgenomatia; order UBA10105; family UBA927; genus UBA927. The sequence goes on from JAHFKK010000001.1 coordinate 60,184, forward strand.
TTACGATATGATCCTGCCCGTTTTGGGTCGCGAAGATGCGCACCCGCTTCTGGGCAACCAAAGTGACCAGGGTGGTATCCCATTGGATGACCGGCTTATGTTGGAGGATGTCATACCACCGAAGCGTATACGGTATATTCTGCTGATTCTGCCGGTGCACAAAATCCGCATCGGATACCGCCGGATCACGGGTAAGTCCGCTTAACCGGGTATCAACGATCAATTTATCTACCCCCAACAATTTTGCGAAAAATAAAAGCGGAACCCGTACTAATTCCGGAGTCTTAGAGTCATTGACGGTCCGATATGCCGTGCCTAACCAGGGTACGCGAGACCACTTATCATCAAATGCCGTGATCGTATCCGGTCCCAGGAGATACGGCGATAACAAACTGAAGTCCGAATTCATGTCTTCTACTAGATTAGGGTTCGCCTTTGCGTACTCGAGGACTATTTGCGCGCCAGTCGAATGCCCCAGGAAACGAACCCGTGTTTTTCCGTTTCCGAATGCAAATGTCGCCTGATCAGCGCTAGTTGCGGTCAATGCTTTCATGAAGTCGTTAAATTGCCCAAGCATACGTTCGTATTGGTATGTACTCGATGTCCCGGCAAAACTTCCCTCTCCGCCGCCCATGGTTGGTGCCACGGCTATCTGGCGAATTCCATCCGTCCCGTACGGCACAAGATCCTCGCTCATGGGTTCGGCAAATACCCTGCGGTCCGCCTGAAATCCATGCTGGGCAACGATGACTTCCGTCGCCCGTTCTATGCGTGTCTGTGCTTCGTCACGAAGTTGGTCGGGAGATACGTCCGCAAGTCTCGATCGATCGCCCGGAGTCAGCTTCGCCATCCACAAAACCGGTGTGTATTTGGCGCCGTAAAATGATGGATTCTTCACGGGCTGATACCCGGAAACATACAACATATCGCCTTCTACCCGCGCTACCCCTACGAACTGATGTTTGGCATCACTCGGACCGGCTTTCACCGCCTGTGCTAGATCCTGTCCCAAGCGATCCGGCAAGTTGTACTGCCGTGCCGTCCACCACGTCCCGACATAAGTTGTAATCTGCTGTATGAGGGGGGTTACGCTGTTTAATGCTGCGGCAATCGACCCAAGCCACCCAGGTAACACGTGAATAAAAGATGACGGTAACAAGCTCAGTGGTCCTTGATTTGATAAGTGAGAGGCCTTAAGCGGTGGATTAACTTCTGCAGGTTTTTCATCAACGCCGTTTAGATAGTTTAGATATTCAAGTTTTGGATACATGTGCTTACTTACGAAGTAATAGTTATCCTTATACGGCGCGTTATATAGAGCCGCCAAATTGATATCGTTCGGAAAAACACTTTCCTGAGTAAACCGCAAAAGCCCCTGAACATCACCCGGTAATGTCTGCACTGGAGACGACAATAATTTGCCGTTCGCATCGCGGATGTTTATCCGCAGGCCATATGTGATAAAGGCTTGTGTGCGCAAAATACCAAAATTCACACTAACATCTGTTATTTCCGCAATGGGATATGCTCCATCCTGAAAGGTTGCACCACTCTTACTTTTATAACTTAGCCACGACCCGACACCCTCCGTATACTCTTTTACATTCCCATCTGGAGTAAGAGACAATACATTTTCAATGCCGGAGCTAATGGTGCGCACATCTGGTCGTGATTGGGCGTATGTCAATACTGCTCCCTGCAACAATTTCCCCAACCCGGCGTTGCGGGTGTCCGGAGAAACGTAAATAAATTGTGTATAAAGATCCGATTTTTCTTTGTTGTACTCTCCTCCAACAAATCCAAGGGCTTTTCCACTCAAATCAGATATAACTAATGTAAAAAATCCTGGTTTCGCTTGGTCAACCCATTGTCTGACTTCTGTTAACTGAGCAAAGGCTTCCGGAACCTTTGCAGAAACGGTGACTCTGTATTGCCCGGAGGAGTCAGCCATAAACGTATTATTCAAAGGTACGGTCGGATTTATTACTGAAACCGCCTGCGGCGGCGGTTGGGATTGAGGCTCGATATTTTCCGTTACTGACAGTTGCGGCGTCTTTAGGTATTGCCGTATCGGCGAAAGCGCCTGTAGATTATCCTTGTGCTGGATGACATCTTCAAACCCCACGACATGACTATTTAACCACTCGCGCACGGTCACCCCGTCCGGATAGCGTCCCCTATCTTCAAGTCCAAATCCACCAAGATGATTCCAGGCATCGGAAAGAATCCATTGCTTAAATAGCTCCGCATCTTTGCGTGTACCAACGATATAGAGCAGGTAATCCGGTGGAATAAAGGTCTGATTCAACTTTTCATCAGTCACTTGGATATCCGACTCTGATACTCCCTCAGGCAAAACCGTGACAACGGCATATCCGTTGAAAAAATCTCCTGCTGAGGCACCGATTGTGGACTTGCCAAAACCACCTAGCCATAGCGGCTCATGTTCATTGGTACGGAGCCCAAAATCTAAAATATTGCGCAGTCCCTGGGCAAATTCGCCTATATTAGTCGCATTTATCGTAACGGAATGACCGTTAATTTCGGCGTTTTCCAATATTTGACGCACTTCTTCGCTCAAAGAGCGAAACGTACTATCTCTGATATTAGCCGTCATCGTTTTTTCTAAGGCCCGGTACCCTGCCGAGTCTATCCAATACGACTCGCCCTTTCCGTTCGATAAGGTTAGCGGATGCGCACGAAGTCCCGTGGTAAATCCGAGTTGACCATAGGTTGCTGACTGGGCTATCATCGGACTCAAATGGGTATATTGCAGCCCGCCAACCGTCATTTCTTGAGGATTGATAGAAGGATTGACATGCAGAAGTAATTTGCCAATCGTCGGTTGCTCTGTTGGACTCAGCGCCTGGACAATCGTCACTACTGGTGGATCTACCAACATTGCCGCAAACTTCCCCGTCGCAACAATTACGTCCCCGACTGCACAATCATTTAATCCTGCAACATTGTTTCCCTGTGCATAGACGGGAGGAATAAGCCTCATCGCACTCTCACCACAGGCTTTTTCCCGTAATGCTTCCGCTTGCGTTGTGATTGTCTTCTTCGCAGGATCCGTGATCGGTGCATATACTGCTTTTAATGATTTATCCGTCTGGACAAGTGGTACGACAATCGCGCCGTTTCCGCGAACGAGTCCGAAATAGCGGTGCAACTCATTATTAATAACTCCGTTCGCCTGCCACCAGAATTTAGCCGTAACCACAATCCAATCCCAAATACTTGGCGCATTCGCTGGTATACTGCCTATCCCCCGCTGCAAATCAGGCGCTTGCTGGACTAAACGGGTGAGGTATTGAAGGTATCGCACCTGCTGCTGCCACAGCTTCCAGATGCGCGAGAACGTGTCAGATACACCATACGCAGCAAGATCTGCTATCGCATTTTGGTTTGCCTGTATGTGTTGCGTATTGGTGGCTTTAACCACCGCGTGCTTCAAGAGATTACCTGCGACCTGTGTGCGAAAAATAGCTTGCGGAAGGATATCCGGTTGCACTTTGACCGCTGCCCCACCAGTAAGTACCCCTGTGTCTGGCGCGATTACACTCGCGTAGGAAACATTACTTGCGACTGCGGGCGGATCAGCTTTATTCCGTAAAAATAGCGTCGTCCGAATGGGCGCCACGACGGACTCAAAATTCGCCGCTGCCACAAGATACGTATGAGGTAGACCATCCGCATTCCTATTCGCCTCGGAAACTAGAAAGTATTTACCAGCCGGTAGGTTATATACGTTACTCTGCTCAAGATCGAGTACGTGTAAGACGGTAAACGTATGATTTAAATCTGCCATCCATCCCACATCGCCATCACGAATATCATCAACAGAACCAAGCCGGTATGCATCGTTCGCACGCTGAGCCCCACTGAAAAGAATTTTTCCTGCCGTGCGCTTAAGGTAATTTATAACAATATCAATTTTGTTATCACCCTTCTTCGCTTGAGGGAATATTCCCTGTGCCTTATTTGCGTCATATATTGCAGCAAACATCCCCTTCGCATCAGGTCGCAACGGGTAATCGGTAATATTGCCGGCCATGTAGACCCCAGGAATAGTATTAAGAAGCTTGTCCCAATCGACACACTGAACTAATTGCGACACCGGTTGCTTATTGACCGTCACAATTGTGTAATCGCTTTCAAGATCAAGCAATTTTGCCGTAAAGTCTGGATATTTCGCCTGATCCAAAAGATACGCCAATGGAGATCTGCTTATCCGTGCCTGGAAGTAAAGCCGGAACGTCGTCCCATTATCCTTAGTCGTTATATCAGCACCGGATTGATACGCGTGAATTGTCTGCTGTATTTCGGGAAGTGATTTCTGACTGTAGTCCGTAACAAAAGATTCCAATGTAGTTATCGTCTTAACATCATCCGTACGGGCCGTCTGTGACGTAATAGTTATCATCTCAGACTGAGCGTCAGCTTTTGGATTCGTCCCTACGGGAACGGTATTTGGTGCGATTACAGACTGCGGGCTCGTTGTGTTCGCCACAGTTTGTTGCGGTGATCCAGGTGGAGTTGTAGCAATCGTAAAGGCATCTGCAGAAATTTTCTGCATTACCGGCACAATATCATTTACTTGCTCCTGCGAGCTAAATTTACTTAAAAACACCATGATATATGCCCCGCCTTTCGGCAACCTCACGATAGCGATATCGTTTGCAGTATTGAGTCCTCCTTGTTCAAAGACGTACCCAATTTTATGCAACATTTGTGCTCGGACGCTTGCCGGCAGCGGCTCGCCGATCCACCATTTATCATCAGCGGTAGGCGTAGTTAACAACGTCGTGATATATCTGGTACTACTGTCCGATATTCCGAGTGACTTATCGTAAAATTTCTCCAGCAATGTACCCACATCATCTGCAGTCATATATCGTGTTTGGATATCAATATGGGTTAGATTCCATTGCTGGAAAATTTTCTCCTGGGAAAATCCCGGCTGGAGCAATAAATACTGCAGTAACACCTGAGCAGCGGTGTCATCTGACCGAACTAAGGCGCGTTTCATGAGGTCAGCTGTCGTGCTGTTATTCCAGGACGGGTTATCAAACCACAATTTGTTATGTTCTGCTAAAAACTTTACCGGCCGTTGACTCAGGATCTGCTGATTCGTGAGACCCTGCTGCTCAAAAAACGAAAAGTACGCAATGACAAGAGGCCATTTAATGGTTGATGCACCATGAAAAGTTACATCGGAATTTATACGAACGGTATCCGCATCTGTTCCCCCTATCTTATGTATATAAACTCCGATATCACCCGGTAACGATGAGAGTTTGTTCAGAATAACTACCTGCTCTTTCCCATAGGAAAGCGGCATGGCGTCCAGACCTACCGTGACAGCCTGCTCATTATCGACAGGAACAGGAACATAAAATGCTTTAGCCCTGCTATCAGTTACAGATGTTTGTTCAGAATTTAACGTATCCGCTAATTTTCCAAAGGCTTTTGTCTGCAACTTGGTAACCAAATCTGTCACCTCTGCTGATTTCGGCAATACGGTAAATTGTCCCGTTAAGACCTGGTCAGTTGGTGCGTTGTGTGTAGGATCCGAAGAATACGCAAAATATTTGACCGGTGCTGTGTATTCATTTGGTGTATATAGGCCCGCAAACACGTTAGGAGCAAACATGTTTAGGATCGTCCCGTCGGAACGGAGTTGAAGTGCGTGCGCGTTCATATGCTCCCATGGCATAACATATCGCCATGCAACCTCCACCCCGGAATCATTTATAAATGGTATAACATTACCGGTAAACGTTCCGTTCTGCACTGCAAGTAAAGTCTCCTGTGACACATATAACTGTTCGTATGTACCATCGCCCGAAATTTGCAGGTCCGTCCAAGGCACAGAGTACGCAACCGTATAGTCAGCAGAAATTCCCGTTTCGGATACCGCCGGAAACAATAATAGACTCGTCTGATTCGCAAGCGGAGCTCCTGAAGAATCTAGCCCCAATAATAACGGATGAAGCGTCCCCTGACGAAGAAACTCATGAGTAGAAATCCACACCTCACGCATTGATGGTTTATAGATGCTTACCGGGAATATATCGTCTGTACCATCAGCGATATTGGGTAGATTGATGATTAACCGTATGTACGAAGGAAGGTTTAATGTTTCATTATTGACAGCTAACTTTTCCTGACCCAATCCGACCAGTTCCATTTTGCCGTCCCGAATTATGACAAACTTGCCTATCGAGACGTCTTTCCCGTTCTGATAATCAAATAGTTCATACACCGAACTCACGAATCCGGGCACGTCCTGATTAAATTGGTGCCAAGGGACACCGCTATTAGTTATGTCGTCTCGCCGCCGCATGAGAAGATTTCCATTCTGATCAACATACTCAAGCGGTTCGTAAAGCAGGATGGATTTATCCCATGTCGAAACATCCGCCTTATTTTGGGTAAGTCGCGTTCCCAAATCATCGATGGATGTGATTGTGGACACGTCAATATCTGCTGCTAGAGCCGGGTGATCGACGGTAGTGACTGTATTATTCTGACTGTCAAAACCGATAATTTTCCCGTCTCCATTAACGTACAGTGTAAATCCTTGATGATATACAGCGTAGAGAGTCTGATTAAGCCAGCTAAAGTTCGTCCGGTATGCATATAGGGATCCGGTCCGATCGAAACCAAATTTAGCCGCAATCGGATGGCGCTCGCTATTGTAGTAACCTAATTTTCCATCGATATCCATAAGCACTCCGGTTTGTAATTGACCTCCAGTGGCTTCTCGGAGCACGAACGGGGCAGAAGAACCAATGATTCGCTGCGATTTCCCATCCAGACCGTTAACGTCCTCATAAAATCCGGCGGATTCAGGGTAAAACATGGTACCCTGCAACTTTCCCTGTTGTGTTACTGCAAGTAATGATCCGTCCGCCTGGTTACGTTCGGCCGTTATATGATCAGTCTGTCCGTAGTCAAAATTATACGAACCGGTTTTGGCGTCATAGGAATAGGCCTTTCTCGCACCCACGATAGGCGATTTGCGTTCCGGTAGAGTTTGCACCATTGCAGGTCGAACTGAAAGACTCGGCGGCGGCTGATAATGCGTTCCCATTATCAAAAGAGCACTACCGACAACGAAAGACATCACCATCATGCTTCCGACATACGAGATGAGACCAAAGCCGGTTACAATCATGAGCGTGAAATAGAAATTCCGGAGTGTTCGGTTTTGCAAAAACCATCCGTCCAGAAACTGATAGGCATGGAGCGCCTGCTGCCCGAATGTCGGACGCTGAGCGTTTACCGCATCATACGTCTGACGGAGCGTGCTATCGGAAAGCACAGCATACGCCTCATCAAACACCCGCTGGTGATTCCGTACGCGGAAAAGTATGGTACGCACTAATCTGCTTATTGGTACTTGCCACTTGAATAGGTATACATCTTCAAATGCAAACGGTCGGTTCAAATTTTCCGACTGGTCTCGATAGGCGGTTTCGATTTCCGCGGTTGTTGCGTTAGGCCGCACACCTAGTTCACGATAATAATCTCTAGACCGCGCTGAAATATGCGCTTCAAGCGTTACCCGATCGGGAATTTGTATGACTGCAACAGGTGTCGTGTCTGCACCGATACGGTACTCCAGACGGTACCCTTCGTTACTATTGCCTCCAATATGTACCGCTATGGCTTTTTCGGCCGGACGCATCTGAAGTAATGCGACCGCTGGACTGATTTCTGCTGTCTGCCAAAAGTTTGCCCGGAACATTGTTGGAACCGGAAGCGATATCGCTTTTCTGTCAACCGTATTCACTGTCATTGCATTACCGACTTGTTTCGTTACCGGAGCGGACGTAATACCGTTTAATAAGAATGTTGCTAATACAGTCGCACGTTTTATTTCCGGAGTGAGGTCATCAGGCGTACGGACGCTTATAAGCAACCGGGTTAATACATTCGCTTCTTCTTCGGGGCTTCTGCCATCAATCACCCATTCGTCATATCTCGAACCCGAGAAGTCTCGGTTCCGCAACGCATCGACAACATCATGGATCTGTGCCACCAAATCAGTATCTACGGAAATGTTTACGACATTCTGTACCTGATTGGTAATGATATCTGTAACTGATTCCTGAAATGCCGTGTCGGCAAAGACACTGGGCAACTGATGCAACCAGATATCCATGCGTTCATGGATAAGAGTCAGGGCGGCGTCTGTCTGATCGGTTCTTAATAGTTCAAATATTCTACTTCCTAACGGGTCGGACGGGTCGGTAAAGGCTATCCGCAGATTCCGAAACTCTCGTATAGACACGAGTGCGTCTGTCGAACTCATAGACCTCCACGCGGTTAGAAGCGTACTCTGTGCAGATCGAGGTAACCGATCCAAAGCCCATGCAAGTTCAGTTACCTGATCGGTTAAGGTCGCCTGAGCCGCATTTAATTGTGTTGTGTATGCTGACGGAGTCATTCTGGGAGCATACGAGAGAGCATTTTTTCCGCCGACATCGGTTACTCCCAGCTTCTGCCTGATCATGAGACTTAATGCATTCGTCACGTGTAAAAGAGACTTACTCGACCCTTCACGCTCCTCCCAAATGCGCTTTTGTGCAAGACCAATCAGATCCGAATCAAGTCTCAACTGTTCTGTGACAATCGGGAAAAACCGTGATAATTCATTTGCTGTGGTTAGCTGATCCATCTGTATAGTGAGTGCACCGCTTCGATATTGATTAAAAAGCCACACCGTATGTTCTGCGGCGACCAAGTTTGCTTCACCGGCCGGAATACCGGGGTGTGTGGTTTGGAGTCGAGCTTCAAAAAAGTTCACTATTGCATCTTGCGCATTAGTAGAAAATAACTGCAGTATGTGTTCAAGTTCGGTATCGGAAATATTTCGGAGTTCCTGACGGTACGCGTAAAATCTTGTTGCTGCCTGCTCTATACGGTTGAAGTGCTTCTTTGCACGGAGATTTATATTCGAAGCGGAAAATATACCTACAGAGATAAACGCGTCAGCGGGCAGCCGCTGCTTGATCTGGGCATATTGCACCCGGTCATCAGAAGAAATAATTCCGAGGACGACCGCCTGTTCAATGCGGGGCGTAACGTTGGTATCCCATACGATCAGTTGTGTCATCGCCTGTGCCGCCATCGTACGCGCTGTTGTAGAAACCACATCACTGGCGCCCGACTGCCGCAGGCGGGAATCAGAACGCAGGATATTGGTTATTCCATCTTCTATGCCTCGTTCCAAAATTTGTTGATCAACATTCTTATTCAATAATGACTGAATAAGCTGATTTAGCTGTGTTGTGTGACTATTTAATATACCTGTTATGATACTGCTCACTGCAGGCGGCTCTCCTATAGACTGTGGTAGTTGATGTCCATTTACTAATTCATTCGCCAATTGATCAATGGCTATCCTTTTCTGTTGCGCTTGTTGTGCTTGTTGACGCGCAAGCGTTTCTGCTTCTTGTATCCGGGATTGTTCGGTAATATTGCGAAGACGCGCGACTAACGGATCAGTAACCGCGCGAGTCACTGAGTATTGCTTGCCCATCGCAGTTAACCCTTCGGTTACCGCTTCTTCGAGATCAATAAATAAACTATTTGAAGTTTTTGGAACTGGTTGTGGACTTCTCATTCCTCCACCGCCGGGCCCTGCTCCGCCGCCTCCCTCCGCCCCTGGGCTACCATCATCATGATGTATTACTTCGATATCCTTTCGATCAGACGGGGTAGGTCCGTTATTGGTAAATACCACCACCTCGCCCGTAAGTAGTTTTTGTGGTTTTGTTATATCAATTGGTGCGCTGCCAAGGTCGTCAAATGCATAATATTTTTCGGTAAACAACCCGTCATACACGACAACCCGGCCATCCTGAAGCTCAAAAAGTTTGTACCGCAGTGGCATTAATTGCGGCGAGGCAACAAACGGTGATCCTGCAGGACTTTCCATGAGCGCCGTGTGTGCACTCTGCACATCTTGCTTACGCATCTCCCGCGCCTGTTCTCCATTTATGAGCCACACGGATCCACCAGCGAAGTAGGAATCACTGTTGAGAATTTCTATTTTTTTCGGTTTTGTATAGACTGCACCACTTGCCCCCACCACCGCGTATATACTTCTTCCCTGTGCTAATACCATCCCGGACGTGAGATAACGTGTGGTTCCAGAAGTTAAATCAAACAAGAATGAATATCCCACATCGTCCACAGTGGTTGTGTACACATCAAAACCAACGTCCCAAAGAGGAATAAGAGACCTATTTGGTAACGCCCGGTGAAACTGTTTATCTACGGAACTGTATACATATATAACGGGCCTTTTAATAATTGTGTTTGAAAAAATAATCTGGTGCGGTTCATCCGGCTGAATCACAATAGGTCCATTAACCTCAACCCCATCAACCATAACTTTACTTCCTATAAGAAAACCGAGATGAATTCCACCTGGCTGTATCGTTTCGTATATGGCGGTTTCCGGAAGAAATACTGCATTCTGAGGAACGGAGGATACATCGGAAATACGGTTTTGAATTATGGTCAATACCTGCTTACCAACCGCATCAGTGTCCAAGACACTTAATTGTCCATTGTCTCTTCCGATGTTAGAGTCGCTACCACCCAGACCGGCATCTTGGATATATCCGCGCATTCGGCCGTACCGATCTACGTCCTCTATCGAAAAATTATCCGATGGCAAACCCACATCCCTATCGGGTTCTTGCACGTCAGTGCTTATGGCTTTAAACACAATAAACAGGGTGTCGGGATGTCCATTCCAATCAGCGTGTCCAAAACCGTAAATAGGAGTCTGTAAATCTCTGAACTCCGATAAATATTGGTAGATTAATAATTCGACATCATTACCGCCGGTGCCCGTAATTGTGTGGGTTATCTCTCTAAACTTAATAATATAATCGGTATTTTCTACACGATATACATACGGACGCGAAGACAGAGGTATTAACCTATGCCCCGCGTAAGTTATTGTGTCTGTCGCCGTATCAGTTACCAGCGATGTACTTACGTCCGGAATTGTTGGAATCCAGGGAGTCGTTGCTGTTTTTCGGTCAGCGTTCGTTCCTCCCTCTCCGCCTGCCCCCGTTCCTCCACCGTCCGGTTTTGCCCCACCACCTTCCCCGCCCTGTTTCGGCAAGCCAAAAAGATACTCCCCGATTGTATGGGTAAGGGCAGCAAGTTCTGTATCGGAAATACCCAGATGATCCGGGGCTTGCTCATTGGTTTCCAGCTGTTGTTTGAGCGTCTGGTAGAGAAATGCTTGGACTGTGGGAGTAACGGTGTTATCAACTTTGGCGTCAGAGAGGGGCGCGTCGAGGAATCTCTGTAATGTGTCGGCTTGTATGTCTCTCAATGACGTATTTTTTTCTAGTGCCTCTATCGCCTTTTGTGTCGCGGAAAGAGTCTTGGGGACATCGGTGATGTTGGCAGAACCGATGATCCGGATATAGACAGGTATACGCGTGAGAAACTGCTGTACGGCGACATCCGCGGGCGTTCCCTTCACGCGGACATATATCGAGGAAATGGTATCCCGGATTGCTTTTCCGGCATCCTGACTGCCGAGTCGCATGACGAGTGCGACCGGCGGAATGGTGCTGACGCCTGCCTCAGACATCGCTTTCAGCGTCGTATTCACGACTTGTCTAATTTGGGATTGTTGTTCGTCGGTCTTTAGACCCGTCGTGTTTACGATAAGGGTAGTGATTTGACTGGAAACTGTGTTGGGGCGTTCAAAAAAATTGGCAGGTTTTGCGGGCGTCCGGAGCCATAGATAGTGAGAGATCTCCTGAACTAACGGCTGAAATTCATCAGAGAAGATGCCGTACCGCTCTTGCAGTGCCGCGAGTGTCTCGGGATTTGATACCTGTAAATTCGTCTCGGTCGGGAATATCTGTCGGAGAAGCTCCGTGGTGATTGCGGCTTCGTGTGCCGCGAGAAAATCCGCCTCTTCTTGACTTGCCGGCCGCACCCATCCGTCGTTTGCCTTTTCCAACGCCTCTAGAGCCAATAATTCCTGCCGCACAAAAGTCGGCACCTGGTCCGTGTGATCAACTCCTACAAGGAGTATTGTCCTGGTATAAAAAGCGAGTAACGCCTGCTGTGCCGGAAGGTTATTTGCCAGTTGAGTTCTCTGTGCCGTCATGCGCTGCAATGGATTTACATCGTTTTGCGGGATCAGATATCCGTTCATCTCGTCCACCGTCATGTCGCGGTGTATACCTAACTCATCGGCCAGAATCTGCGCATTCCATTGGAAATCATCCAGGGTTTGTAACTGCTCGGGAGATGCGTTTGGAATGGGTTTCGGTGTTTCCTTCCCTATCCGGATCGGTGTGAGGGCGAGTTGGTTTGTGGAAGTTATGTTTACTCGGGCGACAACATCGCGTCCCAAAAGAATCTGCGTTCCGTCTCGTAGTATTCTTCCTTCCACGGGGACAACTATCAAAGGAAAATCCTCCATGCCGGGATATACTATCTGCGTGCTCGTTCCCGGACTGAGTTCCGCGTCATCTACCATCCATGTCTTCGATTCGAGGTTAAAGTATATTACCGCGTGTTTTCCCAATACCGTTGGGATGGTTGCAGGATCAAACTGTATCGCATTATCTACATCCGTACCCAAACTAATCCAACTGCTCTTAGTAAAATGTTCAGTCGGATAAAACACCCGAACAGTTCCCACATTTACTGCAGCCGCGGTTTTCCCCTTCCCCGTCCGGCGCCAGACCCGGAATGCATTATCAGGTTCTTCCTTCACAAATCCCGCTGCTTGGTAAAATGCATTGAGCCGGGCCGATAAATCGACGAGGTTGTCGCCTGCTTTATATCCCGCCGGAGACGGTATGACGCGTACTCCCACACTCCCGGTATTGAGATTTTTGGCGGCTTCCAATAGGCGGGTACCGATATTTACCCCCTGATAACTAGGATCCACAAACAGTACGCTTATCTCATCCAAATCGCCCGTAGGAGAAGTCTGTACCGCGACAAATCCGGCAACCGCACCGTTATATTCGTCTCTTGCGATAAGGATCGCAGCGTTATTGAGTGATGCCGCCAACGGGAGATTCGTGATACCAGGATTTTCTTTTTGAACGCGCGCAAGCATCCCGACGACGTCATCCGCTGTCCCTTGTTGTACCGTCACATCGACCGCAGTAAACAAGTTACGAAGTGGCGTGACCATGTCCAAATATTGTTGATCAGTGATGCTCTCGTCTCTCTGTAAATTATCGACTTCACGACCCAATTGGTTCACCCGGATTTGTCTCGCTGCAGCGCGCTCGGTGGCCGCACTCTTCGTATTGCCTACGCCGGTATATGCTTCCGCGAGCATTTGGTGGATATACATCTGGGCCGCAGAAAAGATGAGCGGGTTACTGTCCGTACGCTTGCCGTATTCCGCATTTACTGCCGTGAGCGTCGTCGTCAGATCCTGTATTGCCTGATCAAATTCTCCGTTGGCAAGCCGTGCGTCAATTGCCGAAAATTGTCGGATGAGGCTTGCGACATACTTTCCGCAGTCGTCACAATTTTGGTAATATTCGTCCGGTTGACCATCCGAAGTTTTGGGAAGTATGGCTGCCCGTTGCAGCATCGCAACGATGACTGCGGTCAAAAATGACGGCTGCGACGGGGACTCCGGGATGCTCGCCGGGAGGTAGATAACCGGGCTATCCTCCTCCGGCATCATTTGAGCTACCTCACGGATAATGTTCGCTTCACGCTGGGCGGCTGGATTTTTCCTGAGTATTGCCTCAAGCGTTTTGAGGTCCTGGAGGCCTCGTTGATAGTTCGCGGTACCGGGCTTCATTAACGCTGACTCAAGTGACGTAAGGAATTCATGCATATTCTCGGTAGGCCCGACGGGAATACCGACTTGCGCAAGTGCAGTTGTCGCCTCTTTGATTGCCGCTCTCGTCTCTTGAGTATTCTCGAAAGGTGCCTCCACAGTCTCTACCGCGTTCACGATCACGCGGCGTACGCTCTGCACAAAATCCGGGGATTCTATGTGCTTGTTTTCCGACGCCAACGTATCCCGCACCAACTCCAATGCGCCTAAAAGTTTCGTGGCTGCCTGCGTATCGGTTATGGCATCCACCTGGCCTGTTACCTCAGGACGCGTGAGGGCAAGAAACACCGAGAACACAGTAGGGTTAGTTTCCGGTATCGTGACGCCGGCATTGGTAAACGCCCGGACGACCTGACCCGTGAGCGTCCGTAGGTCTGCTTCACTCATATCCCCGCGTACAATATGGCCATTTATTATCGCCATTTCCCGTACCACTTCGAGCATCACGCTTTTTATCTGATTAATTGCCGCAAGCAGCTCAAGCGTCACTGCAGCCGTCGTTTGAGGAGTAACGATGATAGGGGCTGGGCTTTCTTCTTCCGCAGCAAATTCACTTATTGTTGTCGTATTGTCTACGCTTACCGGGACTAAATGCAGCTGCTTTTCCAGATTATCTATCTCGACAGTTAGACTTTGTAACACGGCAGTGATACGACCAAGGGTAAATACGCTCTGTGCATCCGATTTATCCGCAAGACTGAGTTGATAATCGGATAGTATCGACGCTAATTCCTGAGTGACCTCCAACTCACTTATTGGCTCCAAACCTTGTGTCAGCTGCCGTACTACCGGATCTATGTCGGCGGCTATCGCGGGGTCAAAAGTGGCGCTTCCCATATCCGCCACCAACTGTGCTGCTATGGATAGCAACTGTTGAACGGGTCGTTGCGGCAATGGATTCACTTCATTTTGGATAAACGATCCCACTATGTTTGCCTCATACTCGGAAGAGGCAACTACTTCAACCGATGCAACATGAGACAACATCGGTGCCACTTCTGCTATTGCGCGATACGTTGCTGCTAGACTGTCCGAAATATCGACTCCGCCTTTTCCGGATCCCATAATCGGCAATGCTATCGTCTGAACCCCTGCAGCATCCGCCTCCAAAAGGGCATTCTTTATGCTCTGATAAATCGTATCGGTAGTCATAGGTATACGGCCCGCATAGGTTGTATCTGGAATGTAGCCTGTCGCTATAGCCTGAATAATGTATTTAATTTTTGTCTGAGAAAAACCCCGAGCTATCTGCACTACTGCAGAACCTATATCAAACGGCCCGTGATTTTCCACAAGCGCAACCGCGTCTACTTGAGCCAAACTGACTGAATTCGCTGGAACAAGCCGGAGATTTGCGTATGCCGGGTGATTTTGCCAATATGAGTCCGCTGACGAAACGACTCCGGATGCACGGCTTATTCTTCCTGCAGTGCCCGATACCATTGCTAAAAAGTTATTTGCAGAATTAACGACAGCGTCAACGTCAGCTTTACCTATATTTCCTACCGCTACACCGATCTCAATAGGCGTCCCGTTCTGACGGGACAGTGAATGACTCAAGCGAACGACAGGAATCTTTTCATCAACCAGTATTTCCCATGCAGTCCGAAGCGCATTTTCTTTATCTTTAAGGGTAACCCCAGCTGGCAGCCGTCCTTCAATTCGGCTTGCTACCTCTGCATCAACAGCAACCTGGGGCGCGTTCTTCCAACTGTCTTCCGAAATAACCGCTTTATATGTTTCATATACATCGCGAATAATTGGATTTGTTAACTTATTTTGTATCGCATTAGCTGTTACAGGACCCGTTGGGATTTCTGTATCAAGCGTCAAGAGCATAGGATCCTGTAAATACGTTTCTATATCGTGGCGTTCGGTCAGCAAACTCTGTAACTGCGTTTCAATTTCCCGAATGACAAATTTCGCTTGCTCTATCTTTGAAGTTAAACTTTGATCAATACTCTTTATTTGATTTCGTAGCGCAATGACACGGGCGTCAGCCTGATCAACACTCCCTTGTATGTCGGCAAGTTGCTCTTCGGCTCTCCGCAAATCAGCTTCTGCTTTTGCCTGTTGTTGTACGAGATCAGTTTCATTACTTTGAACCGCCGCCACGACCTGCGTTCCTTGCTTATCAATACGTAGAAGGCTCATATCCCGCTCTCTCCTAGCGAGGTAACTGAAATACGTTATTTGTTCTTGCTCAAACGCATTCCTTCCTGCAAAATTCATCCAACTTCCATGATCCTGTGAGCCACGATTCAATCCCATCTCCTGATTCAGCCGGATGACCTCTTCTGCTACTTGATTATCATCCATTCGATCCAATCTGACCGTCGGTAGACTATCCAACACGTGTGCCCCCGTCAAATATTTACGCAAATACACATGGAAATCATCTTTCTTCTCACCCGAATTTTGCGGCCCGTTATATACTATCTTTCTCCCGTATTTTGATGACAGTTCTTCGGCGATAATCGTACCTATGCCGACAAACCGCCTGGAAGCGCGGAGTGCATTGCTTTTGTCATGGAGAAAATATGCGGCAGACTCACCCATGTATTCAAGTGCAGTTTTCCCAGTCGAAGCTACTAAAATCTGTATATTATTCTGATGAGCTAATGATTGAATTTGTGCAAATTCTGCTCGTTGCGCTACAAACTCTGGCACGATCATTGCGGAAATCGCCTCGGTAGGAACAATGGCAGAGGTTTCTCGTACGGTCAGATCTGCATTCAGACCCCGTAATTTCGCCATTGCTCTTATGCGGTCTTCGTACGTCTTAAGCTCATCAGGACGAACGCCGATATTAAGCTGGGCCCCTTTGTTTGGATCTATCTGCGCTTTACCGAGCCAGTCCAACGATCGCTGGCGGGTAGCTTCGACGAGCGCCTTTGTCCCACGACTCAGGACGTCATTGAACCCGCCCCAAAGAGCTTCCGCTTTGGATCTGCCATTCACACCGGAAAGATCCAATACGTTCCATGGATGTTTTATCCCGGGCTTCCACTTATCTGACGTACCCGGCATGGTTACCTGATCATCAAAAACCGTCGCATCCAAACCTTTGCCAATAAGCGTGATGAACCCATAATCAGATCCGATGCCACCGACTTTAAAATTCACTCCCCGTTTGTAGTCATATGAATAAATAATTTTGCTTGTAAGAATTCCAAGCAAAGACTGTAAGTCAGTTCTGTGTGTCGGTAACACCAATGAAAAAATATTTGTTTCTTTGTCGTTTCTGAAGCTCTCTTCACGATAGACTCTGGCCATTTCACGATTATATGTATCAAGAGTTTGATACAAACTCCGTTCTCGCGAACTTTTTGTTTGATCACGAAGATCCACATAATATTCCCGTAAGGCTTCGTGACGCGCAGCTAACAAATCACTACTTGTAGAAGACGTGAGTAACGCGTTATTTTTCTTCACACCGGCTATATCCGCTCTGTTTAAGGCATATAAAGCATTTATGTCGTCTTCTGAAGTAATGGATTTAGCAAAATCCTGGACATATCTTCTCCATGCCGCATCTACTGATTCTCCCGGTTTGGCGCCAAACACCTCCCGAGCTTTTTGTTCATCGGAATAATTTTTATAGACAGCGATATTCCCTAACACTTCATGATACTGAACGAGGAAAAGAATACGTTGTTGCCGATCCGAAGATACACTAAGCTCATCAAGAATCGTTTTTGTGAGTCTGGTTGATTCTACTACGTGATTCGGCTCCCTCCCTCGTTTTTGCGGATCAAGTCCTAATCTATTGGCCTCCTGTGCTCCTACTTTACCGATATCATGAAGTTGAGCAGCCAGTATGAGATCTTCTGCGTTGTATCCCTCGGGGATAATTAAATTCCTTACGACCGCATCCGTGTGGCCTCCGATCGTAAAGTCGTGAAAACTATGTTGCGCCTCATCTTTAATTTGGGCCCAACGACGTGCGTACGTCGGGGAAGTATTCAAAGCCGCTTGAGCGGCTGCCACATCAGTATCGGTAACTGGTCGCGTTGTGGGGATATCAGACCGCGCTCTCAATCCGCACGATACACAATCAATCCGCTCCTTTAGTTGGGATAACTGGCTCGTAAATGCGCTTACGAGTTGTGACAATCTTGATTTATCCTTCTCAAGGAGGGCCTTTTGATCCTGTAGAGCTTTTTGCTGATTCACTTCGCTCAAAAGATCTCGCTCTAATTGTTGTTTCTGATTTGAACGTATCACTTGAGCTTCAAAATCACTCTGCTGTGTCTTCAACCGTTGTAGTTCCTGCTGAGCCCATGTTTGTTTTCCTTTCACGGTTCCGAGGTTATTTTGCTCTTGGACAAGTAATAATTGCCGTATATCTATGACCATCTCATTGACCTGACGTACATATCCGGCTACCACGACAACTGGCTGGCTCTCTAAAAGTTTTGCTGCAGAAAATGCTTCACGCAGATTCTCCTGCTGTTTCTGTCGGATTTCCTGCATGAGACCCTGAACGACTATTTGGGCATTTTGGACATTAACTCCGACGCTTCGGGTATCAGGCGTTATTCTTAACGGCTGGCTTGATGTAACTGCGGGCTGTGATGGATTAGTACGGCTAACAGGTCCTACTGGCTGTACAACGGGCTGTGGTTGTTGAGGTTGAGCCAATCTCGGAGCAAGTGAGGTATTTAATTCGTCTATCACCGCCAATGTTGCGCCCACATTGGACAGATTGGCAATCGATGAGCGAATGAGGGTCAAAGCTTCTGTAATGCGTCGTGCCTGATCAGAAGTCATTTGATCAATAGGCGTCTCTTGTAGCTCGACAAGCGCGACTTCTACATCACTCCGTTCCTTCTCTGTCACATTCACCTGCGGTTGTTCAAACGCCAACCGTATCTGCTGAACTTTTTGATTGAGATCCGGCAGTGACGCAGTCTGTTGCGGCTGAGCAGTATTTACCCGTAGCACGTTTCCAATTTGTGACTGAAGTTGTTGGGATTGACCGTTGCGGAAATACAATCCTGCCCGGACGCCGTCATTTATTGCCGTTGCGATCCAGTTTACCCAAGCGGGCATCACAAACAGGACGCGCTGGGTGACATATCTCCCCCACGCCGCGCCGTCTTGTCCCGCAGGGATCTGGAAAAAGTCAACGATTCCCTGCAGGGCCGGAACCGCCGCGATAGCTTTGGCTGTCTCCAGGTAGGAAGCAGGATTGTTTCTATACCATACCGCCTGAACAAGATCGAATCCGAATACAACGGGCAAACGGATAAACCACGGAATCAGCGTACCCAGATTAAGTACGATACGACTCGTCGCATACCGGGTGGCTCCCCGTGCCCCACGGCCGAGCGGTCCCCGTGATATGTCGGCGAGCCCCGCTCCGAATGACTGCGACGGCGCTACTGCCGGCGCAGCGGTTACGGCCGGTGGTGAAACCGGTCGGGCGCCGGGGGGCACGGGCGTTACGCCGAGCACGACATCTCCCTGCTTCACCCAACCGACTTTTTGCCCGTCGGCACGAACTACATACCACTGCGAGTTTGCAGGGTTACTGTCCGGAGACCATAACTGCAGTGTCGCGTCATCGGCCTGTGCCACCCCGTGTTCATCCGTATAGATGACCCGGACGACGGAATTGTTTTTCATTTCCTGCCCTGCGTAGAGCGTTACCGTGTTGACCCCCAATTGATTGGCCGACAGTGCTTGCGGCGTTGTTGTCGATTGCGTCCGTGGCTGTCCGTAGAAATTCACTTTTCGGAATACCTGATTCTTGACCACCTGGCGATAAATATTGAAGACCTCGATGGCTCCGACCACGATCGGACGGACAAAAATACCGCCGGGGATAAATGATGCCGCATACATCGGCAGCCGTGCCGCGGCAAATCGTCCAAGGGTACCGGGAACATTTGCTTCGGTATTCAAGAATACCGTATCCCCCACGCCCTTCAAGAAGTCCGACACGCCGCGCAGGAAGTTCGTAAACGCGTCATGTCTAGTGGAATCAATAATTCTCGGCAAAGAAATCGGAGAAGATCCCGACGCGCGAAATGCGTACATAACACCCTCGACCACCGCATGTCCCCCGTCAAAGATCAACGAGATTATAGATCCTCCGAACATCCGCAGCGCCGTCCGGCCGACATATCGCCCCACCCCGCGCCAGCCCTGACCCCAGAAAAACGCGTCCCACGTGTCATGAAATCCTTGCGAGAACGTCGTCGTCTGCGGGTTTATCGGACCAGCCGGTTGAGCGGAAGGAATCGTCGCGGCAATCGGTGTCGCCGGTTTATACGTCCACTTCCATTTCCATGGCGTATAGGTTGACAGTGAAAATATCGCTTTGTATCCGCCGCCATTCGTGAAACGGGTTACGTCGTTATGAATCATCGGCCCACCGACGATGCTTCCGATTATGGACGCGGTAACCGCCGCGGGACCTATGCCGAGCCCTATCAACCGCAGAACCCATGAACCGGTTCCCAAAAGCGCAATCGGCGCGAGAAATACATGAAGCGCCGGTATGAGACCCACTATGACTCCTGCTATCGTAATGAGTGCCGGGATGACGATGACGGCAAACGTGACAAGCGTGGGAACGATATAGAGTCCCACTGCAACAGCCCGCGATATGAGGAATCCAACGGTGTTATTTTTGAGTGTGGCATTTACAAGCGCATTCGGGATAAATCCAAACGTTCTTCCTTCCATACTCCAGTAGTCCGGCAACTCGTACCCATGGGTGTGAAGCGGCGACGCCCTGCCGGATACGTGCTCTACGTAGTGCTGCCATACACGGAATCCGTCCCAGTAAAGTAACGTGTGATTCCCGATCCGGCTAAAGACATAGGAAACGGTACTAAAAAACGCCGATATGGGATTCCATTGCGGATCTCCTATCCCTAAAAATCTCGCGTTCGCGATGTCTTCCACAAATCCTTTATCACTGCCCGCCAAAATATTTTTGAGTGTTTGTACCGGTTGTCCGGAGGTATCTTTCGTCAAAAAGTCCGTATACTTGGTCGCGATAAAGCGCACCAACGGTAGGAAAAGCTTCTGAACGGGATGCGTGGCGCTATTTCTGGCCATACTGTCTGCGACCGTCTGAAAATCAAGTAACATGAGGTTTTGGAACCATACGGCTCGTGCCAATCTATACGGGATGGCTTCGGCGACAATCCGGACCAAATCAATGCCGGCTATGGTAAGCGTCACGGGAAGTCCCGCGCCGGGAATAGCAAGCGGCGCTGCATACCGAAGAACCGCACTGACAATATACCCCCCCTTCGTGAGGATGGGTTTGGGAACGTTGGGATTTATGATATCAAAGTAATCCGGAAACAGGAGGACATTCCAGAGATAACTAAATCCCCGGACAAACCAATTGGACCCGGGCGGCGTTTTGACATAGAGCGGATTGGGTCCGGCCGATTGGCCGGTGACGTTTTGTACGGACGGATGAACCAGCGCATAGGCGGAAATCGCGGCAGGCTGCGTCACAATCCCAAATACGGATGCGGGAGTGACGGTGCGTCCTTGGGACGATGCAAATGAGGTCATCGCCGCAAGTGCCGCTTGCCGCGCAGAATCGACGGCAGTATTGACATTGACGTCCTCTGTAAACGTCGTCACGGTATTGGTTGTCGTCGTGGACGGACTCCACCCCGCGGCCACCTGCATGAACGTCGATTCATAAGTAAACACTTTGGAAACTATATCGCTATCCGAACTGACGGTTAAGCCCAGGGCTGCTCCGGCACGCTTAGCTATATCCCCACGCATCGCAGCAGTGAGTTTGGTGTTATCTGCCGTCTTGTTGTTTGCCCGTGCCGCTGCGATTGCCGTATACGCGTCGGCATATTTACTTTGGGCAATACCCGCAATGATTGCATCCACCGTACCGGGCACGGGAGATTGAACGTTCTGCTGGGGCCGGACGACATACCCGGACCGACGAAACACCGTCGTGATTGTTTGCGCGGTTCGTTGTATCGCAGCGATAATCTGTCTCGGAATACCAACGATACGATTACGGAAATCCGCCAACTGCTGCTGCCTCTTTACCTGGCCTGCGTATGTTTCTACCGCTTTCTTCTGTCCGGAAAACGCATCGGTCAACAATTTTTTGCTCGCAGAACTCAGCACATTGTTCGCCTGTTCATTCGTGATGCCGGTTGCTTTCGCCAGGGCTTCTATCGCAGCCATACGATCATCTGCAACGACTCCATCTACCATCTCGGATGAAAGAGTTCCGAAATCGTAGAGCGTCCGGGATGTTATGTACCGGGAAGCCGCAGATTCATATCGGTCAATTGCCGATACGGCGTCCTTATATGCCGGTTGCTGCAATGATTCCGGAGATACTGACTGACCGGATCGTACCAACGCTTCTTTCAAACGAGCTTGTATGTCGCCCTGTCTCGCATCGGACAATTTCTTACCGGTTGTGACGTCCGTGACGCTGGTACCGAACTGTGTCAATAATTGAGATATATTTTTACCCAATTGTTGATATTGAGATAATGACGAGGAATTCGGAGCTAACGCTTCTTTTCTCTCCCGGGCAGTGGCTATGCCCGTTTCGTCCAATGTATAATCGCCGGCAGCGGTATGGATAGTCACCTTCGTCGCGGTTATGGGAAGCGAGACAAACGGCGTTGCCGCGTTGATTCGATTTTCGGTCTTATTTCCTCCTACTGATTCCTCGACTGTCATCTGCGTGCCGTCGGTAATCGTGAGCGCCACATTATTCCCTTTTTGATCCCGCACGATAACCACATCTCCTATGGTCAAAATTCCTGCGGTTTTCTCATATGCCCGTGATTCCAACCCTGCCTGTTCCTTTTGAGCCGTAGAGACGAGATCCGCGCCAGTCAGCCATGCGGCAGCTGCCGACAAAAGCGTCACGCGATTGGTGGCCGATGCGGAACGGCCGGTATTGACCCGGTCAGCAATCGACAGAGCGCCTTTCAGCGTATTCTGAACGACATTTGCCTGCGTGATCTGCTGTTGTTGCGCTTCCACTGCAGTTCTCGTCATGGTGATTCGTTTTTCATCCACCCTGCCGGGAGTCAACTGGGGTTCGGAATCGGCAGTCACTGTTTTGTTATGTGCGCTGCGGTAACTTGCAAGATCTCCTTGGAGAAGCGGTGCGTCCCGACTGTCGCCGGTCAGTACGGCGGCATAGGCAAGCGGGTCCGCGCCGCTTGGTACCCCCTGCAACGCATTGCGACTGGCGAGCATACGGTTATAGATGTCCGGCGCCATCTTTTGAATCGCTTCAAGATACTTCGTATTTGCGGAATCGGCAAAAAGCTGCCGATAAAAATCGACATCTCGAATAAACGCCGCATTTCTGGCAGTCAGCGTTTTACTCACCTGTGCCTCCGCTTCTTCCGGCGTTTTGGGAATACTGAGACGGGTATCGAGCGGCTTTTCTGACGTCGAAAGCGTGAGGAGTTTTTGAGAGAACCAGTTGGCGACATCCTGGGCGATCGGATCATTAATCTCGCCAAATATCATGGCTCCGTGCGCGAGTGGGCGGCGAGCGGCGAGTTCAAGCCCCAGGGTATTTGCCTGTGCCGCTTGCGTCTTCTCATATTGTAACTGAACTTCCAATGCATGATTTTTAAACTCGGCAAACTGTTCCGGTGTCCCGCTTGCCGCCGCAAAATCGGTAACACGCGGAGCGTTTTTGTCTGCAAGGATAAGCTGCTGTTGTGCAATTCCCCCGGTGCGATCCAAACGGCTCGCCGACTGCAAAACAAGGTATTCTGGAGCATCTGTCGTGGTGAGCAAGGCCCCTGGCACATTTTCTGGCGTACGGATATTAGCTCCTGTTGCTGACCCTCGGTCCAGTATGGTCACGAGATTAGACTCCCCTGCCTTGTATCGGGCGGCTAATGCATCTGCCGAAATTTCCCACTTTGCTAACGGCTCGCCGTTCGCATCCAGGTATCCGTCGGCAACAGCGCCATCTTTGGTATATTTCATCTCATATAGTTTTTCTCCTCCGTAGGCTATGACATAGGTTTTGGAAGGATCTGCTGTTCCTTTTGCGATGGCTTGAGCTACGTCTTGTGCGCTTACCTGCAAATCCCCTCCGATAGTAATTTTCAGATTTCCTTTCGCGTCGGCCGCGAAGCTTTTCGCATAGTTCCCTCTTCTAATTCCGTCAACAAGCGCATCCACCGCCTGATCCGGAGCTACGCGCATAAACCGGTCGGCCGAGAGTCTCGTCTCCGCTTTCCCGTTCACGATGATGCTATCCTCAAACACGCGTGAAAATGTTTCGCCTTCGACGCGGGTGGAAAACCGATAGGCATTTTCCAAAACTCCCAACGTACTGCCGAGGGTACCGGTCACCCCGCCGACCTGAATATCACCAAAGAGAATGCGTGCATCAGCAATAACATCAGCGACTGTTGATTGATACGACCGCTCTGGCGCAACGGTAAGGTTTTCGTAGTTCGGCGTCTGCCCGTACGCGTATGCTCCGATCGCCTCCATGGCAGCCTGAGTGCGCGCTGTATACGTTTGCTGCGGGCTGGCAACTCCGTCATTTGCGGGAATGGTTACATACCGTCCCTGCGCTTTGTTATAGACTCGCTGATAATTCGTCTCTTTGGCAAGCGGGAGGTTTTTGGCCATTTCGTTCAGCGCGTTGAGCACTTCCTGAGACTGGTGCGCCTGTTCCACCGTGAGTCCTTGTTGCTTCCATGCTTCTTCCAAAACAGCCGGGTTATCCCGAAACCGTTCGCCCAATTCGGAGACTTTTCGGAGACTGTCTTTGGGCAATCCTAATTTTTCCTCCAGTTTAGGAAGGACCGTAGACAAAGCTTCTTCAGAAAACCGCGGGTCGTTCACATGCTCCGTTATGTCAGCGCCCTCGGCTGTTTTGCCGATCACTCGATCAAACCCGTCTACAATAGCCTGTCCGATACCCGGTACCTTCTTCCAAGCTGTCGGGTCATCCATAGCAAGGATTTTTGCGTCGGCAAGGACCTCCTCTACTCCTCTCGTCGGATCGGTAATGGATTTACCCACGACGACATTGGATTCGTTGTTGGCGGGATTAATCATGTGAGTCCCGGTATCCATGGCCAAATGAATCTCGTCGATATTAAACCCAACGTTTTTAAGAGCCGAAAAGTATGCGTGAATAATATTGGCTCGTGTGGCAGCATCAGGATACGTCATGGTCGCCATATTTCTGATAAACGGCAGATCAGATGGCTCTACAATAATTGCCTTCGCTTTGGCTATCTGTGCAGAAACTTTCGCGATATCATCGGCATTCCCATGAAACAAATCCGCATTGAGCCGCACTACATCTTCGGCGTTGGGATACAAGTCTTTTACATAGCCCTCAAACGTCCCTGCCTGCCCGTTCCGGAACATGATGACTGCTTTTCGACCAAATACTTCGTTATTTATCCGTGCCATCGCGGTGAGGACCCAGGTTTTCCCCTGAGAGGTCCCCAACTCCAGCGCAACTCCGTCATTCGAAAGCAAACTCAAAACTGTCTGAAGCTGTTTCGGACGGAATGAACGGAAATCATCTTCCCTAAGTGTCAGGCGGTATTCAGTATCCCGGATGATATTTTCCAGCTTGAGTCGTGTGGATTCATCCAGAGATTTGAATACCGAGAGGTCAACCTCTGTGGATGCCCGAAGCGAGTTAGCAAGTTCGGTGTTACCCTCACTTTCTGCTTTTCCAATCTGCGTCGTGAGATCCAGTTGCTTCAGAAGACTCCGTACGGAAATATCAGCTCTGGCTAACTGATCGCTTCCTGTGCCGTAAATCTTTTCGAGCGCAGTATCGAGCTTCACCATCGCTGCATCATGCGCGGTAAGCACGTCAGTACGATCTACCGTCGGATCAGTGAGGTTTCTGTGCGCCGCGATAAGCTCATCAAACGCGCTGAGAGCTTCCGATATGTTTCCTTGAACGAATAATCCTTTGCGATCTGCCAACGTCTTTGCAAATGTTTCACGGAGCGCATCCACAGAAGGGACCGTTTCCTCCGGAAGAATCTTTTTGAAATATCCTTTACTGATTTCATCTATTTGGGCAAGTCGTTGAGTCCGAAGCTCGGACTGAGGCCCTTCAACACCTGCTTCTGCTTGACGATCCGCTACCCGTTCCAGTACGTCTATAGATTTGAGGACACGTTCAAATTCCACCTGAGCGTTGGTTATACCTGCATATTTTTTCGCCTGCTCAGGCGAGATTCCCACACCGGCCTCCTTCAAAAGTTGAGCTTTGATTTGCACGGCTTTTCTGTCCGAAAGCGCCGTGACATCGGCGGTAGCCGAGCGGGCAAAAAGTCGAGAAGTTAACTCTCTGAACTGGCCTCGGATACTACCTGCATCGGCGATTGACCGATTCAGCCCGTCAATTTTTGCGGTAATTTGCAATTCTTGCGCCCTGGTTGACGAAAGTTCCGCTATGGTGTTGGTGACTTCCGTCTGACGCTGCGCCGCGCTGTTTCCTATGGCGACATCCCGCGAAGAAATCGCCTCCATCCGGTCAAGGGACTGTTGCGCCTGGACGACTAACTCCCGCGCTTTATTTATGACAGAAGTATCTGCATTGTTGGTGATAAGGTCGGCAAGTTGTTGTTGACGGGTGTTGAGCCCATCCGTCCGAGTTTTCAGCTCGGCCGCTATGTCTTCAGGTCGGGACAAGTACGTAATAGTTTCGGCTAATTGCGTATCCTTCTGACTGAGCGGCTCGAGTGATTTTTGTACGGTATCTATTTGGTCGGCATACCCTTTTTGCACCCCGGTATAGCCGGACGTTTCTATGGTCTTTTTGACTGAGGTCAGCGCATCCTTGGCTGCTTCATACTCGGGCGATCCCGGTTCGTGGAGCTTAGCGACTTCAACGAACGCCTTTTCTTCCGCCGAAAAGTCGTTCAATTTGGCGCTTCTGCCGACTGCTGCTGCCGCCTGATCACCCAACGATGTCAGTTTCGGCTTTGTCCGCAAGGCCTGTTCATCCGTCACGATCTTCTGCTGCCCCGTGATTGCTACCTGGAGCTTCTGCACCATGTCGGGCGTAATCGATTTTGTGATACGCCCCGTCGCATCCCGGACTGCGTCTTTGAGCGTCCCGTCGGGATTTACTGCGTCTTTCCACTCTTTCGTCAGATCAGCAAGCTTTTGTTCGGGTACGGTAAAGTCCTTTGCGTCTTTCGGTAACTCTTTGATGATTTCTTTCACGGCTTTGTTCGTCGAGCCGACGAGCTGTCCGGCGGACATAATACCCGCGCCGTACGTCTGCTGTGATTCGGTGAAAAGCTGCGCACGGTTGGCATTCGTGACTTCTACTGACTGCATGGCATACGACGATTTGCCGTTTGCATCCGTTACCAATTTCAAATAGGTCACACTGCTTCCTTCCGGTGCTTTTTGGATATCTCCCATCGCAGTCAACGCCTGCTCCTGTACCTTCCAAGGATCAGCAAACTGTGCCTGCGATTTCTGCAGGGACTCGACAGCCGCATGTCCAAACGTGAGTCCGGCCATCATCGCAGTCGTATGACAACGCTCAGATGACAATCCTTCCGCCGCGCAAGCCGCAACAGCTAGACCCGTGTTCACTGCCTGATCTGCGGTCATCACTGTTCTACCGACCGCAGTTGCCGGATTGGTGAGGCTCGCAGGAAGAACTGCCCGGGTCCCGGACACTATAGCTAGCCCCGCAGAAAGTAAGCAATCCGCATTAAATGCTCCGGTCTTTGAACACGTATTCAGCGCCTGCGCACCAAATGTCGCTGTCCCCACGACATTAAGAGCACGCTGGGCAAGTGGGTTTGGCGAATCGGCCGAAAATACTTTGGCAATCAAGTTTGTCGCTTTTGTGCTATTTTGTGTCGCGGTTTCAAGGGCTTTCTTTGAGACTGTAGCTGCGGCCTCTGCTTCTGTCGCCCTAACTGTCGCGTCTGCAAAAGCATTCTTCGCGTTTTGTACCGCAATCTGCGCGGCTTCCGCGACGGCCTGCGCTTCGGTAGCTGTCGCCTGCGCTGCTACATTCTCCACTGCTTTTGCCGCAGCGGCTTGTAGCCGTTCGGCTTCCACCTTTGCAAGATCGGCTGTCGCTTGTGCACTGGCGGCTTTGGCAGCTGCATCAGCTACTTCTTTTGTTGCATTACCGACCGCCAAAGCAGCCCCGTCCGCCTGGGAGGCAAGATTAGCAACCTTCACCATCTGGTTAAGACCTCCCACGGAAGATATTGCCGATCCACCCATAAAAACGAGCATACCCGTTGACATCGAGCATGCGCCGGCATCCATATCTGCGTGGAACGTACATTTGGTCGCCACATCCGTCGCGGCCGACCCGGTCATCTGGATAGAAAGCGCCGATCCCGCGACGTTGAGAAGCGCCGGCAATGTTACCGCGCTTATCCCTGCTCTGACCAACGCACCACCGGGGATAACCAACGCAAGTCCGTCCGCAACCGGTTCGGCCATGCCCATGACGATCGCGCGGCCCTTGTCCAATGTTGTGGAATTGGGATCATGATACAAAAGGTTCGCCCGGACCGTATTCCCGTGAAAAAACTCATTCCAACCCATTTGGAATGCAACGGTCGGGTTATTTTTTTTGAGATCGTCGAAGGCTTGGGCGGTACCGGTGACGTTGGGTACTGTTCCATCAAGAACTTGTTGGACCCCGATCGGTTTATCCGCCGAATTCATGAAAAACTTGAGGTGCTCCACACTGTCAGAACCGCTCATGAGTGCCGCGAGTTGGGTTTTTTGCCATTGTTGGATCACTTTGGGATCGGTCGTCCCGAGTTTTTGACTCCACGTCGTGGCATATTGTTTTTCGATATCGGGGTCCAATCCGGAAACGTATGCATCCGCAAGCGCCGTCGCCTGCTGATATTTGACCTGATCGGTAATCGCAGCGAGCGCCCGTTGCGTCTGCGGAGCCAGCCCGCCCCGACCGCGGTTCGCCCCACTGTACTGCAACTGCGCCTGTTGATACGTCGCGTTTGCAGCGTCTAATTGCGCCTTGAGCTGATCGACGCTTCCCGTGCTGTGGAGTGCGGCATTGGTAACCCAACCGGGGTCGTATGCCAACAACTCCTTCGCGCCGCTTACCTGATATCCCCCGGCCCGCACATTGTCTTCCAACGCGTACACCGTCTCCAGACGGTGTACCGCAAAATCCGCCATCGTCTTATGCGCGGGATCGGTAACAGTTTTTTGCCAGTCAGCGTATTCTTTTTTGAGGGACGGATCGTTATTGACTCCTTGTTCCAGCGTAGAGAGGCTATTGGGGTTCGTTTTGACGTTATAGTCAACTACGATTTTCGCCGCCTGTGTCTGTTGGGATTTCACGCCCTCGGGGTTGAGCCTGGAAGCTCCTCCGCTTGAAAACGAATCAAAGATACTTACAAGAGGCGACTTTATTTTATCCCCGAGACTAAACGTTGCCACCGCCTTTTCGACACTGCGGGTACCGGATAATAGATCATACAAATAGGCGTTTTCACTCTCCTGAGAATTCGGATGAACCAATCCGAGTTGCTCCAGCTTTGGTTTATTCTTGTAATACAACTCCATCTCATGCGCCAGGTAATCTTCCGGGGTTTTCCCCTTGTTTTCAGCCAACCACTTCTGAGCTTCCGGATTCGTGGGCTGCGCCGCCAGGAACTGTTTTTTGGTATCCGGAGAAAGCAAGTCGACATACCCCTGCCCGTGTGTGCGGGCGACTCCGGGAAGTTCTCCCAACGTATTCTGTATGTTAATTTTTGAAGTCGTGTACAAATCAGAAACGCTAGTGGCGGCCCAGGTGCTAAAACTGGCCCCGGCAGTATTCAGGGAATGTATCCAACCGACCTTTCCTCCCGTCGCGGTATCCAGTACCCCCGCGAGTGTCGGAAGTTTCGCGACGCTATTTATCGCTGCGGCCTGGCGGTTAGCCGCTTCCAAGGGAACAAATTTCCCCGCCTGCCAGTCCGAAACATTTTTCTCGAGCGTGCCGTCTGCTTTCCATACTTGCTCCATTTGCGTGATCGCTTGCTGATTTGCGATATCATAACCTTCTTTTTTCTGTTGCTCGGTCTGTACCCCGCCCCGCCCCATAGCGGCAAGCTCTTTTTCATACGTCACAAATTTTTGAGCATATGCACTGTCTTTGGGTACCTCATCCACTAGCGGTTTCGGCTGTATTTGCTTAATCGTACTATCCGCCTGTGCCTGTAAACTACCGGGCAATCTCCCACGGAAATTTGCGAGAAAAGCATCTCTACTTTTTTCGTCCGTACAGGTCTGACAGAGCTCCTGAAGCTTTTTGGGGTCAACGCTCGCTGCGACATAATTCTGAAAATCTTTGCTTAACTGAATATCCGCATTTGCCTGTTCGAGATCCGCTGTTTTTAAGCTTGCCCGCATCGTTGCCAAAAATGCTTGTTTCTTGGCAGCGGTATCACAGTATGAACCGCATTGTCTGACAAGTTCATCGTCGGAGAGACTTGCATTTTTATAGTTTGATATATTGTTATATCGTGTGACAACATCAGTGGCCCAGGCAGAATTGACTTTCTTAAGATTATCAATCACTCCAAATGCGTTCTCGCTGCACTGATCCCTCTCTCCTTTGTCCGTAGCACCGCCACAAGCTCCCCGTGCCTGTGCGTAATCATAAAGGTATTTATTTTGGATATAGTCCGAAAAACCTTTATCCAGCTCTGATGTATCTGCTCCGTAGTAGCCGTCCGTTTGCTTAAACGCCTGACTCATGAGCGACTGTATATCGGCACATGCCGCCGCTCCTTTGCCATTTTTATTCTCGCAGCCGGCCAGCAGTTCTTTTTGTTTGTAATACTCAGTGGCTGCATTTCCTGCGACGGTCTGATTAAGTCGTTCTACTCCGGCAGAAGAAATCTGCGCATCAGTTAGCCCGACGGCCACGAGCGCTTGTTTGGCTTGCGCCAACTGCTTACTCAGGGAGGCGCACTCGGATGAGCCTCCTGCCGATTTGACGCATCGGTCATAAAACTGGGTGTTGAGATCAAAATACGTCTGCAGTTTCGGCTGTATGATGTTCTGATTTTGCTGTTCTATCCCGGCGGCAGAAATTTGTTCCTGGGTTAACCCGGCAGCAAGGAGCGCCTGTCTGGCTTGAGTAAGCTGGGTTCCAAGCGCCGAACATTGGGAAGAACCTCCCCCTGACTTGACGCAAGTATCGTAAAATTGAGTATTAAGATCAAAATAAGTCTGCAGTTCTTTCTGATGCGTGGTGGTAAGGCTCGTTTTGTTGTACAGGTACTGCAGATCCTTTTGTGACGGCCCTCCTGCGCTTTCCGATACGGGATAATACTTACCGTTGGGCGCCTTATAAAAACCGGAAACATCGACGCCGGACGCACATCCGCCGCCAGTTTTACAATCGTATCCGGTCCTGTTCTGTTCGGCATCCGAATTTTTAATTTGATCGAGCGTATATCCGCCTCTGGTATCCGGTGATGAAGCCGCCGGCGAATTTGATGCGCCGTCACCATTTCCTGAACCCCCGACCGACGGATTATTCTGAGTTGCCTGCTGCGCATTGATATCCTGCGAGAGTTTCATCTGGCATTTATCACCGGCGTCCGAATTTCCTAACGCATCGCATCCCTTTCTTCGTGCCGCAATATCGTTGGTAGTTAGCTTGGGCGCCGGAGGGTACGCTTGATCATCTTTTTGTTTTGGGGGGCTTTCTCCTCCGGGTCCACCTGAACCTGAAGGGGGTGGTTTCGATGCCGGAGCCGGGGGCGCATGGACACACCCACTTCCTTTACACCCGTTCTCTATTTTCCATTTTGCGCCACCTGATGCGAAATTTCGTATATCCGCTATTTGCGGCAACCCCCCCACTCGCCAAACGATAATTCCCATGGAAACGACAAATACGGCAAGAAGGAGAAGCGACCATACTGGGATAAATCCGGATTTTGTTTCTTTTTTACTATATCTATCTATAAAGAAATAGAACAAGTGGGAGGATTTTTGAAGATCTTGCAGGCAAGTTGATATATTCTTTTTTGTACTCTTAATCGCTGTGTTTGATGAATCCACGTTGAAACGGCAAATCACCCGGTGTCACCAAACCAGCCTCGCATAGACGTGAGTCTAGGCGGGCCCCCTATAACATCAGGTGCTGTATTATTACTATGATGAAATATAGCTATAAGTGTCAATAGCCTAGTTGAAAGTCAAAATTAGGGTGTTGACATTTCACGAAAACCGCGCGAAACTAAAAATTAATGAAACGAAAACACGTTTCCCATCATCGACACCAAGCAGTCAGAGTTACCCGAACGGCTAAACCGAAAGAGCATTACCTTGTTGTCGTCCGGAGTTGGATGCTTCTGGTCATGTTTGCTCTCATGCTCGGTCTTGGAGCAGTCGTAGGCACATATCTCAACCAGCAGTCATCGGCTAATACCCCCACAGTTGCCGGAGTACAAACTGAAGCAAAGTAATAACTGGGAATCAATAAAAAACAGGAAGCCGTAAGGCTTCTTTTTTTATGGCCGTGCCACACGTAGCTCCGACTGAAAGTCGAGAGCGAAGTGTGGACCCGAGGGGAATCGAACCCCTTTCTACTCCATGCCATGGAGTCGTTCTACCGGTATACTACGGGCCCGGTTGATTGTCCCACTCTTACAACGAACGCTTCGCGGGACAATCTTCGCATTTTCCAATCAGTCAAGTTTATTACGAGTGGCCGTGCCACACGGAGCTCCGACTGAAAGTCGAGAGCGAAGTGTGGACCTGAGCGGAGTCGAACCGCTGATCTCCGCAATGCGAATGCGGCGCTCTACCAACTAAGCTACAGGCCCCGTGATGGCAATTATACATAAATTTCCGTTCATTAACACGTTGCTCCGCACTGAAGAATTAACTGAGGCTATTTGAGGAACGACGTGGGATTGACCGGTGTCCCATTTCTTCGAACTTCGAAATGAAGGTGCGTCCCTGTGGATCGGCCCGTTGAGCCCATTTTTCCGATCACCTGACCACGGGAAACATGATCCCCATTTTTCACGTATATTTCTACCATGTGACCATAAAGCGTCGATAGTCCCCCGCCGTGATCGATAATGACGTGCCTCCCGTACCCGTAGGTCAGATACTCCACCAAAATAACGGTTCCATCTCCGGCAGCCGTAACGGGAGGATTAGACGGGTTAGCTATATCAAAGGCCATATGGTACCAGATGGGATATTGTGTGATAATTCCGACCGTCGGCCACGCAAACTGTCCGCTCCCGCCAGCCGCGAGTGGTGATGTAGAAAACGATGGCGGCGCGATTGGTGCGGCATCGGGCATGACGCCATCAGGCACTATAAGCGGCTGTCCCACGTTAAGCGCAAATGTGTTGAGGTCCGTAAAGTCGTTAAACGGGAAGTTAACGATTTTTTGTGCATCGGTTTTATATTTTTTGGCGATGGAATAAATCGTTTCCCCTTCGTTCACTTTGATGACTAGCCCCGTGACAGGCGGGATTTTAAGTGCATCCCCTACGGTCAAACTATCGCTTTTTATATCGTTTGCCCATTTTATCGTATCAACCGATACGTTAAATTTTTGCGCGATAGTTGATAGAGTATCTCCCGATTGTATATTGTATGTTATCGTTTGATCACGTGGCTTTTCTGAAACCTGCGTTTGTATGCCGTAATCTGATAAATCAAGTGACGAAACGACTGCCGAAGGCGGAGTAAAATCGGCAAGTGCACCGGTAACACCACGGCCTGGATATGCATTAGCAAGAATAGGGGCAGAAAGAATCGCGGCTATGACAAGGACGCTGACCGACAGATGGAGAAACGGCCGTTGATATCCACCTCGGCGAGCCATGAGTATGTCTACCAGGACATCTTTATTCGTCTCGAACCATCCACCAAACCGACGGAGCCGATGGACGATATAATTGTACCATCCCCGCTCCCACAAAATGAGGTCTTCCTGCAATAATTGGAGCCTTTTTCTCATGAGACATTGTAGGGTATACCGAAACAGATTTGTTTGCAACTTTTACGAAGTAAAAGTCGTCAAACCATATCATAAGTTAATACTCGTAATAATTCTTGTTATGAAGGGTATAACACGTGAAAAACGAGGATGCAAATAAATACATTACCATTCTGGAACAAAATGGGTCAAAACTACCTCAACTCTTATTCCTTCCCCAGGCCTTTGAGGAATTCATCGTTGTCTTTGGCCTTACTGAGGCGGTCTATAAGCATCATGGTGCGTTCTTCATCGGAAAGCAGACTCAGCATGTGCCGCAGTGTCGTTACCTTTTTCATGAGATCTTCGCCTAACAGGAGCTCATCGTGTCTGGTGCCGGACTTGCCCACATCAATTGCCGGGAAAATACGCCGTTCTTGGAGCGCCCGGGAAAGATGGAGTTCCATGTTGCCGGTGCCTTTGAATTCTTCATAGATGAGATCATCCATCCGGCTTCCTGTCTCAACAAGAGCCGTGCCTATAATTGTGAGGGATCCGCCGTCTGTCACACGGGGAACCACCGGTTGTTCTCCGGCGACCTTTTTGGCTTCCTCTTCAGGAGTCAAAAAGGGTTCATTACAACGTGCTGCGCCCAAAAATTTCTTTGCCGGATAGAGTGCCGCGGGATCAAAGCCTCCGGTTAAAGTCCTGCCGGAAGGATTCACGACCAGATTATACGCGCGGGCAAGCCGGGTGATGGAATCAAGGAGTATGACGACGTCATGCCCCATTTCAATAAGCCGTTTTGCCCTATCGAGTGCTACTTCAGCCACTCTCGTCTGATGATCCGGTGATTCGTCAAAATTACTCGCATATACTTCTCCTTTGACGGAACGTGAAATATCCGTTACTTCTTCCGGCCGCTCACCGATGAGAACCGCCATAAGATGCACTTGCGGATAATTTGCCGAGATTCCGGCTGCCAGTTCTTTCAATATGGTCGTTTTTCCGGCTTTGGGCGGCGAGACGACGAGTCCGCGCTGTCCGAATCCGATGGGAGCTAGTAAATCAATTATCCTCGTAGAAAGAGTTGTCGCACTTGTCTCCAGCTTCAAATGTTTATTGGGGTATATCGGCACCAAGTCCTCAAATCTCGGCCGCTTTTCCATCTGCTCTGCGGGCAATTCATTCACTTTCTCGACTTTCAGTAACCCCCAATATCGCTCATTATCCTTGGGCGGCCTCGCTTGGCCTTCCACCATATCGCCGTTTCGCAGTAAAAATCTTCGGATTTGAGATTGGGAGATGTATATATCCTTATCACTTGGTGTATATTTGGGACGCAAAAACCCATGGCCTTCCGGCATGGTGTCAAGCACTCCGCGTACGGTTTCTGTCGGGACATTGACATCAGGCGTGAAGCCTACGGCGTTTATGTCACTATAGTCACGTCGCTGATCCCCACCACTGAAATTATCCCGGTTGTACCCTCCCTGCGGCCCGCCATCCCGCCCAAAACGATCCGAGGCAGAATGATCACGCCATCCGCGATCCATACCGGGTCCTCCGCGCCTTTGATACCCTTCCCGCCCAAAACGATCCGATCCTGTCCGGTCTCCACCGCTGAAATTATCCCGATGATTTCCGCCAAATCGATGCGGACCGCGGGAAAAATCCCGTCGTGCACCACCACTGCTTCTACCACCGGTCATCGGTCCCCGGGAATACGATGATGGTGCCGGAGCTATCGGTTTGGGTTCTATGCTTTCTGAAGGAAGCGGTGTTACCGGAGGCTCATCCGTAACCGGTGCACCTACCAGATCATCAACACTGATGCTTGATTTGGCTATTGGCGGCTCATCGGGAGGGAGCGAGACCGGTGAAGAAGGCATGGGAGATGGCACGACATCCTCCGCGGCTTTCGTGGACTTATCCCGAGATTCAGGAGATTTTTTGACGGTTGGTTTCCGTGATGCTTTAAAGACCATACAACAACAGTGGTTAGAAATTAGTGATTAATTAACGAACGTGAAAATGCTGTTTCAAACCCTTTATTAGGATTTCATGGGAAAAATACATTCACACTACAGAGGAATCACAAATCTTGCCCTATTTAACCAAAGAACCGGGCAT
The DNA here is from genome assembly GCA_023245335.1 of Candidatus Gottesmanbacteria bacterium. Lineage (GTDB taxonomy): Bacteria > Patescibacteriota > Microgenomatia > UBA10105 > UBA927 > UBA927. The sequence continues at coordinate 96,135 of JAHFKK010000001.1, forward strand.
TTGTCAACGGGTACTTCTTGTACCGTAGTTTCATTATGATTCATTTAGCGCACTTCATAAACGACCGTCCCGCCCTGCGCAAAGACCTTTTTCCCGATGGCATCCAACTTCGGTTCCTGGATATTACTGAATTTTTGACGTTCGAGAGTGCCCACTATGATATAACGAACGTGGTATGCATGGAGCAGGTTTTCCGTCAAGGTTTTGTCCGGTGACTCATAAATTTTACGCACGTCATCCCGTCTCGGAGAGACAACATCATACGTACCCCGCCACAGCCACTCGTGAACAGCCCAACCGACCACTGTAGGAGAACCGGTAAATACGGAAAATTGATTATAGTCGGTGTAACTGTCCCCATCTGCTTCCAAGATGACGGAGGGCGCTGATTCGGCCTCAAAACGCGTATTCAACCAGGACATAGCGGCGTAATTATCCGGGTACTCGTGACTCAGCCAACCCAATCCCCATACACCATCGTAGGTCCGCAACTGACCGAAATAGCTCCGTACGGAAAAAATCGGATATATCGACACGAGAAACAATTGAGGAATCAAAAGGATAAGAAAGAGCTTGCTTACAAAATTCGTACGTACCGTATGGATAGCTTCCATGATTACGTATGCCGACAGTACCGCGTACAGCATGAATGCCTGATACCCAAGCTTAAACATCGTGTTACTCCGAAAATGCATGGGATATATGTCTTTGAAGTAAAAGAATTCCGGAAATATAATAAGAAGGACGGAAAAAACAAAGAAAATTATCAGTACTTTTTCTATCTGAGTAAATTTCTTATCCCATACTATCCGTACATCCCGTATAGACGTCACTCCCCAAATCCTTTTGAGGATAAACGTGCCGCCGCAAAACCAGAAAAACCCCCAAAGTAACCACATCATCCAGAGAGGCGACTTCTGACATTTTTCCACCCCCTCAAATAGAATCGGTCCAATATGCGTATTGGAAAGGAGTGCTGGTGGACAATCCACGGCCAACCCGTTCACAAACGATTTGAAGTGGGCAAGAAACGGTAAACTCGTGATCCCTGCCGCCAATGCCACAATCCCCACTCGTATACCCCATTTTCGCCAATACGACGGATCGGTCCAATCACCGGGGTAAAGCACCAAGAGGAGAATAACAAATAACCCCAGGTACACAGGGCCATCCAATGCATTCGTCATGAGAAGCACGCCGACCAAAAAGCCATAAAATCCGAGAAAGTATGAGGTAAGCGGCCCGCGCCAGAGCATTGTTTTGGTACGACTCACAATTTTTGTGAACGGATCGCGAAGATCGGCAAAATATACAATAAGAAGTGCGATGGCAAGAAGCACAAACGGAATACTGAGAACGTGCCCGTGCACGTCGGAAACAACAAATGAGTAGCTGGGAAATTCATGGATGGTATAGGGAATGAAGCGTGTCGCGTTGGCGTACCAATATCGATCTATTCCTTCGGGCAGACGCGAAAATAAATCCTTTATCGGCCACGCGAGTTGCCAAAACGGTTTGACGTTATCGCCTGTATACCCTTGGGTGAACGCATAAATCGTCTGCATGTTGCCTGCCATCGTCACTAAAAACGCCGTGAGCGTCCCTGCAAACAGTGCACTGAATCTCCCCCCTCGCTTCAGCCCGCCCATGACCTGATGTCTCATAAGCGAGAGCTGATAGCCGATCGAAAAACTCATCGTGAGACAAAAAGCGAAAATTGCCGCCAACATGAGATTGAAGGTATACCCAAGCTCCAGTCCGGAGAGTTTGGTAAGGATTGCAGTCACCAAATGACCGAAATAGTAATAGTTAATGGGGAGCGGCGGATACCACATATCTGCCGGGGGGAAATACCGGGAATGCAGTATGGAATTCATGAATCCGTAATCCATGAATTTTTCCAAGCCCCGGATACTCGGCTCGTGGGCTTTCACCCAAGACCAAAAAAGGAGTGCAACGAGAAAAAATAATTCTTCGACTATTATGGCGCCAAAAAGGGCGCGATCCGGCATACGGAGTTTTTTGATGTTATGCCCGACCGTTCCGGCCAAAAAAACAACGCCGATGGCGACATAAACGGTGACGTTGGTAAACGGTGCGATATGCGCCATTCCCAGTGCAAATACGATCCACGTCACAAGTGCCATACCAACCGCTTTGCTGAAAAGGTAACCCCGGTCAAACCAACGGCCAAAAAGCATGCTGGTCAGAGGAAATGCGGCAGCGCCGAAAAGAAAAAGAGTCCCCCACCAGCGCATGACAATCCAAAAATCAGCAGTCATATGGGTAAAGTATACTATGCGGGATTCAGGAGCGTTTGCTTGCCGCCGGCGATGGTATTTATGACGCGGCCGACGTGCTCGGCGACCGACGTACCCGCTTGAGCTTCCCAGGAAACAAGCCGGGACACGGGTCGCAAAAGTATAAGTGACCCGCTACCGGCGGCAAGTTTAGTCGCCGTTTTCATTGTTGCGTCAATGAAAGGCTTTCCGGTGCGCTCATGAACCAAAGGGACTAACGCAATACGGCGTTCTCTTATGTCAGAGTTTCTGTGCGTATCGCGGAACATGCCGACGCTCAACGATGCGCAAACAGTAGCCAAAGTGATATCTACGACTGTGCTTCCAACTGCTACCGTTTTACCTATCGTGTCTGCATGGGTTTCTAGCGTTGACCGTAATTTTTGTAACGCCGGCGCGTCAAATTGTTCGCTCATAATACGAATGCTCTTCGCTGTGTTTTCGCTGATGGGGATATGTACCAGACGATCAAAAAGGCTTTGCCTGGTTTTTTGTACCACTTGATCAACAGTCGCCGCCGAGTTAGATAATTCCGTAGTGCCCGATTCCATAAATACCCCTCGCTCCTTTGGGCTCATTATAGAGGGGTCGCATCGTTTCGTAAAGCGACGCCGTCATACTCGTCCGCACCCGTCATTTTCTGCTACAATCACGGGATATGGACATCGCAGTAATCGGTGGGGGTTTTACCGGACTTACCGCGGCCTATACGCTTACAAAACTCGGTCACCGAGTCAGTATTTTTGAAAAGGAATCATTTCTCGGGGGTCTTGCATATGGTTTTACTTTCCCGGGTTGGGAATGGCATATGGAAGGCGCGTATCACCATTTATTTACCAACGACAATTCAATTCTTTCGCTTCTTCAGGATTTGGGTCTCAAAGACGACCTCATCATCAAACGTCCGATCACCGCTTCTCTTTGGCATAGCGTCATGTATCAGCTTGACTCCCCCATATCACTTTTCACGTTCCCTGGTTTAGGACCGGTCGACAAATTCAGGACGGCAATTCTCTTGGCGTTTCTGAAAGTCATGCCGTTTTGGCAACCCCTTGAAGGAATAACAGCTGAACAACTATTAGTTTCAATTGGCGGAAAAAATGCATTCACAACAATCTGGGAACCTCTCCTTTATGGCAAATTCGGGGAGTATGCACCCAAAGTCGCAGCATCATGGTTCTGGGCCAGAATCCAAAAACGTACGCCGAGTCTCTGTTATATCCGCGGCGGATTTCACACCCTGGTTGAGGCCTTACGCGCCGTAATTATAAAAAATGGCGGAACGATTCTGACTTCAACGGTAATACATTCCGTTAAAAGGACATCCGCTGATTCATATACCCTCTCGTGGGGATCCAATAAACAAACCTTCGACAGGATTCTTCTTACTATCCCGACTCCCGCCGCCTTCAAGCTTATACCCGACCTCCCGTCCACCGACAAAAGATACGCGGCACTCTCCGCGATCCCGCATCTTTTTGCCCAAACGCTCATTCTAGAGACAGATGCGCCCATCCTCAAAGACGTCTACTGGCTGAACGTAACCGATCGGTCGTTCCCGTTCCTTGCCGCGGTAGCTCACACAAACTTCATGGATAAAACCCACTATGGAGGCCATCACCTCACGTATTTCGGAAATTATCTGCCGCAGGGACATCGGTATCTATCCATGACCGCACAAGAACTTCTCAAGGAATTCCGTCCGTTTATTCATAGTTTGTCGTCCGGCACTCGATACAAAATACTTCATACACATATGTTCATCGGCCCTTTTGCACAACCCGTCCATACACGCCACTATTCACAAAAAATTCCTCCGATTACGACTCCCCTACCCAGCACATATCTCGCAAATATGGATTTCATCTATCCGTGGGACCGGGGAACAAATTATGCCGTTGAATTAGGACAAAGGGCAGCCAACTTGATAGTAAAAAAAACAATATGACCGATCAAAAATCATCAAACAGACCTCGTGTCACGCGCGCGCCGCACGCATCACTCTTAGTGGGAGTATTTGCCCTTTTCCTATTCTCCTTTTACCTCATGTTTCATACGTTTTCCTATAACTCCGGAACACATGAAATACTCATTGCCTCCAAGGCCTGGAGCGACTTCGGCGCACACATACCGCTTATTCGCTCTTTTTCTTATGGACCAAATCTTGCCCGGCTCTTCCACGGTCAACCGGTAGAGTCACCGCTATTCCCTGGTGAACCGATCCGCTATCATTTCGGCTTCTATGCACTGGTCGGATTATTAGAAAAGCTTGGCGTTCGGATCGATTGGGCCCTGAACATTCCGAGTGCACTCGGATTTTTTCTCTTACTTGGCACCATATATCTTTTGAGCTACATACTGTTTACTGACCGCAGGGTTTCTTTGCTTTCCGTCATTTTTTTTCTCTTCAACGGGTCGTTATCAGCACTTCGATTTTTCCAAAGCCATCCGTTGAATCCCAATACCGTCACCGACATCATCACCAACTCCCGCTTCCCTGCCTTCGGGCCATGGGACGGCAATACGATCACCGCCTTCTGGACGCTCAATATTTACACGAACCAACGGCACCTAGGGCTCTCCTATGGCATTATCTTGAGCATTCTTTGCCTCTTACTGCTCCCATCAAAAAAGCCCGCCGCGCGCGGGGTACGGGACGCCATAACGATTGCGATACTTTCGAGCTTATTGCTTTTTTTCAACTATCCTGCGGCACTTATCCTCGCCGTGTGTTGTCTCGCTGTCTTTGCGGTGCGCCCGGACATTCGTCTCCCGCTTGCTAGTGCCGGCGTCATGAGTCTTCCGGCCCTTTTTCTCCTCTATCATGTCGCTCACATCAGTTCGGACATCGTTTGGCAACCCGGCTATCTTGCATCTCCCTTGACACCGACTCACTTTGTACAATTTTGGTTTGATAACCTTGGGTTACAGCTTCTGTTTATTCCGCTGGGGCTTCTGTTTGCACCAAGGTCCATACGTCGAATGTTTCTGGGCCCGCTTTTGGTCCTTTTCATCCTCCCGAATCTGTTTCGTTTTTCTCCGGACATGATCAACAACCATAAATTCTTTAATTTTTTCCTTGTCATAGGCAACATGTTTTCGGCGTATGCACTATTTCGTATTCTCAAACTATATGAAAAGTCTCCTCATAAACAATTGAGAAAACTCCTACAGATTATTACCGGCATAGTTTTTGTTGTCGCACTCACGTTATCTGGCATCATAGATTTCTTCCCTATTGTGAACGATACCAAAGGGGCAATCCCTGACGTTAGGGTAAATAATGACGCACAATTTTTTCTCTATCACATCGCCCCCACCGCCATCATCGCCAATTCCACGTGGTTTTACCATCCCGCCTCAATCGCGGGACGCTCATTATTCTCCGGCTACACATACTTTACCTGGTCCTACGGATACAATCAGGTCGAGAGAGAACAAATACTCAAAAATCTCTATAACGCCTCGGATCTTCGGGCTATATGTTCGATCCTGGGGAAAAATCATATCGCCGCAGTCGAACTTAATCCGAAACCAGAGTCATATCTTGCGATTAATTTTCCGCTCTGGCTTTCCTTCCCCGCCGCATATGAGAATACGAAAACGGGGCTGAAAGTATTTCTCACCCGAGACCTATGTACGAACATAACGACACACTGAAACCAAAAGTGGCTGTTTGCATTCTCATCCTTATACTCGGGATTGCAGCGGCATTTCGCTTCATCGGCCTCGACTGGGACGGGCATGCACACCTGCATCCGGATGAACGGTTTCTTACCATGGTGACAACCGGCATCTCCTGGCCAAAAGATCTACAACAATATTTTGATACCAATGTCTCTCCTCTGAACCCGCAAAATAACGGATTTTCCTTTTACGTATACGGCACATATCCTATCCATCTCACCAAATTTGTCGCCATGGTCCTCCATAACGACACCTATGACGGTGTCACGTTGGTCGGGAGGGCACTTTCCGGTATTCTCGACCTTGCTACTCTTATCACTGTCTATCTTATTGCTTCATATCTCACCAAAAAGCGGATAACCGGCCTTATCGCCGCCGCATGTTACGCCGTTTTTGTACTCCCCATACAGTTATCACATTTCTTTACCGTCGACCCGTATGTCACTCTTTTCATCACGGTCGTCCTTTGGCGGATTCTCCGAAGCAAGTTTGATTTCATAACCGGGGTCATGCTTGCGTTTGCAGTTGGGGCCAAGGCTTCGGCCGTCATCATCGTCCCGATTATCGCTCTCGCATATGCTCTTGAGTGGCCTTGGGCCGGTCACACGACGGCGGTACGTCAAAAAAGGCGCCACATGCTCCTTATGGCGTGCGGGTGTCTCATTGGATTCCTCCTGACTGTACGGATTGTGTACCCCTACTTATTTGTCGGCATGACGCTGAACCCAAAGATTCTCGCAAACTGGCGCGAACTCTCCTCCTTCGACTCCCCGAACACGACATTTCCACCGGGCTTGCAATGGATCACCGTCACCCCCATCCAACCCATCCTGGATTTACTCGTTTGGGGTCTGGGAATACCCTTAGGACTTCTCACTGTTATTGCGATAGGGGCGGGTATGGTACGCGCCGCAAAACACGTGGCGAAGCACACTCTGATGGTCATCCTTCTCGTGTGGATTATCTTTGCGCTCATCTATCAGGCTGTTCAATTTGCCAAACCAATGCGCTATTTTTGGCCGATATATCCGTCGCTTGCCGTCATGACGGGATGGTATCTCACGGAAAGAATCAAACACTGGCGTCCTGTCATTTGGACGGCTTTCATGGTTGTTCTCCTCATTTGGCCGGTCGCATATCTTAATATCTACATGCATACAACGACCCGTGTGTCTGCGAATGACTGGATTTATGCGCATATCCCCGTGGGAAAAACTATCGCCTGGGAGTCGTGGGATGATCCGCTCCCCTTCCCGAAAAATGGCTTTTCTCCTGGGGTCTACCACACCCCAGCACTTCCGGTATTTGATCCGGACTCACCGGAAAAATGGGCAAAAATTGAAGCCGCGCTCGCACAAGCCGACTACCTCATCCTTTCCAGTAACCGCGGGTATGGCGCTATGGGACGGGTAAAAGATCGATATCCGGAAACATACCGTTACTATCAATTACTTATAAACGGGTCGCTCGGATTTCGTCCGGTTGTCCAATTTGTATCACGCCCCGCTTTGCCGATTCCCGGACTTGCCGTATGCATTCGCCCGCCGGGTTTTTCGTATGGATTTCTTGCCGACCAGCTCGACACCTGCAAACAAACCGGGATCACATTTGTCGATGATGGTACGGACGAAACGTTTACCGTGTACGATCATCCGAAAGTCATCATATTTCAAAAAGTCGGGACGGTGAACTATTCCGAACTCTTGGGAAAATAAAGCGACACGAAGACATTTTGTCCTGTCCCGCTCTTGTGGACTGACTGCACAGCATCAGGCCGACAGGTATAGAATTTTGTAACCCACGACGCGTCATCCGGCCGACCAATGACAATGATATTTTTCCGTCTATCGATGTCCCGGCATTGCAGATTTTGTACGGCAAGAAGATTACTTCTCTTCTCCTCTCTTTGCAGCTGATAATATATGGCCTTCGGCTCCGGTTGCCCCCACCCTCCCCAACAGCATGAGGCGAGATAAACGGGAAAACTCACCGGAATCGTATCTATGTATGCGGCGACTACTCGGGCATACGGCGTGTTATCGTTTGGTAATCCTTGCGGGTATTCCATAAAGTATTTATGCAGATTGAGGACGCCTACAAAAACTGTGAGAGCTATCACTAAAAATATAGAAATGGACTTCGTTTTGCGAGAAAGAAGGTCATAAATAAACTTCATCCCGTATACAACACAGACCATCACAAAGGGCAGTATCCCGATCGTTCTGCCGCTATTTGGGATTTCCGCTTCCGGTAACGCAGGCGATATGGACGGCAAGACGAGGACACTAATCGGTAGCAGGATAAATACCAGCTTCTTTTTATCCCCGCGCCATATCCATGCCACTATCCCTAGAAGGAAGAGTAAACCGGAAATGACATCAAGCTGGGGACTCCCCGGCACATTGACACGAAACACGCCATCCCCGCGCACATGCAGCATGAGCGCGGTAGTCGCGGCATAACGCAGGAGTCGGCCAAAAAATATCACCGGCGATGTGGTAAATGCGGGCCATATTTTGGATCCTAGATATCCGGAGCTAAAAACATCGGCGGAGCGGAATACGACGAGATACCATAATATCCCGATGATGCATTCGGTGGTTATGATCCACTTCCCATCGCGACGCCATGAGACTCGCTGGTGTTCTGAGACGGTCAACAAAAGAAAAAGTATCGGTAACACCCATGTCTGGGGATACACAAATAATCCTAACGAAGAAATAACCGTTCCCAACACCGCATATCGGGCATGACCCGTTTTCCACCATCGGTACGCAAACCAAACCGTGAGTGAAGTCAGGGTGACGATAAAAATTTGCGAATTGCCGAGTCGCTCCCAGACAAGCCACCAAAACGACGTTCCCGCAACCAATGCGGTAAGTGCTCCCCAGGTAATTCCTAATACTTCTGCCGCCAATACATAGGTCGCGACAACTCCTATCATGCCGACCGCCACTGACATAAATTTGTATGAGAGGTAGCTATGCCCGATAGCCGCGATACCGGGAGCTATGAGGTAGTGATACAGCGGCCCCGCAGATGCGACATAGTGCCACGGCCACAAGCCGGCAAGCACATCCCGTACGTATTCATGAACAATAGATATGTCGCCATACCAGTCTCCGGGAATATCTGTGAGTTTCCACACTCCGACAACGCCACAAACGAAAACTACACCACAAAGAAGTGCTATCCGCTTCATACTTACGTCCGTTTCAAGACATAAAACAACGCACCTGCATCCGCGAGTGGAACCGATTCATCCATAAATGAGGAAAGAAAACGATGCGGATACCAATGAGTTATTTGGGGAAATACCACCCATTTCTTCACGGCCGCATAACTCAAGAGGTTCGGCAGGGATACATAATGCAAGACATCCAGAAGCGCCCCTGCATTGGCGGAAAGGTACGGCAGCACCGTCGCGACACGGAATCCCGACCGACGAAACGCCGCGGACCATTCGGCGGATGATAAAAGATTCACGTGCACTTGTTTTTTCCTCATCCATCGTCGGTACCAATCCCCCAATACTTTCGTACCGAAAAGATACTGTTCCCACGGAGCTGCCATGACCGTCGTGAGACACGTGCCGCCCGGGACGAGCACACGGTGAGCTTCGTCTATTATCCGTGGCAAGTCATCCACATGTTCTAAAACACTGTTTATGACGACCGTCTGAAACGAACGGTTCGGAAACGGTATGGTATACCCGTCGTACGTCACGACGCTTTTGTATGCATCGCTCTTTTTGGCCTGACTTATCCTACTATCTCCCATGTCCAGCCCGACATCGATTTTACGTTTTCCGAAAGTGACGCGCGCAAAAAATCCATCGCCGCAGCCGACATCCAGTATCGGGTGCCTGAGGGGTAAAAACTGCTGATAGAGTGACGCTTCTTTCGCCCGCAGTACGGAGAGAAAAAACGGCCGCTCCCGGGCATAGAGACGCAAATAGCTTTGGGTATCCGTCATAATTATATGAGCAATGTAGCAAATTTCTGTATGGACTTTTCTTGGGAAAAATATTTTTGTACGGCCGGCACATCCTTCATGTAGTCAGCCTTATGCGTCAGTACGATTGTAATAGCCCGGGCAAGAGCACCCGGATCTTCCGGCGGCACCACGATACCCATACCTATTTTTATCACCGGCACGCGGACACCGGGAAGGTCGCTTGCGACGACGGGGACGCCCATAAGCATCGCTTCCACCTGTACCATACCAAAGGCCTCTGTGCGGTTAATGGAGGGCAGCACAAGGACATCGAGTAATCGGTAAAACGATCCCATATCCTGCGGACTTATTTCTCCCAAAAAAATGACCCGGCGTGCATATTGCTTAACCAACTTCATGATTTTTTCTTTATAGAGCGTCTCACCAACTGGTTCCATCGGACCCGCCAGCACAATTTTGAATTGTCGATCTGGAATCCGCGCCTGAAGCTTCGGGATTGCGGCAAACAAATGCTCTATCCCCTTCTCTGCCGCAAGGCGCGCAGACAGACCGATGACTGTATCTGCCGCTCCGATTTTTTTTCTCAAGCGCCCCATGAGAATTCTGTTTACACGGAGCTTCGGTATGGGCGGAACTATGTACGTAAGCTTCCCGCGTACGTGCCGCAACAACATGCTTGAGCGCGCATAATCACTCGTATATGTCACCACGCGATCAGAAACACCGAGGGTCACCATATTGGACACTTCCAACAGAGACTGAATGACGCTGTTCATAAATCCTTCCGGAAGCACGACCTCACAGTGATACAAGACAATAATCTTTTTGCCCATGAATTTCGCAAGTATCGCCGGGACAACTCCTTCAAACTGCGGCAGATTTACCACAATCACATCATGCGTTTGGACTAATCGCCATGATTGGATGAGCCAGGAAAATGAGAAGAACCCCTTGCTGAATTTAAACTGCCACGGCGTTCGCACGATTCGCACGCGCCGTATCGTTTCCGTCTCGGCCAGGCGCGGATCATGCTGCATCGTAAGTACCGTCACCTGATTCCCTTCTCCGGCAAGTCCTTCGGCAAAACGGGACGCTGCAATAGTAAGTCCCGAGACGTACGGGTGGTAATACGTGATGGTAAATAATACCTTCATGTCTTGGTAATCCGCAGTAATGACTTTTCTAAATACGGATACTTATGCTGATACGGTTTATTCCGATCAAACACGTTATAAATCCAATGAATCTCTGTCGACAATTTTTTGGTTGCGAGATACGAAACGATATCCCAATTATCTTCCACGAAATAGTCCAGCTTTTTTGCCCGGATAATGCGCTCTTTAAACTCATGCGGCTGTTCTTCGTTGCGGTTCAGTGTCACCGATGTGAAGGTATCCGTAAATCCCCAAAATTTGAGGAACCGTTGAAGATTTGGTTCCAAAAATCCAAACCGCGATGTGACCAGGTGGGCCTCTATACGGCTATCTTTTACTAGGTTACGTAATCGGGATGCGCCATAGGCCGGGAACATGCTGGACTCATGTGCAAGTGACCAAAACGCCCGCTCGACGGAATTTTTTGGAACAAAAAATGAGACCTTTTTAATGCCCAAAATATTTTGTTTAAAAAAAGATATGGGATATCGTGCAAGTCGTGCGGGGTTGTACGCGACAACGCCGTCAAAATCAAATCCTACAATCGGTTTTCTCATGGTTGCCATCATATCACAAAAAAACGCGCTCTCTATGGGAGATAGTTCGCCTGCCCAACAAACTATCCCCCACACAAAGCACGTTTAAATATTCTCGTATACTTTTAATCCTCAAATATTAGTATACAGATTGAAATCGCAGCGATAGTAACACCAAAAATAGACTATTGTCAATCAGAAAAATGAAATGATGAACGAGTAGCTGAAAGTTTACAAAAGAGGAAAATATTTCGGGGTAAAAATTGTGGTGTATTTTTCGTTACTGCAACAATCTAGAAAGACAAACGTAGCTTCAATAATTTATTTGACAAGATTTTTTTACGTTGTTATTGTTGCTCTCGGTATCATTCCTTTTGCCCATTGCGAATGATGCCATATATAAAAGGCATTACTATACGTAGCGATCCCAAACCCAAAGCTAGCGGTAGTGATGCTTTTTTATTGGCCTAAAGAGTAAACACCGGTATACTTAACCCCTTTTCCTTGAGCTTCAGGAGCTCTTTGCGCCCATCCGCCTCATATTTACGGCGCTCCCTCTCAAAAGGGCTAATACGGGCCTTTTTGCCCAATCCTAAGGCCCGAAGGATATTTCCCAAACCCAAAGCTATCTGTATCACTATTCCAGTAAACTCCTTTGTAAAGTCTTTGTCAAGTCCCATAATAATATTTGTATATATTATGGGATGTACCTATAGTATATGACATGTATATAGCGCGTCAGAACGGGAAAAGAACTTTTAAAAAATCTTTGTGGATAACTTGTGGAATCACCATTATGCCGGAAAATGCTTAGCGGAGTGGCTGTCGCGAGGGTCTCATCGGCACCCGTTTTATTTCATTCGAGCAAAAAACAACTGGCCGGCAGGTGTTTGGTGAATTTTGGTCACAATCACGCTTATCTCCTGCCCTACCCTATCTTTCGCATTCTCAACTACGACCATAGTACCGTCGGTGAGATATCCTACTCCCTGCTCACGCTCACGGCCCTCGTGAGTGATCTTTATGATAAACTCTTCTCCCGCCACCAATGCTACCTTCATCGCCTGGGCCATGTCGTTTACGTTCAGGACACGCACACCTTGTGCACGCGCCACATGAGCGAGGTTGAAGTCTACGGTGAGGAGTACCCCTTCCCAACGCTTGGCAAGGGCAACCAGCTTGCTATCCACTTCTTTCACATCCAAAGGGTCGTCAGATACTATTTTCATTTTGGCCCACGGATTCACCTTTTGGCCCCGCAGCTTATTGATGACATCGAGAGCCCTTCTCCCCTTGGCACGGCGAAGCGGGTCGCTATCATCAGCTATATGCTGCACTTCCTGCAGGACAAATTGCGGGATGATGAGCGTACCGGTAAGAAACCCGCTGTTGACGATCGTGAGCACCCTGCCGTCTATAAGAACGCTGGTATCAACGAGCGTCGGGTGTTCTCCTATAGATGCTCTCGTTTCCGGTGTTGTAGGCCGATGGAACGGTCTGGAGGTAATTTCTCCCAGTGTCGTAAGATTCTTTACTATCTCGCGGGCTAATGCTTGGGTAAACGCAGTCGTCGGCTTGACCACCTGGGGCACTCCGCTGACTTGTGCCTGTTTATAGTTTTCTTTTTTGCCGAACAAACTCGCCTTTTCGGCTTTATTGGGCGATAATACCTGTTTCGTCATATGAAAATTGTAGCATAAATACCGTCTATATACTCATCTTGGATCACGAAGCTGAAGATTACCTTAAAATAATCCGAGAATTACGGCAGGTAAAGCGACGCTTTAGACAATGAAGCAACATTGGATGGCGCGCAGGCTGTCGCAAAGCCCAAACGCTTCGCTTCTTTGATCCGACGCTCCTCGGACACCACACGCCGGACCTCTCCAAGCAATCCGAGTTCACCGAACACAACGGTTTTAGGATCCATTGCCTTATTTTTGAAAGATGAGAGGATGGCCATCGCTATAGAAAGGTCTACCGCAGGCTCTGCCACTTTGAGCCCGCCGCTTACATTGACAAAAACGTCAAAGCCTCCAAGCGGCAAATTCAGGCGCTTCTGTAATATGGCGATTATTAATTGAAGCCGATTGTAGTCAACACCGTTCCCCACTCTTCTGGGCATAGCAAGTTGCGTTGGAACCGTCAAAGCCTGTATTTCTACGAGCATCGGGCGCGTTCCTTCCAGTATTACGGTGACTACAGACCCAGGTACATTTTTTACTCGATCTTGTAAGAATAGAGCGGAAGGATTGGATACTTCCTTCAGTCCTTGGTCACTCATATCAAAAATTCCGACTTCTTCTATCGCACCGAACCGGTTTTTGAGCGTCCGAAGAATTCTCGCATTGGCAAAGCGCTCACCCTCAAGATAGAGAACCGTATCTACCATGTGTTCCAGTACTTTGGGTCCGGCAATCGCTCCCTCTTTCGTCACGTGCCCTATGATGATAATCGGGATCCCCTGCGATTTGGCTGCTGCGATGAGAAGTTCTGTGCTTCTCCGTATCTGTCCGACGGATCCGGCCATGCCGTCCAGATCGCCTGAGGAAAGTGTTTGGATGGAATCCACAATGACCAGCTGGTGGACCTCCTTCGCATCAGACTTTAGAGCGTCAAAGCTGGCACAAATGTTCTCGGCGTTTGTTTCCGAGAGGATAGAAATATTGTCTCCGTTTATCCCTAACCGTTTTGCACGGAGTTTCACCTGTTCTGCTGACTCTTCTCCGGAAACGTACATGCCTCCGATTGCCGCGAGGACATGGAGAAGAAGCGTCGACTTCCCGATCCCCGGATCGCCGGCAAGAAGCGTCACAGAGCCCGGCACTATGCCCCCGCCCACCACCCGGTCAAACTCAATAAATCCGCTTTTCAATCTGTTTTTCTCTATATGCCGGACTTCGGATAATTTCTGCGGCTTCGCAAGCCCCACGGAGCCTTGACGAAGTGACGTGCGGCTCAATGATGCCCCGCCGACGTCTTTCACCGTTTCAACCATGGTATTCCATGAATTGCAGTTGGGGCATTTACCGTACCACTGGGGAGTTTCATATCCGCATTGCTGACAAACGTAGGATGATCGCAGTTTCATAGGGGTATTCTACACCAGAGACACAATGATCGCGCAAGGAATACGCAAATTACGTCGTCGGAGCAGTCAATCTATCTATAAATGCTTTTCGGGGAATGAGGAAGCAGGTACTATCAACGGTCTCTTCGGGGGCATACTTCAGGGCCCCCAACTTCATCGCGCCGAGCTTTTGCATGACTTCCTGCTGTTTGGGATCAAGCGCATTTCCCGTTTCATGCGTCACCCACACGGTCACAGCGCGCACATCTTTAAACTCATCGTCCATAAATACCTTTGCGAGCGCCTGTTTGGTCGCACTTACGTCGCTATCGAGATTCGCCGGATAATCTTTCGAATATGACGCCATCTCAACCACCGCGCCGGTATCGTACGGACGGCGGTGACTCGCGACCAACATCTCATTCACCTCACTCATATGCTCTGGGGTATAGACATTCACGAAGCCGACCGCCTGATCTGCTGCGGCAAGATCAGCTTCTTTCGGGCCAAACACCCAGAGCGCTTTGACGCCACTCGCCCACTCCGCGTTCGATTCTTCCGGCTTCAGGTTTACGTTGAGAAGTCCTTCTTCTGCCTTTGCCTTGGCGCTAAGGGCGGTGAGCGTTTCATCAAAGCGGGGAAGATTGCGTTCCGTTATCGGAACCAATGCGACGGATTCTTTGGAAAGTATTTCCCGGATTTGTGCCCGGAAACCCATGGGTTGTATTTCACCTGGCATTGGCTCATTCTAATGGCAAAGATACATTGCCGTCAAATGGAATAATTGTTTGTTGCGAAAAGCTGGTTTGTCCCGAAGCGCTTAGCGGTAGCCGATGGGTTTCTCTGTGAGGGCCATGGAAAGACTGATTTTGCGTTGATCCGGCTTGACGTCTTCCACAATACAGGTAATTTCATCTCCCGCCTTCGGTTCCGTGCCTGGAGTCACTTTGCTTATATGGATAAGCCCCTCTACTCCCGGCGTCAACTCAACAAATATGCCATAGGGAGTCGTACGTGTCACTTTGCCTTTGATCTGGCTGTCTTTTTCGAACTGGTCGAGAACATGTTCCCACGGATCGGGTAACAACTGCTTCACGGAAAGCGTCACTTTACCGGTTGCGGCATCCACGCCGATTATTTTAACCTTGAGCGTATCGCCGGACTTGAGGTACTGGTTGGGATCGTCGACCTTTTCCCACGCAATCTCCGAAATATGGATAAGTCCCTCTATATCGTGCTTAACGCTGTCTTTCTCTACACTAAACTTGGCAAATGCACCAAACGGAGCAACGCCGGTAATTGCCGCCTCGACGGTATTATTGACCGTGATCGCATCCAGAAGCTCTTTTTGTTTTGAAAGTGCCGCTTCTTCAGTGATTGCCCGCTGTGAAAATACCAAACGGTTGGTCGCAGCGTCTACCTCTATGACTTTCACCTTTATACGCCGACCGGTCACTTTATCCAACTGTTTCGACAAAGAACTGTCTAACTGGCTCATGGGGATATACCCGCGGATACCGCCATAATCGACCAAAACTCCACCTCGGACTGGCTCACGCAACACGACATCGATCGCCTCTCCCGCCTTTTGCACGCCAGTGAGGTTCTGCCATCGCTTCTCAAGAAGTGACTTACGGATCGACAGAACGCTTTGCCCGCGATCGTTCTCTGCGACGATGACTTGTGCGATGACGCTGTCTCCCGCCTTGAGGTGCGAAAGCATATCTTTGTACGTCTCAAGCTCGCGATCCATGACCACACCCTCGGTCTTCCCGCCGATATTGAGAGCAATTTCGTGGCCGGAAACCCGGGTAATCATACCGGTAACTGTGTCACCTTTTTTGATACCCTTGAGGGTATAGCCTGCGTTTGCAAGAAGTTCCTCCATACTGGAGGCTGCTTTTTTACCCGCCGTAGCTTTAGCGGAGGTGGGAGAAGATTTTTTGGGGGGTTCTGTTACCGCTGTGTCTTCTGTCTTACTATTTTCTATTTTCTTTTTACTATTTTCTGATTTTGTAGCCATTCATTCATTCCGCCTTTCGTTAGGGATATGGGGATTATACACGGTTCCACGCCCAGGCTCAAGGAGTACGCTTAGGCGGCTTGGGGAGCTTATCATTCAGGAGCGCTTCTACCTCTTCCAGCGCGCCTTTCACTTCATCATGGATTTCTTTCGGAGTTGCGGGATTTTGCAGTGCGCCTTCGATAAGCTCAAGATACCGATTGATCGTCACCTTCTCGGGATTCCCCGTGACATCTTCGAGAATATATTGAGGCACATGGGAGACGATAATGGGCCAAACGAGGTGATGGAGTCCCGCGCTTATCCGGGCATAAATATCTGCTTTTTCCGTATCACGAAGCGGAGACTCAGATATCTTTGTCACAATTCTTGTCAAAATGGCATCGATGTCGTCCATAAAAAGAATTAGTAGTACCCTCCGCCTCCCCTGCCAGTGAGTGCTGACGCTATCGATCCGCCCGCACCGGCGATACCACCAGCCACGCCTCCTCCTAATGGATATATGATGACAGGCGGACCCATGATCCTATCTTTAATGCGCATACCGACTGACACGCCTCCGCCGATAGCGGCGCCGAGCGCGGCTCCTACCACAGCCCCTCCAAGTCCACCTGCAAGCGTACCGACTTCTATGCCTTTGTATAGTCCGTACCCGACACCGCCTACTATGCTTCCTGTGAGCGCTGCGGGAAGGAAATTATTCCGGTAAGCCGTACGTGCTGCAGTCGCGGTCTTGGTCGTCCGCATGGCAAAATCCCCCCATGCCTGTGCCCGAGAGAGCTCCAACTGGTAGTACACGTCTTTCGGAAAATCCTTATCTGCACGTATCATCGGCGAAGTCACGACATTTCGTATAAAATCCGATACCCGTGCCCCGTATTCAGAAAACCAACCGTTAATTTTTACGAAGAACTTCTGCACATCGACCATGAGCGTATCCCGATTCTCTTTTGGAAGCGTATCGATAAGCCGCTGGAATTTCTCCTGGTACTGCTCCAGTATGAGCTCACGGCCTCCGTGCGTGGCTCGGCGCTCAAATATCGCACTCACCGCATCGGCAAGCGGCACGTTCGGCTCTACTTCTGGCAGTGATTGTCCTTCCGGCATAGCTCCATACAGTATACCTAATGATTTACTATTCCGTCATTACCGTGAACGAAGTGAGGCGGATGGATTCTGTTTTTTGGAAGCTTCGATGCGCTTCCCCTCTTCTATATACTCACCAGCTATATCCCAAAATTTCGAAAAAATCTGCTTATACATCTCGGCGAATCCGGGATTCGTGATTTCCACCCCGACTTTGTTACCGTCGGCCCAGTTAAGAATAGAGATCGTGTTGTTAAATATCACCTGGTATTGCCGTATGTTAAGGATCTTCGGCGGAATATACCTTGAGCGGTAAAATTTACCCCAATGAGGGACCGCGGTATACCAATAGTTCCCTTGGTCAGTCGCATTTTCGATTTCTACCTTAGTTATGTGCCGTGCGACCTGCTCAAAACGAATGGTCTCGGCAAACGCCTTACCGGCGATATCGTTCCGGTTTTCATATCCAAAAACCAATATCTCCTTTTTGGCTGACAGGTGATTCCAGAGCATTTGTTTGAGGCCCTCAGTTCCGTGATAATGCTTAATCTCAAACCCGCTCCGTCCCGTAACGGGGAGCGAGACCAGCTCCTTGAGAAGCTCCGGGAGAGCTTCTTTTTGCTGCTTAAGCTCATTCTCACGCTCTAGAATAAGAAGCTGGAGGCTGTCGGGACTCGCTGCTTTTAGCCTCAATCCTCGGCCTTTATCCGTTTCCTCGAGCAATCTCTTCTCCCGCAGCCTATCAATATACCGGTATATTTTTGATCGGTTGATGCTTGTTTCACGCGAAAGATCAAGCGGAGTTTTCATACCGCCTTCAAGCAAAGAGAGGTAAATCTGAACCTCCACCTCATCAAGGCCGAACCGGATAAGCTGTGTGGTGATAACTTGTTTGTTCATATGAACGAACAGATGTTTGCATGTAAGTATACATTACCCATAATATCTTGTCAATTCAATCTAAATAATTGTTTATATTATTAGACAATAGAATCGGGGTGAAAATTTTATGGCAAAAGCAGAAGTACTTTCAGACGACCAACAAGCATTCAGGACCGCCCTTAATCAGGCAACTGAGGAGTTATCACAAAAAGGAAGGGTCAGTGCCAAAACCGCAGATGAATTAACGTTCAGAGTATTTCAGAGAGCAGGAGTATCGGGTTCTGGGTGGGAGGCTCTTCATGAGGCTCTAAAAAGGAGATATTCAGGAAGAAATAGGGATAAGACGCCTAACTAGACTTTGCAGTATTAACGAAGGAGGTGTGCATCATTATGTTAAAAAAAGAACCGGAGAAACCGCTGGAACAAGACAGCAATATCCGTGTGGGAGGAAGAATCCATAACGGACCGCGGGAACCATTTCCAACTGACCCGGGTGCCGTAATTCGCTTCTTGGTTAGTACAGGCGGCACGGCCGATGAACAGAAAAAATTTATAGTTTTTACCGCTGAACAATTGCGATCTGATGAGAGTCTCACAGAGGCTGATATTATGGCGAGGTGGAGGGCGCGACAAAAGCCTGTTAGCTAGTCTGATAAACCCGCCATGCGTAGTAACTCATCATATTACTGAGCGCGGTTGTGTTGTGTTTTAGATTGATATCGCCGCGATGCCGGCAATAATCGCAAGGGCGGCTATGATATGCCGGGGGGTCATTTTTTCCTTGAGGAATATCCACGCTAGAGCGACGGTGACCAGCGCATAGGCGCTGGCTATCGGCAGAATGAATGATGAATTCGCCTGCAATTCTCCGAGTGACAGGCTCATAAACGCCGCGAAATCAAAGGCACCGATGACGAAGAGCTGTCCCCAAGGCATCCTCCCCTTCTTTTGTATAAAAGGCGTTTTCGTCGCCATCATGTAGAGGGATAAACAAACAATGAGGATAAGCCGGAATACAAATGTCGGCAAAAACCAATTGACGCTTTTGGTTGGCATGACGAGAAGAAAAAGCGATATCCCCCATGCAAACATGGCGATTACCCCTTCTTTTACCCCTACTGTGAGCGCTACTTTCTTTGAAGAAAATAACTTTTTAATATCGATGGATAGCCCGATAATACCGGCTAAAATCAGCAACACCGCCCCTACCTGGTGGAACGCAAAATGTTCTTTGTAAAATATGACGCCGAGAAGCGCACTGATGAGTCCCCAAGAAGCCCCCAATGGACTTACTAATGATACTTGGCCTTTCTCCAGACCTTTGTAAAAGGCTAAATACGCGATGAGCTGGAGGATGGCGATGACAAAGATAACCGGGAGAGCCGCCGCAAGATTTGGTGAAGAAATCGCATGCACGTTCGGCAGATAATAGAGAAATCCGACGAGTAACCCGAAGACCTGCATCCAGAGAAGAGTAAG
This sequence comes from Candidatus Gottesmanbacteria bacterium, assembly GCA_023245335.1. Lineage (GTDB taxonomy): Bacteria > Patescibacteriota > Microgenomatia > UBA10105 > UBA927 > UBA927. Next base: position 116,309 of record JAHFKK010000001.1, read on the forward strand.
GATATTACCGATCTTCCGCGATACGATTGCCGCGAGGAATATCGCAACTCCCCAAGAGAACATACTCACGACCCCAGGAATAATTGCGTGCATAAATTCGTTTGGCCCATTATACCACTCCGGTAAATGAATAAGCGTTACGGGGAAAGCTGTTGGTAGACGGCGCGGACGAGGGATTTGGCGAGGCGGATTTCTTTTTTGTGGGTTTTCATAGTCGTGGGGAAGGTGATGGCATCCCAATAGAGGATTTCCTGAGGCACGCCGAAGGCCCGGCTCATAGAGGTAACGAGACCAAAGCTGGGCTCCTTTCGGTTATGTTCGAGGGCGGACACATACGTGGACGTGACCGCGACACGCTCCGCTAGCTGCGTCTGCGTCATGGCTATCTTTTCTCGATATTTTTTGATAGTTCGTCCCCAGTTAATCATAGATTTCTCCTTATAATCCCCTCCCGAGTATCATAATGACTGCTTTCACGATCGGATCGGGTTTTATGATCATGAGTATGACGCGCAATATATCCGCGACTACCTGTATGGACACACTCACTCTCGCTTTGTGTTCGCTCGTGGCGACACTTCCCTCAAGCACGTCGGCGAAAACGACCGCAAGCCGCCTATCTTTCCCTTTGAGCTGACCGTTCGTCGATGCACGCCGTAAAACGTCCACCAGACCAACCGTCACCTCCAGGGGTACGAGAATTTCTTTCTGTTTCGTATTTGTCATATTTTCGGATGCGAAGCACCCCTCCATAATCATGAAAATCTGTTGGCATGTCGCTCTTACTCATACAATGAGTATAGCACCACTTGCACTCACAGTACAACTATAGAAGGAAATACGCTATTTTACCCGCACGGAGAACCCAAGAAATGTGCCGTATCGCCGAGCCGCGGCAGCAATCTGCTGACGGTCGGCATTAGTAAATTTGTTGAAGGGCTGCGGCATCACCGTGATACCCTTTTTTCCGATATCGCGCTTCCATGTGCCTACTATCCGACCATTTATGACGATAATTGGCGCAAACATCCCGTTTAATCCATGATTCACCTCGCTTATATGCTCCGGATTAATGACCGCCGACCGGTCTTTGTAGCTTATGAAGTATTCGTCAAACGCCGGTAATAAAAGAGTAGCTTGCGATTGAGTAATTTTTGACTGTGACCGCGCCATAAAATACTGTTTACCGTCAATTATCTCTTCTTCTAATTTCGATTTGACTGACGCAACTCCCGCTTTTACGTCCGCGACAGTGAGCCCGCTCCACCAGGCCAAATCCTGTATCGTCGCCGGTCCATGGCTGGTAAAATATCGTAGCGTTACTTCCCCGATCGCCTCTTCGCGGCTTATCTTCCGTTTCTGCGGCACCCATTCATCCAATAACGTAAACGTCTGCTGTTTCCCCTGCCGCGGGCCGAAGCACACAATCGCCTCTTGTCCCAGCCGCCAGAGAATGTGGATCCCCCTACTCTGATCCGCCGGGATCTTTGCCTCAGTAAAAAGACGGTAGATACTATCCCGCGTCATACATTTGCCGCCGGAAAGGGCTTTGGTGACAATCTTCCGGGCCTTACTGATGATTTCTTCGGAAAGCCCTAACATTGGCATATGGGCCGCATAAGTTTTAATGACGCGCTCACTTGAAAGCCGCACCATCCAATGCACGTCTTGTGCAGCTACCCAATGGAGCGTTCTGCGCATCGGCCAGGTCCGGACGATCTTGCGCTCTACGATAGCCTTCTCAACGTCCTTTTCCGTGTAGTTTTTGGTCCGCAATCCAATCGCCCACAGGCTGCCGAGATAATCCTGCGCCTGCATCGCTCCCATCCACGAAACGACCTCTTCAGGCTTGGTAAAACTCGTTTGAGAAATCTTCTGATTTTCGAGACGAAGGTTTGGAACATCTGTCAGGGTCATGCCGATACTATACCAAAAACTGCACCTCACCCACAAAAAATCCCACCATTTCTGGTGGGATTTTACGATTATCCTTGAGTCCCCCGGCCTGCCCGCCATAGCTTGAGCGAAGCGAATGCGTCGGCGCAGAACCACCAAAAAACCGTGCAGACTATATGCCTACACGGTAATTTTGACTGTACTATCCTTGAGTCCCCCGGCCTCGACCTATCTTCCAAGTTCCTTGCGAAACAGGTATTGTCAGCGCTAACATGTTTCACTTCCCTGTTCGGAATGGGAAAGGGTGGTGCCATGTCGCTTAGGAGACCGAAAGGCTCAAGGATACGAACAAAATTTGTTCGCACATATCTTTTGTAGTACGTAATTGCCTCATAAGGGGGAACTTCCCTACCTTCTCGTGGTATTCCGCTTAAAAGCGGAAATTCAGTCTGAACAATCAGACATCCTTTGTTCCCCACAACTTCGACCGATTAGTACGAGTAAGCTAAGCGCCTCACAGCGTGTACACTCCTCGCCTATGTACGTAGTCATCTACTACGGGTCTATAACGATTTTTCATCTTGGGGCGGGCTTGGCGCTTGAGATGCTTTCAGCGCTTATCCCAACCGGATCTAGCTACCCTGCGATGCCGGCACGAATGCGCGACAACAGGCACACCAGGGATCCGTCCTTCTAGGTCCTCTCGTACTGTAGAAAGTCCCCCTCAAAAATCAAACGCCCACACAGGATAGAGACCGACAAATTTGTTAATCTGTACATCGCTGTACAGTTCGGACTATATCTTTCCGCCCAAGGCGGATCTGACATGTAGTCTCTGAGGGTTCCCACGACAACGTCGGGGCCTTCCCTGCTGATTGTCTGGCACGTTATACGTGCCTTTACCGCGTTTAACGCGGGGCACCATAAAACGATCAATGTTACATTTTCACTACAAAACTGTAGTAGCAACATATACTGCCAGAGTTTCCAGCAAATAGTCAGATTTATCTCCACGATGCACTGTGTGCATCGGGATTGTTTTCTTCTTCTATAACAGTCAATTATGAATTCTCGAAGTGGTTACAAAACGTCTGAAAACAAGACAGCTCATTATGACGGGATCTCAATCCACGCCAAGGTCTACTGTCTTACGACGTTCTGAACCCAGCTCGCGTACCCTTTTAACCGGCGAACAGCCGGACCCTTGGGAGCTTCTCCACCCCCAGGATAGGATGAGCCGACATCGAGGTGCCAAACCGCCTCGTCGCTATGGACGCTCGGAAGCGATCAGCCTGTTATCCCCGGAGTAGCTTTTATCCGTTAAGCCCGCTCCCTCCCACGAGGGATGCGAGGATCACTAACACCTACTTTCGTATCTGCTCGACCTGTCCGTCTCGCAGTTAAGCTGGCTTGCCGCGTTTGCACGACACGTCCTGGTTTCCATTCAGGATTAGCCAACCTTTGTACGCCTCCGTTACATTTTTGGAGGCAACCTCCCCAGTTAAACTGCCCGTCTGACAGTGTCCTGTTCCGGGATTTTTATGCCGGAATAAGTAAGATTTCATCATTTCGAAGAGAGGTATTCCATTGTTGCCCGAAGGCTCCCTCCTATACTCGACAGTCAAAATAATGTCTTCAGTGCCAAATTACAGTAAAGCTTCACGGGGTCTTTTTGTCCATGTGTGGGTAGGCCGCATCTTCACAGCCATTTCAATTTCGCCGGGTAATGGTTCAAGACAGTTGCTATGTCATTCTGCCTTTCGTGCGGGTCGGAACTTGCCCGACAAGGAATTTCGCTCATCAAATAGTTGTGTTACCTTTATGTCGCCATAAAGATCAGACTATATCTTTCCGCCCAAGGCGGATCGCACGTCTAGTCGTTGAGGGTTTCCCCGACGCACGTTGCGTCGTGGATCTTCCCTGCTGATTGACTCCGCTGACTGATTGTTACCTTGCGGTACAGTCAGATACACCGAGTTGTTCCAGCATATAGTGCAATTTTTCTGATTACCCACTTTCCTTCTGCACGATGAGTATCAGAGAGGTTTGACTACCTCACTATGGCAACGAAAATATTCTTCACCATAGAACAGTTATAGTTACTGCTGCCGTTCACCGGAGCTTAAAAAGCTAGCTTCCAACTTTCGAAGGTCACCAACCATTTTTAACTTACCGGCACTGGGCAGGCGTCAGCCCCTATACGTTGCCTTTCGGCTTCGCAGAGACCTGTGTTTTAGTTAAACAGTTGCATAGCATCATTTACTGTGACCTCGCTTACGCGAGGCAGGGCATCTCCAATATGTTACGCCCAGCTTTTGTTGCCGAGTTCCTTGAACCATGATCACCCGCTTGTCTTGGTACTCTAATACCAGCGCACCAGTGTCGGTTTGCGGTACGGACAAAAATATGTTCCCCAACGAGGCTTTTCTTGGAAGCGAAACTATGTGCATTGCCCGCAGCTTGCGCTTTGGACTTCCTGTCACTCCTCAAGTTAAACATGAAAACGGATTTGCCAATTCTCACTACTTTGGAGCTTCGTGGCTTTTCAACCAGCACACACATTCCCCTTCGTTACCCCTTTAGGTCTTAATCAACATACTTTCGGTACAGGAATATCAACCTGTCATACATCGAGCTACGCCCACAAAAAGCGGGCCTCGCCTTAGATCCGACTCACCCGAAGTCGACGAACGTTGCTTCGGAAACCTTGCGCATTCGACAATAAGGATTCTCACCTTAAAACGCTACTCATGCCGGCATTCGCACTTCTATCCGCTCCACACCGGTTTCCACCGTATGCTTCACTGCAAATAGAACGCTCCCCTACCACGTAAACCAAAATAAATTTTAGATTACATCTCTGTCTTCGGCGCTTTGCTTGAGCCTCGATCATTTTTGGCGCCGCAGTTTTCATCCAGTGAGCTGTTACGCTATCTTTAAAAGGTGGCTGCTTCTAAGCCAACTTCCTGGGTGTCTTAAAACCGCGACTTCCTTAACCACTTAGCAAAGAACTTAGAGGCCTTAGACGAAAATCTGGGATGTTTCCCTTTAGCCACACGAGCTTAGCCCCGCATGACTGACTGCCTGGATAACGGTAACTGTATTCGGAGTTTCATAGAAAAATCTCGATTTCTCTTGACATTTCTTTGAGTGCTCTACCCCAGTACCACATAACCAGACGCTATACCTAAATATATTTCGGGGAGAACCAGCTATCTCCGGGTTCGATAGGCATATTACCCCTAACCACAAGTCATCTCACAGATTTGTAACTCTGACGAGTTCGGGCCTCCTGTCTGATTTCTCAGACACTCACCCTGCTCATGGTTAGCTCACCCGGTTTCGGGTCTATTACGACGTACTGTATTGTCGCCCTATTCGGACTTGGTTTCCCTGCGCCTCCCCCCTCTTCGGGGTTAAGCTAATGCACGTCGAAATAACTCACCGGCTCATTCTTCAATAGGCACGCGATCATCCGCCTTGCGGCAGACTCTCGCTGTTTGTTAGTCGACAATTTCAGATACTATTTCACTCCCCTTCCGGGGTGTTTTTCACCTTTCCCTCACGGTACTAGTTCACTATCGGTGCAGTTGCGTGTTTAGTCTTGGAGGATGGTTCCCCCAGCTTCCCACATGGCCTTCGTGCCACATGGTACTTGGGAACAGACTAGAGGTGTTTTGAGTTTCGGATACGAGGTTTTCACTCTCTTTGACTACCTATTCCGAGGTATTCTCCTACTCTCAACACTCCCATATTGTCTGCCCCACAACCCCCAGATAAATCTGGGTTTAGACTTTTCCGCGTTCGCTCGCCGCTACTGACGGAATCTCATTCGATTTCTTTTCCTCACCCTACTTAGATGTTTCAGTTCAGGTGGTGCCCCTCACACTGTTACCTCAATCTTTCGACTGACTTCGCAGTGCAATGACCATAAATGGTCGGATTGCTCCATTCGGAAACCGCCGGATCGCGGGATATTGACTCCTCCCCGGCGAATATCGCTGCCAATTGCGTCCTTCTTCGGCACAACTGCCCAAGGCATCCATTGTCGACTTGTAGCGTTGCGGAGAACAAAAGATATCTCAATCCGCCTCCCCGGCGGAAAGAGATCTTTGTTTCCCCTTAAAAACGAAATAGCCACGATAAGAAGGAAAAATTCCCCCTTACGCGGCAACTACCATACTACAAATAAATATCTGTGTAACAGGAATTGCACCTGCACTACACAAATGTCATTAAATTATTAATGAGCGAATTCGCGCTCTTGTCGCGAGAATACGCGCCTATTATATATAAGGTATGTATTCCCGATACAAGAACCGTGTTCAATCTCTATGGCGTCCCGCCTTCATCAGGTTTGTGGCGCCGCGACTACGCGGCATCCACATCAGTACGGCTTGCTCGTCTACGCACAACGCCTACTGTCTGTGGACCCGGGCGGAGTCGGACCGCCTACCTCTTCATTGCAAATGAAGCGTTCAACCAGGTAAACTTCGGGCCCTATTGTAGGGCAAACCCCGTCTCCTGGCAGCTCACCCCGTTTCTGTCCGAGTCGCTATGTCAAAAGTGCAAAAAATAACCCCGCCTTTATGCGGGGTTTGGACTCATCTCTTTGACGAGATATTTACACAACACGCAAACGTCGCCTGATTAGGTTTGTTTTGTATGAAGTGATGGTTCTCATGAAAAAAGAAAAGTCTTGCCTCCGCATTCCGAGTCACCGTAAATTGGTGAACAAAGGCAAAAGGTATTTTACGTCAGGACGTTATCTACTGTCAACAGCGAACTATTATTTATATTATTAAATTACTCGTACCATCGCTGCTAACAATTCCTCTGCCTCCATTTTTCCTGCACTTCTACTCTCGGCTATAAACACTCCCAAAGCCATATAAATCATCTTGCCTGTTGCCGTGTGGAGGGGCGATCTCTCCTGCAGCATCGCCAACCGCGATGTTGCTTGTTCAAACAAGGCGCCAGCAATAGGTATTTGAGATATGATGCGTATATAGCTTTCAAGGGTTGCCCCATTTACATAATCGTTCGTTTCCTTCCACCCTGTTTGGATTGTATCAGCCCCCTTATCCGCTACCTCATGGATAAAGCCGCGTTTCCCGGATAAATTCTCCGCGAACTTGTTGCCAAGTGCAGTCGCGTATTTATCGTTCATAACATCAATTAATTTTCTCATTGCACGGTTTCGTGCGTTGAATCTTAACTGATCAGATGTCAAATGAAGTTTGTTAATAATATTTTGTTTAGGCTCTTCTTTGTCTAGTGTGACCGGGAATAACCACTCAACTGGCTTACTCGTGACATAATCAAATGCGGTAAAAAGAGTAATAATCTTAACGAGTGCACCCACCCGCTCCAATCGCTCTTCTACTCCACCAATATCCTTCTCACCACGGAATTCATAGTCGATCTTTCTGATATGCGTGCCGGCATTTTTGATGAACTTCCCGGGGTCCGTGATCCACTCGTACGAAGCATCCCGGAATGCATCCCACTTAATGGGCTTTTTTTCCTTGTCGTATGGAGTATATTCCCCCATCTGAAGGACTTTTTGCCAGTGCTTTTGATTCGCCTCAGTCAAGTCTTTTTTCCACGAAGCGACTGCGTCAGTTGAGGCCGAAAATCTTGGTGCTTCTTTGGTTGTCATACAAAAACGACGCCACTAGGCATCAAGCAGTATTGTACCATACAAATGAGCCTATAGCAATATAAGGGATGTCGCGTAATATCGGACTATTAGACCTGTTTTACGTTTCTGCCGATGTGGAATCCGAGGATGCCTTTCGAGGCGAGCGTATTCGTCCATTTACCCACGGTAGCCTCCAACGCAACATCGGATTTCTCACGCAGCCAATGGACGCCCTCCCCGACCACGGGAATCTCTTCCACTAGACGGAAGGCAGCCTCAACGTTCACGGGGTTTATGAAATCCATAGTTTTATACGCACCCTTCAATTTGAACACATGTCTATAGGTATTTGGTATATTTTTATCTTTACCCCATTTGATTTTGAACAGATCGTCAGCAACCCATTTACCATTAATGGTTGGGTGGGGCAATTTCTTCCCAATAAGCACATCATCAAAAAATACCTGGCTGATTATGTTTCCCCAATCAGCAAGAAAAGCTGAAGTTTCAGACACATACTTAGCCTCGTTTATACCCGTCATCATGCGTACCCAGGCATTGGCTGCTGTGGCGTATAGATTATCTGACGCCCATTCTTCCGCAAAATCAAAGGCGCCTTGCAAGCCTTGTTCCCGTTTCGCTGCATTCGTCAACTTCTCTTTCTGCTCTTGCCAATTTTTAGCCAAATGAGCAGCGTTCTTGGCAATGTCTTGATCGTAAGCAGGTTGGTCATATGTATTAGCAGTGTCCTTCATCGCATCAACACGTTTTTCAAGCTTATCCCGGAATAGATTCGTCACAAGATTACCTTCCACTAAATCAGCAGCAGTTGCGCCCAAAAGGATAGAAAAGTTTAGACCGGCACGTTTCATACCGTCACCAGGCTGAGATTGAGATTTGAATTCAGGAAGAAGGAGCCTCTGGGAGCCCCGTTGTGATGGAGAAAATTCTCTGGTTTCTGCGCTCATATTTTCTGAAAAACCAAACGATCTACGCTTGGTTAAAAAAGGAGTATACCACACAGCTAGTCCTATAGCAAGTATCCGGCATCACACAATTTTGGCTAGTTTGCAGGTTTGAGAAGTGCTGTACCCATGAGGACTTCATCTATTGCTTCCTGATTCTTGTTCCGCTCGTCTTCAGGCATGTCTTTGAGTATGGCAGCAAGTCTCTCGCGGATCTCGGCACCCCGCTTCTCCATAGCCTTTCCGTACTCGCGGTCAAACGCGTCGATCCCTTCCTCGAGCTTGCGGACGTCCTCGTCACTCGCTCCTTCGAGCTTCACGAGGAGCTCGACCTTCTGCGGATCGGAAAAAAGCCTGGTTTTTTGTATCTTTCTACGCACCTTTGAGATCATATTCCTCCAACCTCTTCAGGTCATCGTCCTGTTTGGACTGACCGTAGTACACTTTGTTCCCGGCCCACTTCTTCTCACCTTCCTGCCGCCGGTTATCAGTCCGCGGACGCCAATCTTCTTTTTTGGGCATAGGCACGCTTTTCCCCGCCAATCCGCCCTTTTCGCGCCTCAATTTATGTACTTCTTTAAAGTTTTTTATGAGTGTCGAGATCCCAGTCCCCACCATGTCGACTCCGAGCTGCGTCACCGGATTGGAAACGTCAAACACATTGAGAAAAAACTTCTCGGTATCCCCAATGTTCGGAGTCGAAAAACCAGTTACTCTCGTTTTCTCCAAGTCTTGGATCTGCTTGTCTAATCCTAGTATTTTGTCATTCAATTTTTGAGGATATACGAATTTATTTTGACCTCTGTCAAAATGACCACCCCTGCTCGCCTGGTCAAGTTTCTCTCCAAGCGCTTCCTGTTGTTTGCCGATCATCTTGTTTGTGCTAGTAGCGGCTTCGAACTGCATTTGAGCCGGAAGCGAAGGGAGGGTAGCTGCCGCTACTATGTTTGTGACCAGTGAGCCGACGAGGTGTTGTGACTTGGCTTTCTCCAAAAGCGGTTGAGATCGAAATGCCAGGAAGTTATAAAAAATGGCCATCGTGAGGTCCTGCGTGCTTTCCTTGATGAGGTAATACAACCGGGCATTGAGGTCACTCTTCCCGGCAAATTCGTTCATCTTCCCCGCCATACCCTCGCCGAATCTTGTCTTGTCGTAATAGGGTATTTCCCCTTGCCAGATTTTCTCCCAGACGAAATCCATAGATTTTTCTAGTCCCACCCCTACCCCGGTAGATACAAATCCTTTGGCGGTACGCATGAGCGCTGTGTCGCCTTCAAATTTATCTTTCGCCATTTTGTTAGCGGTATCTATATCCCGGATGGTGTCACCTACTGCCGTACCCAACTTGTCTAATAGTGACTTTTCCTTTTCGGGCTTCATGTCCGGCACGCGTAGCGGCATGTCTTTCAGAGATGGCTTCGGTGTTTCTACGGATGGCATACAGTATCAGGGTACTTGGTTTATCCGGCTGCGGTCAAGGTGTATGGACCGGAAAAAGATTTTTCTCTTGCTTCCTGACTTTGGCAATTAACTGCTTTTTTTCGTCCTCGGGTATAGTTTCCGTCGCTACAGTTTGTTCAAACTTATTATATGCATGCACGAGGTGTTTCCGCAGGACGTACTCCCGATGTTTTGATCGCTCGTCAAACGTCGAAAGGATCCTCACAATGCGCTCACGATACTCTTCCGGCAACAATTCCGGCTTGTCCAATAATTCCCGCTTTTGTATCGCGGTGAGTAGCCGGCTTTGTATAACGGCTCTAGTAAAATTATCACGTAGGTTATTCATGAGGTTTTACGTATTTCGCCTTTGCAGCAAGCATCGTTGCCGCCAGGTCAAATCCATAGGGAAATAAACCTTTTTCTTTCAGTAAAAATTGATTTGCCGCCGCATAGACGTTTTCAACAATGTGTCCGCCGATAGGTATTGCCGACAGCGTACGGAATCCGGCTTCAATCGTACTCGGGTTTACCATAGAATTAATAAACCGATGCATGCGTTTCGCCTCGGGAGCGAGGGTAAATGATATCGCGATATTCCCCACCTTAGACAGAGTGTCGGAAAGCGGCGACACGAACTTCACGTCACCTCTATTAGTCGCCTGCTGCACCGATAAATCCGAAAATTTACCGATAAGCGAATCCGTTATCATCTCCCACCCGGCCTTTAAAGCCTCCCGATTTCCTTGATTCTCGAGCGAAACATACTGTTTATTCTTCCAGGTAAACAAACTCCCCTCTTTTTTAAGAAGTCGTGATGTAAGTTCATCCCCGCCAAAGTCCATAAGTGCCGAGGCACCGCCCAAGACGCTAAACAGAAGTATCCGTTCGAGCTTGTGCGGGATCTCGCGCCGTTTTTCCCAAATATATTTCTTCTCCGTGAGTGTTTGTGCAGTGAGAAGCGCAATCTCAGTTTCCGCATTCCGTGCATCTATCCGCTCTTCCAGCGCATGGGGGGCGACGATATCAAACACTTCCTGCATGTGTTTGTGCTGTAGCGTATCGGGCTTGGTGAATGTCGGTTTCGGCGCCTCCGCCGAACCGACAAACTGATAAATGGTCCCTTCTGCCATAGATATCATTAACTCGGTTTCCCCGTCCCGACATATACCGTATCCTGTCCCTTTACGAGCTCTTCGAGCATCGCATCAAACGAATCAGACAATTCCTTTTTGTGACCTAATACAAACTGCCGCTCTGCCGCAAGATATTTACCGATTACATCTACCTGTTGATCCGTCAAAGCCGGCACACGATCGATAAGAGTGAGTTTGTCATCATCCGTAAGAAGCACGCTTGCTTCTATAAGGGTCACTAAAGCTACTTTTTTGTTCATACAGCTGGTGTCATCGCTTTCTGCGGCAAAAACACTCCCGCCGCTTTCTCTACCTTCTTTTCTTCCAGATGGTCGACACGCTGATTCCAATGCCGTTTCACGATCTCTATCGCTTTTTTGGATGTTTCATAACTCATAGTGAAATCTTCTACCCGATTGTGAAGATATTGCCAGACGGGCGGCACGAGTCCCGCCCACCACTGACCTCCAAAACCCTCCAGTACGTACGACGCAGTCGAAACCAACGGAGGGACATCAGGGATCGGGTTAATAATTGGCCCTAGGTTCTCCCATAATAAATGTATCCCGACGAGTTTCGCTCCCCGCTTGAACTTATCACCCTTCGTAAATACTGGTGCTTCTCCGTTGGCGGTGATCCTGATCAATTCTGCTTCGGTCACCGGCACATTATGTTTTGCATATTCTGACTTATTCTTCAGGTATTTCTCTTTAAATTCTGTATCTGTATGGATATTCGCAGCCTTTCGTACTGTTCTGGATGCCCAGCCCTCTTTTTTGGTAGGGTCCGGTGTATTATTGAGCGCATCTAAAGCTTTGTTCCGATACGGTGTGTATTGCTCTCGCGTAGCTGCCTGTTTTTCTGCGGCAGTAAAATACGCCGTTTCCTTTGCTTGCATTTGTTCACGCGCTTTATCTACACCCGTTCCCCTTTTAACGGCTTTATTATATTTTTCAATGGAACTCGCATACTCGGTCTGCGCTTTAACTTCTGCCTTCATGTCCTGTGCAAGCGGTACTTCTGCTTTTGCGGCCTTTTCCACCGCCGACACGGTAGTTGCCTCCTTTGCGGCAATTTCTGCCTGTGCGGCTAGCTGAGGACTTTTTCCAACGAGTGCCTCTGCGGCATTAACCGGCTGTGCAGCTATTCTGGCTGTATTCCACTCACTTACCTTATTGATAAATGGAACTATCCCTAATGCCACCTTGGCGTCCTTAAACAGAATGCTGAGCCTGTGAAGTGTCGTCTCTTTCCCCAGCCTCCCAAGCTCAGCAAACATACTGAGTTGTTCGGTGGGTTGCGCTATCTGGGCTGCGGGATCCCGCATCTCTGTTTCAATGGCGGTCGTGGCATCCTTTATCGTAGCTCCGAGCTCCGGCGCAATGACAGTTTGTTCTTTTTGCGGAATTTCTGACTGCTCGTCCATAGCTTCAGTATGGGTTCTTTATCCCATTTTGACAAGGTTATTATGATGGTTTCGCCATTGCCTCCAAGACTTGATGATCTCCGAGCTTCATCATCTCAGATGATTTATTCAGCTTTTCGAAATCGACGACCTTTTCGGCGATCTTTTCAAAAACCGGATCGTGCGTAATCGCAACCACCGTCATGTCCGGACGGGTTTTCCTGAGTTCCTGGATAATCGCAAGCACCTGCTGTGCGGACGCCTGGTCCAGATTAGCAGTCGGTTCATCCAAAAATAGTATCTTGGGATCTTTCAGTAACGCGCGGGCAATCCCTATTCTCCGCAGTTCCCCACCCGAAAAGTGTTTGACCGCCGTATCCAGCCGTGGCGCAAGATGATCTAGCTTCAGATCTTTCAGAAGTACTTGCACTTTATCATCTGATATATCCTTTTTGGTCCATAACAGCAAGTTTTCCCGAAGTGTCATCCCATCCATCACTTGCGGCGATTGGTTTGCGTATCCTATGGCGTTATAAAGTGAATCGTCCCCATACCGCTTCACTTCACTTACGGGAACCCCTCCGTATGTAATACCCCCGCCTTGCGGTGCGTACAGACCGATCATCTCGCGGAATAAGGTGCTTTTCCCGATCCCAGACGGTCCTTTGACCGTCACAAACGATCCCTGAGGAATATCAAGGGAAACGTTATGCAAAATATCCTTAAACGAAACGTTTGAGACTTTGATGTCGTAGTTCGGGAGCTTGGACGCAGCGATTCGCTTCTGTTCCCGGGGACCATTAGGCATCTCCTGTACGTCATACGGCCCAAGCAAATCATTCATGCGCTTGATATCCTCAAGTGCCGGGATCACCTGATACGTGTAAAGGTTCGTGAGCTGCATAATGCTGGACTGCAGGTCCTGCCCAACCATCTTGGCATCGGCAATCATGTTGTACTTACCGTACATATTGAGTAACACATCTCCGACGGGTATTCTGGGATCCTTTCGTATATTTTTATAGAGATTAACCCCTTCTATAGCAAAAGGTGCATTATCAATAAGATCCAAAACCGTTTTTACCCACCGCGTACTCGTTTTGTGTTTGCGGAGACCTCCGGAGAGTATAGTATCCCGGTCTTCGAGCGTCGTCGCCAGGCGCTTCATGCTCTCCTGCGCTCCCCCGGACGTACGTACTGTCTCGAGGTTCCCCAATGTCGCTGCGAGCCTGGTATTTGCTAAATTCCACATCTCCCGCTCCTGTGTTGTTATGTTGCGATAATCTTTTGCCTGTACCCACGCGTTCGTCCCGATAAGAATCGATTTGGCCCAAGCGGCATACGATAGTTTTTTATCGACGATGCCTTGCCGCTGCAAGATACTACCGATATTGACAAGAAGCGGCAGCATATCCGCATACGTTGTAACGACGAGATTTGCCGTGGACGCCTTGCCCCGATCAATGATGTTGATCATTTCTTCAACCGGCTTGTCATGTAAAAATTCGAAGTCGCGCATGAGGATGGAGCGCGTAATACGCGTATTTATCGACTGCTGCAACTTTTGCTGTTCCTTAAAAAAAAGGTTGTCTGCGTACCGACCAGTGACGTTCTCAACCAAATATGAAAGCGGCTGGCTCCAAATGGGCCATGTCGCATCACGAAGAACGGTCATTGCTTTTTTGTTAGTCACCAAATCTTTTACGAAGGACTTTTTCAAAAGATCTCCTCCGGTCGTGGCTCCTGCTTCCTTAACCGCGTCGACGACGCCGTCGAGCATACGGAAAATGAGCTGACCATCTTTGTTTGCCCGAACGACGTATCCGTCCAAAATGTTGCGCGCCGCAATGTTCCCCGAGTAAATCCCCGACATAAGCCACCACTTCCCTGACCCAAGCTGATACGTTTGGAAAATATCCCCGACTGCCTTCCAATACTCATCCAAATCTATTGCCGCCGGTTCATGTGTTTCAACCGGCCGTTCCTGTTTCGGTTTTTCCCCACTTGGAGATGCGGGCGGCGACTCACTCATACGGGAAACGGCAGACTGCACATCGGCCGGCGTCACGTCTATACCTTCCTTGTGCAGATCACCAGCCACCGCATTCACCACTTCTTTCACGTCTTTGGGAGATGCTGAGGCTTCGGATGATTTTTGGGCAAGTTTTGCAGAGGCGACCACCGTATCCGGTGAAAGGACAACCGGCTTCAGAGACTCCACTGTGCGTGGGGCTTCCGGGCTAATAAGCGGTGCTGCGATAGGCCTCTCAGCAGTCATACTCCTTATTGTAGCGCACAACTCCCCGAAGTGGGACTGGTGGAAATACTAACTTTTGGGTGTCGCCGTAGCGGCGAAAAATACCTGTCGGTTCCCGAGCGAGGCTGACTCTCTGTCCGTGGGTGTATTGATCTCACGGAAATCAACGATTTTTTCGGCTATGGCTTCGAAGCTGGGGTCGTGTGTCACTGCGACAACCGTCATATCCGGTCGTTTACGACGCATTTCTTGAATAATTTCCAACACCTGTTTTGCCGATTCCTGATCCAGGTTTGATGTCGGCTCATCTAAAAACAACACGTTTGGATCCTTAAGAAGTGCGCGTGCGATGCCAATCCTTCGAAGTTCCCCGCCGGAAAAATGCTTTGCCGTACTATCGAGGCGATCAGCAATGTGGTCAAGCTTGAGATCATGAAGCACCTGCAATACTTTTGCATCGGACACCTGTTGTTTTGTCCAAAGAAGGAGATTGTCGCGAAGCGTCCTGTTCTCAAAATATTGTGGATTCTGGTTGGCATAGGCAAGCTTGGTATACAATGATTGTTCACCGAATTTCTTGATTTTCGACAGATCGACACCACCGTATAGCACGACTCCCTCCGACGCTCCGTACAATCCGAGAAGGTGCCTCAATAACGTCGTTTTCCCTGCTCCTGACGGTCCACGGATCGTAACAAACGATCCCTGCGGTATATCTAACGACACCCCATAAAGAATGTCCTTAAAGTCCAAATGTGATACACGAATATCAAAATTCCCAATCGCATCGACAGGAATCCTGATATGCTCGAGCGGACCGACCGGTTTATCCAATAGATCGTACGGGCCCAAAAATTCCTCCATTCGCCTCACGTCCTGAAGCGCGGGTTGAATTTTTTCCAAAAATACCCGCATGAGCGCGGTCGCGTGCCCTCCGATAGATCGCTGTTTATACCCTATGGTCCGATATTGATTGTATGCCATTAATCCTGAGGCAGCCGGGTCGGTGCCGGACTTCACCAATTCCTTAAGGTCAATATATCCAAGTACTAGAGGTATGATTTCTTCAAACAGCGTATCGAAATAGGCTTCTTGTTGACGGCGGGATATGTGTTTTTTCGTCGATTCGGTAATAATCTCATCCCGTTCCTGCATCGCGTTCCCCAATTCGCGAATCGATTCTTCCATCGTCTCTGATGATTTGACCGCCTCAATGCTCTGAAGGGAATTCATCACGCTTGTATCGACGGCATCCTTTTTTCTCAATTCTGTCCTCCGGTCGGCAAGGATTTGTTCGGAAAGACTCTTATTTGTCCAGTAGAGAAGTGGTAACCGGAGCATCCCGACAGTTCCGCCCCTCCAATCCACATTAAATCCCGCGCTACTTGCCGCCACAATGGACGTAAGGTGGGGAATAATTTCCGTATAGGTCGTAGAAATTATATCCATCGTAGCTTGCTTGCCCCGATCGAGGATATTGAGTATTTCCGTTGGCGTTTTATCGTGCATAAATTCAAAATCTCGCATGAAAACAGAACTCGCGACGCGGTCGTTTATCGCCCTGCGTATGGAGAGCGCTTCTTTCTCAAATGCCTTCCGTGCGGCGCCGTCTAGCAGCGTTGCCGATAATTCTCCCACCAACGTACCACACACGATTAACGCCAACTTCCCCGCTTCCTTCATGAAGGCAGATCCGTCTCCGTTGGTACCCGCACCGAATTTTTTTGCCTCGCCCAACGTCGAAGCAACGGGTGAATCGGTAAATATCCTACGCAAACGCGTATTGATGAATGGACCGGTCAATTGCCGCATCGTCGCGTGCAGCAGCATGACACTCTCCAAGAACCCAAGTTTTAAAGCGTGCGCATCTAAACCATAGAGGCGATAGATGGAGGAAAACGTTTCTTGATAGTCCTTAAGCGTTGTCTGTGAAGCCTGCTCACCGTATCCTCCGGTGGGTGAAGCTAGTTCGGAAGATGTTAGTCTTGCCGGACGTAATGCTTCTTGAGGTACACGCTCGTTCTGGATACGCGGAGTCAGTTTCTCCATATGCGATAGGCAGTCGCCATATTAGCACGTCATATCGGTCTATACAATGTGAAGGGATAGCTGAAATATCGGTGTGGGGATCTAAATTTTTTTCGTATCGGAGGCAGCGTAAAATACCTGCCTGTTTCCGAGTGCGGCAGCGTTCTGTTCGGAGGGTTTATTTACTGCACGGAAATCTACAATTTTCTCTGCAATAGCCTCAAAATTCGGGTCGTGAGTGACGGCAATGACCGTCATGTCCGGATGCTTCTTCCTCATCTCACGGACTATATCCAGAACCTGTTTTGCAGATTCCTCGTCCAAGTTGGAGGTAGGCTCATCCAAAAATAATACTTTCGGGTCTTTCAGGAGTGCTCTTGCTATCCCGATACGTCGTAGCTCGCCACCTGAAAAATGTTTAACCTTGCTGTCCAGCCGATCCGCAATGTGATCCAATTTAAGATCATGGAGCGCTTGCCGCAGCGTGACATCCGATGCTTGTTTTACCGTCCAGAGCTGCAAATTCTCCCGAAGCGTCATATTTTCGAAATATTGCGGATTCTGGTTGGCATAGGCAAGCTTTGAGTAAATCGAGTGTTCGCCGTATTTTTTAATACTCCCTAAATCCTTACCGCCGTATTGCACGGCGCCCTCCGGTGCCGAAAACAGTCCTAGCATATGCCGCATAAACGTCGTCTTCCCTATTCCTGACGGACCTTTGATCGTCACGAACGCCCCCTGCGGGATATCCATAGAAACATTATGCAGAATATTTTTAAACTGCAGATTCCGTATCGATATATCAAACCGTTTCAGGTCCTCTACCGGTATTCGTGCTTTTTCCTTCGGCCCCTCAGGCGTGTCTACCTGGTCAAACGGACCCAATAATTCATCCATCCGTTTTATATCCTGAAGTGCCGGCTGAATCTGATCGGTATATGTGTGCACCATAGATTCGATAACGTTCTTATTTATCATTTCCATCGCATAGGTACTTATCATCGCCGCCGTCACCTGACCTGCAGCGAACCCCTGCTCATCCGGTTGAGTGGGATGTATCAATGACTTCGCATGCATGATAGCTTCCCACCCCGCTGCAACAACCGGTATGGCAAATGTATACGCCAAACCGGTCCTGCCCTGCCGCACGTCTCGGGCGCTCTGCTGTGATTTTGCAAGCTGTTCTACTGTGTCGCTTCTGGCCATATTGTCCTGAAGCTCTTTCATCGCATTTGTCATGCTGTCGGTCGTGCGGACCACTTCCAGACTTTGCAGCGACGACAAAATCCTGGCATCGATCAGGTCTTTACGCTTCAGACTTTCTGCACGGTCTTTCAGAATGTCCCGCGCCATTTGTTCGCTCCCCCGCGCAATCATTGGTATCCGCAATAATGAAATAATTCCGGCAGGAGGCGCAAAAAGCGCCTCAGTTCCGACGGTCATTCCGACAGTCGCAAGCCCGGGCACGATATCTTTATACGTCGTCCGCATGAGTGCAATCGTTGAGTCTTTGCCCTGATTGACGATATTCATAATTTCTGACGCAGATTTATCGTGAATAAATTCGAAATCCCGCATAAATACGGACTGGGAAACGCGGGTATTTATGGCACCACGCAGCTTCACGACGCTCTCTTCAAATTGTTTGTTTACTCGCTCCCCGGTCACAAACGGCGGAATCATTCCAAAAATATACACAAGAGGTAGCGCGCCACGGAGGGTAGCAAGCCCATGTAGTATTCGTTTCCCTAATTGCTTTTCGCTTAAAACATGGGCAGCTTCCTTGGCAGTGTATGGTAATCCGGATAAGGAGCTCATACCTGCAAAAGCCAAGTTTAACAGGACTGAATTATTCCGTACTTTATGAGCGGCGGCATAAAATTCCGGCGCAACTTCACTTAATTTATACGTTTTCTCAATATCCGACACTGCGCTCTGATACGTTTTTAGATCCTTTTGCATCTGCGGTGAAAAAACCTTCTCAAGGGTGCGTTTGCCCGTATCACTGAGTGCTTCTTCTATTTTGTCGCTTATAGAACGCTTCGCAGTCTCGGGAATCGGCGCACCGTTAGCAGCAAAATCCTTCGTAATGTCATCAAAAAGTACCTTCATCCCCTGCTTTGCAGCGGCTTTATCGCCGCTTTGCAGTGCGTCTGCGGCCCGTTGGGAATCAGCAAGAACATCAGGGGCAATTAATTTTGGGGATAATTCCTGTTGCTGTGGACGAGGCTTCAACTGCTCCATAAGATACGTCTAAGCATACCATATAGGCCTACAGAATTCGCGAATTATATGAAGCACCTGCGGAGAAGAGGTGTACAAAAAAAATTATACTGTTTGGGGAGTCCCCGGTTTTTTACCGATTTTTTTCACAGCTTCAAATACTGCAGTGCCTTTTTCGACAGCAAAATTTCTCGCCTTTCCGGCTAAATCCTTTGCGTTAATGGGTAAGTCTTTCAGAAAATTATGCGCAGCAAATGCCCCTTTTTCTACTCCTCTTGCCGCTGTATCCAGCTTTAATTTACTGCCTATCTTGGACTTTGAAAGTGTATCCGCGAGCCGACCTGCTAATTCAGGTTTCACAACTGCTACAGTAGCGACGGCCAACGTCGCGGTAGTTGCGGCCAATGCGAGCCAGTGGCCCCGGACGGAACTATCGGCGGACTTGGTGGCATCGGCTTCGATCTGCGCGACAGCCTGCGCGCGCTGTTCATCGGAAAGCCCGTTATTTACGTCGGTGTATTTTTTCACCAATTCCGCGTTTTTCCTGTACCAGGCTTCTTTGGCCGCGTTTCCAGAAAACGTTTCTTTGATGCGCTGCCCTATTCCTATTTTCGGTGCTTCCATTCCTATTTCCGACATATATATTTCCTTTTGCTGCATAGATGCAGCATATAGTAAATCTAGACCCCTTCTTCCGTCAAGGCCTTATCTACTTCGCCCAGTATATGCGTCATGAGGTCGTCTATTTCTTTGAGTGCCTGTCCGTCCTTAATGGTGTCTTCTATGAGGGTAGCGTAGCTTTCGACCGTCACGCGGGTTTTCGGATCCTGGGCCAAATAGTCGAGCTTTTCCTTCGGCATGTACTTCAAAAGCACCGGCCAAACAGTCGCCTGAAGTCCTTCGGAAATCGTGGTATACAATTCGCCTTTATCGGCGTCTGAGAGCTTACTTTGCTCTATGCGGGTAACAATTGCCTTTAGTTTATCTTCCATAATTCGCTCCTTTTCAACCAGTATATACTACTCCCCGTTCCACATGCTATCTCATGGTTTATTAACGGTAATCCCTGTAATAAACGGTATACCAAGCCCGCTACCGAAAGGTATATCTTTTACCCATGATGGTGGCCCCACAGCAGTCTGTAAGTTTAATGTGCCCGGGTTGAATATCCAGTTAAACACTCCTTCAGCGCCTTTTGCAATGGCTTTTGGTGCCACATCTGTCACGAACTTCCACATCCCTGCAACTCCGACGTGCGAAATACCATACCACAACCCTAACCCGGCGCCACCGGTCACGATCCAGTTACGAATCACGTTCCAATGGGCCTTGTCTGTGGCGGCCTGTTCAAATACCTTTTTCATGTTAGCCCGGGTCTCATCGTTGAATTGACTATACGCGATCCCATATCGGGTGGCAATTTCTTTTTGTGTGGCGCCTTTGTACGTATACGTCTCCGACAAAAATTTGCCGACTCGGTTCGCGACCCTTTGGACGATTCCCGCTTCACGTTCGGTTACAACCGGCTGTTCGGATTGTTCACTCATATATGCTCCTCCTTGAGAGCAGCATCCACTTCGTCGAGCAATTTATTCATAAGATCTTCCATCTCTGGTAAGGCCGTGCCGTGATCGACTGCGTCACGGATAAGCGACGCATACCGCTCGACAACGGCTTTGTCATTTGGATTGGTTTCGAGTGCCTTCAGATCTTCTTCGGACACGTATTTTGCGATGACCGGCCAAATCGTACCCTGAAGTCCCGCGGCTATCGTGGTATACAGTTGCGCTTTCCCCTGATCCGTGAGGCCGGAATTTTCTATACGGGTAATAAGTGCGTTGAGTTTATCGTCCATATACTATTACGCCGGAGTTGGCTTGGGCATTTCCTGCCGTGGCTCTCCCCCCTTAAAAATATTATTGACAATCGGCGCGACAGCCTCTGACCCGATAACACCCGCAACATCAGCGAGGCGAGTCGCCGCCCACTCTACCGGACGGAAAACAGCCGTAGCACCGACGCCGGCAATGGCCAGTGCTCCATGCTTTATGCTCCCTCCAAGCCATCCGGTTCCCAATGCGTTTTTCGTATATGTATACTCGTGTGTAAGGACCTTCCATCCGAGTACCAATTCCCCGACCCCCGCCGCATATCGATATATCCGTGCCATATCATAGATCGTCGGCCGCATGGTATCCAAGGCACGTTTGGCCGCGTTATCATCAAGCCGATCATAGGTTCGCTCAAACGCTGTTGCCATGGCCACTTCCGTTTCTTTCCATATACCTTTGACAGGAAATTCCGAGCCAACCTGCTTAAGTTCTTTTTTATGTATCTTGCCGCTCTCACGGGAAAGATCGCGGTATTGGATATACTGCATCACTCTATCTTTCGGGCTCTGCGCCATTTCTCCTGAATGTTCCATACTTACATGCCTCCTTCGGACAGTCCTTTTTCTACGTCGTCTAATACGGCATTTGCCAACATGTTCACCTCCTCATACACCCGTGCATCCGAAAACGGCTGCTTCATGAGGTGGGTAAATGTTTCTACTGAAACTTTGGACGGATTTTTATCAAGGTCATTAAGTTCCTCTTTTGAGATGTATTTCATGAGGACCGGGAGGACAATTTGGTGAAGATTGAGGCTGATTTGGGCATATATTTCCTCTTTGTCCTGCACCGAAAGTCCGGACTTTTCTATGCGGATGACGATATCGGTCAACCGCTTTTCCAAGTCGTTCTTTTTTGCATCATTTGTTGTATTCATAACTAAAACCACTGTAGCGAATGTATGGCTAGATTGTCAACAAGGGGCAAGGACAATTGATATACCCATAGTAATCGGCCAACGGTAAATGTGTCAAGGCACAATCACGCCTATTCACTGCATGGCAGCCAAAATCCTACCGAGCGCAACCACAAATGCTGCGGTCCGCAAATCGATCTTGTATTTGACGGACGCATTCCACACCGCGCCAGCGGCAGATACCATCTTGGCTTTGAGTTTGGCGTTCACGTATTTTTTCGTCCAATGCTCGCCTTTCAGGTTTTGTTCCCATTCAAAAGCAGAAACGGTGACACCGCCGGAATTACTGAGTATGTCCGGAATGACGGGAATCCCCTTTTTGTACAGTATGGCGTCCGCTTCCGGGGTGGTCGGACCATTCGCCATTTCCAAAACTACCTTCGCCTTCACACGGCTGGCGTTTTCTTTCGTCAGCGCATTTTCGAGCGCTGCGGGAACGAGGATGTCTACCGGTAATTCTAAAAGGGCCTCGTTGGTGACCTGTTTTCCTTTACGAAGGTCGCAAACCGATCCCGAACAATAGCATCCGGCGAGAAATCCGTTTTTCTTTTTACACGCAAGGGTGAGCGCGGGATTAATCCCGTCAGGAACATAAATACCGCCCTTGCTGTCTGACACTGCGACAACTTTGAATCCGGTTTCGTCCAAAAATTTCGCGACGTTGTAGCCGACATTCCCAAATCCCTGCACCGCAACAGTGAGTTTCCTTTTAAGCTTGAGCTTGGCAAGAATTGCTTCGAGGACAAAAAGCCCTCCAAGTCCCGTCGCCTCCTCCCGGCCCTCACTGCCGCCGTCTTTAATAAATTTTCCGTTATAGGTACCTCGAAATCTTTGTTCATCTGACTTCGACAACTTCTTACCAAATGACTTTGCTTTTTGTCGCTGAACCTTAATGAATTCATCAAGCAACCATCCCATGATAAGGCCGTTCGTATTGACATCAGGGGCCGGAACGTCTTTATCGGGGCCCACGATATCGGCAAGCGCCCTTCCGTACGCACGGGTTAGTCGCTCTAATTCATCTACGGAAAGACTCTTAGGGTCAACTATCACCCCTCCCTTTCCTCCCCCAAATGGAATATCCGCAACCGCACACTTCATCACCATCCAAAATGACAATGCTTTCACTTCGTCAGGCGTCACGTTATGGTGGTAGCGTATCCCTCCTTTGTATGGACCGCGCGCGTCGTTATACTGAACCCTGAATCCTTGAAAAATTTTCTGCGTACCGTCGTCCATGCGGACAGGCAACGTGACGTTCACCGTCCGTTTCGGTTGGCGCAAGATCTCCATTTTCTGCTGCAAAGATTTTTTGGCGGCTTTAGAAGCTGTCGTTTTTTCTATAACGGTCGCGGCTTTGGTCAGCTGCGTCATCGCACTTTCAAATGGGTTAATTTTATTCACAAAACCCTCCTTTTATATAAACAAATAATAAATACTCAATTACTGTAATTCAGCTAGAAAAATAGCTCCGTTTTGATCTGTTCGTTTAGCACATTTTGCTCTAACAACTTCGCGCGGACTTCTTCGATCATCGCCTTGTTTCCGCAGAGATAAAATTCGGATTCCGCGAGTTCTTTTTCCTGATCCAGTACGTTTTCCGTGACATGTCCTTTGAGTCCTTGCCACGTAACACCGGGTCGCGACAATACCTGATGCCAGCTGAAGGTGGGGTGCTGTGCCGCAATCCCGTCGAAATCGTCTTTCCAGTACGTATCGGCTTCAAACCGGAGTCCCCAATACAATATCATCGGTGTTGTGTCGTGCTTCTCGAATGCGTCCAACATGATCGACCGGAATGGCGCAACTCCGGTACCGGTTGCCACCATGACTTTGCGTCTCCCTGACGGAAGAAACGACAATGCCCCGCCGGTTGGGGCGACAATCGTCGCCGGATCGCCCACCCTTAAGCCCACCGTCCATTTCGATCCCGGACCCATAGGGCTCACGTCGTGCACCATCAATAATTCCGTATTTGAACTTGGCGGAGAAGCTATAGACATCGTGCGGTTTATGCCGGGCCCGCCCGCCGCCGAGGCAGGCGCTATCATAAGCATCATGTTCTGCCCAGCTTGAAAGGATATGGTCGGAGGAGTTACCAATCTGAATGTGACGAGATATATATCCTTCGTCAACTGCTCCTTTTTACTCACGGTAAGGGTGATTTTTTGTGCCATACGAAAAAAGAATGAACATCTTCCTTGGGGTCAGTCCGCGTCCTCGATATATTTTTGCGCATCCATAGCCGCCATACAGCCCTGTCCGGCTGCGACAATCGCCTGGCGGTATCTTGGATCCACACAGTCGCCGGCCGCAAAAAGTCCGGGGACATTCGTTTCCGTCTGTGCGGTAAGCGCACCTGTTGGACGCTTCACTGTCACATACCCTTTGGCGTCCAAATCGACTAACCCTTTCAAAAAGCTGGTACTCGGTTTATGCCCGATGGCGAGAAATACCCCCTGCGTAGGATAGGTCTTTGTTGTACCGGTAACGGTATCTTTCAGCCGTATGCCGGTGACGGCCGTAGCGCCGACAATCTCCTCTACCACCTGATTGGTAAGAAAAGTGATTTTTGGATCTTTTTTCGCCCGTTCCAGCATGATGGGGCTTGCACGAAATTCACTCCGCCTGTGGACAATCGTTACCTTCGATGCAAACTTTGTGAGAAATGTCGCCTCTTCCATGGCGGTATCTCCCCCGCCGATGACGACGACCTCTTTCCCGCGAAAGAAAAATCCGTCGCAGGTCGCACACGCGGACACGCCTTTGCCGGCAAACGTCTGTTCACTGGGAAGCCCTAAATACATCGCAGACGCACCGGTTGTAACAATCACGGTTTTTGCCTGCCATTCTCTTGCAGAGCTTTTTATGTGGAATATTCTGTCCTTCTTCTCTATGTGTTGTACTTCATCGGAGACTATCTCCGTCCCGAATCGTTTCACCTGATCCTGCATATCGATCATGAGCTGCGGCCCCATGATGCCCTTGGGAAAACCGGGGTAGT
The DNA here is from genome assembly GCA_023245335.1 of Candidatus Gottesmanbacteria bacterium. GTDB lineage: Bacteria > Patescibacteriota > Microgenomatia > UBA10105 > UBA927 > UBA927. The sequence continues at coordinate 141,115 of JAHFKK010000001.1, forward strand.
TATCTACTTCTGTCGTTGTCGTGAGTTGTCCGCCGGGCTGGGTGCCGGATATGAGTGCGGTCTTTAGAAACGCACGCGAGGTATACAGTGCGGCCGTATACCCAGCGGGGCCGGATCCGATGATAACAACATCATACATATACTATTGTCATTGCGAGGAGTTTTCGACGAAGCAATCCGGTCGCATCTGGATCGCCACGCTCGCTCGCGATGACGAGCGTCAATTGGTAAGCTTCCCTAATTCGCTCACAAGCGTCTCTTTGCTCTGGACGCCAATAAATTGTTTGACGACCGTACCATTTTTGAAAATCATAATCGTCGGGATGCTCATGATGCCGAACTTTTGGGCCACCACGGGATTTTCGTCGACGTTTAACTTCACGATCTTCGCTTTATCCCCGAGGCTCACTGCGACATCCTCTACTATCGGGCCTTGCACCTGGCATGGACCGCACCAGACCGCCCAAAAATCCACAAGAACGGGCTTATCTGTCTTCATGACTTCTGCGTCAAACGTCTGATCGGTTATATCTGCCATAAATTCCTTTCTTAGTGACGCTTTACCGATATTTTTATCGGGGTTAGCGTCACTTAGACCCGCCAGAAAACGCTCTGTGAGCCACGCTACGAATAGTAGGTAAGGCGAACAGTAAGTTGCGGCGGGCAGCTCACATTTTTTAATTTAGGATTCTCAGTATACCACCGGGATGTCTTCTGTAAACCCCGGTATTTTCATCTCGCTACAACGATCCGGACAGTATAGGTACCCTACTCTTTCACCGTATACCCCGCGGCCTTCACTGCTTGTTTTATCACATCTTCCGTCACCTTGGTAGGGTCGTATTCCACATCGACCGTGGCTTTCGCAAAACTGCAGGCCGCAGAAACACCGCGGTCTTCCAACTCCCCTTCTATAAGCATCGCGCAACTCACGCAGTGCATACCGTCAATATGAAATGTTCTTTTTGTTTTCATATGTGTTCTTCTGTCATTGTACAACGGTAAATGATCCGCCATACATGCCCATGCTGCAGCTGAACCCCAACTCACCTGTCTCATTTGGGGCGACGAACGTCAGCGTCTTTGTCGTTCCGAGCGGCACGACCTGCCGCACCCCCAACTGCGGAATCGTAAATGCCTGGATGCAACCGCCTCCGGATGTATTAGTAAGCGTCAGGTTAATCGTCTCTCCCCGGCGGATCACCTGATTATCAACCGTGTATCCGGAGCGGCTAAAGGTAATCACCGGAGTTTTGGTCGCTTCACCGGAATTGACGGTCTGCGAACAGAAAGAGAACGTACAGTAGACTGATGTAGCAATTGACCTAAGGGTCACGGGTGATCCGTAGAGCTGAAGGGCCGCATTCATATTGACGACGGCAAGTATGAAAATAAGCGATGCCGCAACGACACCAAACGCTCCTTTTAACGTTGCCTGTATGACGTCGATCGAAATTCCCAAGAGAAAAAAAAGCGGTGCAGTACCCACCACAAAGACGCTTAATACTGCCATACCCCACAAAGGATTTCCTGTGGCAGCCGCAAGCGCCATCATGGCCTGCGTGGTACCGCAGGGAATGAATATGGAAAATAATCCAATGAACGCTGGTGCAAATATGCCTCCGGATTTTGCTCTCCCTCGGATATATCGGGTCAGGAAACGCGGCGGCTGAATCACAAAATACCGGAATATCGGATGCACATTGAGAAACGACAACGCCGTACCGACCATAAAAATAGATATAAACCCTAGCCCCACTGCCTGTACCCTGGGCGTTAGCTCAAATACGGAACCCAACCACCCAAGGACCGCTCCAAGCGCTGCATGAGAAATAAGCTTTGCGACAAGAAAAGCCGTGACACCGGGAGCCCGGGAGTTTACCGGGTGTGCCTCTTCATCTTGTGCAAGCGCGGTAGCAAGTAACCCCCCTTGGACGGCGGCACAGCTTAATCCCCCAGCGATGAGACCGGTCGTAAAAATCACCCAAAGATTCGGCATACGTTGTATTGTAGTTGACTAAATGTACTTGACAAGCGGCAAGGACATGGTACGATAGCAAATATTATATCCCCCATGGGGGGATTAAGTAAAGGAGTCAATATGCCAAAAGGAAAACCCCGCGATCAATCGACTCAACACACGCTTTTGCACCGGCTGAAAATCGCCCGCGGACATCTGGACCGTGTCATACGCATGGTCGAATCTGGCACCTACTGCATTGATGTCATCCATCAGTCGCTTGCAGTCCAGGCAGCCTTACGGAGTACCGACCAGGCCATACTCAAAAATCATCTGCAGACCTGTGTTGCGGACGCAATTCTCAAGGGTAATAAGGATGAAGTTATCGATGAAGTTATGAAGGTGATGGAAAAACAATAACCCATGGATAAAACTATCATTACCACACTCGGCTTGGCTACTATCGGAGCCATTTATTGGTTCTTTTTTGGGACAAAAGAGGAATCTCGAATAGTTTCAGACCACTGGGACATTGCTGTGCAAGGCGGCTATAAACCGGCGGCCATTCGGATTCCTCACGGCAAACCGGCTGCCATTACATTTACCCGGACTGATCCCAATACGTGTCTAGAGGAAGTGGTTATGTCGGATTTCAAAATCAAGAAATTTTTGCCCATCAATACACCGGTCACCATACCACTCTCCCCCGCAAAGAAAGGCATCTACGAAATACACTGCGGGATGAATATGTTTCATGGAAAAATTGTCGCTGTATGAAAACTTCATTCCCCATTATAGGTATGCACTGCGCAAGTTGCGCCCGTCTTATAGAGCGACAGATGAAAAAGACGCCGGGCGTCATCGACGCTGCCGTCAACTATGGCAGCGAACAGGCATCCGTCGAATTTGATCCGACTTTATGTACCGTTTCAACCATTGCGAAATCCATAGAATCCGCTGGGTATAAAGCAATCATTTCCTCCGATCGGCAAAAAACGCCCAATGATATAAAAGAGGAGGCAAAAAGAACTGAGCTTGCGGATCTAAAAACTAAAGTCATCGTTTCCAGTATATTGAGTATCTTGATCTTACTTGGTAGCTTCCCCGAATGGTTTCCCTTCGTACCCCCCCTCTTAAATAATGCGTATATTCTCCTCGTCCTTACGTCACCGGTACAATTTTGGGTCGGCTGGAGATTTTACCAGGCGACATGGTCGGGACTTAAGAATCGAACCGCGAGTATGGACACGCTTATAAGCGTTGGTACCTCGGCGGCGTTTGGATTTTCTCTCCTTACAACGCTTTTTAGCAGGCAACTCGCGGCATTGGGACTTCCCAACATTATGTACTATGACACTGCAGCGGTTATCATCACCCTTATATTATTAGGAAGATTTTTTGAAGCCAAAGCCAAAGCGCACACGAGTGATGCCATCAAAAAACTTCTCCATCTCCAGGCAAAGACAGCCCGCGTCGTACGCAACGGTGAGGAGATAAATATTCCGATCAAAGAAGTCAAAATCGGCGATATCATCCGTGTCCGCCCGGGAGAAAAAATTCCTGTCGACGGCACCATCACCGAAGGATCAAGCGCGATTGATGAATCCATGGTCACCGGAGAATCCATGCCTGTCGAAAAACGCTCAGGCGAGCCGGTTATCGGCGCCACAATGAATAAAACCGGGACCTTCTTGTTTCTCTCTACAAAGATCGGAGATGAAACCATGCTTTCCCGTATCGTCAAAATGGTTTCCGAGGCGCAAAGTACACGCGCGCCCATCCAGCGTCTGGCCGACGTCGTATCAGGATATTTTGTACCGATTGTCCTTATGCTTTCGGTCGTCACATTTCTCATCTGGTTTGATTTTGGACTACCCACACAGGCATTTGTCAACATGATTGCTGTCCTAATTATCGCCTGCCCCTGTGCGCTTGGGCTCGCAACACCGACCGCGATCATGGTCGGCACTGGCCGTGGAGCAGAATATGGCGTCCTCATAAAGGATGCAGCGGTTTTGGAAACGGCGCATAAAATCGACATTGCCGTTTTTGATAAAACGGGCACACTCACACGTGGCAAACCCTCTGTCACCAACATTGTACCGATCGGAAAAACTACAGAAAATAATTTACTAATCCTCGCCGCCTCCCTCGAACAAGGGTCCGAACACGCGCTTGCCGAAGCAATCGTTTTGCGGGCGAAAAAACGAAAATTTCACCTATCGACTATGACAACGTTTGAATCTGTTGCCGGTCACGGCGTACGCGGTATCGTTGATGGAAAACCACTCACACTGGGTAACCGGACATTTATGAAACGGGAATCTATTCCCTTTACCGCACACGAGAGAACTATTTCCACATTAGAATCTCAAGGAAAAACGGTGATGCTACTGGCTTCCGGGAAACAACTTCTCGGCCTCATTGCCGTCGCAGATACTCTGAAAGATGAAGCAAAGGAAATGGTAGCCTCTCTCAAAAAACTGCATATAGAAACCTGGATGATTACGGGAGACCATGAATCTACTGCGCGGGCAATTGCTCAACAAGCCGGAATCACCCATGTGTTAGCGGGCGTCCTCCCGCAACAAAAGTCAGATAAGATACAAGAGCTGAAACAATCAGGCGCTCACGTTGTGGCGTTTGCCGGTGATGGCGTCAACGACGCGCCGGCTCTCGCAAGCGCCGACATAGGGATAGCGATGGGAACCGGCACGGATGTCGCGATCGAATCAGCAGGAATTACTCTTTTAAATAAAGATCTGCGAAGTATCGTTACCGCGGTAAGGCTCTCTAAGGCAACCTTATCCATCATCAAACAAAACCTTTTTTGGGCCTTCGCGTATAACATCGTTCTCGTTCCTGTTGCCGCAGGACTTCTCTACCCTATTACGGGATGGCTATTAAATCCCGCGATCGCTGCGTTTGCTATGGCCGCAAGCAGTATTTCCGTGGTCGGAAATTCGCTTCGACTGAAAACTGCTTCGATCTGACGCAGTGATATTAACGGGTAATTTCTTTCTGAAGTAGTGCGGTGTCACGAACAATAAGAAGTCTTCCTTTCGTCACAAGAAGTCCTTTTTTGACGAGTGTCTCAACCTGTAGACTCGCTGTCTCTCGCGTCGTACCAATCCACGATGCAATTTCCCGATGCGCAAGCGGTAATCGGATAAGAAGCCCCTCCTGCGTTTTTTCTCCGAAGTTATCCGCGTAGTAGAGAAGGAGAAGAATCGTCTTGGTATACGCATCATCCAAAACAAGTTGTCCGACACGATTGACGAGCCCCGAGAGTCCCGCGGCAAGCCGTTGGGTGGCGAAATACAATACATCCGGGTGATCTTTCAGAAATGCCACGAAGACATCCTTCGGCGCCCGGACAATATGAGACGTCAACATTGCGTCGTAATGAAAAATATTGGACGTATCATTTACGACCCACATGAGTGGAAAAAAAGATCCGGGCTTAAATATGTGAACCATAAACGTCTCGCCGGAAGGAGAAATGATGTACTGGTGAACGTAACCGCTCTTGAGATAGTAGACACCAAGGGGGCTGTCTTCAGCACGGAGGATTGTTTCACCGCGTTTGTAGACTATCGTCGGGTATGACGCGAAGAAATCATCTATCTTTCTGACCACCGCTTCAGGCTGTTTCACCATAGACGCATGTAGTATACCAAAGATAACACACTACATGTGTAAGATACATTACAACTATTTTAGGGTCAGATATATTACGCTATTTCCATGATTACTCGCACATTTTCCTTCTCCCGAACAACCGTGAATCGCATCATTTTTGTACTTTCTCTGGCGGGAATTCTCATGGCGATATACGTACTCCAGAGTTTCCTTCGGCATACCGGTATCGTCTGCGCGACTGGCGGATGTGAGGCGGTCAGGAAAAATCCCGCAAGTTGGCCCTTTGGTATTCCGGTACCGGCTGTCGGGCTCATCGGATATACCATACTTGCGGTCAGTGCTTTTCTCCGAACATTGAAGCTCCCCCGCCGCCGCACATTGCTCTTCACGCGCATCATGCTTGGCATGGCGGCCTTCGGTGTAGTATTTGTCTCCTGGTTTACATATACGGAAATATTTGTAATCAAAGGCATCTGCATGTGGTGCGGTATTTCTGCCGTCAACATGGTCATTATATTTTTCCTTCTACTCCTCGAAAGAAAAACTCCGCGTACGCCGTAAAAACGGTATACTGTATCTATAAAGGAGATCTATATATGTTTGACCTCACCGGAAAAGTAGCATTGGTTACAGGCGCCTCAAGCGGTATGGGAAGGGCGACCGCAATCGCGCTCGCCAACCAAGGCGCGAAAGTCGTAGCTGCAGCCCGTCGATTCGAACGGTTACAAGCAGTAGTTGCTGAAATCAAATCCCGCGGGAAAGATGCGACTCCTGTCGCTATGGACGTGACGAAGCGCGCAGACGTAGATAGTGCAGTTGCTCTCACCGTCAAAACGTACGGCAAACTGGATATTCTCATCAACAATGCCGGCTTTCTCGACTACTCGCCCTTTTTGGATATGAAGGAGGAATCCTGGGATAAAGTAATCGATACGAATCTCAAGGGCTATTTTTACGCCGCACAGGCAGCTGCCCGGGAAATGGCAAAAACCAAATGGGGACGGATCATAAATATCGCCTCCATCGCCTCGGGTGGGGTGGGCGTCGGATTCCCGGCGATTTCGCATTACTGCGCAAGTAAGGGCGGCATCATTGGCCTCACAGAAGCACTGGCCGGTGAGCTCGGACCGATGGGTATTACCGTCAATGCAATAGGCCCAGGAGGCGTGGAAACGGAAATGACGCAGGGTACCACCGAAGACGCCAAAAAGGGCATGACCGCAAGGCTTCCGATCAAACGGTTCGGGACGCCCGAGGAAATAGCGGCGGCGGTCGTGTACTTCTCGTCCGAAGAGGCTGCCTATACAACTGGAGCCACGTTATATGTCGACGGCGGATGGCTCGCGACCTAACCTACAAATAGAGAGCTACCGTCATATTCCAGAAGATATGAACGAGGATAGGTGCTACGAGGGAACCTGTATTGTATAGAAGCAAGCTGTTGGCAAATCCCAACACGAAGTCGGTAATGAAAAAAAGAACAAGCGCCATCCCCTGAAGCTTGAGCGACAACACCAGGATCGGCACGTGAAGGAGTACAAACATCAATGTCGACACGAGCGATGCAAACGGTAAACTCTTTTTTGCCTGTATTAATCGGGTAAATACAAAACCCCGGCTCAAAATCTCCTCACAAATAGCGGTCGCGAGCGACAAAAGGAGTAACGTCACCATGCCATACTGCGTAAACGCGGCAATGGGCATAATCGTAAGCCTTCCGTACTTAAGGGCGTTTGCCGCCAACCCTTCCAGCGCAAAGATAAATCCGAAGCCTAAGCCGATATATATGCTCGTGTAAAGATTTTTCCCTGTAATGCCTATGCTGCTCCAACGTGCTTTCTCTTTCGTGCGGACATACCAAAGAACCGGCGCAACGAAAATAAGGGGTTTGAAAATGAATTCATCAACCCACTCGGGCATCCGAAGGAAATATCGATACAGCGCCCACGCCAAAACAATCCACCCCCACACTCTATACATTGCATCAATAGGAAGCACGCTCGCCTTTGTAGGCACTGATTTTTTCATAGGCATCTATATGTACGATACTCCCTTATTATAGCGTCATGCAAGAGTGAAGCTTTCATGTTTTATGAGAACTCACACCGGTCGCAATCACCGCCTCACGCATCGTCGCGATGATACTTTCGGCGACACGTTGCGCATCCTCAAAAGACAATCGACGGATATTATGAGGAAAATAGTGAAACACGAGATTTCTTCCCTCTTTCCACGTTGTCCACAGCCGAAGGGCAAGCTCCGGACTATACTGGCGACTCACCCAAGCATATGCGCTTCGCGCGCCAAGTAATTTTGCCAAATTTGGACTCAGTGCCTTCCCTATACGAAAATGGTCACTATGATAGTCGCGCTCTTGAATAATCCTGAGATCCAAAAATAGCTGCTTGAGAAATCCTTCGTAAAGCTTCGCAAACGGAAATACGAGGTAAGAATAATCACTCAATCGTTCGGTTGGGTGAGCGAGGCGATCCGCAATCAGCGTCTCACCATCCTCTGCAAGCTCGCGTTGGGCGGACGAAAGATACTGCCAGAGAACAGGCCCTGCTTGTGTCATATGCTAATAGATAAATAAATACGTTTCCAAAAAAAATAGTGCGCTAAACGTCATAAGTATGACTCCTTGCGTCTTGAACGATACGGGGGTTGCCACCATGCGATACCAAGTATTCAGATTCCCCGCTACCCGCCATTCCCCCACCTGCCAAAGAACCATTTGAAGATACAGAGACAAAACGAGTCCGGAAGCCAGTGCGCTTCTTGAAGACGTCACGATAAAGAAACTCACCATCGTAAATAGCGTCGTGAATACGATCGACCGAAACGGGGATGGTGTCAGTCGAAAAAATAATTCGGCTGCATCCAAAAAATATATGCCAATCACTCCTCCTGCTATAAACCATGCCGTATCAGCGGTCAGATGTATCCCCCACTTAAGTAAGTCCACCAAAAGAAGATAGACGCCGGCAACGAGAAGAAAGATAATTGGTTTCCTCAAAATGAGCTCTTTAACCTTATCCATACCTTTCCATTGTATCGCGTTATCTTTGTCATCTCCATCTCAAGGTGAAACGCTTCGCAACTCTTTCATCTTCCACATGAATAAACGTCCCTTATTACGGGCGTTGCTGTCTTTCACGAAACTCAATGCCTTTTCCAAGATTGCCCTCGGGACGGTTTTAGCAAGCCGGATATATAGCGCCTTATGCTTATAATCCCCAAGCGTTTCCGCAAGATAAATACCGTATGCCTGGAATTCCCTGGAAATATACTTATCTTCAAGCGGATTAAATTTTTTTAAGATGGTGCCGACCGTTTGCATGGAAACTACTTAGTTAAATCGATTCATGGCTTTATCCAATCCGTCCATGAGCGCACTGCGTACCGCCTCCGCCCCACGCTTGACGATATGTTTGAGGTCCCCTGCTTCGTGTCTTGTAAACCGTGACAATACAAAATCAATGACGACCCGACGTCGTAAATTTTGATCGGAGGATTTTTCCTTTGCTTCTTTTCCGTGGCCGATCCCCAATCGGAATCGCGTAAACACATCGGTTTTGAGTTCCCGTATTATAGAATCCACGCCATGGTGACCCGCAGATGCTCCACCGGTACGGATACGGATTTTACCTAACGGCAAATCCAAATCATCGTGTATGACCCATACGTCTTCGGGTTTCAGGCGGTAATAATTTACGAGTCCCGCGACACTTATACCGCTTTCGTTCATAAACGTCTGTGGTTTTACCAGCATCACATCCCCGGCTTTGGCGACCAACACTTTGTATTTGGCCATGGTGCTCCAAGAGGTTTGCGTTGATCCCAATTCATGCGCGAGCTTATCGACAACGAGGAAACCGACATTGTGACGGGTATCCTTATACTTTTCCCCGGGATTCCCTAAACCAACGACAAGCTTCATAGTAAAAATGATACTAATCTCTTATATGTTCTCCTGCAAGATCCGGATTACTTCTTCATCGGTAACCTGCGGAAATGACTCATAAAATGCTCCGACAGCAGATAGGTCCTTTACCGTGTCATAGACGATACAAGAGTCGACTTCGGGAGAGAGACGCCTCGTCGCTTCTTCCGACGCGACAGGCAAAGCGACACAAATAGTCCGAGCGTGTTTCGCGCGAAGCCATCGTATGGCAACTTCCATCGTCGCGCCGGTTGCTGCTCCGTCATCAACTACGATGATGGTTTTGTCCGAAATATCCAATGGCTTTCTACCTTTTCGGTATTTGAGCGTCTGTTGCCTGATAAGGTGCGATTTGTCACGAATACTTTCCTGCACGTACCGTTCATCAACACCGACACGATGTGCGGCGGACCAATATATTAGCGAGACGGAATCCGGAGCGACCGCGCCAATGGCATATTCGGGATTATGGGGACTCGCAAGCTTTTTCACCACCAAGACGTCGAGCGGCATATGAAGAGTCTGCACAATAGCTTTTGCAACAACGATGCCGCCACGCGCTACTCCTAAAACCCGCGCCGAGGAACCTTGATATGCTGCGAGTTTAGACGCAAGAAGAATTCCAGCCTGATATCTATCCTTGAATAACACCTGACTAAGCACATGAATCTGTGCGCAACAATTGCACCCCAATCACGTGCTCATCACGTGTTCTTCACACATGCCATGTATTACTTTCCCATTTTTGCAAGCTGCTTCTCGGCCAGATCTCCGACGAAGGGTACTTTGTACATTTCCCCTTGGAACGCTTTCCACATACAGACGATCCATAAAATAAATGTGGCAAAGCTCAATAGTAATCCAACCAACCAACCGATAATCGGGATAAACCCGAGTGCAAAATTCACGATAAACACTCCTCCAAAAAGAATGGTGGATTGCATTGCGTGAAAACGGACAAATTTACTCTGCTTTTCCAAAAGCAGAATGATAATACCCGTGATAAACCCCAGAAGGTAGCTCACGGCCCCCATCATGTTCTCATTTCCTTTTGCTTCTGCCATTTTGTTTTCACCTCCCTTCAGTCGATGGTTTTTACGCCACCGAGACACTCTATTCACCATAGCATGCCTGGATTTTTCGGTCAACGAGAATTTTCAGTCGGTAAGGAGAGAAAGCTGTTCTTTCCCGTTTTCCGCTATCCCCTTCTCCCCATCTTCCCAAATCTTTACGACTCCAAAGACTCCATCATATCCGGGGTCAATATGAATGGCTCCCTTCCGGACCCGAACAACGCCTTCCGCCACGCGGCTTCCCGCGACTTTTGCGATCGTTGCTGGATCTGTTTTGAGAAGCAGCGTAAATTCATCTGCCACCTCATCCGTCAAGCGGAAATACGGCATTTGCGTTTTAGGACTCGATACCGGAGACCCGACCGCTTCCGATATGATTTCTAAAAGAGGCACCACCATCACAAATGGCGGCCTATTTGGAAATGATTTACTCCCGTACATGACGGCCTGAATCATTTTGTCCGGAGGCGACACAGTGACAACGCCTGTGGCCTCATCCGCGCGGCTTGCTAATTCATCCACGCGATGCATCACGCCAACAGTCAATGGCTTCCCGCATACCGGACAGGTCGTACCGTTTGCTCGTGTTTCCTCAGGCGTCTGCCGCACCTGACATGTCCGGTGACCGGTATAATGATATTTACCCTCCTCGGGGTAAAACTCTATGGTGTAGGCGATCTTTGTGTTCTTTGTGGGCTTTGCGATCGCAGTATATATCGCGTCGTAGCCGAGCGACCCTTCCGGAATTTCAAATATCGTCGCCTCTCTCCCTAATTTCGGACCGCTGTGCGCATCGGAAAAAGAAACGATCGCACGATTATCCAACTCCCCCACCCGCCAATTCATGCTTGGATTACTCGACAGGCCCGTTTCGATCGCATAAATTTTATCCGCATACGGACCAAATGCATCGGTAATTCGATCAAATCCACCGAGGCTCCCATAGACGGAAAACCAGGGCGTCCATGCGTGCGCAGGAATGATAAGCGCCTTGGGTTCGATAGCAAAAACGAGCTCTGCAATTTGTATGGACGTGAGTCCTACAATGGGCCGTCCATCACTCATGAGATTACAACCGCGTTTCGTCATTTCCTGACTGATTTTGCGCGCCGATTCTATAGTGGGAACCCAAATAAGTGTATGCACCCGCCGCACCCGGCCGGCCTGGGAATAAATACAGGAAACTTCGGTTGCCAACAAAAATAGCGGATCCTTACCCGACGAGGAACGAGTGATGCTTTCGTTCGCACGTGCGGTCGGTTTAAGCCGTAATAATCCATTTCCTATTTCTTCCAAATCCCGTTCGATTTCCCGAAACCATATAGGGTGCGTCCAATCGCCCGTCGCAACGACGCCGATTCCCTTTCGTCTCGCCCATTGAGCGATATTCGGAATGGTCATTTGCGGTGATACCGCCCGGGAAAATCGCGAATGAAGTTGCAAATCAGCAATGACGTGCATGTGGCTAGATTATAGCAGACTCATATCCAGTTTCTGCTATACTTTATCGAGGCCTACCCGATACGCATGACCGAACTTCCTTCCCCTACACCAATAGAGCGGACAGTATTTATCACCCACCATGCGCCGGACATGGAAAACTTATCTGTTGAACAGTTCACTCGCATAAGCGGAGAACTCAAAAAAATGGGTTTTTCTGAGCACCGATTTGACGTCCGGTGGAAATCCTGGGCGCCGGACCAACAAAAACGAAACGATGCATATATCCAACGGTCCGCTAATCTCGCAAAGGCAGCGTATTCGCAGGGATTAGATCCTTTAGTGATCCTCTCAACTCCGCCCGGCTGGACCTACAGGAACAAATCATCCGCCCAAATTCAGACAGTATTTCAAGAGTACGCCAGAGAAGTTAAACGTCAGTTCGATATAGCGGGCGTGCCTATTCCGACAATCCAAATATTAAATGAACTGAATAATCCCGTCTATACTCCATCACGCTTTCTCAAAGAGCTTCCCACCCTCACTCAGTCGGTCAAAGAAATATTCGGCGCACAGACAGACGTCACTGCCACGATGGTTATCGCGGAACCGTGGGCCAACATTGAACCCTTCATGGAAAAACATCAACGGGAGTTATCGGCACTCACAAGCATCGGATTAGATTTTTATCCGGGCTCGTATCAATTTAATAAAAATATGCTCAAGCCCAAGTCGGGCCAGATTGTTTCTCATCAGGTATTGGAAGCAATAGCGACCAAGGGTATGAAAAATATTCGCCCGGATTTTCTTGCGCTCCTTCAAGATCAGATGACCGACGTTCACGAATTTACCAAGGCGATTGAGCGAGCAAAGAATCTATTCCCTGACAAACAAATCGATCTGGGTGAATTCGGCTTCCCAACACTAGAGCCCATTCAAAAGCGGAATCCTCGCCATCAGATCCTCCAGCGCCAGGCAATACAAAAAATTACCGATGCGTTAGTGCCGGTACTTGACGCCAATCATATACGAAAAATTGGGTTTTATGAACTTTTTGACGACAAGGAATTCGGAGTACTCAACTGGGGCATCATTAACGACCGTGGTGAGGCAAAACATATCGCCTATCACTTACCCACAATCATCACGAAGCTCAAAGGTCTACCGCTCAATTAAATTTCTACTTTTCTACGAGGAAGTAACGTACAACCCGAAGCTACTTACTTCGAGAATCCCTTATCACCTCTGTATATAACGCTTCCAGCTTTTTCAAAACCCGCGACTTTTCATGCTCCATACTCAATTCCCTGCTTTTCGCACCCATCTTTGATCGTACTTCGGGGTGTGTCGCGAGATAGCACATTTTTTCCGCGAGTAATTTTTCATCGAATGTCGGCAGCAGATACCCGTTCTCACCGTCATGGACAAGCTCAGGCAACGCGCCCGCATTTGCTGCCAATACAGGCAGACCGCAGGCTATTGCCTGCAATGCGACGATACTCTGAGTTTCGACAGGTGACGTAATCACAAATACATCAGACAACTGGTATAGCTCAACGATTTCTTCACGGGCAATTTTTTCCAGCCAGATGATTCGGTCGTTTACGGACAGTTCTTTTGCGAGCGACAAAAGGCGCATGGCTTGCTTCCCTACCCCCGCGATGATCATGTGAAACGAATTCGGGGTTACTGCGAGGGCCCGGATCATTGTTTCAATATTTTTGTCTGCATCGAGCCTACCAAGATACATAAAGTACGGTTCCGTCTCATGGAAACCGTATTTTTTCCGGAGTTTGGCGTAGGGGCCATTCACCGGCGTGTATATCGTTGTTTCGACGCCGTTTGATATCGGATGGATTCGCTCCGCATGGCCTATGAGTGAAGACAATTCCGAGATAACGGTTTTGGTCGGCATCATAATGGCAGTGTACTGTGGATACACCGCTCGGATATATAACTTAGTAAATACGGCGCTGAATGGCCGCACGAACCATGGTGTGATGCGGATTACCTGCTCCAGGGAGAAATGCATTGCACCCACAACCGGCAGTCCGTACAGACGGGACAGCGTTAAGGCCATGATCCCCAGCGCTCCGGGCTCCTGTATATGGACGACGTCGATGTGCGAGTTCCGTATTGTCCGCCAGATTTCAGGAAGACCCAGAGGGATTATCGCCATGCTCTTCCCCACAAAAAACGGATCCCGCAATCTCGGTGTATAGATTATCTCCAGATTCTCCTGTGGCGGCGCCACATACGGAACAATGGGTTTTGGGCAGATGAGATAGACATGGTGGCCACGACTGGCCATAAAACGTGCAATGGAGTCAGTTGAGGAAGCGACACCGCTTACCGTTGGCAGATAGATCTCAGAAATAAGTAATATGTTCACCTATATGAGTATATCATCCGGCTGGGGAGTACTATCAGGAAAAAAATTCTTTCATGAGCTGCTGAAGCTTTCGTTCATAGGTGACCAACACTGATCGTTTCATAGGGCGCTTCTTTCCGTATATTTGCCCGCCCATATCGTATCCCGGCATATATTTGAGAGGTCTGTTAAAAATCATCGGCCAGACGCTTAAGGCGTATTGATTTAAGACTTTCAGTGTCCCCTGCTTTCTGAACCGTCTGAGTGACCAGATATAAAGCGATTCCGGTATGATCGTCATTTTGATACCGGCTTTAAATAACCGCAGCCCGAAATCTACATCTTCATGAAACTTGTGGGTCTCGTCGTACCCGCCCACTGCCTCGTATGCACTGCGGTGAACGGCCGTCATAGGTCCCGGGGTAACCGGTCGTTTAAAAATAGTTGTAGTTTCGACGTAGACATTTGCGAATAACGTGTACACAGAGTCTTTTGGATTTTCGCTGTCAGGACTTGCCCAGGTTGTAAATAAGCGTGATTTATGATTGGAAATATACTGCTGGAAACGATCTATGCAATACGGCAGTAATATGCTATCCGAATCGATAAATACCAACCACTCCCCTTTCGCGTGTCGTGCACCCAGATTGCGCTGCAGCGGGATGCTCGGTTTGTCCGCGACTACAACCTCAAGCGACGGAAGTCTGGATTTATACGTTCCGGCTATAGTCACGGTCTTATCTTTTGATTTTCCGTCGACGACAATCACTTCAAAATTTTTGCTGGACTGCACCGCGAGTGAATCCAGTAGATGAGGTAAAAATTTTTCCTCGTTGAGAGCCGGGATAATGACAGAAAAATACGGCTTGATCATAGAATAATCTCTAACGTATTATACTGGACATACTCTATTCGGGGCAAATCCTCGCGCTAGGATCGATGTGCACTGGATTGATTCGCATTCATGCGTACAACTTCAGAAACTGTCGTCACCTCATGAGGGCCTTTATCTGTTCGTATACGGACAAGTCTTGGAAATCGGACCGCAAACCCGGCACCGTGATTTGGTGATTTCGTCAAATCATCGCCTGCCAGCTCGACAACAACTTTAGGAATAACCCAAACGTCCGGAACAAGCGCTTTATTTACGTCAGCATACTCCGGAGGCATCTTTCGTATTTGAATAAGGTGTAATTGCCGTCTTATATCCTTCCAAAGTTTGTCGCTCACACCGGTCCCTATCTTCGTGATTGTTACAAACTGATCACCGCGACGAACGCCGGCCAAAAGTGCTCCGATACCAAATCCAGTGCGTTTCCCCTCTCCCACGTAATATCCCATAACCACAGCATCAATCGTGTCTGTGAGCTTTCCCGTCTTCCCCTCCTCCTCCTTAAACTTTACCCAGCTATATCCTCGCCGACCAGGTTCATACGGGCTATTCCATTTTTTTACTACCACTCCTTCAAGGCCCTTTTTGAGTTGCGCATCATGGTACTCCCGAAGTATAGCGGGGTCTTCTGTAATAATTTGCGGCGAAAGCACGAGGAGTTTTTTTGTGACAAGCGTCCGTTCGAGTATTTTCCTGCGATCGGATAACGGCACGCTCAGGAAATCTTTGCCGTCTTTATAGAGGATATCGAATACAAAGAATTTAAGGGGGACATTTTTTTGTGCTGAAGCTATATCATGCTTCCGTTTCCTTGTGGTCGTCTCCTGAAACGAAACGAGTTTTCCCGTCGCCGCATCCACTCCGACCGCTTCACAATCGAGAATGGTATCTTGCGTATCGAGCTCGTGCCCGACGTCCTGGAGCTCCGAAAACATGTCCGTCGTGTTTTCGAGGTTTCGTGAAAACGTTTTTATCTCTGCTTTCTGTGTGCGACTCCTCTCCCTTTTAAAATGAATCTGTACCCGCACGCCGTCATATTTTGGCTCGACAGCCACCTCGCCCATCTTTTTAATCATCTCAATAGCATTCGGAAGCCGTTGACACAACTGGGCGAGTACCGGAGAGCCGACGTGTGCGCGTATGTGTGAAAGTCCTTTGATTCCGTCCTTTTTTACCGTCTCTGCGATGAATCCGATATCCGGTCGGACATTATATGCATCCTCAAGCGTCCCCCGCAGTGATTTGTCGCCCGTAAGCATCCAGGAAATCGCGTCCAGAATAGTCATTTCAGAAAATCCCAGGCGTAATTTGTCTACGGGTATCCGCAAAACGAATCGTACGGATCGGGCATCGAGGTCATTCAGGATCTCTGAAAGGAGCGCGATCTTTCTCTCTTGAGACCCCTGACCGTTCGCGGTCGCGACTGCGTAGAGCCGATCATACACGTCGGTCACGTCCAACTTCGCCGTTTTTCCCGTGTGCAGACTCTCTGCGGCTTTTCCCAAATCTCCGTACTTTTTGAACGCCTTCACTACTTCGTCAACTTCCAGGCTGTATGAAAGCGCGATCGCACGAATAATGAACTTATCTGCTACACCAAACTCTACCGCCTCATAAAGCGGCACAACCCTTCCCTGCAGGAGGTAGCAAATTTTCCCGATCTCACTGACGTGAGACGTACGAAAAAGGTCAGCGAGAATTTCCGTTATGGAATTCCTTGAGGTCGTCGCTTCTATTTTTTCAAAATACAAGGAAAGATCGGAAAAGAGCATACGTTACTCTTGATAGTACTCTTTTTTCGGAAATTGCGTAAAGCACTACATTTCGGACTACCGGCCGCGGGGCTTGCGGATTTTAGCGGATGAACATGAAGTACACGACGGCGATGAGTATCAGAAGAAAAATTCCCAATCCCAGCGCGACCGGACCATCTTTTTCTTCTTTAGCTATTTTACTTAGCCCCTGAATCACAACCGTGAGCGCAAAAAACGTCGGTATGATAAGAAGCGAATACGAGATGGCAGGGTTTTGTAGGTCCATAGAAATCTATACTACGTCCGGAGGACGTACTTCGCTCCTTTAGTCGAGCCCTCTTTTTTGACTATACCCTTTTTTAATAAGTCCTTCAATTCCCGAAGTACCGTATCTTCGCTCACCATGGGAAACAATTCGAAAAATGCCTTATTCTGTAAAAATCCTTGCTCCTGAACGAACTCGACAATCTTGATCTGACGCTCCGTCAACGCCAACTGCTGTCCGCCGAGTGATTTTTTTATCTTGAGGTCCGTAGAAAGCGACTTCACCTTCTCCTTGATACGCGTCAGCTCAATAGCAAGTCCTTCCGTAAAATATACCAACCAGTTCGTGAGGTTTCCTTGATTAATCCCGACGCTCTGAAGTGCTTCGTAATAATGGAGAGGTTCACGGTCGTAGTATTCCTCCAACGAAAAAAAACGTTTGATGTCATACCCCTCGCTGAAAAGAATAAGGGTCGCGACAGCCCGAGCAACTCTGCCGTTGCCGTCAAGAAACGGATGAATGCGTACGAGCTCATAATGGACAATCCCCGCTTTGATCGTGGGATGAATATCGTCGTTCCCGACACTATTGACCCAGTCAATAAAGTCAGCAAGCAAAAAAGGAACTTCAACTGCCGGGGGCGGCCGGAAGGTGATCTCGCCCGTTTCTGCATTCTTTACCACAACTTGGGTTTTACGATATTCCCCTACCTGATCGTCGGTCAAAACCCGATGTGCGATAAGTGCATGTAGGTGCTTAATCACCTCTTCCGAAATAGTTTTCCCTTGAAATTCTTCTATGAACTTCAGGACGTTCCGATAATTCAGCACTTCTTGTATATCCCGTTCCCGCCCGACAATCTTGTATCCTGCAAGTACCTGTTCTGCTTCTGTCTTTGACAAGTCATTGCCTTCAATGTGCGTGCCGTGGTGAACTGTACGCACAAGCGCATCTTCACGGAATTTTGCTTCCCACGCAGGCACCAATGGGCTGTTTTCGATGACTTCCTTCGATGCCTCTATAATGCCGATATTCTTTAAAACCTTATTTGTGATGGTAAATTGAGGCTGATACATAGGAATGGCGGGATATAATTCCCGCACTATTCCTGTATATTACCCGCAAAGACACCAAAATACAATCAGAAGAATGCCTTAGCTCACGCGAGAAACGAGGTAACTATAAATGAATGATCCTATGAAAGTAAGGCTTTCATCGTTTTAGGTATCTGACCTGCTAAATCACTGGCGTTAAAAAACGGCCCGACCGTTTTGTAGAGTTCCGCTCCGGCCGCTTTGTTGATGTAACTGCCGGCAATCGTCGCCAGAATAGGATCGTTTTTGCAGGCGAGTGCGGCAATAAGACCCGCCAACACATCCCCCGTCCCCCCTTTGGTCATACCCTCATTACCGCCCTCAATCACACTGCACTCTCCAGGCCTGCATATATGCTCATCACACGTTCCTCCGGAACACGCGACGTCCACGTGGCCCTTGAGAAGAACGATACAGTGATATGATTTAGCGAAGAATTTGACTTTGTCTTCATCCGTCTCGGCTTGACCAAGCGCAGGAAATGAGTGGGTAGCGCGCATAACCAAATCCGCAAACTCTCCGTGATGAGGCGTTAAAATAGCGTTCTCCGGAATCCCAGCCAGATCCATCATTTGGATGGCTCCGGCGTCTATCACCCACTGTTTTTTGGGGTATGCTTTCAATAACCTATCCGTCAATATTTTTGTTTCATCATCTCGCACCATGCCTGGACCGATAAGAATACAATCATCCTCCTCTATGTATGAGGAGACATCATCTCTCGGTACGACAATACCGTCACGAAACCGTTTTTTAGCTTCCATAACGATTTCATTATTCTCCGGCACTGATGAATAATGCACCAGATCAACAATCCGCGAGGCAACCTCAAGCGCCCAAATGCTTGCCGCGTGAAACAGGTGGCTTCCGCCGATAATAAGGAGTCGCCCGTTTTGACCCTTATGAGAGCCTATTTGCGGGAGATGAAGTTGTCTTACGTCGGAAAGAGACGCTGTTGATTTCATATGCTTATTATAGTCGAACTACGTTGGCGTTCTCACGCACTTCCTGTGGGACCGACTCAAAATCAGCACTGGTTATGATAGTTTGTTGTTGACTGACCACGTGACCAATGAGTGCCCGGTGCTTTTCATCGAGCTCGGAAAAAACATCATCGAGAAGCAAAAGCGGCCGACTTCCGGTTTCTCTTTCTATATACGAAAGTTCAGCGAGCTTCAGCCACAACACGACCAGACGCTGCTCCCCGCGGCTGCCAAATGCGGCGAGATCCCGATAGCTATCCTCTCCCCCCTCCAAACCGTGCTCTTTGCTAAATAAACTGATGTCGTCCCGATGCGGACCGACAAGGGTTGATTTTGCTGCTACTTCTTCCTCCTTATATTGCTCCAGTCTGGATTCAGAAATAACACTCCGGTCATACTCTATATGAAACGCGTGTTTGACAAGGTGTGTGGTATTGATAAATGCAAGGTATGCCGCGCGTTTTTCGGTCAAATACCCGCCCGCCCGGATCAGGAGTTGGTCCCAAAAAATGAGTTGTGTGCGGGACGCACTCCCCTCGTTGATAAGATCCAGAAGTCTATTCCGCTGCCTCAATCCGCGTTCGTAGGATATGAGATTCCGACGGTATTCCCGATCGACTTGCATAAGCACGGTATCCAAATACTTCCGGCGCACGCTGGGGCTATCGGTCACAATTTCCAAATCCTCTGGCCAAAAAAGGACCGCCCGAACATTTCCGACAAAATCGACCATTCGACGGGAAACTCCGTTCACCGTATACTTTTTGAGCGGTGCCTTTTGACCCTGAACTTCACCGCGAGTTATCAATAATTCGAGATGTACGTGCTCTTCTTCATTTAATCGGTCACCCAGGATACGTGCCATGTCCGCATTCCATCGGATGATTTCCCGATCAAGTCCTGCGCGGAAACTTTTTCCCGTCGCAAGCATCATAATGGCTTCCAATATATTAGTTTTTCCGATCGCGTTCGGTCCGACGATACAGGTCGTGCCGGGAGAAAATGATAATATTTTTTTGGAATAACTACGAAAATTTGTCAACGTGAGGGAGGTCAGAATCATGCGGCTATTGTAGCATTTATTGGATCATTGTCCCGACAAAGGGCTTCCCATCAAGCGCTTTCTCTAAATTTTGAAGATTCTTCCCATTGAGAAGCTTGACGGTGACGCCGATCTCTTGAGCGAGCTTACTCGCGATCGGATCAAATGGCGCATTCATGCCCGGCTTCCACGTATCGCCAATCATCGTGCGGTATTCCGCCCAGGTCATATCGCTTAATGGTTTCGCATCGGGAAATTTATTCGGGTCCTTGTTATAGACCTGATCAACATTCGTCAGATTCACAACTTGCGCGAGTCCATAATCCTGACAGAGCGTCACTGCACAATAATCTGTACTCCATCCTGGTTTCCACCCTGCGGCGATGGCAACCGGAGATTGAATCTTCAGAATAATTTCGTAATGCTTGATCACCCGGGGATCCGCAAGATCCTGAAATATCGCCCGTATGAGCTGCGCATTCAATCTCGTTGCATGGACACCGAGCCAATCCGCATCAATATCGCTCAAATCGTGTTGACGCACGGATCGGGCTGCAGCTTGATAGTGCCGAGTAATGGCTCCTCCACCGACCGTAATAAAAAATCTCCTCTTTTTGGAGGAGACTTGGTCACGGATGAAATCATGAAATTGGGTGAGAAACGTAACGTCGATACCGCCGTTGGGGACAATAAGCGACCCGCCTAAAGAAAGAACGAATACATTTGGATCTTGTACCATCGTAGAGACTCCTTATGCACTACTTTACCCACTCGGATGCTATTTATCCTAACACAACGGACTGCGTTAGCAAAGTATTATTTTCTTTTTCCGTGAATCTTGAGAAACGCGTGTAGCTCGTTCTGAAAACGTTTTTTAGAAAATTTTTCCGCTTGGTTCCGGCAATCCTCCGCCAAAAAAGATATTTTTTCAGATCTCCGGATCGCTTGTACGACGCTTTCTACCGTTGGAACGTCGACAAAGATACCGGTTTTGCCTTCAACGATAGATTCAAGATATCCGCCGCCGCGAAATGCAATGACCGGCGTTCCGGCAGCCATCGCCTCTACGGGTGTCATGCCAAAATCTTCATCCGTCGCAAGCGCCAGAAATGCCCGGGCGCCGGCATACAGACGAACCAACTCCTCATCAGAAACGAATCCAAGAAACTCAATTCCCTTGCCCCCTCCTGATCGGGCGAGTAGATCCTGATACTCCGTGGCATATCCGGCTGGGGCACCGGCAATCTTGAGCCTGACCCCCAGCTTTTTGGCGGCTTCAACAGCAAGGGCAAGTCCTTTGCCCCCGACAATTCTTGAAATAATCAGATAATAATCTTCCTTTTTTACTTTCGGGGTAGGCAACAGCTCGACCGGCGGATAGATCACTTCAGATTCACGACGATAAAATTTTTCTATCCGTCGCGCGGTATTTTGAGAATTGGCTATAAAATAATTGACGCGTTGTGCGGCAGAATAGTCGTAGTGTCGCATAAAGAATCCAACAAGCGAGGCATACACGCGTACCCATGCATACCGTTGCCACTCGACACTCGTCGGATACCCGTACAGCCATCGCGGCGGCGTATGGCAATAGCATATCTCAATAGGTTTCTGTTCTGATCCTCCTCGCGTCCCAAACCCTTTGGTTACATACCAACTCGCCGAACTTATAACGACGTCATAGTCCGAAAAATCAAAACTATTCCAAATCGCGGGAGCTAAAAATCGTAATGGACTGTGGAGCTTGGTAGCAAATCCAGGAATGTGGTGGGCCCATGATACACGCACGTCTTTATTTTTAAACCGCTCCCACGCATCCCCCGGGCGCCAAAATGCGGTGTATATGGGGGCATCCGGCCACATGTCCGAAAGCGCGGCAAGCACCCGCTCTGCTCCGCCAAACTCACCAAGATAATCATGAACTAACGCAATTTTCATATATTCTTCTCATTTCTTATTTTATATGCCGTCACAGGTCTAAAACAGTGCTTGCTGATGACTGTCACTCTCCTCTTTCTTCTTTTTTTCCGCGAGTTGTTTTTTCTTTTGCGCCGGAGGCATCTCACCGCTGAGTCGCCTGATAAGCGAGGGAAAATGAAGCGCTTCAAGCGCTTCATGCGCTGCGGCAGTATCAAACGTGGTTATGTGAGCAGAGGACTCATTAAATTTTATTGGAGCGTCTGTACGAATCGTCGCTAACTCATGAGACAGCGTCGCACTTTTCTTTCCCGCCGTTAATTTTATCCGTATCGTATCCGTTATTGTATGTTTCTTTCCTTGTATCCCCTTATATACCGCCTCTACTGATCCGAATTGGTTGAGAAGGGTGACAGCAGTTTTGGGTCCGATACCCGGCACGCCTGGATAATTATCAGACGGATCTCCGGCGAGCGCTTTGAAATCCGGAATGAGCGACGGCGCGACTCCCATCCTTTCAACGACGTCTTTTTCTCCATAGACTTTTCCTTCAGACAATCCCTTCGTCGGCATATAGACCATGACTTTTTCATCCTTCACCAATTGCAGGATATCGCGATCACCCGTCACGATAATCACTTGGTCAATGCCCGTGTGTTGAACTGCTTTGGCGATCGTACCTATGACATCATCTGCCTCAAATCCGTCGGCTTCGTATGCCGGGATCCCAAATGCGCGTGCAGTATCGTGGACCATCGGAATCTGACTCACAAAATCGTCTTCCGCTTTGGGACGCTGTATTTGATAATCGGCAAATAGTTTATTCCGAAATGTCGGACCGGGACGATCAAACGCGACTGCCATATGAGAGGGTTTTAGAGCATGATGGAGGCGAAGAACCATAGACACAAACCCGTAGACCATATTGGCGGGTTTCCCGTCGGGGGTGGTAAGCGGCGGGAGCGCATGATATGCACGATGCATCATGGCATTACCGTCTATGAGTACCAAACGATTCATGGGAAGTTAACTCTCGCGTTCTTTTTTTCCGCCCAAAAGTAATGCGAATTCATCGCCTTCCAGTGTTTCCTTTTTGACGAGTGCTTCGGCTACTTTATCGAGGTCAGTGCGGTGTTTTTTCACTATAGCAAGAGCGACCGCAAATCCGTCGTCAATGAGTTTTTTGATCTCCCGGTCAATAGCCGATTGCATATCGGGTGATATGGACTGCTGATCCTGATAATATTTCCCCCACTCCGTCACATCAGATTGCGGACCGAAATTGATCGGTCCCAAATCACTCATTCCAAACTCCGTCACCATAAAACGGGCGATACGCGTCGCCTGACCAATATCGTTGGCGGCCCCGCTCGTCGTTTCCTTAAATATGACTTGCTCCGCGGCTCTCCCTCCCATCGTCATCGCGATCTCTTCGATAAGTTGGGATTTGGTTTCATGCAGACGGTCTTTTTCAGGAGGCGCCATAGTGAATCCTAACGCCATCCCCCGGGAAACGATGCTAATCCGGTGTACGGGATCCAGATGCTTGCTGTAATAGTTGACGACTGCATGCCCCGCTTCGTGATATGCGGTCATTTTGCGATCTAAATCAGTTTGCAGACGTTTTTTCTCTGGACCAAGTTTTACTTTCGTTGCCGCTTCCTCAAGGTCAATCATGTCAATTTCTTTTTTGTTGTCACGGGCCGCTAAAATGGCAGACTCGTTGAGCATATTCTCCAAATCCGCACCGGAAAATCCGACCGTCCGTTTGGCAACTTTATCCCAATCAACGGGAGCAGCATATGGTTTACCGCGTGCATGAATTTTCAGGATCGCCTTACGTCCTTCCATGTCCGGCAAATCAAGTGTGACTCGTCGGTCAAACCGGCCAGGGCGCGTGAGTGCAGGGTCCAGCAAATCACCACGGTTGGTCGCTGCAATGACCATGACGGCTGTGTTTGGCTCAAATCCGTCCATCTCTACCAATATCTGATTCAGTGTCTGTTCCCGCTCATCATGCCCGCCCATGATACCCACACTACGCATCCGACCGATGGCATCGATTTCATCGATGAATATAATTGCCGGAGCGCTTTTTTTGGCCTGTGCGAATAGATCCCGGACACGGGCCGCACCCACACCAACCAACATTTCCATAAACTCGCTGCCGGCTATAGAATAAAACGGCACTTTCGCTTCTCCTGCGACCGCCTTGGCAAGAAGTGTCTTACCCGTTCCGGAAGGACCAATGAGGATAACTCCTTTGGGAGTGCGTGCACCTAGGGCGGTGAACTTCCCGGGGCTTTTCAGAAAATCCACGACTTCCTCAAGTTCTTTTTTCGCTTCATCGACCCCTGCGACATCTTTGAATGTACTTTTGGGGAGATCCTTGTTCCACACACGCGCTTTGCTTTGTCCGAAGGAGAATATATTATCCTGGGCTCCCCGCGCCTGACGGAAAAGAAAAAGGAAAAATACGACGGTCAGGACCAATGGGAGTACGTTTGAAATAAGTCCCGCGATTACCTGACTCATAGAGAGATCCTTTACGTTTATGGCAACCGTCTTAGGATCGACACCTGACTTCTGCAGCACGTCCACAAGCGAATCTTGCGACTCCTTAATTGAAGTATATTTGGAGCCGTCTTTCTCGGTAACGGTAAGCTTGGTATCTTCAACATCTATCGATTTAATTTTTCCGGCTTTCACGTCAGTGACGACGGTAGAAAGCGGCTTACTCGTAAGGAGGGCCGCCTGATTACTGATGCTGCCGATGAGTGAAAACACGATAAACAGCACAAATAGTCCGATGACGATATTTTTGAAATTCAGTTTCATCTGAAACTGGAAGATTTTCTTTGATTTTTTACCGTTTCCGTTATGTTTGGGTTGCGCTGATGATTTTTCTGCCATAGGAGCGTGAATTGAGGACTAAGTATAGCACGAACACAGACCTGAATCACCAAGTGTGTTTGACATTTTCATTCACATGAAAGAAAATACCAGCCAATATGCCGTTTATCGTTGCTATAGGTAATAAGGCAAAACCCTATCCCCCAGGAGAACACTTCAACGCCGGACGAGGGAGAGAACGGTACGTGTCGACAATACAGGGCACCGAAGAATGGCATAATAAACGTCTCGCCCGTTCTCATCCCCCAGGCACAATAATTCCCATCGACTTCGGACTATCTGTGGTAACCGTTGATGAGAAAGACCCAAGGTATACAGATCTCTTAAAAAGAGCTACCTGATTTTCGCGCCCTTTGGCATGCCTTCAGCAGAAATAAACAGCGGTTTTAATTTATCCGCTGAATCCACAGCTAAAATCATCCCCTGACTCTCTTCATCCATCATTTTCCTTGGTGCCAGATTGGTAATGAAGAAAAACTGCTTGCCGACAAAATCTTCCGGCGTATACCCGAATCCCCGAACACCGGTAAATATAATACGCGATTTGTCTTCAGCAATATCCACCACTAATCGAATGAGCTTTTCGCTCCCCTCTTTATTTTTCGCCTCAAAAACCTTGCCGACACGGATCTCCATACGTGCGAACTCTTCTATGGAAAGGGTCGACCCGGCGGTAAGTTTGGCGTATCCAAAAAATGAATAGCTATTTGTAAGACCTATGGCCTCCCGCGCTCCAGTCATCGTCTCGATAGCAATAGCCGTTGCACGCTCCTGTCCGCGTTTCAGGATATCCTTAACTATTGAGGGGTTGGCTTTCAGCTCGTCATACGCTTTTCTTGCAGGCGCGAAGTACATCACCAGGCATTCAAATAAGTACTTCTTGACGTCTACGTCGGCGACCGCTCCCTGTTTGTAGCTTTCTTTAAGTTCGGACACCTTACCGGGTTCACCGAAAAAATCCAAGTATGTAAATACCATATTCCCCTCGATGTGTCCCGGGTCAGTTGCGTGCTTCCGTGCGGGGTCCGTAAAAGTGCCATGTACCTGCTTTTCTATGACTGCTTCGGGCTCAAACATACTAATAATGTTTCCGAGCGTCTTACTCATCTTTCGTTTGCCGTCAGTGCCTAATACCACAGCGACTTCTTCCGGGATGTAGGGCTCTGGCAATGTAAAAACTTTCTTCTTATAAATTTTGTTGAAGCGCTCTGCAATGTCGCGGGTAATCTCTATATGTTGTTTCTGATCCTTCCCTACCGGAACGAGATCTGCCTGATATAAAAGAATGTCCGCGGCCATAAGCATGGGATAACTGAACAACCCGACGTTAATGTCATCTTCCATGACATCTTTCTGCAATTTATCCTTATAAGCATGCGCGCGCTTGAGAAGTCCCAACGGTGTCACGTTATTGAGGATAGACTGACACTCGGTATGCATCGGTACGTCAGACTGACGGAAAAAAACGATTTTTTCGAACTGCTCTTTTGTCAAAAATCCTTTCAGAAGTGCCAATTCGTTTAGTACTAACGCCTCGACGTTATGCTGCAGCTGTTTTTTATCTTGTATCGTCGTCAATGCATGCAGATCAGCGACCATGAGATACGTCTCGTTCGTTTTGGAAAGCTCAATAAATTGCCGCACGGCGCCAAGATAGTTACCTATATGTAGTGACCCGTCGCCGCTCGGGGTAATGCCCGAGAGGCAACGTTTTCCACTCGGTGCTTCTTGTGTGTGGTCAAAAAACGTAAAGTCCCCAACCTGTCCATGGTTTACAAAAACTAAATCCTTCGCCTCCATTGCCATACCCATCGTCTTTATTCCCCCAGTCCCGTACGCTTTGCCGATGGACAAAACTTTTTCATCCACATAATAGGAAATGTCTAAACCGAGGTATGGTACAAGACCCACTTCTGTCCCCAATGAATGCAAATCTTCCTTGGATGCGAACACTAATTTTTTCACTCCGGCTACTTTTTTGAGTTTTTCTTGGTCAATCTGTGTATCAGCCCGCTTCGTTACCCCGATTATTCCTTTTTCCGTACGGTACAAAATCGTTACCATGGCATTTTTCATTTTTATCCCATGAAACGCTGCGTGGGACGGGACATCCGGCGCCAATTCTTCCGGCAACGGAATGAATGTGTATTCAACCTTTTTATCATCCAGAATATTTTTGATTTTGTCTTTAAGATTCATATTTTCTCCTTTGATATTACCATTACTTTCGTTTTGGCGCCCCACCGATTTAGGGTAGGGCGCCTCGTACGACATTTTACCCTTTCATACGACCAGATAAAAATTCTTCATATGCACCCAGGTCCAATAGTCCGTGACCGGAAAGGTTGAAAAGAATCACTTTCTTTTTCCCTTCTTCTTTCGCACGCTTCGCTTCCACTATAACCTGCTGTATGGCATGCGCTGACTCCGGCGCAGGAATGATCCCCTCGGTTTGCGCAAATAACTGCGCTGCCTCAAAGACCTCGCGTTGTCCGTAGGCCACTGCTTCTATCAGTTTCTTGTAATACAAAAAGCTGATAAGCGGCGAGTCGCCATGATACCGCAGTCCCCCTGCGTGTATCGGCGACGGCACAAAGTCGCTGCCCACGGTATACATCTTGAGCATCGGCGTCATGCCAGCCGTATCGCCGGAATCATAGCGGTATTCGCCTTTGGTAAGAGACGGGCACGCATCCGGCTCCACGGCGACGACCCTAAGATTTGGCTTTTTCCCGGAGATCTTGTCTGCCAAAAACGCGAAACTCACTCCCGCGAGATTACTCCCTCCTCCGCAGCACCCGACGATGACATCCGGATACGCGCCTTCGCGTGCTAGCTGTTCTTTGGCCTCAAGACCAATGATCGACTGGTGCAGCATGACGTGATTGAGGACGCTACCAAGTGCATAGTGCGCACCGTCCGTCGTTGCCGCCACCTCTATGGCTTCCGATATGGCCATACCAAGACTGCCGGGAGTATGCGGATCTTTGGCAAGAAATGATCTTCCGGCTTGCGTTTCCCGTGATGGACTCGCAGAGACGTCAGCGCCATACAAATGCATCACCGTCTTTCTATACGGCTTTTGCTCGTACGAACTTTTGACCATAAATACTTTGCACTTGAGGTCAAAGAGTTTACACGCGAGCGCAAGCGCCGACCCCCACTGACCCGCTCCTGTTTCGGTCGTCAGCATACCCACGCCCTCCCGTTTGTTGTAATACGCCTGCGCAAGTGCGGTATTTAATTTATGGCTCCCGACCGAGGAAACGCCCTCATACTTAAAGTAAATCTCTGCCGGCGTACCTAACGCTTCTTCCAAACGCTTCGCCCGCAAAAGCGGCGACGGCCGATACATGGCATACAACTCCCGCACTTCGTCAGGAATCGGAACAAACTCATCGAGCGTCACTTCCTGCTTGATGAGCTCCATCGGAAACAGCCGGGCTAAAGCCGCAGGACCTATCGGCTGCTTTGTCTTCGGATCCAATGGTGGAGCCGGTAATTCATGGACGTATTTATTGAGATAGTAGGAAAGATTGAGATACGTCGTCGGAATCTTCACTTTTTGCATAATATTTTGTTTCATAATTGCTCCTTTTGAAAAATCATGTTTATATATGCGGATTTTCTTCGCCAGTATTCCCTTCTACGACTTTGCCAGCAAATGTATGTATGCATAGTCATTTCAATAACTGTTCAAGCCGAACGGCTTTCATCATCGGACGGTCATGAATCACATGTCTCGTCGTCTTTGACGGAAACAGCTTGTTTTCCTTTGCCATTTCTATAACCGCCCGTTTAATCATCTTCATGAGCATTCCTTTTCGCCGCATATACACGCGCACGTTTGTATCGCTATACCGCACATAGGCTACCGGTACCCGTTTGGCCCCAAGATCACGAAGCGCCCGGACGCGGTGATGGCCGTCCAAAATCACTTCGGAATTTCTTTCGACAATCACCGGCCGACGAACAACACCATCTGTATGAATTGCAGAACGCACCGCACGTAATCGGGTACTACTCACCCGCTCATGCCCGATGAGTTTATCGATACGCACCAATATAATTTTCTGTTTCATAGGCGGGCGAGGTAGGCTTCGATCCTACGACACGAGTTTTGGAGACTCGCGTTTTTCCAACTAAACTACTCACCCATAAAAAAACCCTTGTAAATCCACGAGGAACATCTCGTAAACTTACAAGGGCCTTTGTGGCTATACCACCTTGCGCTGTTATCCTAAAAAAATGCTTCCCGAAGGAAGCACGTCATTTGAGGATAACCTCATTCATGACGAGCTCCGACCAATCGACACTCGTTGACTGACTTTTGACGGTTTCGCCTCCGGACAAAACATCTCTTTTGAAGTAGCTTTGTCAGCGCCTGATCTTCCGATCAAATGAGAGAATCCCAATCAATCCCCTCTACGCTTTTATTCACTTGTGAGGATATAGTATAGCATACGAGTCAAATAATCCAGTATAATGACGTCTATGGATATCGGAAAAATTTCATACTGGTCCCGGAGAATCCACCGCATCTCATTGTTTTTCGTCACTGGCCTAGGGCTCGTACAAGTCGTTACCGGCCTGACGCTCAAGTACCCGACCATGATGTCATTCATAAACTATGAATGGGCGTTTCAGGTGCATATCTTCACGAGCGTCTATTTTGCCGTATTTTTCGTCATTTCCATGATCACTGGCCTTATCATGTACTTCGCGCCATGGCTTCTTAAATACTTCAATAAACCCGGAATCCCCCCCACGAAACTTCCGAACTGACTTTGCGCGGGTTCTCCGTATACGCTATAATACAAAAGTACATTCACGTACCGCGGGGTAGTGTAAAGTCGCACAGGAGGCTCATAATCTCCTAGGCCGGGTGCGATTCCCGGCCCCGCAACACAGTACGGATCTATTTGATAATTGAACCAAACTTCGTCATAAAATCCTCTGTCAACCGCGTCATTCCTTTTGCGTTCAGATGGAATCCGTCAGCAAATGTATATTCCGCGCTGTAGGATGCAACCATCGGTGAATCTCCTGGGTCCGTCGGGTTGCGCTCATAATCACGTTCATCCAACTGATAATTCACTTCCAAAAGCTTCACATTGTACTGTCCTGCGTACCGTTTGATATGTTGATACAATATTCTTGATAACAGTTGTTTATCGCTCCCCTCCTGTCGGATGGCGTCTTGCAATCTGCGCCACACCAGTCGTAACCGCGGATTATCATATGTCGCAAAGCGCTCCGGTTTCCGAAGTTGTACTAGAGCGTTTTGATCGCCCACAGTAAATAATGGCTTAGTACCGCTCGTGGTGAAGCAAGGCAATAACGCTCGCCTATCCTCATTTGCATCCCGATAATCCTGATCTTCTATAAAATCCAAAATAACGAACGTCGGCCTATATTTCGGTATCACCTGTTGAAGACGTAAGTAGGCTTGATCCAACCCGTATCCTTGTACGGCAAGGTTGACTACCTCATATCTATCGCCAACCTTCTGTTGTAGTTTATAGCCGAACGTATCTCTGAAGTTTAATCCGTCTCCGAAAAGTGTTGAGTCGCCTATAATTATAATGATCGGCTTCGTGAAATCAGTCGCGTCCTGTATGTCCTCCGCTCTGTATCCTTCACCGTTAAACGTATATGTCACGCCGTCAACTACCGTTGATTTTGAGGGCACATAACTCCATCCGGTTATCGGATCAAAGCGTCCGGTTTTTGATTCCGTGACGCCGTCAACGGTCTTACAACCGATATATGGATAATGGAGAAACCGCAGCGTCACTTCTGCTGAAAGAAGTCCAACGACTACTCCGACAATCAATAACGCGATGGGCTTCTTTGCCATATGGGATAATGGATGACGCATCAATTTTTAATCGACTCAAGCCAAGAAATAAACGCGATTCCCACACGTCCGCCCGGACGCAACCGAAGAAGTTCAAATCTTGTGTCCTTCGTCTGTAGGTCCCCGGGTTTGGTTGTGACCGCAGTCCTGTATCCCGCCGCCGCAACAGCAGAAATAACGATTTGGTTATAAAGCCCATACGGATATGCGAAATCCGTAACTGGTTTATCTATGAGCTGTTCCAACAAATTTTTGCTTTCGTTTATTTCCGTAGTGAGCAAGGCGGGCTGCGTGCCCCTCAAATTTACGTGGTGAACGGTGTGCGCCGCAATCTCAATAAGGTCGCTTGCGGCTACCTCCTTCACCTGGTCCTTTGTCATATAATTTGGTCGATTCAAAAACCCGGGAACGACATATGCCGTTGCCTTCACATGATATTTTTTCAAAATAGGGTATGCATCGGTATAGAAATCCCGGTAGCCGTCGTCAAATGTCAACACGATTGGTTTTTCAGGAAGCGAGCTCTTCCCGTCTAAATAATCCGCCAAATCACTCATAAATATTGGCGTGTATTTGTGTGTGAGAAGCGTTGCTATTTCTGCGTCGATGGTTGTGGGAAGGATGTCGAGACCGCGTCGTATCGTATCCCTTTTATCCTGAACGATCTCGACGTAGTGATACATGAGGATGGGGACGCGGACCGGCGTGACTATTCGCGGTATCGGAGTAGGGATCGGAGTGGGACGGGGATGCAGTGTAATCAAAAATCGCGGGCTCCCTCCCCCTTGTGACACCTGCGCAAGTACAATAAATATGCCGACGACCACGCTGAAATATACGATGAAACCTACCACGGGTAATGAGTGTTTCTTCTTTTTTGCCATTGCCCTATTATAACGCATGAAACTGCCCACTTCGTTGCCTTTTTCGGATAGTTTTCGTAAAATGAAGCCTACAGCTAGCGTGCTTCCGCCAAACGTGGATCATCGTATGGCTGATAATGATCTTTCGCCAGGGTAGCTCAGTGGTAGAGCAGCATCTTCATAAGGTGACGGTCGTGGGTCCGACCCCCACTCCTGGCACATATGGCAATAGACGTGTGTCAGATTCAAAAAAATAGCTTCCACCATTTTTGCCAATTTGGTCCACCGCTTTCTTCTCCCCTCCTGATCACCTCACCGTTTTGTGTATCTGGTAAAAGAATAATTGATTCTCCGTCTCTCACGAGACCCAGCTTATCCCGTGCGATGCGCTCTACGTAATCACCGCCTTGAATCTCTTTGAGCCTCGCTTCAAGCGTTTGGTTTTCCGTCGTAATTTTGGTGAGATCTTTTTGTCTATTGGTTATAAGATCGCGCCTATGCCAGAGGTCAAAAATCGTCCGACCTGCACTCAGGCACAAACCGAAGCTAATAAGTATGACAATAAAACGAAAGAGTTTGTTTTCTCCCATAAGCGTGGGTTGCGTTTAGGTCTAGTATATGATATTATAGGCTCCAAGAAAACAGGTCGCTAGCTTACCTCAATCTCCTGCTACATTGATATGTAGGTATTGCGTCCGGCATTTATACCATGGCACTGGAACTTAAACTCGCACACAAGCAATTTATCGAATACCTGGGTTCACGCAGGCGTGCTCGTGCTACCATCGTAGCATACAGTAAAGACATCGAGCAGCTTATCCAGTTTTTGGGAAACACAGGCAAAAAAGACATCACAACGATCTCCCGCGAGGAACTCGAGGCGTTCCTAAAGAAACTTGCCGCCGATAGCTATACCCCAAAATCCATCTCCCGGAAAATTAACTCTATGAAGACCTTTTACCGATTCCTGAAGGCGTCGGGAGCTGTTCCTGTCGACCCAGCTTCGGATATTGAACACCCGAAATATGATGTGAAGCCGCCGCGCATCTTATCCAAACTCGAATACCGGGCTCTTCGGGACGCGTGTCGCGGAGACGTACGAACCTATGCAATTGTCGAACTCTTTTTACAGACGGGTCTCCGTATCGGAGAACTCGCCAACCTTTCCGTCGAGGACGTCCGGGAAGCAGAACTTCATATCGTCGCCGAGGAAGGTCATGAAGAGCGCATGGTACCCCTTAATCACGCCGCGAAGGAGGCGCTTGCGAGCTGGATGATAAATCGCGGCAACGGAACCAAGTCAAAAGCGCTATTTATAACCAAGACGGGCCGCTCACTCCTTATCCGAAATATCCGAACCGCCATTGACCGGTACTTTAAAATCGCCGGCATTGAGGATGCCAAGGTAAATGATTTGCGCCATACGTTTATCGCCCACCACCTCATGGCCGGCACTCCGATTACAACTATTAGTAAACTTGTCGGTCACAAACGGTTGTCCACCACGGAAAAATACCTTGAATTCATCAAGGATAAACCGGCCGAACACGTAAAATTAGAGGAACTGTAACTCCTTCGTGAACTCCCTGGAAAATAAAATTCATAAAGACATCGTGCATGCCAGACGTAAAGCCGCCCAATACGAACGGCGACTATGGAACAACAATGACGCCGAGCATTTGGCGTTAACCGGGTCTACAACACAAATGAGCGACGAAGCAATTCGCGCTTCCTCTCAACGGTTTCTAGTGACAAATATCGCCGAGGTCCATGCTAAATGGAGATCTGACCTATCTACACTGTCTCTCCTAAATAGGGACTTGTTATGGCGTAGAGCGTATAAACCGAAACCGCTAATAGACTGGCTTCTTTGACAGATAACGGCTTCATAATCTATAATTTAGCTAAGGAAACGAAAAGCGACTGAATCCCGCCAGTCACGGGATAAGCTGCAAACTGAACAGAGAGTAAGTTTGCCGGGTAAGCCCGTCACCGCTCAAGCGAGAAGTAAATAAGGTGGTACCGCGAATGTCCGTTCGCCCTTATAATAGGGATGAACGGATTTTTTTATGGATAAAAACTTTGATTCGAAGACGGCTGAAGAGGGCATATATCGGACGTGGGAATCCGGAGGATACTTCACTCCGGCCATTGACCCGAAGAAAAAGCCGTTCACCATACTCCTACCTCTCCCTAACGCAAATGACCCCATGCATATGGGTCACGCCATGTTTACTGTGCAGGACATCCTCATCCGTTATCACCGCATGAAGGGTGACCCGACATTATGGCTACCCGGAGGCGATCATGCAGGCATAGAGACGCAATATGTATTTGAAAAACGACTCGCGAAAGAAGGAAAAAGCAGATTCCAGTTCGACCGCGAGACGCTCTATACGATGATCGAGGCATTCGTCGAGCAAAACAAAACCACCAACCGCGATCAAATGAAGCGCCTGGGCTTCTCAATGGACTGGTCACGATACCGCTACTCTTTGGATCCGGATATTGTAGCAACGGTACTGGATACATTCCGAAAAATGCATGAAGACGGTCTTGCCTATCGGGACTCCAGACTCGTCAACTACTGTACGAAGGACGGCACAGGATTCTCCGACCTAGAAGTTCTCTATGTCGAACGTACCGATCCTCTGTATTACATGAAATACGGACCGTTTACCGTAGCGACCGTCCGCCCAGAAACGAAATTCCGCGATACCGCTCTCGCCGTCAATCCGAAAGATAAACGCTACAAAGATGCGATAGGAAAGACATATGAAATCGTGGGGCTTTTGGGGCCGGTCAAAATGACGGTCATCCCCGACCCTGACGTCGATCCCTCTTTTGGCACCGGAATTATGAAAGTCACTCCGGCGCATGACCCGCATGATTTTGAACTCGGGAAAAAATTTAATCTACCGGTCACGCCGATTATCGATCAACGCGGACGCATGGACTTCGCGTGGTTTCTCACCCAACAGGATAGTAATCCTAAATATCGGGAGCGCGCAGAAAAATATCATGGCAAAAAGGTGGCTGAAGCGCGAGCGATCATGGTTGAAGACCTTAAGGCAGACGGATTACTCATCAAAATCGATGAAAACTATGTACATCGGATAGGCACATGTTATCGTTGCGGATCAGTTCTGGAACCGCTCCCGATCCCCCAGTGGTATGTCAAAACAAAACCGCTTGCTAAAAAAGCAATCCGGGCAGTCAAAGACGGAAAGACAAAAATAGTTCCGAAAAAAAGATTTGAGAAGATGTATTTTGACTGGATGAATAACATTCTCGACTGGAACATCAGCCGCCAGATTGTATGGGGACCGCGCATACCGGTCTGGTATTGTCTCGATTGTAACCCGGATATCACTATTAGTTTTATCGACAAACAACTAGCGAAAATCTTCGGCGATTACAAAAGCATTATTTCCAAATATCAATTTTCCGATCTGAAGAAGGGATTACAATCGCTAAGTGCCCCGCTCCATGCGACATATTCACTCTCACCTGAGCCATGCCAAAAATGCCATAGCACACATGTTCTTCAGGAAACCGACACCTTCGACACCTGGTTCCTTTCCAGCCAGTGGCCTATGACCACGTTGGGGTTTCCTGACAGCGCGGACTTCAAATATTTTTATCCAACCTCTGTTTTGGACACCATGTGGGATATATTATTTTTCTGGGTGGCTCGCATGATGATGATGGGTCTCTATCGTACCGGAAATATTCCGTTTGAGGTTATCCATCTTCACAGCCGCGTCGTAGATCAGCATGGTAAAAAAATGAGTAAAAGCAAAGGCAACGTCATGAATCCTATCGACATGGTCGACAAATACGGAGCGGACGCACTTCGTATGGCGCTCATATATGGGGCGGCGCCCGGAAGCGACATCGCCATCTCCGAGGACAAAATTCGGGGCATGAGGAACTTTGCCAACAAACTCTGGAACATGGGCCGGTTTATCCATATGAACATCGACGCCACAGGAAAAGAAATCCCGTTTTACGACAATGAATTTCATAAAACGCTCACAGACGCCAATGACAAACGGATCATTTCCGAACTCAACATGCTGACTGCGGGCGTTACCAAGGATATCGAGCGATACCGGTTTTCCGATGCCGCTCAGGCGATCTATGAGTTTGCCTGGCATCGGGTGGCCGACGTCCATTTGGAAAAAAATAAGGACCGTTTCAAATCGGGCGATATCCAAGCAATTACGGTGTTACGGCATGTGTATATCACACTTCTCAAATTGCTTCATCCGTTCATGCCGTTTGTCACCGAATCCGTATGGGCGACATTCCCGCGCAAACGCACGGAACCTCTCATCGTCTCTTCCTGGCCAACTGCAGGATAGCATTAGTTTCCTGACGTTGTGGCAACCGGGGTCTCTGTGGGGAGCGACACCGTCATGGTGGGTGTCGGGAAGTTTGTGATGAATGTACTCACGATTCCGTCGAACAGCACATCGTCTTTCGCAAAATCTGCTGCAGTCCCGGCTGGGGCGAAATGATTAAATTCTATGGAGACCGTATCGCTTACAGAAACAAGAACCCCGCGCATCGCAGTAAATGTATAACCGCCGCCTGTCCGTCCGGTAAAATTTCCTACATATTCATATACGGACACACCGCCTACTGTGGTTTGTTTCATGGTAAATTCTTTGCCCGCCGCATCCGTGAGTATTGCGCCACGGAAATCCGGCAGCAGTTGACCTTTTCCGCGAGCGGCGACCGTAAATCTCGTTCCGTTGGGTAAGTTAGTTCCTTGTGATGGACAGTTTCCGCTATCGCAGACCGGCGCAGGAACGGTACTGGGAAGTTTAAACGAAACTCCGGGAATCGTCGCCCCTTTTGCACCACTCGTCACGTGATACGTCACCCAAGAACTATCCACAATTGCTGATGATGTCGCCTGAGAGAGGGCCGTCGTGGATTCTGTCGAAAGAGGCGCTGATGTCGGAATCGCGACCTCGCCTGATATTGCGGGAGAAAAGAACGAACGCAATTGTATACTGAGCCAAATTCCTAAACCAAAAAGTATGACCACAAAAATAATTGTCCCGACATGATTCTTGCGAGGAGATTGGGTGTGGGGAGGTAATGTCGCAGATGGGGGTTCATCCTTTTTGCCTTCCTGATTGGTAGGAGATTCAAATATTTGCGCCGCCTCGGGAATCACCGATGCCGCCTTCGTCTCTGTCGTTATTTTTTCTGCTTCGGCGGCACGGTCGTCTGTCACTGAGGGGGAGGCGGGGTGTTCCGTCACTTCGCCGGATGCCGGATCAATAATCGGAGTTTCTTCATAGTTCAATGCGGGCTTTGCGGAATTATTCCCGGGGTTAGTTGATTGAGTCTTAAGAGAATCGTCCATACATTCATTCTAAACAAATTACTTACGGACAAACAAGATGGCATTCGGTATGTTTCTCCCGGGACCGACTTTGTATCCGCCGCTCCAAAGCGCCGTTGAACCACCATCATCGAGATTAAGCGCATTATCCATACCCAACTCTTTCAGAACTTTTGCGCTTTCCGCGACGGACGCATTATGAACGACGCCGATATATGCAACCGTTCCTTTGTTTGCGACGAAACTTCGGCTCCCCTTGTTCCCTTCCTTCGGCTCTCCTTCTCCGTTGAATACGACATTCCCGCCCGACACGAGAAGCGGACGATTCGCGATGAGGCTGTCAGGACTTGTGTCCCTCCCCCAATCCAACGACTGACCAACAAACCGTAATGAATTTCCCAAAAAGATTACCGCCGGCACTGTACTATAGACATTGTTTGACGAGTTGAAATATGTCTTATTTTTGTTCATGAGAAGCGTGTCAAATGAGTTGGTCTTCCCTGCGCACGTAGGATATTCGGCGGGACAAAAATAAGACCCGTTCACTCCGGCATACGCGCCGTTTCTCCCGACATAATCGGAAAGAGAAAGTGTCGGACAATTATTGTCGCAATCATGATCACTCGCCGTGTCTACGATAACCTTCGTACTACCCAGATCACCCGCAACTATATCGATAAGAAACGAAGTGCCGTCCACGGTGACACTTTGACGACTATATCCAGACGAGGGGGCCGCATTACTCTGAGTAACGTTCACGGGTATGATAAATGCCGCCGCGAGCTTTGTTTTCACTTGCGCAATATCCGAACGAAGCTTCACGACATCTGCGGACGCAGTGGACCACTGTTCATGAGAGAGCTCGGATAAAATATCCGCAAATTGCGAATCAAGCGCTGTTGTGTTGGATGTCTCAGCGCGCAAATCAAGCAAGGCCTCATAGGCCGTCACTGCCTGCCCATAAGTCGTCTGGATATGCTGTATTTTTTCGGAAAGCTGCGCGTTCTTGATATACTGGTCTTCATTTCGTACCGCGTCCAGTTGAACGATAAGCGTATGTGTCATAAGCTGCAACTGACTTTTTTGCACCTCCAACATGCTATCTCTCCCTTGTATTACGACGATGATACTTATAGCGACAATGCTAACCAGCATAACTCCGCCAATGGCGAGCGTGAGTTGCACATGGTGGGAAATAGCGCGTTGGAGAAAACGGAGCCAAGACAGGAGACTCTTCATATATCCAGTCTATCGGGAACTAGCCGTTGATTCAATGCGGACGACCGTTCATCCGCGCTCGAGGTAGGTACCGGTCTCAGGATCTATCCCGATGACGTCTCCAAATTTGATAAATAACGGAACGGTAATCACGGCTCCCGTCTCAACCACAACTGTTTTTGTCGCGCCGCTTGCGGTATTACCCTTTGCACCCTCTTCCGCCTCTGTTACTTTCAGCCATACTTTTTTGGGAAATCTTATACCCACTGCTTCTTCACCATAGACGAGTACCTGATAAGCATCATTCGGTTTCAAATACTTGATGAATCCTTCCAACAACCCCTCGGAAATATTGTATTGTTCATAACTGAAGTTATCCATGAACACGTACGAATCGCTTTCTTTATAAAGATATTGCATCTCCCGAGTGTTGATGGGGAGCTCCTCGGCCGACTCACCGGATTTAAAAGTAAACTCCTGCACTTTTCCTGTTTTCAGACTTCTTAGTTTTGTGCGGACAAAGGCAGACCCCTTGCCGGGGTTGACGAACTGCATGTCGGTTATAAGATGTGGCACATCCTTAAACTCGATGAACATGCCTTTTTTAAACTGGGCGGTCGTAATGGTTGACATAAAAAAAACCCTTATGGCATTCGGGGATTCTATTATCCCACGCACGCTCAAGAATCGCAAGCTAAATACTACTGTTTCGTGCCAAGACTCGTTGGGGTGTGTCGCCGCAAAATCAAATAGATAATCCCACAATCCAATCCGATGACATAAAGAGGATAAGCCAACTCACTCACGGTCCGTTGATTGAGAGCCGCGAGTGTGCATAGCGCCGCCAACACGTCGAGAAAATAAAATGTCCAGACCTCGGTTTCAGGAAGTCGATAGGTTTTCACTAGCATAGGAATTTGTCCGACGAAATCCGCACTTATTGACGCCATAAATCCATACATCGGATCTGATGTCGCACGCCAAAAAAATATCCCAATTACGGAAATAACAAGGCAAACGATATCTGTTTTCGCCCATCCGCCCATGCCTCGCGGGATACTTAAAACGAAAATTATAAGTGATCCTAACGCGAATATCACCGACAACCAGACAGCAACAGTACTCCCCTGTGCAAACAACGCTATCATGGCGAGTGTCGTAATGACCGCGGTACAAAATCGTGTCGTCCGATGCGGCTTTGCTTCGCCCCGAAAAATTGCAACGACATAGACAACATAAGAAACAACGGCAAATATGCTACTCAGCATAATGAGTGCGAATCTCATAGATTATTGAAATAATTCATCTGCTGGAAATAACAAGGTATCCTGTATCCTTGCGGCATTTGCAAACAACATAACCAATCGATCAACTCCCACTGCTATGCCGCTGCACGCCGGGAGCCCAATCTTTAAAGCGTCAATAAAATTGTGGTCATAATCATACATTGTTTTTCCAAGCCGCTTGATCTCTTTCAGCTCATTTTCAAATCGCTCCTTTTGTTCCTTCCAGTCAGTCAACTCACTGTAGCAATCACCAAGCTCCAGACCCTCAATGTAAAACTCAAATCGTTCTGCGAACCGGAGATCCGACGATTTCTTTTTGGCGAGGGCCCCCATAACGCCTGGAAATTCATAGAGAATCGTCGGGCGGGATTTTCCTAAATGTGGTTCTATTTCATTGAGAAAAATTTGATTATAGAGTTCTTCCCACGTTGTCTTCTTCTCTACGGAATATCCTTTCTTTCGAGCGATGTGTCGGGCGGTTGGTTCGCGCAAAAAATTATCGAAGTCTATATGTGCCCATTTAGCGAACGCTTCCACAATGGTTAATCGCTCCCAGGGGGATGCCAGGTTTACGTGGTGATCCTGATACAC
Source organism: Candidatus Gottesmanbacteria bacterium (assembly GCA_023245335.1). GTDB lineage: Bacteria > Patescibacteriota > Microgenomatia > UBA10105 > UBA927 > UBA927. The sequence continues at coordinate 181,584 of JAHFKK010000001.1, forward strand.
AAGTTCTTCCGGATGTTTCGTTTCTTCTCCGGGGGTTGTTCGTTTTAAGTAGGTGTTGATGAATACCAATAGTTCTTCACAATCTTCCATGATGTCCCGGTAATCCGCGCCGACGCGATACCATTCAAGTATCGTAAATTCGGGGTTGTGGAGTGTGCTTTGCGTCTCCATATTGCGAAAGCTTTTCGTGAGTGCGTAACAATTTCCAAGACCTGCGACTATAAGTTTTTTGAGCGGCACTTCCGGCGATGTTGAGAGGTATGCTTTGGTCGGTTTCCTGTTGCGGTCTAAAAGCGTCGTCTCAAATATATCCAGGTAACTTTCTGCGGGTGGACGCGCGATAAGAAGCGGTGTTTCCACTTCATGAAACTGCCGATTGAAAAAAAATGTGCGAATTGCCGTGATAACTTTTTCCCGGATGAAATACCGTTGCCACAACTGAGGATTTTTATTGAGCATCTGCCATGTTTTCATAAGGATGTTCGCATTACTCGTAGGATAATTATACGTCAACAGAACAAGAACATTACTTTGAGCGGCGGCGTTTCGGCGGGGGGCTTTTTGGCGAAGAAGAAAATGCTTTTGCCACAAAGATAAGATATAGGATTTCAATGATACCGGCTGTGTGCACAACCATGAAAAGTATAAACCACCATTTCTCATTACGCTTCGCTGCATTCCAAAGCGCGAATCCCGTCCATACTACAGACCATAAAGCAAGAAGTATGAATCCTCCGAAAAATGGATTGCCTCCTCCCCATGCATTATTTCCTAACCACCATGGCATACTGTTCATCATACGTTTTAAAGAAATTTCATGACAGCAGCTTTCTGCCGCAACGCAGTAAACCATGACTGCAACTTTCCGCTCACCGCGTTACTGATGATCATTTGTTTCGCTTCTTCTTTAAGCTTGGCCGGATCTGTAGCAGTAAGAGTTGCGCTATTTGTGGCAATATATGCATTGATATCACTATCCGATATTGTCATTCCCTTCGTCAACAATCGTTCCACAGTTAATTGAACTTTTAGTTGATGTTGGAAGTCGTTCTTGGTAAGACCCTGAAACTTAAGGAAGTCATCAAGACTCACATCCGTACCGAGACTAGCAAGCACTTCTTGCTGCTTCGCTGCCAGATCCTGATCAGTGATGATAACCCCTGCTTTATTTGCTTCATCGGCAATCAGCATCTCACCAATCATACCTTCTAACGTCTGTTGTCCGTAGCGCGCCCGTAAGGTGTTGTTTAATTCCCAACTAAAAACTGGCCTGCCGTTAACGACGGCGGCCACAACCCAACCCTTATTCGCTGCAAAAAGAAAAAGAAGAAGCACTGCCAACACATATATGATGGTGCGCCACATATTTCGGCGCGGGGGCACGATATCCGTAGGTCGATTTACATACTGCGGCGGCAAGGTAACCGCTGTTTTCTTTACTGAAGTTTTTGCTGCCATATGAACGGAGGATACCATAGAGGAAATAACTATTCAATAAGAAGTATGACTTGCTTCCCTCACCGTTGTGCTCGCGCTAACGCTCCTCCATATCGTTTACCATCTATACCTTGCATCGCCTACCCTACTATGAGTAGACTTGCTATACTATCCAAACGAATTATGAGTAAGCACATCCATCTCCTCCCGGCACCGAAACAGCGTCGTGTTCAATTCCCGCAGTTTATCCGATTTATCCCCGCAACCTCCTCGCGGATTGGATTTGTCGTCGTGCAAAAAGTGGTATTATGGTCGCTCATTATCTGCCTAGTTCTTGTAAATGCTATTCTTATCGAACCCCGATTGAAGACGCGCCTTTTGGTGACCACCAATAACATATTGATCAAGCTTTCCGCAAAGAACCTGACGACTCTTATGCGCCCGGAGAAAAAAACTAACGTGTTGGGCGTTTCGAGTGATCAAGACATGGTGACCAACCTCAAAAATCAACAGGGGTCACTCGAAAAAGAATACGCATATTGGCAATCGGTTGTGATCGCGCATCCTGATTATCGGGATGGATATTATACCCTTGCCTTGCTCGCGTATGAATTACGGCGGATTCCCGAAGCGCGGGTATACGTACAAAAAGTAGCGGAGATTGATCCAAATTATCAGGGGTTAGCGAAACTGACTTCGTTATTACACCAAGAGGAAACTCGTTAAGACTTCGGTTCTTCTTTAGATTTTTCAGCTGGTTTCTCTTCGACTTTTGATTCTGTTGCTGGTGCCCCCAGCTCTCCCTCTGCTGGAGCCGTTTCTGCGGCGGCTTCTGCCGCGGCCTGTGCTTCTGCTGCGGCCTGTGCTTCTGCCTCTTTACTCACCAAGGCTCCGACCTTAACAACTCCGACTGTCGCATCCGTAAGAATCGTCACGCCTGTCGGTATGGTCAACTCCGATACTTTCACCTCCTGGTCAACATCTGTCAATTTGGTAACATCGACATCGATCTTCTCCGGGAGTTCTGCGGGCAACGCTTCAACATCGACTTCTGTTAATAAGGACAAAAGCACTCCCTTGCGCTCTGTAACCGCCGGTGATTCACCGACCAATACCAACGGAACTTTTGTTTTCACCTTCTCTTTAAGATCAACCTGGTAAAACTCAACGTGCAGGACTGATTCCTGAACAGGGTCCAACTGAACCGTGTGAATAAGAACGGGGTGCACTGTTTTGTCTATAGATAACTCAATGAGACCGGTGACCCCGGCGTCCTGATATGTTTTACGAAAATCAGCAGCCGGGATGGTCACACTGAGACTCGTTAATTTTTTCCCGTAGACAGTTGCCGGAACCAGCCCGGATCGACGAAGAACTTTGACTTTCCGACCGGTGGCATCTCGTTTAACTCCTTGTAGTGTATATTTCTTCATGACGGCTTCTGAAATAAGACATGCAATTTCATGTCGTTGATAAGATCTGTATTGTACTCAAGCTCACCGGGTTTTGCAATACCGCTATCGGTCACCGCTCCCCATGATGCCGGGTATCGTACGACGACATGCCAGGGAAATGTGGTGACGCCTGCTTGTTTACGAATGGTGAATTGATACGATGTCGCTCCGACGAATGGCGTCAAACTGCGTGTTGTCTCTATAACCAACTGCCGTTCCTGGTGAGGGGAAACTGCGAATGGCACTCCCAAAACAACTCCCCCGCCGGATGTGTCCGTCACCACGTACGGCGCGGGTGGCGGTACGCTGCTTTGGGGATTGCGCGGTGGGACATCTTGCCCGTCCAATTTTATCGATTGCACGACAGAACCTTCGGGATAATAAAGACGCAGGTACATTTGGTACGCTCCTCCCCCATCTGGCACCTGAGTCGGCGTAGTGTTATGAAACTTCACCGTCAAAACCTGATGGACAGAGTCGTTATCGTCAAGAGTAATATCGCTAAGTGCTTCACGGGTTACAAAATAATTAACCTTATTAATTCCAAGATTAGCTTCTATAATCCCGACGCCATCCCCTATACAGCTAGACTCTCTATTCAGAATTTGACATGGGCTTATGTTCATGCCCCCATCCCAACCCCACTCCGTTACCAACTGCTGAAGCGCAGGATCAAGAAAATAAAATTGTATATCCCGCGCCTGAATTGAATCAGCAACCGATCGCAGTAATTGCCCTGCCGACACGGATCGGTCATTTGTCATGCGCAAAAGGAGCGCAGTCATCAAGGCGCCCAAAAAATCTTTCTTTTGTGTCGATCCCGGAAAAAAGTCTGTTTGAGTATACAAGAGGGATTTGGCAAAAAAATTACTCTCTGAAATGCGTTCGTTGAAGTCCGAAAGATCTACAGGACCCATCACATGAAGAAGATGCGTTACAACCGGCAGACTCACGGCAATGACTCCGTCCACAGTCTGACCCATCTCCTTTTCATAAAACCATGCGGCTTGCTTCCCGCTGACAGAAAAGTCCGGATCCCAGTTGCTGTCTCTCAAATACCAATGCTCCTGCCCAATAATTTCCCGGATCGGAAGCGGCGGGTCGACATGCCCCTTGAGCTGACCATCGGCTGTATAGACATCGATGACGTGCATGTCATCCACTTTTCCGTCAACAAAAGACACCGAAAGCAAGCTGCCGATGAACCCGCCGGTTGGACGTAATTCCATACTATTCTGTAACAGCACGAGGTATGTTTGTTTTTTTCGAAATCCGCTCATCTGAGGATACAGCGTCAGCAATTTTTCTGTGTAACCAATAAGCGTCCGGACATTGCCCAGGGAGATAAGTCCTCGCCTCCCCAACCCCTGTACAGACGCTAACTGAAACGGAAAACGCCGGGACGACATCAATGAATCTAGCTCTGCCTGAACCAGCGCAAGATGCTGTGATACTCGGGAAACTTCTGAGCTAAGCGATGCGACGTCGGCTGCCGATGTAGATTGCGTCGTATCGTTTGGAAAAAGAATGGTCCCAGCAACCGCTTTGCTCGTTTGAAAAATCGTCACGACTCCAGACTCTGCCATCGACGCGTCCATAAGCAACGATAATAACCGGTCCTCATCATCAGCTAGACCTCCTAATTGAATGGTAGTTAAAATAGGCGATGTTAAGTGCAACATGGTCTGTGCACTTTGTAAGTACGGAGTGCCCGCATGAATCAGAGTATCTGTCCATTGTGTGTTCCCGGCAAGGAGCGCCTTCCCGCTCATTGCCAATAGTGTCACACCGATCGCAAACGAAGCCACGTACATACATAACGGCGCGATGAAAATAAATAAACCCGCCCCGACCCATCGAATCGCCCGTTTCCACTTCCCTTTAGATCGAGTCCCATAAAGAGTCTTTCGGTCGGACTCAAATATCTGCCGCATGGTCTTAGCTATCCGCTTCGTGTCAGCTAGCATCTGTCCCTGCGGTGACGGCGCTTGCTCACGTGACGCTTCCTTTGAGATTACACTTGTTTGTTTCGGTTTTGTCAGCTCTTTTCGGGCGTCTATACTCGCGCCCTTGTCTATGAAGAAAAACGAGAATATGTCTTTCGTTTGTTCAGCTGTCAATGGTCTCGGGTCCACAAAATAAAGTTTTATCCCCAGAGATCGAACGTCGGCCAGGTTGGTATCATCACCTTCGTATATAATCGCGAGTTTTTTGGCAGTAGGGAAATTATTCTCCGCGAAAAAACGTTTCACGAAGTCGCTTTCTCCGACGCAGATTACGTACAATAAAGACTCTTCCACAGACTGATTCACCACTACGCGGCACCCATACCGTTCCAGATATTCCCGCAACGGCATACCCATAGCGAGGTCTTGCGCCTCGATACGAGCTGTGGCGGCGCTACTTCTTTCACTCCCGGCGTCTTTATGTGAGGAAGGCATCATAGAGGTACGTTTCTCCGTGTTCGTATTATGGCAAACCGAGACACCGAAAACAACTGAAATTACATGGCTCTTTGAAGATACAAAAGGCGCTAACGTGACATGAGTAGCTCTTACCCGCTACTCCCCGTCAAGCGCCTGATTGACGAAAAAATCCGCTTGTCGGTTAAACTCCCTGCGGACCACGAAGTACATCACCGTGCCACCGAGTTCCTGCTCCAACTCACGGACTGCGTATAACAACTCCCTTAGGCGGGATTCTTTGACTTTAAAAAGACCGTTTAATTGATTCACCACTAACGTCGAATCCAAATAAAAATGAACCGTAAGCTTATGATTGCTCGCTCCGTTTTCCTTCAAGGAAAGAAGGTAGCGGAAAGCTTCTATGACTGCGGTGTATTCTGCAACATTATTCGTCGTTTCCCCTATCCGTTTACCAAAACCGGCAATCCTCTTTGTTTTGGTCGTCGCTTGCCCGGACTCCGAAGGAATATCTCCAGAAGTCATCACTTCATCGATAACCACTCCAACCGCGGCTGGCCCGGGGTTACCGCGCGCTCCTCCGTCGGTATGTATCACAAGATTCATACAAGCGCCGCACCTTTCTTCTTCAAGCTCTTCATCACGAAAAACGAGGATAATATAAGAATAAAAGCTTCGGACATACCGGTGATCCAAGCGGCCGCGACATATCCATACCGCGGTATAAAGACGATATTAAGCGCCAGGTTCCCTATCATGGCCACGGTGTGTATTGCGAGTAGCCGCCATTTTTGGTTTTGTGCAATAAGGACCCACATAAGAAGCGCTGACACAAAAAATACAGGCAGACTCAACAAAAGTATCCGAAGGGGAAGAATGCTTTCTGCAAAATCCGGCCGGATATATGTCACCAAGGGCGCCGCCCCCCAGAGGCCAGCTCCGATAACAAACGAGCTTCCTAACAATAACCACAATGACTGCCAAAAAATTTCCGGGGAAGACTCCGGGCGTTCCTTATTTGCTTTTAAAAGCAGTGGATAAACGGCGTTGATAAAAAAAAGAGGGAACACCAAGGGCAACTCAAATACTTTATACGCCAATCCGTAAATACCTACTTCGTGAGTCGAACGGGAAAGCGTCAGCACCACGCTGTCCGAATGAAAATATATGAGATTGAAAATGAGCGTGAGTCCCAAAGGAAGCGTCTTTTTAAAATCTAAAATCATGGTTCGTATATGGAAAAGCGGCAGGATTGCTCCGTGGTATTTTCGAATAAAATACAAGGCGAGAATTGCGGTCACAACGCTACCAATTCCTATCGACAAAACACCTATGTAGGGACCGCTCATTGCGGTGCCATACGCAAAAAATAATGCAATAACGAGCATGACGACGGAACCGGCATTTTGGGCGACCGTTGCCAAATCGTACCGGAGGGCTTTCTGAAAAAATGCATTCGTCGTCGTTGTCGTCGCCTGAAAAATAATGGCGGGGGAGAGAAAAAGAATGCCCCACCGGACCAACGTCGTATAGCCTTGAGCAGTATTTTGAGGAAATATAGATAAAACTCCAAATGCCGCCGCAACCAAAAGAAGGCTCATAATCAAACGGAGTCCAAATAGTTGTTGCCACGATTTGGTCCCGCCTGTCCCCAACGGGCGTTCAATAGCGCCCTGCACGTACGCCGCATTGAGTCCAAAATCAGCAAACAGATAAAAGAATCCGACGTAGGTTGTAATTTTGACAAAGTCGCCGTACCCGTCAGACCCAAAACGCCGTGCGATAAGAAGACTTACTACAGTCATCGCGAGCGTGCTTACGATTCTGCCGACCAATTGACTTGCCGTATTCTCCGCAACGATATGACGAGTTGACCCTTTGGGAAACCAACGTGCAAACATGGCCCCATTGTATCAGAAAGAGAAACGTTGTATATGAAAATCGACACTACAAAACGCCCTGGGATTCTGTCTTCTCTGCAGAACGGACTTAAGATGTATATTAATGCGCCATTATACAGAGCGCTTTGACAATACTGAGGCAATAACGACAACAAAGAGAAGCTGTCCCTGCTGCAGAGTTAACGAGTAATGGTCAACAAGACCAAGAAGAAGAAGGCAAATTAACGGTATTACATAGATAGATGGCTGTTGTTTTTTTTGCGACAATCCAGCCACCTCTTCCCAAACAAGGAGCCCCACAAACACAACAAAAAATATAAATCCTGCCACCCCCGTTTCCGAAAGAACGAGAAGGTAGATGTTATGAACCGGTTGTAGACTGTTCGCCTGGCGCACATGTGTCACGTCCGGCAAAGCATCGGTAAAGTTTCCCAAACCCACACCCAAAAGGGGAGACCGGGACCAGAGCGTGCTTGCTGACTGGTTCAATGACGCGCGTAAAACAACAGACTCGTCGGTCCGGACGGGGAGTGAGAGTGCCGTAAAGAATGCAAACAATAAAATAAGAAACAAAAGAATGTTGCGGCCAATGATTCGTTTTTTAGAAATGAAAAAGTAATACAGTATTCCAATTCCAAATCCGAACCCTACCCACGCGCTCCGGCTAAACGTCAGAACGAGCGCGAGTAATCCGATAAAACATGTCCCGATATAGAAACTGCGCGTGCGATACGACAATTTTCCGAATAGTATCTGAAACACAATGATCGGAAGTAGTGCGGCGTTGTAGCCGCCAAGGACATTGGGGTGTGAAAACGTCCCGTAAACACGAAGCGTCTCTTTACAGCTTTCTACAAAGGGCATGAGACACCAGGAGAGACGGGCTATCCCGGGGGTAGAAAGACTAAATGAACGTTCTCCCAACCACCATAGCGGTCCGCCGATCGAATGTTGAAACACAAACTGTACGATCGCAACGAACGAGGAATAGAATAACCCGACTGACAAACCCATAACGACCGTCGGGAAATCGGGCTTTGCGCGAACAATGTACCAACCAAGCAAAATAAGCTCAAGCATTTTTAGCCATGCGTACATTGCGACCGGCGGCCTTTTTGCAAAAAAAATATTGAACGCGATAAATGCCCCGGCCGCCCCGATGTATAGGATCGTGCGCATCGGGAGAAATCTTTTTTGCTGGGACACCGCTTTACGAGATCCTTGGTCGCGCCCATTCCGTGGCGCGCGTCGCAAAACCCAAGACAGAAGGACTCCCATAATGAGGAGGTCCGTCAGATACAACGTCGGCGACAGGTAATCAATTCTCCGTCCTAAAACGATCGACCACGACGGCCACATATGATAACCGAGCTGTGTTGGGAGCAAAACGAGAAGAACAAAGAAAAGCCGCCGATGAAAAGAGGTCGTATTAAAATTCATGCATTAGGTATTAGGGTATAAAACCATAATACATAACACAAACTCCATTGGGCACATTATGCTTCTTTTGGCTTCACGAGAAGAACGCGGTCGTCTCCTTCGCCGATTGATTCAGTCGCCACGCGCTCGTCACCGGAAAGCGTGAGGTGGATGATGCGCCGCTCAGAAGGAGAGAGCCGAGATAATTCTACGGGCCGCCCCATCGCCAAGGCCCGTTCCGCCGCATGTTGCGCCATGTGCATCAGCGTCTCTTCGCGTTTTTCCCGGTAATCACCAACGTTTACGTATACCTTCACCCACTGGCCAATTTTTTTGGAAACGATAATTCCCAATAGGAGCTGAAAACTCTCCAGCGTCTTCCCGTGATGACCAATGAGTAAACCAGTTTCTTCTGTCTCGATCCGGACCTGGAAAGCGCCCGTTTCGTCCGTGCTCACGGCGACCGTACCGGAAATTTCTAACTTACCCAGCAACTCCTCAACGATCGTTTGTACTACTTTTATGTCTTCCATATTCTAAAACTTGTAAACGGCAGTCGAGTCAAAAAAATCATAATCGCGCACTCACTATAAGCGGGTAATCACTTTTCCGCATTTATGCGGAGCTGTTGCATGATACCAAAAAGTCCAAAAACGTTCCAGTAGAGAGCTAGTCCCAACGGGAACTGATACGCAAACACGCCAAACATAAGAGGGGTAATCATCGCCATTTGTTTCTGCATCTCAAGCGCGGTATCTTCCGGATTTTGTTCTTTTTTCCCGTCTTTCTTTTCTGTGGCGTTATCGTTTTTCTGACCGATTTGTATCTTTTTATTGTCTACAGGGGCGGAGACTGTCTGTTGTGGCATCATCAATTTACTCTGCCAGTACTGAAGGGCTGCGGTAATGACGGGAATTGCCAGGAGCCACCATCCGTGTGATTGCCACTGACTTGGCTTTATTCCAAGGCTGATACCGAAAAAGGAGAGATCCAAAACGCTAATTTTAAGTGACGAGAGATACACCACGTGATTGATGTCACTAACCACCTTCGTCATATTTCCGTTTTGCAAAACCTGATAAAACACATTGTAGAGCGCGATGAGGACGGGCATTTGGATGAGAAGGGGGAGACACCCTGCCGCTGGGTTTACCCCGTGTTGTTTATACAAATCCAATTGAGCCTGTTGCAGCGCTTGTTTATTGTCTTTGTGTTTTGCAGAAAGTGCGTCAAGGTGGGGCTTGAGCTGCTGCATTTTTTTTGCAGATTTTAACTGTGCCGCCATAAGAGGGTAGAGAAGAAGGCGGATGACAATGGTAAGTCCGATAACCGCAAATCCCAACGGGCCGGGCACATGCAGCCATTCAAAAAACTTATATAACGCCATGAGAAGATTAATGATGGGCCAGATAAGTAGCTGATTCCACACGTTTGGGTTTGTCATATCACTATTTATAGGTTTTCGGCAGCGGGTCCCATCCGCCGGGATTCCATGGATGGCACCGCACTATCCGCTTAAATCCCAAAATTGATCCTCTGATTATACCATAGCGCTCTATTGCTTGATACGTATACTCGCTGCAGGTCGGACGGAATCGACACGCGCTGTCAACCAGCCAAAGCTTCTTCAACGCCCCGGTATCAGGAGAAAGATATCGCTGATACCATCTGATGACGCGGAGTATCGTTTTCCTCATACCGATAATATGCGTGCCTGTACAAAAGCCCTGCGCACAATACGATCAACTTCTGTTTGTGAATCTGGTACTCTGCTACGCAGAGTTAACACAACGTCATACCCACCGGATACATCCGAGAGTAAATGGCGTACCGACTCACTAATGAGCCTTCGCATCCGATTCCGCGTCGTCGCACGCTTGTCTATGCGTGTCGAGACGACGATCGTGCAGCGCAAATGCTCGTTTGTGGTTTTCAACATTTTTAACTCAAGACCTTCGTGGACGATTCGCTCTTTTTGACGCATGACACCGCGTAGGAACCGCGAGGGAATTCTGTAGGGCTTCGGGAGCATGATTTATACCGTCAACCGTTTACGTCCGGTGGTTCGACGACGCTGCAAAACTAATCTGCCTTTCGCGGTTTTCATACGGGTACGAAACCCGTGAACGCGTTTGTGACGAAGCTTTTTTGGTTGATATGTTCGTTTGGGCATACGTACGTAGTATACCGGAAAACTCTAGTTGGGTAAAGATGAAGATGAGACGGAGGAGGGGAGAGTGCCTATTTTCTTCACCCATTCCTTAAACTGATCACCGCGATCTGCGTAATCACGAAATGTGTTAAAACTGGCTGACGCAGGAGAGAGTAAGCATATCTTCCCTCGGGGCGTATGTAGGTACGCCAATTTCACAGCATCTTCCATGGAAGATGCTGTGAATCTTTTTAAAATGTGGGCCTTTTGCGCGCGCTTCGTCACGACGCCAATTGACATCCAAATTTTTTCTCCGGTGTCGGGAAAAAGAATGAGCGTCGCCACAGGATGACTTCGCAAATATGCACCTAATTCAGCGTAGTCTATATGCCGATCAAGTCCGCCCACGAGAAGAGTCGCGACATCCGATCCCAATGCCTCGAGCGCATGGATGGTTGCCTGCGGAATTGTCGCAAGCGAATCATTGTAAAATCGCACATTGTGGAACTCACCCACAAACTCCAACCGGTGCGGAAGGGGCTGAAATGGAGTTATTGCCCGAGCGATAGTGGGAATAGGAATATTCATAAGGCGGGAAACGGTTACCGCCGCCAATACATTTTCCTGATTCCCTAATAACGGCACATCCGACATCATGAGTACGGGGGCAACATCCGCGCCTGTTCTCACCGAAATCCATCCGTCCTTAAGGAATGTAGAAAGCGTGTCCGACGCTTCATCCCCATAGATAATTTTTTGCGCTCGTGTTGAAGAAATAAGTTCGCGCACGAACGTGTGTCTTGGGTTATACACGAGATAGTCACCACGCGCTTGATGCGACGTTATATTAACTTTTGCATTGGCGTAACTTGCAAGGTTTGGATAATAATCTAGGTGTTCTGACACAATGCCAAGCATGACCGCAATATGAGGACCATAGCGACAGTCAAAAAGCTGGTGGCTCGAAAGTTCGAGAACAAACACCGTTTCCTCTGTCGCTAATTCAAGGCTATCAAGCATGGGAACTCCAATATTTCCCACCAACCGAACATCACGATACATCGCTGAGAGTATTTGTTTTATGAGGCTGGAGGTCGTACTTTTTCCCTTTGTCCCGGTTATACCGATGGTGACACCCTTTACTCTCGAAAAAAATACGTTTGTGGCCGAGGTCATGTAGCCGCCATGTTGCAAAAATTTTTGTATTTCAGGGGTGTACGGAGAAATGCCCGGGCTTCGGATTATCGTATCGTATTCATCGAGATGAAAAAGGTATCCCTCTCCGTTATAGACGGTCGCACCTTTATATTTCTCGCCAGACACGAGCTCTGTCTCGACATTTCTATCTGCAATCCCAACCCTAAGCGCGGGGTAATATTTAGCAAGCCATGCGTGGACACTTCTGCCCTCTCTCCCGTAGCCGACAATGAGCACTGATTTTCCTCGTATTTCTTCCATATCATTCTTGTTTCGACCAGGCGTTCCGGAGCGTGGTGACATATTCGGGCGTAAGGTTATACGTATCGCCCCACGCGTGAAGAACTTCTTCTTTCAACTGCGCCACTTCTTGATCTGTAGGGTTGAGGTCGCTTTTGATTTTAAGAAGCCCCTCCGGAATCTCTATGCCCTCTTGTGCGTATTTCTCTATACAGAGAACAACCGCGAGCTTGGACTCATCACGGGTGCCGACACATTCAAACGGCTTCACGGGGGTCAAACCGACTAATCCGCGGGTGTGCTTAATTATTTCCGGACTTTGTAAGTAATCCCGACCAAATATCTTGGTCGTTATGTCCTGATAGGAAATATACGGAAACAACGTGAGGTACGTGAAGGCGCACTTAGCGCATCTCCCGCACCACGCATTGGTCTTGCTTCCGACATTACAACTCCTGAATGTCGAAAAAAACTTCGGGTACCCGGCGAACGTCGCGCCGATCTGTATATCATTAAGAGGGCGAAGAAAGCTGAAATACAACGGCGAGTCATCAAAAAAATTCCGGCAATATTGTCGAAACGCCTGTTCAAATCGGAAACTCTTCGAGTACTGGTGATTTACTTCCATTCCGCGATACACAACGTTTCCTTCTTCGGCACTACGCTCATTTGACACAACAACATGATCGTTGCCATAAAGAAAAGCAACGGTAATACCGAGAAACGCAAGGTATGCGGAGAACGGGGTGTGGCCGTTGAGGTATCCGGCCCCGTTGAGCTTCAACAATTTTGGGTCTATCTCGCGCTCAATGATGGCTGGTTGAACAACCCCCGCCTCAAGAATGTTCGCAAGTGCTGCGTCTGTAGGATTAACAACCATCGTCTGAAATTTATTGCCGATTCCTTTAAGAATTCCGAGTGTCACCGCGGAATCTTTTCCACCTCCGACAAGAATCAAATCTCCCGGCGAATCTTGCAGGGAAAAGCGCCTTGGTTTGGTCGCGTCGCCCATCCTGGGACTTACCCTTATTCGGTTCCCAGGGCCTGACGCTGGACCATTTATGATCTGTAAAAAGTCCTGACGGGTAAAATCAATGTCGTTTCGGTAAAAAAATTCTCCCAGCCCATGGATAAATAGGTCATACCAGAAACGAATTTGTTCTTGCGTCAATTGTCCCGCCTCCACCACAAACTCAGAAGGGCACGCCGCTTTCCAATAACTTATGGCCTCAATTAACCCGAGATGAAACACGTACGGTACAAATGTGTCTGCCCGGATATCTCCAGCATAAGGAATCGTCACTTTGGGATGAAACACAATGTCCGGTTCGAGCACAAATTCGTAGGTAATGAGCACATCCGAACCATTATCAACTACATCATATGATTTATACACAAACCGTGGATGGTTTTCGCGGAGTTGGTGAAGCGTCATGCCTCGTTATTGTACCACCTCCGCCTGATTTCTCACATTTGTTTGAGAAGAAGGAGTGTAACAAAAGGGGCTCTTCTAGACTCCTGGGGTCTTTTCAAACACAACAACGTTTGTGGTTTTAGACAACGCGCGGACTTCCCGAATGACATAGTTTTTCCAGCGCAATTGATACGGACCCACACACTCAGAGAGGACCTTGGCTTCATCGAACTTGTCGCAAACGAGATATACAAGTGGGTGATTTTCTCTTACACGACGATCCGGTTCGTTTCCGAGAAGCACGAATTTTACAGGATAATTTATTGACACATGCAGTAAATAATACAGGGGTTCAGCAAAAAAATCGTACTGATCTTCCGGACGAAAAAGGTGCACGCCAATATCACGGGTTTGCGTTTTCCGGTAAACCATGTCCTTTTGAATCGTCGACATAAGCACTTGGGCCGCCTCATACTCTCTCCTTGGGTGTGTGATGGTGGTCGTCCACCACGAGGCGGCGTTCCCAACGACAAAAATAAAGAGGGCAAAAAAAATAATACCGCGGCGGGGGTTGTTGTGTTGTATGATCCACAGGTGAACCCACCGCGCGCATAGCACAAAAATAATTGGGTATAACGGAAGAAATCGATATGCCGGCATTTGCATACCAAACAATGCCGGGAGCACAAAGCCGAGAAACGCCCAGTGGTACCCAGAACGAAAAAACCCCTTAAACGATGACACGAATGTCTTTTGGCTGCCCATTATGCTTGTGACGACCACAATGGCCCCAATAAGCACCCTTAAGACTCTGCCCGCCTCTCCCCCCGGAGTGACCGTCCAAATTCTCACCACATCCTGTACAACGGTCGTCGCGAAAACAAAGGCAAGCGTCGTTGCCTGATACCACGTGGCGAGATGTGTGGCTTGTCGTATAATGCTCAACGTGTTGGTCTGTTGTAATGACACGCTCTGCATTACCCACGGGCCAAAAACAGCAGTAAACATTCCGCCGAGAAGGAGAAAGGACAAAAGGGCGCCGTAGCGTCTCGCCAGTCCACCAAATGAACGAAGGTGTGAGAAGGATCGCATTAACACAAACAACGCAAGGAGCGCGGGTGTAGGGTAAAACGCTATTGCGAATACATAGAGCAGCACCCCGAAGCAATACACCCACAAATTCTTTTTCCGGAACGCAACCTCTGTCACCGCAAGATACGCACAGACAGCAATCATTGTGGGAAATGGATTCCAAATCGACCTCCCATGCTCAATCATGGACGCAGACGTCATCACAAAAAATAGCGTCCAGATCCCTGTCCAGACGTCAAAACGCAGGAAGGCATAATAACCGACAAGTAGTCCGCTCAATACGCTCAAAATGATATATTCCGACGAAATTCCGCGGGGATCTGCGCTGACCACTTCAAGCGCGGCGACAAAATAATACAACAGCGGGTGAATGCTTCCCCCTTCAAACGTTATGATTGGCCCGGCGAGCGGGGTGTGATGGCTATAAATAATTTTGTGTGCGGTGAGAAGAAGGTCTCCCTGATCATCCATATAGTACATAGCCTGATCGCGGTTATAAAGGCGGAGGAATAACCCCACCAAAACCAACAAAACTCCAATAACCAGGGGCATCGACAGTTTTGACCTCATCATCGTCATACGGATATAGTAGGACACATCGGGCCTTTTTGCACCCGCCTTCTCCCAACGCGGTTGATGTCCTTGACAAAGAGTGGATTGTTGTCTAGTATGTGGAAAAGTTTTCCACATTCTGCTCCGGGTCTTCATATGGATCTAACACGACTTTGGAAATCGGTGCTGTCGGAAATTGAATTATCGGTTTCAAAGGCCACGTATCAAACGCACTTTGCGCATTCCCTTTTGTTGTCCCTGGATGAGGGTGTCGCGTCAATTGCGTTTCCAAGCCCCCTCATGCGAACACTTGCTGAAACCCGCTACTACAGTCTTATTAAAAATATTCTTGACCACAAAACCGACGCCAATACAAGCCTTGTTTTTTCTGTATTACCAAGAAAAGAGCCGTCGGAAAAAGACGCGGGGCCGCTTTTCTCTCAAACCATGGACCCGACCCCCAACACAAACGTGCTCGCAAAAAAACTTCACATAAACGCGGAATTGCGATTTGACAACTTTGCGGTCTCGACGACAAATCAACTCGCGTACGCCGCAACCACCGCGGTCGCCAAAAATCCCGGGTCGGCGTATAACCCCTTGTTCCTCTATGGGGGGGTGGGGGTGGGGAAAACGCACCTTATGTACGCAATAGCAAACGCGCTTCTCGCCAAAAAGCCCTCCGCGCGCGTTGTCTACTGCATGGGAGAGGAGTTTTTGAACGAAATTATTGAGTCGATTCAAATGCGTTCAACCCGACAGTTCAAACAAAAATATAGGGGGGCGGAACTTCTAATGGTTGATGACGTACAATTTATCGCCGGCAAACAAACCGCGCAGGAAGAGTTTTTTCATACGTTTAATGCCGTGCTTCGCGAGGGGGGGCAGATCCTTCTCACCTCAGATCGTCCGCCGCATGAAATTTCCCGGCTTGAAGACCGGCTGAGAAGCCGGTTTGAGGGCGGCCTTATTGTTGATATTTCCCCTCCGGACTTCGAGCTTCGGGCTGCCATCGTCAACATCAAATCCAAGGCTTTGGGCGTTACGGTTCCTTCTGATTGCGCACAGCTTGTCGCCGCAAACGTCGTCGACGCGAGAGCTATTGAGGGTTTTTTGCGGCGCCTGACGACAGAGCTTGCCACAAAGCCACAACCCATAACCCCAGAGCTCATATCGGGTCTTCTCAACGCAAAGTCCGTATTTACCAATCACGCCCAAACCCCAAGGCGGGTATCCCCACAAGAACTTATGGATGCGGTTTCTCTTTATTTCAACATTAAGCCCACACAATTAAAGGGCCCGAAGCGCGACCGACCCATCGCCAGGCCCAGACAGGTATTTATGTATCTTGCCAAAACCGAACTTGGGATTACGTACGAAGACATTGGTGGGTCCCTGGGGGGGCGGGACCATACGACCATTATGCACGGGGTAAACACAATTACCCAGGAGTTGTCCACAAACGAGGCTCTCCGGCAGGCGGTGGCGGGGATAAAACTCAAATTATGGACTCCCTCAATATGAACTTTTCCACTTATACACAATTCTCTACGATTTATCCACAAAAGTATCCCCCTTTCTTTTCCGGGGGTTTCCCTTTTTATCCACAGCTTTCCTCGCTGGTTTGTCCCGCCGTTGACATACAAGCCAAAAAACCATACACTTTTCCACGCCTTATTCTTACTACTACTACTTTTGGTATATGAATATAAAATTATTACAAGAAAATTTCTTGAAAGCGCTCACGAGAGCGTTACGGGTTGTTCCCTCCCGCCCACAGCTTCCAATACTACAAAACATAAGGCTCGTTGCGAAAAAAGACGGATTGGAAATTACCGCGACAAACATGGAAACGACGGAAACCGTGTGGTTGGGTGGGAAGGTGGAAAGAGAGGGGGAAGCCTGTGTCTCCGCACGAACCCTGTTTGAACTAGTCGCCTCATTCCCCGCAGAGACAACCCATGTGGTAGTCAAAGAAGAAACTCTTTACGTTTCCTGCGGCGGATTTCAGGCAACGCTTCCCATCGTGAACTCGTCAGAGTTTCCGCCAACGCCAGCTCTAGAAGAGAAGGCGGCGGGAGTGATGGACAAAGAAACGCTCGACAAAGCGCTTGCAAGCGTGCTTTTCGCTGCGGCGACAGACGAAGGGCGTCCCCTTTTGACCGGGGTAAAAATACTTGCGGAGGGCGACGAGGTCAGGCTGGTTGCGACAGACGGATACCGGCTTTCTGTGAAAAGGGTGACGCTCGCGGCCCAGAAGCTAACAGGGGCGGTCATCCCCGCGCGCGCGCTTTCTGAGGTGGTCAAGCTTGGTCAGGAAGAAAAGGAAGAAAAAGAGGTTCGCGTCGGGCTCGCAGGAGAAAAACAGGCAGGGTTTATTATTGGTGAGACGGCGCTTCTTACCCGGCTTCTTGACGGGGAGTATCCGAATTTTGAACGAATCATCCCAAAGACGTTCACGACACGAGCACTTATAGAAAAAGAGCCGTTTTTGCGCGCCGTCCGTTCAGCCGCGATATTTGCACGGGATAACGCAAACATTGTGCGCTTAAGTCTAGATAAACAAAAGATTATCGTTTCAGCAAACGCCCCCCAGGTTGGAGAAAACAAGATTGAACTGGAAGCAAAAATTGACGGTGAGGGCGGGGAAATAGCGTTTAATAGCAGGTTCTTGGTTGACTTCCTTACGAATTTTCCCGACGAAGAGTTTCTGTTTGAAATGACCGGGGCGCTTAACGCCGGTGCATTCAAGCCAGTCAAAGACGATTCATACCTTCACATCATTATGCCCGTCCGGGTGACTTCAAATTAGAGGTCAGTTTGTTTGTGGAGAGGCCCAAAGGAAATACGTTGCCTCTTGCGAAACCCCACTAGTGTCGGCGCCTGTCCCGTGAAGTAAAAGCGCCGGCATGAGACGGCCCTCCTCTTCGGCGTATACCAACAAGGTTTTGTCGATAGCAAAAGACCGAAACGTCAGCGCTCCACCAAGACCAACCGTTTGGGGGTTGTTTCCGGACACAACGGCCGCACGCTTTTGAGATAAATTTGCAATGACGTCACCCTTCGTGATAATAGGAAGCGAACCCGCGGGAGTCAATGATTGCGGCGGGGGATTAAGCGTTGCTGACCGAATGATACCAAGATTGTCAACGACAACGGAGTTAGAGCTGGGCCCGCCCCCCGACGTTACTATGGGTATCCCTCCGAGCGTGTAAGAAAAGCTAACGCCCTGAAACACCGACGCTCCAAGAGAGTCTTGTATAGACAAACCATCAAACGGGCCGTCAAAAATTTCTATCTGTGACAGGGTGACCCCCGGGGGGAGCGCAAAGAGACCGGTGATGAATTGGCTTGCGGCCTCTGTGACGCTCGATGTAGAGGAGGGCTTGCTTCGTGCTTGAGATTGGTGAAAAACAATTGTTTTGGCCCCGCCTTGTGAGACAGTGGTGGAAAAATCCGCCCCCTCCCTTGCCCACGTTGTTGTTTCTGTCCCGGATCGAATCAACGAAGACGGGGACGCAGGAATAGAAAAGACGGACAGATTGTTAAGAACCGCCCGATCGAGTTGTGCCGGCGTGTAGTCGGTGGCAGAATACACAGGAAGCGAGGTGGGGAGTGCGGGTTGAGAGGCAAAAGAAAACACCACATTGTCCGGTTGTTGGATTTCTATAACGGGCGCCGGACGGACAACAACGGGGGGTTGGGTTGGGGCGGCGGGCCTTACGCGACCCGAGAAAGAAAGGGAGACGACAACAACAACCAGAGACAACAAACCAATAAAAAAGACCGTTCGACGATTCATATGTTTATTGTGCGCTTACCGACCCCTGCGGGCAACCTTTTCCAACCAAGAAACAACGCAGGTCGTTGCTCACGCAGCCCAAAATTTCGTTTTTGCTCAGTGGTGTATCAGGAAGAAGGTCTAATACGTTCCCGCCAGATAATACCCCAAAATGCAGATGTTGTCCCGAAGAATTTCCCGTTTGGTCCATCCAACCGATTTGTACGTGTGCGGGCACCGTAGCACCCTTGGTTATGGCGGGATTGATAGCCTTTTTGAGATGCCCGTAAATAATTGTATACCCGTCGTCTGTGCGCATCGTAACGTAATTTCCGTATCCCTGTCCGCACCCATTACCCAACTCCCCGGAATTGTCGTTGCAGTTGTCATTTACATATAAAATAGTGCCGGAGCGAATAGTATAAACCGCAACGTTTCCGTCGGCATAGATGTCAACCCCGTTTTTGTCCGACCCGCTCGCGTGCGACGCTTTTGGGTCACAGGTGACGTTCGGCCCCTGAGAGATTTTGCCGCTTGTGGGCCAGCGACAGTCGCCGACACACGCTTTAAACGTACACAAGGGGTCGGTGGGATTTTTACTGCAATCAACCGCCCCTCCCCCAGGCGGCCCCTGGTCGCCCTCTTGTTGGTAGAGCGAATCAATTACAGCCGCTGACCGAGAGCTGTTTGCGATCATGGGAAGGTTAAACGGAGAGGGGAATATAAACAGAAGGATAACCACCCCCACGGCAATGAGCCCGACGAGGAGGGGCAAATCTTCCATTATAGGCGTAGGTAATCCTGCGGCACGCCGAGACGCAGACATCTGCTGGGGTAGAAATGGACCGTAAAAAATAAACGACGTTGTTTTGTCGATTGCGGAAGAAAACAAATTTCCAAGTTGTTCTCCAAGTATGCCCAATGAGAGAAACGGAAACCAAATGGACCATTGATTTTTAGATGTTCGACCCCCCACCCCCGAACCTGACCTCGCGGCGAAGGCTTCCCATGGGGACATGCCGTTTGGTAAAAAATTGTGCCCCCTCGGCGCGTTGGCGTTTGCGCGGGCAAGCTCCATATAATCAAAGAGCCGTTCCTTGGTGGCTTGGGTAATTGCGGGATCCAGCGGCCCGCGGAAGACCGTAGAAAAAACGTCTCCGAACACCGACCCCGCCTGGGCGGTCGACGGTTTTTCGCTCAAGGATTTGGTAAGGTCCTGGGTAATATGCGTAAACACCGCCGAGTGGACAAACGTTTCTCCCAAACGATCCGTAAGCTGTTGTGTGCTTGAAAGAAGCGAACGCAGGGTTCCGTTTACTTTTTCCTTATATATAATTTCCCGGACCGGTTCTCCCACGATTGACAATAGGCCCTCTGCGGCTTGTTGTAGGCCCTTCGTCACACCCACACCCTTGCCGTGAGTAAAAAATCCGCGTGATGACGCCGGGTGTGCCGTGTCCTGGCGCTCGATTGCTTGTGCCACCTGCGCTAACTTGATGCCCCTTACGAGCGCAGCATCTTTTTGTCCTTCTGCGGCGTTTATCACAACGTCGGCAAGGACGTCCGGCCGCTTAAGGTCTAAGTTTTCGTAGACTGCCGCAACGAGCTCCCGTTCGGATTTGTGTGCGGCAACCGCGGTCGTGAAGTATTCCTCGTGATTGGCGAGAGCCTCTTCAATCGTGGTTTTTAAACGCGCGCGCTGATCCGGAGAGATGTCGGAGCCCGCGTAAACCTCGCTTGAAGCAGTAAGCATTTCAGCAAATCGGTCTTTGGTTTGCAGTGTCGTTGCTTCTCCCGCGGCCGCAACCAACGACTGGTCAACGATTGAGCCAAGTTGTTTATCGGTGAGCGACGGCATCGTGGAGCTGTATTTAGATACCAACTCATGAATAAACGCCCGTCGTCGTTCTTTGTATGGTTCGAGTTTGGCGGTTGTATGTTCCCGGGCGCGCGTAACCGCCACCCGTCGAAGAGTCGCGACACTGTGTATCTCGTTTTCGTTAAGGGGAGCGTCCGGTTCAGCCCCCTGAAAACTGGGGAGTTCGCGTAATTTGTCGCTCGTGTCCGTGAATACGGTCTTGAGAAGCGCGAGTACCGCCTCGTCGTTCTGGAGAGCCGCCTCAGCAAGCTGGCCGCTTTTGGCCGTCAGCGACTCCCGTAAAAATCCATATTGCTGACAAGCGGAGAGGGCCCCCTCTGCCGTAATGGTGCCGTTATTCAGATCGGATAATAGATTATTGGAAAATTCCAATAATGTCTGATGCGCTTCTGCCATGGTGGTTATGAATTATTTTTTGTATTGTCAACCGTTTCTACGGTAAACATAGGACGATTTGACCTGGGCAGTTCGTGAGGACTCGGTAATTCCGGTTGAATGGCCGACTTTTGTAAATTATTGAGCTGCGTCTGTTCGACTTGTGTTCTTGGCGCCTCTTTTTGCGCTGTCGCGCCCTCTTTCATGGTTTCCTGCGGTCGGGTGGTCGCAAGGGCGTGTTCTTCGGGGCTTGAGACGACGCGCATGGCCGCATGTGCCGGACCGGCAAAGAATAGCCCTTGGCCGACGTCAGCCGCAAGCAATAAGTGCTGTTCTCCTTCCGACAGGTAAAACACTTCGGCGATTTTGTTGATGGCGGCGGAGGACTGCTTTAGAAGTATCTGCATGCTGCTGTTTTGGATGATCGCCTTGCCCATTTCCGTTGCCAAAAAATCCTCGACGTCTTGGGTGATTGTCGTTAGTCCTAAATAGTATTTACGCGCCCTTTTGGCTATGCCATAGAGAAATTGTGCCGAATCGGGGTACTTCATGAGATACCACGCCTCATCAACAACGAGAATGCGCCGTTTCATGTCATGCCGGATTTTATTCCAGATAAAATCAAGAATAAGGTACATGGCCGTTGGTCGAAGTTCGTCCTCAAGATCCCGGATAGAAAAAACCGTGAGTTGGTTTCGTATGGCGATATTGGTTTGTTGGTCAAATATACCCACCAAACTTCCCCGAACAAATTTTTCTATGCGGTCGGCGAGCCCCTTTGCAAGGAGCTCCTCCATGCCGACGAGCGTTTTATAGAGATCTTCCATAAGCGGCGGTTCTTTTTCGTGGGTGGACGGGTCGGGGGTTATGCCCTTTTGTTTGTAGGTGAGAATAAGTGCCCGATCGAGGAGCGCATCCTCAGTGGGAGTCAGTTTGCCCATGACCACCCTGAAAAATCCGTGTAGCGACAATATTTTTTGACTCAACTGGCTTTCCTCCCCGCTGGTGTTTCCCAAGAGCGCCAAGTCAAACGGATTTATTTTGGTGACGGAGCCGAAGCGGAACCGGATATATTCACCGCCCAGCGCGTGCGTCACAGACTCATATTCGTTTTCCGGATCGATAATAATAACTTCGGTGTCAAACATGAGAGAACGCATAACTTCAAGCTTGACCATGTAACTTTTCCCCCCTCCTGATTTGCCGAAGACGACGGAGTTGGCGTTTTCCAAAGTAAATCGGTCAAAGATTATCAAGCTATCATTGTGTTCGTTGAGTCCGTAGAGTATGCCCTCGTTTGCGGTGAGCTCGCTTGTAGTGAAAGGAAAGGTTGTGGCAAGGGACGTTGTGTCCATGTTTCTTGTCACCATCAGCCGGTCCTGACCCATAGGGAGTGTTGTTTTTAGACCCTCTTCCATCTGGAGCGTTGCTGTTTTGGTGACAATAAGAAGGGATCCGAGGGTTGCCTCGACTTGTGTCGTTGCTTTATCAAGATCTTCTTTGGTTTTGGCAGGAAGCGTGACATAGAGCGCGAATTGGAAGAAGCGTTCTGACCCCTTGGCAAGCTCTTGTTGGAGCGCAAGGGCGTCTTCCAGGGCGACCTGAACAGATGGTTCGATGACGCGGCCGCGCTTGAGGTCGGACTGGATGGTTGCCTCCATTTCCCCCACTTTTCGTTTCAGATTTTCCAAAATTTCCTCCGACCGGGTCGGATAGACGTACATCGAAATATCAAGCGTGTGGTTAAAAGAAATAAGCGGCTCCAGCCAATTGGCGGATACAAACCTCGGATACCCTGCGACGAAGAGCGTGCGGTAATACCAGTCACCAACCTTTAAGAAATCAAAGTCCACTTCTATGGCGGGAGGAGCAATGACATCTGTGATGACGAGCGGTCCTTCTGTTGGCTTCGTCCGCGGGGGGCCCTCCGGCATCGGATTTACGAATTTTTTAACGAGGGTGGATAGATCGGGTACGTTAGCCATTGCTCTCCTTTCCGACGTCAATCGTGCTCATGTCGGGAGGGGTGGTCCCCGGATTGTACATGCTAAAAAACAACTTCATTAATTGTTCTGAGGTGAGCTGTGTCGCATGAAGCCCAACGCGTGCGAGCAGGCGTACGATGTGGTCGCGCTTAGGAAGGAGTACCGTCTGCGCGCGTTCATAGATATACGATTTGTTATACGGCAGGCCGGAGCTCTTTGTTCCGAAGAGGACCGACGGGGACGAACCAAGCTCTAGGTGAGAAAAAGGAATCACGATATAGAATTTTTTGTCGAGTACGTCCTTTTCTTTAACCATCGAAGCCACGAAGAGCCGATACCCGTGGATGCTTTTCACGAGCTTCGGGTTTTTCTCCCGCTTTTCCTGATCCTCAAGGAGCTTAAGATACGCAGAAATATCTTTATGTTTTGTCTGAATAATGATCTGGATAGGGAACGAAAGTGAATTGAGAAGGCCGGCATACGCATAAATAATCGCATCCTGTTCCTTTTCTGAGAGCAGTCCGAAGTTGACGGCTGTAGTTGCGACAACCAACGCCACCGACCCGTCGGCAAAAAGCACCAGGTCACCCTGTACGTCAATAATCTCGGTGAATGATTGTGTTGATGCGCGAATTGGTACGATCGGTTGTGCCATAAAGATATGTGTTACATGTTTTGTCCGCCGAATATTTCCTGAGCGAGTTTTTCCCGTGTCCGCTGTTTTTCACTTTTTGCAACGATTCCAAGCGCGGGAACAACAGTGCCATTCAGGGTAATTTGTACGCGTGAGAAAGAGAATCGGGCCCTGGGATCTTCTACCTCTACAAAATATACTCCCGACCCTAAAGGCGTTGAGGCGGCAAACTGACCGAGCTTGTTTGTTTTAAGGGCCCGCACCGGTATTCCCTCTTTATTGGTAACGGTGACGAGTATGCCCGGCAGCATGTTTCCCTCATCGTCTTGTACCAGTCCGGTAATGACGTTTGCGACCGTGGTGAGCCGAGGGAGACCAACTTTCACGGCGTCGTCCTGGGTGTTAATGACGGTAACGGTTGATCTTGTTGTGGTTTTCGGCGTCTCGTGTGTGGCTGATTGCGGTTGAGTGTCTGGTTCCGCGGCTACGGACGGCCCTCGCGAAGTCAACTGACGTTTGAGGGAAACCAATTCATCTTCCATGGTTGACCTTTGTTTGAGTACGTCGGTAAGTTGTGATTGTAATTCAAGTACGCGATCCGATGCCATATTTTTGGTGGCAAGTTGTGATTGTAATTCCTTGAGCGACGCCTCAAGTTCCCTCATTTTTTGTTGCACAGCGACGCTTTCTGTTTGGGTCTTCGGTGTTGTGTTTACGGATTGAGGGGTCACCTGTGGTTTGTGACCGGTCACTGGCCGCGGGACAAATTGCAGCGGAGAGACAGGCGCGTTTGGCGCTTCATGGTTGGACGGATGTTGTTTTGGGGTCCATAGGTCAGAGAGCCATGAAAACATGGAGGGAGCTGGATGAGTTGTCACAACGGTAGTCGCGTGTTCGTTGGATTTGAGGTTAGAACCAGGACCCATGGCTGAAGGAGACGATTGAAATAAGCTCGAAAGCATCGATTTTGACTTCTGCGTTTGTGGGGGCGAGGCGGGGGTGACGGACGCAGCGGCTTCGTGCGCCGGCACAACCC
This sequence comes from Candidatus Gottesmanbacteria bacterium, assembly GCA_023245335.1. Classification (GTDB taxonomy): domain Bacteria; phylum Patescibacteriota; class Microgenomatia; order UBA10105; family UBA927; genus UBA927. The sequence continues at coordinate 206,555 of JAHFKK010000001.1, forward strand.
TTTTGGCCGCTTGAGCTGTTGGTTCGGGTTTTGGAGCCTCTTTAATCCAAACATACTGTGTGGGATTATAAATGCTTTTGAAAAACGAAAACACCCAAACATCCATGGGTCGTTCTTCGACTGGGATAAACGCAAACCCGACGCCCAGGAACGCGAAGGCGAATGTTAACGGCCACGTGATAATAAACGGGAGTGGTAATTTATAGGCCACAAACGCCAGTATCGCACCGGCGCAGAGATACCCGAATTGCTTGAGGGTCATGTCGCCAATAAGGCGGAATTGGAATGTGGTTACGTTTTGTGGAACCGGATGTTGTTCCATATCTTACTTCATTGTAGAGGGAAAAAAATTAGGGTTCAATAGCACAAAGCGCATCAGGACCGTGAAAACTCCATTTTTTAGTTTTCACGAAATTATGAGTAAGAATATGTCCAAGTCGTTTGCGGGTAGGGGCGAGCGCATCTTCTCCCACAAATGATGTGCTAGAATGAAGCTATGCAACTCCCTCTTGAGGTGCTTGAAATTATCGGTAATCGATTAAGCGAGGAAACGCCGCTTGCGATGGAACAGGTGTTCGCCGCATTTGCTAACGTCCGCAGGGAGGCGTTATGGCGGCGTTATTTTTGGCCCGGAAGAGCGCAGTTTGCGAGTTTTGAAATTGTTTCTATCAATAGTCAGGTTCATTTCTACATTGTCACCCCGAAACATCTTCGGAGTTTTATAGAAGGACAGTTGACTGCGCAATACCCGCGCGTGGTGATTACCCCGACCACAGATTATCTGCCGCAATTTTTCACACAGCCGCATGCCGTTGCCCGGCTTCGGATGTGGAGCAGTTTCTATTACCCCCTAAAAACGCATGAGGATGTCAAAGACGTCGATTTGTTGTCCGCAGTTCTGGGACAGCTCGGTAAACTGTCTGCGAGTCAGGCTGTGGCTATTCAGTTCCGCGTCACCCCCGCGGGTCGCGGGTGGCAGGCAAACGCCGCGAGCGTAATTGCGCGTGGTGTGCAGGATCCCAGCTCGCCGACCGGCAGGACCAGGACACATCCTGACAGCCGGATTATAGAAACTAAACTAAGCGCAAGCGGGTTGCGAACGGGAATTCGGATCGTCGCCTCAGCGCCGAGTGAATCCGAGGCGTTTGATTTGGTGACGAGGGTTGCAGGATCGTTTGGTGTCTATACATTGGGAGAAGGCAACAGTCTGTTTCAACCCCGGACATTTTTTTGGCAGCGTGAGCGGCTGGCGCGATCCATGATCGCGCGGGGCATATATTTGACACCACGGAACCACGTGTTGAACACGCGCGAGCTTGCTTCGTTATGGCATCCGCCCGGGCTTTCTTTGGCGTCGATCAAAAATATTCAATGGGGGAGGGGGTTATTGGGAGAACCGCCGCAAAATTTGCCAGTTGCTACAGATGACGAATCCCAAAGGAAAGAGATCAACTTTTTTGGTAAATGTGAATGGCGCAATCAGCAGGTGACGTTTGGCATCAAAGAGGCGGACCGGAGAAAACATCTCTACATCATCGGAAAAACAGGAACCGGTAAGTCTACAACCATCGCGAATATGGCAATAAATGACATGAAAAACGGGGCGGGGGTGGCCGTCATTGACCCGCACGGAGACTTATCTGAAATTCTCCTGAACTATATCCCATCAAACAGAATAAACGACGTCGCATATTTGGATCCTTCAGATAGCGAACACCCGTTTCACATAAATCCTTTAGAAGTGAAAAATCCGACATACCGTGAACTGGTCGCAAGTGGTATCGTGTCGATATTTTACAAGCTGTATCACATGAGTTGGGGTCCGAGGCTCGAATATATCCTCAGAAACACCATCCTGACGCTCACACTGGTCCCCAATTCCACGTTTTTGGATATACCGGAGCTTCTGACAAACGAACTATACAGACAAAAGGTGGTAGAACGCCTCGATGACCGGGTGCTCAAGAATTTTTGGGTAAACGAGTTCAATAAATTTACACCCCGTTTGCATAGCGAGTCCACGTCTCCAATCCTCAACAAGGTCGGACAATTTTTGTCCTCCCAGACGATTCGGAATATCGTGGGGCATCCGACGTCAACGATTGATTTGGAAACAATGATGAACGAGGGGAAGATCGTGATCATGAACCTGTCTCAGGGAAAGCTCGGAGAAGACAGTAGCGCGCTCCTGGGGGCCATGATGATAACGAAGATGCAACTTGCCGCGATGAATCGTGTGTATCTTCCCGAGGAAGAACGGCGGGATTTTTATCTCTACGTCGACGAGTTTCAAAATTTCGCGACGCAGTCATTTATAAAAATTCTTTCCGAAGCGCGGAAATATCGGCTCAATTTGACTCTCGCAAACCAGTATATCGGGCAGATTGATGAGGAGGTGCAAAAGGCAATCTTTGGTAACGCGGGCTCTCTGGTTTCTTTTGGAGTCGGTGCCGCAGATGCAAGGCTCCTCATGCATGAATTTGGAAGCAAATATCAGGAACAGGAGTTGGTGGGGTTGGGGAACTACCAGATTATTCTGAAGCTGTCCATCGACAATCAGACGTCTCTGCCGTTTTCGGCGATGACGCTTCCCTTGCCCAAATCGAAAAACGAACATCGGGAAACGGTCGTGCGGGTGAGTCGCGAACGCTACACAAAAAAGGTACAATAACTACCTCTATGAAAATAGGTCTTCTCGGCGGTGCATTCAATCCTCCGCATAACGGGCATCTTATGATCGCTCAGCAGGTATTGGACTTTACCGATATGGAGGAAGTGTGGTTTTTGCCCAATTACGGACAGCTTCCGCCCAAACCGGTCGCGTCGGTTTCTGATCGGCTCGCGATGACAAAGCTTCTTGTCCTCCCTCACACACACGTCTCGGTGCTTGAGATAGACCATAAACTCGACGGAGATACCATTAACCTCCTGCCGCATTTACCACCCGACCACGAATTTTCATTCATTATTGGTTCCGATCAACTTGCGACGTTTCACCTGTGGGGAAGATGGGAAGAACTCCTTCAAAAGATGCCTTTTTTGGTGTTTCCGCGGTACGGGTTTCCGAATGAGCCCGTATATCCCAATATGCGCGTCGTTTCAAATGAGGCGCTTATAGGGACGAATATTTCCTCGACGAAAATTCGTGCCCGGATTCATAAAGGTGTATCCATCGAACAGTTTGTGCCTCTTGAAGTCTCCAAATACGTCGACGATCACCATTTATATCGATAAAATTCCCTTGTTGTTGTATCCCATTCACGTTAGAATAAAACTACGAGCGTAAAAAGCGCGCACGGAAGTTATGGCAAACGAAGAATTATGGAAACGCATAAGCGAAGCGGCTCAAAAAGCAGCCAAATCTACCGGTGAACAGCCGGCCCAGCCGCTTCCCGATATGGCGCCACAGCCACAGGTCTCCCAAGAGACGCCGACACAGCCTGACGCCGCGAATTTGGTAGAGGTAGCCAAGGAAAGGCTCGCGGCGTTTACGCAAAAACTTCACGGATCGCTTCCCGAAGCCGCAAAGAGAATTGTCGGGAGTGAGAATGACTTGCCGCAAGACGCGCGTGTATTTACTATCGTCGAGTCGCTTTTAACGGCAGATGAGGCTCAGCTTGCCGATCCGGTCTTTATGCGGGGCGTCGGTGAAAGGCTTGTGGGGGTCATCCAGGAGACGGGCTACATGAGTCTTACCGGACGGGAAGCGCAGAAATACCTCCGGCGGATTATTGTTGAGAATCCCAGCCTTACAGACTTACAGTACCGGGCGATGCCGGAAATTTCCGGAGGGTCAGGGAAGGGAGAAGAGGGAGGAGTAGGGGAGGATGCGGCTAGCGGGAACGATCCGGAGTTGACGAATGAAGTTGAAGGTCTGTACAACGAGGGGACAGACGCAGATCTCAAAAACTCGCCGATTGCAAAAGATCTTCAGGATCTGCAGTACCGTTTTCGGATCGATCCCGGAGCGGCATATGACAGCAGGCTCACTGACGATGCGGTGAGGCGTATGGTGGAAAAGGGGCGGCAGGAAGGAATAGACGAAAAACTGGTACAAAAAGCCGTTGAGCGGGTTCGGTATTTTGAACGATTCACGGATCTTCGGATGCAAAAACATCAAGAAAAGCTCCGAGGCGGGCGGGTGGTAGCCTGGAGCGAGATTAAAGGATCCTCGCCCAATCCAGAATTACATCGGGACGATGAGGTTTTTCCTGACTTCCGTTATATTCCGGCCGCAGATGTGGAAACCATTATAAAGGGAGACGGGGGAGAGGCGGAATGGTATTTTAACTTCATTGATCAGATCTATTCGCTCGGCAGGGAAGAAACGCGTCCGACCCTCACCCAGGACCAGCGATTCCAGGAGTTTAAAGATTATTTGGTTTGGAAGTACGGGGGTGAGTATCATCTTTCGGTACAGCTCTATCAGAAACACTGGGATAGCCGCGGTCAGTTTGAGTATGCGGTCAAAGGTCTCATGTATAACCCCGGTGACGTGAAAGACCGGCTGAAAGCGATGTCACTCCTGCAAGGAGCGGACCTTGACCATCTCTACAAAAATTTCGACCATTCGAACGAAGCCTACAGTCTTTATGAACATGTCATGTTTGAGCTCATGGCGGAAAAACGAGGGAAATATGGCGAGGCGCTCAAGTATTTACAGGAAGAAATCAGTTGGGACGGCAAACCCATGAAGCGGGAAAAGGTTTTGGAGCAGTTGAAAGCAAAACAACGAGAGGAGGGCTTTGATCCGGAAAAAGGTAAAGTCCAAACCTCGCTTTCCGTTGCCGACCAGCGGCTCATGCATGAAATCCAGCAGCAGATGGATTTGGCCTCAGAAGGCGTCATGCTGTGGGATGATGACGTACAAAGCTACACCGAACTCCATATCACCATGTCAAAACTCCGTAACGCCCGTGAAGACTTATTGAAAAAGAAGGGCGAGGGGAAAGCGCTTACGGAAAGTGAGCAGGATCAGCTTCATGAAGTCGATAGGCTCTACCAGATATATTCACACCGTGAAGAAATGCTGAATGATAGTTTCACCCAGGAACTTATCCAAACCCGGGGTCTGTCACCGGTCGATATAGAAGTGCGTAAACGTCTCGTGGAGTATCTCAAAGTACAGACGGGCAAAGAGCCGGCAGAGTACGAAGTGCGTATGGCGCTATGGGCGGCACGGACCGCTATGATCGGGTCCGGGCGCATGGCTATGATCGGCGCCATGATGTCTATCCCGCCCTCTGTCGAATATCATGCAGTATCGGGCAAAGATGTCATGCGCGCTCCTGCATTTGAAGATCTCCAGCGTATATTCAACCCGGAGACATTTGCTTCCCGCTTTAACATCGGTGGTGAAATGGGGATAACCGCACGGGGAGTACTCCGAAGAAATCTTTTACGGACAAAAGGAATTACAGATAAAGATCCGCACTGGTATCAAAAAATCGGCGGGGCGCTCGAGAGCGTCGGTCATAAGTTTAAATTGACGAAAACGCCTGAGTGGCAGGATGCTAAGCATCACGAACATGATGCGATGCGCCAGGAACAGATGGAAGCGTGGGAGTTTGCCGAAAACGCAACCGGCATATCGTTTAGCGAGCTTTTGGGACCCGGATTTATGGCTTCCGGAGGATTTTATGATGGGACAGCGTGGCGGTTGGAAAAAGGAATTGCGGATGAGCTCCGGAATAAAATGCTTGATATGAAAAAGCTGCCGGAAAACGCTGCGCTTCTGGATAATCAGGCGCTTTCCATACAGCTTCTTATCGCCGGCAATGCCGCAGAGCGCAGGCCCATTTTGGATCGTATGCTCCGCAGGAACCCGTCTAAATTCCTCGAGCTTCTCGAGGAAGATACGGAGAAGATTCTTTTGAAGCATAACGTTGCCCACGAGGAATGGAAGAAATTTAAAGAAGCGCTGTCGCTTGCGGAACTTAAGATGGCACACGAAAAGGAGTGGCAGTTTGCCCGTGTGGATCTCGGGGAGAAAAAGGACTTTGATGCTCTGGTGGTCCCATACCTCACGCTTCTTCACATTGATCCTTCCCGAATGGAAAGTTTTCGTCAGGTACTGTCGGACTTGCAGACGGAGGTGTATCGGAGCCGGAAGGTAGAAGCAGCAAGCGGCGTATTCAGAAACAAAATGGACGCGATAGCACAACTTAAGATGCCGCTTACCATGTCTCTTACCGACATGGACTGGAAAGAGTCGAATTTCTATCAACTGGGTACGGTTGCCATGCACCGGCGTATTCGTGACGTGGGGCAGCAAATGGCGGCCCGTGACGCGATGCTGGAGTTTATGTCCAATCAGGATATGCTGCTGTCTCCTAATGACCCCATAGAGTCGCTCAAAAAAATTAAAGAAATTCGTGAGCAGATTATCGGATATTCGGGTCCGGAAGCTGCGGAAAATACCGTTGTGCAGATGATGCGAGTGCTTATCGAAATGAACAGGCACCGCAATCTATGGACGATTGGCATGGTGCCGGGGGCGACAGCCGCAGGGAAGATACTTGCGGAAGCCGACCTGCGGCCCCTAAAAAATACCTGGATGCTGGCGCCGGTCCGGCTTATCGTTGGCAGGGACAGATGGGCGAAGTTTGTCGATGACAAACTCTCCCACCTTCCGCATTCTGTTGCGGAGAAGATTTCATATTCTTTGCGGTATACGGGATATCACGGGAACGCGTGGGACGAGAAGAAAATAGAAGAGGTACTAGCAACCGCTCACGACATGGGGATGTTTATCCATCATCCAGAATATATCCAGGATTTACGTAGGGAATTTCATACGACCGTCGGTGACCGGGTATTGGCAATGGTGCGGACGTATTGGTGGGTGGTGGTCTTGGCAACCATCGCTATAGCGGCAGAGCAATCCATAGAAGAGCAGAAAGGTGGTGGCGGTGGCGGTGGCGGTCACCACTAACCCATTCGCTTCATGCGTTGGAACACCCCGTGTGTTAGTGTCCCTCTCCTTGACCGGTTATGGAGGTGAATCCTTTTTGCGAGCCTTCACGTAGCGTTTGGACCGGGCTCCTTGCGTCGGGCTTATGACGTATGGCGCTTCCGATAAATGAGGCCTGATATCCCATTTGGAACAGCTGCCCCACGCCTGAGCCCACCGGCCCCAATACCGTGCCCAAGCCGCCGGGGATAAATGGTTCTGCTTTCATAGCTTTTTGTATGCTGGCAACAACGTTCGGTATGACCAGAAGCATGCCGAGTCCGATAAAACCAGATACGCCGGTAACGCCGCTGCCGCTTGAAAGAAGCGGCGGAGCCCACAACTTCGTAGCGTTTTCTTGCGAGGTAAGGAAGGCTGCGATAAGAAGAAGGACGGCGGTCAAGGGAAAGGTAATAATTTTGGCAATCAGCCAACGAAACCAACTGCTAAACGCATTCGTGCCGGGGATTGCCTCCAGCATCAGTTGGAATGGTGAAAAGAGGAGTGAAATAATGATGTTTATGTATGCGTCGACCAGCATAAATACAAGGCGGATTAAACCAAAGATGAGAATGATAAGAACCAAAACGTTTAATAATACCGGGCCGTATGCTAAGCCCGCGACGGCGAGACCCTTTGTCCCCCCGCCGGCAAACAGAAACGTCATAATTCCCCAAACAGCAGTCGCCGCGATCTTGACGCCGGGATTCCAATTGCCGGTAAGTAATTTACCTATATCGTCAACGGCACTGAATCCTGCACCGAAGAAAAATCGCAGCAGTCCTCCTAATCCGCCGTTGAGAAGGAGATCGGTCACGTCATGAACCGTAACTGGAGCGGGTTTTGGAAACCAAGAACTCGGATCCAACCAAGTAGGTTTCCATACAAGTCCACTTATGAGTGCTCCAAACGAGTTTACGTTACCCCCCGGACTCGTTGCCGCACCCACAATGACATTGACGGCAAGGACGATGACTAGATACATGAGATCAATCATGAATCCTACGATGGCGTAGGAAAACGTGACCAAGAGTAATGCGATTACCACCCTCGGAAGTGCGTTTTGGACTGTAACTACGGTCTTTGGGTCGATTTTTTTCCGGAACATCACCATAAATCCGATGATTATAAGAATGATAGCAAGCAATATGTAGGCGACATCGCGGAAAGCCTTCCATATAGGTAAGAGTATCTGCAAACCCGAAAATCCTATACCCTGTGCCTCGACTTGGTGCGGAATAAATCCAAGCGTCTGTCCCAGGTCCATGGCAAACTGCTGTGTGCTTGCCGGCGGGTTACTATAGATTGCAAGCACAGAGGACGAAAGGCCGGAAAGCGCACTGTGTTTGTAATTGAGCGCAGTTGGACAGGCCCCCGGTGAGTATTGTGACACAAAATTAGCAGTGCTTTGTGCATAATATAAAATGTCGTCAGCCAATGTTCCCGGTACGTCGGTGTCGCTACAGGCGCCCATCGTGCCGATAACGAAACCGATCATCGTGTCGTTATAGGACATGATATCCCGGCCTTCTCCTCCCAGAAGAGCTCCCGCTGCATACGCTGGTGTGGCCAGGCGGAACGAGGCAAAAAATAGCAAGAGAAGGGAGAGAAGAATGAAAAGGACAGTTCGCTTCATATATGTATTATCACCAAAATTTTGTAGCCCGTCAATTTATTGTGTTGGGATGGTAAACGATGTGACGTCGACATTCGTAAACACGGAGATCGTTTTGATGATAAGAAAAGCAAGCGACATGATGACAAGCCCCACGACTGCCGAGGTGACTGTTCCGCGGGCGGCCTCAAGTTTTTTTTGGTCTCCTGCGGAAAAGAGGAAATTAAACCCACCGACCAAAAGCATAATAAATAGCGCGACCGCCCCCAGTGACACGAGGGATGTCACGACGTTGGCGAACATAGGTTCGAGGCAGCGTATGGTCGCAACACCTTGAACAGCACAGTCACGCATATATATGTATTATTACGTATGGAAACGCTGGAGACAAGACACAAAGATGAAGTTTAGTATGGTTTCGGGAGCGAGATAGTGCCGCCGATAATCTGCACGCCCAAAAAGTTTTGGACGAGCGTCATAATGGCCCAAGCCGAACCGACGACAATAAGTCCGACAATGGCGTGGGTAATTTTGTTGCGTGCTTCTTCCATGCCGGCTTTATCGCCGCCCGAAGTAATCCACTTGATTCCTCCGAGGACCAGGTAGAGAAATGCTAAAAGTGAGGCAAGAATAAGTATCGTGCCTACAAGTGCGCTGATAAGCTGTCCGAGATCAGAAATTTTGAACGTCGGGGGCTGGGGAACATTAAGGGTTGCTTGGGCAAAAACTTTTTCCATAATAATTTCCTTCCTTCAACGCTATTTAGTATAGTCTACCATTTATTTTTGCGCAACGGTGCGGGCGTTGTCAACACGGAACTTTCTTCTCGTTATTACTGTTGGACAAGCGTCGGAAACTGGAGATTGGGAAATTGTATGCCCAGGAAGTTGCCGACGACGGTCATAAGTGCCCACGCTGCACCCACAATGACAAGACCGACCAGCGCATTGGTAATTTTATCCCGTGAGGATTCTAGCTTCGCTTTGTCGCCACCCGAAGTAATCCAATCAAATCCCCCCAAGATGAGAAAGAGTAGCGCACCAAGGAATGAGACGATGAGAAGCACACCAACCAGTCCGGAGATAAGCGATCCAATAGCAGGTGGTCCCGCCTCGCTGCCGCCGCTCCCGAGTGTAGTGGGAAGTACCGGATTCGTGATTTGTGCGAGATATTTGGTCATAGCGTCACCGTAACGGGTTTAGGTTATTGAGTAGGTCGCCGGGATTTTGGATAGTCAAATCAACATTCAGAAACGTACCGGCAAGTGCCAAGATTGCCCAGCCGGCGACGACCACAATAAGTCCGATGAGGGCGTTGGTGAGCTTATCCCGTGAGGCCTGAAGCTTCGCTTTGTCGCCACCCGAGCTTATCCAGTTGAATCCGCCAATGACGAATTGAAAAAGAAACCAAATACCCGCCGCAACCGTCATAATGCCGATCGTAGAGGAGACAATAGTAGTAATCCCTTTGAGCCCGCTTGCCCCGGACGTATCGCCACTAATGTTGCCAAATGGCCCGAGTCCTTCTCCGCCGATTTTCCCAAGTGGTACTGCCTGCGCTAAATGATGCATATGCTATTGCGGACCGTAAATGGTCGGATTCAAGATAAAGTCCGCACGACCAAAGATAAGATACCCAAAGAGTGACGCGATGGCAAACGAGCCGACGATGATGATAAGCCCCAAGAGTGATTGCCAGATACGATCCCACGCAGAAGCGAGCTTTTTGCTGTCGCCCCCGGCGTTTATATACGCAAATCCCGCAATGAGAAAGTTAAAAAGTGCGTAAATCCCCGCAACCACAAAAAATAATCGGATGACGTTCGTGATAAACAGTCCGACCGCACCGGTTTGGACGCTTCCATAGCCGGTTTGATCCAGTGGGCTTTGGATTGATCCAACGAGATTGTCGGCGATGACACGTACCCCTTGTTGCATAAGCGTATTATACCTGCGGCGATAAAATGTGCAGTCCGGTGACGACTTCTATGATCTGCACAATCCAAAATGACCCGAGAACGACAAGAAGTCCGATGACCGCGCCGGTTATAGCAGCTTTTCCCTGTTCTGCTTTTTTCGCGTCTCCTGCGGCTACTATAACTTGAAAACCACCGAATATCAATAAAATAAAACTGATGAGACCGGCAAAAACGAATGCATTCCTGACGATTGCCGTCACAAGCGGGCCGAATGAGTTGAGATTGGGGTTGGGAGCGAGAGATTGCAAATCCACGGCATAAACGATCATATTTTCAGTGTAGGGAATTTGAGGCATGCCGTCAATTGTGTTATAGTCAACGATTATCCCATGGATGACGCGACGCTAGTCTCTCGATTGTTTACGCATGACCGACGAGTCGTGCTTGAGTTTTATCGTGAATACGCTCCACAACTGAGGCGATATATCCACGGGCGCATCGCCCATCGAGAGGACGCCGAAGAAATCCTGCAGGACACGTTGTTTGCCTTTTTGGAGGGACTCCGGGACTTTCAGGGCAAAAGTAGTATCCGAACGTATCTTTTTTCCATTTGTCAGCACAAAATTATCGATTTCTACCGCAGAAAAAAAATCAAACATCTGGTTTTTTCCCAGATTCCGCAATTGGAAATGCTCGTTTCCCCGTTGGTCGGCCCTGAAGCAGCTTTCGATGAGACCCTGGTGAGAGAAAAAATTCACAAGGTACTCAAGACGATAGCCCCTGTGTATCGCCAGGTGTTGGTGCTTAAATATCTCGAGCACGTACCGGTTGAGGATATTGCACGGAAGCTTTCCATATCATTTAAAAGTGCGGAATCCCGATTGTTTCGGGCAAGGAAGAATTTTGTGGAGTTATTTTTGTCCGTCTAACCCATGATCGACACAACATACCAGCGATTCGTAAAGAGATGGGAAGAAGTAACCGATTTGCCGACTCAGACGTTGGGTCCGTTTACTGGGCTATATAAACGGTTCACAAAACAGTTCAAAGTGATGCCGTGGCCGTGGTTTATCGGGATGAGTATCGCGGTTGCCGCGGGATTGTATCTCGTTTTTGGATCCGCAATCGCTTTTCTTGTGACCACACTCCAGCGCGGGTTTTAGCTCCCATTTACGACTATTCCTGTATGGATGCACTCGCGACAGTCGCAATGGGGGCCGTTACGCTTGGACGGACAACAATTGGCCTGATAGTCCGGCCGTATGAGACCTACCGGCGAATAGTTGATCACGGTAGGGCGAGCGAGCTTACCGCAATCGCCATACTCCTTTCTCTCTACTTTGCTCTTGCGAGTGTCGTGAAGATTGCCACATTCCGCCCCTTCATTTTCACCCGACAGTTCGTCATTTTGTTTTTAGCGGCAGTAGGAAGTTATGGTGTCACCGTGGGCGCGTTTTGGCTCGCGGGACTCATACTGAAAGCAAAAATTCGACTTACGGCCCTTCTGGTTGCATGGGGATATACGTTTCTTCCCACGGTGATGTGGTTTTTTATCACGTCCCTTCTTTATGTCATTCTGCCGCCCCCAAGAACGACGAGCCTCATGGGCCTCGCCTTTAGCGGGCTGTTTTTGGTGTTTAGCGTCACTCTCCTATGGTGGAAGGTCATGTTGTCCTATCTTGCCATACGTTTTGCTCTCCGGCTTGATGTGCCGCGTATCATTTTCGCTTGCGCCATCGTTTTCCCGATAGTCGCAGGATATAGCGCCCTTATGTATTATTGGGGAATTTTTAAGGTTCCATTCCTATGAATGTACGTCAATACACATCGGCAACAGATCGTCGAAAAGCATTAGAAAAGGAAACCAATGTCCCGCTTACCAATATCGGGACGTTTAGTCTGGATGAATCTGCCGCTTCAACAAGAAATTGTGAGAACATGATTGGTGTCGCACAGGTACCCATGGGTGTCGCGGGACCACTAAGGGTTATTGATCTCCATTCGCGGACGAGAGATACGTATGTTCCGCTTGCAACGACAGAGGGTGCACTTGTCGCATCGGTGAATCGCGGATGTAAGGCGATCATGGAAAGCGGCGGTGCGGTAACCAATAGTCATTCGGCGGGAGCATCACGTGGTCCGGTTTTTCGCGTCAACAATCTTTCCGAGAGCAAAAAGCTGTACGAATTTCTCGACACGCATTTTACGGACCTCAAAAAAGTTACCGAATCAACGTCACATCACCTAACCCTGAAGAAGATTACCTCTCGAGGGGTCGGGAGATATCGGTACGCCAGGTTTGTCTACGATACCGGAGATGCCATGGGGCTAAACATGGTGACGCTCGCGACCGATGCCGCCGCCGCTTATATCAAAAAAGAAACAGGTATCGCATGTGTCGCTCTTTCCGGAAATTTTTGTACGGACAAAAAGCCATCATGGCAAAATTTTGTGGAGAATCGTGGGCATAAAGCATGGGCAGAGGTCACCGTGCCCGGTCGGGTACTCAAGAACACACTCAAAACTACTGCAAAATCTGCGTATGAAACATGGCTTGCCAAGTGCATGATCGGGAGTGCGATGAGCGGTTCCATGGGCTTTAACGCGCAGTATGCGAATGTTCTTTCGGCCATATTCATCGCGACGGGACAAGACCCTGCGCACGTTTCCGAGTGCGCTGTCGGTGTGACGACTGCAGAAGTCGTAAATGGGGAAGATCTTTATGTCAGCGTCTATCTGCCGGATCTCATGGTGGGCACTGTCGGGGGAGGGACCGGACTTGCGACGCAAAAGGAAGCGCTGGATATCCTGGGAGTTGCCGGTGGCCATGACGGTAAAAATGCGAGTGCTCTCGCCGAAATAATAGCGGCTGCAGTTCTTGCGGGAGAACTTTCGCTTTTATCTTCACTTGAGGAGGGATCGCTTGCCGCCTCCCATAAGAGACTAGCAAGAGGAGGAAGCACAACATGATCGGAATTGTTTCCTACGGGACGTATATACCTATATACCGACTGAACCTTACCGATATCGCGGCGGCCTGGAAAAAGAATCCGGATGAGGTTATTCCATCGCTTGGAGTGAAGGAAAAATCGGTGCCGGCTCTTGATGAAGACGCAGTGACGATAGCGCTTGAAGCCGCGACCCGAAGCCTTGATGTTTTTGCGGGGAAACCAACCGATATAGATGTTTTGTTTGTGGGGAGTGAAAGCCACCCGTATGCCGTGAACCCCACATCCACTATTGTCGGCGAGCTTTTGGGTATCGGTCATTCGTATCTGGCTGCGGACATGGAGTTTGCGTGTAAAGCAGGAACTGCAGGGATGCAGGCGATCGCAGGATTGGTCGGAGCGGGACACGCGCGGTATGGATTAGCTATCGGTACCGATACGGCACAGAGTAAGCCCCATGATGCTTTGGAATATACTTCGGCTGCCGCAGGCGTTGCTTATATTTTGGGTGGTGAAGGAGTCATCGCACGGCTCCGCGGCGACACATCGTATTCGTCCGATACTCCGGATTTTTGGCGTAGGGATGGGATACGCTATCCGTCGCATGCCGGTCGATTTACCGGAGAACCGGCATACTTCACCCATGTGATGGGAGCCTCGACGCGGATGCTCGAAATGACCAAGATGAAGCCATCGGATTTTGATTGGTGCGTTTTTCATATGCCCAATGGTAAGTTTCCGAGAGCTGTAGCCAAACGACTCGGCTTTACACCCCAACAACTTGCGCCTTCACTTACGGTCGATCATATCGGGAATCCGTATTCCGCATCGGCGATGCTTGGATTAGCTGCGGTACTTGATATCGCTAAGCCCGGACAAAAAATATTTATGGCGTCATATGGTTCAGGAGCGGGAAGCGATGCTTTTGTATGGGAGACAACAGACGCTCTTGCCGCAAGCCAGAAATCGAAAGTTGCACGAAAACAGACGGTTCGTGATCAGATAGAAGGGAAAATTTATATTGACTACGTGCAGTATCTCAAGCAAACACACAAAATATGAAAACTTTTGTCGCGGGTGTCGCAACAACGAAGTTCGGTGAATTATGGAGCGCGTCCCCCAGGGGACTCGCTCGACTTGCTGTGTTCGGAGCGCTGAAAGACGCTGATATCGATAGTAAAGACGTACAGGCTCTATTTGTCGGAAACATGCTTTCCGGTATGTTGGGCGGCCAGGAACACCTGGGTGCGTTTTTTGCCGAAGAGTTGGGGCTGTCTGTTCCCGCGTTCAAAATCGAAGGCGCGTGTGCCTCCGGAGGGCTCGCGATCCATAACGCAGTAAATAGCCTCATGAGCGGTCAGTACGAGACCGTTGTTGTCTTGGGGATAGAAAAGATGACAGACCACAAGCCTGAGGATGTCGCGACAGCGCTCATGGGTGCGGGGAGTGAGGAGGAAAGGCTAGCGGGCGCCACATTTCCGGGGCTCTACGCGATACTCGCGCGTGTACACATGCGTGAGTTTGGTACGACCGAGGAAGATATGGCGGCAGTTGCTGTCAAAAATCATTATCACGCAACGCTTAATCCGAATGCGCAATTTCATACTGCAGTGACGGTTGATCAGGTGATGCGAAGTAGCAAGGTTGCTGACCCTCTAAAATTACTGGACTGTTCCCCGATATCAGACGGAGCCGCGGCAGTCGTTTTGAGTACGAAACGAACCAAAAGGAGTGTAGAAGTGATTGCTTCAGTGGTTGCTACCGACACACTAGGGTTGGCACAGCGGAAAAGTCTGACAGAGTTGTCAGCAACCCAAAAAGCATCAGAGAAAGCGTATACACTCGCGGGAATGGACGCAAAAGATATTGACGTGGCGGAAGTACATGATTGTTTTACCATAGCGGAAATATTGGCGACAGAGGATCTTGGCTTTTTTCCGAAAGGAAAAGCCGCTTCCGCGATCCAGCGGGGAAGTGCGACGATCGGGAAAGCAAAGCGCGTCGTCGTAAACCCATCCGGTGGATTGAAGGGGTGCGGTCATCCGGTTGGTGCGACGGGAGTGAAACAGATAGCAGAGTTAGTCGAGCAACTGCGTGGGAATGCAGGCGCGCGGCAAGTGAAGAAGGCGCGCGTAGGGCTTGCGCATAACGTCGGCGGCAGCGGAGCGACTGCCGTTGTCCATATATTAGAAATATAGTATGCAGTCACCAGTCAAAATTTGGCGGAATCAGAAAAATATAGCACAACTCCTTGGTAAAACTGGGATGATTATCTCATGGACGCTTGTCCGCGTGCCCCCCGGAGATTTTATGGATCAGGCGCCGTATCCGGTTGTTCTCGTCGAACTAGAAGGCGGGAAGCGCATTGAAGCGCAACTCGTTGATTGGAACTCCGCGCATTTGGTCTTTGGTACAAAAGTGAAAACCGTCGTTCGCCGCGTGATGCATCCGGATCCTGACGGCGTCATCCCGTACGGGATAAAAGTAAAACCGGTGTCGTGATATGAAGAAAGTCATCGTGTCAGTTCCCGGAAAAGTTCATCTCATGGGAGAGCATGCAGTTGTGTACGGGAAGCCCGCACTTCTTGCTGCGATTAACTTGAGACTAACAGTCAGCATTGAAGAACAAAAAGATAAAGGGAAGAAAGGCGTCACGATTATTTCCGATGAGCCGATAGACCACGCCGCGTATGCGGTGCAATATCTTTTCGACGCACTTAAGCTCAAGCATCCATCTCCGGTTGTGGTGACCATCCGGTCAGCTATTCCTGCCGGATTTCATCTCGGTTCGTCGGCGGCTGTCGCAGTCGGGCTTACAGGCGCCATCATGTATTACTTCACCAAACTTTGGAATCCCATACGGATAAACGAACTTGCATATGAAATAGAAAAGAAACAGCATGGGACGCCATCCGGCGGAGACAATACGACGGTTGCGATGGGTGGATTTATTTGGTTTCGGAAAGAGTTGGAGTTTCTGAAAAGTATTTGGCAGCTGCCGTTTCGGCCGCACCCGTCGCTTGATCATTTTTTCCTTATCAATACGGGGAGACCGAAAGAAACGACTGGTGAAATGGTTGCGCTTGTGCGAGAACGGGTGCAAAAACAGCCGGAGGATATGCAAAAACTATTCGACCTCAATGAACTGCAGGTGAAGCGAGTGACCGTGGCAATGAAAGAAGGGAAGGAAGAAGAACTCATAGACGCATTACGAATCGGCGAGCGGACTTTGGAGGATGTAGGAGTAGTGAGCTCGATAGTTATTCCGCTTGTTCAGGATATAGAAGCCGCAGGAGGAGCGGCAAAAATATTAGGCGGTGGAGGTAAGGCGGGTGGGGTCGGATTCCTATTGTGTTATCACAAGGCACCCAACCGCATCGCCGCATTAGTCAAAAAGTACGGATACACTATCCAGCCCATCACCCTTGGAGAAGAGGGAATACGATTGGAAATGCGATGAATATCACGGTCTCCGCTCCGGGAAAATTAATGCTTTTTGGTGAACACGCAGTGGTCTATGACCGGCCGTGTTTAGTGACAGCAGTCGATCAAAGGATGCGTGCAGCGGTCGAGCTTACAACAGAGAAATTATTCATTCTCGACGCGCCGGAAGTCAACATATCGGGACACCAGCGATCCATGAGTGAATTAGGAAAAGGAGTAATCCCAAAAGGAGCTCAATTTGTAGAGATCGCAGTAAAAAACTTTATTGAGAAATACCCCATGTCCGGTGGAGTGAACGTAGTGACCAGCTCGGACTTTTCTCCCCAGTTTGGATTTGGGTCTTCCTCGGCATCGACGGTCTGTGTGTTGAAGGCGCTGTCAGAGTTGTCAGGGAAAAAACTGGATGCAAAACAGCTTTTTGATCTCGCGTACAAAACTGTGTTGGACGTGCAGGGCAAAGGATCGGGTTTTGACGTCGCCGCAGCGATTTTTGGAGGGAGTCTATATTTTGTGACCGGTGGCAAAGCGATAGAGCCATTACCTATAGGTGATATTCCCTTAGTTATCGGATACACCGGAGTAAAGGCGGACACCGTGACCCTTATGGCGGCGGTTTCAAAAAAAATGAATGCGCAGCCTGAACGCGTCGGAAGGATTTATGACGCGATTACGAAACTTACCGAAGAAGCGAAAGTGAAATTACTGGAGGGGGACTGGGAGCGGGTCGGTACGCTTATGAACTTCAATCAGGACTATCTTCGTGATCTTGGGGTAAGTTCCGAGAAGTTGGAGGCGCTTATTGCTGCGGCGAAAGAGGGGGGAGCATGGGGAGCTAAACTTTCGGGAGCGGGGGGCGGGGACTGCATGATCGCAGTGGCGTCGGGGGAAACTCTACCCACGGTTGAGGACGCGATAGCAAAAGTAGGGGGACAAGTTATCCACATTTCAGTCAAGGCATCAGGAGTACGTGTAGAGACAGATGACCAGAAAGAATTGTTTGTGGTGGTTGATCGCAACGATAACGTCCTAGACTATAAACCACGGTCAGTATGTAATAGCGATAAGACGCTTATCCATCGGGCCGTTGAGCTTCTCATTTTGAATTCAAAGGGTCAGGTCTTACTGCAAAAACGCAGCATGAGTAAAGACACACGACCCGGCTGGTGGTCCACATCTGTCGGTGGCCATGTCGGAAAAGGTGAATCTTATGAGGATGCGATGCAGCGCGAAATACAGGAAGAATTGGGAATAGAGATTCCGTTTACGTTTCATAGTAAACATGTCGTGGAATTCCCGTACGAAACAGAGATGGAAGCTCTTTTTACCGCAAAATACGATGGGCCGTTTCAACCGCACCCGCACGAGGTAGATGAAGTGAAATTTTTTGATAAACGAGAGGTTGCGTTTGGCATCGCGTCGCATACGTTGCAGCTTTCGGAAGCCGCGATACATAATCTGAAAGTATTAGGAATAATATGAAAGCAACAGCACTTGCGCCAGCGAATATCGCATTTATCAAATACTGGGGGAAGCAGGATAATGAGCTTCGGTTGCCGCTCAATTCTTCCATCTCAATGAATTTAAGCGGGGCATACACGATAACAACAGTGGAATTTTCTCCGAAAGTTACGGCTGACAGTGTATCGCTTCTTGGAGGCGAGTTCTCTCAAGAAGAAACGGCGCGAGTGATACGAGGGCTGGATCGAATTCGAAAACATTCTGGACGGATGGATCGCGCCCGAGTTGTCACGAAAAATACATTTCCCAAAGGCGCGGGATCCGCAGCTTCTGCCTCGGGATTTGCGGCACTCACGCTTTCCGGGTTTGCCGCATTAGGTACCGCGTTTACCGAAAGAGAATTGACCGTATTCGCTCGTATGGGATCCGGGTCTGCCTGCCGGAGTATCCCCGATGGATATGTGGAATGGCGGCAAGGAAAGACATCCGACGATTCATATGCAGTTTCTCTTTACCCCAATACACATTGGGACCTACGGGATTTACTTGTCATTGTAGATTCTCGTATGAAGAAAATTTCGACAACCGAGGGCATGGAGACGGTTACAACAAGCCCATTTATTTCCGCCCGGCTTCGAGCGATTCCGTCGCGCTTGGACCGGTGCAAAAAAGCGCTTCAAAAGAAAGACATATGTGCTTTGGGAGAAGTGATCGAAGAAGATTGTCTCGATATGCATCACGTGATGCAGACACAGGTGCCACCCCTCACATACTGGAACGACACAACCAGAATGATCATAGAAGCGACTCAAGTTTGGCGAAAGATGGGGATTCCGGTATACTTCACGATTGACGCAGGACCGAACGTGCACCTCATTTGTGAGGGGAAAAACGAACAGCTGGTGATCGAGAAGCTGAAAGCATTGAGCGGGATAGAAAGAGTTATACAAAACTCACCGGCCAAAGGGGCACATCTTATTCAAGAGCATTTATTCTAAAATCAGAATCCATATGAATAAAAATATACCAATGCATATAGCCATCATCATGGACGGGAACAGGAGATGGGCAAGCGAACATGGATTGCCCGTTCTCGCGGGGCATCAGAAAGTCGCAGATGAGGTGCTGGAGCCTTTAGTTGAGTATGCGGCAAAGCGCGGAGTGAAGTTTATTACCTTTTGGGCGTTTTCGACCGAAAATTGGCACAGGAACGCGACAGAAGTAGAAGGAATTATGCGGATTTTTCGGCACGTTATCCGTAAGCGCTGGGCGCGGTTGCACGAAAAAGGTGTCCGCGTGCGAGTGATCGGGGATATGTCTAAATTTGCGGCAGACATACAAAGATCGTTAACCGATGTCACAGAGCAGACAAAAGGAAATAAGAAGATTACCGCTATTTTTGCGCTTAATTACGGCGGGAGAGATGAGATTCTTCGGGCCATCCGTAAGGTGAGTGATCCGTCAGAGATTACCGAGGAAAAGCTTTCCCGGCTTCTGGATACCGATGGAATTCCGGATCCGGACCTTATCATCAGAACGAGCGGAGAGAAGCGCCTGTCAGGATTTTTGCCGTGGCAGGGGGTCTATAGTGAGTTATACTTTCCTGCGTTCCATATGCCGGACTTTACCGAGAGGCGATTGGATGAGGCGATCCGTGAATATCAGGGTCGACACAGGAGATTCGGGAAGTAATGTGTTATTGTCCGAAGATAGTCCCGATACTGCTTTGCCAGCCGAACATAATACCCAGTATCTGGACGACCCAGAACGCCACAAATATAAGAATAAAACCTATGATGGCGTTGGTGAGCGTTGCTTTCCCCTTTTCCATTTTTTTTGCATCTCCGGCGGAAAGCATGAGCGTAAATCCGCTTCTTATGATCATAAGGAGCAGCCCGATGCCTGCGAACGCAAATACATACGGGAGCGCCCTCCCGATGACCGGGCCGATAGGAGCTCCGCTAGTTGAAAACGGGGCGCCCAAAGGTCCGTCAATGGAATAATCGCCAAACTTAATATTTTGAGCAAGTGCGTTCATGGCGTCACCCTTTCGCCGCTCCATCCCGGAATTGCCAATATATCCGAGCCGATAATCTTCAGTAAGAATACCGAAAAGATAATAAGAAGAAGCCCGGTGATCGCCGCAGTCATAAGTTCTTTGGCTTCATGAAGTTTTTCCGGATTGCCCGCGCTTATGATTGTCTGGAATCCGGAAAAGAGAATAAGGAGAAATGCGATTCCGCCGCCCGCACCTATGCCGATTTGCAGAGATGACCGGAGAAAGTCATTGAGCGGCTTTGGGCTGGCGTTGTCACCGCTTCCTGCTCCGATACAGCCGATCGCCGTCCAGGCGCCACCGCCATCGAAGCAGTCTTGGCATGAAGTGAGATCCGCGCCGGTAAGAAAGTTGCACGCAGCTTTTCCGAGCGACGAATCCGCCGCGTATGCAACCGGTGCGTGAAAGGGTACGGTAAGATGCGCCGGTATACCCACGACGAAGCTCCCCACAAATAAACATAGCGATAGAATCGCCCGCCTCATATGATACGAGTGTAGCAAATCCACGAGGACAAAAAAAGTCATCGGACTCAAATCTTTGTACATTGTTTCCCTCTGGTACAATAGAATGACTCATGAAATTTCTCCGTGGATTTGGCGTTGCTATTCTCATCTTATTTTTGGCATTTAGCGGTGTGACCCTCGTGCGTGCCCAGGAGTGTCAGATCAGCGGGGATGACTTCAGCATCGCCGATCGGATAGCCAAATGTGAGCAAGCCTGGAATAATATAACCGCCGCGGAAAAGCCCCACCTCGACGCGCTTCAGAAAATGGAATCCGATATCGCTGCGTTTCAGGCGCGCATCCAAGTCATCGGTGGAAATCTTGTCAAAGAAGAAGCCTCTATAGCTTTGGAAGAAAAACAAATGAGTCAGTTGTTGGAGCTGACGTATAAACGCGTCGGGACGCTCTACCGAAGAACTATAACGTACAATCCGCTTCTCCCCTTTTTGACGTCTACGAATGTCGGTACCGTCCTTCGGGCATTTACATACCAACAAGCGGTCATAAATGACGATAAGAAATCCATAGCGCAAACCGCAATCGCCTTACAGGACCTGGAAGATCGGAAGGCAAAGCTTGTGAAAGAGAGGAATACGCTCACAGCGCTTAAGGCGGATACAGACGAACGCGCCGTTTCAGTCCGGAAGCTGGTTGCCGGGGCAGAAGCATACAAAAGTCAGCTGTCCGGCATCATTGCCCAGCTTTCTGCGCGACAACAGCAGTATTTGGCGCAAAAGCTTGCCGGACTTAACATACCGCTTTTCGCCTTAAGCGGCGGCGGGTGTTCAAGCGACCTTACAAACGGGAAGAATCCGGGATTTTCCGGCGGGTTCGGATTCTTTACATACGGCGTACCGAATCGGGTAGGACTTAATCAATATGGCGCTTGGGGTCGAGCCAAAGCCGGTCAGGATTACGACACAATACTGCGGGCGTATTACAACTTTGATTCCATAGACTCTGTTGATACAGGGATGCAGATAAAAGTGGACGGCTACGGCAGTTTTTCTCTCGAAGATTACGTAAAAAGGGTGTATGAAGTGCCGGATTCATGGACAGATCATGATCTTGCTGCACTGAAGGCGCAAGCCGTCGCAGTGCGCTCCTATGTGTTGGCCTATACCAATAACGCTCAGGGGTCGATCTGTACAACTCAGCAGTGTCAGGTATTCCAGCCCAATCCTAAAGGAGGGAATTGGGAGCAGGCAGTCAATGCCACCGCAGGAAAAGTGATGAAGCAAGGAGGGCAGCCCATCAAAGCGTTCTTTTCTTCCACCCACGGCGGCTACGTGTATAGCACGGGAGATCTACAGGGGTGGTCATCAACGTCATATACGAAACGTGCCGTCGACACTACAAGCGGCTCCGTCGGAAGCTTTGCGGATCTAAAAAGTACCGCTTACGACCGCGATAGCCCATGGTTTTACTGTGATTGGGGAGGGCGAAGTCAATATGGAGGCACTGCGTGGCTCAAACCCGAAGAAGTAGCGGATATCGTAAACGTTTTGCTTCTCGCAAAGCAGGACGGTTCCGCCCAACAGCATCTCACGCAGACGGACAAACCCAATCCCGACGGTGTAGACACATGGGACGCTTCAACGGTACGCTCGAAACTTGGCAGCCTCGCCTACAATTCCGTGTCGAGCGTCTCTGTGGGCGCGGACTTCGGGGCGGGGAAAGTGACGACGGTTAATGTCTCGGGAGATGGGAAGAGTAACTCGTTTGACGGCAATGATTTCAAAACGTATTTTAACCTCCGGGCACCCGCTAATATCCAAATTGTTGGGCCTCTCTATAACATTGAAAGAAAATAAGTTGTGACGTACAATACCCGTTGATGCCTACGCTTTTCCGGCAAATCGAAGAGTCTCCAACGCCCTCGCGGTCGTTGCCGGTGTCTCCGTCGGTAAAACATAAGACGATTATGAGTCCTCTTACCTGCTATGCAGTAAGTCCTGACGGCGTACGATTCGAGACGCAGGAAGATGGAGAAGATGTCGTTCTTTTTTTGCGACAACACATCGTCGTCCTTGTCCCCTCGATATTTCTGATAGCTATTCTTTTGCTGACGCCGCTCCTTGTCATCCCCTTTTTATTACGATTTTTGACATTACCCATCGATATACCGCCACGGTATTTTGTCGTGGGAACCGCATTTTGGTACGTCATGACATTTGGGGTTGCCATCATGAGTTTTTTGCGGTGGTATTACAACATCTATATCGTGACCAATAAACGCATCGTCGATATAGATTTTCTCCATCTTTTGTATAAGGAATTTTCGGAAGCGAGGCTTGAAAAAGTGCAGGATTTGAATTTCAAAAGCGGCGGGATATTTGCTGCATTTTTTGATTACGGCGACGTCTACGTGGAGACGGCGGGGGAATCGCCGAATATTGAGTTTCTTGCAGTCCCGAAGCCGGTCAAAGTCGTAGAAACGATCAGTGACTTATTAGAAAACGAGAAAGGATCGGGCACCACATGACGGGCGATATACCGAGTTTAGTGTTCCTGGTAGTCAAAGGGCTCGTTGTATTCGGGCTTGGCCTATATATCGTGTTTGCATTTGTTATATTGCGTCAGGAACAGCTTATGTCTCGTGTATTGGAAGAGGCGTTTGAGCCGGCTCTTCGTTTGGCTTCGGTCATCCACTTTATTGCTTCTGTTGCGATATTTATTCTCGCCATCATACTGCTTTAACCTTCATTCGTGGTACGATAATTTTTAGCTATGGTACATCCCGTGGTAGCTTCAGTCGTGGGACAGGTCACAGATGATCGTTGGGGACAGGTACTCCAAACGCCTCATGCCTACGGCGTTGTCGAGGTGAGTACTGTTGGTGGTATGGCCCGGCAGCGAGGTGTCGCCGTTCTTACGGAATTGACGAATGCGTTTGACACGCCGCCCGTATCGCTTTCTGCGTTAACCTCTATTGCTGATGCTGTGATGAGTGAGGATATCGTGAGTCTCATTCTCTTGGTGCCCGTCGGCACGACGCTCTATATGGTGTCCCGGGGACCAGGGCGCGTGTATCTCAAGCGGGACACAAAGCTCGCTTTGCTTCTTGATGCATCGCAGTCCCTTTCGGGTGATGTCCGTTTGGGAGACGTGGTCATTGCGACGACGACTGGCTTTGTTCAGACACTTTCTTCCGAGGAAATTATTGGAGTTTTTGATCATCTCCCTCCGATTGAGGTCGCGGAAAAATTGACGATGCTCTTACATAAAAAAGAGGGAGGAGAAGGTGGAGCGGCGCTTATTTTCCAGGTGGGCGAGTTGGTGGAGCAACCCGAATCGGAGACGACGGTCATGAAAGAGGTGCTTACCCAGCCGCCGCCCGTCGGTCGTACTATATTTTTCCATCGGGCGAAAGCGATCGGACGCCGGGTTACGACACAGAGGCAGCGAATGTTCCTCCGTAAGGTCTCAACGTTTGTTTATAGGACGCCTGCATTGTCGCCGAAACGCCTGGTGACGTACGCAGTCATCACACTTTTTGTCATAAGCGTGGTGTTGGGGATACGTCATCAACAGTCAACCGTCAAAACCAGTGCGCTTACAGAAACGCTTACCCAGGCACAGCATTCATTCGACGAGGGCATGGCACTTTTGGATTTGAATCCCGTAAAGGGACGGGAGCGCCTGTCGCAGGCGAGAGATTTACTGGCACCCATCGTTTCCCGAAAGCTCCGATCAGAAGACGGGCAGAAAGCAGGCCGTTTATATGCGGAAGCGGTCGATAATCTGACCCGATCCATGCACATCACCCATGTCACGCCGGAGATATTTTTTGACGTATCATTACTCAAAAAAGGGGCCGCCGCGACGGACATGTCGTTATTTGAAGATACGATAGGCGTATTAGATGCAAACGGCAAAACGGTGTTTTCCGTAGGGGCGTCGACCAAAAACGGAACGATTGTCGGAGGCGGTGATGCGTTTTCCGGAGCACGTCATGTCGCGATCTACGGGGACAAAATGTATGTATGGGTGCCTGGGGGCATCCACATGATTCGGTTATCCGACCAAAAAACCATTCCCAATACTATCCCGCCCTCAACAGAGTGGGGAACGATTTCTGATATGGTAGCCTTCGGCGGCAACGTATATCTTTTGGATACGGTAAAGAGTCGGATCTGGAAATATGTGGCGACGGAGAAAGAGTTCAGTGATATATTTGAATATTTAAATCCCGATACGTTACCCGACCTGTCCCGAGCCACGAATATGTCAATCGACGGATCTGTCTGGTTGGGTAGTACGACGGGAGACATCGCGAGATTTACGTCCGGAAAAGAAAATACCTACGTGCCGCAAGGTGCAGATACACCCCTTGGGAAGAATCTAAGCGTCTATACTGGTGACAATACAAAAATGGTCTACGTCCTGGACCGCGATAAGCATAGAGTAGTGGTCTTTGATAAAGACGGATTATATATGTCTCAATATGTGTGGGATAATAAGCTTTCAGTGACGGAGATTGTTGCGTCCGAAAGCCTCAATATGTTAATTTTGCTTGCGAACGGAAAACTCTATGCCGTCAAACTGTAATACGTCCTATGAAAATAATAAACAAGAAAGCAACATTCGATTACGAAATCACCGATCGGTTTGAGGCGGGGATCGCTCTCACGGGGCCTGAGGTGAAATCACTCCGCGGGGGACACGGAAAACTTGAAGGCGCATTCGTTCGACTCATCGGGAGCGAAGCCTATTTGGTGAATGCGGAAATATACCCCTACGAGTTTGCGCGATTGGAAAAGTACGATGCCAAACGTACGCGGAAGCTTCTTCTTCACAAAAACGAGATCATCAGCCTGAAGTCAAAGACAGATGGAAGTCATTTGACCCTGGTGCCGCTTTCCTGGTATACTACAGGCCGCCAAGTGAAGCTGGAAGTAGGCTTGGCACGGGGAAAGAAACAGTACGAAAAACGGGAAAAAATGCGAAAAGAAGAGCAAAAACGGGAGCTTGAAAAAGAATTTAGAGGAAAGGTGAAGTAACTCCTTCCATTGGGGATGCATGACTCGACGGGAGATGCACGTTAACAAACAGCAAGCCGGCGATGACAAAAGAGCCGCAAAACCTTGTCAAATATAATTGCTAATACACTTAGCGAGCTTGAAGACAGATACCTCGCTCTTCTTGAGCGGTTATCTCTCAAGCGATCACAGTTGGCGTTTGCGCAAGCATACGTTAACTAAGATCCATCCTGAATTCACTGTGTCCGGTGAGTGGGTCAGGGTGTAAACATAGCCGGGCCATCAGAGACATGACGATCGGCATGTCTTAGCGATTCAATTCGATCAACCCTATACAGAAGTATTTGTCCATTCTGTCTTTTGTATAGAACAAAATGGACTACGCTTGTAGACGTTTGTGATGTACTCTTTCGGACCCGGGCTCATTACCCGGCATCTCCACAGACAGTAGCCGTTGCGCGTCCGCGCGCAAGGCGTACTGCTGTGGATGTCGCGTACTCGCGACGCCACACGTCGGATCTCTAGATGTCCCGCTTTTGCGGGACGCCACACCAGGATTCCTCCATGTACAATAATAGTACCTGGAGGTTTTTTGTGGGCATTCTGGATTTTCTTTTCCCCAAGCGTTGTGTCGGGTGCGGCAGAGTGGGGTCGTATTTCTGTGAGAGCTGTCGGGCGAAAATCCGCTATGTCGCGGTCAATGAATCCATTTGCCCCATGTGCGAGAGGCCGGCGATAGACGGAGTGACTCACCCCGGGTGCCGTACACGTTATGGATTGGATGGACTCACGAGTTTCTTCCGGTACGATGGACCAGTGCGTAAGGCGGTAAAGGTGCTGAAATATCGACTCGTTTCTGATGTATCTGCCGAGTTTGTCGGGCTCGTTCCAGCATCATCTCTTAATGATGTTCCCAAGGCCGACTGCTCGATCCCTATCCCGCTTCATCCAACGCGTTTGAGGTCCAGGGGCTTCAATCAGGCAGAAGTACTCGGGAAATCTGTTGCCGCGCGTTTGAATATTCCTGTACGGACAGATATTCTTCGGCGGGTAAAAATTACCACTCCTCAAGTGTCGATGAAGACCCGCGACGCGCGCCTTGGAAATATGAAAAACGTATTTCGGGCTGTCAAAACAATCCAAAATGGAGATATAATACTCTTTGACGATGTATTTACGACAGGTGCGACCATGCGTTCGGCGGCAAATACGCTGAAACGAAAAGGCGCCAAACGAGTTTGGGCCGTCACAATGGCCCGTTGATATATGAATACCAAGAAAACCATAGCTATAGTCGCCGGAGGCACATTGCATGTCGGTGAGCTTCGTGACATTAGAGAAGCGTCATTCATCATGGGAGTTGATCGCGGGGCGTACTGGCTTACCAAACATAAAACGAAGGTAGATCTAGCCATCGGGGACTTTGATTCCGTGACCAAAGCAGAAAGGAAATTTATTGAAAAGCATGCAGGACAGGTGGTGGCGTATCCCGCGCAAAAAGATGCGACGGACCTGGAGCTTGCAGTAGACGAGGCGGTAAAGTTGCATCCGAAATCCGTGGTTATATATGGAGCTATCGGAACCAGGTTTGACCATACATACGCTGCAGTAGGGTTGCTTTTGAGGTTAGAGTCGCACAATATTTTAGGACAAATTGTGGATAACTATAATAAAGTACATATTGTGCGTCGTCTGTACATACTTAGACCCCCTCATGAATACGCCTATGTTTCTGTGTTGCCGCTCAAGGATTCGGCGGTCATTACGATGAAAGGATTCGCGTACGATGTCTCCCGCCTCAGTTTGGGTTTCGGCTCTACCCGTGGTGTCAGTAACGAAATCCGTGATGATAATGCCACCATTATCGTGCACAAAGGCTCTGTGCTTGTTATCGAGAGCCGTGACTGGCGCGCTAGGTAAAGCCATATATTCTTGATATAATTGCGCGTGCAGGAGGAGTCGCATAGCTGGTCCATTGCGAGGGTTTGCTAAACCCTTGAGCCGTAAGGCTCGCGTGGGTTCGAATCCCACCTCCTCCGCCTTCGCTTCGCCGAAGTCATGCTTTGCATGACGAAGGCGAGCTTCGCTCGATGATTCGGCAAAGCTACGGCGAGACGAAGTCCGACGTTATGAATTACGTCTATATACTTAAGTGTTCTGATGCACGATGGTATATAGGATGTACTGACGATTTAAGAGACAGGACTATACGACATTCCAGAGGACAAGTTAGAGCAACAAAAGATAGATTGCCAGTAGGGTTAATTTCATATTTTGCGTTTGCCGATAAATATATAGCATTTAAATTTGAAAAATACTTGAAGTCTGGATCTGGTCGAGCATTTTTAGGCAGGCACATTTTGGGAGAGGTCGCATAGTGGACTAGTGCACTTGTCTTGAAAACAAGCGTCGGCGCAAGCTGACCGTGGGTTCGAATCCCACCCTCTCCGCATAAATAGTATAAAATAGACTCATATGTCTGAAAATGCGATGTATATCGGTATCGGACGGCCTCAGGAAAAGCCACCGGGTGGGGTAAATATTACAGAAAAAATTCGAAGAGCGTTTACCTTCCAGGGTGCTAAAGATGCATGGCGGGAACAACACGCCAAAGAAATTCAAGAAGTTACCGAGGTTAACAGTGCATTAACAGAAGAAGAACGTATGGTCGCCATGGTAAAGCTTGAAGAAAAAGCAAAGAAATCGGCCCATATCAAAGTCTATACAAACTATGGAGCTTTAGCAGCCGTAACTACAGCTATTGTTGGTGAAGCACTCCTCATCGCAAATCCTAAGTGGGCGAAAGGTGTCGAGAAATTTAAAGTGAACATAGCGGGGAAAGACAGGCACATATTTAAACCCATTGGAAGAAGTGCCCGGCTTGCGCGGACTGGCATTGATGTCGTTGTTCATAAAGCTACAAAACTTCGTACTGAGATACGCAAACGAGGTGAAGAGGCGCTAAGCAGGAAAGCAATTCCTACAGAAAAGAATATAGAAAAGTTTCCCGTCAGTCTTACTGACTATTATCGGAAGCTTGCGGATAATCCTCTTGTTCAGATGGATAACGAAATGCCCGTTGCAGAAGTTGTCCAGAAAAGCGGTTTAATGGATGCACTACCTAGAAAGCTGATGAGCATATTCGAACGTGCTGAGTCAGAAGACATAGTGGCTACTTTTTTTGGGCTTGCAGATATGAATGGAAAATGGACGCCAATCGGTGTTGATAACAAAGGAAATTTTATGAATGGAGTGACTATGTATATAACAGCGGCCCAAGGATTTTGGAGGGAAGTAGATGATCTCTCTAAGAGAGGATTAGTGGTTATTCGTGAGTTAGGTGGAGGAAATAGAGCTGTTGAGCCAACGGCCGCGCTCATTAATTTAATAAAAAGTTAGGAGAGAATGGCTTGGTTAAGTTGTGTTCCAATTTCGCCCTACCCTCTCCGCTCATGAAAAGTTCTACGAGGGAGCGACGTTATCCTGTGAAACACCGCGTTCAACATCATTGGGTTTTCCACATACTTTTTACGCTCTGTTTCCTTGTCTTTGTGGCTATAGGTTTGCACGTCTATCGTGACTACGGCGTGTCGATCGATGAATACTCTCAAATTGAATTAGGACGGGTAAATTACGAGCGGGTGGTTTCAGGAAGCGAGGCTCTGAAGACGAACGAAGATCGGTACTACGGCCCAGTGTTTGAAACCGTGCTCTACGGATTGAGTCACGCCGTCCAGAAGCCTCTGCACATAGATGAGATGAGTAGCAGGCACCTAATTGAATTTCTTTACTTTGCCGCTTCCCTTGTCGTCTTTTATCTATTCTTGTGGAAGATAACCGGGCATCCGGGATACGGACTTCTCGGAAGCGTTCTTCTTGCCATCTCTCCCAGAATGTTTGCGGAAAGCTTTTATAACAGCAAGGATATGGTATTTCTCTCCACAAGCATCTTCGCGCTGTACTCTATGAGCTTTGTGGCAGATCTTTCCTTTCCTGCGGTCATAATTCACGCGGTCGTTTCCGGGTTTGCCATAGCGGTACGCCCCCAGGGAATGCTCTTGGTTGTCGTGAGTGTCGTAGGCATTTTTCTCATATCCAAAAAAACCATTCTTCAAAAGATACTATGGAGTAGTGCATATATCGTATTGACTGTAGTGTCGACTATAGCGTTCTTCCCGGTATTTTGGGATGGGATACCGCAGAATATTGCGGGTTTCCTCCACCGGTCGCTCGATCCCATCGGTGTCCCGACGTATTACTTCGGGAAGTTCTATACCAGTCCGGGTGTCCCCTGGCACCATCTCGTCGTTTGGATCGGGATTACCAGTCTATTATCCGTTACCGTAACCTCGAGTATCGGGCTCGTTTGGTTTCTCTATCGCGCGTACAAAGAGAAACAGCATAGGGCAAAAGCCTCCGGTATGTTTACGCTTCTTTTTCTCATTATTATCGGGACCATCGGTGGAGCAATAATTTTTCGTGCGAGGACGTATGACGGATGGCGGCATATTTATTACCTATACCCCAGTATCATCGGATTCTCGGTGTATAGCGTGAAACGGTGTATGGATTTGGCGAAGAAAAATAGTAGGATATGGAGCATTATCACCGTGTGCATTTTGGGCCTTTTCGTTTTGGATGGAGTGTCGGCCGTACGGTTTATGATACGTCATCATCCGAACGAATACGTCTACTTCAACCAGCTTACCGGAGGATACGTACAGGCGAAACGAAATTTCGACTTCGATTATTGGGGAATATCTTATAAACAAATTTTATCCTATCTCTTGTCATTGCCCAGGAGGCCGACTAAGGTCTATTTTGTGGAATCGTTCCCCTATGTCCAGTTTGGGATGGCGCCGGCATTACGCACGCACGGGTTTACTGTCGTCGACTCTCTAACAGAGGCCGATGTAGTTGTGGTCGTGAACCGATACGACAAAACGATACCGTCGGCAGGATTTACTAAGCTGTATGCAGTAGACGTAGAAGGCGCCGATCTTTCGGCGGTGTATGCAACGCGCGCCTATCGGGCTCTATTGAATGATAGCCCTAAAATGCAGTACCCTTAAGCACAATGAAACCCGGTGTTGATTACATTGGTGTATCGGTCGGCGCACTTATCCTCAACAAAAAGGGCGAGATATTCCTTACCAAGCGTGGTTTACAAGCGACCAACGAACGCGGTATGTGGGAGATTCCGGGCGGGAAAGTCCGATTCGGAGAAACACTGCAGGATGCGGTTAAGCGCGAAATGAAGGAAGAATACGGAGTAGATCTTATTCTCGCGTATCAATTTCCCGCTCAGGATCATCTCATACCTCGCGAGCGTCAGCATTGGGTGCCGACATGTTTTGTCGCCCGCGTGAGAGTGGGACAGGCGCCCGTCATACGGGAGCCGGAGAAGTGCACCGAAATCGGTTGGTTTAGCTTAGAACATCTTCCGTCGCCGCTTTCGATCGTCACCAAGCTCGATCTAGGTGTCTACGGGCACTATCTTGCCGGAGATGATCTATTTTCCTTAAAAACTAAGTAGTCTATACTAGGCATATGGATCAAGAAGCAGAAAAACGGGTCTCTTCCTCTGAGGAGGAAGTTATTGCAGAATGGAAGTCTCCCTCCCGATTGTTCAAGAAGCGAGATCGGGAATACTTCATCAATATCGGCGCTATTGTGTTTTTACTGTCCGTCATTCTTGTGTTCGCACGGGAGTTTGCGCTGATAGCGACCGTCTTGTCGGTCGTATTTTTTATATATGTTTTGTCGACCGTACCGCCGGAAGATGTAAAGCACAGAATTATGAGTTTAGGTATCGATAGCGCGGGTCGGTTTTACCGTTGGGAAGAGTTCGCGGATTTTTGGTTTGAAGAGCAATGGGGCCAAGTGCTCCTGGTCCTTCGCCCCTTTGTTTCTTCCCGACTTATAATTTTACTTGGTGATCAACCAAAATCCCGTATCCGGGAATACGTCGCCAAATATATTCCGTTTCGGGAAGAACCTGATCGCAATTGGATCGACAACGCGGCCCGGTGGATGAGCGAGAAGATACCGCTCGAGAAACCTCAAAGCTAGCCATATCCAGCAATCCATAGTACAATTATTCCTGTTGCCTCCGTAGTTCAACGGATAGAATAGGGGATTGCGGATCCTCTGATCACAGTTCGATTCTGTGCGGGGGCGCTCATGTTTTATGACGATTGCTGTGTGCGGAAGCCTTACTTTTTATAAAGACTTGCGGGATACCCAGCGGAAACTCGAAGCATTGGGTCACCGCGCTCTTGTTCCCAAAAGCATCAGACTCATGGAGGAAGAAGGCTATCACAAGCCAAAAACGGTTGCCGAGCGACTTCGGGCGGAAAAGAAATATCATTTCATAGAGGAACATTTCAAAAAGATTGAAACATCAGATGCTATTTTGGTCGTCAATCCGGAAAATCACGGCGTCCCCGGATATATCGGCGGCAATACGTTTCTTGAGATGGGGGTCGCCTATTATCTCGGAAAGAAAATATTCGTTGTATATCCGCTTCCGCATATGGGGTATGAGCTGGAGTTAGCTTCCATGTGGCCAACGATCATCAATGGCGACCTGTCCAAAATTTTTCCTTAATACCGGTTCTGACGTATAATTGGAGAGCTTGGAAAGGTGCCGGAGCGGCTAAACGGCCAGGTCTCGAAAACCTTGGGAGTCAGTAATGGCTCACGTGGGTTCAAATCCCACCCTTTCCGCCAAAACCGCATACGCCACACGTTTTGCCGTGATGCTATACGGATATCTCCATGAATACGTTGACAGGCAAACTATTGCAACTTTACCGTCGGCTCCCCCCGGAGTTTCGTAGGCGGTTCATTACTATCCTGATTATTTTGGGACTTCTGAACGTCGCGGTTTGGATCACCACAATTTTCGTTGCGCCGACAAGCCCGACGCTTCTCGGACTTGTTCTTTTGGCGTATGGATTGGGTTTACGGCATGCGGTTGATGCGGATCACATCGCGGCGATAGATAATACGACCAGGAAACTCATGAATGACGGTCAACGGCCGGTCGCAGTAGGATTTTTCTTTTCATTGGGTCATTCCACAATTGTCATTCTTCTTTCGATAATTCTTGCTGTTTCCGCCTCATTTATCACCACAACCTTACCGTCATTGCGGGATGTCGGATCCATCGTCGGAACAGCAGTGTCGAGCGCATTCTTACTTATGATCGGGATCATAAATCTTGTTACTCTCATTGATGTGTTTAAGATGTGGTCCCGTGTCACACGGGGGCATGTGCATGACGAGTCAGAAATTCACGCGCATCTCTCGACGAAGGGATTCTTGGCCCGATTATTTATGCCGTTTTTACGGTCAGTTTCCAAAAGTTGGCACATGTATTTCGTAGGATTTTTGTTCGGATTGGGGTTTGATACGGCAAGCGAGGTGGGACTTCTTAGTCTCTCGGCCGCAACCGGCTCGCGCGGCATGCCCGTATGGGAGATGGTACTGTTGCCGGCCGCTTTCACCGCCGGTATGTCGCTCATCGATACGTTAGACGGGATTCTCATGTTGGGAGCATATGGATGGGCCTATCTTAATCCCGTCCGCAAGCTTTATTACAACATGAACATTACGCTCATCTCTGTCATTATCGCCTTATGTATAGGAGGTGTAGAAGCGATACAGCTGGTTACGGAACGACTGCATATTTCTGGTGGAGTATTTCGAACAATCCAACAAATGGATTTCGGAAGCTTCGGGTATATCATTATCGCAGCATTTATCATAAGCTGGATAATTTCTGTAGTGATATATAAAGTAAAAGGCTATGACCGGATACATATAAAATAGGGATATAATACGGGTAGGAGATCTTGTCGGTATGGCAAAAAGAATCATATGACAATCACGATTTGCGGAAGTATGCAGTTTCACAAAGAAATGGGTGACGTCCGTGAAAAATTACAGGCGAAAGGATTTACGGTATATGTTCCGGGAGAGCTGGATGATCTGGAACACAACGAATCCTATATGTCGACCGATGAAGAGCGGATTACGGCTAAGATAGAATACGATTTTATCCGCGAGCATTTTCATAGGATCGAACAGGCAGATGCGATCCTTATCCTGAATTATGAGAAGAAACATATTCCCGGTTACATCGGCGGCAATACATTTCTGGAAATGGGATATGCCTTCGGATTGGGGAAAAAAGTCTATTTACTCAATCCCGTACCGGACATGGATTACAAGACGGAGATGCATGCAATACAACCGATAATCATCGATGGAGATTTAGAAAAGATTGATCACTAGCGCACCGTATCCTGACCGTCTTTTTTATTCACCTCAAGAAGCGTCCTCACTATGTTTCCCTTTTCGTCTGTCATCACGAGAGCGCCACCGTTTATTCCTTTGAGGATCGAATTTTTTTCCAGTTCGGCTCCCGATTGTCCACCGTAGGTGGTCGTGGTATAGAGCCGTGAACAGCATTCGGTAAACTGCGTATTAATGACCCCGCCAACGTCAAAAATCGCGCTCCCATGGTTAAATCTCCCGAGTGCAGGCGTCAAGGTTATGCCGGGAAATGCCGCCAGCGTTTTGCGTTGCATGGGCGTCAGCGGGAGAGGCGGTACGCCGATTGCGATTGGGATGGTAGTCAACGCGTTACCGTAGATACGCTGATGAATATAGACCGCGGCTATCTTTCCGTCAAATATGCCTTCAAGGTATTTGAGCATTATGGCTTCTTGTCGGGGATTAATCGCTTTCTGTGTCACCCAAATCATGTCGCTCGGGACGTCTTCAGCGATTGCCGCTCCATCGCTTGCAAGTAACCCGCCCCGGCGGGCCGGCTCTATAGTGGTACGAAGGCGTCGATTTACCGTGAGGTCGTGAATCATCATCGACCAATCCCATGGTACCCGCCAGCGCCCGTCTTCTTCGACGAGCGGGATATCGTGTTCTTCGGTAAACGGTCCAAGGTTTCTTGTGTAGTAGGTGACCGCGACATGCATCATTTGGCGGGGGACAAATCGCTGCCAGGTCGTGGGTGTGACCCGCATGCCGATCGACTCGATTTGGGCATCGGCAAATGTGGTCATGGCAAAGGTACGGAAATCGATGCTATCCCAACGGGTTTGACGGTTTTTTGTAATGTCTTTATACATGTCCTGAAAAAACATATGTTCCCAGTTGTATGCAATCTGGTTTACTGTGGCTTCGGGGGTAGGAAACAAGATGGGAATACTTGCCGTGACATTGCAACAGAGAAAAAGAGCGATAATACTTACCTGGAGCTTTTTGGAAAGCGGAGCGATGACCGATGCGGCGATGAGATAGAGAAGCGGAAGAAGAAGCACAAAATACCGGGTCCAGAATGGCACGACGTCATATATGACAATTGTGGTGAGTGCTATCGAGGTCACGAGCATCCATCGGATGTTTTTACTTTTCAGACTACGAATACCCCCGAGAATGCTTGCAAGCGTAATACCGGTCCATGCGAGACTCCAGTGGGAAGCCGTGGTCCACTCCCTGGAAAAAATGTTTTGGCTTTTGCCGACGAGGAGATTAGCCAGAGCGCTCCCCCACGTGGGCGTCAGCCGCGCGTGGCGATAGAACGAAATAATCCATTTTTGTACGCGCAACCAGTCAAGGAGAGAGTGCCCCATAAGAAAGTATGGGACATATGGAAGTATGTATCCTGCGGCGATGCCACAGCCAAACCAGATAATAGGGAGGACTGAGCGGTAGGTCATCCATATATATGCCGTGCCAAGGAGGGTGAAAAACGGCGTGAGGATCGGAAATTTGGTTTCCGAAAATAATCCCAACGTCACGCCCGCAAGAAGGGGTAGCAGGCGTGCGTTCCTTTTTCCCGTCCTGACAAGCATCCATAGAAATAAAAGAAAGAAGACTGCTTGTATGCTGTCAAGCATCGTCAGGGGGAATTGTGAGGTGATAAGAGGATCTGTGGCGATAAGCGCCGTTATCCCAAGCGCGAGGAAGCGATTCCGAAGAAGTGCTTGGGAGAGCGCGAAACTCAGGATGAGGATAAGAGAGGTTGAAAGGAATCCATAGACGTATCCGTTGTCGAAAAGCTGGATACTGCTGCCTATGAGATATTTCCCCAACGGCGGCGCCTCGGCGTTTATGAGGGTGGGGTCGGCGCCGTGGATGAGCCGATACCCGACCCAAAGATATAAGCCGTCATCACCAATGGTCCGTACGGACAATGGGAGTACCCACTGAGAATGCTCAAATTTATCTTTCCAATAGGTCGAGTCAAATGAAGAAAAAAATATAGCCCGGTTTGTGTAAACAACGAGTGCAAGGTAGATAAGTAAGAAGCCAATAAGTCCTCGGGAAATCCACCGCATACGATTGGTATTGTAGCAGGAAGATCGATCGGGCGGTATAATACAGTGACTCTGCTTCTGTAGTTCAATGGATAGAATGCGGCCCTCCGAAGGCTGTGATTGCAGTTCGACTCTGCACAGAAGCGCAAAGAAGTCTCATAAAGATAACCTATCGAAGTAAGCCACATGAAAATACGCGTCGGAATACTTGCTATTGGTGTTGTCGTGGTTTTGGGTGGAATCATCGGTACGCGAAGGTCGGTTCCCTTTGTATCACCGCGTATTATTGATCAGTGTCCGGGTGAGAATCGTCCGCCGTTTGATAAAAAAAGTGCAACCATTCAAAAGCTCAACGGAATGTGGACAGTCACCCATCCGCAATATAATTTTTCCTTCATATTTCCGGATGACGGATGGCGCCTTGAGGAAAATACAATTCAGGATGTGGAAGAGCCCATCAGTACGCCAGGATATCTCTACACATTTTTGTTGCGATATGATCCTCCCGGCGACAGTTCCCGCCGGGCGGTAAAGGATGTACGCTTTCTCGTGTATCCGTCTTGGTGTAATTCACCGACCCAATGGGCGCAGTTTTTCGTAAGTCAGGGTTGGCACAATCCGACACCCGTGATATTTACCACGCCCGGTCCTCAATGGACGTCTCTTTCCCGGGAAGACAGCGGGAGAAGCATGCGCATGTATATAGCTCATTTGGGAATTCTCCAGTATGCATTTGTCCTTTCGTGGGATGTGACCAATGATAAGAATATACATGAGGAAGACCTACTTGGGATGGTCAAGAGTTTCCAGTTTATGAAAGGAGTATCTCATGAGACGCCCCGGTAAACTCGTTGGGAAAGGAGTAGCGATATTCGCGAGTTTCATAGTTATCGGGCTTGCCGCAGTCCCGCTTTTCCATGCGGGATTGTTTCCGACGATTGATAATATTTCCGTTGTTCGGCTCGAGTCCATGGCAAAAGAATTAGGACGCGGCCAATTTCCCGTGCGTTATGCATCCGATCTCGCCCGCGGACACGGCTACATGCTGTTTAACTATTACGCGCCGCTGCCGTTTTACTCTGGGGCGTTGATCCGTCTGGCTCGGGTAAACCTGGTTGGTGCTTTGAAGCGTACGTATCTGGCTGCATTTGTTCTCGGCGGGATGGGTATATTTGCATTGTCTGCAGAATTTTTTGGCCCGCTGGGAGGGGCTGTGTCCTCTGCCTTTTATGCCTTTTCCCCGTTTATAGGATATGACATTTATTGGCGCGGCGGGCTAGGCGAAGCATGGGCAATGTCGCTTACCCCTTGGGTGTTATGGTGTATGTATCGTGGTATCCGGCGGCAAAGCCCGGGTGACGCCGTGGGTGCCGGAATTGCTTGGGCCGCGGTACTTTTGTCGCATAACCTGACGGCTTATTTGTCTTTTCCTTTTGTCGGCGTATGGGCGTTGTGGTGGATTTGGTATTTTCGCCGGTCGCTGTGGTATGGAGTAATGAGCATCGTTTTGGGATTCGGACTGGCAGCATTTTTTTGGTTGCCTGCATTCGTCGATCGCGGACAGGTGTGGGTGAGTTATCTCCAGGCTGGGCGTGATGATTTATTTAAAAATTTTGTGTGGGGGACGGTGCGGAACGTTTTGTTTCCGACGTTCATACCGATGATCACGAACTGGTTTGCGATATTCACGCCCCTCGTGATTTATTTCCTTGTTCGCCGATACGTCAGGGATCCGCTGCTTCGGGGAGTTGCGGGTGTATCCGCAGGCTTATTTGCCCTTGCGGCCTTTTTGGCAAGCGGTCTGTCCCGTCCTGTGTGGAGCGCTCTCTTTCCGGTGATGTATATTTTCCAATTTCCATGGCGTTTTCTCACCATGGTGACGGTGTTCGGTGCCGTTTTGGTTGGTGCGGTTGCCGTCATGCCGAAACGATACCGTTTGGCCGGCAGTGTCATCCTCATTCTCCTCGCGGTTCTCGTAAATTGGGCTAACTTTCGTCCCAAAACGTATGAGTTTGTTGACCGATATCTCCCTGAAGATCCGTGCGGGACTAGCTGGGGATTTGAGTATATTCCCACATCGGTCAAGACATGTCTCAAAACATCATGGGGAAAACCATACCATATAGATTCAGGAGATTTGCAGGTAACATCTTTTCACGAATCAGCAATGGGCGTGGAGCTGTCAACCGAAAGTACCATGGGAGGGACACTCCAATCGGCGCGATATTATTACCCCGCTTGGAGGGCGAGTATTGACGGCCAAACGGCGCAGATAACACCCTCATATCCAAACGGACTTATGGATGTACATGTCCCGTCGGGTTCACACACCGTACGGTTTGAACTGCGGGAGACACCCCTTCAGCGCGTGAGCACGATTATTTCGGGGGCGACCGGTATCGGAATTCTTTTGTTTGCGGGATGGGAATTGAGGCGTCTATTTGCTCGCACCAAACTATCGCGGCGGCGACCAGCGGGTAAAGCGGCGTCCGCTAAGCGCACGGTATGAAGAGACACAAGTTGTATCTTATGATCCTCGGCATTATTGCCGCGGGTTTGGTCAGCGAAACCGTTCTAAGAATAGCGCACCTAACCCCCGTCCTCATCAACGAAGAATTGTTATACAGTCAGGATAAACGCATAGATCCGTCGTATATATTCACTAAGAAAAATTTTTCCATCCATCGAACGGACAATGCGTTTCATGTCGTGACCCTCGGTGATTCTTATACGGAAAAAGACCTGTGGGCACACGACGGGATCACAAGTTATCCGGAATTACTTCAGCAAATGCTTAGTGCTCGGAGTCCCGCAGTTGAAATACTGAACTATGGCGTAGGAGGAACGGGACCAGATCAGGAACTCCGGTACTTTATCGATCATATTCTTCCCACAAATCCCGACCTGGTCATTTGGCAGTTATATGCAAATGACATAGAAGACAACATCGAAGAGCCCGTCTATGACATACAAAACGGCCGGCTTAAACCTATAGACGCGCGTACGAACTGGATGTATATGAGGCAAATCCTATACTCCCTTGCCCCTTGGAAACCACTCATGATGCATTCCTACGTGTTTAAGGCGGTGCTTTCTGCATTTCAGGTCACGTGGTTTGCTCACGTACCCGAGGTCTACCGCAATGACCCGACGCGTTGGGCGACGGATAAGCTGGCTTTGGAAGTGCAAACGATGAATACATTAGCTTTTGCATATCATTTTCGCGTGTTCTATGTGCTTATCCCTCCGGAGTCACAGTACATAAGTGAGAGCCAGGTGGCGGCAAAACACATAAGTCCCCATGCGGCAAAATACCATGACATGATTGCGGGTATCATAAAAAATGATCCGTCGTATATACCGATTGATTTTGGGGTCGAGATGGTTTCCCATGGTTTGGTTCCCGAAGGGGATACGGTGAGCCGCGAAGTTCTGCGGTCCGTCTATTTAGGAGGAGTAGATAAGAATGAGGAAGGGGACAAACATCTCACTCAACTTGGTCATCAGTTAATAGCAGATGAGCTTATGCAGCGTATACAGCAGTACTTACCCGCCGCGCCGCTCGACATGGGGAATGGATCCTTCCGCTGATATGATATGGCGGGTGTCAAGGAGTTTGCCTTCCGAACTCACTCGTAGGACGAGCGCTTCTCCTTTGTCGACCGTTTGGTCTACGCCCGGCGCACCATATTCTCCTACCGTCAGGTAATGCATGATCATGCCGATGATTTCTCCGTGGGTAACGATCGCGATTGTTTCCGTCTTGTGTGAATCGAGAATACGTTTGTATTCCGATATGACCCGCGTATACGCGCTTGGGAGTGTTTCACCGTGTACGTCGGGCAAGTAGGGATTGTCGGCAAAATAGTTCCCCCCGACGCTTCCGAGTTCGGATTGCGGACGATGATCCCATTGCGGGGTGCGGGCGCCGTTAAATTTTTCGTCCGGGATGACTGGCGGGTGATCGGGAAGCGCTTTATGAAGGAGATCGGCAGTCTGATAAGCCCGTGTGTACAAACTCGATATTATGAGTTGAGGTTGTATTCCCTGATGCTTCATTTGTTCAGCAAGGAGGATGCCTTGGTGGATGCCGCGGTCGCTAAGTGGTTCGTGCGGTCCGTAATTTCTGGGGATGCCGGTTCCTACGGCGGGTAAGTCAACAGCCCCGTGTCTGATGAGAAGGACGGTTCTTCCTTCCATACACCCTATATTATATCAAACTATATCAAGTAATCTGCTATAATAGAGTTATGAAACAAACACACCTCACCAATCTCGTCTATGAAGCGGCGACAGTAAAAAGGATGCTTCGAACCGGGTGGCA
This sequence comes from Candidatus Gottesmanbacteria bacterium, assembly GCA_023245335.1. GTDB lineage: Bacteria > Patescibacteriota > Microgenomatia > UBA10105 > UBA927 > UBA927. Next base: position 247,104 of record JAHFKK010000001.1, read on the forward strand.
GATCTTGGGAGATAACGAAGAGAATGTCGGCGAACACACCTTCATGACGTGCGTGATCGCATACTTCCTCGCAAAAGAGTTGAAAGCCAATATGGAAACGGTTTTGGTCATGAGTGTGTTTCATGATTTTCATGAGGCGCGAACCGGGGAACTGGATAAACTGGCAAAAATCTATACGGCGCGAGACGAGGGGAAAGCAAATAAGGATATCTTCGCGGGCGTCGATGATGAACTCCTTACGCTTCTTACGACATACGAAGAGAAGAAGACTATAGAGGCGCAGATCGCCTACGAGGCAAACGTCATAGCATTTTCCATCGAAGTGCGGCTCCTTATGGAAAAGGGAAATATCCACGCGAAGGAATGGATGGAAGCCAATAACAGCAGATTGAGACTCCCGCAGTCCGTAGCGCTTGCTAAAGACCTCGCCGAAACGGATTCGCAGAACTGGTGGAAAAGTATACGGAAAACCATCCACGAAGAATTTGCGAAGTGATTCAGTTTTCTTGCGCAAACAGTAATCCGGCAAGTTTGCGAGACACGTGCTGCCCCGTAGCTATAAGTACCCCGACGACAATGAAAAGGCTTCCGATAAAATATGCCAGCGTGAAATGCTCCCCGAGGATTGCGGCATTTATACCGATGCCGATGACGAGCTGCACATATTCTTTGAGTGATGCGGTGGACGCTGATACGTGCTGGACGCCCCACTGGAAAAGAAAGTACGTGACGACGGTAAGAATAATCGCGGCAAACAACATCGTTCCGAGGTAGGAGGGCGTCGCGAATGGAGGAACGTAAAATGATTGCCGCGTGATAAGCGCCGCAAGTGCGGAGGATACCGCACACGCAAAAAAGTTCATCGATGTCGAAAGAACCGGTGAGTATTTTCCTTTGGAAAGGATGAATCTGGAATACACGATATACGACGACCAGCTTAAAAGGCTCCCGACTTCAAGCAAGTTTCCGGTGAGTGTTCCCCCGAGTGCTTGCCCCTGCACGAGAATCGGTAAAAGTACGATAAACAAAGCTCCTACTAACCCCAACGAAATACCGAGCGCTTTTTGTTTGGAAACAGTTTCATGAATTAGAATATAAGAAAGTACGGTGGTGACGATGGGGACGGCCGTACCCAAAATGATGATCGTGTTTGCCGTGGTGCGTGCGGCACCCGTGTAGTAGAAAAGCACGTTGAGGGAATTAAATAACCCAAGGGGAAGAAGCGCCCGAAAAAATCCTTTTGGTTTTTTCTCTTTCAAAAAGAAAGGCAAAAGAATGACCGATGCTATGCCGAACCGATAGAACGCGACAATAAACGGATCGGTGCGGGCAACGAGGATCTTGGCGACGGTTCCGGCGCTCGCCCAAAGAACGGCCGCTATAAAGATCGCGAGAAGCGCCTTCGTTTTTACCTGCATTACAGCCCATTATAGCATTCTAGTCATCTCGAAAGATGATATAATTGTCCTGATGTATGTGGTATGTCTACGTATTAAGAAGTGCTAAGGATGGAAAGTTATATACAGGTAAGACGGCGGATTTGAGGCAACGGGTGGGAAAGCACTATCGGGGAGAGGTTCTTGCTACAAAATCTCGAAGACCGTTGGAATTAATTTATTACGAAGCGTTTAAAAATAGAACTGATTGTGGTAGAGAAGAGTTATATTTAAAGTCAGGTATCGGCAGAGAGTCGTTGAAGCATCGATTAGTATACAATACATCATAAAATTTTTTGATGGTGTGGTCGCCTCTAACGGCGACCCGCCGTTAGAGGCGGGAAGGGTCGCATAGTTGGTCTAGTGCGCATCTTTGGAGAAGATGTATCGGCGCAAGCTGATCGCGGGTTCGAATCCCGCCCCTTCCGCAGAAGGTCTTCGGTTGCTCCAAGACCCGTCTACTATGCTTGATTAGATTGATGGGGCTTGCTAAAAATGAGTAAAAACCTTAAGTATTCCTTGATTTTTGTTGTATGTTTTCTTGCTGGGTTTGTTGACCGCGTTGCATCACAAAGAATAACCCTGTACCCAAAACGAGAATAACAATTACACCTGCTACAACATAAGACATCTTCATGCTACTCATGCTAATGAGGCGATATCAAAATAACCTTAATACTATTCGTAGCGTAATGCGTCTATAGGAGAAAGTTTTGCTGCTTTTTGGGCTGGGTACAAACCAAATATGACACCAATGAGTGTGGAAACACCGACTGCAAGCAGTATTGAGTTTATTTGAAAAATATAAGGAATACTGATAAATTTAGCAACCACAAACGCAAGCAATTCACCGAGAATGATACCGGCGATTCCTCCCGAAGCTGTTAAGACGATTGATTCGATAAGAAATTGAATTAAGATATCTTTTTTTTCTGCACCAATCGACTTTAACAACCCTATTTCCTTCGTTCTTTCAGTTACAGTAACCATCATAATATTCATGATGCCTATTCCTCCAACAACGAGTGATATACCTGCAATGCCAGCTAGCATGGCAGTTAATGTCGTGGTGACACTGCTTAATGTCGATTGTGTATCTTTTGACGTACTAATACTAAAATCAGCTGTGCCACCATCAGCTATTTTATGCCGATCCATTAACGTGGTTTTTACCACATCGCTTACAGCATCAACTTTGGTTGAATCGTCAGTAACAAGCTGAATGGAGTTGACATAATTCTGTCCACTTAAAATTTGCATCATTGTGGTTACGGGGATATACACTGCGTCATCCGGATTGGAAAACCCACTGCTTCCTTTTGATTTTGTCACACCAACAACTCGAAATACTTTTCCATCAATAGTAATGTTTTGATTAATTGCTTCAGCAGTTGAATCTTCACCAAATAAATCTTTGACTACATTGGGACCAAGAATGGCTACTTTTGCTACTCCTTGTTCATCTTCTTTTTCAAAAAATGACCCTTGGTCGATTGTAATAGCTTGTGCCGTAGGATATGCAAACGATACTCCTTGAACTATGGAGTTTTTGTTTTGCCCATTCCCAATTAATTGATAGTTTTTTTGAACTACTCCAGAAACGGCTGCAACATTGTTTAGACTCTGTAATGCATTCGCATCATCTAACGTTAATGTCGTGACATTTCCACTTTGTACCGGTCCTCGTTGTCCTGTCCCGGGGCTAATTGTAATCAAATTAGAACCCAGCGAAGAGATTGATGATGTTATTGATGATGTTGCCCCCTGAGCTAAGGCAATAATAAGAATAACCGAGGCGATACCAATTATGATACCAAGCATCGTAAGCGATGTTCGCAAGATGTTTGCTCTCAATGCTTGTATGGCGGTGATAAATAATTCTGAGTAGTTCATATTGGTTGTTGTTTTTCTCTTACTTGTTTATTTGGCTTGTCCGAAAGAATCAAACCATCTTTTAGTGAAATAGTTCTTTTTGTAAAAGCTGCTATGTCTGATTCGTGAGTAATAACCACTATTGTTTTACCGCGATCATTCATTTCCTGTAAAAAAGACATAACTTCATGCGAAGTTTTACTATCTAAGTTTCCTGTTGGTTCATCGGCGAGTATTAGGGTCGGGTTCATCACTAAGGCTCTGGCGATCGCTACCCGTTGAATTTGTCCACCTGAAAGCTGGTTAGACATATTTTGAGCTTTTTCTTTAATGTGCACCAAATCCAAGACATCAAAGGCTCTTTTTTCTCGATCCGTAAAAGGAACTTTACCGTACATCATTGGTCGTTCTACGTTCTTTAAAACAGTTGTGCGGGGAAGAAGATTAAATGATTGAAAAACAAATCCAATACGTTGATTCCGAATTTTTGATAATTGATCGTCGGTGTATTTACTAATCTCTGTTCCGTCCAAGTAGTATTGACCTGTTGTAGGAGTGTCCAATGCACCCATAATATGCATTGCTGTTGATTTGCCAGACCCAGAAGGCCCCATAATAGCAACGAATTCACCCTCATATATATCAATATTTATACCTTTTAAGGCTTGATAATCAGTCTCACCTAAATGATAGGATTTTGTAATATTTTGTAATTGAATAACTGGTTTTTTGCTCATAGTACATATTAATTTCCTGGCGGTCCACCAAGAATTCCTCCACTTTTAGCTGTCGTTGAGGTAGTTCCTGTGCCGGTAACTACCTCTGTGCCTTCGGTTACACCTTCGAGTATTTCGGTATTGTTTGTACTTTTAATACCGACTTTTACCTGAATATATTTCAACTGACTACCTGGCTTACTGGTATCCTTTACCTGTACGGCTTTCCCTCCTTTATAGGGTTTAACCGCGCTATTAGGTACTACCAACGCATTTTCATGCTTCGTTGTTTGAATAACTACTACAGCGCTCATAAGTGGCTTAATCTGTTTATCGGGGTCAGTAATTTTGACATACACATTGTATGTAATAACTCCTGAAGTATCGGTGCCATAATCATCGACGCGCGTCACCTCGCCTTTAAACGTCTTATCTTTTATGGCGCTAATCGTCACCGTTGCCTCTTGTCCGACTTTAATATTGTCTATATTAACTTCGTTTATCTGGATTTTTACCGTATATTCTTTCGCGGTGCCTATAACCAGAATTGGAGAAGCGCTTGTATCGGTATTGGAACCACTCGTATTCATCGCGGCGGTAACCTGATCTCCCACGTTATAGGCAAGATTTGAGATTGTGCCTGATACCTGAGCAGTTATTACGGCATCCTGAGTTTCCTGATAGCTGAGCCACGCACTGTTTAGCGACGCTTGTGCCTGACTTATCGCTGTTTGCTGATCTTTGTATTTGGCTTCTGCAGTAAACCAGTTTTCCTGCGCCGTAATAAATTCTGCAAGCTCACGGTTTGTTGTGTTTGGCGACCCGTCGGAATTTTCGTATGTGGAATTGGAGGCTAAATTTTTATAGGTATTCCACGCTGTATACATAGATGACCGCAAAGAGTGATCCGTCGACTGGGAAGAGTTTAGCGTGGCTTGTGCAGAAAGATAGTTGGCATACGCACTAGCTTTATCCTGATCCGAAGCCGTTGACTTAACCTTAAATAATTTATCCCCTTTTTGTACCGTTTGACCGTTTTCAACATAGAGCTCTTCAATGACACCATTTGAAACTGAGTAAACCGTAAGCTGATTTGATTGAACATTTCCGCTCTCGCTAACAGTATCGACAATCGTAGCCTTTTTGACCGTGTAAGTGGTAACTTGTTGTTGTTTATTGCCTGCTAATAACGGTCCCGATATGAGAAAGATAAGAACTCCTGCTACCACGACGACGATGATTTTCTTCTTGAGTGAAAATGATTGAAACCACCCAAAAATATTTTTTATCTTACCGATTATATTATTCATATATACATGTTATAAACTGAATCTTAAATAAACCTTAACGAAAAATGCTGTATTTGTTTCACGACTCATAAGGAAGTGATACAGTAAACGTACTGCCTTGAGAGAGTAAGCTTTCAACTGATATCTGACCATTGTGCTTTTGGACGATAAGCCTAGCGATCGCCAACCCAAGTCCGTACCCAGTTATGCCATGTCGAGATCGCGATCTATCGGTACGATAAAAACGATCAAATACAAATTTTTGCTCTTCTTTGGTTATTCCAACTCCTTGATCGACTACCTTTAACAGTATAGTATTTTTTGAAATCTTTGAGTGCAGAGAAATGACTTTATTTGAGTCGCTATATTTGGCTGCATTTTCAAGCAATATGGTAAGCAACCGTATTAAACTTAGTTTTTCTCCATATATTTTTATGTCTTGGAATTGATTGTCGACTGCTATATGTTTTTGTTGAAGAATAGGGGCGACGTTTGTAATCGCTTTTTCTGAAATATCTAAGAGGCTGTTCTGAGTGAAGTGAACAATATACTTACTTCTTTCATATTTATTTAGTTCGAGTAAATCATTTGCCAAGTTCTGTAATTGTATAATTTCGGTCAGACTGCTTTTTAGTACTTTGTTGGCTTCCTGACCAATTTCCTTATTCATCGATGCGACTTCAAGACCTGTTCGGATAACAGTTATTGGGGCTCGCAATTCATGTGAAGCGTCGGAAATAAACCTGCTTTGCTCATCGACCATCATCTCTACTGGTTTCAATGATTTTCCAGCCAAAATATACCCAGCAACACCAGAGACAAGAAACAGTGCACCGTTAACGAGTATCAAAGTTATTCTTATTCTACCCAGTAGCGTTTCCGGTGTTACATTATTGGAATCGGAAAATGGGGGCTCTAGCATTTGAGTCATTAGCTGAGGATTTTGTTTCCTAAATTCTTCGATTCTGGAAAATTTCCTAATTGGGATTGATACCCCAATGTAGATGAATACGCTAAAAATAATACTCACTACGAGTGTTATAAGAACATACCAACCTGTTAAAATATACCGCGTTCTTTGAAACATATTATTTTTCGCTAATCTTATAACCAAAACCTCTTACAGTTTTTATCAAAGCACTTGCGTTTGCTTTTCCGTCAATCTTTTTTCGGAGGTGGTTAATATACACCTCAACAAAGTTAGGTATTACTTCGGCATTATAATCCCACACTTGACTCATAATCTGGTCTTTTGTGAGTATTTTGTCTTTGTGTCTCATGAGATATTCCAGCAAGGCATATTCTTTCCCAGAAAGTTCAATAACTTTCCCCGTACGTTTTACTTCAAATGTATTCGTATCTAGCGTAAGATCTCCAACTTTTAAAACATTTGAAATAGTATTGAGAGGTCGTCTAGTCAAAGCGCGAATTCTGGCAAGAAGTTCTGCAAATGCAAATGGTTTAGCGAGATAGTCATCAGCCCCAGCATCGAGTCCTGACACTCGATCCTCAAGCTCATTTTTTGCTGTCAACATGATAATTGGAGTGTGGATGTGTTTTTCTCGAAGTTTCTTACTTACTACTGTTCCCTCCATCTGAGGGAGCATACGATCAAGAATAATGAGATCGTATTTCGTCATTTCAGCATAGCCATACCCTTCAGCTCCATCGTAAACAATATCAACGACGTGTGACTCATGTTCCAGTCCTTGTTTTATTGCTGCTGCAAGTTTATGGTCATCTTCTACAACTAGAATTCTCATACCTTATATTATATTGATTTCAGCTTAAATTAACCTTAATGGTTTTGCGCTACGTAAACACACGATTTATGCTGATTTTGCCTCAATAATCGGTGATTTATGGATAACTATATGAAAATACGTCATTTGGTTCTCACACAGTCCTTTTTATAGTGTCTTATTTGTCTCATTTTTGATAAAATTAGCCTGGAGTTGCCTTTTGGAGTGAGACAGTATTATAAGGACAGTTGGGTTCCAGACCCAGGTGTTCCGCAGGAGGTCTTTGGTTACTCCAGGGCGCATCTACGGAATCTATTTTTTTCGAGACAAAAAACGATTGGTAGTATAGATCGTATTTGCGTCGTTTTGCTTATTGCTCACTAGGTAAAAATCAGTAAAAACTAACTCCTTACAATTGGAAAGCTCATCAATAACTGCTTGCTGATAATCTTTTGGCACGAACCAAACCACCTTTGTATATGGTGTCGCCACGGTATTATCTCCAACTCTATTTCTGACAAACGCTACGAGTTCTTTTGTCTGTTCCAGTCCAAACTCAATTGCAATATGCTCAGTTCCAGGCATTGTTACCTCGTCTTTTACAAAAGTTTTTTTAGCACGCAACTTGACGGGAAGGAACAGTCCCAAATCGTATAAAAGATCAAGCTCTTCTCGAACATCGCGGATTGAGGCGTCACGTATAAACGTGAGAGTTAAGTGTCTAAAAATATCATATCTTAAGTTAGGATTTGGTTTGTTACTATATTTTTTTTCCAGAGCATCAAAATATCCTTCTTGTTCTTGAGAGAGTCGACCAAATATTCCAAGAACTTTTATTGTATTTGATGATAGTTCAAGCATGGGTATATTATTTAATTTCTATTTTAGCAGATATTTATTTAGTAGAGCCGAACGAGGTTCCAGACCTAGCTACCTCAGAGTTGCAAAGATTTTCGCCCTCTATAATATTTCCAAAAAGTTTTGCGTTAGGGCTGAATAGACGCTGAGGATGTGGTTGATGTTGGCGGACGTCGTAGCGGACGTTGGTAAAGGTGTGGGGGTATTAGACACGGGGGTAGGAGTCGAAGCGCTTCCGGGTGTTGGTGTTGGAGCAGAGGTGTCGGGTGTCGGTGTCGGTGCGGGCGCAGACGAACTGCTAAAAACGACGCTCGGATTGTGGTTATTGGGGTCGGTTACTGTAAATGAACTTGTTGTGTCTTGTACGGTTAACGCGACCGTACCCGCTGCTGCTGAAGTCACCGTGAAGCTCCCCTGTCCGTTTTGAACCAGAAACACCGCAGGTGAAGCGCCTCCGTTTATCTGTGTTCCAGAATCTCCGGAGTTTAAGGATACTCGTATCGAGTCGGAAGACACCGGATTTTTATTACAATCGCGGATGGCGACCGCAAATGTCACGGTGGAGCTAGAAGCGGCAGATACGGGAGAGGCCGGATACACGTCGGAATACCAGGAGTTGGGTGTGCCGCCCGAAGTAGTGCAGTTGGCGTTACCGGAACTGTTGTTGCCGAAGGTGATGCTTGGGTTGTGGTATCCGGGAGTGGTAACGGGGAAATTCTGGTTCGTATCGGTTATGAGAAACGTGTCTGTGCCGGCAGTTTGGGATGTCACCGTAAATGATGCCTTGCCGTTTTGGGCCTGAATAGTTACCGGCAGGGACTGACCGTTTGCTTTCGCCGTTTGGTCACCTGTTTGCTGGGTGATCCGGAGGTTGTCATTTGAAGCAAGGTTGTTGTTGCAGTCGCGGAGTTCGATCGTGATGGTGACTGTGGAGCCAACCTGTGCAGTACTTGACGATAGATAGACCTGTGAGTTGGTTGAGGTCGCAGTGCCGGGGCAGGGTAGAGTTGTTGATGAAGAAACGGTGAAGGGGGGAGGCGTCGGATACGGCAGCATGGTCGGCAACGCCGCCGGAAGCGGATAGGACAGTGGTGTAAACGACGTGTCGCCCGCTCCGTTATTGCCGACGGAATAATCAGATGTGCCTAAAACGTTTATGTCGGGAGGAGTTGCGGCAAGAGTCGGCAGTGTGATACCTGATCCGGTGGCATTGTGGACGTCGTACGGAGTAGCTTTTTTGCTTGTTTCAATTTGGGCGAGTATCTGGTTTCGTGCCTTTGTTGCCAGGATACCAAATCCAGTCAGGGAAAATGCGAGGATGCATGAGACCGCTATAAGAATCTTATGTCTAACAACGAGTGAAACTATTTGATTTCTCGCTTGAGATAAACGCTGGAAGTTTGGCATACTGACCATTGCGGTGAAAAGTATACCACTCTGGTTAGATTTTGATACCTCAAACGATAGGTAGTCACCGCAGTAGGATATGGAACCAATCGAGATTTGATATATAATACTCAAACGAGCGGAATGGGAGCTCCACATACTACATATGCAAATTGCAGTTGCTGATCAGCGCATGCTCATACTCGCAACACAATTGTCCGCAGACGACGCGAAGAAAAAAGCATGGGAGAAAAAGACCGTCGCGTTTGATGCCATAAGTCAGGTCACGAGTCTTTTTTCCCGTCCCAAAGACGAAGATTTCGAACTCCTCTACAGTGAATTCCGATATCAGCCCTTTTGGCATGTGTTAGCACACGCGAAATATGTGTACGATCGCAGTAATACCTACCAGGTCGCGACCAATGCGCCCGAAGTACAAACGGTGACGTTTCAGAAAACAGACTACGAGGTGACCAACGGTCATGTTCATATTGCCGTCTTGGAGCACTGTCACGAAGAGGAGCAATATGAAGTATTTGTCGACGGGCTCACCGGCAAAGTGCTTGATGACCTTAAGAGATATAAGAGTTTTTCTACCATCGTCGTGAAAGGCGCGCCGGAGAAGCAGGCGCCCAAAGGAGCAATTTTTGTCCCGCCGCAGGCACGAGTATCCGGTATCATGCGTGAAGCACTGTCCAAGATGATCAAAAGCATTCAGGCAGATACGATTCTCACGGAAGACGTCAACGTGCCGAGTGTCGATCTCTATTACCGTCCGGTCTATGCCTTTCAGTATCGATGGAAGACCAAGGGAAAAGACGCGATTGTCGAAATAGACGGCGTGACGGGTGAGGTACGAAATGGCCTGCGGATATTTAAAGAATATTTCGGCAAGGTCGTGGATCGTAATTTCTTATTTGATATCGGGGCAGATGCCGCTGGAATTTTTATCCCCGGCGGAAGTATTGCCGTCAAGGTCGCTAAACGCTATATCGACAGCAAAAAAACGAAAAATAAGTAAGCCCTATGATTACCTGTACATTTGAAAACGGAGGTGCGGCAAGTCTGCGGCACGTCGTTGTCCATGCGATCGTAGAAAAAGACAAAAAACTTCTCCTGGTGAAGCGGGCACGAACCCTTTCTCTTGAAGGGGGTAAATGGGCGTTGCCCGGCGGATTTCTGGGCCGCGATGAAACGGCGGCACAAGGAGCACTCCGTGAATTAAAAGAAGAAACCGGCTGGGAGGGAGAGAGTGCCGAAGTGTTTCTTATCAAGACAAATCCTGACCGCCCGCACGAAGACCGGCAGAATGTCGCATTTAACTTCATAATTACACCTACGATTCAAACGGGAGTGAGAGATTCGGAATCAACTGAAGTTGCTTGGATTTCTTTCGATGCGCTTCCCTCTTTGGATTCATTTGCGTTTGATCACGGTGAAGCAATCAGTATGTATATGAAGCATCGAAAATCCCCGATGCCGCTCCCTATTGTCGTTTGAATAGACCGTACGGACGTTTCGTGATATTCTTCGGCTGGCGAAATCATATGAGTGATATAGAGGAAATCAAGTCACGACTAAGCATTGTCGACATCGTCGGTGAGCGCGTGACGCTCAAAAAAGCCGGGCGAAATTTCAAAGGTCTGTGTCCGTTCCATACGGAAAAAACTCCGTCGTTTATCGTTTCTCCTGACCGGCAGACATTCCATTGTTTCGGGTGCGGGAAGGGCGGATCTATCTTTGATTTCGTCATGCTTTTCGATCATGTGGACTTCCCGGAGGCCCTCGAGACACTTGCCGAGCGGGCGGGAGTGAAGTTGGAGCGTCGTCCCACGGATACACCGGAAGCCAAACTCCGCCAAAAAATACTTGAAGTCAATCATCTGACGAGTGAGTACTACCATTATCTATTGACGAAGCACAAAGTGGGAGAACATGCCCGGCGGTACCTCAAAGGCCGCGGAGTGAGCGACAAATCCATCGAAACATTTAGTTTGGGATACAGTCCGAACGATTGGGATGGATTGTCGACGTACCTAAGGAAAAAAGGATATGAGGACCGCTTGTTGGAAACTGCGGGATTGGTCATCCCAGGAAGTCGCGGGGTGTATGATCGCTTTCGGGGACGAGTGATGTTTACCCTTAAAGATCATCGCGGAAACGTTGTCGGATTTTCCGGTCGGGTCTTTGACCCCCCTTCGCACAATGCTTCGGAGGGGCAGGTGCAAGCAAAGTATATTAATACTTCGGAAACTCCGGTCTATATCAAGGGCAAAGTTCTCTATGCACTTGACGTCACGAAAGATGCGATACAGAAGGCAAACGAAGTAATTGTCATGGAGGGCGAGCTGGATGTCATTTCTTCTTTTCAGGCGGGGATTTCAAACGTCGTTGCCATCAAAGGATCCGCGGTAACGGAGGATCATGCTCGGCTTCTCCGGCGGTTTACCGAGCGGTTGGTATTTGCGCTCGACAGTGATCTTGCGGGTGATGCCGCCGCACGGCGGGGCATAGAGATAGCAGAGAAAAACGGATTTGATATGCGGGTCGTCACTATGCCGAGCGGCAAGGATCCTGATGAGGCGGCCCGGGAAAACCCGGGACTTCTCAAAAAAGCAGTCAAAGATGCCGCGCCCATATATGATTATTTTTTGTCATCTGCGGTCAAGCGGTTTGATGTCGCGACATCGTTCGGAAAGAAAAAAATATCAGAGGAGTTTTTGCCGGTATTGGCAAAGATAGAGAACCCCATTGTCCTTGGCCACTACGTCCGGGAACTAGCGACAATGTTGTCTCTTTCGGAAGACTCGGTACAGGACGCACTAACGAAGCTTCGTTCTTCGAAAGGAAGGTCCCTTACTGAGGCCGCCCCGGATTTGCCCGGGGAGGCGAAACTGACGAGATTGGAACGGGCAGAGTTATATCTGTTGTCGCTTGTCCTCCAGGGGAAGACAGTGAAGCTTTTTGAGGACCTTTGTATTGCAATTCCTCTTACTAATTTCCACTATTTGCCGGTTAAAGCAATAACCGAGCGGTTAGGGAAATTTTTGCCGGATCACAAGACGTTTCTGGCGAAAGACTTTGCTGATACGCTCCCTCCGGAGTTGCTCCCGGTGTTTGACCAGGCGTTTTTGTGGGACATTTCGAGCTTTTTAGAGGATGACGAACGGTTTTCCCGAGAGTGGGGCAAGGCGACTTATGAGGTCAAACGGCTGGGTTTGCGGGGCCGCATGGAGGATATCGCGGCTAAATTGCATGATTCCACACTCACCAACGACCAATACAGTACGCTTCAGGAAGAGATGCGGGAGCTGACGACTGCGCTTTCCAGTCTAGAAAAAGGCCGTTAAATACGCTAGAATAGCCCTAAGCGAAGTCCATTTGTCCACATCGATACCTGTTGCTGGCTCAATCGCCCGCAACGCCTGAGCGTAGCGATGGCGGGCGGGGATTCTCGGAGGATATATGCAAAAATCCAAAAAATCGGAGGGTGGTGCCGTCAACCTCATTAAACAAGGTAAGTCAAACGGATTTGTCACACAAGAAGACATTCTGACCTTGTTTCCCAAACCGGAAGATCACATTGTAGACCTCGATCATTTGTATGACCAGCTTATCCGAAGCGGTGTAGACGTCTTTGAGACGACGAGTGCGGATATCGAGCAGGAAGCGCGGAAAAGTATTGCGGATCTCGAGAAGGAGATAGAGGCGCTGGTGCGTGCAAGCGATGAGGGTATTTCCGATCCGGTCCGCATGTACCTAAAAGAAATCGGACGCATACCGCTTCTTACCTTTGCAGACGAAATCAGCCTCGCTAAGCGTTATGAAAAAGGGGACCGCAGAGCGAAAAAGAAACTCATTGAATCAAATCTTAGATTGGTTGTCTCTATCGCAAAGAAATACATCGGTCGGGGTATGAGTCTTCTCGATCTTATCCAAGAAGGAAACCAGGGACTTATCCGGGCCGTCGAAAAATACGATTGGCGCAAAGGCTATAAGTTCAGCACCTACGCCACATGGTGGATCCGGCAGGCGATCACCCGCGCCATTGCAGATCAGGCCCGCACGATCCGTATCCCTGTTCATATGGTTGAGACGATTAATCGGTTTGCCCGCATAAGCCGGAGGCTCATGCAGGACCTAGGACGGGAGCCGATGCCGGAAGAAATCGCGAAAGCGATGGAAGTAGACGTCGTTAAAGTCCGGGAGATTATGAAAGTGTCTCAGGAACCGACCAGTCTGGAAACGCCGGTTGGTGACGAAGAGGATTCTCATCTCGGGGATTTCATCTCAGACCCGGGTCCGACCCCGTACGATCAGACATCACGGCAGCTTCTCAAGGAACATATGGAAGAAGTGCTCGCAACGCTTTCTGATCGGGAGAAAAAAGTCTTGATTTTGCGTTTCGGTTTGGAAGACGGCAGACCCAGAACGCTCGAGGAAGTCGGCGCACAATTCGGTGTCACCCGGGAGCGCATCCGGCAGATTGAAGCCAAGGCCCTCCGTAAATTACGGCATCCCAGCCGCAGTAAGAAGTTGAAAGATTACCTCGAATAATATCCACTGACCGTTCAGAGGAAATGAATTATTGAATACATGAGGAGTGTGAATTCTCCTACAACGACGACTGATAACGGTGCCACCATTACCATAACTCGGCAAACGAAGAGACGAAGAGTATAAATTACCCAGCCCCTCGTGAGGGGCTGGGTTTTGTTTTCAGCCCGAATACGTTATGGACACACCCATGTAGTGATATCTCACATGAAACAAGGAAAGGGGATGTGGGGATCGTTCTATTTATTTGCTTCCACGATCAGCGCGGACGCGATTTACTTTTGAGAGATGAAGCTTCCGGAGTCGCAGATTAAGAGGTGTAATTTCCAGAAGTTCATCATCCTCTATAAAGTCCAAACATTGTTCCAAGCTAAGGGTAATAGGCGGATCCAGTTGGATGGCGACATCCGCATTTGCCGAATGGATGTTCGTCAGTTTTTTGATTTTACAGACGTTGATGTCGATATCTTCTGTTTTGTTATTGAGGCCGATAATCATACCCTCATAGATGGGCACGCCCGGCCCGATCAATGCTTTGCCCCGTTCCTGGACTGTCGTCAGGGCGTACCCTGTTGATTTGCCTGTTTCGAGTGAAATGAGGACGCCGTTACGGACCTTGTCCTTTTTCGGTGTCAAAGGGAAGTATCCTATGATCCGGGTTGCGATGATGCCGCTTCCGCGGGTTTTGGTTTGGATTTCTCCCCGGAACCCCAAGAGATTTCTTGTTGAGATTTTGTATAACATCTTCGTAACCCCTTTATCGTTGGTGCGGGTATCAATGAGCTCTCCGTGGCGTTTGCCCATTTCTTCCGTAATGATGCCTATAAGCGATGATTCAAGTTCTACCGTGAGTTCTTCATATGGTTCTGAAAGTACACCATCTATGGTTTTGAGAATGACCTCCGGTTTACCGACCTGGCATTCAAATCCTTCACGGCGCATTGTTTCCAAGAGGACAGCGATATGAAGTTCACCTCTTCCGGAAACCAAAAAACCATTACTCGTCGGACTCGGTTCTATTTTTAGTCCAATGTTGGTCTGGATTTCGCGTGAGAGCCGATCGGCAAGCTGTGTCGGCGTACCGAATTTGGATTCCTTGCCGGCGAAAGGCGATGTGTTCGGACCGACTAATACTTTGAGTGTGGGTTCCTCTATTTCCATATGGGGAAATCCCGTCGGGTCCGTGGGGTCAGCAAGGGTTTGTCCTATAGAAAGAGCGTCGCTTCCGGTAATGGCGATAATGTCACCGGTTGTTGCCTGGTCGGCGGGAACACGTTTCAGCCCAACGCTTGTGGATACTTCTTCGACGCGGAATGTTCCGCGCGGTGTGTGCTCATCCAAAATAACGAGCGTGTCGCCTTTTTTGACGCTTCCCTGACTCACCTTGCCGATGGCAAATTTCCCCTTGTGGGACTCAAAGTCCAGTGTGGTGATAAGCATTTTAAATGGTTTATCCAGATCTCCTTGCGGAGCAGGGATGTGCTTCAAAATTGCGGTAAACAGCGGTTCCAGGTTTCCAGGCTCATCGGGGGATTGTGGGAGATGATCCCAGACTTTTTCGTCCCGGCCAATAGCATAAAGAATAGGGAAGTTCAAATGATCTTCATGGTGGGCTAAATGTAAAAAAAGCTCTTCAATTTCGTGGAGAACCTCTTGGGGTCTCGCATCTTTGCGGTCGATTTTATTGATGACCACGATGACGGGAAGATTATGCTCCATGGCTTTTTGTAACACAAAATAAGTTTGTGGAAGCGGCCCCTCGGCGGCGTCAACGATGAGGAGCGCGCCGTCAGCCATATTGATGACCCGTTCGACCTCTCCGGAGAAGTCCGCATGTCCCGGGGTATCAATGATGTTGATTTTGGTTTTGTGATACATGACCGAGGTATTTTTGGCGAGTATTGTGATGCCCTTTTCCCGTTCAAGATCATTACTGTCGAGAATAGTGCTTTGTTGCATCGCAGCCTCGTTTTCGCGGAACGTATGCGTCTGTTTAAGCATGCCGTCCACGAGAGTGGTTTTACCATGATCCACGTGCGCGATTATCGCGATATTTCGTATATCGATATTCATATATCTCTATTGGGGTTCGTCAACGGAGTGATCGGGCAAGGAACCAAATGAGGACCCACCTGCAACACGGCCATTACGAATACCATAGTATACCAGGAATGAGGCTAACTGGTCAATGTAGACTATAGGATTGTATTCGTCTCTCTTTGCATACATCCGACGATATTGTATTATGGAATACATATGACAGTAGAAGAAGCGTGGAATCGGGGAAATAATCTCGTAGCGACGGCGACACTTGCGCTTGCCGGAATCGCATTCTTTCCCGAGGCGTTTTTGGAGCCGGAGCAGCCGTTTAAGATCGACGATATTCTGTTGTTTGTCCTTGGGGTAGGCGCGGTCGGCTGGTACAAAAAAGCAAATAACCGGTATGTCCGATCAGCCGTCCCCGTCATCCTGACCATTCTGGGGCTCTTCGTGAAAATTGTCGGGGTCCTTATTGAGTTTAAAGACAAAGAAGATGTCGGAGATGACTTTGGCGGATTAATATTGTTTCTGGCGGCAACAATTCTTGTCGTCTTTTTATATTTCAGATCCCGTGCGCCGAAGAAGTGACAGACGTTACTGTTTCGTACGTTTGTCTGAGGTAAGGGCAAATCCCATGCCGATCGCGATCATGGAGGCTATCCACACACTTCCGGCAAAGAAGGTAATTTTGTCTTCCCGTTTTTCCACCTCGCGGAGTGACCTCCCTACAAGCACATACCCTCCTAAGCCTTCGGGAACGTGGGTAATTACAACCGCGCTTCGTACGCCGGGCTTGGGTTGCCAGGTGATGCGATCTTGTCCCTGTTCTTTCGTGTAGCTAAGTACCCCGGCGGGTAAAGTAGGTATGGTGCCATCCAGGAGGCCAGTAGACCCGATAGCGGTACCTTTGTCGTTATATACAATCATGTACGTACTCAAGCTGGTTGCGATATCGACGGATGTTGCAAATGTCGATGACGGCAACGATTTGCCGCTGGCAAGAAGGTGAGCCATATCTTCCGAAATTTGAATTTGGGGATCATTGGCATCTTGACGGAGGATTTGTTGGCCGGTGACGTAGATAAGGCCTATGAGTGCGGTCGTGAGGATAAGGAGCGTAAGCCATGCCGTGAGTTTAGACATACTATACAAAGTATAGAACCCGTCTGTGTACTTGTCTATTTTATCGAGATTACTAATGAGGTAAGCCTAGCGAGGGTTACGGTGTTTTCCCCAGTGGATCGTATTCCAGATACGTTCGTGGATAATATAGAGGATCGTACTGGCAAGGTTTGAAAAAAGCATGACACTCAATGTGATGTCATATCGGCGAGTAACGGCGAATATTATAATGCCGTCAGAAATGAGAATGAGTACGCGAAATGTCAGCGCTTTGACGACTGACCGACCCGTATGTTCATAAAATTTTGTTTTCATATAACGGTCGCGGAATGCTTTGAGTTACTCTTTTATCGTGAGTTTTGTGTGCGCACGGGTGACGGAGATGTGGGTAAATGACGAGTTGGGTTCTGCACCATGCCAATGGACTTCTCCGGCGGGCGCCCAGACTACGTCTCCTTTTGTCACGTGAGCCGTTTTATCTTTTGTCGTGACGACACCCTTTCCTTGAGTCACGATAAGTATCTGGTCATTTTCGTGTGTATGAAATTTATTGCGGGTGCCCTTGGGGAAGTGCACGTAATCGATGCTTAGGTCTGACCCGTCCTCCTGATCCGTGATCGGCGATTGGCGAGTCACGTTTCCGAGAAATATCGGTAAACCCGGGTGTTGTTTAGGAACATTTTTGAGATTGATGACTTTCATGGAACTATATTCATTATATCAGTATTGTTTGTTGCTTGTTGAGTCCGGATGGTCAGAAACACGAGGTTTTTGTCCGTGTTGTTTTTGACACTGTGATTCGTGGCTGCCGGTACGATGACGAAATCATCTTTGGTGACCGGAAGCCATTCCTCACCCACCAGCATTTGCCCGGTTCCTTCAAGGAAAAAATAAAATTCTTCCCCGTCTATATGTGTATGGATATCGAGTTGTTTTTTTGGTTCGAGCCACGCATAATTCATCGTCGCGATATCGCCAGTGTGGTGTTCATCAGTGCTCACGAGTCGCTTCCGGAGCGTCGTGTTATTATGTATGAGCTCTGTCGGAATATCAGTAATATTTCGTAGGTTTGACTTCATGAGGAAAGTATATCAAAGATTCGTTCATCTGGGCATCATCACTCCCTTGGTGATGTCAGGTATCGCCGTCTTCCTTCTTTTGGGCGTCAACCTGTTGTCGACACGGGGTGAGATTGCCCCGCGCGGATTCTGTAAAAACTGTAATGTCATCCTTATTTCTATAGGGCCGCTTCGTGCAAAAAGCCTGCCGTGCTATGGGTATGAGAAAGACTCCGCGCCAAACCTATGTCGTTTTGGCTCACAGTCGGTTTTGTTTACAGACGCTAACGCTACGGCATCTAAGACACTCGATGCAAGTTTTTCGATGATGACCTCCTTGTATCCCGAGTCACATCATATGAATGTTCCGTTTGTGAGTGTCTTGGATTCCCGAATAGAGACCCTTCCGCAGATTTTGGAGCGTTCGGGGTACCGGACATACTTTTTAGGACCTATCGGGGATCCTCATTTGCCGCTTAGCCTGGGATTCGGTCGGGGATTCGATGAGGTCCATAATGCAGACGATCCGAATTCCTGGATCCAAACACTTGATGAAATTAACGCGAAGACGCCGCTCACCAAACAGCGGTTCTTTGCTTTTCTCCACACGTATGCGGTCCATGAACCATACCTTCCGAAAGAAGAAAGCTTCCGAAAATTTTATTCGGGATCCGCCCGAATACCGGTTTCCAGCGAAGCACTCTGTGCATTTACCGTTAACAAACTTACATCCATTCACCCGGATCGGTTTGTGTCTTTGCCGCGTACAGGAAATTCCTGTGACAGTCTGTCCGCGTATCAAAAGAGATTTGCCGGATCGGAAAAGGATTTTGACGAGACGTATACCATCACAAACACTGCATATTGGGATATGTTTGCCGCGTTGGCGCCCGACGAAAAAGCCCGGTATACTCATGCGTTATATCTTGCGACCATTTATGAATTTGATCAGGAGCTGCAGCGTTTTTTCGACGATGCGCGAACCCATGGATTATTCAAAAATACGATGGTGGTGATCACCGGAGATCACGGAGATGAATTTTATGAACACGGGGATTTTTCTCACGGAGGGACACTGTATGATGAGGTCATCCATGTCCCGCTTATTATTTCCGTCCCGGGGCTACCCGCTGCGAAGGTAGACAAACTCGTTTCGTCGGTCGATGTCATGCCGACCATTCTTGATGTATTGGGTATACGACCTCCTTCATATATATCGGGAATCAATATTCTGTCATCCCGACTCCATCGCCTTATTTTGTCAGAGCACGTCTCTGACGGGTTGATGGCGATGATGACGCGGCGTTACAAAATGACGTCGTATCAAAACGGTCCCCGCAGAGGTCGCGAACTGTTTGATCGAGAGTCTGATCCGGGCGAACAAAAAAATCTCAATACAAAAAAGTCGGATATTGTTGTTTCATTACTTCATCTTTGGGGTATATACCAATTGCGGTTGCCCTCTTTTACGTCACAGCAAAAGTCTTTACCGATATGGTTGCATCCCCAAGAGCGTCAACAACTCATCCGGACGGGATACTTTTAGGGAGTGTCAATGGTATGTGTCTCCCAGAAGGGGAATAAACGTCTTATGTCCGTAATTTTTGAAAGGTGCGTACCGCGAAATATCATGTCGATGCCGGTATGTATATATGTATTGGCATCGATAGAGACAAGTGACGGATGTGCCGGATCGAGGGAAATACCGACGCCAGTATCAGAAAAAACGTTTTGTTTGATAACAGTAAAGTCGTGCCGTGTCGCATACACGTTGGGATCGTTATCGGTTTCGCCGGCTGCGGTTTCTAGCCGGATTCCTACGGAAGAATTTACCGCGCGGTTACGGTAAAAGGTATTGTGGGTTGCCGCGATCTGTCGGGGATACACCGTATAGCCAAACTGGCTGTTGTTGACCGCATTGTTGTTGGAGACGGTGACGCCGCTAGCATTGCTCACGAATACGCCATCGGCAAATCCCTTTTTGTGGGACGTCTGTTCTTGGCAATACGACCACCCGAGATTATCCGAGAGGTTGTTATGATCCGCGACGGTGTGAGTAAATTCTCCTCCGAAAAATTTAAGCGCTGCACATGACGATGCATTCTGGCAGACGCGTTCGATGCGGTTGTCGGCGACCAGGATGTTGTTGACGGAACCTGTATTTTTTTCGTAACTCGTGAGATGTATGCCATAACTCGTGTTGTCGAAGACATGATTGTGAAGAATGTCGGCATCGGACACGCGGATAAGGTTAATTCCGGGCTCATTGTATCGGGTTGCCGCATTGTGGACGGAAGAGTCAGTGATGCTGACATTTCTGATGTTAGTAGGGAGATGGGTACGTGCAATAATCGCAATGGGAGATTTTGTCGTGTGGCTCAGGTCCGCGTGTTGTATCGTGATAGTGTGTACCGAACTGGATTCCTGCGGTTGGACGCTGACGCCGTTCCCGGCATATTGTATGGTGAGATTGGTCAGAGCGATTTTGTTGATCTTGGTGTGTCCTATTGAACCGACGACAATTGCACCGGTGTAGGCGGCGTCGGTTTCGTATGCATCATTGATGCCACGTATTACCACGTTGTCTATATGGATATCCGATGCATTCAAGCGAATGCCGGTACTCCGCTGTCCAATTTCGATGAATCCCTGTGAAGGGTTCGTATCAGTGAGTGGCCATACATACAATTTTCCGCCTTGCGCGTCATAGAACCATTCTCCCGGTGTGTCGAGTAAGCCGATCGCGTTTTCTACATAATATTTCGTGAATGCTCCAACGCCATTTTCCTGTATGCCATACGTCAGTGCCCCGACAGGGCGATCGAAGATGATTTGTCCGCGTGTTGGGTCATGAGAAACGATACGGCGTTCATACATAAATATCCCGCATCGGTCGTTCCCATCCATAATGAAAGCCGTACCTCCCGTGATCCCGGGCGCTGTCGTAAGATTTCCTTTTTGTAAACCGGGATCATTTTCGGTATCAACGAGAGAACGGGGAGAGTCATTTGTTTCATCTGCGGTCCACCAATATTGGTGGTATTTGTTGGGGTCAGTGAGATATGAATTTGGAGATCGGGCAAGGACGAGTTCATGTATGTCTCCGTCGTTTGTTGTTTGGGTGAGGATGGTGGGGTTCTGCGCCCCGTGCCAGTCGCCCACAAACACGGACGATCGTATTTCAGCCCGTACTGTGGGACAGGTGGCTGCCGTACAGCGGATCCAGGATGTCTTTGAGGCCGGCTCCGATCCGACAATGGTTGCGTGCTCGTCTGCGATAGTCATTCCCCGGATGAAGACCGAAGCGCGCGGAAGAGGAGAAGTTGGGAGATCGACCTCTTCCCGGTATATGCCGGGAAGAAGGTAGATGGTCCCGCCAAAATTGATGGTTCGATACGCGAATGAGATATGTTGAAACGGTTTATCTCTTGTCCCCGGATTTGCGTCGTTGCCTCTCGGTGAGACAAACACCACTTGATGGGTCGTGCGATATATAAGAACGGTGATGCCGACCAAAAGAAGTAGTGTGCATATCGTCCGTTTCAACATAGGCGGAAGTTATTTCTTTTTGCGGTAGGCAATGATCTGGTAGACGATGACGCCCGTGGTGATGACGCCTAATCCTTGCCCCAAAATCACCACCCAGTCTTTTTGCATGATGCCATGAAGTACCCAAAGGATATAGGTAAGAAATGAAAGGAAGTAAAACGAAGTAGAGACTCCCTCTGTCGATTTTCGTAGATAATTTTTGCGCATCTGGTCAGGGAAGCCCACGACCTTCACTAAGATAGTGAGTATCGTTGTGAGAAAACCGATGATAACGGCAACAGATAGCATACCTCGGATATTATACCGCATGCGTGTACGAGCACGCCGCTATCCATGATATTATCAATTGTACGATGGCACACGGAACGCTCCTTCTGGCAGGATCAGGTGAATTTACCGACGCGATGATCAAGGTCGACAGATATCTTTTCCGGGATATCAAGAATCCTGCGATTGCGATCATTCCAACTGCGGCAGGGCAGGAAACTGACTGGCTGAAGTGGGTAGAATATGGGAAGATTCACTTCAAGAAATTGGGGATGCATGCATACGGAGTTTCTTTACGGAAAAAATCCGATGCGTCGAAACCGTCCGTGATAGCGGATATTGCGAAAGCGAACGCATTTTACTTTTCCGGAGGAGATCCCGCATATGTATTATCAGTCATGAAAAAATCACCAGCGTGGAATACGGTTTATCGTAAGTTTCAGGAGGGTGCGGTGTTAGCGGGGAGCTCTGCGGGAGCGATGTTTATGGGGAGCTGGATCCCTTCAAATATTCGCGGCGTACTCGAAGATGGTACGAAAGAACCGCAATGGGAAAAAGCTCTGGGACTCGTGCCCTATATGATTTGGCCGCACTATGATTGGGGACGGCGCACGTTTGGAGACAAGATAACACGTCTCATAGAAGCAGGCCAGAAAAAGTCATCCTGGCTTGGGATTGATGAAGATACTGCAGTCATATGGGAATCGGGAAAGAAGCCCAGGGTTATGGGATCTGGTACGGCTCATTGGAATGTCGAGTGATCTCTTTCACGATTTACCGCTAGAAACCCGTCTCCTTGGTATAATACGCATATGAACACAATTGCGTCCCTAGATTTATTTTTTCGAATAGTTGTTCCGTTTGTTATCGCAGTGTTGATGCATTGGCTGATACAGCGATTTGTGCGCGCTCCAAAAAATCTGGATTCTCCGCGTACTCGGACATACTTCTCCGTCGCGAAAAGCATTTTCACCACCATCATTTATCTCATCGCGACGTACTACATCTTTATTGCACTCAATATAAATGTGACTCCGTTGTTCGCTTCAGCAGGGGTCGTCGGCATCATTATCGGGTTGGGGGTGCGGCCGTTTATTGAAGACTTCTTCACCGGCATATTTATTCTCACGCAGGATACGATTAGCGTCGGGGACTATGTCGAAATCGGCGGCGCCGAAGGAGTGACGGAAGCATTGGGTCTGCGGACGGTACGGATCAAGGATCAAAATGGGGCGATACATATTTTCCCCAACCGCGAAATCAAAAAGATAGTCAATTACTCCCGAAGAGCGGCGCGTGTGATTGTCGATATTCCGATGAAATCCAATCAGCCGATTGACGATGCCCTTGCCGCATTGGAGAGGGCAATTAAGGATCTAAAGGAAGACAATGCTATAGGTAAATTCATATCAGACGGCTCTGCCGTACAAGGAATACAGCAGATTTCCGGTGGATTTACTCTCATCCGGGTATTGGTTATTACACGAGCGTCTTCTCGGTGGGAGGCAGCGCGCAAATACCGTTATCTAGCTTTAAAAGAATTAGAAAAGGTGAAAATCATCCTTGCGTAATTCACGGGATGGGCATGGCGTGGATTATCCATACGCCCAAAAATGCCACCGCCATCATGCAAATGATATAGCCGACCGTCCGTGCCATTATTTTTGCCACCGCGGAAGTTTCGGAAGCATTTCATTAACCATGTGCTCTGCTTCTTCCTGTGTTTTACCCATGAATTTGACGGCAGCACCGACTGATCCGGTGCGGACTTGTTCATATGTCCGGAGTGCTGCAGTTGTTTGATCCTGGCAATAAATACAGTATCGTTTGTCGAATTTGGAAACGGTCGAGTTGTCCATAGGCATACCACAGCTTTCACAGACCTGTTGTTGACGGATATCCATAGGATTATATGTATTATTTTCCCCAAACGTATATCATGCCCTTACCTTCACTTGCTGTATTTTGACAAATTTGTGATCTTGGTACCTTGAGAAAATATGTCCCGGCAGTGAGCGGCTTATTAAATTCATAATCCGCGGCGACACACCATTGATGCTGATATGGGTCGCAGTCTTTGCGGGTGAGCGTCCCCGCGGCAATCTCCTCCTTGCCGCGGAGAACCGTATAGGGCGTATCTTGTTCGCTCTGTCCCCATGAATACCACGTCCGGATCCGGGTAATGAAACGGTCTTTATCCAGTGCGAATTCCGCATTGTCGCTGAGTGAGCAGGCGGCAGGGTTTTCCCGTTTGATGAGCAATTGTTCTGTCTGCTCGCTTGGCGACGGGGTGGTAGCGGTGGTAGGCGAGCTAGTTTGAGCGGATTCTTTCGTCACGTGAAGCGTGGATTGTGCCGGAACTTCCAGTTGAATTCGATTGATTGTATAGATTTGCAGTCCGATAATGACAACCAGAGCGGTTCCTAAGATGTAACAGCACGGATTTTTCATGTCCGATCCGGATCATACCCCCGTTGATCGTAAGAGTCTGTTAGGTAAATTACAGTGTAGAAAGAAGGTAAGAAGGCGAAATCTGCGGCGTGTTAGTCAAAAAATTCTTTCACTGCGTTTATGACGTTTTGCTGGTCCGAAAGCGTCAACTCCGGATACATCGGAAGTGAAAATATTTCGCGGCATACTCGTTCCGTAACGGGGAAATCACCGTGAATATACCCTAAATCCTTAAATCCGCGCATGGTATGGAGGGGATACCGATAGCTGACATTTACGGTAATATTCCTGGTTTTCAAATGTCGGATGATTGCTTCCCTTTTGGGATGCCGGCAAATAAAGAGGTAGTATGCATGACGTGCGTGAGGCGCAGTGACGGGGAGTTTGAGCGGAGTATCTTTCAGAGCGAGCAGGTATCGGGCGGCGATACGCCGTCGTTTGGTCATAGCCTCCTTAAGACGCGTGAATTTGTATGAAAGGATAGCGGCCTGTACCTCATCAAGACGTGAATAATATCCTAAAAATTCTGAATAATACTCCCGACTGGTGCCGTACATTTGAAGCATGCGCATACGTTTGGCAAGCCTTTTTGATCGGGTGATCATCATGCCGCCGTCTCCGTATGCTCCCAGTATTTTTGTCGGGTAAAACGAAAACGTACCGATATCGGACATGGATCCCGCACGTTTTTCCCGCCAGGTTGCCCCGGTCGACTGCGCACAATCCTCGACAACAAACACGCCGTGGCGTTTGGCGATTTTTGTTACCGCATCCATATCGACGCATTGACCATACAGATGGACAGGGATAATACATTTCGTACGTATGGTAATTGCGCGTTCGAGCTTTGTGACATCCATGAGGTAGGTATCCGGATCGATATCCACAAATATCGGAGTCGCGCCGGTTGCTTCAATCGCTGAAGCGGTGGGGATCGCGGTGTTGGGGACCGTAATTACTTCATCGCCGGGACCTATTCCCAACGTCTTCATCGCAATAAAGAGCGCATCGGTCCCGGAGTTGACACTCACACTGTAGGGATATCCGCAGTAGGAGGCGAATGTCTTTTCAAACGTATGTACTTCGCTTCCCGCGATGAGTTGGCCAGAGGAAAAAACGCGATCAACAACCCTAAGGATGGCATCCCTGTTTTGGGTATACTCGGAAAGATAACTCCAGACGTTGACGCGTTTATTCATGTGGTGCGGTTGGGTATATGGTACACCCCACCGCTTTTTCCCGCGACGTTTATGGCGTCGAGCATAATGAGGCGATCAAGTAGCCTTTCATTATACCCGCGATATTCCGTCCGTTTGAGGTTAGCGAAAACAGTAAACATGTCATAAAAGGAATCACGGGCTCTTGCGGTCATCATGCTTGTCCGATCGTGACGTTTAAGTAGAATAGTGTTTTGAATATCCCGGGGGATGGTAAATGCTCTGTCCAAAGAAAAATAATATTCTCCCCCCCAGAATTCCAGATGGTTACGATATTCTCTCCCAAATCCGATTGCTGCCTGTAACGTTTCGGTAGCGCTGAATCGAAGTGATATGGTAGCAGTCACGGGGAGCTGATGCTCATACTGGATATACGACGAAACGTCGGTCGCTATTTTCCCAAAGTAATGGTAACCTGCGGAAACAACATACGGCCCGAGGTCAAAAACACATCCTCCGCCGAGCGTCAGGCTGTTACGAAAATTATTTCGGGGAAGCCTCGGATACCCAAATTGCAGCGTGATATGTTGGAGTGATGCGCGTTCGTCACGGATGAGTCGAGTAAGTTTTTTGTGCGCAGGATGGTAGAGATACTGCGTCGCTTCAAATATGACGCGTTTCCCTGCGGCTTTACCGATGATCATCCGTGCTTCTTTTTGATTTAGTACCACCGGCTTGTCGCATATAACGTTTTTCCCCTTTTCTAGTGCATAGAGAATCCAAGTAACATGCGCACTATTGTGCAGTGAAATGTATACCGTATCACACGAGACCGCATCGATGGCTTTTTTATAATCATTAAAGACATTGTATCCATGAGGGATGAGATGAGATTTGGATCGGGACGCAATCGCAGTGAGGCGCGCATGGGGATGTCGTTTCAAAGCCGGAATGATAGATTTTTGGGCGATAGACGAATAACCAAGAAGCAATATCGTGTTCATTTAGAGCGGACAAAGAATTGTTTTTACAAATGGGTTCACGACATTATCGTAGAGCATGAGTTTTTTGATTACCGGTAGGGTAAGCCAAAGAAAATTGTCATAGTGAGGCAACGCGCAGTCTTTGGACAGAAGACGAAGTTGATTTACATTTCTTTTTCGCCAGAATCGGGATCCTTCTTCATTATGCTCGGCTGCATAGATAAGGCGTGATTTTGTATCAGCTATATAATCACTCAGAAGCGGCTTTCTTCCCCCATGATGCAGACGCAGATTGCTAGTCGTGGCCTGGATAGTCGGCCCGAATTGAATTGCATGAATATTTCCGGCTTCAAATCTGCCTTGGAGCAAAAACTGTACGGTTCCTTCCCTCTCCTGGCAAAGCATGATAAGGAACCCGGCGTGTTGCTGTACTAAAATCGGCTGATTCCATGAGGACACCTCTGTCTCTGCAGAATTTTTTACAATCACTCCCTGCACAGAAAAGAAATGATCCAGGCCTTTATTGTGGCGGACGATACCCTCCTTCGATCTGTATCTCCAATCGGAAAGTTCAGAAATGGGCACAATTTTCATAGATGACTTGACGGCGTTTCGTTTTTCCTTTAGCCAGTGAAGAGCGAATGTGACACTCACGTCGTTATCATTTTTCGTGGCCCGTATCTTTGTTTTCAGTATATTCAACTGCTTGGTATACCGTCGGATATCTTGCTGCGTCTTTATCATCCGATCGAGTGTATCATGTTTACCTACGGTATTCATGTTGGCCCACTATAGCGGCCCTGAAACAAACCGATTACGGGACGATGAGATCAAAACCCGAGAGATTCCTGAATGAGTATGAAATGAATACGGCGTTTGAGGAAGGGTGATTCGCCTTTGGAAATGAGAATCTTGTTAAGATGTGTTCCGGTTCCATGGAGTTTTTTCATGTGTGCATCCTCTAAGGGGACGACATATTCCTCAAGGCGTTTTATGCCCTCCGTGAGTGTGGGTACAATTTTATGTGTCCCGACGACAAAAATGAGGTTTGGGGAGGTGAATGCGATATGGGGGAGTTGGCTGCCGGTATTGGAGGCAACAATGAACTCTCCGTTTTCTACGAGTGCGTGCACGCTTCCTAGATAAAAGTCCGAGAGCGCCGCTTGTTTACGCAGTATCGCCCGTTTAGCAGGGTCAGTTTCTGCGTTGACGGGTTTATGCAGGTTGTTCCATCCATGTGTTCCAAGTTTGAGATAGTCGACAAAGCCAATTTGTTCGAGCGTCACAGAAGCGCCGTTCATGACCGATGCGCCCGGAGGAATGATGTGTTTAATTTGTTCGAGCGCTTCTGCTTTTGTCCTGACAACATACGTTTCTATACCCTTTGCCCTCAGCGCAGCCGTTGTGATGTCTATGCTTTTTTGATTCGCTAATGTGTTGTATTTCATACGCGTGTCGCTTCGGTAGTGATAGTCAGTTGGGGAAAGAATAATTACTATAAAATATATAGTACTATAGATTATATAGTGATGTCAACCACACGAGTGTTAAACGTCGTTCAGGAGAGTTTGGACCTTGAAAACAATCCTATCGTTGACGGGCGGGAATGCGAGTCTATAACGAATTATCGATGAGGCTGCATGATGCTTACGCGGTTACCCTCGGTATCACGAAATGATACGTACCAACCAACCCCGGGTATATCCATCGGTTTTCCGAGGACATTACCCCCTGCCGCAGTAATTCTTTTCATATGTGTCTTGATATCATCAACCTGGATAACGACGGAGGGGTACTGGTCTTTTGATTTGGGAAAGAATCCGCCATTTATCGCACCCGGTTTCTTGGGGCCTTTTTTATCGGATTCCGTCGTCGTTGCGACGACGTAGTTATTCATGTCCGGACCCATGACGTCGTTGTGCCAGCCGAATACGTCGGTATAGAACTTAGCAACACGCTTGGGATTCTTCGTCGGCATCTCAAAGTGGATGACTGGGTTCATATTCATACCTATTCCTCCTCTATATTGAATTATTATATATAATATGTATGATAGATTACAGACACAAATGACTTTATAGTGATAAAGAATACTAAGATGCAAAAAGTATTTATTACTGCGATGAACTAGTTTAAAAGGCCGAGAGGCCTTTTTTTCTTGGTTTTTTTGCGGAAGAAAGGGGTAGTGATATGGCAAAAACATACTTTGAGGAGTTGTGGGGGCAGAATACTGAGGCGACGACACGCGTGATGCCGGAGGAGACTATGGGATTTGGCCGCTCGCTTTGGCAAGCGGTACAGCATTTACTTACCGCCTCGGGCGCGAACATTGTGGGACCGGTTCTTATGCACCTCGACCCTTCAATGGCATTATTCACTTCGGGCGTAGGAACGATCGTCTATAACTCTATTACCGGGGTCCCTGCGTACATGGGAACAAGCTTTAGCTATATCGCAACGATAAGCTATGTCATGACTGCTCCGTGGGGGAGCCAGGCATTGGTCGGGGGAGGCATCATCGCGGCAGGACTTGCGACGATACTTGTCGGATTACTCGTCAAGTTCATAGGCTGGAAGTGGATTAATGTCTTTATGCCGCCGGTTATTCTCGCGATGGTAGTGATCGCGATTGGCATGCTGCTTGCGCCTGTGGCATACGGCGAATCGATGTCCAATCCGCTTCTTGCGCTTATAACATTTGGATTAGGGGTGCTGTTTGCAACTAAGTTCAAAGAGGGCACCTTTATAAGCGCATTGCCTGTGCTGCTTTCTATTATAAGCGGTTATGTGGTGGCACTTCTTTTGGGGCAAGTAAACCTGGCACCGATAGGGAAGGCGCCGTTTTTTGAGCTCCCGAGATTTTTCGTTCCGGTCTTTGACATGAGGGTCGTGGTCCCAATGGTGCTTGTGACCGTAACGGCAGTACTCATGGAACATTTGGGACATCTCAAGGGAACGGGAAGTATCGTCGGGAAGGACTATATCCCGAGGGCATCAAAAAGCCTTATAGCCGATGGCATCTCAAACGCCCTATCCTGGGCCGGTACGCCCAGTGTCACGTACGGCGAAAACATGGGAGTATTTGCCATCACAAAAGTATTCAGCCTCAAAGTGATGTACTTGGCTGGATTCCTGGCAATCCTTGCGGGATTTCTGGGTAAGCTGTCGCCCATGATCCTATCGATTCCTGCGGGAGTATTGGGAGGAGCGACATTCCTACTTTTTGGCATGATCGCATGGGCAGGATTTAACCTTTTGCAGTCAGAGCATGTCGATATGAAGAAAAAAAGCAATCAGATTTTGGTCGCTTCCATGAGCACCATGATGATCGCGGGAATACTCGTCGAGTATTTGCGGCCGATCGTCGGAGGAATTACTGCGGATCAGATAGTCGCTTTGCCGAAGAGTATCGGAGCCGCAATAGCGACGCTGCAGTTTATGGTGAATACGCTAAAGTTCGGTACCTTTGAGATGCCGGGATTGGTCGCGATTGCGCTCTTGGGGATAGTACTCAATATCATCCTCAATAGTCGTGATATAACACTCGCACTAAAGAAGACATCGAAGAGAAGATAATTAGGTTATAGTTTGATGGAGCGAAGGCGACCGAGTTTGGCAAGATACCCGTTATACAGCTCGTGAATAGGCTCCGCTGTTTCTAAACCAAGTTCCTTGGTTACTTCATTGACGTGGTTGTCCGGGAAGGCCAGAATTACTGAATAGAGAAAATCGTCTATAGTATAAAGTCCGACGGTGCCGTCTTTATATCCGTATTCGGTGTACGCCATTTTTACGACGTCAGCTCCAGTATACCCGCGCTCTTTAAGCCAAAGAAAGCCGGCGCTTGTGTCAGAAATCGGCAACGGATCGGTGAGTACGATTTTCCCTTGTGGCCGTTTGACGATGTGAATTTCTGTGTGATCCGCATACGCCACAATCTTTTCCACGTCGGCCTTTGCGGGTTTCCCGTAGTAATGAGTGGTAATGACTTCGTTACTTCTTTTCGCGCCGAGCGCATCAAGCTTTTTGGTGATATCGGCAAATGATGTGACTCGGTATTTCTTTTCCTGGTGAGTCATGAGTTCATTATAGCAATCTAGGATTCGTACCGTTTGTTATACTTATCTGTATGAACTTACCGCGGGTAGAGAAACATTTGGAGAAGGAATTCCATGTTTCCTGGTACATTATTATATATAAACTGATACTGGGGCTTATAGAATTTATATCCGGACTAGCCCTAGGACTTCTTGGGAAGCAATTATTGCGGATGTACACATTTCAGGTGACGAAGGAATTATCCGAAGAGCCGCATGACCTGCTCGCTCGATTCAGCGAGCGTATCGTTCCGAATATATTTACTCATGATACGTTCCTAATTCTGTATCTTCTTCTTTTGGGAGCGGCCAAGATAGCAGGAGCAATTGGCCTAATGTATAAACAAAACTGGGGAGTGGATCTGCTCGTGGGACTCACGGTAGTATTATTTCCGTTTCAGGTAGTAGAGTTGCTGTTGCATCCGTCATTTTTCAATTTGCTGTATATTTTTCTCGGACTTCTCATCGCGTTGTACTTGGTGGAGTTTCATCCGAAAGCGTGGATTTCCCGAGTGGTACTTAAGATAGATAGCGGATTGAAAAACAATTACTGAACGGTGAAAGTATACTCGTCCGACCAGATGTTTTTATTGTTGATAAATGCGAGTGCGCGAAAATAATAGACACCCGGATTATCCATAAGGGTGTTGCCGATAAAGCGCAATGGAATAGCATAATTGCCGTTACTAAATGTGTTAACGAGTACCGCGTATGGGGTCATCCCCAGGTTTACCGAGGCATCGAGAGTACCGGGTTTCGACACTTTTCCTCCGACAATCACGGTATACCCGGTGGTTTCGGAAGGTCCGTCTATGTCCCAGGTGAATGATGCGTTACCTCCAATTGATGTCGTTGCTGTGGGATAATTAATGATCTTTATTTCATTTTTGGGAGCGGGGACGACCGTAAGCGTCCGCTCTCCTGACCAGTAGTATTTTCCATCGATGACGGCATACGCCCGGAAATAGTATGTGCCTGCGGTCCCCAGCCGGGTCCCGGCCAGAAACCGCAGCGGAATGATGTAGTCGCCCAGCACGAAATCCTTAATCCAGTCGGTATAGCGGGTATCTTGAGGTTTTGTATTCAAACCAGATATATCCGGGGTGCTCGTGGTGCCGTAATAGATAGACGTTGTCTGGATATGCTGTGTCGGCCCGTTGACTATCCAGGAAAAGTTAGCGTTGTCTCCTTCTGTACGTTGGTTTGGCGTATCAACCAGTTCTACGGAAGACTGCATGGTAGTCGGAATGGGGGGCTGCGTTATGATACTGGTTTGGGTAATTGGTGGCCCGACTGTGGGGTTAGCCGCAATATCAAAATGCGTTTGAGTGATAGGAGAAGGTGAGGGTAAGGCTTTTACTGCGTTTCCCAACACAGACGGCGTGGTCAGGGGGACAAGCGGTAGATTGCGGATAACGATGACTCCGCTCATCGCAACTACGATAAGTCCTGCAAAGTATAGATAGGAAAGTTTTTTAAACACGCTACGTCATTATAGACTAATGATTCTGCAGGGAGTGAAATTTCTTTTAGGTCTCCAATCCATTCATAGCGGCTCATGAGGAACCACCCGGGTCAAATTCGTATTAATCGAATTTTGAGGATATGATATATTGGACGAATAAGAACTCTTTGGAAAGTATTTGTTGCCATATTCATAACCGGTGTCGCATCGCTTCTTTTGGAGCTTTCACTTCTGAGGGAGTTTGTATATGTCATCGGCTCTTCTGCTTTTTCCAGTTCTTTGATTATTTCCGTATTTTTGGGCGGTTTGGCGGTGGGGACATATTTCGGAATCTGGAAGCGTTATACATCAAAGGATGAGACTGCCGCGCGTATCAAATTCGCGGTACTCCAGCTTATCCTTATCGTATTTATCTCTCTTTTTTACGTCACGAAGGATTACTTTGTGTATATATGTCCCAATCAAGCGCTCGTTGTCGCGTATTTCATCATCGCGACGTTTCTGCCATCTTTTCTTTCGGGCGCATCGTATTCGACTATGGTGGAGATCCTGTATCACAAAGGGGAACGTCATGTCGTCTACATTTACGCAGTCAGCACGCTGGGCAGCGTCGTCGGAGGACTCGTTTACGGGTATGTTTTTGTCTATCTCGTAGGGATACAGGCGTCGTATGCATGCGCTGCTCTTTGTTCTACCTTAGCCATCGCACTCGTCTATCCGTTTGCAAAAAAAGCGCACACGGTCGGCTTTTTTTTCGTCGCGCTGTTCGTACCGTTTGCCATACAAGGTAATTATGTGAATAATGCGCTCTACCGTTTTCATGATCTTCTTTTTAAAAAATACAGCCCGTTCGGTCTTGTCGAGGTATGGCGCATGAACGACGGCCGTTCTGTGGAACTCAATGTCAATAATGTTCACCAGTATTATAGTTACGACTGGGACAATCGGGTCCACGCGCAGTGGTCGGAGACAACGCTTGGAATTGTCGATCGCCCATCTGATGCCCTACTCTTGGGATACGGAAGCGGCATTTCTTCTGCGGCTTTCCTGAAATCTGATAAGACGACGAGTGTGGATTCGATAGAGAACTGCGAGCCGGTTTTGGAGGCAGGCAAGCGGTTCTTCCCTGACGAATACCGGCTCGTCACGACGGATCCGCGGTCGAGGATTATTTTACAGGACTTCCGAAACTATATACGGTTCACCGATAAAAAGTATGATATCGTTTTGCTCGACCATAGCATCCTGGATCCTTACTACGGAGGATTTTTTACGGTTGATTTTTTTGACCAGCTGAAAAGAATCCTGAAGCCGCACGGGGTGATTGCGATATTGGGTATAGGGTTATCGTGGGACACGACGCAGTCGTCTTTTACATATGTCTACAAATATTCCGCTCCCGGAGAACCGCTGATTAGCAAAAACGGATATTTTTTGTCGGTGGAGCCGTTTGACCCGAAAGTTGCCTGGCGGTATACCCGTGTGGAAGAAGAGACCGGAAAGAGCCCTGTGTATTCGGATCACCGCATTTTCGGAAATTCCTTTCAGACCGCTATGCGGGTGGTGCGATAATTTTTTTGCGGGAGATGATGAGATATTCATCATCCGAGGCGGCCCGGATGTATCAGCGAATTGCCAGCAGCGTTTTATTTAGCATTTTCTATTTGTAATATCATACCAAATAATAAGGAGACAACTGTAGTCGCTTTCTGATGGCATTCTCCCGTATTTGTTGATAAACTCTACGTGTGAGGAAAGAGAAACCCACACGTATCAAAGTTGCCGTCCTTATTACCGGATTGTTGCTTTTTGTAAACGGTTTTCGTTTGATATACATTTCTTCT
The DNA here is from genome assembly GCA_023245335.1 of Candidatus Gottesmanbacteria bacterium. GTDB lineage: Bacteria > Patescibacteriota > Microgenomatia > UBA10105 > UBA927 > UBA927. The sequence continues at coordinate 280,993 of JAHFKK010000001.1, forward strand.
CCGGTGCCGGAAATCCGTCAGGCCCTCAAAAACGGCGGTATAAACGTTTCATCGGATCGCGTTCATATAGAATCGGTCATTCCTGGTTCGCCGGCAGCGGATGCCGACATGCAGAAAAGGGATGTGATAGTTTCGGTGAATAACGAAAGCGTTCATGACATCGGAAGCGTCACAAATCTCATGGCAAGCAATAAGGGAAATCTCATTGCGATAACTATCGATAGAAACGGAACCATACTGACCAAAAACGTTACGCCGAGGAGCGAGTACCCACGTACCCAGGGTCCGCTTGGCGTGACCATATCGGATAGAGAAATACAAAAGGTTTCTTTTTTCCGAATGGTTACACAGTTAACGTGGGAAGCATATTCAGGGAAATTTGAGATTTTCCCTGGGACAACATATTTGAGAGTACTACTGCTCGCGTTTGGGACATTCTCGCTTTCTGTCGCTATGGGTTTACGTATCCATAAGAAGTGGGCGGTGTATCTCTTTACGCTCATCGCCGTATCTGCGCTTTACAATTTTTTGAAACTCCTGACTGGTGTGTTTTACGGTGACGCTATCGACATACCCTTCGTCGCGAAGGAAATGATATGGTTGACGTTTACATGTTTGGGCGTCTATCTTTTTCTCGCAAGAAAATATTTTAGCTAGTGAACATTATCATGCACTCCGGAAAAATTGTGCGCGTGTCTCTCATCAGTTTTATCCTGCTGTTTCTTGAGCTCCTCTTTATACGCCTCGTCGGAACGGAAATACGGATATTTGCGTATGTGTCTAATCTTGTCTTATTGACAGTCTTCATCGGGTCCAGTGCGGGGATCTTTATCAAGCGCCGGTTGAGCCTCGAAAGTAGTGTGGTGTGCATGACACTCCTCACCGGCGGCATTGCCTTTCACGTATTTTCCGATATCACTACCTTGGTGGCGCCCTTTAGTGATAGTTTCATTTGGTATTCAAATACGACCGCGACCATGGTGCAAATAACCTGGGGCATCACCCAAATACTGTTTCTGTTTTTCGTGATTTCTCTGGTATTCGCGCCGATCGGTCAATATCTCGGGGAAGTATTAAGTGGAAATAAACACCCCGTCATTTTCTATTCCATGAATTTGATTTTTTCCGTGATTGGCATGTGGGTTTTTTATCTTTTTTCATTCGTCAATATATCCCCATATGTCGGGATACTCGTCGCAGAACTTCTGATCATTGTGCTCATTCCTTCGGAAAAACGACGCACGTCACTCATTTTTGTAGGTATTACACTTCTTTGCGTCCTTGTTTCGATGCCAAAAACCATAACGGTATGGTCGCCATACCAGAAGCTGAGTGTCGAAGCCGAGAAATACAACGATATCATGCCAAACCAAAAAACGATCAGCGTCAACAACGTGGGATATATGAGCATTCTCGATCTCTCAAAGCAAAACACTGATCGTTATAAAATACAGCTGATAGCGCATAATATCGTTTCTCCAAGCGAAATTAACTTTCAGAATCTGTACGACGTGCCGTATCTCCTAAAACCGGAGGCACGCGATGCATTGATCATCGGCGTCGGCGGCGGTAATGATGCCGCCGCGGCCCTTCGTGCGTCCGTCCGGCGGGTTGATGCGGTCGAAATAGATCCGCAGATTATAGCGCTTGGTACCCAATATCATCCGGAACACCCCTACACGGATAAGCGGGTACATATCGTCATAGATGACGGCCGCTCGTTTATCCGGAAATCCAAAGAAAGATACGATGTGATAGTCATGGGATTTGTCGATTCGCATACCACGAATTCCACGATGACCAACATACAGCTCGATAACTATTTATATACGGTAGAGAGTTTTCGGGAAGTAAAAAATATTCTTAAAGCAGACGGTATTCTGTATCTGTTTATCGACGTGCCTCGTGTATGGATGGGAGAGCGTTTACAACAGACACTCACCGCGGCATTTGGTCAAAAACCGCTCGTTTTTTCTCTGGATTCGTATTTTTCCGGAGGTGGGACCGTTTTTATAGCGGGAAAAGACCAGAATAAACTACAGGAAGATGTATTACGGGTATCGGGACTCAAGCAATTTATCGATAAGCGAAAAATAAGTTACGATAATCGAACAAATATTTTGACCGACGATTGGCCATATCTGTATCTGAAAAATCAGCATGTCCCGATGCTGCATGTCATCATCGCGTGTGTACTATTGGCCGTATTTCTATTATTTGGGAAACGAATATCGTTGTATTCCCAATTCCACTGGACATCGTTTTTTTTGGGAGCCGGATTTCTTCTCTACGAGTTTCAGAATATTACCAAAACGTCACTCTTGTTTGGGAATACGTGGATAACGAATTTGTATACTATTACCGGTATTCTTCTGTTGGCTCTGCTTGCCAATATGACGTATCTAAAACATCGCGTGCCCTTGTGGATTTCGTACGTGTTTCTGTTCCTTTCTTTCGTACTTGAAGTGGCTATTCCGACTTCGTATTTCAGTGCGTTGCCTTATGGATGGAGAGTGCTTGTGGCAATATTCTTTTTAAATGCGCCGTTATTTTTTTCCAGCCTCATTTTTATCTCGGTGTTTACCCGATCAACAAATAGGAAATCCGTTCTTGCGAGTAACTTCCTGGGTTCTTTTGTTGGGGGAGTGTTGAGCTTTCTTTCGTATGCGTTCGGGTTGCACGCACTCCTTTTCGTCGGAATGATCCTGTATGGTTTATCGTTTCTTTTTCTGAATCGAACCATCACTCGCCGCTTTTCACCCTAGCATTATAAAGTAAGCTACGAGCCCTGGGGATTTTCCGGAGGCATACCAACTAAATCACGTAACAATCGCTACCGTATACATGCATCATGTTTTCCAATAACCATGAAGTGCAGATGCTGGGTTGGTCATGCTTAGATTTTTAGAAACTTAAGAGCTGCGTAGACCACAAATGCCGGCCAAACCATAGCTTTCAGAATTCCGAGCACGCCCACCCAAAACGTCGTAGCCTGTTGGATGAAATATATCGCGGCTCCGATAAGTCCTATGCCATATACAGCTCCGCAGCCTCCACCAGGAGGGCCGCACCTACCCTTCATCATTTGAACGTCTTTTGCCATATTTCCTCCTTCACCCACACTATATTGCGGCTTCTGGCGTAGGACAAGGAGATATCTTACAAATTCCGGGATTGAGGCGGCGTATATAAACGCGATAACTTCTTCGTGGTCAGCGAGGTCCTACTAACTGCACGAGGTTGTCGTCAGCGTCATAAAGAGTGAGAACATATTTATCTGAAGTGGGGTCTTTGGATGGTGGACCGTGGAACTTTACGTGTTTTGACTTGAGTGTTTCGTAATTTGCGCTTACTGAATCAACCAAGAAATCCACCATATGCCGATGTATATCTTTATTCTTACCTTTAATTTTAGAGTGTTGTCCGATCCATAAACCAACAGGTCCCGATACGAGCAACACGCCCGTGTCGTTGGGATGGTTATATTCCTTAACGGATTCAAATCCAAGATTTTCTATGTACCAATCAGCGAGCTTCCGGTAGTCAGAGGACCAGATAAGTACATTATTAATTCTTTTAATCATGGCTTTAATTATAGCAGACGGCGATATCGTCAAACTCTGGTCTGTCGGCTTTATCGTTGCGTTTCTCGCGTATTCCTGGGGTATCTATTCCTCTATAAGTTAGGTAACGGTGCATTGCCTTGCTTCCCGTGGGTAATGACGAACGTAATTTTCAGCTCACCGCTTTTTTCACGAGTTCGGCGATTTTTGCCTCTGTGGATGGAGTCAACGCTTTGAGTGCGTAGGCGGCAGGCCACATATTTCCCTCATCCAGGTGCGCCTTGTCACTAAAGCCTAAAGTCGCGTATCTGGTTTTGAATTTGTGTGCATCCTGAAAAAAACAGATAGTCTTATCATCTTTGGCATATGCCGGCATCCCGTACCAGAGTTTGGGCGTAAGCATCGGCGCACTAGCTTTGATGATCGCATGGACACGCTTGGCCATCTCGCGGTCCGGTCCCTGCATGGTTTCGATTTTGGCAAGTACGGTGCTTTCGCCGTCGCCTTTATCAGCCTGAAGCTCCCGTGCGCGTTCCCGCATTGCCGCCCGTTCTTCGTCGGTAAACCCATGAGCTTTCTTGGTAGTAGACTTCGTAAAAATATCCTTTCTACTGCAATTATATGTTTCGTTGGATCTATTACAATTTAATACTTTAATCAATCACTAGAACTTGGTTTACTGCATTGGCGGATTCAAGTTTTACGCATTGATCTCCCGCGCCTGCAACCACCCATACATGTCCCACCCAGGTGCCTTGGTCATATTTACTATGCGCCTTTACAGTACGGTAATATTTGCGATTTCCATTAAAATCAATCCAATATACCTTCAAATCCGCTGCCGTTTGGTTGTCAAACGTTATAGTGGCGGCGTTGAAGCTGCTGGGGGATTTGATGTGCCCTTCTTGCGGGCACCCGGACTCTGTCGGCTCATTTCTCAACAATTGGGCTATAGTAGGTTGGGGAGCGTTTTCCGGTGCGGGTGTGCTTGTGATGTTCGGAGTAGGACGACTAATCGTGTATTGAGACGCCACCGGAGGTTTACTATTTACATTATGCCCATTGAATAACGTAGCCAAAATAGAAAACAGAAACGCAAGTATTTTCATAGGGATGTATAGACAGTGATCAATTGAGGTGATTATACATCCTTTGTATTCTATCGTACACATTCTCTATATAAATCCACCTAATGGTACGTTGACTCCAACTCACAAAAAATAGGAGTCTATTTTTTAGTGTTATTTGAGAATCCCTGAAAAAAGTAAAGTAAAAACGAGGACTGTAATCCCTGCAAAAACAGCAACCGTTTGCAGGAAGAGATGTATTGCTTGTTTCTTTTTGCCATCGAAATACAACTGAAGCGGCTGATAGAGAAAAAGGTATCCCATAACGGCAGCAGAGAGTGTAAATAGTGAAACGATCGCAATCGGGACAAGAACAGAATTCACGCCAACTCGATGCTCCGTTCCATAAAACATCAATGAGGCAACGGCCGTGATATATAGAGTTGCTGCAAATGCGTTGACAAATGGATTTTTTGTCATCTTTAAGTTGAATATAACATTTCCAGTATCGTGCTTGCTTTCTGAGACGATTTTAGAGCCTCACTTCTTTTGACTATAAAATAATCCTTCAATGTGTTGTAAATCGTTTTTAGGTTCCCGATCGCTTGTGCTTTCAATAATCTCTCCTTTTTCTTTGTCTTCAAATACTATTACCCATTTACTTCCGTGCTTATTGTACGTACAACCGGGAAAAAGCACATGGTGGTGCCAGTAAATTCCTTTACTTGATAATTCTTTTGCTCGTTCAAGCAACTTACCAACTTGCTCCGAGGGGGGATTCAGTTTTTCTTCAGTTTCATCTCGTACTACATCAGCCCCATGTAACAAGACAACCAATTCTTTACCAATGTCCATATAGGGTTCATCGGAATAGACGACATAAAATTGATTATCAGTTACATTTTCTAAGATTAAAGCATATTTAGCGGATTCATTTAACTGACATTCGGGAGTTAAAATATGAAAATGCCATTTTTTCTTATTGGCGGAAAACTGTTTTGCTAACGTTTTAATTTCGTCAATAGTCATGGAGTTATTATAACATCATTAAAATAGCACCTCAGAACGGGCTAAACTGTGATCTCCCCGTACCTCAGATTACTATATTGGTAAATTCCGATCAATTCAGCCGGATAATACAGGCTTTCTCTGACATACGGTATATCGGTGAATTGAGGCAACGATGGGAGAAAATTAAAAGGCTCTCTTTTTTTCAAAACGGGCTTTCTAGCGTATAATATACTTGGATGTATAGAAATAGTTATTCTGGTAAGGTTTTTGTCTTCGTCAGGCATCTTTCCGATGTCTGACTTGTCACGCCATCATTTCCAATACTTCGATAGGCACTAAGCACCGCAATCATTGTCCGCTGTGTTTATGGTCTAAACACCTCGATCTTAATATCCCAGGAGATAGAAGGTCATCTTGCGGTGCAAGAATGCAGCCAATAGGCTTAACTCTCAAAAATATTAAAGAGAACTATTTTACAGGGAGAACCAGCGGTGAATTAATGATCGTTCATTTGTGCGTACATTGTGGCAGAATCTCAAGCAATAGGATCGCAGGAGATGATAATCCTCATGTCTTGATATCCCTACTTGAAGAATCGAGTACGGTAAATACCGAAACAATAACCAGGTTACATAATCTGGATATCACGTTGTTGACTCAAGAAGACAGGCAAAAGGTCTTAACCGCTCTTTGTGGTTATGGCTATCAAGGGTGTTGGAAATAAGGATTTAACAAATTCCGAAGAAGTCGTGGAATTTGCTCCCCCGGCTGGATTCGGACCAGCAACCTTCTTCTTAACAGGAAGCCGCTCTACCGTTGAGCTACAGGGGAATGAGCTATTAAATTTTTAAGACCAGCCGTTATTCATCGCATTCTCTTGAGCTATCCTCCTTCGTTCCTCGTTAAACTCGGAACTACGGCGGGACAGGCAGGGGAATGTTAAGATCGAGGCTATTATATCATGAAAATAGGTTATCTACCGTACTTTAGATACGGGCATAGATGTGTTAGTGTGAAATGAGAAAGCGAGGTGAGACGAATGAGTGCATGGATGAAAAAGTTACATTGGAACAAAGTATTTATTGCAGGACTCGGATACCTGATCATTTCGACCGTACTGCAGCAGGTAGAGGTCATGTTCACGATGAAGTATTACCAGGATCCCGCTCTCGTAGGAATCTGGAGTAAGCTCATGATGCCGGTGGCTGGTCCGCCACCGCTCGCGTTTTTTGCGATATCCCTCCTTTTTAGCTACGCGACCGGATGCACGCTTGCCGCCGTCTTTGAGTTTATGTCGCCGCTTTTCGGCAAGGGATATTGGGGGAAAGTCATCGGATTTACCGACATCATGGTCGGACTCGCAATCGTGTTTTCGTATTTCCCGATGTATCTACTTCTCAATATACCGGCAATACTTCTGGTGTGGTGGCTGGTTGCGAGTGCAGTATCGATACTTCTGACGTCAATCGTGTTTGCGAAGATGATGAAGTAGATTTGGTATCATTAAACACATGATGGATAGTACCGCCATATTTGTCGGCGTATTGTCGTTATTGCCGTTTCTCGTATTACTTTTTCGTGGAAAGTATATTTATTTTGAGATATTTGCGTTGTTTGCGATCGTCGTACACGGGATATTTTTTTACGGGCCCAACATACTTTACTTCCTCGTACTCACCTACATCGTAAGTACGGCCGCGGAACTCACGAGTCTCAAGACGCCCATTTATTGTTTCGGTGTCAAATACAGATACAACCTTAATCACCCATATTTTTCTTCGAGAGTGCGGCTCTTAGGAGTGTATCCCTTGGAAATATCGTTGGGATGGGTGATCCTCAAGTATTTATCATTTAACCTCACGATGATCATGTCGTCAGCATTCGGATTGCCTATTTATGTGAAGATCTTTCTCGTGCCGATGGTATTGGTGTCGCTGGATTTCATTTTCGATCCGGTTGACGTTCATGTCCGTAAGCTTTGGAAGTGGGAGAAGGGAAGTGCGTATTTTGATATTCCGCTGCGGAATTTCCTCGCGTGGTATCTGGTCGGTTTCGTCGCGTCTGTCCCGCTTCTCTGGGTTGGTTTACGCAATCCATTGACCTTTCATTATTTACTTATATTGCCGATTATTTTTTATGCGGTTTTACTCGACAATATCCGGTTGCTGCTGAAGCTGGATTTGTATAAAGGAATACTGGGTGCTTTGCCGGCTGTGTGCTGGGTGGCCTTAAGTACAGTGGGGTTATACATCTTATATCTTCGGCAGGGATAAGAGTTTAGTTTCCGGTGGAGCGCGAAGTTTTTTGATATATGGAGACCACCGGATGATCAAATACGGTCCAGGTTTCCTCTGCCTGTTCGTCGTTTATAGTAAGCGGTCCGAGTTGGGGATAGGACGTGAACGTAGCCACTTTGGTAAATCCCAGTTTACCGGAATCGAGATCCCGGTAAAATTCATCAGTCTTTTGGAATCCAGCTCCCATGCGACGGATCGTATTTCTGACCTTCGGGCTTTCGATGATGATGTAATTACTTTTTGCCAATGCGTCAGCTATGACTGTTGATTTGTCGGGTGATTCGGACAGGTAGAAATTAATAGGTATCAGTGCGTAGTTATTTACTTGGAGTGCGGGGCGGTCGAAGTTTATGATGCCGTTCCAGCTCTCGAGAAGGATCGTCGCGTGCGGTGGCACATGTGAAGCGATCCAGTCGCTTGCGACTACACTCGTGTGGGGAGTAAGGTAGACATGAAAAAACATAATGCCCCAAATGGTATGAACGAGAAGTACTGCCGCAACCAGTATTTTCCCCGGAAATGATTTCCAAAGTGACGCCAAAAGGATTGCCGTGAGGAGTGCATAAACCGGGACGAGAGGAGCATCGTAGCGGATGAATTTGAGATATGTGAACGCCAAAAAGATGCTGAATCCTATAGTCCAAAAGGAGACGAGTATGAGTGGGAAGTTGCGGTTTGAGCGGTGCCAGAACGAGCGATGACTGAAAATGGTAGCTATACCGATAGGCCCTATGATCGCAAGCGGACCCAGAGCCGCGATCAGGTTCTCAAACCAAAACAGAGGCGTCGTATGCTGAAACTGCGCGGACCACTCGTATAGAATCGTACCGTTGACGATTTCCGCAATTTCCCTCGACCGCGAGATGTAGTTGCCTATATCGAGAAACGAGTACGGCGACCCCACGAAGAACATGCCGATCCCGAATCCTGCAAATATGAGAAGAGGAGTCAGCTTCTTTTGTGCCGATCCTTTAGAAAGCATGATGGCCATAAGCGGTAAAGGTAGGAAGAAATATGCGGTATTTTTTGTCGCAAGCGCGAGTCCAGCCGCCCCCGCCATACATGCGATAAATCGCAGTCGCCGTGTGTACCAGTAGAGCGCGATCATGTGGAGCTCAAGAAGAAGGAGAAATACTAGAATCGTATCAGTGGTGTAGAAATGGGCAAGCTGTATGAGGAGAGGGGTGAACGTGATACCGAAGGCCGCGATAAGACCGACAGTAGGACCTACAAAGATTGAGCCGACTGCATACACAAGCGGGATACTAAACGTTGCGAGCGACGCTGAAATGAACCTGCCGACAAGCGTCATCCCTTCGGGAGTCGTCAGCCATGCCGTATGTCCGGTAAGCGTCGCGACGAGTGCCGCCGTCGCCCGAAGAAGATATATAGAGAATCCGTTGTAATCATGGAATCCCGGAAACATGTGGGAGAAGAATCGTATAGTTTGGGCGCCTTTTACGATGAATGCTTCATCAGGGTGAAGCATCCCGCCCAAGTCCCAATTAAGGTTCGTAAATCGGAGTGTCGCGCCGATAAGCGTGAGTAGCCCGACAAATATCATAGGAAAAGCGATGCGACGAAAAGGCCTGTACCACATAGACTCATCACCATACCAACGACTTCGATCGTAGTATAGCTGAAATTGAGATGAACGGAATGTAATCCATTTGGTATCGAAAGAACGATTCGTCCGTATCGGTCATGCCCAACCGGCAGGGAATTGCCATCGAGGGTTGCGCGCCAAGAGGGGTAGTATAGCGTGCTTATGGTGAGCGGGAGATTCCTGTTCGCTTGGATGGTCGCAGAGAGCGATTCTTGTTTGATAGATTGCGCGACGATAGTACCTGCGCCTTCGGGAACGATAAATTTTTTCGGTAAGACACCGTTCGTGAGATATGCGTGCTCTTCGTTCACGAGAAATCCTATGTCGGCAGTTTTCGGCAGGAACTCCGCAGTACCCATGGTTTTGAGAGTCGGTACGGCGTATCCAAGCATTTGGGGCCGGGAAAAATATAATGCGGGGAACGGAAAAATCTCGAGATACGGATGCGTAAACGGATATCCGAAAATGACGGCAAGTGCGATGATGCATACGCCCGCAATTATAGATTTCCGAAATAGGAAACCCGTGAGTAAACTGCCGCTAAACGTCGCGAGAAATAGAAACCGATAGGGATACAACACATACTGGAGAGGTCGAAATGCATAGAATATGTCAGAAAGAGGATCGACAAAAAAGAGTGACAATCCAAGAATGGCCCAAATGGCCCAACCGATTTGGCGTACAGTCTTTTTCGTTTTTGACAAGAGAAGCATAATTGCGCTCACTCCGAAGACGCCGATGATGGGAACGCCCGCAGTGAATTCCTTATATCCTATGTGTGCACCGAAAAGGACGGTGTACGACGTACGGATTTCCTGGACGAGAGGAATCATATAGTCCCTCCGTAGTGCAATTTCTTTCGTCAGAAGCGCCGGTATTTTTATCGTACCGGTCAACGTGACCGCGGGGAGGAGGAAAAATCCGGAAGTCATGACCACCGAAACCGCAATACGCACTAACATCCAGAATGCGTCACTGTCCCTTTTACTTAAAAGAAACGCGATCAGGAGTATGACGGGAGACATGATGAATGAGGAGATATTATGCGTGAGGATAAAGAGCACCCAGCCAAAAACAGTGGCAGCATACCAGATATTTCTGATGCGACGGTTCGTGACCGGTGTGTGAAGAGTTTCATAGAGAAGGCGGAGGATAAGCGGCGCGAAGACAAATGCGAGCATTTCTCCCCACCCTTCATATGAATAGACCGTTATGAGATGGTATGGCGCAAACGTATAGACTATTGCAGCAACGACTCCGGCCCATCGTCCCCAGAGACGGGAAACAAGAAGATACATCGTAATAGCAGAGAGGAGGATGGTGACCGCCGCATAAATTTGTGACGAGGTTTGTATGGAAAATCCCAACCGATATATGGCGTCCACGAGATAATACGGGACTGAATAGTTGAAGATATAAAGCGGCGCCCCGTATCCCAATACGGCGTCGCCGATCCATCGGGGTCGGATAATGCCTTCCGTGAGCGCCTTGTCGAAATTGACGAGCCGGTATTTATGGGCAAGTCCGTCCGCCGTACCGACGAGGTAGGGAGTAAATATCGGACGGACCGCAAGAAACAGAAGGAGAAACGCAGAAAGAAGTATGAGTATGGGGCAAAACCATTTTCTCACGGACTCAAAATATGATAGGCTCTCGGTGTATAGGGACTTCATTCTTCATGAACTATATCGCGTCACTGGTTCGTCGTCTACGGCCCGATCGTATCATATATGTCTTCGGGTGTTTGGTTGTGTTGGTGAGTGCGTTCGGTCCGCTTGTTTATCTCTCTCTGCACGCGCCAGCCGGCACGCAGTACCGGTTTGCAGACGGATTTTTTTCTGACTACTACCATTACCTCATGAAGATAAAAAGCGGCATGATGGGCCACGTGGGTTACTATAACCGGTATACGGAGATTCCCCAGCCGGTTTCCTACGGTCATGCATTGTTTGCGATTATGGGGTATGTGAGTGGTGGAGTCGGATTATATCGGGCGGACATCGTATATCTTATTTCCCGAGTCGCGACACTGCTTTTTCTTTTCACCGTCGTGTATCGCGTGACCACAAAGTTCTTCCACTTAGCGCTCTACCGTATCGCCGTATTTTTCTTATTCTTTACTGGCACGAGCGGGTACACGATTGTTCATGCCACAACGGGATTGAGGGCAGTCGAACCCATTACGTTTTCCGGTTTCTACAATGCCCTACAAAAGTTTCCCGCTCCGCCGCATCATTTATTGGCGTCGACACTCCTTCTTCTTATTGCCGGCGTGGTTCTGGGTGGGCAAAGGGGAGTGCGAAAATACATATATATCGCGGTTTCAGCATTCGTCATAGGTATGCTGCAGCCGTTTATCGGTATAGTCGGGGTATTATCTTTTGGATTTGTTTTCTGTTTCTATTTTATCTTTGACCGACAGAAGGCGCTTAAGGCGTTCATTCAGATTTCAGTTTTTGTATTAGCAAGCGCTCTTCCGATTTTGTATTATGCATATCTTTTCGGGCATGTCCTCCCATGGACGATTTGGGCGCAAACGACTTTCGGCTATAATTATCAGACGGATTTTTTGGGATACATTGTCGCAAACATCGTGTACGTGCCATTCGTACTCCTCCTCATACCGGTCATGAAAAAGCTGCCGCCTTTTTTCCTATTTCTCCTGGGTTGGGGCGCCGTCATACCCACCGCACTCTATCCGTTTGCCGCCCGCGGAACACTATTATCGTTGCCGCGACTTTTGCAGGTACAGCAATATATACCGCTTTCTTTACTCTCCGGATATGGGATATGGCAAGCGCTTCATCGGTATGGGCATCGCACGCAGCGATTCGTGACGGGAATACTCGTTATCCTCATGGTCGGCTTTGCGGCATTGCCGTGGCAGACGACGATTGCTGACTCGTTTACCTGGAAGCAGCCGGGCTACTACAATGTGTTTATCCCGAATGATTTTATCGACGCAATGAATTATCTTGAATTGCATACGCAGAGTGAAAGCGTTGTTTTAACGGGAGAATATATGAGCGCGGTGATACCGGCGTTCACACACAACCGGGTTATACTAGGCCGGGGCGATGTCGTATCCGACTACGGCGCGAAACTCCGGGGCATGTATGCAGTGTTTGGTCCGAACCCCGAACCGATATTTATAAAAAAATATCTTGATACGTATCGCATTTCGTATGTGATCTTCGGGACAGACACGCCATCATTTGATCCGCTGTATTCGAAATTTCCGTTTTTCCAACCCATATTCAGCAAAGGAAATGTGACGGTCGCAAAGGTGCTCCGGTGATACAATCCTGATATGAGTAGTCATGTTTCATCATCAGAACGATTCAAGATGATCGTGTGTCCGTATCCTTTCATCGTCCGTCGCGGAAAGATTCTGCTTACCCGGCGCAAAAATACATCCTATATGGACGGGATGTATAGTTTGCCGGCAGGGCACGAAGAAACAGATGAGTCCCTGCTCACGTGTCTGGTCCGCGAAGCGAAAGAAGAAGTGGGGATTATAATTGATCCCAAGACTCCTGCACTTGTTCACGTCATGCACCGTAATGAAGAAGACGTACGGATGGATCTTTTCTACCTCGTTTCTGTCTGGAACGGGATGCCGAAAATCTGCGAACCCGATAAATGCGATTCCATGGGGTGGTATGCATACAGTAAACTTCCCCAAAATACGGTTCCCTACATCAGGGCTGCTATAGAGGCATGGCAAAAGGGGATCCTCTACGAGGAATGGGGATGGGAAGCTTAAATTCTTATCCGGTACCGTTTCGTATTCGTGCCGCCTGATTTGAGCGTAGATTGGATAAGGAGGGTTGCTGCCGATATATTGTAGTGCGGCGTACAGACTCCCCGGCTGCAGGTACCGAAATAGAGATCCCGTGAGTCGGAGATTTCCCCGGTAGGACTAATTGATCCCATCGCGCCCTGTTCGACACCGTTTGCAGTATAGGAAAGCGTATAAGTCACCTTCGTGACACGGTCGAGATGGAGAAACGTCACAATGACGCTATGCGTCGGGCGGGAAAGTTTGGCGGAGGAATAGGTGATTCCGACTGCGCCGCCCGTACTCCTGACGCGCACACGAGCTGCCAATATGACGCCGGGAAGTGCGACGAGAAGTAGAGAGAGGATGAAAAGCGTGCCGATAATTTTTGTCATACGCTTTCCTATTATAGCAGTCTTTTTTGGGCGGAAAAGGCGTGCGTTGTTCACAATTTACCGGATGTCATATACAATGCGAGTGACCACACGTATTGAATTTATTCGTTGCACGTCCTATGAAGCGATGGCTGACGCCGATATTACTCCTTCTCATATTGTGCGTGGCGTTGTTTGTGCGGGTATATAAGCTCGATGATTTTCCCGTCGGCTTCCATAATGATGAGGTGTATGTCGCATATAACAGCTGGTCGCTTTTGGAAACCGGTAAAGATGCAAGCGGGCATTTTTTGCCGATTGTCATCAATCAATGGGGAGATTATCGACCGGCCGGATATCATTACTTCGCGGCATTAAGTTATCTTTTGTTTGGGTTATCCGATTGGGCGACGAGATTGCCGGGTGCGGTATTTGGTGCGATAAGCGTCATACTGCTTTGGCTGGTGGTCGATCTCTTGTGGGGAAGAAAGACCGCCTGGATTGCGGCGGTTATTTTGGCGATCCTACCATGGCACATCATGATAAGCAGGGCCACAAGTGAGAGTGTCATGTCGCTCTCATTTGTACTCGTTGGCGTGTATGGCGCCGCCCGGGTATATAAACGACACGCCGCGCCTCTTTGGTATATCACGACGTGTCTGGGGTTTGTTGCTAGCTTTTTGTCGTATCACGCTGCACGATACGCCGTGCCCATATTTTTTGTCGGGTTGGCCGGATTGTTTTGGATATGGCGGCAAAAGCGACTCGCAATACTTACGTTTATTCTTAGTATTATCTTGGGCGTCTTTTCCATACTGCTTCTTTCGACAGGGGGTAATGCACGAGCATCTCAAATCAGCATTTTTTCGTTTCCCGAAACCAAACTGGTGCTCGATGAGTCCATCCGTGAAGATGGCGTTCAGAATGTCCTCTTTACCCGATTGTGGCATAACAAAGCGGTCGCATATTTCACGGTTGCGGTAGGAAACGGGTTACGGCATATGGGAAGCAACTTTTTGGCGTATGGAGAATTTCTCCCTGCACGATACGTGGCCGGGAGCGAGACCCTGCTGCCTCTCTGGATGTACGGGTTTTATCTTTTAGGATATGCCGTCATTATCGCGGGCGTATTTACGAAAAAACAAAAGGAATCCCTTGTGTTTCTGTGGGCCAGTGTCGTGGCGCTTATACCCGCAGCGTTGACGGTTGAAGACATCCCGAATGTGCAGCGGGCGAGCATTTTTATCGTACTCGTCGTCATCGCTATTTCCATTGGCATCCATACACTTTTTGAAGCCCTCCGCGGCAACGCGCGGAAAATAGTTGTTGTCGTATTCATTATCGTCGCTGTATATTCCTCCGGACAGTTTTTTCATGAGTACTTTGTCCATGGTTTTGTGCATCGCCCTTGGTACCGAAACAACGGCGAGAAGGATCTTGTACTTACGCTCAATAAGTACGCGAAGGCGGGTGAGCGCGCCGTCGTGACCGCATCTTCGGAGAATGATGAGATGTACTACGTGTGGTATCTACGGATTCCGCCGCATACAGCGCAAACAATTCCTCCGGGACAGCGGCTGCGGACGTTATTCCCAACATTTACGTACCTTCCACGCGACTGCGTTTTTGATAAAAGTACGTGGGCGCCGCACACGATATACGTATCCACGGGAAGCTGTAAAGATATTCCCGGTACGACGATAGAAAAAAGAATCCTGAAGGAAGACGGATCGACTGCATTCACGATATTCCGTTCCGGCGCGACGTATCCGCGATAGTACGGTGTACGATAAAAGGCGGCGTCTTTGGTATACTAATCCTATGAAGCGCGTCATGTTTGTCATCCTCGGTGGGTTATGTTTGGGTCTTTTGGGCGCAGGCAGTTATTTTTTGTTTTCCAAAAATAGTACAAACGTCGTAAGCCCGAAAGGCGCGGACGCCAACGTGACCCCGACGGCCGCACCAAAAATGCTTAGCTGGGATGATCCGGCAGGATTCACTGTTTCTTATCCCGAAGGGCTCATCATGAATAAGCACGATGAAGATGCCGTGAACTATGCGCATGTCGAGTTCACCTCCCCCGGCAAACCCGGAAGTATGATTATTTGGGTAAAGGATATTCCCCCCGGGGTGTCTGATACCGGCACGTGGGTAAAAAAAGATGCATCGCTTTCGGCGGGAAGCGCTTTGGATACGACGCTCGGCGGGCAAGCGGCACAAAAAATTCTCCTGGCCACATCGCCCAAAAAAGAAATCATAGGAAGTGTCTATGACAATGCACTGTTTTATATCGAAGTCGCTTTGGATGACGGTGGATTTTGGCAGTCCACTACCGATAGCATGGTGCAGTCATTTGTCTTTAAGCCGATAAATACCCAAGCCGGCACGTCGGACGGCAACAGCGGATCTCCCGGCGACTCTTTAAGTGTCGATGAGGAAGAGGTATTGCAATAGGATTTTGTAATTTACTTCACATTTAACTCCCGTTGGCGTATGGTAGAGAAAAGGGGGTGATGTACATGAAAGCAGTTCACATGGTGGCGTATGTTCTCTTGTGGATAGGCGGATTGAATTGGGGTCTCGTGGGCTTATTGCACTACAATCTCGTGGAAGCACTCCTGGGAAGTTGGCCGATGGTCGTGAGTGTCGTGTATGTGTTGGTAGGACTTTCTGCAGTGTATCTTCTAGTGACCCACAAGAGTTACTGTAAAATTTGCGGCGGGAAGTAAGTATAACGCTTGCTGTGACAAGCCGCGTAGGTTTGGAGAAATACCATGACGTATGGTATACTCCATAGTGTCCTGGGAACAAAGCGTGACCGAGTGCGTTAGGGAGTCTTCTGTAATAGTCGTTCTCCTTAGGCGAGTAGGTACTCCTTCAAGACCTAAGGGGAAAGGAATTCCAATATGGCAATCAATTTGTTCGTGGGAAATCTTCCTTACAACATGACCAGTGACGACTTGGCGCAAACTTTTGCTCCGGCCGGAACTGTCGTATCGGCGAAAGTCATTTCCGACAAATATTCTGGCCGCTCACGCGGATTCGGATTCGTCGAAATGAGCTCTGATGAAGAGAGCAAGAAAGCGATCGAAATGTTTAACGGTAAAGACGTTAACGGCCGACCGCTCGTCGTCAATGAGGCACGTCCTCGTGAAGACCGACCGAGACAGTAATCTTTTTCCATGAAGCCGCAAGGCTTCATGACATAGATACTTAGTCATAAAAACAAAAGCCCCGGCGCAAGTCGGGGTTTTTGGTGGTGCCCGATTTGTCTTGTATGCGGCGGTTTGCTACCATATCGGACAGTATGTTCCAGAGTCCGACGCATGGGGAAGTGACGCTCACTGATATCCGCACACACATACTCCAGTTTTTGGCGTCCGATGCGGCGTCAAAATATCAGATCGTGGTGGGAACTGATTCACAACCGCATAACGGATCGGGTGTTGATTTCGTGACTGCCATAGTCGTACACCGCCGCGGTCACGGAGGCATCTATTTTTGGAAACGGGTCGTGAACAAAAAGACCTACGTATTGCGGCAACGGATGTACGAGGAAGCCACGATGTCGCTCATGATGGCAGAAGAAGTCGTGGCGCTTCTTCATAAAGACGGTATTACCAAATATGATGTGGAAATCCACGTCGATATAGGTACATTCGGCAAGACGCGCGAAATGATTACAGAAATTATCGGTATGATCCGGGGGAATGGATTTAGCGTCAAGGTGAAGCCGGATAGTTACGCGGCAAGTAAAGTCGCTGACCGATACACGTAAATAGAGAGCGCCATAATCGTTTTTCATGTATTATTGGTTGAGAAGAAAGGTGGTGAATGACATGAATAAGTTATTGATCGGAATTGTCGTTATCATAATTGGCGGCGCAGTCGGCTGGTATTATTTCAAAGGAACCGGCCCGAAGCCAAATTTTACCGGTACATCGGCTGTGGCTGAAAGTACTCCGACGCCCGGCACTGGGAGTCAGGGGGACATGACGGCAAGCGGCAGCACTGCGTTGCAAGGAAATACTGTCGTGACATACACCGATGCCGGGTTTAGTCCCAAATCCGTGGCGGTAAAAAGGGGAACGACGGTGACGTTTAAAAACGAAAGCAGTGGCAACATGTGGGTGGCTTCCGGCGTTCATCCGACCCATAGGCTTCTTCCCGGTTTTGACGAATTGACGGGTGTCACGAAGGGTGGAACCTATGACTATGCGTTTGTAAAAGTGGGTACGTGGCAGTATCACAATCACCTGAAACCAACGGATTTGGCAATTGTCGTGGTAACGGAATAAGCACGTGGAACAGAATAAAACCCGCCGAATTCTTCGCGAAGGGCTGGGTTTTAGTGGGGAGTCGGCGTCGGAGTGATCGTTGGCATTGGGACACAGTGACCACCCGGAGGTTCGGTGCCGCTTATGAAATATTCGACGCGGTTGTAGTAACAGGGAAGTGAGACGATCGTATCCGGTCTTGGCTCAGTTTCGTCGGGGCGGTCTTTCAGAAGTTCCACCATCATCTCGTGCCATATGGGTGCGGCTCCGGTAATACCGGACGTGAGATACGGATTCATCGGTGTATTGTCATTGTTGCCTACCCACACGACTGCGGTACGTGACGGCGTATAACCGGCGGTCCAATTGTCCCGTTTATCATTGGTGGTGCCGGTTTTTACCGAGACGGTCTTTCCCGGAATAACCAAGGATGAATTCGGACCGAACGCCGCGGTACGCGCCTGATTATCTGCGAGTATGTCGGAAAGAATCCAACTAACGTCAGGTCTCACCGCATCGACGGGCTTTGCGGGCTGGTTATCTTCCAGGACTTGGCCGGTATAATCCGTAACCCGGAGGATAGGAAGGAGAGTCTCGCGTTTTCCCATGTTCGCAAGGGTGCCGTATACTTGTGCCATCTCAAGCATCGTGACGTCTCCGCCTCCCAATGTGAGAGATAGTCCGTAGCGAGTGGGGTCAATCCAGGAATCGATTCCCATGAGCTTGGCTTTGGCCATCATGGCCGGGAGTCCGACTGCCGCGAGTGTTTTGACGGCAGGAATGTTATAGGAGTTGGCGAGCGCATACCGTAGCGGCACGGGCCCATGGAATTTTCCGTCATAGTTAACCGGTATATAAGCCGGGCTTCCTACTTGTTGGAATACAACCGGCGCGTCGTTTAGAATGGTTGCTGCGGTCATGCCGTTTTCTAGGGCTGTCGCATACGTGACGACTTTGATGGAAGAACCGGGTTGTCGGTGAGAGGTCACGACATTTACATTGCCATCGTGGGCATCGTCGAAATAATTACGGCTCCCGACCATCGCAAGAATTTCTCCTGTTTTGGGGTTGGTCACGATTGCCGCTCCATTGCCAACCTGGAGATTAGCAAGGCTGTCCACGTTCCGACTGACAATCCTTTGCATCTCATCCTGAACGTTTATGTCTAGAGATGTTGTGACGCGGAGACCTCCCCGTTCGACCAGTCGGGGGCCATATTTTTCTTCCAGAAGCTCTTTGACGTACATGACGAAGTGGGGAGCCCGTATGCCGACACGGGGTTGGGCAAACTGAACAGGTTCGGCAAGAGCCCGGGTTTCTTCATCACGGGTAATGTCGCCGTCTGCAGCCATACGCGTCAGTACTTCTTTTTGTCTTTCGATCGCCAGTTCCGGGTGTCCGCCGAACGGAGAATATTCACTGGGGGCCGCAGGGAGTCCGGCAAGAAGGGCGGCTTGGGCGAGCGTCAATTGGGTAACGGATTTACCAAAGTACGTTTGGGCGGCGGACTCAATACCCCATGCGGTGCCACCATAAGGAACCTGGTTGAGGTACATTTCTAATATTTGATCTTTGGTGTAGAGACGCTCGGCCCAAAAGGCGAGAATGATCTCTTTTGTTTTGCGGACGACGCTGACCTCCGGGGTAAGGAGGGCAGATTTTATAAGTTGCTGAGTGATCGTGGATCCTCCCTGGATTTGTTTGTGGACGACGATCTGCGTAGCGGCCCGGACAATACCACGGACCGAGAATCCCGGGTGGTGATAGAAGTCCCGATCCTCAATGGCGAGCGTCGCCTCTTTGACGTAGAGAGGAATGTTATCTAATTTTACCGGTGTGCGGTTTTGGTCGGTATAGATTTGATACAGGAGCTGTCCGTTCCGATCGAAAATCTTTGTGCTGACTTCCAGATCCCGTTGGGTAAGGAGTTGGGGATTGGGGAGGCTGCGCAAAAATATGAATGTGTTATACGGGATCATGACAAACATGACTGTCATTCCTATGCCAATGATGAGTGATTTGATGTGCAAGATAACGCGGGGTTTTCGGGGGGCGGGAAGTTGAATTTTTTTGCGTCTGGTGGGTAGAGAATATTTCATTACCGGAAACCTGATTCTCGGGAAAGTAATAACCGGCAGCGTGAGACGCGGTAAGACAATCCGGGGCATGCGGAATTTAGGGAGTGTCACCCTCGGGGGCCGAATCGTAGGAAACCGCATAGACGAAGCCGCGGTTTGAATATTCGTGAATGTCCGTGCGATGAGTGTTTGTCGGAAGGTGAATACCGGTTTTGCTTCATGAAGACGTTTCGGTCGGGGAGCACGACGGCGGGGTTGAATTTCCGTCCATTTTTCATGAAACCACGTGTTGGCAGAGATAGTTGCGTCGTGTACTATCGGCCGAAGATACTGTATGAAGAAGGGGGTAAGATGAAGGATAAATGACATGATTATCCGTATAGCATCGCCGATAGCGACAAAGAATAGGATAAAGAGAAGCGCGACCTGGGCAATAAGAGGTAATTTGTGTTCCGGCGATGATAGAGGTCTGCGGGGCTTAGTCACGCCACTTTTTATATCACAGTCTATAGGCTTAAACAAGAAGGAATTGCCGTAGGAACGCTCTAGGCGTCATTTTACGATCGCCGGTTTTTCCTGGGGATGCTGGCAGTCCAGGCACCAGTTGGTTATGCTGTCCGATATGACCTGGTGTTGTTGCATTTCTACATTATCCGTTTGACCGGGGCTTGCAAGATCATTGGTTGTTTTATCGATAGCCACAGTCTGGGTGAGATTTTCCCTCGTGGTAGGGACGGTGCCTTTCGTAAAGTATTCAAACCGAGTCGGGCACCCTTTATCACCTGCGTTAGGATCGGGATTCGGCGGAAGGAGCCCCGTCGTCGTACAGATTTGGGCTCCCACGACGCTATCCGGCTGTTTCGGCCAGATATCCGGTTGGCCGAAAAGTGCGTGTTGCATAAGTTTATTCCAGATAGGAGCCGCTCCCGTAATACCGGAAACTAAGTAGCTATTCATCGGATGGTTATCGTTGTTGCCGACCCAGGTGGCGATGAGGAATTGTGGCGTGTAGCCAATGGTCCAGTTGTCACGGATATCATTGGTGGTACCGGTTTTGACTGATACGGCATGGCCAGGGATGACAAGAGCTGAATTGGGGCCGAATTCATCCTGACGGGCGTTGTTGTCGAGAAGTATGTGAGAAATAAGAAACGATGTTTCGGGAGATACCACACGGACTCCTGTTTGCAGAAGCTGCGACGGGATGACCTTGCCGAGGTTCGGATCCTTGTATTGTTGGAGTACCTTGCCGTCTTTGTCGACCACTTTAAGTATTGATACGAGATCGTGTCTCGTGCCGCCGTTGGCAAATACGGAAAATGCCGTCGCCATATCAGTCATGTGGACTTCGCCGCCTCCCAATGTGAGCGACAGTCCGTAGTGTGTCGGGTCTTTTAACGTGTTTAAACCGAAGGCGGAAGCAGAAGCTACCATATCCTGTACGGTGTTGAGGTAGAGCATTTTGACGGCAGGGATATTCAAAGAATTACCCAATGCAAACCGTAATTGTACCGGACCGTGGAATTTCCCGTCATAGTTTCTCGGGCAGTATGCAGGCTGGCCGGCAAGATTGGCAAAACATGTGGGTTCATCCAGAAACATCGTTGCAGGCGTGACGATGCGTTTTTCTAGTCCTATGCTGTAGTTAATCGGTTTGATGGAAGACCCCGGTTGGCGAAGGGCAGTCGTGACATTAAACGATCCTGATGGTGTCGCGAAATAGTCCGTAGACCCCACCATGGCGAGTATTTCACCAGTTGAGGGATGGGTGATAAGCGCCGCTCCGTTGGATACGTCAACGGTTTTGAGCTTTGCGACTTCCGCGGCGACGGTTGCCTGCGCATAGTTTTGCAGATCAAGATCGAGAGTCGTTGTCACTTTAAGTCCGCCCCGTTCTACCAGAGCTTCGCCGTATGTATTTTCAAGCTGGTCCTTCACGTACATGACGAAATGAGGAGCCTGGATGCCGGTTTCCGGCTTATAGACCAGTGGTTCCGCAAAGGCATCGTCTGCCTGTTTTTGGGTGATGTAGTGGTCGTCGACCATACGGGTGAGCACTTCTTTTTGGCGCTGTTTTGCATATTCGGGATGGGCCCCATAAGGCGAATACAGCGTCGGGGCCTGCGGCAATCCGACCAGAAGAGCGGCTTCGGCGAGACTGACTTGTTTAATGGGTATGCCGAAATATTTTTCTGATGCGGTTTCTATGCCCCACGCGGTCCCGCCGTACGGCACGGAATTGAGGTACATTTCCAGAATTTTATCTTTGGAATACAGGAGTTCAACAAGAGGTGCGAGCATAAGCTCCTTCACTTTCCGCGTGATAGTGCGTTCCGGAGTCAGAAGCGCGGATTTGACGAGCTGTTGGGTGATAGTCGAACCACCCTGGAGTTTGCGGCTGACAACCGATGCCGCAATCGCGCGAAGCAGGCCCCCGATGGGGTTTATCGCACCGTGTTGATAGAAGTTTTTGTCTTCGATGGATATCGTACCCTGTTGGACGTATTTGGGCATATCGGACAGGGGAACAGGAGTACGATTTTGGCCGACGAAGATGTCGAAAAGGAGTTTACCGTTCCGGTCGTATATTTTTGTCGCTACCGGAATATCGTACCTTCCTAAATTCGCGGGAGACGGAAGATCCCGTAGGATAAACCAGTAGAATGCGGCGAGCATCAGAAACGGTATGCACCAAAAGATGTATGGTTTCCATGATGACGGAATGCGTGGAAGCGGCAGTTTGCCAAACGATAGTCTAGGAAAGGACATGGGAACATTATATAATAAATAGCACCTTTAAGGAGGACAGTTACCTATGTTTACACTTCCTGATCTCCCATACGCATATAATGCATTGGAACCTTTTATAGACGAACGGACGATGCAGATCCATCATGATAAACACCATGCGGCGTATGTCAAAAATCTGAATGACGCCCTCGTCGGTCAGGATGCGCTTCTCGCATTACCGGTTGAGGAACTCATACGGGATTTGACGAAAGTGCCGGAGGCTCTACGGACGAAAGTCAAAAATAACGCGGGCGGGCACGCGAATCACAGCTTATTCTGGCAGGTGATGGCGCCAAAGGCGGGTGGAGTTCCTGCCGGCAAGGTTGCCCAGGCTATCGATGCGGCATTTGGGTCGTTTACCCAATTTCAGGAAAAGTTTTCGGCGGCTGGCATGGGGCGATTCGGAAGCGGTTGGGTATGGCTCGTGGCTGATGGGGGGAAGCTTACGCTCACCGATACACCCAATCAGGACAGTCCGGTGATGGAGGGAAAAACTCCGATACTGACGCTCGACGTGTGGGAGCATGCGTATTATTTGAAATATCAAAATTTGAGAGCCGATTATATAAAGGCCTGGTGGAATGTGGTGAATTGGGCAGACGTAGAAAAACGGTTTCTCGGGGCTACCACATAATTTTTTTCTCTATGCGTTTTCCTGATGCGTACGCGCTCCGGCGTGAATCTCCCAAAGAGACGATCATATTTGCCGCGAGTCAATTGATGGGTTCTCGCGCCCGGCAGGAAGATTATTTCCTTAATTTTAATGACGAATGTTTTGTCGTCGCTGATGGCGTGGGTAGTCTTCCGAACGGAGACACGGCGGCGAAACTCGCCAGCGAAACTGCGGTGTGGGCATATAAGCATATCCGTCAGCATCGGTATTATTGGTTGGATAAAAAATTGTTTATGAAGCGTATCTTCCGTTCCACCAACCTTGCTGTATGGCAAAAACGACGGGAGAAAGGTTTTGAGGAGGGGCTCGCGACGACGCTCATGGTACTTATGGTTGGTCCGAAACATATCTGGTTGGGGACCGCCGGGGATTCCAGTGCGTGGCTCTTCCGCGACGGAGAGATGACAAAGCTGACCCATGACAAATCCGAATTTCAGGATATCCCGCCCCATGTGTTAGGCGTGCAGCGACTTGGACTCGTTCCGGAATTTTTGACGAGCCCGTTTGACGAAGGGGATGTGATACTTCTGACGACCGACGGCGTCGGGGATTATCTTACGGTACAGGATATGCAAACGTGCGTGACATCCGTGGGCTCTCGTATGGAGGACGTCACCAATTCGGTCGTATCAGTTCTTCGTGCCGCCCAAACAAACGGTTCGGATGAAAACATGACTGCGGTTATCGTAAAGCGTTTGCCGAAATGACATTGCACTTTTCTGCAATTCCCCTATACTGAATCTATGCCTGCCGAATTTTTTGATCCTATCAGTGATCACAAAACACCCCCGACGTATTTCTTTTTTGACGGCACATCATGGAAGGGTAGCGAAAGCGGAAAAACAGTCCCGGTCGTTTCACCCATAGACGGATCTCCCGTCGGCAATCTCCCTGTCGTTACAACAAACGAAATTGATCAGGTCATGGCATCAGCAACAGCAGCTCAACCGGCATGGGAGGCGACGGCGCTTAATAAACGCGTCTCGGTCATACATTTGGCTGCGGATTGGATCCGTCAGTATCAGGAATATCTGACAAATCTCATGGTCCGCGAGATCGGCAAAAGCGCAGAAGAAGCAAAAAGCGAAATTGTCCGTACCGCCGACCTCATTGATTATTTTGCGGATGAGGCGGAAGCACTGCGCGGAGAAACCATCGATAGTGATAATTTCCCCGGATACGAAAAAGGAAAGATCGCAATCGTAGAGCGGGTAGCGCACGGGGTAGTCCTTGCCATCGCCCCGTTTAACTATCCCGTCAATTTATCCGCAAGCAAAATCGCACCGGCTCTCCTTATGGGCAACAGCGTTGTGGTGAAGCCTCCGACCATGGGAGGTATAAGCGGTTTGCACCTTGTCCGCATATTTGAAAAAGCAGGTGTACCGCCCGGCGTCATTACCGCAGTAACCGGCACAGGAGATGTGATCGGAGATTACCTCGTGCGGCACCCGAAGATTTCTATGGTCGCCTTCACCGGAAGCAGTGACACGGGTCTTGCGATTGCGGGTAAATCCCCGATGAAGCCTTTACTTTTTGAGTGCGGCGGAAATAATCCGGTCGTCGTCATGCCGGATGCGGATATTGCCCTTGCTTCCCGCGAAATCATAAAAGGCGCGTTTGCCTACAGCGGCCAGCGGTGTACAGGCATAAAGTATGTCCTGACAACACCGGCAATACGCGAACAGCTCCTCTCACAAATCGTCAAACTCATGCCGGAGATGGTCAAAGCCGGTGACCCGCGAAGTCCTGATACGAAGATGGTCGGTCCCGTCATATCGGAACAAGCGGCAGTCCATGTCGAAGAGGTCATCCAAGAATCGGTAAAAAACGGGGCAACCGTCGTTATGGGAGGGAAACGCGAGAAAGCAATGATCGAGCCGACTATATTAACCGGTGTTATTCCGACTATGCCGGTTATTGCGAAAGAAACATTCGGGCCGGTCGTAAGTTTCGTCGATGTGCAATCCTTCGATGAAGCAGTCACTATCATCAATCAATCCTCCTACGGATTGCAGGCGAGTGTGTTTACGAAAGATGAAGGGACGGGCATCGTGTTCGGCAGTAAGCTCCACGTCGGTTCAGTACAAATAAACGGTTCGCCCCAGCGGGGACCGGATCACTTTCCGTTCTTGGGAGTGAAACACAGCGGCGTTGGTGTCCAGGGCGTGCGGTATAGCTTAGAAGCGATGAGTAGGATCCGTCCGATAGTCCTCAATAAGCCTCAGTAGTCTTTTATTCCCATTCCATCGTTGCCGGGGGCTTCGTCGTGATGTCATAGACAACACGCGAAATTCCGGGCACCTCGTTTACGATGCGGCTTGAGATCGTCTGAAGGAGCGAATAGGGGAGTCTACTCCAGGATGCAGTCATGATATCGACAGATCCGTATACGCGAAGTGCCACGACTTCACCATAAAATCTCCCGTCGCCCTTGACGGCAGTACTTTTGGTATCGGTCAACACCGGAAATGACTGGAAAACTTTGTTGATCCACCCGCTTCTCCGCATTTCCTCAAGGACTATCCGGTCAGCGTGCTGTTGCCGCGCGAGCCGATCAGCCGTGACCTCGCCGATGACGCGTATGGCCTGTCCCGGTCCGGGAAATGGCTGCTGCATAACAATGTCATTCGGGAGATGTAATTTCAAGCCGAGCTTCCGTACTTCATCCTTGTAGAGCGCGCGCAGCGGTTCGTAGAGTGTCAATCCCATTTGTTCCGGTAAGCCCCCGACGTTGTGGTGACTTTTGATTTTATCGGCGTGTTTGGTACCTTTGGATTCTATAACGTCGGAGTAGATGGTTCCCTGGATAAGGAACCGTGCGTCAGAATAGCGCCGTGCTGTCTTTTCGAAATAATCGATATAGAGCTTGCCGATTGTTTTACGTTTTTCTTCGGGATCTGTGATTCCCCGAAGCGCCGTAAGAAAATGTTTTTTGGCGTCCACGATCTCCAGCGGCACCTTGAGAATTTCGCGGAATATATGCGTTATCGATTCGTAGTTTTCCGTCCGCATGAGACCGTTATCTATGTAAATAGGTATGAGCCGCTTCCCGATGGCACGAGAGAGGATGGCCGCGGCGACCGTAGAATCGACGCCTCCCGATACGGCAATAACAGCACGCTTGTCCCCGATGACTTCTTTTGCCGTTTGGATGAAAGTCGCGGGTTTGAGAATGATCCGTTTGATGGGGACACCGCAGATTTCTTTGAGAAAATTGCGAATGATGAGTGAGCCGTATTTCGTGTGCTTCACTTCGGGATGAAATTGCAGGCTATATATTTTTTTATACTCGTTTTGCATCATAGCAACCGGTGCCGTCGTCGTTTTCGCGGGACTGGTGTATCCGGGAGGGGGCATGGTGACGGTGTCGCCATGACTCATCCATACCGTGAAGTGGTTGTCGATGATATGGGCAAATAATTTGGAGGGGCCGTTTATTTCGATAACTGCCGGACCGTATTCCTTGGTGCGTCCTGGTCTTACCTTGCCGCCCAAAAGATATGCGGTGAGTTGGTGTCCATAACAGATGGCAAGGATGGGGATACCCAGAGTAAATATGTTTTTGTCGACCATCGGAGCGCCGTTTTGGTTGACAAACGCAGGGCCTCCGGAAAATATGATGCCGTCCGGTTTTTGAAGTCTGATCTCATCCATCGCATCTTCCGGCGGCACGATCATGACTGCGGCCCCGCATTCGCGTACGCGCCTGCCAATAAGATGTGCGGTCTGCGATCCAAAATCGATAAGTAATATCATCGTTATTCCTGTCGGACCAGAGAAAACCAATAGTTGAACCCTTTCAGCTTGAGTTTTCCCGGGCGCATGGAATCTATCGTCACGAGGGAGTAGATTTCATCGTCCCGGAATCCCGCTTGCTTGACACGTTCCCGTCCGAGGAATGGCTTTTCGATAACAAATACACAGCCGACCGGAATGGCATTTGCTTCGCGTATGATCGCCAGTAAGTCCGTTGTTGTTTTGCCGGTATCCAGAAAATCATCACAGATAAGAACCCGGCTTCCCGGAGGGAGGCAATCTTTGGCAACGACGAGTGGTACGGACATACCGTGTGTATATGAGCGGCTCTGAGTCTTATATGCATCCTGTATGGTGATGGGCATGCCTTTCGGGGCATAGATGATGTCCGGCATTGACGGAAGATTTGCGGCGATTGCGACGCTTGGGATGTTACCGGAGGAGGGAGCCGTGAGGATAATGTCGGGTTGGAGATTGGCGACCATGAAGGCAAGTTCTTCGCCTATCGCGTCTATGAGTCTCGTATTGATGCGATGATTCAAAAAGTGCGTGACGTCCAAAACCAGAAGCGGTGACTCGGAACCCTTCAGGTGATATTCAAAGGATCGCGACTGGGTGACGAGCGCGCTCGCGAGTAGCTTTTGAGCCCGGGAATAGTCAGAAGATGAGATAAGTTGGAGTGCGGCCTTTGCTTCCGTTACCGGTAATTCCGGGTAGTCTTTCATGTCAGGTGATGTTTTCGGACAAATTTAATTTGTTTGTCGGTATACCCTAGTGTCTCGAGAAATGTCTGGATTTCCGCCTTTGTTTTCCCTTCTGCCGTCATTTTTTTCGTGAATGTGTATATCCATTCGGTCACCTCAAACGGTTGCAGGAGCCATTTCGTCGTACGGGTCGCGAAATAATCCGGCTGTACGCTAGAGTGCGGCTTGTAAAACAATGTAGCGATCGTTATCACGTGCGGCCGAAAGCGTTTGAGATAAGAGACGGCGCGGGTGAGCGTTTTGCCGGTATCGGCGATGTCATCAACCAGTAAGACTCGTTTCCCGGCAATACGCGATGAGAGTCCTGCTGTAATTTCTACCTGACCCTGTTTTTGAATGTCCGTATAGCTTTGAATAGTGATAGAAGAGATGGGGACACGCAGAAAGTCAGATAATATGTGCCCGAAAGTGAGACCGCCGCGGCCGATCGCGACGATAATATCAAAGGGTTTGTCATGAACAATGATCGCTGCCGCAAGTTTTTGTGAGAGGTTTTGGTAGTCGTTCCAGGAAACCGGGAGGTATTGGACGTGCATACGCTAGTATGCGGGTGAATCGGCGATTTTGTCAATAATTATTTTCGCTTGACGAATACGGGGGCGGCTTTATAATAGGTGCATGGCATCCCGGAAAGCAAAAAAAGCATCCTCGTCGTTTAACTATGCCAGCATCGCGATTTCCGGCCCTCCGGGAGCGGGAAGGTCCACACTCCTTAAGAATCTCCGACCGTATTTAGAGACTATCGGATGGGATTTTTTTTCCGGTGGGGAATGGAGTAGGAAATACGCCATAGATAACGGCATGCACGATCCCCGTGATCCCAAGCACCATTTAGCTACGGACTATGGCGATGATGTGGACAACGAGATAGACGCAGCGATGCGTAAAAAAATTTCCGATCCGAACGTGCATATGGCGATCGAAAGCTGGATTGCCGGATGGAATGCGCGGGGTATTCCGCACGTACTGAAAGTATTACTCATGTGTGATGATTCACTCCGGATCGATCGCATCGTCAACCGCGATGACGTGTCTGTTGAGGAAGCGAAATTGCATTTGCGTCAGCGGGAAGAGGCAAATCTGACGAAATGGAAGCGGATGTATAATACTGAAGATTTTTGGCATCCCAAACATTATGACCTCATTATAAATACATACTCCCACGGCCCCGCCCAGACGCTCGAAATCGTACTTCAGGCGCTCGGGTATTACAAAATTAACGGCCAGCCGAAGAGTAAATAGGTGGTCCGGTTGATCTATGAAGCAGCGGAAGATATTCGGTTTTCCCTCAAACGTATTTTTCCTTTCTGTGGTGTCGCTTTTTAACGATATCGGCGGCGAGACGATTAAAAAAACCATCCCGTTATATTTAGCAAACGTCCTCGGAATACCCGCCACCATTATAGGACTCATCGAAGGTGTCGCGAGTGCGACGCCTCAATTATTGCAGCCGGTTTCGGGTTATTTGTCGGACGTGACGCATGCCCGAAAGCCATTGGTTGTTATAGGTCAGGCGTTGCGATCTGCCATGGTAGCGCTTTTTTGGGCGACGTCCTGGCCGAGTATATTCATTATCCGTTTATTGGATCGTGGGGGAAAGGGTATTGCTGAAGCCCCCCGTGATGCATTAGTTTCCAGCTCGGCGGAGAAAGGACATGTCGGAAAAGCTTTTGGTCTCACGAGAATGTTTGATAACGCGGGTGCCGTTATCGGTTTATTGCTCGCAAGCGTCATAGTCTGGTACACCGCGCATGCGACGGTGACGCTGACTACCTCGCTTTTCCATTCGATAGTTTTACTATCGGTTATCCCACTTTTACTGAATATCGGAATATTGGCAGTATTAGTCCATGATGTGCCAAAAAACAGGGACGACATATCTACGGAGAAGCGGAAAGGATTGGGGCCGGTATTCTACCGATTTTTTGCCCTATCGATCCTTTTTACGATCGGAAATTCGTCTGACGCATTCATAATTTTACAGTCACAGAGGACCGGGCTTGCGGTTTGGGCGATATTTCTCTTGCTCGCAGGGTATAGTCTGACGTCGTCACTTTCTGCAGTGCCGCTTTCCGCCCTGTCCGACAGGTTGGGAAGGAGAACGCTTCTTATCATAGGATGGTTATATTACGCGGTCATCTATTATGTCCTTGCCGTGGTCAAAACACCACTCGCCGTCTCCATAACCGTGCTTATGTACGGTATTTATTATGGTTTCACCGAAGGGAGTGCGCGTGCCTATATTGCTGATTTGGTTCCAACCCGCCTTCGGGGTACGGCGTACGGTTTGTATAACATGGGAACGGGGATAGCTCTTTTTGCCGCTTCCCTCATCGCAGGGTACTTATGGCAGGCTATTTCTCCGTCTGCCACATTCTATTTCGGAAGTGTAGCCGCGGTTCTTGCGGGACTTGGGTTGCTTTTTGTCGTGCATTAATCCGTAGGTCTTTCATTATATATATGATTCCGACACCAAATGAGGCGAAGGTATTGTGGGAAGACTATTCGCTTCCGGACACCAAGCGTAATCATTGTCTTTGGGTGGCTCATCTTGCCGTGTGGTTTGCCCGGAAGATTTCGTCACAGGGAGTCTCAGTAGATGCCGGTCTTCTCGAAGTTGCAGCGCTCCTTCATGATGTTGATAAAGCTATCCCGCGACTCACAGGTGAGCGGCATCCGGACACGGCTGTCCGCATACTACGGGAGCGGGGGATGGGAGAGGTTGCGGACCTGGTCAGAACACACCCTCTTCATGCGATACTCGATCAAAACCTGTCACCCAAATCTTGGGAAGAAAAAATTCTCTACCTTTCCGATAAGATGGTCAAACATACAATCATTACGGTTGACGAACGGTTTGCCTTATGGCGGGCGGAGCATCTCCCGCCAGCTGCAATCTCGGAATTAGACGCTGCATACCCATTGGTAAAATTGCTTGAGAATGAACTGTGTTCATTCATAGGGATGCAGCCTTCGGATGTGGTAAAACTTGCATCAAAAGATGAAACGAGTACAATGAATTCACCCGTATAAGGAGGAACTCATGAAAAAATATATATCATACGTTTCCGTATTCCTGGTTATCTTTTTTTCCGTTCCACTTCTTACATCCGTTTTTCATGAGACCGTGGTAGCCGCAATGGCAAAAGTTACGACGACAGCCAAGGCCCCGGTACCGACGCCGACAGTAGCCCCTTCCCGTGTAGAGTATTCATTGCCCTACCCCGGTATACTTCCGGACAATCCACTCTATGTATTGAAAACATTTCGGGATAAGATCATCGAGTTGCTCGTATCCGATCCCATCAATAAAGCTGAGTTTTACATCCTTCAGGCAGATAAAAAACTGAATATGAGCATTGCATTAACCGGAAAAGGTAAATCCGCAGAGGCACAGGAGATGATGGCGCAGGCGTTGATCGCACGGACCCAAGCGGTCACGTTACTGGAAACAACCGCACAGTCGGGGAGAGTGATACCTGATTTTGTTCTGGAGAAGTTGACGTTATCATTGAAAAAACATCAAGAAGTGCTCGCAGACATGAAGCAAAACGTTGACGCGGTAGCCACTCTTCTTGCGAAAGCAGAGAAGCTTATACCCCAGTCTAAGTAAGTTCTGTGTCCGAATATCGGAGGGAAGCCCACTTTGGCAGTCCGTCTAACTCCCTTGTTTCCTAGCCTTCTGCATACAGAAGCTGTTCAGGGAAGAAAAGATAATCGGCTCGATCTGAAAGAATGCTGTATTTTCACCGTACTTTTCCCTCATATAATTACGAACGAGGCTAGCGTGAAACCTTTGGATATTTTGATATAGAAGTTGCCAGTTGACTCCCCACGATTAGTGTCTTAGGATTTTGATTGGCACAACATATAGTGCCTTTTATTTTCACGGATGAAGTGTCCATATTGCACGAATACTGATACAGAAGTCATCGAAACGAGGGACAGCGAAGATCTGGCAGTCACACGCAGGCGTCGTACCTGTGCCAAGTGCGGGAAGAGATTTACGACGTACGAACGGATAGAGTCGATGCTTTTGACCGTTATAAAGAAAGACTCACGAAGAGAGCCATTTGATCGGGACAAACTCGCACGCGGTATTTGGCGGGCAAGCGGAAAAACGATGATTAAGGCAGAAGACGTGCGCCGGGTCGTCGACGAAGTAGAGCGAGAACTTATAGGCGGCAACACGACGGAAATTAAAAGCAAAAAAATAGGAGAACTGGTTGCTAAGAGGTTGAAAAAAATAGATAAGATAGCGTATATCCGGTTTGCAAGCGTGTTTCGGCACTTTGTAGACCTGGAGGATTTCGAGGGAGAATTAAAAAAGTTGATTAAAAAGAAGTAACGTATGGATAATTTTACCGGTATCCGCCAAACAGTATTTGCAGACCGCTACGCACTAAAAAATGAAGCAGGTACCGCTATTGAACAAACCCCAGAAGAAATGTGGCATCGAGTCGCCCGCGCTATCGCTAAGGTAGAAAAAAAGGCAGATAGGGCGAAGTGGGAGGACGAATTTTACGAAGCCATGAAAGACTTCGTGTTGGTGCCGGGCGGGCGGATTCTTTCCGGAGCCGGTACGGGGTATAAGGTCACGTTCTACAATTGTTTTGTCATTCCGAGTCCCCATGATTCCCGTCAAGGAATCCTTACAACACTCTCGCAGATGGTTGAGATCATGTCGAGAGGCGGAGGAGTCGGTATAAACCTTTCGAGTTTGCGTCCGAGAGGTTCGCGGGTGCGGAAAGTAAACGGGTTTTCTTCCGGTCCGTGTAATTGGGCGGAGCTTTTTTCCGTCGCGACACGCGATATCATCCAGCAGGGCGGGAGTAGGCGCGGGGCGCTCATGCTCATGCTCTGGGATTGGCATCCGGATGTCGAAGAATTTATCACAGTAAAACAGGATCTCGCCAGGATAAATGGTGCTAATTTGTCCGTGTGTGTTTCGGACGAATTTATGACCGCGGTCAAAAACGATGCCGACTGGGATCTCAAGTTTCCGGATACGCATGATCCGGACTACGACACGAAATGGGATGGGTATTTGCCGAACTGGATAGCACTAGGGAAAACGCCGATCGTCAAAAAAACCATCAAGGCACGTGCGCTGTGGGATTTGGTCGCAACCGCCGCATGGAAAAGCGCAGAGCCGGGTGTCGTTTTCATGGAGCGCTACAATAAATGGTTTAACAATAATTATTTTGAGTACGTCAATTGTGTGAATCCCTGCGGCGAGGAAGGATTGCCGAACTGGGGTGTGTGTAACCTCACATCCATCAATTTATCTTCGTTGGTCAACGAGAACGGCGAGATGGATTTCGAACGACTCGCGCGCATAGCCAAAGTGGGCGTCCGGTTCCAGGACGATATCATAAATGCAGACACGTACATTTTTGACCAGATTAGAAAAGTGCAACTTCAGGGAGAGCGGCGGATAGGATTGGGGACCATGGGACTCGGAGATGCGCTTATCAAAATGAAACTACGGTACGGTTCCGAAGAAAGTTTGGACGTGATCGACAAAATTTACCGGACCATACGGGATGCGGCATATGAGTCATCCATCAATCTCGCGAAAGAAAAGGGTCCGTTCCCGAAGATAAATAAGACGAAGCATGTCGCGGGATACTTCATACGCCAACTGCCGGAACGTCTTAAGAAACAGATGAAGAAATACGGCGTCCGTAATTCGATGGTACTTCAGCAGGCGCCGACCGGCTCAACCTCGCTCATGGCCGGTGTGTCATCCGGAATTGAACCTGTTTACGAATTCGAATTTTTGCGCCGGGACCGGTTGGGCGAGCACACACTCCGACACCCGTTGTACGATGCGTGGTTTGAGTCGTTTAAAGAAAAAAACGGCCGTGAACCCACCAAAGAAGAACGGCCTG
Source organism: Candidatus Gottesmanbacteria bacterium (assembly GCA_023245335.1). Taxonomy (GTDB): domain Bacteria; phylum Patescibacteriota; class Microgenomatia; order UBA10105; family UBA927; genus UBA927. The sequence goes on from JAHFKK010000001.1 coordinate 314,924, forward strand.
ATTATTTCGTTTCCGCAAATGATCTCAGTCCGGAAGACCACGTCCGCGTCCAGGCGATGATTCAAAAGTATGTTGATGCATCGATCAGTAAAACCGTCAACGCACCCCGTACACACACGGTAGAAGACGTGAAGCGTTTGTATACGCTTGCGTACGACTTGGGATGTAAAGGGATAGCGTACATGCGGGAAGGAAGCCGCGAAGGGGTTCTCGTACGTAAAGAAGAAGCGCCGAAGGTAGAAGTGAAGCAGGAAGCCGTGATGTTGCCGGAAGTAAAGCCCCGACCTGCGGTCGTGCACGGATCGACCTACCAGATGGAAACTCCGATGGGACAGGCATATATCACGATCAACACAAACGGCGGAGGACATCCCCACGAGTTGTTTGTCAATGTCGGTAAAGCCGGAAGCGATGTCACCGCCATGGCAGAAGCATTAGGGCGGCTCATATCGCTCATCCTTCGTATATCATCACCGATTTCACCCACGGAACGGATCCACAAAGTAGCGGCAGAGCTTATCGGTATCGGCGGCGCCCGAAGCCTTGGTTTTGGAGAAAATCGTGTCAGGAGTCTGCCGGACGCTATAGCGAAAGCCATTGATAGGCATTTCGGATTTTTCAAAAAGCAACACGTTGATAGTCTTGTGGTAACTCCCGGGGCCGGGGATGGGATGATGACGAACGGTCATACCAATGGGAACGGGAATGGAAACGGTCATGCGGCTGCGATTCTTTTGAATGGTCACACCAACGGACATACTATACCTACGGAATCAGCAACGACTCCCGTAATCCCGACACCGCAACACGCATTTATCGCGACTTCCCCCCGTATGGTGACCGTCGATCTCTGTCCGAGCTGCGGCGAGGGAAGCCTGGTGTTTGAGGAATCCTGCAAAAAGTGTTACAGCTGCGGATACTCCGAATGTTAGGATAACTATCATATGCCCATCTATACCCGTACCGGGGACTCCGGTTCCACGTCGCTTTTTGGCGGTAAACGCGTCCTCAAATGCGAGGAGCTTGTCGATGTGTATGGATCTATCGATGAACTGAATTCCTGGATCGGACGCATCGGGTCAGAACTTGAGTCTCTTGACGTGCAGCAGTTTTTAGCTGCCATACAATCAGATCTTTTTACCGTCGGCAGCCACCTTGCCGGTTGGAAGACGGATCTTTCTGTTTTACCAAAACGGGTGAAAGAAATGGAAGCGCGCATTGATATTTTGGAAACATCACTCCCGGCACTCAAGAATTTTATTCTCCCCGGAGGGACGCCGCTCGCTTCGGAAATCCATTTGGCGCGGGCTGTCTGTCGCAGGGTAGAACGGCAAACCGTCGCGTTAGGTCAAAAACCCTCCTCCGCTAAAGCTTCGACGGGCAGGCAGGAGGTCGACCCCAGAATTCTTGAGTATCTCAACCGATTGTCGGATCTTCTTTTTATGCTCGCACGATTCGTCAATAAAGAAGAAGGAATTGTAGAAACAGTGTGGAGCGGTATTGACCGCAACCAGAAAAAGAAGTAAAAGTAGCTACGTAGAGATTTGAGGAACGCTGTGTAATTCAGCGACTGTGCCGCAACGGTAACCCGTCTCGACTCGAGGCTGGAAGTCCGGAACTCCCCTCTACGCATATCCCGAGCAGGAGATTTATGAAAAAGATATATGCCGTCATTGCGGCGGTCCTCATTATAATAGGTATTGAAGTTTTCCGTGCGCGTATTCCTTCCGTACCGAACCATCAGACTTCCATTTCTTCGACTATTTCTCCCGCGCCCATAGTTTCAGTCGTTATAGATGATAGCACGCATATCGCCACATATTCGGCGGTAATGGCTGTGACTCCGTATGCTTCGTTGCAGGCGGTTATGGATGAGTTACATATACCGGTCACCGTCAAACGGTATGACTTTGGTGTTTTTGTCGACGGAGTGGGCGACAAAAAAAATACAAGTGATCGGGCTTGGATATATTTTGTGAATGGAATTTCAGGTAATGTCGCTTCCGATGAGATGAAATTACACGCGGGAGACGCCGTCACGTGGCGGTATATGAAGCCCGCAATGGAGTAAAACTATGTTAGAGCTCGTCGTCCTTACAGCTATTGGTGTCATGTCGCGTTTGTTGCCGCACGTGCCGAACTTTACGGCGGTCGGAGGAATCGGACTTTTTTCGGGGGCCCGATATGGGGTGAAGAAAGGTCTCGTTGTGACAGGCGTCACCATGTTTATTTCCGATGCGATTGTAGGATTTCATCCGTTGGTATGGGCGACGTACGGAAGTTTGCTCGCTTCGGTTTTGCTGGGCGCGGCTTTCCTGAAGCGGCGTGATGGCTATCGCATTGCTGCATTCACGATCGGTTCCGGTTTGTTGTTTTTCATTGTGACGAATTTTGCCGTATGGGCGCAAGGACTGTGGTATCCGAAGACGGTAGCAGGACTTATAGACTGTTATGTGATGGCGATCCCATTTTTACGCAATTCATTATCAGGAGATGCGTTTTATAGCGCTCTTCTCTTTGGTATAGAAGCGATAAGTGTTGTGAGGATTCGCCGTCCGTCAGGAGCGATAGAGGGCGCGTAATTTGTATGGAAAAACCCGCACCGATGTTTGATCGATTCAACCGATATACGAAGACCGACTCATACGACCATGGACAAGGTGTCCAGTATAACGAGCGGATGATCGCCCGTGGGATTCCGGTGGTGAGTGACAAGAACGAGTCATCCGACAAACCGGTTTGGCGGGGGGACCATTCTTTTAACTCCGATGCTGCTTCGTATTCACTTATGCATTTCATAGAGCCGGAAGTTGCCTCCCAGCACCCGGACTGGGGCATAGAAAAGGTCAAAAAGGAAGCGCGAAATAGATTTACCCGCAGACTCGCCCAAGATCTTTCGTATGAAAATAGAGAAAACGATCATGAGGAAACCGTCGTCCAATGGCACCCGATAACAACATCAGACGGGTCGGTAGAGCTTGCGACAGAATACGGCGATGGGATGATTACGCTCAAGGAATTATGGAAACATACGAAAGAATATGCGGTGTTTGTCGGTAAACCCGAGGCATATAACCAGGAGGAAGAACGCGTGCAGCTTACTATGCAGGATGCGTTTGTCCGCGGCTCGTCGACGGGATTTGTGAGCGTCATAAGTCATCCCGATGCCGTTCGGTATGTGCAGGTTTGGGAGAAAGCGCCTGACGGGGAAATTACATCAAAGCAAGTGGATCTTTTTTCGACAACCGGGAGAGATTTTTCGAAGGAAGAAAGTGAGAGGCTCATAGAGCATCTTGCAGTTTTTGACGGACACACGTCAATCGATGTCCGGCTGCCGGATTCGTCATATACGCATGTATTTGTGGAGCGTGGTGCCGTCAAAGAACAAAATATTAGGATGATCGCTACGGCATTGGTGATGCAGCATGAGTATCATGCCGAAGCAGGTTTGTCAGAGTCGGTCATTCATATGCGGGATGCTCGACCCAAAGTCCGGGAAGCTGCGGACTCCATGGTGCTTTTAGGGCGGTTTCTGCATGATCACATATCAGAAACACTTGATAGGCTCAAAAATATAGACAGTAAAAAAGCGCCAAAGGATGCTGTCCCGATACATCCTGCGAGCAGGCGACCGCTTGAGCATCGAATCAAGAGAGGGCAAATATCCGCCGCGGAATCCATACTGCATGTCATATCCAGGTCCGAACAGTCACCCAAGAGAAGGATAGAGAGGGGTGAAAAACCCGTACACGCGGCTATGGCGGAATGGTTTATATCGCAAACAATAGTTACAAATAGCAGGGATCTTCCGGCAGGACCGCATGCCGCTCTCTATTGGTTTAGTCTGCTCGAAGAGCGTGAAAGTCTCCAGTCGAGAGCGCCGTCTTTTGTAGATAAGCCAACTACGGAAACCCAAGTTGCCACATCACCGAACGTTTCTCCGTTAAAACATATTTGGGAGACCGTTTTTTTTGGGTTGCGACAAATACTTGCGCCCGGACGAAACGGGGAGACCATACTGACGAAAAAGAAAGATAGCGTGACAAAGAAAATAAAGCCGTCCGGGAACGAAGCATCTCGGCGACTCATACGGGCGCCGGAGCTATTACAGGTGTTCTTTCGTGGGGTACGTGATCGTTTTCAGAAGTTTATTCACGTTCCCTTGTACGTCAGGGAAGCCGCTCGAGTGATCGGTGTACCAAATCAGAATACAGAACTTCCGTTTGTGCCAAAAGAGAATAGAGAACTGCCGGCCGTGTATGTAAAAAGTCTTGAGGTTGCATGGGTTGTCTGGTATATGCTCCGGGCAGACAGAACATCCTCCGGGAAAGACGTGCCAGCACGAAATAGCGTAGGGAAAATTCCGTTATTGGTTCGTCGTGAAGTCCGAGCTACGGATCACCATGAAGAAGAAACTATGTGGGTGCTCCTTGGGATCATACGATACCTTACTCTTTTACGGGAATCAGGGAGGGGAGGGCACATACAGGGAGTCCGGGCTAAACGGAATAAAGCGCGTCAGGCGTTGGGCTTCCGTACGATTTCCCGTGCCCGGGCCATAATATTTACGATCGCTTCATGATAGAATGAAATTAATGACTGATACACTGCCCCAATCAAATCCGGCATCACCAAATCCTCCCCCGGGAGCGGTGCCGCAGCCGACAAGCGGCAGCATGGCGAAAGAAACAGGCCCGCATATCAGCTTCGTGGAAGCCCCGCTGGTGACTGAAGTAGGTCAGGAGACGCCTCTTTCGGATGAAGTCGCAAAGGCTGGCGTGACGATCCGACCAACGACCGTGACTCTCCCGCCCTCCGTCCAAAAGCTGGGGGTGAAGGTGCTAGGTGAGGGGACTCCTGCGTCCGCGTCAAAGACCGCTACCCCGCTTCCTTTGACCGATGATCAGATTGCGACCGGATTACATCAGAGCATCAAAAGTTCGTGGCGGTGGCTTGCGGAATGGTGCGTCCGTCAGTTAAAACAGGCACATGTCCTGCTGAAGTCATTTCATGGAAAAATCGTGCGGCTCGATGAGTGAGCGGCCGGTCTTTAAATTATTTGTCTTATGCCAATAGAATTTGCAGATATCATCTATCGGTTAGAAGTGTTGGGCGTGGTGTTGGTTATTTTGACTATGTGCGTGGTCGGACTTGCCGTGGTCGCGTACGTCGTTTTCCTCTTCTGGAAATATCGCGATCGCGAGAAACGATCACTTGATTATGTCCTCATGCAGATAGCTACTCCCCGTGACAATGAAATAAAGATTGATGCCGCCGAGCAGTTATTTGCCAGTCTTTCCGCGATCCGTCACGGAGGGTTCTGGTCGTTTCTGAAGCCGCAGGAGCATATGTCGTTTGAAATCGTTGCGAAACGGGAAGATATCAGATTTTATGTGGCGGTACCCAAGCATTTGGTTGACCTCGTTGAGAAACAGATCCACGGGTCGTATCCGGGCGCTGATGTGAAGCAAGTCGATGAATACAATATTTTTAGTGAAAAGGGTAAGGTCGCATTTGCGGCACTTATTCCCAAAAATTCCGACTATCTGCCGATCCGCACGTACCGTGATTTACCTGTTGACCCATTGTCCTCGCTTACCTCGAACCTTGCGAAGATGGGTGAGGATGAGGGGGCTGCCATACAAATCCTCATCCAGCCCGCAGACAGTAAATGGAGTAGTTTGGGTCGATCGTATATAGCCAAAACCAAAAAGAATGAAGCGAATCCTGAAAAAGCGAGTTTCAAAGTAGACCCGAAGACGCTTGAATCCATCGAACAAAAAACGTCGAAACCCGGATTTAATACCGTCATTCGTTTGGTCGTCAACGCCGCCACAAAAGAAGCCGCCGACGCGAATCTGGAGAACCTCGAGACGTCATTTCATCAGTTCACATCTGATCATAATCATTTTTCCAAAGTGAAACATCCGTTAAAAAAGTTTTTTATGATAGATTTCGTATATCGGTATTTCCCAATTGCAAATTTCCCGTTTTTCAAGCAGTACGGCGTCCTCAACAGTGACGAGCTGGCATCAATTTATCATCTGCCGAATAAATTGATTGAGACCGCGCATATTTTTTGGCTGAATGCCAAGCGGGCTCCCGCTCCAATGCAGATTCCGTCGAGCGGGTTATTTTTGGGCGTGTCCCGGTATAGGGGCGTCGACCGGCCGATATTTGTGAGTGATGAAGACCGGAGGCGCCATCTTTATGTCATAGGGAAAACGGGTACCGGAAAATCACAACTCTTGGAAGAGTTGGTGCTACAGGACATGAGAGCGGGAAAGGGACTCGCGGTCATAGATCCGCACGGAGACCTTATCGAAGGAATACTGGAGCGCATGCCTGCCGAACGGGCAGAGGATGTCATCTATTTTGATCCTTCCGATACCGACCGTCCCGTGGGACTCAATATGATCGAGAGTCATAGTGAACAGGAGATGCATTTTGTGGCGACGTCCATCGTCGGACTCATGTACAAACTGTTCGACCCGATGAAAACCGGCATCATCGGTCCCCGATTCGAGCATGCGATACGAAATGCCATATTGACGGTACTTCAGGCGATGTCCGGGGGTACGTTTATTGAAGTCGTTCAGGTATTACAGCGGCCTGACTTTGTGCAGGAACTTCTGCCCCGGGTGTCGGATCCTATCGTCCGCCGGTACTGGACCGATCAGATCGCCCAGACGGCGGATTTCCACAAATCCGAAGTTCTGGACTACATCGTTTCCAAATTCGGCAGATTCATTACCAATAAACTCATGCGTAATATCATCGGACAATCACAGTCGACACTCGATTTCCGTAAAGCGATGGATGACGGCAAGATACTGCTGGTCAACCTCGCCAAAGGAAAACTTGGGGAAGAAAACAGTAACTTTTTGGGGCTTATCCTCGTGCCGAAAATATTGATTGCCGCCATGAGCAGGCAGGATATACCGGAAGAAAAGCGTCGTGATTTCTATCTCTATGTCGATGAGTTCCAAAACTTCGCCACCCCTGATTTCGCGCAAATACTTTCCGAGGCCCGGAAATACCGCTTGAACCTGATCGTCGCAAACCAATTTATCGGTCAGATGGAAGAAGAGGTAAAAAATGCGGTTTTCGGAAATGTGGGAACGCTTATCACATTCCGTATCGGAGTGACGGATGCCAATTACATTCAGCACGAATATACACCGACGTTTAATGAGACCGATCTTATCAACATTGATAAATATAATGCCTATGTCAAAACGATTGTCCACAACGAACCGGTGAAGCCGTTTAGCATTGATCTCACGAAAGATATGTCAAAAGTTATGGAAACACAGAATCTTGAAGTGGCCAAAGCAGTGGTTCAGTTATCCCGCCTCAAATACGGGAAGCCGAGGGAACTTGTGGAAGCGGAGATTACCGAACGTGCGAGACTATAACCCGCGTATTTTTTCTGGATTTTCTCTCTTTACATTACCCAAAAATCGTGTAAGCTCACTAAGTATTCTTATATATTTTTCTCCTGCATGAATGGAATAACGGCAGACGCGTCACTGGAAAAAAAACATAACGTAGTTGTTTACGTTTTTAACATGTCGGAGGATGTCTGGCCGTTTATTTCCTCCATGTCGGATGCGAATGCCCGGTCCGCGGAAATTGTAGAAAACGCATACCTTGGGGACTCGCGCATGTTTCAGTTTGCGGGTGAGGACAGTGATGTCCTCTATATCACACCGCAGGCCGTGAGTGAATACTTCCTCGAATATTTCCATTCGTTATTTCCTCATACCAATCTGACCGTTTTGACCACAGGACAGCATAGCGGTGTCATATGCGAGGATATGCTCCATGATCCATCTATCATGAATGCGTTGGTTGAGGCCGCCAATTCATCCAAGAAACTTATAATCACAAGTTACGCGGTAACGCAGCCGTTTCTCCAGTTAGTGAGAGCGCTTCGGGAGAAGGGGTTGACAGTCGTCACTCCGGAAGCACCGGATGAAGAAGATGCATGGACGGTAAATTTTTTCGGCAGTAAGTCGGGCATACGGCAGCTTGCGCAACAAAGTGAACATGAAGAACCGGATTTTCAGATGGCAGACGGCGTCATTTGTTTTGGTATAGAGGATGCCTCCAAGATTGCTGCCATCCGGTACGTGAAGGAACAGGGAGTGGTCATAAAGACCAACAAGGGCCATTCCGGTATGGGAGTCGAGATATTCCGTCCCGGGGATTTACCCGGGGACTTTCATGCATGCCAGGCGAAGATTTATTCATTACTTGAGAAAGATGCATATTGGCAGAAGTTTCCGATTGTTATAGAAAAGCTTATCCTGGTGAGTAACACGGTTGCCGGCGGGAATCCGAACGTGGAGTTTAAAATCAGCCGGAACGGACGCATTGATTTTCTTTATCACTGTGGTGTGTTGGTCACAAAAGACGGCGTGTTTCACGGCATAGAGGTGGGGCATGACATCATGCCGGAACGGGTAGCGGCCCGAATCAAGGATACGGGTTTCTATATAGCGGAACGATTTGCCGCAGCCGGATACCGCGGATATTTTGACGTTGATTATGTCGCGGGGAGAAACGGCGAAGTGTATGTCGCCGAGTCAAACGTCAGAAGTACCGGCGGCACATTTGTGTATACGACGGCTGTTGCTCTCTTCGGTGAAAACTTCATGTTCGACACGTATTTATTTTCCAATAACGGGTATATGATCCCGCATCTGAAGCAACTTACATTCGAGAAGCTTATGGAGCGGCTTTCTCCGGTGCTTTTTAGTAACCAAACCAAAGAGGGAATAGTCCTCACGTCAGAGAACCTGCTGCGGATGCAAAAATTTTCGTTCATTATCTTTGCACCGACCAAAAAGCGCGCCTACGAAATTGAGGCTTCCATGGAGTCGCTCCTCAAATAAGAGACCCGGATTTTGGTATAATAAGGCTCGTATTGGGCGCGTAGCTCAGTGGTAGAGCGCTACTCTTATAAAGTAGATGTCCTTGGTCCGATCCCAAGCGCGCCCACAAATAGTTGGTACCATTAACACATTAACGAAAGAAAGAAATGTCTGAATTCGTCGTATTAGTAGATGAGAAGAATAATCCAATAGGCACTGCGGATAAAAATGCCGTGCATACGGAAAGTACTCCACTGCATCGCGGATTTTCACTTTTCGTATTCAATTCCAAACGGCAATTTTTGCTTACGAAACGGGCGTCAACGAAAAAAACATTTCCCGGAGTATGGACGAATACGGTCTGCGGACACCCGGCGCCTGAAGAATCGGTGACGGAAGCGGCCTCGCGAAGATTGCGTGACGAACTGGGGATTACCGGGGTAGATGTACAGGAGCTTGCGCCATATCGGTACCGGGTTGCCGACCAAAACGGTATCGTAGAAAACGAAATATGCCCGATCCTGGTGGGACAGTATCAGGGAGATCCTGTGCCGGTCTCCGGCGAGGTTGAAGACTGGAAATGGGTAGACTGGAATGAATTCCTGCGGGAGATTCACGATAATCCTATGGCGTACTCACCCTGGAGTGTTGCGGAAGCAAAGATCCTCGCCCGGAGCCAGCTTCAGCTTATTGATAGGGCCCCACGTGCGGTTTAGGGCGTCAGAACAACTAAAGTTGATTTATTCACCGTGTAAGAGTAGTATCCGAGGCATGACAACACACTATGAAGGAAAGAGAGTGCCATTTAACGCTAAAGTAAGTGCATCCAATATACTTCTGAGTCCTGATCTTATCAAGATACATTCTTTGCCAGGTGGGGCTCTTTCCGTTATAGGAGAACATCTTAAACAGTATCATCAACTTAGAGAGGGAACACGAGCTTGGGTGAGTGGAAGGGCTCGACACCTCGCAGCTTGGTGTGCTGGCGATGCTTCACTTCCTGAGTTTAGCGCCGGAGATAATTCTCACTAAATAGATTCAACTGACAGATCGGGCACCGCAGTGACCTTTCGCCACGGCGCCTTTTTACCCCGGAAATATGCATAGCTTGCAATATATGCTGCATTGTCTGTGCAGAGATTCACGGGAGGGACGAATAAGGGAATGGTCAAACGTTTGAAGTCCAGTTCTTCCCGGAACTTTTCCCGCAGACGAAGATTTGATGCGACACCTCCGGAAAGCAGAATAGATTTGACACCAATCCTCCCAGCCGCTTTGAGCGTCTTTTCGACGAGAAGGCCGGTGATTATTTCTTGCACCGCGTGCGCAAACGCGCCGACGGATGGTGAGGAGTGGTCCGTTTCTTTATTCCACTCGCGCCAGATGGCCGTTTTCAAACCGCTAAAGGAAAAGTTAAATTCGTTTTTGCCAAGCAGTATGGGATGGGGAAGAGGGACAGTGGGTTTTTGTCCGTGGTAGTCGGCGGCCGCTTCCTGTATCGCAAGTCCGCCGCCATGGCCGAATCCCAGAAGCCTCGCCGTTTTGTCGAAACATTCTCCCGCCGCGTCATCGAGTGTGCCGCCAAGCCATTTCAACTTTTTGGGCAATTCCATGAGATAGAGTTCGGTATGTCCTCCGGAGACGACCAGAGATATGGCGGGATACTGAATGCGAGACGAGTTATCAACAAAATTCGCATACATATGCGCCAATACGTGATTGACCGGGATAAGCGGCTTATCGGTGACTAATGCCATTGTCTTTGCCGTTTCCACTCCAACTAGTAAGCTCCCGATAAGACCGGGGCCCTGAGTTACGGCAATAGCGTCAATGGTGTCGATGAGGTGATCTATGACAGACGATTCATCTTTGATGCCCGTTGCTTCCATGATGACCGGAATAACCGATTCCAGTTGGGCGCGTGCCGCAACTTCCGGAACAATGCCGCCATATTTTTCATGCATGTCTTTGGACGTGGCGACAGCGTTTCCCAATACGTGCACGCCGTCTTTTACGACAGCGGCTGCCGTTTCGTCACAGGATGATTCGATGGCAAGAATGTTCATGCGGCTATTCTACTCAAGCCCGAGAAGTTTCGCCAGTTGCGATGTCGACGGGGTAGAGATTTTTGGAATGACGGCAACGCGAGCATCTATCGTTGTGGCGTGCTGTTGTTTTTTTCCTATTACCGGATCGCCCTCGGTGACGGCGATGACGCCGGGGTGCACATCAGTTACGAGTTTGGCATACTCAGCATCTGATGTCATGGTCGGAAGAGATATCACCTCATCAACACAGCTGAGTGCCGTCAGCATGGCTTTCCGTTGTGCTTGTGTGTGAATGGGACGTGCGTCGCCTTTCATGCGGCGGACGTTTTCGTCCGATTCCAATGCAACCACGAGATAGTCGCCCTGTTCTTTTGCTTTTTTCAGGAACTCTATATGTCCGAAATGCAAAAGGTCGAAACACCCGCCGACGAGTACTTTTTTCATACGTTCATTATTATCCTGTTTCATTATTCAGTGTGCAATAAATAAAAAAAATCATATTTTGAAAAAGAGCAGCAGCGGTTTATGTTCGGCTTAGCCGGACGCTGCGTCGAGAAAAAATCGAAGGTTTTGTCTCGAGATTTTATTAAACCTGCGGCCCCCGCAGGTATACTGCCTGCCAGGGTTGAAAGTTTGACGTAAATGTCTGGTTTTCCAGTACCTCACCCCCTCGTGTCACGGTGTACTGAAACGATGCTTTAGCGCCCCAGGCAGCAAAATCCACTTGTTTAATTTTGCCGGGAGGCAAGGTAGGGTCGTCCTGATATAAATCCGGCGGGGGAGCTACTTGTCCATAGACCACCTGATTGGAAATGACGGCACTTCGTCCGTCGGACGTACCGTACAGCTCGAAAGTCAGGGTTAGGTTGGTTGTGTCGGTTTTGGTTTGTATGAGAATGTAGGATGCAGTGTCATTTTTGAATTTGAGATCGACCGATGGTGAAAAGACCGTAGCGTCGAGCCCGGCTTTAAATCCGCCCTCCTCGTAATAATGGACGCGATACGCATGCGCATGGCGTTCAACAATCGGAAGTCCTGCGTTGAGTGCCGCGCGAAATAGCGTGGTACTGACCTGACATACGCCTCCTCCGTCTCCCAAGACCGTATGTCCTTCTTTGATGATGTAGGCGGATTGATATCCGGTAGCCGCGGAAATGTCTCCAACGGCGTTATCAAAAGAAAACGTTTCTCCCGGTGGGATGAGTACGCCGTTTAAGCGGGAGGCTGCAAGTTCCACATTATGAATTCTTCCCGGTATGGAACCCTGGAATTCGGAGTACCCGGTCGCGATCAATTCTTTGATGCCGTATGAATTAACCTGTGCCGTGGTGACTGCGGGTTTCACTGTGTCGACCGGGACACTCACGATAATATGGAAGATAGGTGCGTGGGGAAGGGCGGCGACCGCTGCGTTAAACCTGTTTCTCGTCTCCATTTTATTGACAGCTCTGCCGTCTTTGGACAATCGGAATGCGGTTACCCTGCCGTTTTCGAAATGGAAAAGTGCATCCTGTACCGGTATATCGATATCCTGGGATAAGTTTTGTAGCGCCGTGTCGACCAGGTCCGTCTTCCATCGAAAATACGGTGTGAGGTTGGTGGGCCCGTGGAAAAATTTCATGACAGCATCGCTTAGCCAGTGGCCGCTTCTACCTATCGCATACGCTTGGGTCGCTGAAAGCGTTGCATCATAGCCCAAATCCATGTCTGCTCCCGAGACGGTCGCGACTTTGTCCTCGAATTTGAATTCAAAAACTGCACTGGCAAACGGAATATTTTGTGATTGCCAGTATGCCTCGACGTCCGCTGGTGTTTTACCGCCAAATGATACCCCATCGATCGTGACGTTCGGATAGATTTTACCGTTATATTGTTGTTCAAATACGCCCAAACCGACTGCCCCGGCGAGGATGAGAACCAAAAAGCCGAGGGCTACGCTCATTATGATTCGTCGGGATGAAAACGATGCACGCGGGGTAGTGGAGTGATCGTGAGACATGATATGATACATTGTATCCTAAACACCTATGGATCCAAAAGACCCGTCTGTTCCAGCTCCTCCGGTTCCTTCCGAGGGAGGGGTAGGGATAGCTCAATCAGTATTTGAGGCGCCTCCTTCGGTTCCGCCTGAACCTTCACACGAACCTCTGATGATGGAGGATACCGTTGTAGTTCCGCCGGGCGGAGGAAATACGTCAGGTAGTGGAGAAGTGACACAGGCTTCCCAGCAACAAAACCCTTTTATTCCGGACATCGCGATGCCGCAGGTAGCCGGGAGCCCGCCGGCCAATAGCGGAAATCCCCTGATGCGCAGAATCCTTCTCATCGGCATTCCCGTCCTAGTGATTATCGTGATTATTGCAATTGTCCGGATGCTTCTTCCGGGCAGTAATGGTAGTGGCGGTAGCGGTACCGGCCCGTCGAAAAAAGTGACCATAAACTATTGGGGATTGTGGGAGAATGACGCTGTTACCCGGCAGTTCCTCTCGGATTTTGAGGCGAAATACCCGAATATCACCGTACAATATACCCAACAGTCGCCGAAACAATACCGTGAACGGTTGCAATCCGCGATTAATCGCGGTGAGGGGCCGGACGTATTCCGGTTTCATAATACGTGGATTCCTATGTTACGGATGCAGCTAGCGACAGTGCCGCCAAGCGTCATGTCGGTATCGGATTTTAACAGCGCGTTTTTTCCGATCGCAAGCAGTAATCTGGTTGCGGGGACGAGTATTTTCGGCATCCCGCTCATGATTGACGGATTGGGCCTCTATGTAAACGATGATCTATTCGCGACAGCAGGAGTCACGCCGCCTACCACGTGGACGGATGTCGCTGACATCGTTCCGAAGCTCACCGTGAAAAACGGTACGGCGATTGTCACCTCGGCTATAGCTTTGGGTACTGCCACAAATGTCGAACACTTTAGCGATATATTAGGATTACTCTTTTTCCAAAACGGCGCAGACCTCGCGGCCTTGACCGGTAAGGATGCGGAGCAGACGCTGACCTTTTACCGGCAATTCAGTGATCCGACTAACCCGTTGTATACATGGAGCGATGGCATGGACAATTCGGTGTCCGCATTTGCTTCCGGCAGAGTTGCCATGATTCTGGCGCCGTCGTGGCGGGCTCACGAGATCGCGCAGATAAGTCCCAAACTGCGGTTTCATATCGCCCCGGTCCCGCAACTCCAGGGGAACTCCGTCGCATGGGCGTCGTATTGGGTAGAGGGGGTATCGAGTAAAAGTACCAACCAGGATGCGGCCTGGATATTCGTCAAATATCTCACCAGTAAAGATGGTGCGAGTAGGCTATATACCGAAGAGTCAAAAACCCGGTTGTTTGGAGAACCGTATGCACGGGTGGATCTCGCGAACACCATACTCAATGATCCCTATACCGGCGCGTATGTCAAACAGGCGGGATTCGCGCGTTCATTCCCGATCGCTTCCCGTACCTATGACAATGGGATTAATGACCGGCTCATCCAATATCTCACTGATGCGGTGAACAGTATGGCAACCGGTGCGGCTCCGTCACAGGTTTTGCAGACCGCCTCAGCAGGATTCCGGCAAGTACTGTCGTCATACGGCTTTGTGACCGGTTCAGCAGTGACTCCTACCCCGTAAGATAGGCATGATGCAATCCGTACACCAACAACTCATCGCAACGATCGCGTATGCAGATGTTTTTGATTATCCTTTAACGGATGAGGAAACCCGCCGATGGATGATCTCACTCACAACTTCAAAGATCGCTACCCGTATACCGGGTATTGACCGGATTCGGGAGGGGAGTAAGACGTATCACCTGTTACACGGGAGAAAAGATATTCTTTCTCTACGGGCGAATCGTCACCGCATTGCTCAGGATAAATGGCGGTTTGTGCGCTCGGTCACGCGGTCGCTGCAATGGATTCCCACGGTTGAGCTCATCGGAGTGACCGGTGGCTTGTCGGTTGATAATGCCAAGTCGGAAGATGACATTGATCTTTTTTTCATCGCCCATCGGGGGACATTGTGGATGACACGATTACTAGTGACAATAGCCTCGGAAATTATGGGAATCCGTAGACGTCCAGGGGATCACGCCGTCGCTGATAAAATATGTCTCAATATGTTTATGGCAGAAGATGCACTCGGACTGGCACCGGGAGACCGGGATCTATTCTCCGCCCATGAAGTGCTGCAGATGGTGCCGATTTGGGAACGGGAAGGGAGCTACAGACGATTCCTACAAGCGAATGAATGGGTGAAGTGGTTTCTGCCGAACGCATGGCGGGATAATGTGAAGCATCGGGAGAGTCGAGTAAGGAGGAGCAGCGTGTCTGTATTTTTTCTCATGCTCCTTGGGTTATGTGAGCCGCTCGCCCGTGAACTGCAGTTACGGTATATGCGAAGGCGCCGTACGGCAGAGGTAATTACTCCGGGCGTTCTGCGGTTTCACCCCAAAGACGCACGTGTCTGGATCAAGAAAAAGTATCGTGCCAGACTCCGGCGATATAATATCCCCCTTGACAATGTTTTTTATCACCGATAAAATAGCACTCACTTCGAAAGACTGCTAGTATTACTTTCTGTATCAATAGTAGTCATATATAAAAATTTATTAAGGAGGTTCTTTATGGCAAAGCAAAAGATTGTGCCGTTATTTGATAATGTCCTCGTGAAGCCCCTTGAGGCAGAAACAAAACTTCCCTCAGGATTAGTACTCCCTGATACCGCCAAAGAAAAACCCCAGATCGGAGAAGTCATGGCTGTCGGTCCTGGTGGGACAGACGACAAAGGAAACGTCGTCAAGGTGGTCGTGAAGGTCGGACAGAAGGTGATGTACAAAAAATGGGGAGGCAATGAAGTAAAAGTAGAAGGTGCTGAATGGACGATCGTCGAACAAAAAGACATATTAGCAATTGTTGAATAATATAAGGAGAAAAAATTATGGCAAAACAACTGAAGTTTTCTGAAGAAGCACGACAGTCCCTTATCCGGGGCGTCAATATATTAGCCAAAGCCGTGGTTACGACACTCGGTCCCAAAGGCCGGAACGTCGCACTCGACAAAAAATGGGGAGCTCCCAACGTCGTCCATGACGGCGTCACGGTAGCCAAAGAAATCGATCTTGAAGATCCGTTTGAGAATATGGGCGCACAGCTTGTCAAAGAAGCGGCCAGCAAAACCAATGATGTGGCAGGAGACGGTACCACCACCTCGACCCTTCTCACCCAGGCGATCGTAAACGCCGGGTTTAAAAATGTGACGGCTGGAGCAAACCCGATGATACTCAAAGCCGGTATGGAAAAGGCCCTGGAAGTGGTCATTGCGGAACTTAAGAAAATGGCCAAGACGATAAAAGACGCGGATGTCGCCAAAGTCGCGACCATTTCCGCACAGGATGATAAGATCGGGGCACTCATCGCCGAGGCATTGACCAAAGTCGGCAAAGACGGTGTCGTCACAGTAGAAGAGGGCAAAGGCCTCACGATGGAAATCGAATACAAAGAGGGTATGGAGTTTGATAAAGGCTACACCTCTGCATATTTCGTGACCAACACCGAACGCATGGAAGCGGAAATATCCGATCCGTATATATTGATCACGGACAAAAAGATTTCTGCGATTGCCGATTTACTTCCTTTTCTGGAGGGATTCGTGAAAGTATCCAAAAATTTGGTCATCGTCGCTGATGAAATAGACGGCGAAGCCCTGGCCACCCTGGTCGTCAACAAACTCAAGGGGACCATAAACGTTCTTGCCATCAAAGCGCCGGGATTCGGCGACCGCAGGAAAGAAATGCTTGAGGATATCGCAGTTCTAACGGGCGGCACGGTCATTTCTGAAGATACAGGCCGGAAACTCGATAACGTCACGATCGAGGACTGCGGACGCGCCGATAAAGTTTGGGCAGACAAAGAAAATACCCGGGTCATCGGCGGCAAGGGTCCGAAGGCCGCGGTCATGGCGCGGGTCGCACAGATCAAACGCCAGATCGAAGAAACGACGTCCGATTTTGACCGCGAGAAACTGCAGGAACGCCTGGCTAAAATGGCTGGCGGGGTAGCAGTCATTAACGTCGGAGCCGCGACGGAGATCGAGCTTAAAGACAAAAAGGAACGCGTCAACGATGCCGTTGCCGCAACCAAGGCCGCCCTTGAGGAAGGCATTGTCCCCGGCGGCGGGGTAGCCCTTCTCAAAGCCCGTATGGCGCTTCTCAAGTTTAAGGACACATTGTCCGAGCACGATGAGAAGACGGGTGTCGATATACTCTACGGCGCGCTTGGAGAACCCACACGGATGATCGCCTCCAATGCAGGTGCGGAAGCCGGATGGGTGCTGAAGTCCATCGAGGAAGCCAAAGGCGGCGCAGACTATGGATTTAACGCCATGACGATGCAGTTCGGCTCTATGATCACGGCCGGCATTATCGATCCGGTGAAAGTCACCCGGTCAGCAGTCCAAAACGCAGTATCAGTCGGGATGATGATACTCACGACCGAAGCGCTCATCACCGACCTCCCGGAGAAGAAGGAACCGGGTGCAGGTGGCATGCCGGGCGGCATGGGAGGTATGGGCGGCATGGGTGGAATGGACTATTGAGCGCGAAGTGAAACCCCTCGGAGCTTTAGCGAAGTGGGGTTAATCATAAATAAATTAACTATTAACCAAAAGGTCCCGCGAAAGCGGGACTTTTGGTATATATGCTATACTTCACATGCTATGACAGTGGCTAAATGGAAAAAACTTTCACAAAAATACCCAAATAAATGGGTCGCTCTCAATGAAAAGACAGGGCAGGTTGTTGGTGTGGGGAAAACGCCGAAAACCGCGTACGAGCAATCACAAAAGAAAGGGATTTCCGTCCCGCTTATTACGAAGGTGCCGAAGGAATATGGCTCTTACATCCTTACTACGGTTGGCATATAAGACGTTTCCCGCTTCACCCATTGAGCCATTTCCCAATAGAAGTACGGTATCCAGGCCAGTTATTGATGTGCTATTACGTTGGAACGGAAAATCTATTAAATACAGTGCCATCGTTGATTCCGGAGCGGATTATTGTGTTTTCCATGCGGAAGTGGGTGAGCTTCTTGGTTTGTCAGTTAAAAAAGGCAAGAAGCTCACGTTTTACGGCACGAGTGGTTCACCTCAAAACGCCTATTTCCATACAATACAGATAGAAATTGCGGGTTGGCCAATGGATCTCTACTGCGGGTTTAGTTATGATATGCAGACACTGCCGTATGGGTTGCTCGGGCAAACAGGATTTTTTGATCGGTTTAAGGTTGAATTTGACTATCATAATAAACGGCTTGAACTTAAACCAAAACGATAAATACATCACAGTAATTCCTTCTGAGTATATAGAAAAGTTAAAGGGCTTGAATTGCATGAAGATTGACTCAAAAATTATCCGTATTATCGGGACGTTTATAATTATTGAATTCTGTTTGCAGCTCGTTACTTTCGGCCGATATGCCTGGGGTCAATATTCACAGAAACAGGCAGAGAACGATATCGTTGCCCGCACGTGGGCACTCCGGGATCCCACATTTCGGGCGGTATTTAACGAAGAGTCAAACGTTTGGGAAGAGTATTACCCTTTCGTCGGCTGGCGGACGCGGGAGATGCACACGCCGCACATAAACGTCAGCGCGGACGGGATTCGTACAACCGTTGGTAATTCTGCGACAGTAGCCGGCTTGCCGACCATCTACTTTTTGGGAGGATCCGCGATGTGGGGGGAGGGGCTTACGGATGACACGACGATTCCGTCGCTTGTCGTAAAGCAACTTAACTCGCAATCCCCGGCTGCAGCGGTCTTTAATTACGGAGAGATCGGGTATGTCAGCACACAGGAGGTTCTCCGTCTCGCACTGCTTCTCAAGTCCGGCAAACGGCCGGATCACGTGATTTTCTACGACGGATGCAATGATTTTTTCGTTTCCGCTCTGGATTCGCGCGTGCACGAGACGTATCGCGACGACCGCATGAAGTCAGTACTGGGAAACATTTGGGCGCTGCCGGATGATAGCGAGACGGTGCGTACTCACGACAACACAACGATATTCAGTACCGGGTTTTGGCAGCAGGTATTTTCTGCGGCTATAAAATATATACAGATTATCCGCTATCCTATGGAGATCTATAACACGCTACATCATGATGCAATTTCAGCGAAGCCGCAGGGATCAGTCAGTGATGCCGGGAAAACAGAGGCGATAGCAAACAATTATGTAGAAAATATCCGATTAGTAGACGCGCTGTCACAAACCTATCATTTCGATTATCTTTTATTTTGGCAGCCCACGGTATATTCCTATGATCTGACGCCGGAGGAGCGCAACTTGCCGGGCATTCATCCTGACCGATATACACAATTTTCTCGAATGTATCATGACGCGGCACAAATAATCGGACAGAAACTCGGCGGTAAATTCATAGACCTTTCCCGTATATACGAAGGGACGAAAGGTCCGATATTTACCGATTCCTGTCACGTGACGGTTGAGGGAAACAGGACGGTAAGTGAGAGAATCGCAAAGGAATTACAGTCAGCATGGGGATTCAGATAAGTTTGTTATACTAGCTCATATGCCGGATGATCATGTCAAAAAAACGATTGCCGCGTATGATGAAATCGCAGAAGAGTATATAGCGAAAATTCAGAAATACGCACCAAAGATGGAGCGGGAACGGTTCGCTTCTATGGTAAAGCCGGGAGGGAAAATATTAGATGCCGGGTGCGGTTCGGGTCGGGATTCGTGGTATCTCTCGGAACGTGGATTTACTGTTGTCGGGATAGATTTGTCCGACAGATTGCTGGACTATGCAGATAGATATACAACCGCTTCCTGTTCGTTCCAAAAAATGGATTTACGGAAGATAAGCTTTACAGACGGAAGTTTTGACGGTATTTGGGCTTGTGCGTCTCTCCTGCACCTCACGCGGGAAGAGATTGTGCCGGTAATAAAAAGACTGTATGAAGTGCTTGTTTCCGGCGGAGTATTATTTCTTCTCATGAAAGAGGGGAAAGGCGAAAAATACCTTACCAACGAGAAATTCCGCGGCGACACCCGTTTTTTTACCTGGTATACGCAGGATGAGATCCGTTCACTTCTTGGGACTGTCGAATTTTCCGTATTGGATATGTTTACGTGGGATCAGAAAAACCGCAATGCCGAACGCCCGCATGAGATATGGATTTCTACGTTTGCTAAGAAATAATTTATCAATGTGTTAACACGTTAACATATTTGGAGAATAGTATGAGAACAACATTTGAACTCGTAGAAGCAGTTACAAAAGATAAATTAGTGCATCAGGGCATTTTTACTCACCCGGAAAAAGCGGGAAAACGGGCTATCCTTTGGGTGCATGGGTTAACCGGCAGATTTTTCGGCGATGCGAAGCTCATGAATCTTTTTGCCGCTGAATGTGCCAAACAAGGCATGGCGTTTGCGGCATTCAACAATCGCGGGCATGACATCATCGCAAATATTCATACGCTGAAACAATCGGGAAGCACGGAGGACAGCGTGATGATCGGCGCCGGCATGGAAGTATTTGAGGGGAGCGTTTTTGACGTTGATGCCGGTATATCGTTTCTCGTGTCGCAGGGATATTCTGAAGTCGTCCTTGTCGGCCACAGTACGGGTGCCAATAAAGTCTGTTATTACGCAGGGAATACCGATGACCCGCGGATAGTCGGGGTTGCTCTCGCCGGCCCGATATCAGATAGGCTCTCGGAACGCACGGATAAGGAAAAGTACGATGAGAACATCAAAATGTTGAAAGACCTTATCAATACCGGAAGGGGAGACGCACTGCTTGCCAAGACGCATTGGTTCCCGATTACCGCGAAAAGGGCGTGGAGTTTACTCGCACCGAACACCAAGGAAGACGTCTTTAACTATGGGGATGAAAAAGACGTGCTGACGGTATTTAAAAAAATTACCATTCCGGTGCTCGTTACCCTTTCGGGGAATGATGAAGCCGCCGACCGGCCGATGGAAACAATCAAAGAGACGTTTGATACACATACCGGATCCAAGGATTACAAAAGCGTCATCATTCCCGATACGACCCACGGATATGAGGGGAAAGAAAAAGAATTTGTTCGCGCGGTGACAGGTTGGGCGGCGTCGCTTGTATCATGAAATATCAAACTATCAAACTAGCTATTCCCAACGGCTGCGGGTTGAAGCTTGCGACAGAAATTTATAAACCCGAAAAAGACGGGAGACTCCCCGCAGTAATGCTTTTTCATGGTTTTACCGGATACAAAGAGACGGCAGATTTTGTCGATATTGCAGACAAACTCGCCCGAAAGGGAATCGTTTCAATTCGGTTTACCGCATCGGGATTCGGGGACAGCGAGGGGACGCTGGAACAGGATTATCGGTTCAGTAATCACCGGAAGGATGCGGAAGCGGTTTACGAGTACGTGCGGAAACTTCCGTACGTTGATACATCCCGCCTCGGCGTACATGGTCACAGCATGGGTGGGAAACTGGCGGTATTGTTTGCCCGGGATCATCAGAACGTAAAGGTTTTAGTTGTAGTTTCCGCACCGGTTACTATGACCGCCACGTCCTACGGGAGTCACCTAGAGGAGTGGAAATCAACAGGATATTTCCGTAAGGTGAGCGGCAGAGATGGGAAAGAGTTGCATGTGCCGTATGCGTATTTTGTTGATGTTGAAGGGCCGGAAAACGATGTACTCATCGCAGCTGCACAAGTTACGCATCCTCAATCATTGGTTATGGCGGGGGACGCGGATACCGAAGTGCCATGGCAAGAGACGCATAAAATCTATGAAGCGCTCACGTGCAGAAAGATTTGGAAGCTCGTCAAGGGCATTCCACATATCTATGGGAAATATTTGGAGTCTAGGAATACGGTAAATACTCTCATTATGGACTTTTGTATGACCAACCTATGACAATCTCGATTAGAAATATTTTCCCTGACACCGCAGAGCGTTGCATAGAAATCCAAAAAAATGACGGTTTTCGACATGCATACTTTCTTACAAAAGAACGGATTGAAAAACTCTACAAAAACGGCGAGAAGTTTTATGGCGTCTTTGATGATAAGCATTACTTGATTGGATTTGCCTCGATTAATGTCGATCTCGTACGGTTACGCATTCATTTTTTCTCTGTATCCTTAATTACTGTTTCTTAAGCTCCGGTAGCACTTCCAGAGGATTGGTGGCTGTGCCGTTGATATGGATCTCCAGATGCAAATGATTGCCGGTCGCCCAGCCGGTAGCACCGACTTCACCAAGCTCCGTGTTCTTTGTCACTTTTTGTCCTTCTTTGACGTTTATTTTGGAAAGATGGGCATACAATGACTCCAACTGGTCATTGTGTTTGACGATGACATGTTGGCCATAGCCCATGAGGATGGTGCCGGCATAGATGACCGTGCCGTCGGCAATCGGGTGGATGGCTGTACCTACCGGGTCGGTTAAGTCCATCCCGGGGTGGCCGCCGGAGAATTCCTGGGAAATGCCGAAGGTCGCGAGCGGCCAGCGGAAACGCGAATCAGATACGCCCGCGTTTACGATAATTTTTGGAGTATCGAAGTAGAGTTCTGTGGAGGCAAAGCCAGCCATTGTCTGCGGGACGACAAACGCACCGAAAAAGGCTAGGCCTATAAGCGGAATACCGATGAGTTCCTGCAGATGACGTTTTTCGATATGCAGGCGAATCCAGCGGCTTAAGCGGTTGCTGCCGTAATACGGAGTCGTGATCCAGTGAAGAAACTGTTGTATTTGTTTCATATATGTTTTCGGTACGATCCCACGTCGCGTAAAGCTTCGTGGGAGTAAACAAAAACCACTCCCGAAAGAGTGGTTTAGTACCCGGTAGTATAGCAAGAAATCGTAGGTAAGTCAAATCACTATAGGATAAGATCGTTGCCTACAGCTTGAAAGGTGTGATATTATCGAACTCAATCTATGAAGCGCAAAGTGGTATTTTTCACTGTTATCATCCTCATTATTCTTGCTATCGCTGGGACGATTAAGCTCATTTCATCCCGGACTCCCAAAGAAGGTGAATTACGGGTAGAAAGCAGCCCTTCAGTAAGTGTGTTTTTGGATAACAAACACCTCGGGAGAAGCCCGTATCGGGAGAAGGTGCAGGCAGGAGAATACACCCTCCGTCTGGTTCCGGAAAGTACGACCGGAAACATCGCGCCCTGGCAGGGGAAGATTTCCGTGGGAGCAAATTTACTTACCTTCGTCAACGCGGTTCTTTCGGAGTCAGAACTTTCTTCGGCCGTTGACGTACTGTGGCTCGAGAAAAGCATAGCCAGTAAGCCGGAGCTTTCGGTCATCACTAATCCGGACGGCGCTTCCGTCGTTGTCGATGACATAACGAAAGGCATCACCCCGTTGACGCTCCAGGATCTGCCGGAAGGAGATCATTCACTGACCGTTACGTCCCCGGGATTTTTGACACGGACCATGAAGATTAAATTGACGGTCGGATACAAGCTTATTGCGTCCCTGAAGCTCGCGCTTTCTGCAACTGGGGCGTCAGACGTGACCGCCTCGCCTTCCGCGACGACGTCAATTACGCCCACTCCGACACTCAAATCCGGAACCAAAACTGCTACATCGTCTGCTACAACCCAAACACCGCAAAAACCGTATGTCGTGATCAAGGATACGCCGACCGGATTCCTGCGCGTACGCATGGACCCGTCGACGACCGCGACAGAAGCGGGACGTGTGAACCCCGGAGATAAATTCCACGTATTTGATGAACAGACCGGGTGGTTCCAGATTTCCTATGACGGGACCAACAAAGGTTGGGTTTCGGGTACCTACGCCACAGAAACGAAGTAATTATATTGGTATGAATACCAATCAAATTCACCGTTGGATGGATGCATTCGGTTTAGCTTGGAGCAGTAAAGACGTTGATGTTGTGATGGGCCTGTTTGATAAGGATAATATCGAGTACTTTGAATCGGTATTCAACCCGCCGTTAACGGATTGGGCTGCGGTTAAAAAGCTTTGGGCTGTCGTACCTGCAAATCAGAAAGACATTACCTTCTCATACGACATAGTCTTGAGTTCTAAGGCCTCCTGTGTGATACATTGGAATGTTTCCCGAGTCTTACTACCCGCCAATGAAAAACAACTGGTAGATGGGATATTTCTGATTAGACTAAATAATAAGGGACTTTGTACGTTTTTCAAACAGTGGAGAGCAGTAAAAGCAGGATAATATTACCCCCCGATGCCGTAGATAATGAACATGGCGCTCGCCCCCCAGAGGATAACGGTCGTCAGAAGCGGCAGATCAGCGGTCAGTACCTGTTCCGGCGATTCCCCTTTACCATGATAGATGAGCTGCATATAGCGCATGATGCCGTACAGGATAAAAGGAATCGTAATCATCATCCATTTGCGATCCGGGATATCCGTGACAAAATCCCCGTAGTTTTTGAAAAATAATCCCTGGCTAAGCGGCCGCTCAAGGAACGTGAAGTATGTATAGGAAATAAACGTGGAGGTGGCAAACATAGACGTATATGCATCCAATAGTTTTTCCGAATAGTGCGAAAGCGACGCGCGGGTATCGCGGGGGGACATAGCGCCGGAACCCTGGATGAGCGTCAATTCTGCGCGGCGTTTGCCTATCGCGAGGAAGAGCGCGAGTGATAGCGCCGCGAGCGCGAGCCATATGGATATATGGAGGCCCGTAGCCGCTTCACCCGCATAGACGCGGATGACGTAGCCTGCGGTTATGACGATAATGTCTACGACCGATATATGTTTGAGGATCATGGAGTATAGATATTGCAGGATGATGAAAAGGATCGCAAACAGGAAAAATGACGGGCCGACACTATGCGCGATGGTCAGACCGATGAGGACAAAAAAAAGTGATGTGAGAAGTGCAATCTTCACGGGCAACTTGCCGCTTGCCACGGGCCGGAATTTTTTGAACGGGTGCCGACGGTCGGCCGGAGCGTCCAAGACGTCGTTAAAAATATAATTCGAGGAGGCGAGGAAACAGAATGCAACGAAACCGAGCACCGTGTTGAGAAACAACTCCTGACGGAACAGTTGTCCCGTAAAAAATACGGTCGTAAACAGCGCGACATTTTTCAACCATTGTCGGGGCCGCGCAGCTTTGAAAATTGCGTAAAGAAGCTGACCCATACGAGAAACATGGTCAACGCGACAGCAACTGCGATAAACGCGAATACTTTGAGAGAACTCGTGACTGTGAGCGAGACCAGCCCCAGTATAGCGGACACCCCCCAGTAAAACAAGGCGATTCTGCGTTTTCCCCACCCCAAATCCATGAGCCGGTGATGAAGGTGTCCGCGGTCCGCCCAGACCGGTGACTTCTTCGTCCCGAGACGCCGCACCAGGGTTGCCACGGCGTCCAACATGGGGATGCCCAGGACAAGGAGCGCGGTCCCGAGTTTCGCAAACGAAAGTATGCCTAAGAGCGCCAAAAAGTATCCCGCAAGCGTTTTGCCGCCGTATCCGGGCATAATGCGCTGCGGATAGAAGTTCCACGGCAAAAAGCCAAGAAACGATCCGGTCACGATGAATGCGAGCGTCGTTACCCAGGCCTGTGACGGGTCGGATAGGCTGTAGCGGAGCGACAGTAATCCCAAAACAAATGCGGAGATTGCGACATAGCCCGGCATTTGTCCGTCAACGCCTGCTGACCATCCGATGATGTTCATGGTCCAGACAATCCAAAGAAGTGCGAAGATCTGTGGTAACCCGACGACCACGCGAAGAGCACCGATAGTCAGTGTTTGATCCCATGTCGTGAGTTGTAGTACTCCTCCCGTCAACGGGTTGGTGATAAACGGAATGACGTTACCGCTGAAAACCACAATGCACGCGACCAGTACGTTCACGGTGAGGCGTACATACGGATTGATGTCTTTTTTGTCGTCAAGTAACCCTAGGATGGTGAGTATGAGCGCGCCGACTATGATGCCTACCTGATGGGGATTTAATTGTATGGAGAAAACGATCGCTATGACGATGCCAAAACATATGGCGAGTCCTCCGGCGCGCGGTACTATGCCCCGATGCGTGTGTGCAGGATGATATCTGTGGGTGGGGTCATCAACGAGACCAAACCGTTTTGCCAAGACAATGACGAACGGCGTTGCGAGACATGTCGCGATAAGAGCAATAGCCCACGGTGCGATAAATTGCATAATTATCCTACTAAGGTCACTATACGGATAACAAAGAGAACGCTTAAGCTTGAGACCAGAAGAGACGTCATAAAGAGTACCCGTGCGAATATGGGATGATCTGCAGCATACCGGACGACTACCGCGATATTCGTAAGATATATGATGATTGCCACACCGATAGGAACCAGGAGGAATAGCGGTGACGATAATCGATCTTCACCCCACGGCTGACTATACCAAATCGGTACGACCGGGGGGAGTTTGCGCCAGTTCCAAAGGATTGCGACGATGCCGATGATTCCTTGTAAAATGGCACCTGCTGATGCAGCACGGTATTCCCACGTCCGGCGAAGCGGCGCGATGCCCTGAAGGAAACGTTCCGGTGTCGGTGTGGTAGGGAAGATAAATTTCATAGTTTGTTTTTACGAACGGACGTTGTCCCTGCTGACGTGCGGTAAATGACCTCAAACGATGCGTCTCCGTGCACGAGAAACGTACGCGACGGAGGAAAGACGGAAAAATCTGCTTTCATGCGTCCCGGTGTCATAAGCGCCTCACCTATATACCACGGAAACGGTGCGTTTTGCGGGTTATAGAGAAATACCTGTGAACGATTATGGGCATAATAGAGCGTCTCAAGATATATAAGCGCGTTATCCGCCATGATGACGTCAGTGTTTCTCGAAAGAGCGTTGACTTCCAGCATTGTGTTGCGAAGCGGAACTTTGGGGTGTTGCGGGGGGAACCACCAGTTGATCCACAGGACAAAAACCATGAGCACCGCTGCCGTGATCTTTTGAAACATCCGGTTTTTGATCGCATCGAGCGCCGCGACGATCACGAGGACCTCCGCGATAGTCGATGGAATGAGATACCGGTTCACAAAAAGCGGTTTCACAAAAGATATACCAATGATAACGGCAAGCGGCAGTGCCCCGAAGAGGATAAAGAGTGACGTGCGGTTGCGGTTTTTGCGGTCCATGAGGGCAAAAAGAGCGAAGCCCGCAAGGATAAGCGAAAGATACGCCGTATAGCCCCATCCGTACCACGGCGTCCCCTCATAGCCGGTAAACATATTTCCGAGTGCAGAGAGCACAAGTTGCAGATTGACCGGGAAATACCATGAATTCCGAAATCGGGATGACTCCGCACCAATTTTTATGAGCCAGGGGATCATCAGTACGCCGACAGCAGTAAAGGCTCGAAGTGCCGCATCATGACGGAATAAATTTTTGATACGTCGGATGTCCGGATGGGTGAAGATGAACCAGTGGACAAAAAGAGCGCCGAGGAATAGTAGAAGATACACGTGGGTGTAGAATCCCAAAACTGCGGCTACGATAAACCATTTCCATCGTTTGTTCGTATATGCATAAAGCGTCGCAGTAGCGAAGAACATATACCATGCATATGTGCGCACCTCGAACGCATAGTAGAGGATCATGGGGTTCAGGAAAAAAAAGACCGGCATATAGAACGAAAGCCAGTGCTTTTTGTACATTTGAGCCGCCCATCGGATGATGATGACTGTCGTCAGCAAAAATCCCAGAAGCGATAAGCTGCGCGCGGCAATATCCGACTCACCGAATATCCGTATCCAGTAGTGGAGGAGTGTGTAGTAAACCGGAGGTTCGAATCCCAATCTTTCGACAATAAACCGGAGCGATTGTTCAGAGGCGAGGACCGAAAACGCTTCATCCCGCCAAAAACTTTGGGTCATGTAGAGAAGCGGTGTATGGGTGAGTAATAAGTTCCACATAGGAAAGAAACAAGGGCATTTGCTACGCTTCTGCGCAGTCTATTAACAATTATATCTTTTCCGTTACTCTGTATTCCAGCCGTTTACCCAAAAGAAGCCGAGTGTGGGCATCCAATCCCGGGAGAGCGGAGAGGAAAAATGAAATGATCGGAAGCGTGAGCCACTGAAGATAAAGAAGAGGCAATTTCCATTTGGCGTATGATGCCGGCGGGGGAGGTTTGATGCGCCAATCGATGATGAAGACTATAGCAAGGAAGATGGTAGAAAGCGTAAGTATACCGGAGGAGATTTGTGCAAGGTTGTGTCCCAGAACAGTCCGTGCAAATACCGGGTTGACGAGTGGTGGTACGGTGCTTCCGAGCGTCAGGATAAACCAGTTCGTCGGCCATAATATATGGTGTTCCAGGAGGAGGAGTAAGCGCCGAAATCGTTCTCTCGCTTTGATTTCGGTATGAATAAAAACGTTTTGGATGACATACGGAATGTCGGATACGCCCCAGGCCCAGCGTTTGGCCTGTTCATACTGATTGATGAACGTATGAAAAAATCCCGTGCTTTCCGCCGCATCGACCGATATCGGTAAAAATATAGGAAGCGCTGATACTCGTCCGCCTTTGGCAAAATACACTTTGAAGAACATATGATAATCCTCGGGAATGACGTCGACAGACCACCCGCCTACTTCTTTGGCAGTTTTAAGAGACAGGGAATAGGTAGAGAAGTTTATAAGTCTGCCTTTTTGTGAGAGCGTTGCGAGATTCCAAATCGTGTTGAGGGTGTTGAGAAAACGATAGGGTAGTTGGATGCGCCAGATATTGTTGTAAAACATGATAGCACCCTGGTAAAAGTGATACGCACGGTCCTCATCCTTGAGAAATGTGCTGGCAAGTGCGGAGAAATATTTAGGATGCGGCAATGCGTCGGCGTCGCAGGATGTAACGGTTGTGTACTCGAGGGGAATATGTTTTGTTTTCAGGAACGCAATGATATTTTTTGAAGCCCACGCCATGTTTGAGGATTTACCGGCTATTTCACCGTTATGGAGGGTGTGTCTCGTGATGATGAAGTGAGCGAAAGCCGATGAAAATTCTTTTTTCAAAATTGCGCACGTTGCTTTGGCATCCGGATCCTTGGCCTCGGTCGCAAGAACGACTACCATTTTTGTTTTGGGGAAGTCCTGATTCGCGAGGTTAGTAAGGGTGCGACGGAGGATGTGGATGGGCTCTTTGAATTCCGGAATGATGACGACGTGCCAAAGATTTTCGAAGTGCGGATTCGCCATTGCGAGCTTAAGCCAATCTTCCCGAACATGTGCCGAAAGCTTCGCAAATGACCGGAATGCGGAGTAAACAAGCGTCAATGATTTATAAAACCAATAGACATCGAATGTGATGATGAGATACGCGACGGTCGCAGGGTGCCAGAACGAAAGCCAGAGCGGCATGGTGATAAGAAGCCATGAGACCGTCGGGATGGCAATTTCGAGTAACCGTTGGATTTTGTTCGGATAACGTAGGAATATCCAGCGCATAGTATCAAGCCAAACAATTATACTATATAGGAGTGTTCTTGCGCTTAAATGCCAAAGAGAGCTTTCGCGTTGGTGGTAGTCGCTTCCATAATTTCCTGTACCGGCTTTTGTTGTAGCTCAGCGAGCTTTTGGGCGATGAGCGGGATGTATTTGGGCTCGTTACGTTCTCCGCGGTGGGGTACCGGCGTGAGATACGGGGCGTCGGTCTCCAGTACCAGCATGGAAAGCGGGATATGCGGGACGATCATCGCAAGTTGTTTGGAATAGGTGACATTGCCGTCTATGCCGACGTAGAATCCGAGTTCCTGCGAGCTTCTAAGGTCCTGCAGGCCGCCGGAAAAGCAATGAAGAACCCCCCGTGGTATGTTGGGTACCGTATGAAGGATAGTGAATAGATCCTCAAATGCGTCGCGACAATGGAGGATGACCGGGAGATTGTGGGTGAGCGCAAGTTTGAGCTGTTCCTCGAGTAACCGGTGTTGGACATCTTTTCTTCCTGCTGCCACCTCGCCTTTGTATTCATGGTAATCCAGGCCGCATTCGCCGATTGCGACAATCAATTTCTTGTTTTGTTCGTCCGTGAGGAGTGATTCAAGGTATGAAATATCCGGATTATGCGGTGCTTCATACGGGTGGTAGCCGACACCGGCAAAAATGACGCCCGGATGCACGGAGGCAAGGTGAAGAGCCGTCCTGCAGGAATTATGATCTACTCCCGGGACGACAAATTGTTTCACCCCGGCTTTTTTCGCATTGCCGATGACCATCTCCCGATCCGTATCAAAATCCGAGAAATTCAGTTGTGTGTGCGTGTCGATGAACATGATTACGTAAGCCTTGGAAACAAGGGTGGTTGAGATTTGATTGTCGGACCTTTAAATTGATCAAGGATTTTTTTCGCAGTTTCGGGCAGAAATGGTTTTAAAACTTGAGCAATCGATATAATCTGATTAACAGCATTTGTTATAACAACATAGTTTGAAAGTTTTTTACTATCATCTGATAATTCTTTTTGCCACGGCCTTTCATTATTTATATATCGATCTAGTCCAGTAACAGCACCCCAAATAAGTGAAAGCGCTTCATTAAAACGGAATGATTCAACAATCGGTTGTACATCGTTCCAAAGCGAATTGATTTCATCGGATTGGTCATTCTTAATTAATACATTATTATTCTCTGCGAGCTTAGCTACGCGGGCAATCAGGTTGCCCAATCCGTTCGCTAAGTCTGAATTATAAAGTTCCTTGAATCTCCGTTCGGAGAAATCTCCGTCGGCGGAAGAAGGAATTTCGCGCAGGAAATAATAGCGCAAGGCGTCTGCGCCGTATTTTTTGATAAGTTCAAACGGGTCGATGACGTTGCCTAAAGTTTTGGACATCTTCTGGTCGTTCACCGTGAAGTACCCGTGTACGAATATGCTTTTGGGAGTTGCGAGTCCTGCAGACAAAAGGAATGCCGGCCAATAGACCGCGTGGAAGCGGGAGATGCCTTTGCCGATGACGTGGACGTCAGCGGGCCACCATTTCTCATACTGCTTTTCGTCCCAGCCGAATCCGATGCCGGACTGATAGATGTTGAGCGCATCAAACCATACATACATGCGCTGGCTGTCATCGCCAGGTACAGGGACGCCCCAGTTTTTGGCGCGCGCGTTACTCCGGGAAATACTTATATCCTGGAGCGGCTGTTTGAGAAATGATAAAACCTCGTTTCTGCGGGTATCCGGAATGATCTTGAGTTTGTCTTTTGAGATTAGGTCAATTATCTGCTTTTGGTATTTGGATAGCCGGAAGAAATAATTTTCCTCCGACACCTTTTCGAGTTTTTTGCCGGGGTGTTCGAAACATTCGCCGTTTTCATCCAGTTCGTCGGCTGTATAAAACGTTTCGCACCCCACACAATAGAGGCCTTCATACGATTTTTTGTAGATGTCTCCGGCCTTGTCGCAGAGCTGCCATAATTTTTGGCTCGCGACGAAGTGATGTTCCTGGTCGCTTCCTTTTTGCCACACGTCAAACCGGCAACCGAGGGCGGTCGTGAGTTCCAGAAACTTTTTCGTATTGTCGTCGATGAATTTGTGTACGGGTACACCCGCCTTCTCTGCGGCCTGGACGTTTTTCAGTGCGTTTTCATCGCCGCCGGACAGGAGTAAGGTGTCTTCGCCCAAAAGCGCATGATACCGCGCGATGACATCTCCCTGTACGAATTCCAGGGCATGCCCGATATGTGGTGCGGCATTCACGTACGGAATGGCGCACGTTATGTAGAACTTTTTGTTCATAGTCGTATTTTACTACGCAACCAGTTCCCTAAGCCACGTTTAGCTTTTGGCGCCTCAAGACTTTTGAGTTCTGACAGAGAAACTGTTCTTATAGGAACCGCTTGGGAATATATTTTTTTCCGTTTGGAAATTCCGTCGAGCGAGGTGCGTATCGAATGATTTTGGATAAGAACGCTTGCACGATCTCCCTCTTTACTGATGAGCGTGACATCATACGCTTCGTCTTCGATTTTTAGACGATAGGCGTGTCCGATTATATGTTCTTTTTTTCCAAACATACTTCACCCCAATAAAAAACCTCCCGGTTCGGGAGGTTGTCTGTGATTCCTGGTTAGGAAACTACGAAACACCCTCCCGTCACGGGGGTTGCATCATAGACACCAACTGTCGCAAAAGATGGTTCATAGTATCAGGTATCCTCCTACGCCAAGGCTTCGGCGGATTGATGGTTGGTAAATTCACTCGTCAGACTCGTTCGTTAACCAACCATCAAAAAACCTCCTTGCGGAGGTTCATTTTTTGGCACATACAAACCTCCGTTAGTCGGCTGTCATGGCCATCATCATGGAGATTGTAATCGTCATTAATGTGAAGAATATCACCAATTTATCGGGCGTGCAAGCGAGAGGTCATTTCCGTTTCCAGAGGATTTCTATAGCGACAATACAGGCAATAAGAAGCGCCGGATAGACCGGACTCCGGAGACCAAAAAATCTCAAGACCAGAAACAGTGCCAGTCCGAAGCCTAGGAGGATGGATTGCTGTATTCGCCGGAGTACATACTGGATAAGGAGTCCCGTGGACGCGGTAAAGGCGATGATAAAGAGTGCGATCCGCCATAGAGCATCCGGTGGAAATATGTTGACGAACGCGGCGAGTAATATGTATCCCGAGACGCCGGATATGAGGAGGTAGGGATTCCGCTGGGACCGTGGTAGTCGCTCCATAAGTTTATTGTAGGGCGGTAGACTCCCATGCTACAATGGGCGGACATGCGACCCGACTTTCTCATCCTCATTCTTGTCGTCATCGCCGGGTTCGGAGTGCTTGCGTATCTCGTGAAAAAGGAACTCGGGAAACTCGCCGAGAAAAAAGAAGACACGACGCTTACCGAATGGCTGAAGACCATGCAGGTCTCGATCGAAAACACCAATAAGGTTTTAAATGAAGCGATGCGGGGACAGACAAGCGACGTCGCGAAACTTCTTCAATCCAACACAAAACAATTAAACGACCGTCTCGATACGGCGGCGCGAGTTATCGGAGACCTCAAACAAAATTTAGGCGAAATGTCCGAAGTGGGGAAGGGAATACGGAGTTTGCAGGAATTCCTCCAGTCACCGAAGCTCCGCGGCAACATCGGTGAACAGGTTATGCAGGACATGATCGGTCAGACGTTCCCAAAGAATTCGTTTCATCTCCAGTATCAATTCCGAAGCGGCGTGAAAGTGGATGCGGTCCTCAAAACTGATGCGGGTTTACTCTGTGTCGACTCTAAGTTTCCGATGGAGAATTTCACCAAGATGCACAAAGGGGAGACGGAAGTATTGAGAAATGCGGCAAAACGGGATTTCATGGCGGACGTCAAAAAGCATGTGAACGACATAAATAAAAAATACATTTTGCCGGAAGAGGGTACGATGGATTTTGCCCTTATGTACATACCGTCCGAAGCCGTATATTACGAGATTGCCAACATGGAGGAACTCATGGAGTACGCACGGAAGCAGCGCGTGTATCCGGTATCTCCGAATACGCTCTATGCGCATCTCCAAGTACTCCTGCTCTCATTTCAGGGGAAGGAACTGGAACAAAAGTCACGGCAGGTTTTTCAACTTCTGCGGGCGATCCAGAAGGACTACACGAAAGTGGAAGAAAATTTGGGTATCCTTTCAAAGCATGTGGGTAATGCGTATAACATGATGAGTAATGTTTCCGGATCGTTCTCCCTTCTCGGGCAGAAACTCTCACGGACCCAAAACCTTGAAGCAGAAGAAGAGCCTCCGTCTTTACCTCTCGCTGAATGATTACTTCCCGATACCGCGTACGAACATGAGGATGACGGGATAGTAGACGTAGATAAAATATCCGTTAACGGCGATAAGCCCCGGAAAAATGAAAAATTGTTCCAACGGCCCGCCTGTCCGTATCCGTAGAAATTTAAACGGGGGGAAACCGAAGCGGATCGGGATGGGGAAAAACCACGGGATGCCTTCTTTGGTGATGAAGTCCATGACAAGATGTGATGCGTACCCGATCATAAGAGCCCACCAGACGACCGTCATGTCGACCAGAAGCACGTGGTGCATCGCGTCCAGAAGAAGATGGACCAGGTATCCTGCTATCGCCATACCCACGAACGAATGCGAAATCATGCGGTGATGACCTATAAGAGGGTGCAGTACTTTGCCGAAGAAAGATCCTGCAGGTATCTTTTGCCAGAAGTCGCTCGTCGCATCATCAATGTCCGGCATGAGACCGCCGATCATATTGGCGGCAAATGCCGTAACTGCGGTGCCTAAGCTCATGTGCGGCACGTGTTGGGTCGCGATGAAGTACGTGAGTGTCGTAAACGCAGCGAGATCGTGGGTCCGTCCGGTCATAGAAAAAATCATAGCATATCGGCCTTAACTCTGGGCTGCGGTGTATAATATGGAGGAGCTATGAAGTTTATCTTATTTCATGGAGCCTTTGGTAGTCCCGGCAGTAATTGGTTGCCGGAACTCAAGGATAAGCTTGAATTATCCGGACAGGAAGCATTAGCTCCCGCGTTTCCGGTGGATACATGGGACCGTGTGACGGAATTGGGGAAAAACGTCCCGTCTAAACGGCAAACTTTAGAGAATTGGTTTACTGAATTCGATGCGGTTTATAAGACGCTTCATAAAGGAGAAAAACTTTGTTTTGTCGGTCACTCGTTGGGCCCGCTCTTTATTCTCCACGTAGTTGAGAAATATAACATACAGCTGGATAGCGCTATTTTTGTCTGTCCGTTTTTCACGACGCTTCATAAGTCATGGCAAATAGACCATGTGAATAAAAGCTTTTACAAAACGGACTTTGATTTAAAAAAATTACGGAAATTAATCCCTGTTTCTTACGTACTCTATTCCGGTGATGATCCGTATGTCGATTCAAAATATTCTTTAGAGTTCGGAGAGAATTTGGGTAGTTCTGTTATATCCATGAAGCGTGCGGGTCATATGAACGACGAGGTACACCTCAATGACTTTCCTCTGGTTGTCGATCTTTGTTATACCCGCCTTGACCTTTCTTTGTATCAAAAATTTTTGGAACATTATAAGAAGCAGTCTGCTCAGGGATATATAACGGAAACAAAGAACAGCGGCATACTGAAAATTAAACCTGAAGAAGTCATTGATGAAGGGATATTTCATTTCCGTCATTTAAGTTCGGATGGGTTCTGCACACTATTCACGCGAATCCAAAAATTTTGGGATCCGGAATCTACCTATATGCAGCACGGCCGGGATGCTGCGAAACGGGGAGTATCGTTTACCCGCGTCATCGTTGCCGACGATGGAAGCGATTTGCACTCGCCGGTTCTCAAGAGGCAAGTGGAGTTGGATATCGCTGCCGGCATCCATATATATAGTGTTCTGTGGGATGACATAAAAGACGTCGTGACGGAGCCTGATTTCGGTCTCTGGGATAACAGCTATGTTTGTGTGGTTCGGGTAAATTCCGATACGGGAAAAGTGGTTGAGGCGGAACTAAATAGCAGGTTGAGTGACATGGGCAGATACCAGGATTGGCGGAAATACATATTGTCGAAAGCCAAAAAAATTCGTTCGACAAAAGACCTCATACGGTGATCATTTTTACTTTCTTGCTATAATGGCTCCACGATGCAGAAGATCCCCGTAATTGACCGTAAATTAAATGATGAACAAAAGGCCGCAGTAGAGTACGGCGACGGACCGCTCCTTATTATCGCCGGCGCCGGTACCGGCAAGACGACGGTCATCACCGAGCGCATCAAGCACCTCATATCGACGAGCCGCGCGAATCCGTCGGAGATTCTTGCTTTGACCTTTACCGAAAAAGCCGCACGCGAGATGGAAGAGCGGGTGGACGTCATCATG
Organism: Candidatus Gottesmanbacteria bacterium; assembly: GCA_023245335.1. Lineage (GTDB taxonomy): Bacteria > Patescibacteriota > Microgenomatia > UBA10105 > UBA927 > UBA927. The sequence continues at coordinate 350,728 of JAHFKK010000001.1, forward strand.
CCCTACGGTGTGACGGAAATGTGGATTTCCACGTTTCATAAATTCTGCGACCGCTTGCTTCGTCAGGAAGCGATCCATATCGGGTTGAATCCCGCATACCGTCTGATGACCGATACCGATGCTACGATGCTTTTCCGGCAGAATCTGTTTCAATTTGACCTCAATTATTTCCGGCCTCTGGGCAATCCGACCAAGTTTATAAGCGGCATGCTGCAGCATTTTTCGAGATTGCAGGATGAGGATGTGAGTCCGCAAGAATATCGTGCGTACGTCAAAAAACTAGAGAGCGGGAAAAAAGAGAAATCCGAAGAAGACGAGTTGGAACTAGAGAAATATGTGGAGCTCGCCCGTGTGTACGGCGAGTATCAGGCGCTCAAGGAAAAAGAGGGCCGCATGGATTTCGGCGACCTTATCATCCAGACGCTTAAATTATTCCGGACGCGAAAAAATCTGTTGTCTGTCTACCGGAAACAGTTCAAATACATCCTCGTCGACGAATTCCAGGATACCAATATCGCCCAAAATGAACTCATCGCGCTTCTTTCCGGGGAGAAACAAAATATCACGGCGGTATGTGATGACGACCAGAGTATATATAAATTCCGGGGAGCGGCGGTATCAAATGTTCTTGCATTCCGTAAGCACTTCACGAAGGCAAAACTCATTGTCCTGACCAAAAACTACCGGTCGACGCAGTCGATCCTCGACGCATCGTATCAACTTATCCAGCACAACAATCCAGATAGACTGGAAGTCAAGGAAAAGATAAGTAAAAAACTTGTGGCCGAGCGGGGGACAAACGGCCGCTGGCCGTCACTTTTGTATCATGACCGGGTCGAAAACGAAGCGGAGGGTGCCGTCAAAGAAATACAAAAACTCCATGAGGAATCCGGCAGGAAGTATGCATGGAAGGATGTCGCGATCTTAGTCCGGGCCAACAGTCACGCGGATCCTTTTATCCGTGCGTGTATGAGACTCGGCGTGCCGTTCCAGTTCCTGGGGCCGGGACAGCTTTTCCGCCAGCCGGAGGTCATGGACCTCATCGCGTACTTGCAGGTCATCCAGCATTTTGACAACAACGTAGCATTTTTTCGGGTGTTGTCCATGAAATATTTTGATATGCCCCCGCGGGATTTTGCGGCTATAGCGAATCTCGCCCGGAAGCAAAACATGTCCGTATTTGAGGCGAGCGAAGTCATGGCGGGGAAAAGGATTTTGGACGGCATAACCCTGCCGTTTATTTCCGAGGAAACCAAGGAGAAACTCGGCACCATTATTTCTATGATCCATAGGCACCTGGGGTTGGTGACCAAAGAGACGGCGGGGCAGATCCTTTTCTATTTTTTACAGGATTCCGGCTTTATCAAAAATATCCTGGAATATTCGACCCGGTCGGATGAGCAAAAAGCAAATAACGTGTCGAAATTTTTCAGCAAACTCAAAACTTATGAGACGGATCATGCAGATGCCAGTGTGACCGCGGTTCTCGACTGGATAGAACTTTCGATGGAACTTGGAGAATCACCGCTTGCCGGGGATACCGACTGGGTGCAAAACGACGCTGTCAATATCCTGACGATTCATAGTGCGAAGGGTCTGGAGTTCCCCGTAGTTTTTTTGGTCAATCTCGTATCTCAGCGGTTTCCGACGACCGAGCGGCACGAACAGATCCCTATTCCGGAAGCGCTTATCAAGGAAGAATTGCCCGAAGGAGATTATCATCTGGAGGAAGAGCGCAGGCTTTGTTACGTCGGCATGACGCGTGCCCGGGATCTCTTGTATCTGACCGGAGCAAATTACTACGGCGAAGGCAAACGTGAGAAAAAATTATCGCCGTTTGTCGGAGAAGTGATAGGGGACGCAGCACGTGTGCCTATCGTGCCGCCCAAGGCGCTGCAGATGTCACTTCTGGACTGGAAAAAAGAGGATGCAACGGACACGACGAAAGTGACGAAAGCGCCGATTACGTATCTGTCATATTCTCAAATAGAAACGTTCCGGTTGTGCCCTTTGCACTATAAACTGAGGTACCTTTTGAATATTCCGACTCCGCCGTCCGCATCGCTTTCGTTTGGAACCAGCATTCATGCGGTGCTCAGAGATTTTTATGCCATGCACGAAAACGGAGAGAAGGTGACCAAGTCACTCCTCACAGATTTATTGGTGACCCACTGGAAACGCGAGGGGTATGAAAATAAACGATATGAGGAAGAAATGAAAAAGCGAGGAGAACGGTATTTGTCCGAATATTTTGATAAAGAATTTCACCCTGATACGAAAACCGTTGCACTGGAGCAGTCGTTTACCGTACCAATAGCAACTGATACCGGATCACTTAAAATAGGCGGGAAGATTGACCGCGTCGATATCTTGCCGGGAGGCAACATAGAGATCATAGACTATAAGACGGGCCGTATGCCCAGTAAGCGCGAGGTAGACACAAACCTGCAACTTTCGATGTACGCCATTGCCGCGACCAGCATTCCCGGTACGCCGTTTGGTAAGAACCCTGAAGACATTGTTCTCTCTTTGTATTTTTTTGATTCACAAACCCGCATATCGACGACCCGCACCGCGGATCAACTGCAAAAGGAGAAGGGAACGATCATTGATATCGCGCACGCGATCGAAACTTCGGACTTCATGTGTTCCGGCAATCAATTATGTGCTGCATGCGAATATGCGATGTTTTGTAACGTCTCCGGTTAGCAGCAGTTCGTGTTGTGAGATAGGTCACTAAGTAAAAGCATGAGACTTGACAACCTGAAAAACCTTCTGCATAGTAGATAGTAATGGTGCAAAGAAATAATTCACCGATCAAGATTTTCTCTCTCGTTATAGCAGTCGCATTTGCCGTCATAGCACTTGCCGTAGGATACGTTGCCGTCCAGAAATCCACAGAAGGCCGATCAAAGGCAGGACTCATCCAGAAAGATTACATGCGCTGGGATTTCACCAAGGATGCAGAAGGATGGACAGGAGCAAATATCGTCAGTAAGATCATGGCTTGGAGCGGAGGCGGTGTCTTGACCGGCACCATAATGCCGGGAAGTACATTTAATAGTCCTGTTGTAAATGTTCCGATGCCGGTAGGCAATAAGTCTATCGTCGTGCGTATGAGCGTGTCTTCCGGTCAGCCGCTACCTATCTGGATCGGAGGCACAGATTGTACAGTCGGGCCACTAAATGATGTCAAGTGCGGCGTCGTCCTAAACAAAACAGGGACGGTAACCGTCCAGAACGTAGGCGGAAGTGCTGTAAGTGGTAGTGCTCCGATCACAACATCGGCCGGTGTAGCACAAAAGCTTGTCACTTTGGATCCTATTGAGCGGCAACCCGCTCCGCCCTCTACAGTATGCATACCGCAACCCACGTGTCCGTCAGGCCAAATGTGTCCCATGATTGAATCATTTAGAGCGGGCGGTTACTGTCCGCCTGATGTCACACCAAAACCTTCACCGGTGTGTGTGCCACGGCTTCCGTGTATGGATGCCACAAATGGACCGCGATGTTTGCCCGACATAGCTCCCGGTGCTGCATTTTGTCCGCAACCCTGCGTCTCCAGGCCTGTTTGTAAGGATCCGAAGGGATGCGCCCAAAAAATGATGGTACCGGTTGGCGGGTGGTGTCCGGACACGACTCCGTATCCGACCACAGCGCCAGTTAAACGATCAGTTACGTTTACCGTAACGTATGCATTGTCCAAAGGGCCTAAAGCACTCGATTCTGCTCCGATTTCCGAAACAGGAGAAATACCGAATAGCTTTATCGTACCGGTAGATGGCAGCATGACGGAATACACAGTAAAAATTCCCTTAATAAATTCAGCAGTCGTGCGTAAAGTCGGCATTCAGGTACAGCAGGGTGCGCTTAAAGGTGATCGGGTACTTATCGATTCCGTGCGCTTAGTAGGAGATGTAACGCCGGTCGTTACATGTGTCCAGCCCCCGACATGCAGGCAGACTCTGATGAAAGGCACGGATGGCAGCTTCCGTTGTCCGATGACGGCAGATCTCAAGCCCGGGGTGACGTATTGCCCGTATCCTACGCCGCAGTGCATCCAGCCACCGACGACGTGCAACGTGAATGTAGTCGCGGGGAAAGACGGCACCTTTTATTGTCCATCCTTGGGATTAATGGATAAAACCGGCATGAAATACTGTGAGTTTCCCAAGCCGACTCCAACTCCGCCGGCTCCTGCGAACTGCTACTATCAAGCCGTGAAGTGTGTCAAAGCGCCATGTAATGCAGTCTTGGTGTGCACGAACCCAAAAGTGAATCCGCCGTTGAATCAAAATCGAGACCCCGGTGATAAAGCGATGAATAAGAAAAATAGGTAACGTAGGAACCCCGTTACGAGGAGAGAGGATAATACAACTCACTTCCGCCGAAACCCTCTTTAAATTTGGTAAATCCTTTCCACTCATGATTCTGGTTTGGCATACGCTCATCCCAGACGCCGACAAAATCTAGGGCCGTCGTGCCTCGCTTTTTGGCGAGCTTAAGTGCCTCCCAGACGAGATAGGTCGGTGCAAAGAGATGTTTACCCTCCTTTGTCGCTCCAGCAACCCAGTAGTATGCAATTTTTTGCCAGTATATGAGGAGTATGCCGGCAACCGGAGTGTCCTTTGAGGTGCGCGCAGTAAGTATGTCAGCGTGATCCGGACGGAACTTTGGCCAGAGTTTATCAAGTCCGTACGTCGTGATGGAGCCCAAAAATCCGGCAGACGTATTTTTGAGACGGATAAATGTCCGGATGTCGTCGCTGACATCTATACGGACGCCATTTTTTTGCGCCCGCCGTACGGCGCGGCGCTTTGCCTCGCTCAATCCACGAAATATGGCGTCTTCAGGACGCGTCACATCGACACGGATAGTTTTGGTCGGTAAGAACGGATCATGGTTGACGTGTATCGCACGCGGCAGACGCCTCACCCATCGTTTGAGATCACCGGAGCTCACCCGGCTGTCCGGTTCTATCGCGAGCCGTGTTGCCTTTTCATGAGACAGTAAAGGGAGAAATGTTTTGAGGTCCGGAAGCCTGGTCACCCGCTGGACCTTGATAAGCGCTCCCATAAATGGGAATCGACGGATGTAATAATATTGCCGGTTGTGCGCGACGACTTTCCATCCCAAAGATGCGATAAACGCGGCATAAGGTTTGGATTGTTGGATTTCCATCATACAAATCGTAACGTCTCTAGCGGGACATGAGTTTCAGTATGGTCCATCGGAGCGTATCTGCGATCGTATACAGGCGATAGAGGAACGGATGGACAACGAGATCGTACGAGCCGACAAACTCGATGAGCGTCGGGTTAAATCCCTGTTTGAAACGATGGAACCCGAACCAGGGATCGTTGATGTCCGGATTAGGTCCCAGAGACCCCCATAGATCAAATGTCTTGTATCCTTTCGCTTTCGCCCATTTGGTGATTTCCCACAACATAAGAGTCGGTGCCATGACTTCCCTATGGGTCCGCGAGGAGGCCCCGTAGGGGTAATACACAGTCTCACCCCAGGTAAATAGAATCCACGCCGTAAGTATTTCGCCTTCGTACACGGCAGTAAAAAGGTGTGCTATCCCGGCTTTGTGGAGCATATTCCACATCTTCTCGTGATATATCCTGTTATGCGCAAAGAATCCCTGTCTGGATGTGGTTTCCTCGTTGAGCCGAAGGTAGGAAGCAAATGCTTTTGGGGAAGAATCTTCTTGTATCGTTACCTTGTGGCGCTCGGCGACCCGTAAGTTATATCGTGTCTTAGAGTGCATAGCGGCAAGAAGCTCATTTTCCGTCCTTGTGAGGTCCAAGATATACGTGTATTTGGTGAAAAGGGGGTGATGTGACGGGATGATTGATAATTTTTTGAGTTCGGTTGCCGTTTTTTCGGATGTAACGGCGTTTGGTTCCAACTGGATGAATATTGCACGTTTTTCTTTTCCGATACGCGTTAGCTTTTCGATCATGCGTGTATCAGGAAGCGGTCCTTTTGGAAAGAATCCGACATACCAGGGCGTATGAGGGAGCCGGTGAAACGTAAGTTGCCAGCCGTTTACCCGTACGACTTCGATACCCATTGCTTTACGGAATTCACCCCATGCCCACGTTTGCAGCGGATGGAGAGCCCCGGCATCCCAGGATTTTTGGTCGGTGTCTATGGCAGTACGGATTGTCATACCGGTCTTTATAATATATCTATTATCGCGCGTTCTTTACTATGATACAATGGGTTCGATGAAGCGCAAAGCGAGATCTATGCGTCATGAAGAACCGGTCAGTTGGCTCCCTGTAGACACCAGAGTGATGCTCCCTCTCCTGTCATTCGGACACGTCCACGGGGTCGCAAAAGTGTTTTTGACCATAGAACTCGTACTCGCAGTAAGCGTCGTGTTTGGAAGTTGTGCTGCAGTACTTCTCCGGGTTTTGCCCTAAAGAAGGAGATCCTCATCCTGAAATCCCCGGTCTGTAGCAAGTGATACCTGGAGGTCGAGTGCGTGCTCCGGGATGTCCGCGATAAATCGCGATATCATGTTTTGTGTACGGGTCCCGAAAAATAACCGCCGGTTGGCATACGTGAGGTAAAGTTTTTCTTTGGCGCGGGTAATTCCGACATAGCAGAGCCGACGTTCTTCCTCGAGCTCATCCTTTTCCATGAGAGACCGGCTGTGGGGGAATATTCCCTCTTCCATGCCGACGATAGTCACGATAGGAAACTCTAAACCTTTCGCGGCATGCAGTGTCATAAGCGTCACGGCTTTGCGTTTGGCATCCATATCCCTCAATTTTTGCGGCGTGTATTCCTGCTCGACGAGCGCGACGTTTTCGAGAAACGTGGTGAGATCCGGAAACTGGGTCGCTACAGAGCGTAATTCCTTGATGTTTTCGAGACGGTAGTTTTCTTCCTCGACATTGGCGTCGTAGAGATCGGTATATCGGGTTACCTCCAATATCTCGTCCAGAAGCTCGAGAGTGGTGAGAGCGATGAGATGATTGTCATTCTTTCGTTTTTCGGCGAAGGCGAGAAATTTTTCGAACCTGGCCTTTCCGAGTTTTTCGGCACGGTGATAGGAGACCGTATCTTTGGAGTTTGCCAGTAGTCTCAAATATGAAAGCACATCCTTGATTTCTTTGCGTTCGTAGAATCGCGTACCGCCGACCAATACATAGGGGACTCCCGAATGCAGGAATGCCTCTTCCAGCACCCGCGATTGTGCATTCGTGCGATAGAGGACGGCGAAGTCGGAAAACGGTTTGTCTGATTGTAAGATGGTTTGGATGATGTACATGGCCTCGTCCTGTTCATTGCGTGCTTCGTAGAGCGTCACTTTTTCGCCGCCGTCTTTTTCTGTCCAGAGTTTGAGAATAGGATGCGACGTGTTTTTGGCGATCACGCCGAACGCTGCATCAAGAATGGTCTGGGTGGACCGGTAATTCTGTTCCAGGTGAAAAACAGCAATACCGGGAAAATCCGCCCTGAAGTTCATAATGTTGCGGAAATCCGCTCCGCGCCACCTATAAATACTCTGTGAAGCGTCGCCGACAACCGTGATATTGTGCCAGCGTTTTGAGAGAAGTTTGGTCAGTTCATATTGGGCTTTATTGGTGTCCTGATATTCATCGACCAGGACATAGTGATACCGTTCCTGGTATTTGCCGGCGATCTCAGGAACTTCTTTCAGAAGCCGGACGGTTTTCATGAGTAAATCATCAAAATCCAAAGCCTCGTTGTCGAGCAACAATTTTTGGTATCCGAGGTAGACCCGGGCCACGGTTTCCTGAAAATTCCCACGGGCATAGTTGGGGTATTCGAGCGCGGTAATGAGCTCATTTTTTGCCTGAGAAATCGTGGCCAACACCGCATTCGGATGATATTGTTTGGCAGATATGTCCAGTTTTTTCATCACGTCTTTGATTGCATCTATCTGGTCGTCGCCGTCGTAGATAACAAATGTGGGAGGCACGTGGACGTGTATGCCGTCTACGCGCAGTATCCTCACGCACAGCGAATGATAGGTCCCGGCGAAAGGCATGTCTTTATTGGCGATGGGAGACGAAGTGTCGGAGATGAGTTTCGTGATGCGCTCCTTCATTTCGTTTGCGGCTTTATTCGTGAACGTGACCATGAGTATATTTTGGGGTGGCACATGCTTTTCTGCGATGAGGTAGGCGACCCGGTAGGTGAGAACTCTGGTTTTGCCGCTGCCGGCGCCTGCTAGTATGAGGACCGGTCCCTCGGTATGCACTACTGCCGCTTGCTGTTCTTTATTTAGATCACTGAGAAGCGAAGATGACATAGATAAATAATCGGGTAGCAGAAATTCTGTCCTTATTTCATAAGGAAAAAAAGAAAGCGAACCGCTTTCTTGTATAGAAGTTTCACAACCCGCTATAATCTTATCATATGAAACATTTCTTCATTGCGGGGAATTGGAAGAGTTATAAGCGGACAGATGAGGCCTTTATTTGGTTCAAGCGCTTCGCCGCGCTTGTTCAGTCGGCGCCGCGGTCATTTGAGAATGTGACTGCGGTGTTGTGTCCGCCGTATACATTACTCCCGTACGCTCATGAGCAGATTCTCGCGCATAAATTACCGCTCGAACTGGGAGCACAGGACGTTTCGGCGTTTGGAGAAGGCGCATATACCGGTGAAATCAGTGCGATGCAGGTTGCGGAATTTGCGAAGTGGTCGATTATAGGGCACTCGGAACGCCGCAAAAATTTAGGTGAAACCGATATGCTTCTCACGCAAAAGGTCAAAGCAGCCAAAGACGCCGGTCTTAAGGTAATTTACTGCGTGCAGGATGAATCCGTGCTGGTTCCTGAAGGAACGGATGTCATCGGGTATGAACCACCCTGGGCAATAAGTGCGGTAAGCGGCGGGGTCGCGCAAAATCCGGAAAGTGCCAACCGAGTCTGTGAAAAAATAGTTGTCAAACACTTCGGGATTCCCGTCATATACGGCGGTAGCACGACGCCTGAGAACATTCAATCATTTGTCAGCCAAGAATACATTTCCGGCGTACTACCCGGTGGTGCCAGTTTGGATCCGGAAAAATTTTTCCAGATGATCGAGAGTCTCGCCGCTGACAACGTCTAATCCATGCAGCAAAAATTCAAAAGAACGGTCGCGCCGAAGCTCCGAAGCGTTCTGCTTCTTTTTGTGGCGATGCTTCTCGTCGCAGGCCTTGCTATCGGGATTCGGACAGTCCGTTCGTTTACGAAAAATACCGGTTTGACGCCGGCAGCGGTTTTCGGCCTCATGTTTGATACCGGCGTTGACCTCGCTCCCATAAAGGGTCGGGTAAACGTGGCTCTATTGGGGATCGGGGGAGGCAATCACGACGGTGCTGACCTCACGGACACCATTCTCATCCTTTCCTTTAATGAAAAGCATGATACGCTTGGGATGATTTCCGTGCCGCGAGACATATGGTCGGACTCTCTAAAAGATAAAGTAAACAGTGCCTATCATTACGGTGAGGAAAAGTCCCGCGAAGCTGGATCGGCCGCTGGTCGAAAAAAAGGCGGATTGATTCTCTCTAAAGCAATTCTATCCGATATGGTGGGCCTGCCGATTCAGTATGGCATCGTATTTGATTTTACGAAGTTTCAGAATATCATCGATCTCGTTTCCGGCGTCACGATAGATGTGCCGGAGGCATTTACGGATTCCCAATATCCGATAACGGGGAAAGAAAAGGATATCTGTGACGGTGATCCCACATTTGCCTGCAGATACGAAACGCTTCATTTTGATAAGGGCCTACAAACTATGGATGGTGAACGGGCTTTGAAATATGTCCGGAGCCGGCATGCGGAAGGCGTCGAGGGAAATGATTTCGCGCGGGGGAGACGGCAACAGCAAGTATTAGTTGCGCTTAAAGATCGGCTCACTTCTAAGAACACTATATGGAATCCGCGGAAATTATCGGCATTATATCGGGCGTTTGATGATGCCACGGATGTCGATATGAATATCGCACAGCTAATGACGGTAGGGAAGCTATTTTTGCGGGTGCCACAGATCAACATTACCCGGATATCTATAGAGAATGAGTTATACTCGCCTCCGGAAAGCTGGTACGGTGGATACGTGTTGTTGCCAAAAGACACCTTCGAGTCAATTCACGAATACGTATCATCTTTTCTTAAGTGAAGTTTAGAACGCCAGTCCCAGAAGCAGCAGGAGTATTCCTCCCGCAATCGTGGAAGCTCCCAAGACGGTTGGTCCTCCGGATACCGGGATCTTCGGTGTGGCAATAGGAGCCGGTGTTGGTGACGGTCCCGGTGTGGATGTCGGTCCGGGTGTGGATGTCGGTCCGGGTGTGGATGTCGGTCCGGCAGTGCCGATACTCATGGACGTCTTACAGACATCCGGTACGTCAGAGAAGGCAAAGTTGTTGTCCCGCACGCGACAGGAGAAACTGAACGTGCCGTTTTGGGAGACCGTGTAGTCGGTAGAAAGCGATCCGGGACTGCCGACGTTTTTCTCGACCAGCTTGGTCGTGCCGTCGGGCAGGGTAAACTCCACAGCGGTGATGTCACCGTCGGTGTCTTTCCCGGAACAGGTCACGGTTGTGGTAAATGACGGCGTACCGCTAGAGGGTGACAGGGTAAGACCCGTACACTCCGGTACCGTATTGTTGCTTGATGTGCCCGTCGGTGTCGGTGTCGCTGTAGGCGTCGACGTCGGTCCTCCGGTTGATGTCGGGGTCGGCGTGTTAGGCGTAATGGAAAACACGAGCTTACAGTTGATGTCATCGGTCGCCTTCGGGGTGACCTGCGGGACGGTGGGAGCGACGGATTGCTTGTTGGCCAGCTGGGTCGACGTGAGGAAGGCTACCACGCCAATACCGACCGTGAGGAGGGTGACCAGCAGTAAATACCAATATTTTTTCAGAAAACTCATATTATCTCCATGCTCCGTCCGTAAATACTTCTGCCTCAATGACAAAGTCAGTGACGCCTGTGGCAGGCACCGTATACGCAAGAGTGAAGTCTGGTGGATCACTTTGTGTAGCCACGGTTGCGTCCTGCCATGCAGTGCCGTTTATGCGGAAGTGTGCTTTCGTCGGGCTGCCGTCTCCGGAGACATGAAGTACAACGTCATCACCGGGAAGCAATGAAGACGGCGTGACCGCCGTACCAGCTCTCGTGATTCTCAGGTTTTTGCATTGAGGCGCGACCGGGGTAGCTGTAGGATTGTTTGTTGTGTCGCCCCCGTCACCGTTACTACTCCCGTTGGAAGTATCAACCGGATACCAGTTGCCGTTTGTTTGTGACAGATAATATCCAGCTACAGATGTGGGTTTGTTATCAGGTCCTAAAATGGCATACCCGCCCTTATTTACATTTTCGGGTTTTGTATAATCAACCGGAACTCCATTTACCGTATAAAACGATTTAATTTCCTCATATGTATATCCGCCTGGAACATACGGCAGCGCCATGTTTTGTGGGTTTTTATCGACATTAACCATGTTGAGGGTTACGGGTTTTTGAACACCGTTTGCATCCGTTCCTGCAGCCTGTTCTCCGATGCCCCTATATACGTCTTTTATGGTTTGCATGGCCTTGTCTTGCGCCGCCTTGACCCCGTTGGGGTCTGTGTGGTCAACTATTATTTCTGTTTTAGTACCATCAGGAAGTGTCACTGAAGCTTTTGACGCACCGCTATTTATGTCTGCAACTGCCTTAATCGCTTCGTTATATGACGCATTATTGACACATCCACTGCCGCATTTATCATTTTCCTGTTTACTCCATTTGCCGCCCTGTGAAAAACCATTATTTTTTCCGGCCTGACTCCGTATATCAGCAAGTTGTTTGGGGTTTGCGACATAGATTGCGCCCACGCCGATTGCCACAAGCATGACAATGGCTCCAAGAATGCCGGCGAGCGGAATTTTTTTTCCTTTTTTACCCGGTATCTTGGGCTTCGGTGCATTATAGGATGGTGTAGGTGATACGGTTTCCGACGCAGGCGGGACGACCGAGCCCGGATTTTTTGAGTTTAAAATACTTTCGACAAACGCAGACGCTTCCGGGGATGGTGGAGCGGCATCGGGAGTAGACGCTGGCGGCGGTGTGGGAGCCGCAGAAGTAGTTGGTTCGACATGTGTTGGTTCTGCCGGTTTGTTTTCAGGCATTGAAGGCACGGGGGCGGCCGCGGGTTGGGCAGATAATCCATCAGCAAGAGGTATTCCGGGCGCCGACTCTGTGCTTGCGGTCATCGGGGGAACGGGTGCGGGTTCTTCCGGTATAGATGAGGGAGTCGAGGGAGAGGGTGGTGTGGCGGGTGCAGGAGATTGTTCTGGTTGGGATGATACCGGATCCGTGACAACTCCAGCGGCAGCGTCGTTTATTGCTTTTTGAGCGGCATCCAAAATATCATCCGGCATACCTATACATTATGAGTGCATTCTAAACAATCTTGAAAGCACGAAAAATGCTCCTAGATCCAGAGTAGTGGAAATATATGACATGCGTCAAGTGGTGTCTCTACTTTAGAGGATGAGAACTGCTGTTCCCCCGACAAAGAGGCCAATTCCAAGAATAAGAAACATGATAGTCGGTGTCTCATCGCCGCTTGTGGGCGGTGGGTTACCGGCAAGTGACGCTTCGGCAGTGGGAGAGGCGTCTATGGTAGGTTCAATGGTTGCAGAGGGTGTCGCGTCGCCCAGAACCTGTGTGCCGCTTTTTAATACTTCAAAGACGTTGGTGAGAGCTACGGTTTTCCCTTTGGTGTCAACACTCGTTATCGTGACGCTCTGTTTTCCCTCGGAAAGCGCGTGATCCGGGGTATAGCGCCATATACCGTCATCCCCGACGATGACGGCGCTACTTACCGGATTTGTGATCCCGACGATGACCAATACCTGTTTGCCGATAACTCCCGTGCCCTCAATAAGCGGGAGGCTCGTGGTGAGACGCGCGTCTTTCGCGGGCTGCGTGATTGCGACGGTTTGACTGGCAGCCTGTGTCGTAGCTCCTAAAACGGCAGGTGATGCCTGGGCGAGTAACTTTTGTTGGGCATCCGCCTGGAGTTTGCGGAAATCATAGTCTTTTCCTATGGTCATCGCAGGAACCGGGTTATCATTAAGCGTATCAGTCGTTGCTGTTGACACTCCGCCGGGAGCGCGGATAGCGATGGTTTCATTAATGCGGTCTGCGATCGGGATATATGCCGTAAGCGCCTGTGTCCGTGCGAGATGGAGCGGTACGACCCATGATCCGGTCGACGTCACTATGGTAGAAAGCGCTTGTCCTCCTTCAGGAGTGAGGTAAACGAGCGCGCCCTGTGCCGGTTGGCCGTCCGGAAGCATCACCGTACCATACGCAGGTTCCAGGTTGATGCCGACTCCGGGTATAGATGCCCCTGTCGTCACCGCAAAGGGTTGGACCCCATCCTGAAAGAGAGTCCCTTGCGAAAGGATACGGACGTGATAACTGGTTTGGGCCCGGGCATTTCGTACCTGAACACTGTGGACGGTATATGTCCCCAATGTATTTTTTTTTGTTCCCGAACCCCCCATTTCGTCCCGCTCGTCATACAGCGTACCGATGCCGTTCCCGTCTATGACGATCGCACCGGTTACTGCGTTATCTGTCAGCCAGGAGACGGTAAATGACGTATCGGTAATGTTGGTAAACATGACATTTTTGGGTGCAGCGCTTGGCGAGGCACGGCTAAAAAGCGGTGTGACCCGGTCAAAGGCGAGGCTAAAGAGAAATACCGCCCCGAGGACGAGCATGATTCCGACGAGTGTGGGAATTTTCCGTGTTTGCATAGCGTATCGATACTTATTGATAATACGTTTGTTTTGTTTCTAACTGATCCAATACACTTGTGTCAATTTTTGAGGACAAAGGGAGCACGACTTTTTGAAGCGGCTGGGCGACGGTTGATGTTTTGGTCGTCTTCACGAGTTCAAAAAATACCCACAGAAAAACAGTGAGAGTCGTGAACACCGCGATGAGAAGTATGTCCCGATCTTCATCCATATATCATTGCAACGTGTAATATGATTTTAACCGAATAGATAATTGTAACGCAGTATCTGACGAGTTTAGTGTAACACCTTGTCTTATAGATACCATATCTATAGTGGTTATACGCCGAAGTGTGATAAGACCGTCAAGAAATGCTTTGATTGCAGTATAGGGTCCGGAAATAACCAAGCTGATGGTGAAATCCTGTAATGGTTGTCGCGCGATAAGTTTGGCTCCGGGAGTCGCGTCTTTGGTTGTGAGTGGTACGCCGGCTATCTGCATTGCTGATATGGACGCTTGAGATACGTTTGCGATATTTCTAAGCTCAACGGCCAGAATAGCGGGATCAGGACTGCGCGGAAGTGCATCAACGAGCAAGGGGAGACGTGACGCGATAGTTTCATAGGTCGCTTGCGCCTCTATAAGCGCGGTTATTTTTGCCTCCATTTGTTTATTGAGTGTCGTTTTGTCTTTAATTTCCCGCTGCAGGTATATGATTGTTTGTGCTGTGGGTCGGACCGCGTACCACAAAAATAGGGAAACGGCGAGGAACGAAAATACTGCGGTTGTTGAAGCGCGCATCTTCGGTTTTTTCAGAAGCGGTGCGAGATCCTTGTAATACCGCCGTAATCTGGACGGAAGGGCGGATCGTTGTGTTGAACTGTCCATAATATTATTTTGCCTGTCCGACAGGCACGTCAGCCGTAATTTCAAAGACAATACCTGTCGTGGCCTGGCGGTTGATATCACTTAAGGAAACATTCTGAAGTTGCTTTGTTGCCTGAAGATTGGAAAGAAATTGCGCGAATCCCGTAGTCGTTCCCGCGCTTGCGCTTATAGTGAGCTTACCATTGTTAATGGTAAGAGAGGTGAGGTACACATCGGGTGGAAGTAGTGTGGCCATCATGTTTATGAGATCGACGGGCCTGGATTGGTTGATCATGAGTTTTTTCGTCGTATCAAGGTTTGCCTGAAGCGATCGGATGGAAGTCTCAAATGATGTATTTGCTTCCAATATCGCTTGTTTTTGCGTCACTTCTTCGGTGAGATCGGTGTTTTTCCGATCCAGGCTGAATCGTGAGATAAACGCGAGAAGCACCATGATTTCCGTCGTGATCATGATATACCGTCCGTAGGTGGTAGCCCACGAAACGATACGGCCCCACGGCGTGTGCTCCAGGTCTTGTTGTCCAAGTAAATTAATCCGAATGGAATCGGCAGGCATGAGTTCAGTATAGCAAGGGAGGCAAGATGAATAAAGCGTTGAACGCTCTTTTCCCAAAAGGCTTTACCTTTTGAGGAGTTTCGCGAGGCGTGACTTCAGACGGGCGGCGGTGTTTTTATGGATGCTGTGGTGTTTGGCCGCGCGATCGACCGCCTGATATGCCAGGGAAATGGTTTTTTCAGATGGAGCTTTGCGCGCTTTTTTCACTGAAGTAGTCAGTGTTTTCTTGATGTGCGCATTTTGGACAGACCGTACGCGGTCATGTCGGAGCTTTTTGGCGGCTTGTTTCGTGATTGGCATGAGGTGAAGTATACCCCAGTTGACTCTTTCGGGTCAAGACGTTGCGATTTATAATAGGGAAGTTATGAAACGAGTTTGGGCCTTGGTGACCAAAAAACAGATGACCGTAGGGTCCGCAGCCTTAGTGCTGGCATTTATGGTGCTCCTTTCCCGAGTTTTGGGACTTGTCCGTGACCGGTTGCTCGCGTCATATTTTGCGCCGGATACATTAGGAATATATTTTGCAGCGTTCCGTATACCGAATTTTATCTTTGAACTGTTGGTCATGGGCGCATTAACATCGGCGTTTATCCCGGTGTATTCCAAATATCTGGCGCAGAATAATGAAAAAGAAGCACAGCGTGTGGCTGCAGGCCTTATTAATCTCAGTCTGATTATTTTTTTCGTTCTGGCGATACCGCTATACGTAGCGGCCCCGTTCCTTTCCCGGCTTATTACGCCGGGATTCAACGAATCACAAATTGCGCAAATGACGGCGTTCACGAGATTCATGTTATTTTTTCAGGTGACTCCGCTTCTTATCGGTAATGTATTTACCGGAATTTTGCAGTCCCATAATCTCTTTTTGATCCCGGCGCTCGCGCCGGTTCTTTATAATATCGGAATTATAATCGGCGTCATTCTTCTTGCTCCCGCCATGGGATTGTGGGCGCCCGTCATAGGTGTTGCCATCGGGGCGGTACTTTTTGTCCTTATTCAAATTCCGGCGCTCATTCACATAGGGTATCGGCACTCCTCGGAGATCAATCCGAAAAACGAAGGCATACGCGAAGTCGGTAAGCTTATGGGACCCCGCACATTCGGACTGGCAGTAACGCAGATTGATACGACGGTGGATTTGATGCTCGCAAGCCTCCTCGGAGCCCGGATGGTCACTATATTTGCGTTCGCCCAGCAATTACAGCAGTTGCCGATCGGTTTGTTCGGGCAAACGATCGCTCAGGCAGTATTGCCGTCATTGTCGCAGTTGTCGGCAAGCGACAAGCATGATGAGTTTATTGCCACCATACGGTCAGCGGTTCATCAGATTTTGTTCCTCGTCCTTCCCATGGCGATGCTATTTATCGTACTTCGTATCCCGGTCATCCGTTTGATTTACGGAGCGTCGCGGTTTGACTGGGCTGCGACGGTAGACACCGGGATGACGCTATCCGCATTTAGCATCTCGCTGTTTGCGCAGGCGATCGTTCAGGTGTTGGCGCGGGGGTTCTATTCGCTTTTGGACAGCAAAACGCCGGTCATCGTAGGAGTCATTTGCGTCGTCCTTAATTCGGTTTTAAGCATCATATTTGTTTTGGTGTTGCACCTGCCTATATGGTCACTGGGACTTTCTACGTCTGTTGCGAGCATCCTCAATGCGTTCCTTCTGTTTATGCTCCTGGACCGGCGGATTAAAGGGTTTATTACGCCGTCTCTCATGGTTCCGATACTCAAAATGGGAGGAGCGACAATTGTAGCCGGTATCGCTCTTTACATACCGCTCAAGCTGTTTGACCAGCTGGTATTTGATACGACCCGCACGTTCGGTCTCATACTTTTGACCGGGGTGTCGGCAACCCTCGGTTTGGCAACCTACTTTTTCCTGTCCTGGGTATTAAATGTCGATCAGGTTCACGACCTTATACGGCTCATGAAACGATTCCAGAAGCTCCGTGGATTCTCGCTTGAACCGGCACAAGAGATAGTGAGCGGTAGCCTCCCGGATCAGATAACGTAAAAATAAAGAAGTTTATTGGGTTTTGGTGATCTCCAGAAGTGCGACACTTTCAGGCGGCATGTAAACTTGTGTGTTGATAGAGGGATCCTGTGCGTCAATGGTCGTCGTCGCATCTCTTCCCAAAAGCAGGCGTTGTCGTACAGTATACGTTCCGGGTTCTATGCCTCGGATGAGCACGGGAACGTTTTCGCTATGACTCCCGCTTGCGTCAAAATTCACGAGTAACACGCGTATGACGTTATTCTGAGTTGATGCGTATGCGCTGACCCATGATCCTTCGCCGGTAAGCGAGAGACGTGTGCCGGCCATAGAATCAAGGAAGTTATAGACGTAGTAGCGGGGTTTTTTCTTGAGCCCGTTATCGTCATTGGTGATGAGTCCCCAGCCGGATCCGTCCTGTTGTTTCGGTCCATCTTTGAGTTCGAAGGTAAAAAGATATGTGGGTCCGCCGGAGGTAAGCTGGCGTATGACCGCCGCAGCATGCGCTGCAGCATACGAGGTGCCGTAGCCTGTGCTTTTATCCCCCGTAAACCCGAATTCAGTAATCAGCTTCGGAAGTAGTGTATACGTGGGGAATGGCAGCAATGCTTTGACGACATTGCGTTCGTCGAGAGCAAACTGGTCCGGGTCGCTGAGATATGAATGCCAGGAAAAAAAGTTGACCCGGTTCCCTGATTGGACGAGCGCCGTAATCCAGTTCACAAACAGCCCTGATGTCGCCGGTCCTCCGAGATAGAACGTATTTACGTTCTGTGCATTTCCTGCTCCTACCGAAGCGTAGTGATAGAGGGTGAGATAGTTTCGGTCACCGCTCAGGGTCCAGCCCCCAAACTGGGTCAGATTCGGTTCGTTCCATACTTCATAGTAGATGCCGGGTATGTTCATGCCGCCTTTGCCGCTATAGTGTTCGATGGTTTTTTGTACTACGGTTGCCCAATCATTCCAATCATTGGGAGGACCGGAGATGACGCCGTCTTTTGCTATGACGTCCGGCATATAAGAAAGGGCGAGGACGGGTTTTGCGCCCGTACTGACCACTGTAGAGACCGCCTGATCAAGCTTAGACCAATCAAAGCGAAGATCAGAGCCATCCCGTGATACGACATGGTAGAGATCATAGAGATGGTCGAGGCGTATGACTTTCGGGTGCAGAGCGGTCACATCTCCTTTGACGGACGCGAGCATATCTGTCGATTCTTCTCCGCCCTGAGCGAACGCGTGATAAAAGTCGGTCTTTATCGGATCAAGCGTCAGTTTTGCCTCAACGACGATGTTAGCAGGCGTTCCTGCCGCCCGGGACATCAAGGTAACGGTCTGTTGGATAACGAGAAGGAATAGCGGTAGAAAGACAAGAAGCGCCACAATCGAAATGACGGAAGTGACTCGCGATGACACATGCCGGATGAGTATACTCATGATTTATTTCGAATTAATACCGGTGCCAGTGCCCCACTTAGTAATAGTATCATGCCAAGCGCTAAGAGGAGGATTGTCGGCTCCACAGATCCTGACGCCGGCATGGCACTTCCTGATGCGCCATTTTCCGTACCGTTGGATACGACGAATGCGAGCGTCGCAGTTTCCGTTTGACCGGTCGTCGGATTTTGTGCAGCTACGACGACTGTGTGTGGACCAGTCTCGAGCGCATTCGGTATGGTATACGTCCAATTTCCGTTGGCATCCGCAGTGACGGTCGCAGTGATCTGTTGGGTAGAATAGACCGCGATCGTGACGGTACTTCCCGGAGGCGCTTTTCCTTCTATCGTCGGCTTTTGTGTCGCTATCGATTCGTCTTTAGTTGGTGAATCGATCGTGACAGCAGATGATGTCGCGCTATCAGTTGATTCCGGAGTGGGTGACAGCGTCGGGGTGAGTGTATCCGACGGATTGCCGGTCGGACTAGGAGTCGGAACAACACCGCCTCCTATGGTAATCGTAGACGGGGTCGAGCTCGTGAGTACGTTTGTGCTTCCTTCGCCTAAAGCACCGACATAGGTGTCGGCGGTCGCGAACTTGACGGTGACCGGCGTAGTCGTACCGGCCAATGCTTTCATGTTTATTGTCGCGACGAGCCCCGTACCAGTGACAGGAGTGATCGTATTAGTTGACCCGACTTGAATTGAGGCCGTACCGTTTCCGACAACGCCGGATGAAAGGATATTGGGAAACATCGTGCCGTTATGAATCCACTCGGCTTCAAGCTTGGTAGGGTCAAAGGCAAGACTTACCTGCACTGCCACCACTTGATTTGCTGCCGTATCCATATGGACTTCGAGCGTAAACGTGTCACCGACTTGTTTGGTGAGCGCAGACGGAGTGAGGGTCAGTGTTGTAGCAGGCGCCGCGCGTTGGCGTATTTCCTGGTTTCGCATCACGAGAAATATCGTCGCGGGTATAGCAAGAAGAATAAGGAGAGAACCAATAATAAGAACAACTCGTTTCATGTCTTCCTCTATTATGAAGAAGTCAACTGATGTACGCAATAGTGCGGCATAGTACATATTTGTCGAGCTTCCGTCCTCGTGACCCACGAGCGGATTTCGTGGCTATAAAAGTGCAGTGCTACGTGTATTGTCGACCCCTTGACAAGAGTTAGCACTCAATGTATATTAGTGCTAATTTCAATAATATGAATCCCGTAGCAGATCTCACTCCCAGACAGATTCAAATTCTGAAAGCGATTATCGACGAATATATCGCGACGGCGGAAGCCGTAGGGAGCGAAACATTGGAAAAAAAGTACAATCTCGGTGTTTCCCCGGCGACCATCCGCAATGAGATGGCACACCTCACCGAAATCGGAATGCTCAATCAGCCGCATACGTCCGCGGGGCGCAGCCCCACGCCTATCGCGCTCAAATATTACGTCGATCAGCTCATGAAGACCAAAGATATGTCGGTCGCGGAAGAAGTCTCGGTCAAGGAAAAAATTTGGGATTACCGACAAGAGATAGATAAGTTACTCCGGGAAGCGACCAAGACGCTCGCAGAAAAAACCAAGACACTTGCTATTACAGCGACGAACGAAGGAGACCTTTACTATGCAGGTGCTGCCAATATTTTGGAAATGCCGGAATTTTATGATTATCAACTGACGCATGAACTCTTCGGGACACTGGATGAATACGGATTTTGGTGGCACGTATTGGAACAGCACGACGACCTATTTTCCATATTAGTCGGCGACGATTTGTCGCATGGGGCACTCACTCAATGCGGATTTGTCTATCACAAGTTCAAAACGCCGCACGTATCCGGCGCCATCGGGATCGTCGGTCCGTCGAGAATGAACTATCCGTTTGTGATCCCGGTGGTACGATACATGGGAGATCTCATAGATGAATTTGCGAGCAGTTGGTAACGAACCCCCAGGGTTGTCCGTCTGCCCGTTCCAAAAGACATATGAAGAAACACGATGATGTGGTGAAACCAAAAGATGATGTGCGTGTGGGGGAACTCGAGAAAGAGGCGGAAGACTGGAAGAGTAAATATCTGCGCGCGCTTGCCGATTATCAAAATTTGGAAAAGCGGTCGCGGGAACAGGTTAACGACTCGCGTAAATTCGCAGCGGAGCTCATTTTAGCCCGCCTCATTCCTGTCGTCGATACGTTTGCTAAAGTGAGAGTACATGTGAAGGATGTCGGGTTTGATCTGGCATACAAGGAATTAACGGTTGTTCTTACGGAGCAGGGTGTGGAAGCGATGCATGTTCTGGGAAAGCCATTTGATCCGCACGAAATGGAATGTATCGAAGTCGTTCCGGGTAACGACAACGAAGTGGTAGAGGAAGTATTTCCCGGCTATCGTTTTCGCGGCAAAGTATTACGGGTAGCCCAAGTAAAGGTGGGCAAATCCGATACAGCCCAACGTACAAATTAATTATTTATAATAGGAGGTATCTATGGCAAAGATTATCGGTATTGATCTCGGAACGACAAATTCATGTGTATCCGTCATGTCAGGAGGAGCTCCTGAGGTGATTCATTCTGCTGAAGGCAGGAATGTGATTCCGTCGGTCGTCGACCCTATCAAAAATATCGTCGGTGACGTCGCCAAACGCCAGATGGTATTGAATCCCAAATCCACTATATTTTCCGTCAAACGTCTGATGGGCCGCAAATTCTCCGATCCCTCGGTACAAGCGGACATGAAATGGTTGCCCTATACGATAAAAGCCGGCAAAAACGACATGGCGGTCGTCGTCGTGGACGGCAAAGAGTTTACGCCGCAGGAAATTTCGGCAAAGATACTTGCCAAAATCAAAGCGGATGCCGAAAAGTTCCTGGGCGAACCCGTCAAACAGGCCGTCATCACGGTACCCGCGTACTTCGATGACAGCCAGCGCCAGGCGACCAAACAGGCAGGGGAGATCGCAGGGCTCGAAGTCATGCGGATCCTCAATGAGCCGACGGCTGCGTCACTTGCATACGGATTGGATAAGAAAAATGCGCACACGATCGCAGTCTACGACTTGGGCGGTGGCACGTTTGACATCTCCATACTGGAATTAGGTGACGGCGTCTATGAAGTGAAAGCAACAAACGGCGATACCCATCTTGGTGGTGACGATTTCGATAAAGTAATCCTTGATTACCTTGCCGACGAGTTCAAGAAAGAAAACAGTGTGGATCTGCGGAAAGATTCGCAGGCGCTCCAGAGGCTTCGTGATGCTGCCGAAAAAGCAAAAATCGAGCTTTCATCTTCGATGGAAGCAGAGATTAATCTGCCATTCATCACCCAGGGCAAAGACGGGCCTTTACACCTCGTCATGAAGCTTACCCGGGCGAAACTTGAGTCGCTCGTTGAACCGCTCATCCAAAAAAGCATCGAGCCGGTCAAGAAGTGTCTCGCGGACTCCAAGCTCAAAGTCGGGGACATCAATGAGATCGTTCTCGTGGGAGGCATGACCCGTATGCCGAAAGTAGTCGAAGTCGTGAAATCCTTCTTTGGTAAAGATCCCAACGCCACGGTAAATCCCGATGAAGTGGTGGCAGTAGGAGCGGCAGTTCAGGCCGGGGTTCTAACCGGAGAAGTCAAAGATGTCGTTCTTCTCGACGTGACGCCGCTTACTTTGAGCGTCGAAACATTGGGCGGAGTATCGACACCGATGATTTCGAGAAATACTACCGTGCCGACGAGCAAGACAGAAATCTACTCGACGGCCGCAGACAATCAGACGTCGGTAGAGATTAACGTCCTACAAGGAGAACGCCCGATGGCGACAGATAATAAATCGCTTGGACGGTTTGTCCTGTCCGGCATTCCGGCGGCACCGCGCGGCGTCCCGCAGGTTGAGGTGACGTTTGACATAGACGCTAATGGTATTCTCAACGTGACTGCCAAGGACAAAGCGAGCGGCAAAGTAAGCTCGATAAAAATCACGGGCTCGACCGGTCTTTCGAAGGACGAGATCGAGAAGATGAAGAAAGAAGCCGAGGCCAATGCCACGGCAGATTCCGAAAAGAAAGATAAGATCGAGGCAAAAAACAAAGCGGATAACATGCTTTATGTCGCCGAGAAAACGTTGAAAGACGCCGGTGATAAAGCCAAGCCCGAGGATAAGACAGCAGTCGAGGAAAAGACGAAGGCACTGAAAGACATACTGGAGTCCGGATCCAAAGAAGATCTGGAAACCAAAACCAGCGAGCTTTCCGACGCAGTCCAAAAGGTCGGAGCTGCGATGTACCAGCAGAATCAGCCTCCGGCAGGAGGAGATCAGGCCCAACCGGGTGCTGATGCCGGAGTTACAGCTGAAGACGGCAAAAAAAAGGACGATAAGGCGAAAGCAGAAGAGGGAGAGGTGGTTAGCTAATATGAAAAATAAACATAAATCATATGGTATTGATTTATTGGTAATTTGTGATCACGCCTTATTTTCACAAGACAAAAAGCTCTCAATTATTGGTATATTTGACAGACTGTTTGTGAAATCAGTGCCCGCCAATCACGCTAAAATGGTAATTGCGGCATCAATAGTTGGAAAAAATGACTCAGACTGTACCGTAAGCTTGGAGTTTATCAGTCCAAGCGGAAAAAATCTGGTCGGAATTAAACCGATTTTTATGAATGTTAGGCTGGGAGCAAATGGCAAAGGGAATTTAATTAGTGAAATCGTCGGATTTCCAGTATCAGAAGTCGGTGAATATAAGGTCCGAATGCTCATAAACGGAGAATCACTTCGAGAGATCCCCCTCTATGTGCAGCAGGTAATTTCAAATGAAGACGTTAGAAAGCAACCCAATTGAGAGATATCCAACATATATTGATGAGATTGTAACTCCCTACGACATCAGCCAAGCTCCCTTTATTGACGGGTGTTTTAACGTCGATGAAACAGATTGGCGTTTAGCCAATAGCCAACTAACTGATGGTTTAGACTGTGCTGATAAGTACACTCGATATACTAGTGGTAATGAACAAAATTTTATATTCAAAGCAGCCGAAGAGTGTAGTGTGGAGCCCCTTTCTGATCCGTTCGCGTCATATATTGGTAATCGTTGGATGGGTATTCCCGTAGCGAGAAGTGCTCCTATGGTTTCTCGCATGAATAGTCGAAGATATTATCTCGGTGTTGTGTCGTACGCGACATCAATTACTACTCTCGCAGGCTGGGATTCCGGTATACCGCAGGATGGGTTAACTGAAATTGACACAACATACATGCAAGGTGATGGGGTTTTACGTGCGTGGCTTAGGGATCATGATCATGCATGGCGACACATTGTTACATGGACAGGGAGCGATGGCGTCATGCATTATTATTTCATTGACTACGGAAGGAGCTGTCTTGATTTGCGAACACAGTGGAATGAAACAAAATTACTTAACGATTCTGTCGGTGGCTGTTTTTGGGATATTGAGCATGATCCAGATAAAATAATAGAATATGTCAAGTGCATTCTCCGTATACCCGACTGGTTGATTAACTATAAATTAATGCAGTATGCATCATCGATGCAAAAGTATGATGTTGTAAATAAAGAATTTTATCTTCGTCGGGCATATGAGATGTCATCATATTTAATCAAGAGTAAGCGTAATCTACTACATGATGTTAGTAATTTTCTTTCGGCTAGGTAACTATGGCAACGAAACGCGATTATTACGAAATATTGGGAGTCGGGAAATCGGCTTCTGCTGCGGAAATTAAGTCCGCGTACCGGAAGCTCGCGTTGCAATGGCACCCGGACCGAAATAAAGCCGTAGACGCCAACGAGAAATTCAAGGAAATAAACGAAGCCTACGCAGTACTTTCCGATAGCCAAAAGAAAAGCGCGTACGACCAGTTCGGCCATGCAGCATTTCAGCCGGGTGGCGGTATGGGTGGGGCAGGCGGAGGCAATCCTTTTAGCGGCGGGTTCCGCCAACAGGGACCATTCCAGTACTACTATTCTTCAGGCGGACAACAGGGCGGGTCGCCCTTCTCCGGGTTTGAGGATATGATCGATCCGTTTGAGATATTCGAGCAGTTTTTTGGTGGAGGATTTTCTCCCCGCGGCCAGCGCGCGCGGCCGCACCCCGCATACGAAGTCACGATCGATTTCATGGATGCGGTCAAAGGTGCCACGCGTGAAGTGCACGTCCCCAAAGGTGGTGCGGGTGAAGGATCCGTACGGAAAACGATCAAAATTCCGGCCGGGGTCGACAGCGGCTCACGCATACGATTCGATGAATTTGATCTCGTCGTATCGGTGCGTCCTGACAAGCGGTTTACCAGAGAGGGGGATGACATCATACTCACGGAAGAAGTTCCGTTCAGCCTCGCCGCCCTGGGTGGAGTCGTAGACGTCCCGACCATAGAAGAATCGGTCAAAATCCGAATTCAGCCAGGTACCCAGCCCGGGACACTCATCCGCCTTCGCGGCAAAGGCGTGCCGCACGTCCGGGGAACCGGCCGTGGGGATCAGTACGTACGGGTGCAGTTACGGGTGCCGAGTCATTTATCCCGCGAGCAAAAAGAACTCTTGGAGAAGCTGGAAAGAAGCGGGGTATGAGGAATTGACGCAAGGCCGTTGAGGCTATATAATAGGTATATTGTGTAGGAAGTGAAAGGTGGGGTGACCCGCCTTTTTTAATAATTTAAGGAGAAATCAAACTATGCCAGCAACCGTCAGAAGCGAATTTGCATTAGCCCTCAACCAGGTCGCCACAGAACGTGGTATCGATCCTACAGTCGTACTCGAGACTATAAAAGCCGCGATTTTAGCCGCGTACCGCAAGGATTACGGCATAGATGAGACCCTCACGCTTACCGTCGACCTCAATCCTGATTCGGGAGAAGCCAAAGTCATGAAGGATGGCGCGGACGTCACGCCTCCCGGATTCGGCCGTATTGCCGCCCAGACCGCGAAACAGGTTATCTTGCAGCGTATCCGTGAAGCGGAAAAGTCTGCGGTTTTGGCTGATTATCAGGGGAAAATCGGCGGTATTGCACCCGGTATGGTATTGCGTTTTGACGGCCCCAATGTGATCGTAGACATCGGTCGTACACAAGCGGTCATGCCGGTATCCGAGCAGAATCCTGCGGAACGGTATCACCTCAATCAGCGTTTGACGTTTTACATCGAAGGAATTCGTGAGACCATGCGTGGTAATGAGATTATTGTGTCACGCGCACACAAGGGATTGGTAGAAGGACTGTTTAAACGCGAAGTTCCGGAAGTATCCCAGGGGTCAGTCGAGCTTCGGGTTGTCGCCCGTGAGGCCGGTAACCGTACGAAAGTCGCAGTCTATTCCAACGCTCCCGGTGTTGACCCTGTAGGAAGCTGTGTCGGACAAAAAGGGGTGCGGGTTCAGGCAGTCATAAACGAACTCGGCAGTAACGAAAAAGTCGATATCATCCAGTGGAGTGAAGACACCAAACAGTTTATCATGGCGTCACTTGCGCCAGCCAAGGACATTGATGTCACCCTGGACGAGAAAAAACAGGCTGCGGAAGTCATGGTTCCGGACGATCAACTGTCCCTTGCCATAGGCCGTGACGGCGGAAACGTGCGGTTGGCTGCCAAACTGACCGGCTGGAAGATCGATATCAAAGGGAAGCCCGTACCAGGAGCCGAAAAGAAAGAAGATGCGGTAGTTCCTGCGGAGGCTCCGAAAAAAGAAGCTAAAGCGGAAGAAGCGCCGAAAGAGAAAGAAGTAAAAACACCGGAAACGCCTCCTCAAGGGAAGGCGGAAGAGCCGGCTCCTATAGTAAAACCCGAAGAATCTACCAGTAAAGACTCGACTGATACGAAACCAACATCCGTATGAGACGAGGAGTGTTTTTGACCGGAATGTATGACGAAAGACACGAAATCAGTGAAGGTATCCTCACGTCCCTCCTCCGCCGAGGCTACGGCGGGCAGGCCGCCAGTGGTTGCGGTTTTGGGTCACGTTGACCACGGTAAAACCACTCTCCTAGACACGATTCGAAAAGCTCACGTTGCGGCAGGAGAACACGGAGGAATCACCCAGCATATCGGCGCGTACCAGATTGACTATAAAGGAAAAAATAAGGAATCCAGAAAGATTACCTTTATCGATACCCCCGGCCACGAAGCGTTTTCGAAAATTCGTTCCCGCGGAGCACAGGCGGCTGATATCGCAATCCTGGTCGTCGCGGCAGATGACAGCGTCAAACCACAGACTATCGAATCCATAGAGCAGATTAAAGCCGCGGGTATTCCGATGGTGGTTGCGATAAATAAAATTGACATGCCCGGCGCGATTATCGACAAAGTAAAATCGGATTTGGCCAAAGTCGGCGTGCAGGTAGAAGGATTCGGCGGTGATGTGCCGTTTGTGCCTATTTCCGCCAAAAAAGGCACGGGAATAGATGCATTATTAGAACTTCTTTTCTTAGTCGCCGACATGAAAGGCCTGGCGGGGGACGCCAAAGAGCCGTTTTCCGCAATCGTCATTGAGGCCAAAGTGGATAAATTCAGAGGCACCGTGGCGACCCTTCTCGTCAAAAACGGTACATTAGCCGGCGGAACGTCTCTCTATGAAGGACAAAAACTATTGGGCCGCGTTCGGGCCATGATGGACGAGTCCGGCGTCAAAGTGCCGGAAGCGCTCCCTGGAAAACCGGTTGAAGTGCTCGGATTTTCCATGTTGCCGTCTGTCGGTGCAGAACTCACCGCTGTCCCTAGGACAGTTGCGACCGTAGAAGTGAAAAAAACAGATGTCCGGGACACCAATGTCGCGGATTTCCTTGCAGCCATGACAAAAGCCGACAAAAAGAGGCTCAAAATACTCCTAAAAGCAGATACGTCAGGTTCGCTTGAAGCCGTCAAAGAAGCGCTTCCCAAAGACGAGACCGATATCGTACGAAGCGGCCTGGGAGATATAACCGAGGCTGACATACTGGAGGCCAAAGCTACGGGAGCCGTGGTAGTCGGGTTTAACGTCAAAGCCGGCAATACCATAGAAAAATTTGCACGGGTAGAAAAGGTCATTTACAGAATCTATACGATCATTTATGAGCTTTTGGAAGAAATGGATGATGTCATAGACGGCATGGAAGATTTGCTTGCTATGGAGCGCGAATTGGGGAAGGGTACAATTATTGCCGAATTTCCGTTTGACCACGACCGCATCGCAGGCACGAAAGTCCTCTCCGGCAGGCTCGCCAAGGGGGATAACGTACGGATTATGCGGGGCGAGGAGGAAGTTGCCCGTGTTCGCATCAAATCCATCCGACAGGGTAAAAACGATATGACCAAGGTGGAAACGGGTGTTGAGTGCGGTGTCCTCTTTGACAGAAAAGTTGATTTTACGCTCCAAGATGCTATAATAGCGTTTACTACAGGCTAAGATATGGATTACGAAACAGCACTCCAAAAAGCCAAGGATTTAGTAAACGCCGCGAAAGACATCGTGGTTGTGACTCATGGCGCCCCGACACCCGACAGTATGGGCGGCAGTCTTGCCCTCATGCTTGGTCTGGCATCTCTTAGCAAACAGGCAACCGTGATTAGTCCTGATCCCATGACCGTAGGACTCTCCAGTTTCATTGGTGCGGATAAAGTAACGCGTGAATTCGGCAAGAAAAATTTTGTCGTTTCTCTCGACTATGTGGATGGTTCCATCGAGAAGGTCAGCTATAACATCGAAGGCAAGAAGTTTAATCTCGTCGTGGAGCACCGTCCGGGGTTTGAGCCTATGACCGCGGATAAAGTGCAGTACAACTATCAGGGAACGTCCGCAGACCTCATCATTTCCGTCGATACGCTGACTTTGGGTGATCTCGGAGCCGTGTACGAAAATAACAAAAGCATGTTTTCTGCGAAGCAGATAATCAATATCGATTTCCACAAAGATAATGCCAATTACGGACACATCAATCTGGTTGATCCGGGTGCATCCTCGACGTCGGAATTGGTAGCGGAGTTTTTGGCGACGTTAGGCGTCAAACTGACGACCGATATAGCGACTAACCTCCTCAATGCGATCTATGATGCGACGAAGAATTTCCAGAACGGCAATGTTACGTCTATGGCGTTTGAAGTCGCATCCGTGTGTCTCAAAGCCGGTGCCAAACGCTTTGGCATGCCTGAGGATAACCAAAGGATTGCCGCACCAACAGCTCCTTCTCCCATGACGGATATCCCGGTAGCCGCACCAGTGCAGGCGCCGCAAGCTACGCCCACCATGCAGACTCAATCAGTTCCGCAAACGCAGGCGCCTCAAACAATGTCGACGGAGAACGGCAATCCCAAACAGCCGCCATCCGATTGGCTGAAGCCGAAAATCTTCAAGAGCTCCGGATCACTTATCTAATGTTTTTACGTAGGGCACAACAGGCGCAAGAACTATTACGATGAACCCCTTTCTATGGCTTGTAAATTTTAAGTGAATATCGTATAATGAGTGCCTTGGGAGCACCAATTGCGCTCTCATTTTTATATCAGTATGCCAGCAAAATCCACGAAAAAAGCAGTAAAAGCTACGAAGGCGACGAAAGAAGCTAAAGTAACCAAAAAAGTAAGCGCCGAAAAAACGGTGAAAGCGGAGAAACCGGTGAAAGTCGTCAAGCAAACATCCAAAAAGTCGACAAAAGCCGCCCCGAAGATAGACGTATCCCAGGTTCCCTCACCGGAAAAACAGGAGATCATCGCGCAATTTGCCGTCAAATCAGGTGATACCGGGAGTCCCGAGGTGCAGATAGCGCTTCTTACCAGGAGAATTGAGAAATTGGTGGGGCATCTCAAAACCAATCCGCACGACAATCATTCACGCCGGGGTTTACTTGGCATCGTGAGCAAACGCCGACGGCTTCTCAACTATCTTGAGAAAAAAGATGCAAAACGGGTGACAGTCATTAAGTCAAAGTTAGGATTAACATAATTTTTAGTAGAAGCACGCGATCCTAGGAACGATAGAGTTACTTAGCGGTCGAGGATAGAGTATAGAAGGCTTTTTCTTCCATGTTCTCTCTTCAACCCCTATTTCCTCTAGACGTATAGAACCCCGAGGCTTCATGTATCATGAAAGTAATTACCAAAACGGCTGAAATAGCCGGGAAGAAGTTAAGTTTGGAAGTCGGTCGGTTTGCCGAACAGGCCAGTGCCGCAGTGCTTGCACGATACGGCGATACCATGGTCCTTGCGACGGTCACCGCATCAAGCAAAGAAACAACGCTGGATTATTTCCCGTTAAGTGTCGAGTATGTTGAACGGCTTTATGCCGGTGGCCGCATCAAAGGCAGCCGTTGGGTGAAGCGGGAAGGCAGGCCGACAGATGATGCAATCCTTGCAGGTCGGGTTATCGACCGGTCGATCAGGCCGCTGTTTCCCAAAAGCTACAACCATGACGTACAGGTCATCATAACCGTTCTTTCTATGGACGGAGAACATGATCCGGATGTGTTGGGATTGGTTGCGACATCAGCTGCAATTGCCATTTCACCTATCCCGTGGAACGGCCCGATCGCAGGAGTCAGGATGGGGTATGTCGCAAATAGCGAAGGCGGGAAAGGCGCATATCTCGTCAATCCGACGTCTACGGAACAGGAAACAAGCGAATTTGATTTCGTCGTTTCTTCCGACCGCACGAAAGTCGTGATGCTCGAGGGCGGATTCTGTGAAACACCGGAGCCTTTAGTGTTTGAAGCGATCAAAGAAGCCAAAAAGGTCAACGGTGAGATCATTGATCTTATCGATTCCCTGGTCAAAGAAGTCGGGAAAAAGAAAATCGCGCTTTCCGAAGTTTCGGAAGCGGATGACCTCAAGAAGAAAATTGAAAAAGACTACAAGAAAGAGATGGCCGAAGCGTTTGCCAAAAAAGCCGAGAAGGAATTCGGCGGCGATGAAGTAACCGCGCTGGCCGCGAAAATCGTTACTGATTACGGCACGGACTACACGACCAAAGATGTAGAAGCCGCGCTTGACGCCCTGTTCAAAAAACAGGTCCGTGAGAATGTATTGACCGCCGGCAAACGGTTTGACGGACGGAAAATCGATGAGGTACGCCCCATCGAAATCGAAGTGGGCATACTTTCCCGGACACACGGAAGCGCCATGTTTAAACGGGGTCAAACCCAGGCGCTCACGGTCGCGACTCTTGGTACGCCGAGTCTTGAACAGCTTATCGAAAGCCCGATGGGTGAGGAATCCAAGCGGTATATCCATCACTACAGCATGCCGCCGTATTCCGTCGGGGAAACCGGCCGCGTTGGGACACCGTCGCGCCGCGAAATCGGTCACGGAGCGCTCGCAGAACGGGCACTTTTGGCGGTCATTCCGAGTGAAGACGTGTTTCCGTATACCATTCGGTTGGTCAGCGAAATCATGTCCAGCAACGGATCCACATCTATGGCGTCAACCTGCGGATCGACGCTCGCGCTTATGGATGCGGGAGTTCCCATCAAAGAACCGGTTGCCGGTATTTCTGTAGGACTCATGACCGATAAGGAAAAGAAGAACGGCAAGTATGTCCTTCTTACCGACATCATGGGGATTGAGGATTTTTCCGGTGACATGGATTTCAAAGTCGCGGGTACCAAAAATGGTATCACGGCGATCCAGCTCGATATCAAAATCGACGGATTGACGGATGAAATCTGTGAGGAAACGCTGGAGCGCGCACGGGTTGCGCGTATGGGCATCTTGGAAAAGATGCTCGCGGTGATTTCCGCGCCGAGGACGAACGTATCCCAATACGCGCCGAAGGTGAAGGTCATCAAGATCCCGACGGAGCGAATCGGAGAGGTAATCGGTCCCGGAGGGAAAGTCATCCGCAATATCATCGCGACAACCGGCGCGACCGTAGACGTCAATGACGACGGCTCGGTATTTATCTCCGGTACGGATGCGGACGGCGTCCAAAAAGCCGTGGAATGGGTAGAGGGACTCACCCATGACGTCGAAGTAAACGAAGAATTTGAGGGAGAAGTCAAACGCATATTGCCGTTTGGCGCCTTCGTCGAAATCTTACCGGGCAAAGAAGGCATGGTCCACGTCTCACAGATGTCGACCGGTTTCGTCGATAATCCGGAAAAGGTTGTCTCCATCGGACAAAAGGTAAAAGTCCGGGTCATGGAAATTGACGATATGCACAGGATCAATCTCTCCATGCTTTTTGGAGAAGATGCCAAAGCAAAACCAGCCGAGTCGCGAAGCGGTGGCGGTGACCGCGGCGGCAGGGGTGGCGGACGTGGCGGCTACGGCGGCGGACGAAGACGGTATTAAACGACCGAATGCCGAATCTGTGCATAAGCAGCGCCCACAAAATATTCATGTTTCTTCAACTCCCTCGTGAAGTGAAGATAGCTATACGTACCCTCGTGTTTTCACCCGTACGTAAGGGATCGCTTAAATCCGTTGGTCCGTATTGGTTTTAGAGTATTGTATTGAAGAATTTGTTATGATGATACTATGTCAAAGTTATTGGATGAAGTGACGATTCTCCGCAAAAAATTGCAGGAAGTCCACGTCCCGCCCGATTTGGAAGCACGGGTTACGGCAAACCTCGAAGAGATTGAGCGGTTGGAGCATGATATATCCGCACGTGTGCATATCGAGCAGATGATGCGGTATATAGATTGGGTCATAAATCTCCCGTGGGATATACGAAGTAAAGATACGCTGGATCTTGCGAATGCGCGGAAGATTTTTGAATCACATCATTAT
The DNA here is from genome assembly GCA_023245335.1 of Candidatus Gottesmanbacteria bacterium. Lineage (GTDB taxonomy): Bacteria > Patescibacteriota > Microgenomatia > UBA10105 > UBA927 > UBA927. Next base: position 383,077 of record JAHFKK010000001.1, read on the forward strand.
GGACTACAGCCGGTCAAGGAACGCATTCTTGAATATTTGGCGGTATTAAAGCTCAATGAAGACCGATGGGAAAAAGAAAAAAAAGTGGAGGAAGCACACTCGACGCACTCCATGTTAGCCCGGCGTGCACCGATTTTGTGTCTCGTCGGTTTGGTCGGTACCGGAAAGACGACACTCGCAAAATCCATTGCCGAGGCGATGGGCAGACAGTTTGTCCGTATAGCCTTCGGAGGTATGTCCGATGCGCTGGAACTGCGTGGTCAGTCACGCGTCCGGCCCGATGCGGAAATCGGCCTTATCCTCAAAGGATTGCGGTATGCGGGCACCAAAAATCCGGTCATGTTGCTGGATGAAATCGACCGCGTATCCGAGGCCACCCGGGGAGATATCATGGGAGTCCTGGTCGAGCTTTTGGATCCGGAACAAAATTCCGCGTTTGTGGACCATTATCTCGATTACCCATTTGATCTATCAGACGTTCTTTTCGTCGCGACCAGCAATAATACGACCAATATCGCGACAGCAGTGCTTGATAGGTTGGAGCCTATCCAAATGCCTTCGTATACGGATGAGGAAAAGATAAAGATCGCCAGGGAATACGTCATGCCCGCACTCCTTCACGAATCAGGGCTTACGTCAGAGAATTTATCGATTGATGATGCAATCTGGCCGAAATTAGTACGGCCTTTGGGGTATGATGCCGGTATACGGAGTATTGAACGGACACTCAATAGTCTGTGTCGTAAAGTAGCGTTGTCCATTATCGAAGGAAAGGCAAAAACATTTCGCGTCGACGAAACCAACATCAAAGACTTCATCGAAGCGTATTAAGGACCATACATGAGAAGAATTTTTATTTCAAAACCCGCCCAACTGCCGACCCGTCAGCATGTAAATTTCGGCGAGTACGGATCAGGCAAAGATTCCGTACGTATCGTTCCGCTTGGGGGATCGGGGAATGTCACCAAGAACATGTATCTCTATGAGTACCGGTATGACGGGAAACTGTCCGATATCCTCATTGTGGATTGTGGCATCGGATTTCCGGATGATGAGATGTTCGGCGTGGATCTGGTGCTTCCCGACATCCGGTATCTGTCTGACAAACGGGATAAAATCCGCGGATTGGTCTTCACGCACGGGCACGATGATCACATCGGAGGTATTCCATATATCTACCCCAAGCTAGGTCACATCCCCATGTGGGGCCCGAAGCTCGCTGCGAGCTTCGCGAATCTGAAACTCAAAGAAACCGGTATCCGCGAACGGGTGCGGGCGCTCAACTTTGACGATCATATCGATATCGGACCGTTTCATTTGTCCTTCATACGTTTGACGCACTCGGTACCGGATACATCACACATTGTCATCGAAACTCCTGTCGGCATTTTTTACCATGGCAGCGATTTCAAGTTCGATCCGACGCCACTTGATGACAAGCCGTCGGAATTGTGGAAAATAAATGCGGTGGGAAAAAAGGGCGTCTTGTGTCTACTCTCCGACAGTTTAGGGAGCGAACGGCCCGGGTTCACGCCGTCGGAACAGATTATCGGTGAAACGATCGAGAAAGAGCTGAAATTGAGTGCCGGCAAGGTGTTGTTTACGACGCAATCAAGCAACATCTCCCGTATACAGCTTGCGATCGAGATAGCGATAAAATACGGTCGGAAGATCGCATTTCTTGGCCGGAGCATCGATCAGAATGTAGAAGAATCGGTCAAGTTGGGATACATGAAGTTCCCGCGGGATGTCATCATACGTGATCAGGATTTGAAACGCATGCCGGCAAACAAACAGTTTCTCATCGTCGCAGGGGCGCAGGGCCAGTCGACATCGAATCTTTCGAGGATCGCTAGCGACAATCATAAATTTGTACACCTCACCGATCAGGATACGGTTATCCTTTCTGCGGATCCCATCCCGGGCCGGGAAAACGATGTTGATCGCCTGATAAATAATATTTATCGGCATGGGAGCCGTGTCGCGTATTCCGACATTATGGAAGATCTGCACGTTTCCGGACACGGCAGCAGCGGGGATATGATGCTCCTTTTGTCCGCATTGGGACCGAAATACGTGATGCCCATAGGCGGCACCTATAAACACCTTATGCAATACCGTAGGCTTGCTATGGATCTGGGGTACGATAAACGCGCGGTACTCATCCCCGATGACGGAGAAGTGCTTGAGTTCCGGAAAGACGCTGCGCCTCGGGTGGTTGACCATCTCACCCTTGAGCACGTCATGATTGACGGGTTGGGGGTTGGAGACGTGGGGTCTGTTGTCCTTCGTGACCGGCAAACCATCGCTCATGAAGGGATTGTGGTCGTCGTCGTACCCATAGAGGAGGCAACGGGCAGGATGACCAGTCCGCCGGAGATCATTACCCGGGGATTTGTCTACGTCAAGGAAGCCGGACGGCTTCTTGATCGGTCGACGGATGTCGTTTCCCGCTCGCTTCGTCTCAAGAAGGGGAGAATCCAGGATTGGCAGTTTGTACGGAAACAGATAGAGGAGTCGCTCGGAGAGTTTCTTCTCAAAGAAACCGGCAGGCGGCCGCTTATCGTACCGGTAGTACTAGAGGTGTAGCGTTGGGTCAGGTGGGGTGATGATTTGGTATCCGATGAGATCCCTCGACAAGCTCGGGATGCCATAAGCATGGCACTTGACTCCTGCTCTATATTACTATAGGATATTTAGGGGACAGGGTAGTGGCTATTCGTTGAAATGGAAGGCAGCGCTTACGTATACTTACCTATATGGCATTTAAGTTCAAATCAAAACCAAAACGCAGGTATCATAAACGCCGCGGGTTTGGTCTCAAACTCAAAAAGCAGACCATCTATACCGTGGCAGCAATCTGGTTTTGGCTGTTTGCAGGTATCATTTGTCTTTCGTTTTTCGGCGAAGGACAAATGCTGTCTACGCTTCGAAACGCTCTCAACAGTCACTTCGGATGGATCATGTATCCGTTGCCTATATTTTTAATTTCCGCAAGCACGCTTTTTTTCAAAGTGAAGTCTGATTTAGGGAATCAGAATATCCCCTTGGGGTTGGGTATTCTACTGTTCGGGCTTATGGGGCTCACTCAGGCCGGAGACATAGGGATGACGCTGTCAACGACGGTTTCCGATGCCATAGCGCCAGAGGGCGCTATATTACTTTTTTTGGGAGTCCTTCTTATCGGATTTATTGTCATTTTCAATACATCACTTGACCGGTTTATGAATTTCCTTCTGGGTGGCGTGCAGATGATCGTCGAGTGGTTTTCGTCGCTTGGCAAACGGGGTACTTTGGAGAAGTCGGACGTATTCGGCAGACGGAAAGATATCCTCAAAATTCGTACGACCGATATAGAGCCGCTTCTGAAACAACCCATGACTCCGCCGCCGGTACCCACAAAAGGTGCTGCGGGGTCGAAAGATACCCGGGCGGCGAATGATCTCAAGATTCCCCGTCCGCTTCCGCAACCGCAGGACATGAAACTCTGGGAATATCCGGATGTCACCCTTTTGTCTGATGGTCCGGGCGAGAAAGCTGACCGGGGAGACGTACGCAAAAACGCCGATACGATAGAAAAGACGCTGGACAGCTTCGGGATACAAGCGCAGGTAGTTGAGGTAAACCCCGGCCCTGCAGTCACCCAGTACGCTATGAAGATCGCTCTCGGCACCAAGGTGTCCAAGGTGACGTCGCTCGCGAGCGACATGGCGCTCGCCCTTGCCGCACCTACCGGACAGGTGCGTATAGAAGCTCCCATCCCGGGACGGGATTTAGTGGGCATCGAAATTCCCAATCGAGGGTTAGAGTTTGTCACCCTCAAAAAAATGCTGACGTCCGACGCGATGCGAAAAGCGAAAAGTAAACTTGCCGTAGCGCTGGGACTTGATGTCGCGGGGAATCCGCTTATTGCCGATATCGGGAAGATGCCGCACGTTCTGGTTGCCGGTACGACTGGTTCCGGTAAATCCGTACTCCTCAATTCCTGGATCTGCAGCATTCTTTACAAGACGACCCCTGCCGAAGTGAAGCTTATCCTGATTGATCCGAAACGAGTAGAGTTAGTGGGGTATAACGGCATCCCCCATTTATTGACGCCGGTCATCGTCGAGACAGACAAGATTCTCTCAGCACTTCGGTGGGCGACGCAGGAAATGGAACGCCGGTATAAGCAGTTTGCGGAAGTAGGAGTCCGCAACATCGATAGTTTCAATGAACTGTCAGGATTCCAGGCGCTTCCGTATATCGTCATTTTCATAGATGAGCTTGCGGACCTTATGGGATATGCACCGGTCGAGGTGGAAGATACCATTTGTCGCATTGCCCAAATGGCACGGGCGACCGGCATACACCTCATTGTTGCGACCCAGCGACCCAGCGTCGATGTCATCACGGGACTTATCAAAGCAAATATTCCTGCGAGAATTGCGTTCAATGTCTCTTCCATGGTTGATTCCCGCGTTATCATTGATTTGCCCGGCGCCGAAAAGTTATTAGGCCGCGGGGACATGCTGTATGTTCCGCCGGATCAGGCGAAGCCGATGCGTATCCAGGGAACGTATGTGTCGGAAAAGGAAGTAAATAAGGTTGTAGAGTTTTTCAAAAATAAACCGGTGACCGTAGAGTATAAAGATGAAGTGCTCAATCAGCCGGCGAGCGCCATGAAACGGGGCGGCGGCGGTGGCGGCGCGGACGGGCACGATCAGTTATTTGAAGACGCACTTCGGCTCGTATGTCAGTATGATAAAGCTTCTGCATCGCTTCTCCAGCGCAGGTTGTCGGTCGGGTATGCACGCGCGGCCCGAATACTTGATCAACTGGAAATGGCAGGGGTTATCGGTCAGGGTGAAGGATCGAAGCCACGCGACGTCCTCATCAAAGACCCTAATGAATTTTTAGCGCAGCAACAGCTGGCGCAGGATCAGGATGCGTAACGGGATTTAACTTTTATAATGCTTCTCTATTATGAAAACCGTCGGCTTCATGCTAAAGGAAAGGCGTCTTGCTAGAGGGTTAACGCCGGCGGATATAGAACGCGCGATAAAAATCCGTGAGAAATTTATTATCGCAATCGAGGATGATCATTTTCATCTCCTTCCGTCTCCATCGTATGCAAAAGGATTTGTCCGGAATTACGCAGAATATTTGGGACTTTCCACAGATCAGATATTGGCGTTTTTCCGCAGACAGATGACGGAAACGAGTGGCGCGAGTCTCATACCAAGTGGAGTTGCCGATCCTTTGAATGCCCCGCTTATTCACCTCACCCCCGGCAGATTCATCGGGATACTCATATCGCTTCTCCTCATCGTATTTTTTGTATACCTCGGCGGTCAGTATTATCGTATCAGTCAGCCGCCGGTGCTCGCCGTCGACGCCCCACAAAATCAGGCAATCGTATCGGAAAAGCATGTCGTCGTGACGGGTAAGACCGATTCCGACGCGACCGTTATGATAAACGGTGTCTCGGCGGTCGTCCGTGATGACGGGCAGTTTTATTATCAGGTCGCGGTCGACCCCGGAGTAAATAAAGTGACGATCACCGCAACGAGCAAGTTCGGAAAAACAAAAACAATTGTACGGGAAGTAGGGTATCAACCGTAGTGAGTATTAGTTTGGTGTTGTTTGTGATATTGACCTGCGCGCGCATAGGAGATACCATGATGAAGTCTGTTCCAAGTGAATAGAACGTAGTAAGTAGAAAGTAGACAAAATATTATCTACTCACGAACAACTACTTACTATTTTCCGTTTACTCATTCCTGCCTATGGATCCCGTACAAATTACCATTATTGCCATAAGCTTCATCCTCACACTTCTTTTAGTTGTCTTGGGGGTACAGGTCTGGTATATTTTCAAAGAAATCCGCACGTCTCTCGTGAAAGTAAACAGCATGCTTGACGATGCCAAAAAGGTCACGTCCACCGTCGGTGATTCCGTGAGCGGTATGGCTGGGATAGCAAGCGGTATACGCGCAGCGCTTTCCGTGTTTAAGGTTTTTAAGAAAAAAGATAAAGATGAAGAAGAATACGACTAGCCCGCCTACGCTTACTTTACGGCTTTTCAGTACTATTCGTACACGCCGTAAAGAGCGCGTGAGCGGCGGGTCTAAGAAACAGTAGTCCCGATAAGAATCGGAAACTGTTTCTAAGAAAGGAACTATGAGTGACAACAACCATGACGGAAAATTTTTCTTCGGATTTTTTCTCGGCGGACTCATCGGAGCACTCGTTATCTTTTTTCTGGGCACCAAAGAGGGTAAAAAGCTGGAAAAGAAGCTTGAGGTCCGCGGTAAGGACGTCCTGGATGAACTGGATGAGAAGCTAGAGGAACTGGAAAAAAGCGGTAAGGAACTGGTCAAGCAAGGGGAAGCGATCAAGGAGCGCGTCATGGATACATTTGAAGAGAAGAAGGAAGAGATGACCGACGCTACTGTCGAAAAAATCGATTCAGCGCTTGCGCATATAGAAGCACTGCAAAATAAAGGTGCGGAAACGACCAAAGACATCCGGAAGAAATTTACGAACCTTCCGAAGAAACGATCCGTCTAAGTTTTTTGACTTTTTCTCGGTCAGTGCTATCCTTCGGTGTGACAATATCTCCTCATGAACGTTCCGAACGGGATTCGGCGGAAGCATTTTATCGTGATTATCAGTGGAAGGGAAAAAATTGTGTTGCCAGACAAATGCTCTTCGGGACTAACGGCTGGGATGGACTACTACATCTTGTTCCGATACCCCTGCGGATCAGCATACGTCTCGAAGTTAAGAAAGAAAAAGCTGCGGCGGCACTAAAAGAATGTATGCGTACGCGTGGACCGTTTGATATATAATCACTTCGTATGAATAGATTTACGGCCCGGGTGACGGACCTCCCGAATTCGGGAATCGGATACATGATGCGCTATGCGTCCAAATATCCCGACGCGGTATCGCTCGGTCAGGGAACCCCGTTATTTCCTACACCCCAGTTTATTTATGAGGCAGTGATGGCCGAGGCCAAACGCAATCCTTTGGTCGGTATGTATTCCGATACAAAAGCGGAAATAGAAGACAACCTGAAAGCCCGTATCGCAAAGCAAATGACGGAAGATTACGGATTCACTCCGGAACCGGAACGGTTGGGCATAACAGTCGGGGGTGTGGGTGCGCTTTTTGCCGCAATCATGTCTTTGGTAGAAAAAGGCGATGAGGTCGTCTATTTCGATCCCAGTTATGCTCTGCACATTTCTCAGATTCATTTGGCTGAGGCGTCACCTGTTTTTGTCCCGTATGATGAGGCATCTGGCTGGTCCGTGAGCATAGAGAAACTCCGTAAGGCCATGACCAAACGGACCAAAATGATTATCCTCACCAATCCGAATAATCCCACGGGCACTGTACTGTCGGAATCGGAAGTCCGCGAGCTCGTGTCTATCGTGTTGGAGTATGATGTCATGCTTCTTTTGGATGAGGCATATTATTTCCTGACGTACGGCAAAAAATTATTCAGTCCTATGCGAATTCCGGAGATCCGCAACAACGTGATTCTGTGCCGGAGCTTTTCCAAGGAATTCGCCATGACCGGCTGGCGTGTGGGCTATGCGTATGCCGCACCCGAGTTTACCCAGAAAATACAGAGCGTGCAGATCTATTTCAGCGTCTGTCCTCCGACGCCCTCCATAGTGGCCGCCACAGCGGCACTCTCCGATCCGCGGGGGAAGGAGACGACCGAGTGGCTCAAGCAGAAGTTTACCGAAAGTAAGGTTGCGATATGCGAACGGCTCGATCGATTGCCGAAACTGTTTTCGTATCACCCGCCGGATGGCGCATATTATATATTCGCAAAATACTTGGGGTTTGACCTGCCTGCTATGGATTTCACAAAATTATTAGTAGATGAAGCAAAGGTCGTTACTATTCCAGGGAGCGGCATGGGTCCATCGGGTGCCGGGCATATCCGGATGTCATTTGCTGCGGATCAGAGCCTCATTCATGAGGCGTTTGACCACCTTGACGCATTCGCGAAGAAACGCAATCTCCTTTAGCTACTTTCAGGATTTCCGTCGGAAGATGACCTGTTCTTTTGTCTCGTAGACGGGCAGGTATCTCGTATCTTTACGAAGGGTCGCTACGAGGACATGTATGTCGACGCCAAAAAAGTCATTGATGTTTTGCCCCTCCCGTAAGTCCAGCACGAAATAATCCGGCATGAAATCCGTGTATACCGCACGTAGGAGATATACCTTGTGCGTGTGAATCATATGAGGTGCGAGGTTGTTTTGCGTCATGACGGTCGTTCCCGACGGCACGCGGGCGATGAGATCGTTGAGAAACCCGAAGTGCCGGGAATCACGATAAAACGTGGGATTGTACGCGAGTCCAAGTGGAGAGCGGAGAATGAATCTATGCAGAACGAGGGAAAGGACGATAAGTGCGGTTGCTATACCGGGTACGAAGAAACGGTGCCACTTCTTCTTCATGAGACGAAGGCAGCCCATGATGGATGAAAACGAAAGGATAGCAGCCATTTGTATGTTGTAATGGAGCCCGAGCGTCCAGCGAAGGGTAAATTCCTTTTGCATAAACCGTGTTGCGATATCCTGCACAATCAAAGGCCAGGCCGGAGGATAAAGCAGCGGGAGGAAGCCGAAACTAAGGAAACTGACCCAGAGCGTTTCCCGTTTCACCGGATCGTTCACAAACGACCCGATAAGTGCAGACGGATGATAATCGAGTGTGGGCGTATAGAAGTACCGCTGACCGTAAAAGTAGGGTATGACTATCTGTGTGGTGAGGATTCCCCAGACTACGGAAATGACGCCGACCACGATAGCGGTACGAAGCCAGCGCTTGTCGATAAAATATATGAGGATGGCAAGTCCTACGCCCAAGAGAGCACTGCTTTCTTTGAATCCCAGCGTTATGAAGAAGCTCACCCAAAATAACGTTTTATTTTTAGTGACGAGACCATAGAACGTGAGCATGAGCGGAAGAGACATAAACGTGACCTCGTGCACGTCCGCTATAATTGCATTTTGCGTGCCGACAAAGAGGAGATAACTGCAGGTGATGGCAAGAGGGAGTAGCCGATTTTTTAATACGTGTTTTCCGATGAGGTACAAGACGAGCCCGCTCAATCCTACGGCAAGCGCTTGCGCTACAAGGAGCGCTTCGGGCCGGCTGGTAAGCCAATAAATGGGCGTCAGGAGGAACATGCTGGGACTGAAATGGTCGGCGAATATGAGTTTGCCGCCGATGACGTAATGATCGACTATGGGAGGACGTAAGTGCGCGACGTTCCAGATCGCCTGGTCAAATATGCCGAAATCATAATAAAACACTTCGTATTGGAAGAAGCGGTGGACCGACACGAGGATTGCGGCTAGGGTGTAGAGCGCGATACTGCAGTAAGCGAGAAGGTCAACGAGACGGTTTTTCATACTATATCTTCAGCTTTTCTACGAGAACGCCGGAGGAAATGATAAGGAGTCCGCCGACGATCTGGATCGGTGTCAATGATTCTTTGAGTATCGGCACTGCCATAAATGCCACCAGAACCGGAGTAAATGACATGATCATCGTGACAAATGATGCGCTCGCATATTTAAATGCGTGAAACTGGAATGTCGTGAGGGCGAAGTCCCCGACGGTGATACCCAGTATCAAAAGCCATTCCTTCGGGATATGGAGTGTCGTATGTGTTGCTGCGATGAGAATTACAGGGATGAGTGCGATCGCAAATCTACCGGACGCGCCGAGCCCCGGTGTCATACGGTTGGCTGCGAGCTTGATAAGCACGCCGTTTCCTATGGCAAGAAGCATCGCTTCAAGAAGCGTCAGGAGATCGCCCGTCGACAAATGTAAGAGCTGGCCGTTGGTCGTGAGTAAGTAGGCGCCGGAAAGAATGGTGATGAGGAGCACGAGTTTCTTTTTCGTCACCGGTTCATGGAGGAATATCGCTGCGAAGATGATGATAAATACGGAGACCATCCGGATGAGGAATGAAAAATTCACAGCCGGAGTATTCGCGAGTGCGAATGCCTCGACGAAGCTTACCGCGACGGAGCTTATGAGTGCCATGCCGACGAGGAGCCAGATATCCTTTTTTGTGAGTTTGCGGACATTTTTCTTTTCTTTGGAAAATACGAAGAGCCAGTACGGAGCCGCCAGTATCGTCGTCCAGAAGGCGAGGTTGTACGGATTTTCGCCGTGACTCAAAACTATACGCCCCAATACGATACTCGTCGCCCAGAAGAACGACGAAAGGAACGTAAAAATAAATCCTTTAGATAATTTCATGCAGATATCGGTTTGCGACAAAGACGCTGCTCACGATAATGATACCCCCGATCATTTCCGGCACCCCCACCATTTCGTGATACATAACATAGCCGAACAGAAGAGCAAATACATTGTCTAAAAGTAGTACCTGTGTGCCGATGACCGCATCCAGATGGTTGAAGGCAAAAATTTCCAAAGGATTTACCAGGATATTCATACCCGTGCCTATCACTAGACCGAGGAGGACGTGCGGATTGGTAAACGCGGAGACAGAGATAGTTTCACCTCGAAGTATTGCTATGAGAAATCCGGATATCGCCGCGATGGTCATGACGGAGATCGTAATTTCGTGTGTGTTGAGATGTGTGGAAAGAAGCTTACGGCCTACATAAAACCACGCCATCGTAGCGGTCGCAAGGAGCGCAAACCACTCGCCCTTTCCGAATACCGTAAGATGAGGAACGAACGACTTGGTTGCGACCATGGTGATGCCGATAAGGGACGTGATAAGAAGCGCGATCAGTTTTCCGTTCAGTGGTTTTTTGAGAACGAAAAATGCGTATAGATATGAAAAGAACGGCACAGAAGCAAATATGACGGTGACGTTGATAAGTTTCGCGTTGATTGCTGCAAGCGTGCTGAAATAAACAGCTATGGAATACCCGATGATTCCCATAGAAAGCAGTATGAGGAAATCGCGCGCCGGCATTGTAATAATTCGTTTCCAACGCAGGTGTTTCCGGAATAGAGCCATGAGTATGAGCGCTCCGAAGCTGATGCGTAGGTACACCTGGGTCATGGGTGGGAATCCTTCGGCAAGTAATCGAGATGAAACGTTTAGTAGACTATATGCGGCAGCGACAAGTACCAGGCCTGCGACGGCGAGACGATGTACAGAGTAACGGGAGAGTTGTTTGATCATTAGGAGTTGTCGCCTTTCAGGATAATGAGTATCGAAGAAATTATAACAAGTACGCCCCCAAATGTTGCATACATGCCCGGGATTTCCCGGAAAAAAAGAAATGCCAATAGTGTAGCAAAGAGAAGTTCGGAAAGAAGTAGGATGCTGCCTAAGGCCGACTTAATATATTGGAAGCCTTTGCTCATAAGGAGCCACGCGAGAAAGTTATCAATGCCGAAAAGGACCGTGACGAGCCAGGTATTCGGAGCTAGTGTTGTAATTCCGTTTCCTCCGGCATAAAAAGAATGTTCAAAAGACAATGAGAGCACTCCGAGCACAAGGACACCGACAAACGTACTGACGAGAAGTAATAGTTGGGAGCTATATTGTGGCAGCTTTTTGCGGCTTATAAGGTAAAACGACTGGCCAAAGGCAGACAGAAGTGCGGAAAATCCTCCGATCTTCCATGTCGCGAATGAATTCGGCCGGAAAAGCAGTAAGAGCGCAAGTAATGTGACGGCGAGAGCAATCAGGTTATATCTGTTCGCCTTTTCCTTCAGTATGAAATAACCCAGGATAGGCGTAATGATGGAAAAGCAATAAAAGATAAATAAACCGTTACTTACTTCAGTGTAGATGATGCCGTACGTAAAAAAGAGATTCGTGAGTGCATACCCAAATACCGCAACGAGAACGAGAAATACAATAGTATTTTTGGAAAGTGCAAACTTGGACTTGGTGATGATGAAGTAGACGAGAGCAGAAAGAAAGGCAAAAATATACCGGAGGAATACCTGTGACATCGGGGGAACATGGCCGCTCCCGAGGAAACGGATAAGAATCGGCATAATGCTATAGAGAAGTGCCGATCCCAAGAGAAAAATAATACCTTTGGTGTTATCCCCGGATTTCCGAATCATTCCAGGTTAATGATATCACTCAAAGCGTTGGATAGCTACGAAAGGCAGATTCAAATGTACGGGAGGAGCTGGGGGATTTTGGCGTAGCCGGAACTCTCGGTGAAGTGCCCGGCGCCTTTGACGAATATATAGGTAGCACCGAATCGTTTGCTCATGGCTTCCATGGTAAACGCCGTCATATACGGGTCGTTATCCGAGGACGTGACGTAGATATCCTTCACATTCTTTCTAATAGCATTATGATTCATTTTTGTTTTCCAAAATGACTGATGCTCGACCGTGAGATCATCAAAATCCCATCCGGAGACGAGAAATAGTTTCCTGAACTTATGTTTTTCCGCAAGCCGCATGGCGAGAAGCGATCCCAGGCTATGCCCAAAGACAATAAAGTCGTCGGCAAGCGGTACCGTTTTTTCTATGAAGTCCATTTGTGATTTGAGGTCCGGGGCATCCGTTTCCATGGTTGGGATTTCCGGGAGATAGACGGTATATCCTTTTGTCTCAAGCTCTTTTTTCAGCCACGGGGACCAATGTTTATCCGGCCCGTTGTGCCAAGCGTGGAGGATAAGTGCGGATTTTGTCATGGTTAGATTATAGTGGATCCTTGCAAGTAGAAAACAACGGCGTTTTTGATTTGACCAGTTTTGAGCGTTATAATAGGCCGCGACTATGAAGTTAGCTGAAATCGATGACATACCGATAGGCTTAGTCGATATAGCGGAGCACTATATTAGCGCTCCGGAATTGCGTGACTCGTTTCGATATGCCCGACGCCATATGCCGGTGTTTCGGAGAGAGCTCGGTGAGCTGGATCAAATTGTATCTGCCATTAATACCACTGATGTGGCTCGCCTTCCTCAGGACATGGTGAACACACGACGGTTGAAAGGATATCTGAAAGCCACGAATAAACAGCTCCCCTTAATGCTCAACGAGGCGACCCAACGGGATCGTTTTCTTCAGAGTCGATATGCAAGAATGTTGCAAGAAGGAGACAAGTTGCTTGGCCCGTTTTTCCATTTCCATACGAATATCCATGCAGACGGGCGGCGGCTGTCGGCGGCAGTCATGGACGGTTACGGATTGTTTGTTCCGTTTATTTTGGGGAGAACAGGAGACTTACTTAAGGAAACTCAAGGACTTGCCGTCAATGCATTATGTGAGGTATTAGCCGAATCGCAGGCAAAAAATATTCGACCATCACGGTTATTTACGAATACAAAGAGAAACGGTTGGTACAAGCCTGATTATGGGTTGCGTAGTGATTTCCTTGCAAGACACAACCTACTGAGCGAGTCCGGCGCATCAACGTAAGAAGCGAATATAGTTAATACTCAAGGCAGTCTTGTCGCGGTAAATCTTGCCCGCGGATGTGATGGGTGAGAAGCAGTCGGTGATCCTATAAATACCATTCATTTTCCATTTAGACGACACCGTTCTTTTTTAACGTTCTTGCCTGTGCTTAGATGAGTCAGACGATTGTAATGTGGTAGCCCATCTATACTAATAGAGAAATTGTAGGCTGTGTCTTGATCGGCAAAGACTAGGATAGTTGTTGGTTCTGACGGCGATCCTAGCATGCGGTCGACTTTTTGAAGTCCTTCCGTGTCCCATTCCAGTCCTTCTAAGTGGATAAACATAAGTAGTTATTTTAGTTCACCGATGATCCAATCCAGATATTTTTTACTGGCGTGTGACACAGGGAAAGCGAGGATCTCGGGATTTTTGTACCCATGCATCTTTATGACGGCCTTTTCCATCTCACGCCATTTGGATTCGAGAGTTTTGACCAGAAGCAATGTCTCATCGGCATAATCTACGGTGGATTTGCCGGGCGGCCATAGATAGGAAGACTGCACTCCATCCAGTATCTGCATGCAGGCAATGAGACGGTGTTTGAGTAAATGAATGCCGATACTGTCAGCTTCATTTTTGTCACGGCAGGATATAAAACCCAAAAGCATGGTGGTCATACCGTTTACCCCACAAATCCTAACGCAACTATACCCGTTAATGCAACTATGATGCCGATGAGCTGACGTTTGGTGAGTTTTTCATGAAAGATAAGGAAAGCTAAAAGCACAGAAAGTGTAGGAGAAGCGCTACCGATTGGCGCAACAATGGCAGCAAGCCCATGTTGTAAGCCGACATTAAAGAAAAAGTCACCACCGCGCAGAAGCAGCAGGCTGGCAAGAATCGGAATGCGGGCTTTGGAAAGTGCATTTGTAGAAATGCGGATATGCATCCGTCGGAACCATAGGTAAAAAAGGGGTAGCCAGAAAAACGAAAGGTATACCGGCCAGAACCAGCTTAACGTCGGGGTAAATAGTTTGACTACCGTAAAGAATAGGCCAAAGCTGAAAGCAGAATACAGCGCAAGCCACACGCCCCGCATATGATTTCGGTCTACGTGTGCACCGGGTTTGTACGTGCAGAGAAACACACCCAAGAAGATGCCGGCGATGATTATAAACTTAGAGAGATTCAGCGGTTCATGAAAAAAGAGCGTTGAGAAAAGGACGATGAGTGCGCCGAACGACCCCATGATGGTAAGCACAATGGAGACGTCACTTTCTACCAAGGCCAGACTGACGGCAAAATTTCCGGACTGGTAAAGAAAACCGACCAGAATCGCTGCGGCGATCACTATGAGCGGCGCCGAGATCAGCATGTGCCAGTAGAGGAAGGCGAGCGGGGTAAACAGGAGTGCAGCGCCGGTCATTATCCAAAATGTCGTTTGATATCCGCCTATTTTTCTGGCAGTGATGGCGCCGAAAATATCGCCGATGCCCCAGCCGAAATACGAAATAAGCCCAAAAATATACGCCAGCATAGTAGGCTCAAATTATAATATTTTTTTGACTGCGGCGTATGCGCGCAGTCCGTCCCACCCCCGGTCCAGCCAGGTCTGCGTCTGTTTGGTCATGTCGTGTTCGATGCGCATGTGATACGACATACCGATAGCATAGGCGGCAAATTGGCTGCGGATGAGCGTCGGGAGCGCCGCAATTTCATCTTTGGTAAGCGGTCGTTTTTCCTCATACGTATCTAAAATAGTTCGGATGATGGCGCTTCGTTTTGTCGTGTCGACGTAGAGAGTGAAGTTTGCGATAAATGTCGCGATATCGAGGATCGAGGCCTGATAATCCATGCAGCCAAAATCAAGTATGCATATCTCTCCGGTGGCGCTTTTTAGTATATTTTCTTTTTCGAACGTCCCATGGATGATACTCCGGGGAAATAGAGAAAGGTTTATTTTACCTAGTTTCGTTACGACCGGTGTGATGGCAGTAAGTTCATCGGAATTCAGTGCGGATTTTTTCGTTTTAAACTCTTCCGGCAGATTTATGATGCCGAGTGAATCGTAGTAGGGATGAATGACGCCCTGAATGCGATGGATGGCCGACATTGTCCGGGTTAAGGTCACAAGATCCGTATCCGTGACCGGAGTACGCGTAAACGGTTTACCGGGAAAATACTCAAAGACGCAAAGATATATCGGGTGTGTTTTCCCTGGGATGTCGATGAGTTTTCGTTTGTCCGCCGTCTCAAGGAGCCCTGGAACCGGAAGACGGAGTTTAGCCGATGCGGTATGCGCCCGGATCACGTCGTCTATGCGCTGTTTGGATCTGTCTGCGGCAAATATTTTGACGACATATTTACCGTTTGTTGTCGTGAGCTCGACATTATAGTCCTGATAGCCCGTGGTGATGGGTACGAAGGAGACAACAGTACCAAGGGCAAATAATTGCGCCGTGTGTTCGAGTATACTCGGCAAGGTACGCGTGCTGCCGACACGACTGAAGGAGTCGTCCATAATGATTTATTTCACCATGTGGTGTTGTTTAGCTTTCCAGGCAGGGGTGGTCGCGATAAAAAGAGCCATGTGTCCTTCCCAGTAAAATTTTTCTTTGGGCCTGAGGAAGATGCAGTCACCGATGACGATGGGAATTTTTTTCCCCGTGACACCGATAAACCCGTCGCCGCTTATCACCAATGCCAATTCTTTGGATATCATGTTCATCGCATAGCCTTTGACCGGATAGCGGCCGGAGATAATCGCGGTGGCGCCGCTTAGACCCCGCTCCCGCATGACATATTCTTCTACCGTTGTCGTCGGAGCTGTCTCTACCCAATGGGTTTGCTTTTGTTTAACGATCTGCATGGGTTATGAAGCCTATTGTACTCCTCCCGATCATCTTCTGTCGAAGAAGGAGTGAAGCATGAGGGCAACGATGATGGTAACGCCGCTTATAACCACTATGCTGACCATCTGCATGATTTTTGCACTGGTCCACCATGCAGGCTTAGGAGTTGGTGTCGGGGTGATGATTGCCGGCATAAGCGTCGGCGACGGAAGGGGTGCGAGTGTCGGGAATGCGCCGGTATAAATCATCGGTGTTTCATTGACGATTATTTCCTGCGTCGGTGCGGGTGTGCGGATGGGTGTCGGCGTAAGAGCGTTGTCGTTCACCACAACCGTATATGTGCAGTAGGATGGGTAACTGGACCAGCTGTTATTGTTGTCACGAACGTGGCAGGTGACGTTATATGATCCGGGGTTGGCATAGGCGTGCGTGATCGAGAACGCGCCGTATTGCCCGACGTTTTTTTCTACGAGCTGCTTCTGGTCTCCGCCGAATCCGAACTCTGCTGCCGTTATGTCATTATTCGAGTCGTAGCCGGCACACGCGAAGTTGACGGTCAGCGGTTTGACTCCTGCACCGGGGTTTGCTGAGAGCCCGAGACATCTGGGAGGGCTATTGGTCGGAGTAGGCGTGAGGGTCGGGGTGACGGTGGGCGTAAGCGTCTCAGACGGTGTGGCGGTGGGGGTAAGATTTATGGTTGGTGTCGCGTTGGTGTCTGTCGCCCTGCTTCTCACGTCCTGGGGTTGCGTCACGATGGCCCAGATGATAAGCGGAAATATGATAAGCGCGATAAGCAGCAATAATTTCGCAGCGGATGATTTCATGGATCGTTTTCAGTATACGGGTGTTCTTTCTAGAGGTCAATGGAAGAGGCCATAATCGTGATATAATTCACCATATGCAATCAGATGACGTCAGAAATAAATTTATACAATATTATAAAGCCCGTAAGCATGTCGCGATTCCTTCGGCCTCCCTGGTTCCGGAAAACGACCCGACGACGCTTTTTACTTCCTCGGGGATGCAGCCTCTTATCCCGTACCTTCTAGGCCAGACGCACCCGTCCGGGAAACGGTTGGTCGACAGCCAGAAGTCATTCCGTTCGCAGGATATAGATGAAGTAGGTGATAACCGGCATACGACGTTTTTCGAAATGCTGGGCAACTGGTCGCTCGGCGATTATTTCAAAAAAGAACAATTACCCTGGATATTTGAGTTTCTTACGAAAGAGTTGAAGCTCGATCCCAAGCGTCTCTACGTATCTGTTTTTGAAGGAGAAGGGGCTGTTCCCAAAGATGAGGAGTCGATACATATATGGAAAAAAATATTCAAAGAAGTCGGAATTGATGCGAAAGAAGGCCTGTCCTTAAATGAGGGCGGTCGGATATTCGCATATCCTGCCAAAAAGAACTGGTGGAGTAGATCCGGCGAACCGAAAAACATGCCGCCGGGGGAGCCTGGCGGACCTGACAGTGAAGTATTTTTTGATTTCGGAGCCAAGGGACTTCATGAAAAATCACCGTGGAAAAACGAACCATGCCACCCCAACTGCGACTGCGGCAGATTTATGGAGATTGCCAATTCCGTGTTTATGCAATACCAAAAGATGCCGGACGGGAATCTCAAAGAATTGGCGCAGAAAAATGTGGATTTCGGCGGAGGACTCGAGCGGATGACTGCTGCGGCAAACGACAATCCCGATGTGTTCATGTCCGATCTCTTTTCCCCGCTTATCCAGGTACTCGAAGAGGCATCCGGTCGTGTATATGGGGAGGAGCCGGTACCGACGCGCGTCATGCGCGTCCTTTCCGATCATATAAAAGCCGCAATCATGATGATGGTCGATGGAGTCCTGCCGTCCAATAAAGGACAGGGATATATCCTCCGCAGGCTTATCCGGAGGTCGCTTCTCTATGGATGGAAGCTGGGACTCATCAAGGATCTCACCTATATCGGCAGGCTCGCTTCACCGGTAGCGAAAATATACGCCGGAAGCTATCCGGAAGTGACGGAAAAAATTGATGAAATCCGGTTACTCCTCCAGGAGGAGGCGCTCCGGTTTGGCAAGACGCTCGAGCGGGGCCTTGCCGAAATAGAAAAGTTTCCGGCGTTAAACGGCAAGATCGCTTTCAACCTCTATGAAACGTTCGGATTCCCATGGGAAATGACCGTTGAGATCGCCTCGGAAAAAGGGCAGACCGTCGACCGTGCACAGTTTGAGGAAGAATTTAACAAACATAAAACGCTTTCGAGAACAGCCGCTGCCGGCATGTTTAAAGGCGGACTTGCGGATCACGGGGAAGAAACGACCAAGCTGCATACCGCACACCACCTGTTACTCGCGAGTCTGCAGAAGCTCGTCGACCCGAGCATCAAACAACGCGGAAGTAATATCACGGCCGAACGCTTACGCATAGACTTCAACTTCATGCGCAAGCTGACGCCCGAGGAACTCACAAAAGTCGAAGTGATGGTGAACGAAAAAATTAAGGAAAATCTTAAAGTCACGCGTATCGAGATGGCGCGGGGTGTCGCCGAGACCATGGGCGCGCAACGCGAATTCGGCCAGAAATATCCGGATCGGGTCGGCGTCTATTTCGTCAATCTCAAAGAAGGTGTGGATCCCGAACGGGCGACACCCGCGGACTATTTTTCCGCGGAATTTTGCGGCGGGCCGCACGTCAGCTTTACAGGAACATTAGGCCACTTTACAATACGGAAAGAGGAGTCTGCCGGTGCCGGTATCCGGCGAATTTACGGACTACTCTCAAAGTAAAAAAGTTTTGTACACGAACTGCCCTCTAATCTGACATGAAGCTACCAAGCGCGCTTACCTCACTCATCAAAAAGAAGGAAGACGGAAAAGAATACTACTTTTCCCTCTACATGGATGTCGATGCCGCAGCCGTTGCCGTGTGGAGCATGGATCCGGCCAAATTACCGACAATAGCCAGCTTCGCTCACGGCGTCGTAAAAGAGAATACCTGGGAAGCGCGGATACAGGTCATTGACCGGTTGTTGTCGGCCGCGGAAGACAAGGTAGGGGTAACAAAGGCGATCACCAAAACAGTTTTCGGCATGCCGGGCGCGTACCTCACTGCGGAAGGGAACATCGCTGATGAGATCCGGCCGCAGCTTAAAAAACTTGCACAGGTATTGGAACTTAAACCTGTGGGATTCGTTCCGTTGTCCCAAGCGCTTGCGTTTTCTCTCAAAAACGACGAAGGCGTACCGCCGAGCATCATCCTCATCGGGTGTTCCCAGAAAAATGCGCTCATCACCCTTTTTCGGGTCGGGAAACTTACCAGCCAGGATACGGTCGATCTCGCGGATGATCCGGCGGCTGTCGTGGAAGCGATCCTGAAAAAGAATCAGGATGGCGATGTGTTGCCTTCCCGGATGCTTCTGTACGGCGGGGATACCGTGAGACTCGAGGATGTACGGACGAAATTATTGAAACACCCCTGGCCCACGCGGACAAACTTTCTCCACTTCCCGAAAATAGAGATCGTATCCGTAGAGTCGCTTCTCCACGCGGTTTCCCTGGCCGGGGCCGCGGAACTTGCTTCTGACATCGGGGAGCCGATTGAAGCCGCAGGAACGGTAGCGACGGTCGTTGCGCAACCGCGCCCGTCCATACTTCCCTCAGAGCCGGTCATTACACCTGCCGACACGACTTCGGAAAAGGAAGAAGTGGAAGAAGAAGCGGTTGATGAGCGCGAAGAATCGGGTATCGCCAGTGCAGGTGAGGAAGAGGGAGAACCCGGTTCGTTGGAATCGGAAGCAGAAACAGTGGGTGATGCTATCGAAAAAGAAGAATCATCCGATGAAGAAGTCTCAAATGTAGAACTCGTGACACCCGAGTCTCTGGGATTCCGGAAAGAAGACATACTGGAAAAAACTCCGGCTTCACATATGCCGCGGCCGGTCGTCGCGAAACCTATTAATCGTGAAGAGCTGGAAGAGGACGTATTTGAGGAAGAAGACGAAGAAGAAGTGGAAGATACAAACGCAAAAAAGCCATTCAAATTGCCATTTAGCATTCCTACCGTCCGGGCGGATATGTTTGCTCCGGTCACACGCTTCCTGTCGCACCTTCGGTTTCCCAAAATGAAAAATACCATGTATATTTTCGGTGCTGTGGGTGTGGTACTTCTCTTGGGGGTCCTCTTTTATTTCGTCCCACGGGTCACGGTAACCGTTCTCGTATCGCCGCAGTCGGTGGACCAGTCGACGACGCTGACGGTCAATCCGACCGCAACTGTCGCAGACCCCGCGAGTAAAATCATACCGGGACACACGCAAAGCAAATCCATAAGCGGCGATAAAACAATTGCAGTGACCGGCAAGAAAAACGTCGGCGATCCGTCCAAGGGAACCGTGACTATCTATAATAAAGTCACGAATAGTAAGACGCTCCCTAAGGGAACGGTGCTTACGGGAAACAGTCTGTCATTTACTCTCGACAGTGATGTTTCCATCGCTTCAGCCAGTGAAGACATAGGTTCCATCACCTTCGGAAAAGCGACCGCAAACGTCACCGCCAAAGACATAGGACCCAACGGCAATCTGCCGGCCGGCGTAGAATTCGTATTTACCGGTGTGAGTGGTTCGCAGGCATCAGCCCGGAACGATGCGGCATTTACCGGCGGCAACAGCAAATCAGTGACGGTCATTTCGCGCGCCGACCAGGACGGACTCGTGAAAGCCCTGACGGATGATTTGGTGGGGCAGGCGAAATCGCAGTTAGCCGCAAGTGCGACAGGCGGGGAGCATCTCATAGATGAAACGGTAAAAACTGCAGTGTCCGATAAGTCATTTGATCAGGAGATAGATCAGCAGGCGAGCCAGCTGCACGGCAAAATCACGATAACGGTAAGCGGGATAAGCATAAGCGATGAAGACGTAAAAGCGATCCTTACGTCTCTGGTAGAAGGGAAAGTACCGGCAGGCTATGCCCTGGCGCCGGATCAAACCAATGTGTCGGTTTCCAACGTGACGGTCAAAAAAGACGGCTCCATAACGCTGACTGCGAAACTCACGGCGATCGCACTTCCGAAAGTCGACACCGAGGCACTTAAAACGACCCTCGCAGGAAAGGACGTCACCGCAGCGCTTACCATCCTCAAACAAACGACCGGGGTAGCAGGGGCAGAGTATAAGTTTGCGTTTTCGCCCGTGCAAAGCCGGTTGCCCATGAACCGCAACAATATCACCATTACCACAGCAGTCCAGCGATAGCTCACCAGTATATTGTTCAGCGCATAATTTGTGTGCGCACGCCAAGCGTTGGTAATCCACGGGTGACGGTCGCGAGAGCATCCTGCGATGAGTCCGCACTTCGGAGTGAGACGTAGCAGCATGGAGAAATAGTTATTATTTCACGAACGAATTGAGGCGAATCGCGGGACACGCGACCGGCAGGCCCCGCAATCTCGTTTCCTTCGCGTGGCGTGTCTTACACAAATTACGCGCCTCACTACATATATAAGGTGATATGATGGTCTATACTCAATTGAACCTATGGTGATGTACCGTTACGTCAAAGCAGTACGAAAAAAGCCCATCTCCAGGCCGGTTGTCATATCCTATGTGCTCATGCTGATGGGACTTGGCGTCATCACATGGACGATTTGGCCGATCGTATCGTTTTTCGCTTTTGATCAGATCATGTATGCCCAGACCGTGAGTCCGGTCGAAAACAGCAGTGTCCGTCCGGCGGCGCCGCTTGCGTATGCGGAAGCAGGAGGAGCCACGACCGATCCCAATACGTGGTTCCCGACCCAACCGCAGAAAAAAGTCGTGGCCCCCGTCACGAGTTATTCGCTTTCTATCCCGTCACTTGGCATACAGAGTGCAACGGTTACTATTGCCGGGGATGACCTCGGCAAAAGCCTCATCCATTACGGAGGAACGGGACTTCCGGGTGAGTACGGCAATACCGTCATTTTCGGGCACTCCACGCTGCCGCAGCTTTTCCGCGGGACCAAAGACTATCATGCGGTATTTGCGACCTTGCCGACCATAAAAAACGGGACCGATATCCTCATTACCTATGACGGGGTGAAGTATCGGTACATCGTATATGATAAAGTTGTTGTAGAGCCCACAGATCTCACACCGCTTGAGCAGCAGTTCGATGATTCATATCTCACGCTCGTGACCTGTGTGCCGCCCGGAACATTTCTGTATCGGCTAAACGTCAAAGCGCGGTTAGAAAGGATTTAATCATATGACTCAAAAAGGTGAACAGAAGGCAATAGATGCCATCAAAAAAAAGTTAGTCGGTAAAAAGCTGAGCTACAATGAAATTTTTTCCATCATGGACGAAATATCCAATAAGGATCTTTCTCCCGTCCTCACTACATATTTTGCCGCGGCAGGATTTAAGGAAGGATTCTCCGATGAAGAGCTGTACTTTTTGACCAAAGCGATGATCAATACCGGACCCAAGCTTAAGTTCCCTGGGGTGGTCGCGGACAAGCATTCGACCGGCGGTGTCGCCGGGACGCGTACGACGATGATCGTCGTCCCGATTATCGCCGCCGCAGGACTCACCATACCGAAGACTTCCTCGAGGGCGATCACGTCTCCGTCGGGAACGGCGGACACGATGGAAGTGGTAGCGCCGGTTGATCTTTCTCTTGAGAAGATTACGCATATCGTCAAAAAAGTCGGCGGTTGTATCGTCTGGGGCGGACATGTGGGGTTGGCACCCGCGGATGATATCCTCATCCAGGTCGAACGCCCGTTAGGATTCGAATCGTACGACAAAATTATCGTTTCCGTGATGGCCAAAAAAGTAGCATCGGGCGCGAATCATATCATCATCGATATTCCCGTGGGGCCGACCATGAAGATTCAGCATTTCAAAGACGCGGAACTCATCGCCAAGAAGTTCGCGCTCTTGGCCAAAAAATTTGGCGTCAAAATGATTTTTGACATAAACGAAACACGCCAAAACGCCGGCCGCGGTATCGGACCGGTCCTCGAAGCGCGTGACGTATTTGAAGTTTTGGAGCAGGCGCCGGAGCGCCCTCTTGCACTTGAGGCAAAGGCGCTGAGGCTCGCCGGCAAATTACTGACGCTTTGTTACGCGGACATACCGGGTAAAAAGTCTTTGGACGGCGAAGAAACCGCGCGGGAGATGCTGTCTTCCGGGAAAGCGCTCAAAAAAATGAAGGAAATCATCAAAGCCCAGGGCGGGAATCCCAACGTGGTGAGTAGTAAACTCGTCCCAGGTAATCACAAATATGAACTCAAATCACCGCGTCACGGGATAGTCTCTGCCATAGATAATCAGCAGATTACCGTCATATGCAGGATTCTCGGGAACCCCACGGACAAAAAGGCCGGTATGTATCTCAACCGAAAACTTGAAGAGACGGTGGATACGGGTGATATACTAGGGACGTTTTATAGTTCGGATGCGTGGCGCCTGAAGGAAGCCGCGGAAACGTTGAAAACTATGCCGATATTTCATGTAGAATAGAACGGTAACAGATATGCTCAAAAATATTTTAGGTCCGGTTCAAGCGTGGCTACTTGCCCAGGGCAAATGCGTGGGTTGCGGCAAGATTCTTCCTGTCAAAGAAGGCAAAGGTATGCAGCGCGTCGATTGCGCATGCGGCAGAATTTATATGTATGATCCGGCTGCACACAAATACCGGAGGGCGCTTCTCGATGAAATCAAATAGTACCAACATATTCTTCTCTCGGGTCATCGTATTTCTTCTGGTGATAGCGGTCGGCATCGTGGTTTTCTTTGGCTGGTGGGGGACAAGCACACAGGCCGTCGACCCTATGGATCCCGCGCCGATATCGTTTACCGTGCATCCCGGGGATGGAGTGCGGGTGATCGCGGCTAACCTCGCGACCTATCGGCTCATCCGGAGCCCCACGGCATTTTTTGTTCTCGTCAAAGTCATGGGGATAGAGAAAAACCTGCAGGCGGGAGATTTCCGGCTCAACAAAACGATGGACAGTAAGACCGTCGCTCAGCAATTGACGCACGGATTTGAGGATATCTGGGTGACGGTACTGGAGGGCTGGCGCAATGAGGAAATTGCCGTCGTCCTTGCCAAAAATCTGGATATCCCCGAAAGCGAGTTTCTGAAAGTTTCCCATGAGGGGTACATGTTTCCGGACACGTATCGTATCCCGCACGACGCTTCGGCCGGAGCAGTCGTTAATATGTTCCGGACAACATTTGATGCAAAAGTGACGGATGCCATGAAGGCCTCGGCAGTGAAACACGGACTGACGGTCGATCAGATGGTGACACTCGCGTCCCTGGTTGAGCGCGAAGGGCATAATGATCAGGATCGCCCGGTCATAGCGGGCATACTCCTCAAGCGTCTGAAAGCCAATTGGCCGCTTCAGGTCGACGCCACGCTTCAGTTCTCGTTGGGATATCAGTCAAGTGATAAGAGCTGGTGGAAAAAAGAACTTACTGATGATGACCGGAAAATTGCATCGCCGTACAATACATACCTCAATCCCGGACTGCCGCCGGGCCCCATCTGTAACCCCGGCCTTTCATCTCTTAATGCCGTCGCAAACCCCAAGGATTCCGACTACTGGTATTATCTGCATGATACGTCGGGAGCTATCCATTACGCGAAGACCATCGAGGAACATAATGCGAATATCGCGAAATTTCTCCGCGGGTAAATGAACAAAATCATCGGCAGTATCATCGGAGCATTGTTGCTCTTCGTCACTCCTCTGGCATTTGCTCAGGGGAGCGCTGACGTTGCCGCCGAACACATCCAGTCGTATGCCGTGAATGCGGCGGTCCATACCGACGGAACAGCGCGGGTATCGGAACGCCTCCTCTATCATTTCTCGTCTCCCCGGCACGGCATCATACGGACGATCCCGTATGTCAAAACAAATAGTAACGGCAAGAAGTATGCCATGACGATCGACAACATCACCGTCACGGATGAAAGTAATGCCGCATACCCCGTGACCCAAAGCAGTGACGGCACGAACCTATCACTCAAAGTTGGGGATTCGGACAATACGCTCACGGGAGATCACTGGTATGTCATTTCTTATGACGTATCGGGCGGGATCACGTATTTTTCCGATCACGATGAATGGTACTGGAACGACATCGGTTCCGAGTGGTCTGTACCCGTCCTTTCAGCCGAGGCAATCACAGAACTTCCGAACGGCATCACCGATACGACCATCCAGAAATCCTGCTTTACCGGAGTACCGGGATCGACAGAAAGCTCCTGCACTATGACGGTTGCCAACGACGTCGTGACCGTAAAAGCGACCAGGGAACTCGCCGCGGGTGAGGGGCTGACGACTGTTATTGGTTTTCCGAAGAATATCGTTTCCGTCCTCGAGTCCAAGGAAGTCGTACCGTTTTTCTCGACAACAGCAGGAAAAATTGTCCTCGTTCTCATCGCGATTGCCGTATTTATCTGGTATATCGTCGCACCTATCATGGTCGTCTGGAAATGGTGGACGTCAGGGAGGGACCCCAAGCCCGCTATGGGAGAGGTGAAGGCATGGTTCAGTCCGCCAACGACTGCGGCAGGGCGAACGCTTACTCCTGCGGAAACCGGCGGCCTCATTGACGAACGTGTTGATATGCGCGATATCTATGGCACGATCATAGATCTTGCCCGCCGGGGGTATCTCAAGATTACCGAAAGTACGAAAGGAGACTTCACCCTCACGAAGATGAAAAAATGGAGTGCTTCGGAGTTGCAATCCTACGAAGTTACGCTTCTCACCGGTATTTTTTCCGGCGAAGACAGCGTGAAGCTCAAGGATCTGGACCTCCGGGAGACCATCCATACGGTGAGTAACGCATTGTATATCTCGATGGTTTCCGACGGATTCTTCCCGAATAATCCCGAGAAGGTCCGGTTACTTTATATTGTCCTTGCGGTGTTTTCTGCCATTACGTTTAATCCCATACTTCTTTTGGTATCGCTGACGTTTGGCCTCCATATGCCGAGGAAAACGATGCTGGGAGCGGGTCAGGCAGCGGTAGCCAGGTCCCTCAAAAATTTCCTGGTAAGCCAGGACAAGCAGCTTGCGTTCCAGGCCAAAAACCAGATGATGTTTGAGAAACTTCTGCCGTATGCGATCGCATTTGGTGTGGAAGTCATCTGGGCCAAACGATTCCGCGATATCGCGATCAAACGACCGGATTGGTATGAATCTTCGACCGGAGGAAACTTCAATACATTACTCTTCGCACAGAGTCTCGGCCGCGGATACAGCACCTCATTTGCGACAGCCGCGACATACAAATCCTCTTCCGGTTTCTCTTCCGGCTTTTCCGGAGGAGGAGGGTTCTCCGGCGGCGGGGGTGGTGGCGGAGGCGGCGGAAGCTGGTAGACTGATTCTCCACTTACATTGACTTCTCCGAATGTAATGTATATCACTATAAGTGGAGGTATTTCCTATGGCAGAATATTCAGAAGGGTACGGCAAACGGCCGTTATGGCAATGGGTTCTTTTGTATGTAGTGATTGGCGGGCTTGTCTACGGGCTCATCTATTATTTTCTCATGGGTAATAAAGGCGGATATAACTACGGATCCGCGAACAGTAATCCGACGACTACCATGCAGGGCGCGCCGTCCGGAGCAGTTGCGAGTCCGTCGCCGTCTGTGGGCAGTATGAACAAAGTGACGGTTGATTTGGCGGCTGAAAACGGGTCCGGTGAGACCGGGACAGCAACACTTGAGCAGCAAAACGGTAAAGTGGTGGTGACGATTGCGCTCACCGGTTCCAAATCGGGGGTGGCACAGCCCGCACATATCCACCTCGGCGCATGTCCGGGAGTGGGTGCGGTCAAGTATCCGCTTACGCCTGTGGTGAACGGATCGTCTGTCACGACGCTTGCGGTCCCTATGGACGATCTCAAGGCCAATTTACCTTTGGCGCTCAACGTTCATAAGTCGGCGAGTGAGGTAAGTGTATATACGGCCTGCGGACCGCTTGCGCTCTAAGGAAACAAAGCGGTATATAATATTCTTGTGGGAAGAGCAATCGCATTTGTATTCCTGGGTATCATCATAGCCGGTTTCGCGCTTCTCGCATCGCGGGGAAACGAAGATACCTGGATTTGCCAGAATGGTATGTGGGTGAAACACGGGAATCCAAGTGACCCCAAACCTTTGATTCCCTGCCGCACGAAAGCCGATCGTATGAATATCTTCAGTCCTGCATTTACCGACAACGGAAAGCTGCCTGCCAAATATAGCTGTCAAGGCGAAGGGATGAGCCCTCCATTTAGCTTTGTCGGGGTCCCGACGGCGGCCAAATCATTGGCACTTTTCCTCGATGATCCGGATGCACCGTTTGGGATATTTCATCATTGGCTGGTCTGGAACATCGATCCCAAGGCGACGGAAATTCAGGAAAATGGCGTACTGGAAGGGGTAGCGATCGGAACAAATAGTGCAGGAGCTTCGGCCTATGAGCCCGCATGTCCGCCATCGGGCACGCACCGTTACATATTTACACTCATGGCTCTGGACACCAAGCTCACACTTACGGACACTGCGACCCGGCCGGAATTCGACGCCGCATCCAAAGGCCATGTCATAGCGACCGCGACACTTACGACGAGATACGCGAAATAGTGAATCGTTTGTTTCGCATTCCCTTTCTATGTTAAGGTTGACATATGTTTTAACATATGTTAATATATGAGTTGTACTTAACATATGGATACAAAACGGTATTTATCCACGACAGACGTAGCAAAGATTTTGGGCGTAAGCCGTATCACGGTGTTTCAGCGTGTCAAGAGCGGGAAAATTCATGCCGTAAAAGTCGGTCATTCTTATGTGATTGATCCCGCCGATATCGGTGTGGTGACGGGTCAAGCAGTTTCTCCAAAGCAAAAGTTGGTCATGAATCAGGCGGTCAAGAAAACCGTGGCCGAGTATGGAGATGCGCTCCGCTTACTCGGGAAGGAATAGATTCATGATAACCAAACTCACCATAGATGAAGTGGAATACATTTCATTTACGCTCGCTAAGGAGCTCATGGGATGGAAGGAGCCGATTCCGGATTTCCATACGCGTTTCCCCAACATATTAGAAAGCAGTCTTCGTGTCCCTTTTCAGACGTTTGACGGCAAAAATCTTTATAAGGGCCTCATCGACAAAGCGGCGATTCTTTTCTATCTCATGATCAAAAATCATCCGTTCAAAAACGGGAATAAGCGGATCGCGATGACGACACTGTTTGTATTTCTCTACGTGAACGGTAAATGGCTCAAGGTGGACAATCGGGAACTGTATACGTTTGCCGTGTGGGTGGCGGAAAGTAATGCGATGTTTCAGGAGGGAGTGGTGACGTCTATCCGTAAATTTTTGACTACCTACCTCGTTGAGCGATGATTGCCGTGATCTATAAGGGGAGTACGCGTTGGGCAGTCGAGACCGGTGGAGCTTTCTTCACTTTTTCTTTTGCCTCTATAGATTCCGATACCATGAGTTCCAAAAGATCGCTTCGGAGAATGGCGTATATCCCGTGTCCTCCCGCAGAAAGATGTCGGGCTTTCAGCATTTTGTGTTCTATCCACCGGCGGATCGTATCCGGATGTTTGTGGAGAAACCGGGCAGCTTCTTCGACGGTAACGATATCATTCATTGTGACGACCTAGAGTATAGCACAGTGTGCAAGAGACGGAAGACTTTGTATTGATATTGTAATCTATCTCATCGACAAACCGGCGGTGACGCGCCACTATGACGATGCCGATGAATTTCGGCGCGAAGGGAGGTAATGGTATGAAAACCCCATTCCTTATTGTAGCCGGAGTCATTCTGATAGGCGTCGGCGCAGTGCTTGTTACGAGAAAGGCGCCATCGCCGCCGCCCCCAACTCATGAGACCGTATCTACAAGTCCGACCACAGCAACCGCAACAACCGGAACCTGTAAAGAGGAAAACGTTTCCCTCCCGAACTACTCCGATCCGGGCAAGCGCCTCCGTAACTGTTTCGTCCAGTATCCCGGTGAACCGAGCCGACAGGACAAAAGTTATTACATCGTGGAGGACACCTGTGGACAGTTTACCCAGGCATTTATGGAAGGCACCCTGGGAGGGAAGATTACCCATGTAGCGCCGCCCCAAATCGCAGGGATTAATGACTGCAGTTATTATCTCACCGACAAAGAATACGTCATGCTCAATCTGGATTATCTGTCCGTCGCCAATCAGAAGACAGGCAATGAGGCTATGGGACGAAAGGTAGAAAAGGCTTCGGGCATACCTATGGATAACATGGTCGTGTACCAGGAGGACGGAGCGATCAACGTCATCTATCTCATCCTGGGGCCTGAGAAGTTCTTGTCCCTGCGTCCGAGATCAAAAGCGACGATACCGAATGATCGCTTCCTCACCTGGGCGGCAAACATAGGAAGTGCGATCAAGAGCTACAAATAAGCTCACGGTCAGATTTTGAACCGCTCGACGAAAAACATCGATCCCACGATGACGGCTCCACCGAGGAGCTGGTACACATCCAGCCGCTCATGGAGTAAAGGGTACGACAGGATGGTGACAAAGACAGGGGTGAGCGACACAATCATCGTCACAAATGAGGCGGTCGCATGTTTGTACGCCCGGTTCCGTACCATCGTGATGCCAAGCGACAGGGCGCTCCCCAGTATGATAAACGGTATGTGTCCGGATACCCGCAGAGCGCCAATTCCGACGGCAAAGATAAAAAGGGCGACAGAAGAAACGATAGATATGGCCGCCCCGCTTATGTCCGGATGCATCCGGGAGATTGTGTGCTTTATGAGGATGTTGGAAATGAATGCGGCGGACAGTGCGTATACCAGGGTATAGATATCTCCGGTCGTGAGATGTATGCCTTTCCCGTTGGTTGTGAGTAAGAATGAGCCGAAAAGGATGAGTCCCGCGAGTATCCACTTTTTCACGCTGATGGCTTCTTTGAAAAAGATATACGCGAGGATGATAGTGAATACGACGATCGTACGATAGAGAAACGCGAAGTTTGCGGCGGGCGAGTGCAGGAGTGTAATCGACTGCAGGTAGTTGAGGCCCACTGAGGATATGACCCCTATACCTACGAGATACCATTTGAATTTAGGCGAAAGCGCTTGGTATTCCTCTCTGTGTTTGCCGAGTATGTATATCCACGGCGGGATCATGATGAGGCCGATCCAGACGGTAAGGTTGAGGGGATCCTCGCCTTTCAGAAGAAGATATCGGGTGTTTACGAGCGAGCACGCCCAAAGGAATGCGGTCGCCAGTGAAAATATAAGTCCCCTGCTCATTCCGGAAAATAACTTCATGTCTTTCGCATTATAGTACAAATATCCCGGTGCGTTCTGTCGGTCATTTCTACCGGTGAGCAGTATAATGGGACACATGGCGAAGAGTGGAGAAGTGGACGAGCTCCATGCAAAGGTAGTTTCGTATCTTCCTAAACCGGAGTTGACATTTCTCATAGAGTTTGTAATATATATCACATGGTTAAAAACATCGTTATTCTCGTTCTGGTTGTTCTTGCTGCAGGTGAAGGATACTTCCTCATGCATAAATCCAATGGTCCCATGGTACAGGGCGCAGAGCGCGAAAATGCGCAGCAGCCTCGTCCCAGCGGCGCTCCAAACAGGCCGCCGATCCTAGG
Source organism: Candidatus Gottesmanbacteria bacterium (assembly GCA_023245335.1). Taxonomy (GTDB): domain Bacteria; phylum Patescibacteriota; class Microgenomatia; order UBA10105; family UBA927; genus UBA927. The sequence goes on from JAHFKK010000001.1 coordinate 413,961, forward strand.
TAAAGGCGATAAGCTTATGGGATCGCCCTTAGAGAAATTTGCATTTAAGATCGCGCCAGGAGATATACCTCCTGAATCCCAAGCCAAACTCACCGGCTTTGCCGTGAAGTCGACGAAACTTGCTGACGGATCGGAGCAGGTCTCGCTCACGCCGAAAGATGCGGATGATCAGTTCCAACAGTATACCGTCAAACCCGGCCAAGTACTCTATTTCATAGAGATGACGGGGTCAGATGATGTCGGCAGTCAGGATTTGGATAAGAACTATCGCGATGACTACGGCATGATCACCGACGCAAACGGCGTGATCCAGTAACGTCATCCCCCAAACCGTCCTCAACCTCCGATTTGGCAAATATACCCGTTTCAGGTATAATATTAGGCCTATAGGACAGCCTATGACAGGAAAATCATCATCAGCGAAGGAATCAGTCCCCAGTGTTCTCATCCTCCTTGGACGGACACCAGAAGGCATGGGGTCATTCCTTACGCGTGCCGCAGGAAGGACTGTGCCATTCGATGTGGATTATCCACGACTCAAGGCACAACCAGATGTACAACCAGCAACCGGCGCGCGCGCTTCTATAGCCCGACGCGTGGCTGCGCTCAAAAGGGCATTTGGAATTTAAGTTTTTTTCATTGAGCACAATTTATCGATCTCTATGCCATCAGTACAGAAATTACTACGTAGTGTGAAGCGGGCTAGGAACGAGCTGTTTCGCGAATCCAAAAATTTGCCTCCGGGTTATTGCGATTTTATAAATAGACCGGTGTCAGAATTCGCATCAGAGAGCCATATCTGGCGCAGTAACGAACCTGCAGAGATCGGTGATTATCCCTCTCATTTGGTTGCGTCCATCCATACACGCGGGAAGGGCGGTGTCATCATCCAATTCTCCGGAAGCAATAAGAAAGATAGAGGTATCGTGTTGGGAAGTGTTACCGACATCGAGAACAACGATGAAGTCGTCAAAGCTCTGGAAGAGAAAACCAGAAGGAGAGGATGGAAGTTAGAATTAGAATAGGTTTCATTGTCCCGAGCGTGTAAAGTAAGACAGAAATTATTGGTATGCCAATCATAGACGCCATTTCAGCCGAGAAATTAGCAGCGTTGCGAAAAATTGGTTCGGATGTGGAAGCACGCAAGAAACAGGAAGCTGCAGATATCCAGCTGGCACTTAGTCTCGGCGAAGAACCCGGCAAACTTACGCACGATCAGCTTGAGACGTTATTAGATATACAAATGGGCGGAAAGGGAGACCATATCTCGCATCAGGTTATCAGGCGTAAGCTCTGGAAAGGCCATAAGTTCAGTTTCCGCATGGCCGGACAGAAAACCAGGTAAGGGGATTTAGCGGCCGACAGGATGCAATCGTGTACCCACGCCCCAGTTACGTAGCATCATTTTGGCGAATCGGGGGTCCAGCCATTCTGCCCTTCTTAGTATCCCCAGATCACGTCGGCCATTTTTATCTTCTATCGCGATCTCGACTTTGCCGGCGAAGCCGGGCTGGACGAGTAACCGCGCCCGGTGTGTATTGCCGGATGCTTCATGTACCGTTGCAGTAAACCTTTTTTCGTCAAACATATGTCGTCGGCGGGCTGGTTGCGCCTATAGTACCACAAGAAGCTATTTATGGAAAATATACGCAACATAGAGTGGTATAGTGGGATGGTATGGCAAGACGCAGACTGACGTGGGATAGCGACGTCGTACTCACGGTACGCATACGGAAATATCTCTGGCATGAGTTTGTACAGGACGTATGTATCGCGATATACGTGGTCTATATTCTATTGAATTCCTTGTCGAAACGGCTCTTCCATTGTCCCGTCCGGGAATCCTTGAAACGTTTACTCCACGGTATCAAATGGGCTTTCTGGATTTGGTTAGCTGGCGTATGGACCTACCTTCTTGTAGCCAGCGCCTTTGGTTGGCGCTAATAGTCGTGTAGACCTTGGAGGTAAAGAATAGAAAAGTTCAATATGGCTAAATTTATCGGAGGGACTAGTAAATATCTAATCCAGCAAAAATTTTATTACATGCTGGGAGGGTATCTTCTCATGATTTGTCTTGTGGTCGCGTTGCTGTGGTATTGGGTGTTTATACTCCATTTTGTCCACAATATTTGGGTTATTTTGACAGCTACGATAGTTTTTCTTATCGTTTACAAGGTCATTACTTACTTTGTTAATGACGGGATGAAGCACGAATTTGCTTTTGGTTATGGGATAACCGGTGAAGCAAAAGTAGCAGAGGAACTCAACCGTTTACCCGCCAGCTACACAGTTATTCAAGATGTGAAACTTTCAGATACAAAGACAAACATTGATTTTGTAGTCCTTGGCCCAAATGGAATATGGGCAGTTGAAGTAAAAAGTCACAAAGGCAATATCACTTATGATGGAAGCCGGTTGTTGAGATATGGCCGGCCACTCGAAAAGAATTTTATCGGTCAGTCACGTCTCGAGGCTACCGCGCTAACTGATTATCTTCAGTCACATATAGACCGTCACATATATGTTGATTCACTCCTCGTATTTTCAAGTCCAAAAGCGACCATGCGCTTTGGTGAGCACCCGATACAAGATGTGGTTATAATTGGTGCTTCATGGCTTAACCGGCATATCCTTGAACATCAGTCGCAAATTAAGTTTACACCGCAGGATATCGACCAAATTGCACGTGTCCTGCAATTAGAAAAAATAGATGGTAGTAAACCTGCAATGGGTGTAAAATAGGGCAGATCAGAACTATTTTTATATGCCACAGCTTACTTGGATCGGAAAAGATAAAGTCGAAAACCACGACAAGGACCTTCCTTTTCGAGTGCTGAAACCAAACAAAAAACTTTCAGTCGGTGAGGACGACAATCTTCTTATACAAGGTGACAATCTCGAAGCATTAAAAGCTTTAATGCCGTTTTACTACAATAAGATTAAGTGTATTTATATTGATCCACCATATAACACGGGAAACGAGAAGTGGGTTTATAACGACAAGGTAAATTCGGCCCGAATTAAAAAATGGCTTCATTCCGTAGTAGGAACGGAAGATCTTGAACGTCACGATAAGTGGTTATGTATGATTTATCCTAGAATTAAACTTCTTAGGGATTTATTAAAAGAAGACGGTGCTATTTTTGTTTCGATAGACGATAACGAAGTAGACAATCTTAGGCTTTTAATGGACGAAGTATTTGGGTCTAAAAACTTCGTAGCTATGATAATAGTTCAAATTAATCCAAGAGGAAGAACATTAGATAGATTTTTAGCTAAAACCCACGAGTATATTCTTCTTTATGCGAAAAATGCCGAACTCGATTCTTGTATAAATCTTATTCCTAAAGTAGGTCATTCTTTAGGAACATATAACAAAAAGGACGACAAAGGTATTTATAGAACACTTGAATTAAGAAATCGGAACCCCGTTTTTAACCGCAAAAACCGACCTAATTTATATTACCCAATCTTTGTAAATCCTGTTGATTTTAAGATTTCTTTAACTAAAGACACCAAACACACAATTGAGGTTTTCCCCTTGAACAGCACAGGTGTTGAAGGGTGTTGGACTTGGGGAAAAGATAAAGTAGCACAAGAAATAGGTACTCTACTTGGCAAAAAGGTTTCTACCGGTGTATGGAGAATCTATAGAAAAGATTACCTTTACGACGATCAGGGAAATGAGTCATTAACTAAGGCAAAAGCACTTTGGACAGAATCAGAATTTAATAATGAAAATGGGAAAGAGATTGTAAGGAAAATATTTGGTGGGAATTCGCCCTTTGACTATCCAAAATCGGTAGATCTGATTAAGCATTGTATCAAATTAGGATCTGGAAGTAGCGATATTATTATGGATTCTTTCGCCGGATCAGGTACCACAGGTCACGCAGTATTAGAATTAAATAAAGAAGATGGTGGTAAACGAAAGTTTATATTGGTCGAGCTTGAAGAGGAAATAGCTAAAAAAACAACCGCAGTTAGACTTCAAAAAGTAATCAAAGGATATAACGGAGCTATGTATCCTAACGGGACAGGGCAAGGCTTCCAGTATTTAGATTTAAACGGAGAATTATTTGACAGAACAGGTATTATAAACAACGTAGTAAATTACGAAGACCTAGCCTCTTATATTTACTTTACTGAAACAAAGTCATATTTAGATCTAGGAATAATCAGAAATTCCTATATAGGTAGTTTTGGTTCAAATAATTATTTCTTATTATTCAACGGTATAGGAAAGAATGTTTTAGACGAGAGGTTTTTAAAGTCAATTTCCAGATATGAAGGGAAAAAGGTTGTATTTGCCGATAAATGCCTATTAGACGACGATTATTGTGAAAAGCACAACATTGTCTTTAAACAAATTCCTTACGAATTAAAGAAATATTAATATGTTAAATTTAAAAAAGTATCAAGCTAGAACATTACAAGAATTAGATGATTTTCTGGTTAATGCAAGTGCCTTAAAAGGTGGGCGCGGAATTAGAATAGCCTATCTAGATCAGGTAGGTGACGAAGAAAGGCATTACAAGCCAATAGAAAAGCTGGAGGAATCACCCTTTGTATGTATTAAAATTCCGACTGGCGGTGGAAAAACCTTAGTTGCCTGTCACGCACTTCCAGTTATCCTCGATCGTTATTTAAAAGATAAAAATGGAAAAGGTCTTGTTATATGGTTTGTTCCTTCGGACGCTATCAGGTCCCAAACTCTAAACAACCTTAAAGACAGAAACCATCCCTATCGTGAAGTATTAGATAGTAAGTTTGGAAATAACGTTAAAGTTTTAACGATTGAAGAAGCCTTATCTATATCAAAATCGGATATACAAAATAATCTATGTATCGTAGTTGCTAGTCTTTCAGCATTTAGACGAACAGATACATTGTGGTTAAAGGTTTTTCAGAATAACGGTTCTTTAATATCCCATTTTGAAAATCTTATTGAAGACAAAGACTTTTTTGAAAAAGACGAGGAAGGTGAAATCATTTATTCACTAGCAAATGTGATCAAAATGAACAATCCGCTTATAATAGTTGACGAAGGACATAATGCACAAACACTGTTATCATTTGAAATGCTTCAGAAGCTTAACCCCTCGTTTATTTTAGAATTTACCGCTACACCAAGGGCAGAAAGCAATGTATTAGTTAAAGTTCTTGCTTCTGAATTAAAGGCAGAAAAGATGGTCAAGATTCCCATTTACTTAGATAACGTTACCCAATGGCAAGAAGCAATTCGTGATGGCGTTAAGCAACGTAATGATCTTGAAAAGCTAGCGGGAAAAGAAAAGCGATTAACAAAAGAATATATTCGTCCAGTCGCCCTACTTCAAGCAGAACAAGAAAAGGAAAACAACACAAAGATATATGTAGAAAAAATTAAACGGTTTTTACTGGAAGAACTTGAGATTCCAGAAGCACAAATTGCAATTAAGACCAGTAAGCAAGATCAGATTAAAGGAATTGACTTATTTAAATCGAACTGTCCGATACGCTACATAATTACCGTAAACGCCCTTAAAGAAGGCTGGGATTGTTCTTTTGCTTATGTTCTTATTTCTGTTGCTAATCTAGGCGCTACAATAGCCGTAGAACAGACAATGGGACGCATAATGCGTCTACCTAATGCCAAGGACAAAAAGTCGGTAGATCTTAACTATTCCTATATCTATACGTCTTCTGAAAGCTTTAACAGGGCTTCTAGCGCCATTATAAAGGGCTTAGAGCAAAACGGTTATTCAAGACAAGATCTTCGTAAAAATGAAGGAACGATCGTCCCAGAAAAAGAAGAATTCGATAAGTTTATCAAGGATAAAGATATTAAAGTTCCATTGTTGGGGATAAAAGGCAAAGGCGACGCTTTAGCTTTCAATAGAGATCTTATTGGTGAAGATTTCCGAATCTATGATCATTCCAAACCATTCGAAATCGATTTTCATAATGACCAGAATCAAAGAATTAAGATTGACATAGATAAAGAAAACGGCTTATATCGCATAACGCAGGGGAAACTTAGCCTAATCTTGTACCCGGAAGATTTTTCAATTGAAGAAGTAGGTAATTGGCTAAAACAGAATATCAGACATAATGTCGTTTCTTCCGACGAAATGTCTAAATATATCGATTTGGTATTGGTTGAAGCTTCAAAGAAACATAAGATCGAAGAAATAAGCCTGAATAGGTTTCGACTTAAAGAATTGATCGGATTCGAAGTCTTAAAGATAATTACCGAATATGCCAAAAGTGTATTTGATAAGCTAATGTCTAAGAAGGCCCTTAACACCGATTCCGCTTACTTTACGCCGACAGAAAGTATCTTTCTTTTAAGATTATCCGAAGAACACTTTCAGAAACACTTATTTGAACGGTCAGGTCATTTAAACGGCGAAGAAACAGATTTTGCTATGCGTTTAGACACGCTAGATAATCTTATGTGGTGGTATAGGAATCGCGAAAAAGAAGACTTCTACCTTCAAGGGTGGAAACAGGGGAAGTTCTACCCCGATTTTATAGCCAAAACCAAAAGCGGAAAGTATTTACTAATTGAATATAAAGGTGAAGATAGACTTAGTAATGAAGATACTGGCTACAAGAAAGATCTGGGAAATTTATGGTCAAAGATTTCCGGAGGTAAACATAAGTTTTATTTAGTAAACAAAAGTAATTCAGACGAAATTCTTAAAGAAATCTCAAGAATTGCGTAGGTATGAAAACCCCTTCATTTTTTCTTCCTGACCAAGACGGCAAGACACATTCTATGTCTGACTACCGAGGTAAATGGGTAGTGGTGTACTTCTACCCCAAAGACGATACGCCGGGGTGCACGAAGGAAGCATGCGGGTTCCGGGATTTCGGCGCTGACTTTGCCAAACGGGGAGTCGTGATACTTGGGATATCCAAAGACAGTGTGGAGTCCCACAAAAAGTTTGCGGACAAATACAAGCTCACTTTCCCGCTCCTTGCCGACGTCGACCACAAAGTGGCCGAAAGCTTTGGCGCGTGGGGAGTGAAGAAGTTTATGGGTCGAGAATTTACCGGAGTACTACGTAACACTTATATCATTAATCCCACGGGTGAAATCGTGAAGATGTATGAAGGCGTGAATCCCCTAGTGCACGCGAAAGAAGTACTCGCGGACCTGCCGGGATTAATGAGCGTGTGATGGTTGCCTCTCTACTTACCGAATTCTATATTCGGCGATCGGGTGGTATGATTATGGTACGATTTTGTCTATGAAACTATTCCGTTACCGTAAGCCGTCTATGAACACGATCCTTGGAATTACCCGAGTGAAGCGATCCATACGGAAAGCAACGGGAGTGAGTACCATCGAGCGATATACGAAGCCCAGCAGGATCAAACAATCCATCAAACAAAAGGTGGGTCTCTATAGTCCGACCATGACGGTTGTCCGCCAGACGTCCAAAGGGAAGCTGCCGTCGTTTTTTGGATTGTTTGGGAAAAAGTGATATAAACGTCTGGAAGATTCTTTAGCATATGGAAGCCACGTTAAACCAGGAAACGAATAAGCCCAATCCTATTTCCCTCAAAGAATGGTTCCTCATGGATACCGACGAGCAGAAGGATTTTTTTGGTAATCTGTCTTTTCGGGAGAAGAATGATTTTATGATCGCCCAGAGTAATTATTACCAGGAACTGCCGAAGGCAGAAAAGCAGGCACTCATCCAGGCGAGGATAGATAAGCTGAGCGGGAAAAAAGACCAAACGCTTAAAGATAAAGCGGAATTAGGTGCCATGAAATCGGCACTCGGTCACGCGGAATCTCCGAAGCCTCCCAAGCCCGGCGGGGAAAAGGGAATCGTCGCGAAAATCAGAACAGTTTCCAGTCCCTACCTCATACGATCCGTCTGACGGAGGATTACTTCTGTTCCGGAGAAATCTGACTTCCGACTTTTATATCGTGTGCGTGTACCGTGCCCGCCGGTACTTCGATGACGGTATAGTATCGTGGGTTCCAGAGGAAGAATCGATTGGGCGGCAGGCTTTTTTTCATACAGACAACGCGGTTGTGGGTGTCTAAAATCAGGACATCAATCGGGTGTCTCACCCCGAACGTGTGGATGCCCCATCGTGTCGTAAACATGACGGGAGATATGGACTCCGCGCCGATGAGGCCCACAGATTTTTCCCGGAAGGTCCGTAACGTTTTTACTTTGAGTCGTATCATTTTGTTTTTGTGTGCGGCTTCCTGTGCTCGGCAACCGCTGGGATGATCGAGGAGAGAAATATGCACGCGCCGCCCAGGATGACGGTCACGGGCGCGATCTCACGGAAGATAAAAAACGCGAGAATCATGCCGACCACCGTATCGTTTAGGAGTATGACGCTGCCGACCTGTGCGTCCACGACCATAAATCCGCGGGCGACCAGTTGCCCGGTGAAGACCTGGGTGAGCCCGAGAAATCCTATGGCTCCAAGCTGTGCGTTTACCTGGACGACAGACCATGATTCACGCACGATAAGAGAGAGAAGTAATGCGCCGACCAGTGTCAGTCCCTGGTCCGTGACGACCAGCTGCGGCAACGAATAGGATTTGGAAATCGGGCGGGAAAATACGCTCCACAAAGACGCCCCGATGCCACCGATGAGCGCGACGATAACATACCAATTAAAGGTAAGTGCGGATTGAGCGAAGTTAATTAGGTACAGCCCGACAGCAGTAAGCGCGAGTGAGCCCATTTTCACCACCGTGATTTTTTCCTTGTACAACACGATGCCAAAAAGTCCGCTGAACAAAATATCCGCCGCATAAAACGTGAACAGTGCCGCTCCCACGGACATGTGATTGACTGCGGCGTATGATCCGGCGGTTGCCATGATGCTGCCGACCGCGCGCAAGACAAACCACTTCCAGTGGGCGCGAGCGATGGGTTTCCACCGCACAAACCAGAAAAGGAACAGGATGGTGACGATGCTGCGCACTCCCGTACTCAGGAACGGCCCGTACGAAATGCCGGCGATGCGGGAGGCGATGTTCTGCGATCCATACAGGCTCGCCGCGCCAAAAAGTGACAGAATTCCCCATGATGTCGGAGACATACGAGGATGAGTATAACAAATATCCTTCACAAGAGCGGTGCGGTGTCGTATACTCCGTGGCAGCATATGCTGAAAGGATTTTCAAAAAAAGAACAGGAGTCTTTGGGACAAGTCCTGCGGATGATCGCGGAGAATCGGACTCCTGTGACGACCATGGTTAAGCTGGATACGAGAAGAACGACCTACATAACGACCAGATTAGGTCCCGATCTTTTTTCTATCCAGAAAGTAAGCGGGAGAAGGATTGTGCTGATACCGATCGGCAGTCATACGGAAATATCTACGCGAGACGATCGTTTCGTCGTAGATGATATGCGTCCGCGGGACGGGCACACTGCCGGAGTACTTATCAGAAGTGAACACGGCCGCCATATGATAGAGCCGCAAAACAAGTTGCGGGAGATTCCCCTGTTGGGAACCGTTGTGTATCGTAAGTCAGACTGGTGAGAAGCGAGCGCCCTCAGCTTGTTTTCAGGTTGATCCGTTACTATTCCCATACTTGAGCATCCGCCTGGCCAGCTTCCCCGCCTGATCCAAGGAAACGGGACCGGAGAGGACGACGACTGAAGGCGGAGCCAAGGAACTTTATTAAAAAAAAGATTATAAGACCCTCTTTCGCACAAGGCTTCGGGGGGGCACGGAAGGACACAATATTATGAAAGATACGTCACATGTGGCACTGGTTATTGCAGTCGCACTCATCGTAGGAGCGGCGGGATTTTTCGTCGGTGTGCATGTAGCTAACCGCAGACTTACCGGAGCATGGGGGAATGAAAGACCCATGATGGGACAGCGGATGGGTATGATGCGCGGACGCGGATCCGGGGGATACGGAACGAGATCCGGCGGCATGATGGGGGCAGGCGGTCAGATAACCGCGATAAGCGGCAATACCGTCACACTCAAGGCGACAAACGGTACCACTAGTACTGTGATACTTTCTGATGGTGCGGTCGTCGATACGATGACTAAAGGTACGGCCAAAGATCTCAAAGTCGGTCAGAACATACTGGTTACCGGCGGAGGATTCTGGAACGGTGCTGAGACGGTCATAGTACGGCCACAATAAAGGTCAGAGATATTTTTTAGACGCTTCTCGTGTCACCAAGCCAGTGAGCATTTCTCGATTCGGGCGGCGACGGATACGGTTTAACCCAGCCGAAGAAGTCAGTAGAAGGTGTTTTCGGATCTGTGGATGCATGGTGATAGAGTTGGAGATGTAAAAACAGTTGCTGCGTCGCTATCGCTTCCGATGTGAAGCGCTCGTGGTAACGGCACCCATTCGCTCCGCAAATAGCCTCATGAAGTTCTTGTTTCATAGCCAGCCGTTATTATACAACGCTGCGCAATAGTATGGATTAAACACGCATTCGGGGAGAAAGGAGGTCCGCTAACGGGCGTCTTCTGCGTCCGGTGGTTCAGGAGGGAGGAATTCCTCACCGTTGGGTCCGCCCGGCTTCACATATTCTCCGGGTTTAAGCCATTGCACGTAGGTGCAGCCGGTCGCCTGTTTTTTCTCCCGGTCCCAGCCGCTTGTCGAGCATTTCTTCATCTTTTTGCCTGATGATGTCGTATAGAGGACGAGCTTACTGCCGCAGTCCGGACAGATTTCGTCGAGCGGTTCGGTCGTGCCGTTTATCCACTCAACATAATCGCAGCCCTCCGCCTTTTTGGTTTCCTTGTTCCAGATATTCGTCGAGCATTTCTTCATTTTTTTGCCGAAGCGCGTTACGACGAGGACGAGTGGAGAGCCGCATTTGGGACACTTCTCATCGAGGGCCTGGGGTTCCGGTGTAAACCACTTTACGTAATCACAGCCTTCATTTTTTTTGGTTTCCGGATTCCATCGACCGGTACTACACCGCTGTAGTTGTTTGCCGGATTTCGTCGTCTGGATCTCGCCGAGCGGGTTACCGCATTTGGGACACATATCTGTAGCCATAGGAAAAACTATACCAGACTACACATCGTTTGCATACAGAGGAATTATGATATGTCGGTATGAGGAGTGATTATTTATTCACAATCATTCGATAGAAGATGTATACTCTCCGAAACGATGGATAACGTCACGCTTGGTAAAATATTTAAAGAGCGGGGGTGGGCCCCCACCCCGGAGGAAGTTCGGCCGGTCAATACAGATCGCCCAGTACGACGACGCGGATTCCATCTCGTTTTTATATCTACGGAGGAATTAGTGCGTATATTCATGAAACAGGATTTCCAGTACGGCGGGCCGAATTATCGACGTATAAGGCACGGGAAACACAGTCCCCGGCGGGGATAAGATCACCCGCGAGAAACTACGCACCTGCTTTGCGTATTTGTTCCTCAGTCATGCCGAAGTGGTGTCCTATTTCATGGAGCACGGTTTTTTTCACCTGTTCTTTTATGACTTCCGGATTGTCGCCGAATATGGCAAGCATGGGACCCGCGAAAATGATGATTTTGTCCGGTACGGCAGCAGTATAGTTGCCGCGTTTGGTTTGCGGGATGCCGCGATAGAGGCCAAAGAGCGTAGACCCGGGCCCGGCGCCGCCGGCTGACAGTTCTTCCGGAGTCGGCCAGATTTCTGCAAGTACTTCCACGTTATCCAGGCTTTTGGCAAACTGCGCGGGTAACCCATCCAGGGCCGTAGCGATAAGTTCTTCAAATTCCGTGAGTGTCATGGATGTATTGTAATGCGCTCAAAAGAATTTTTCACTGCAGTGCGCAGGGTAGTTGATCTGACTCTTTTTGATTTTCTTATAGGGTTGTGTATAGTGGATATAGTATGTTCGATTTCGAACAGAATAATCGTGAGATATAAATCGTTAGCCGCCGTATTTGGCGGTTTTTTGTGGAAAATACTTTTTTGAGAGGAGGTGAAAACATAATGAAAAAAATATTTTTAGGAATTTCTTTGGCGGCACTTGTTATTTTTTCGTTTGCTCTCGCGACGTCGCGGACATTTGCGGACGACAAACCGAAACATGATCGTGATGACAGTCATCGTAATGGCGGCGTCTTTAACCCGGATAAGGAATTATCCCGGAAGGCGTGCGGAGACAAATTAGGCAATCCGCTTGTAGACGTGACGCAAAAAGTGCAGGACGATACGGATTCCGGAGTCGGCAGCAACGTGTACTTTCCGAGTGCCGGAAATTACTGGAATGTCGAAGGCTACACACGTCATATCAAGGCGTGGCAGACTGCTTCGGCATCCGCCGACGTCCCAGCGACGTTTTGTGCGATCGTGACCTATGAAAACGGTCATTTCGATACGTTTTATAAACAGACCGGTCCCGCCGGTACCGGATTCATCGGTGCAGACGTGAACGGTGAGATGAGCGGCGGATATCGTGCGACATTTACCGGTACATTTGCTCCGACCGGAGCTTGGGTGACCAACGGTAATGTCGGTACGTTTGATTACAACTGTGATTTAGCGGGCAATTGCGGACCCGGTCGTGTTGACTGGATCGCGCAGTACTTCCCAGGCTATGGCGGGTTTGATCAGCCGTGGTGGGGATGGAAATATCAGGCTGGAAGTCACGGGACGTGGATTAACGCGAGTACCGGAAGTTCAGGTAATATCCTGTAACGCGTTTTGTTTGTATTGTTTTTTCTGACAGCCCATCGCATTCGCGGTGGGCTGTCTATTTGGTATACTCGCAGCAATGACTAAAACTCAGAAACTTCAACAAATTGCGGATGAGATCGCGCGGTGCCGTACATGCAAGGCACAGAAAAGCGGCAAGCCGGTGCCGGGAGAGGGCAATCCGGATGCGGATATCGTGTTTCTCGGGGAAGCGCCGGGCAGAAATGAAGCACTGTCCGGGAGGCCGTTTATCGGCAGGTCGGGAAAGTTACTCCGTCGGATGATCACCGATGCGGGACTTAGAGAAGCCGAAGTTTTTATCACCAGTCCGGTCAAATACTTGCCCGATCGCGGGACGCCGACAAAGAAAGATATCAAGCACGGGAGAGCTCACCTAACCAAACAACTCGCCGTCATCGAACCCAAGATCATCGTCCTTCTCGGTGCGACCGCCGTCTATGCGATGCTCGAAGAGGTCATACCGATTATGAAAAAGCACGGTACGATCGTAGAAAAAGACGGGAGACGATACCTCATCACTTTGCACCCCGCCGCCATTCTCCGGTTTCCCAAATATGCGCCGCTTATGCGGGCGGATTTTACCCTTCTCAAGCGGTTAGTATTCAAGAAAGGTTTGTAAACTCTCATACATATATTTTTAACAATATATGTTACATATAATATGTATTTATCGTTACACATATGGCGAAAGTATCAATGAAGGACGAACCGCATGTAGAAATTTTCGGTGACTCGATGGGTAGGCATCACCACCGTGACTCCGGCAGTGTCGTATGGGGAGTCATGCTCCTTCTCGGAGGATGTATGCTTCTTCTCAACACCATGAATGCCGTGCCGTGGCAGGTATGGGATTACATCGGGCACTTCTGGCCGATACTATTTATTTTCATGGGACTACAGGTCATATTCGGGAACACGATACTTGCCAGTATTATTCTTTTCGTGACGTCCGTTATCGCATTCGGACTCATATTCGTCGCATCACTCCAGTGGATCGGGTCTCCCATCGTCGCGCATATGAATTTGTCGCCGGAAGTATCGGCAGTATTAGATTTCATAAGGAGGATTAGGATATGACAACCGGCAGACTCATCATCGGATTCTTTTTATTGGCGATTGGTATCAGCGCATTGACCGGATTTGATATTTTCCATTACATCGTGCCGTTTATCTTTATCTATTTCGGTATACGGTTACTTACCGGCCGGAGTTGGCGGCATGGGGAGATCAAAGGAATAAATGTCCGTCAGGACAGCCTGAACGAAGTGCTTATTTTTAGCGGTAGTGAGAAACATCTCACGTCTGCGGATTTCGGCGGGGGAAAAGTCGCCGTGATATTCGCCGGTACGGACATTGACCTTTCCGCCGTCAAAACCAAATCAAAAACCGTGGAACTGGAAGTCGTCGCGGTCTTTGGCGGAGCGAAAGTGCGCGTGCCGAAAAGTTGGCACGTGACGACGGAAGGAGCCGGGATCATGGGCGGATTTGAAAACCGTACGTCCGGAGACAAAGACACGACATGTAAACTGGTCGCCAAAGGCGCCGCTATCTTCGGCGGCGTCGAGATCTTCAATTAGTCCCGTAGGCTGTGCTAGTGATATACTTTAGTCCATGGCATGGACGCACGGCAGTAGATTGTATCAACCGGGTTCAGTCGTTCCCTTTAAAGTCAGCCGGAGTAAGATCGATCTTTTCCTCGAATGTCCCCGGTGTTTTTACCTGGACCGCCGTCTCGGCATCTCGCGTCCCAGTATGCCCGGATTCTCATTAAACTCCGCAGTCGATACGCTCCTCAAGAAAGAATTTGATCTCCTCCGTGAGAAGGGCGAGAAGCACGAACTCATGACGCGCTATGGCGTAGATGCACTGCCGTTTGTCCACAAGGATCTGAATACCTGGCGCGAAAACTTCACCGGCAAGCAGGTGCTGCACGAACAAACGAACTTCCTCGTCTTTGGCGCCGTTGACGACCTGTGGGTGAACTCGAAGAAAGAATTAATTATCGTGGATTACAAATCGACGTCCACGGAAAAGGAGATTTCCCTGAATGACCAATGGAAGCAGGGCTACAAAAAACAGCTGGAAGTCTACCAATGGATTTTCCGTGCGAGCGGATTTACCGTTTCCGACATCGCGTACATCGTGTATGCCAATGCCTCGAAAAACCGCGAAGAGTTCGACGGCAAGCTGGAATTTGCGCTTACGCTCCTGGCACACAAGGGACATGCGGATTGGATAGAACCGACGCTTATCGGCATGAAAGCCTGCCTCGACGGGATAGAGGTGCCAGACGCATCGAGCGCGTGTGAATACTGCACCTATCGAAAAAAAGCGGCTGGTTACGAGGGATCACAGGGACAGCTATTGTTGTGATAGAGTATATATATGAAGCGCCGCTCCCACGGTAGTCGACCGAAGAAGTCATTTTCCATTATCGCACTCGGCGGGTGGATTCTCCTGTGTGAAGCTGTCGGTTTGGTCGCAGGTATGTTTACCATCCCACAGATTCCCGTGTGGTATGCGACATTGATGAAGCCTTCATTCAGTCCTCCTAACTGGGTATTCGGCCCGGTGTGGACAATTCTTTATGCGCTTATGGGGATAGCTGCATATCGTATTTGGATCTTGGGAATAAAGAATCCTGCCGTACGTACGAACATCGTTCTGTTTACCGCACAACTTGTATTTAATTTTTTGTGGTCTTTCATTTTTTTCTCCCTACACAGTATTCCTGCCGCATTTGTGGATATATCCATTCTTTGGATACTCATCGTCTTTTTGGTTGTGCGCATGGAACAGCTGGATAAAACAGCAGGGTATCTCATGACCCCGTATTTGCTGTGGGTATCCTTTGCGATGGTCCTCAACTATAGCCTCTGGCTACTAAACCCCTGAAATAGTTATTAGATCCACACGGCGAGGATGATGCCGGAAACGACGAGACACACAAGCTGATAGCCGCTATTTATAAGAAATAGTGTCCACGGTTTGCTTTCAAATACGACCGTATTGACCAGGGTGACCGCGACGAATCCCAGCCAGACCATGGCGCCCAGTGTCGCTCCCTCCATTACCGATGATGTCAGAGTGAGGTCGATAAGTTGTGCGAGTATATAGGCACCGATAAGGGTCGAGATGAAGCTTATTGAATACATTTTCGTCATGTGCTTGTTGGCTTCTTTCATTTTTTTCGGGTCGATCTTACTCAGTTTCATCCACTGCTTCCCGAAAAGTGCCGGCGAGTACCATAAGAATCCCAGCGCCATGGAGGCAAGTGCAGATACGAGGACTGCCCAGACATTGATAGGTAATAAAAACATAATGTTTCCTCCTTATGTACTATAGTATCATAGCAGATTTTATTCCCTGTCAACGCAGATTGTATGTGTGGGCTTGACAAGGAGAAATAGTGATATATAATAATGACTAATTGAATAGCCCAAGAGGCGAACGTTCATTGTTCGCTTCTTTTTGTCGTTCTTTCCAATTTTTACAAACCGGTCTTGTATTTCAAAGGATTGATTGATGGCATCTAAATCAACTTCACATAAGCGCGAGTTTTGGGGAACGGACTTCCCGGACCTTCCAAGACTGGATCTGACATTGGTACAGCGCGAGTCGTACCAGTGGTTTCTGGAACGCGGAATCAAGGAACTCCTCGAAGAAGTGACCCCCATGACCGATTTCACCGGCAAGAACTGGGAACTCACCCTTGGCGATTATTACTTCGGACGACCACGCCTCACCCCGGAAGTCGCCCAGGAAAAAGGACTGACCTACGACATGCCTCTCAAAGTAAAAGCAACCCTCACCAATAAACAAACAGGCCACCAGATGTCCCAGGAAGTTTTTTTGGGTGACATCCCGTCCATGACGGAACGCGGCACTTTTGTGATAAACGGTATCGAGCGGTGTGTGGTCAACCAATTGGTCCGGTCACCGGGCATCTACCTCACCGGAGAAGTGGATCCTACCACGGGACGTACATTATATAGTGCAGAGATCCGGCCGATGCATGGCAGTTGGCTCGAATTTTTCATTACCCGAAACGACGTTCTCATGGTTAGGATAGACCGCCGTCGCAAGTTCGTTGCCTCCACCTTCCTTCGTGCAGTCGGCTATGGCACGAACGAGGAAATTGAACGGATACTGAAAGACGCCGACACGAACCCGGATCACCAGTTTACCAAGGCAACGCTTGCCAAAGATACGACTACCAACCAAAACGAAGCAGTCCTTGAACTCTACCGCAAACTTCGCCCGGGAGAGCCCATCGTCCTTGATAATGCTCAGGAGCTATTGCGGACGATGTTTTTTGACTATCGCCGCTATTCACTTGAGCGTGTAGGACGCTACAAGATGAATAAAAAGCTAAAATTGAATGTCGCAAACGAAAAAGCAAACTGGGTTCTCACCAAAGATGATATCGTTGGCGGTATCCAGTACCTCATGAATCTCGCGAACGGTAAAGGGGATGTCGATGATATCGATCACCTGGGAAACCGTCGGGTACGCCGTGTCGGCGAGCTCGTAGCAACCAATGCATTCCGCGTAGGTTTATTGCGTTTGGAGCGTTCTATCCGGGAAAAAATGAGCTTAGCAGGTCCCAATGCCGAAGACCTTACCCCGAGTCATCTGGTCAATGCGCGACCGATTATCGCATCCATTAACGACTTTTTCCGTACCTCACAACTTTCGACCATCCTCGACCAAACGAATCCCTTAGCAGAAATAGACAACTTGAGAAGGCTTACGGTTATGGGTGTCGGCGGTATTTCCCGCGAGCGCGCAAGCTTCTCTATCCGGGACATTAATGCATCCCAATACGGCCGTGTCGATCCGGTCAGATCACCGGAAGGACCGAACATCGGATTGGTCACCTACATGGCGCTCTATTCACGGGTCAACGAATACGGATTCCTGGAGACTCCCTATAGGAAAGCCGAAAAAGTGAGCCATGGCGGCACACAAAAAGTACGGGTGACCGCCGCGATAGAGTACCTTGATGCCAACGATGAAATGTATCACTACATCACCCACGCAGATTTGCCGATAGACGGTGACGGATTTATCACGGGTACGCGTGTTCCGGTCCGGTACAAAGGCGAATTTTTGGAAACAGACGCTTCCAATATCGAATACATAGACATCGTACCGCGACAGGTGGTCGGCGCTCCGGCATCTCTTATTCCGTTTTTGGCCCATGACGAGGCTAACCGGGCGCTTATGGGTACGCACATGCAATGTCAGGCAGTCCCTCTTTTGGTCCCGCAGTCACCCATCGTGGGTACGGGTATGGAGGGTGCTGTCGTAGAAGCTATGGGACGGTTAGTACGGGCCAAAGATGACGGAGAAGTGATCTATGCGGATGCGGCTCTCGTCAAAGTGAAGTACAAAAATGGAGATATAGCAAGCTATATGCCGGAAAAGTTTAAACGTACCTCGCAATCAACGTGTTATAACCAAGAAGTATTGGTCGAGATCGGCCAAAAAGTGGTGAAAGGCGATGTGCTTATCGAAGCTCCAGCATCAGAAAACGGCGAACTCGCACTCGGCACGAACCTCACGATTGCATACATGAGCTATGAAGGGTTGGGGTATGAAGATGCTATCGTCATTTCCGATCGTCTGGTCCGTGATGATGTTCTCACATCCGTCCACATAGAAGAGCATGAATGCAGTGTCGTCGACACCAAACTGGGACCGGAAGAAACGACACGGGACATCCCCAATGTCGGAGAAGAAGCACTGCGAAATCTGGATGAAAACGGCATTGTGGTCATAGGCGCAGATGTAGGACCCAATGACATTCTGGTCGGAAAAATCGCGCCGAAAGGCGAGACGGAACTGACGGCAGAAGAGCGTTTGCTTCGTGCCATATTCGGTGAAAAAGCCCGTGAGGTCCGTGACACATCGTTGCGTTTGCCGCACGGAGAGCGGGGTACGATTATCGATGTTGCGGTTCTTGATAAAGAAAAAGGCGATGAGTTGGAACCGGGCACAAACCGCAAGATTATCGTCAAAGTCGCACAAATGCGTAAAGTCGTCGTCGGAGACAAGCTTGCCGGCCGACACGGCAACAAAGGCGTCATTTCCAAGATCGTCAAGTCCGGCGACATGCCGTACCTCGCAGACGGAACGGTTATCGACATTATCATTTCTCCGCTTTCCGTTCTTTCCCGTATGAATTTGGGACAACTTTTGGAATCACACCTGGGGCTTGCTCAGTCGAAGCTGAATCTCCGAGTCGCATTGCCGGTTTTCGAACACGTTTCGGAAGAGCGCATGGTCGGTCAGATAAGTAAAGCGAATTTGCCGCTTTCCGGCAAGAGCACCCTCTACGACGGGAAAACCGGGGAACCGTACAAAGAGCCCATCGTCGTCGGTATCGGGTACATCATGAAGCTTATCCACATGGTCGAGGACAAAACACACGCCCGGTCAACCGGTCCGTATTCACTCGTCACGCAACAACCGCTCGGAGGGAAAGCCCAAATGGGAGGACAGCGCTTGGGAGAAATGGAAGTCTGGGCACTTGAGTCCCACCGCGCCGCACATATACTTCAGGAGATGCTGACGATCAAATCCGATGATGTGGTCGGCCGCGCGAAAGCGTTTGAAGCAATCGTCAAAGGCACGGATATCCCGGCCTCTACCGTACCGGAGTCGTTTAAAGTATTGGTCAAAGAATTACAGGCGTTGGGACTCAATGTCATCCCGACCGGGGTCGTGACCGTGAAACCTCCCGTCGTTACCGATACTGTCAAAGAAGAAGTTGTCGAAAAAGTAGCCAAGGAATTAGCAGTCGAAAGCGGTGAGACCACCGTGACCGATGAAGCGGCAGAAAATCGCGCAACAGAAGTACCGGCTGAACCGAACGAAGGAGAAAAAAATGGATAAAAAAGGAAATTTCGCCAACATAGCTGATTTCACCGGGTTACTTATCAAACTTGCTTCCCCCGATGAAGTGAAAAACTGGTCCTACGGTGAAGTCATCAAGCCGGAGACCATCAACTATCGTACCCTCAAGCCGGAAAAAGACGGATTATTTGACGAACGCATCTTCGGGCCGACCAAGGACTGGGAATGTTACTGCGGCAAATACAAGAGAATCCGCTACCGCGGCATCATCTGCGACAAATGCGGAGTCGAAGTCACACAAAGCAAAGTCCGTCGCGAGCGCATGGGACATATATCGCTTGCCGCTCCGGTTGCGCACGTGTGGTTTTTCAAGGGCGCTCCGAGCAAGCTTTCACTTCTTATGGACATTAGTCCTCGGGCTTTGGAGGGTGTCATTTACTTCGCACAGTACCTCGTCGTCCATGTCGATGATGATAATAAGAAAAAGGTGATGGCCAGTCTCGCGGAACAGGGAGAAAAGCGCGTCGCGGAACTCACCAAACGGATTGATGCAGAAAAAGACAAACGCAAGAAAGAGCTTGCCAAAGAAAAAGACGGCGTCCATACCTCTATCCAGGGGAAAGAAGGACAGGATCTCGCCATTTCAGAGCTGACGCTCCGTGAACGTCAGGAACTCGCGAGTCTCGATGAGCAGGCGCGCAAAGAATCAGAGAAAATTAAAGAAGTCATCGAACAACTGACCGCGATCGTCAAAAGCATTAAGACACTTTCGACCGTTACGGAAGATGAGTATCTCCGGCTTTTGGACTATGACGCCGCGTCGTTTTTGAAAGTCGGCATGGGAGCAGAGGCGGTTTTGGAAGTCGTCAAGAAAATTGACCTTGATAAACTCGCCGCAGAACTGCGGGAAGAGATCCAGAATTCTAGCGGCCAGCGGCATGTGAAGGCGACCAAGCGTCTGCGTGTCGTCGACGGGATGCGTAAATCCGTCATCAATCCGTCATGGATGATCATGAATATATTGCCGGTCATCCCGCCGGATTTGCGCCCGATGGTGCAGTTAACCGGCGGACGGTTTGCGACAAGCGATTTGAATGACCTTTATCGACGTGTCATCAACCGCAACAACCGCTTAAAGCATCTTATGGATTTGGGCGCGCCGGAAATAATCCTGCGGAACGAGAAACGGATGCTTCAGGAAGCGGTCGATTCGTTAATCGATGCGACGCAAAGGCCAAGCAGCAGAACCGTCATCCAACCACTCCGGTCGTTGTCCGACATGCTGCGCGGGAAACAGGGCCGGTTCCGTCAGAACCTCTTGGGTAAACGGGTAGACTACTCGGGTCGGTCAGTCATCGTCGTCGGACCGGAACTTCGGCTCAATCAATGCGGAATTCCCAAGGAAATGGCGCTTGAGATGTTTAAGCCTTTTGTCCTTCGCGAACTTATCGTCCGCGGTATTGCTCCGAACGTCAAGAATGCCAAGAACGTATTGGAACGCCGGACACCGGAAGTGTACGACATCCTCGAAGAAATCACGAAGAATCATCCGGTCATGCTGAATCGGGCGCCGACGCTGCACAAACTGGGATTCCAGGCGTTTTATCCGGTCCTTATCGAAGGATCTGCTATCCGGGTACACCCCTGTGTGTGTGCGGGATACAACGCAGACTTCGACGGAGACCAGATGGCAGTCCACATACCGCTTTCTGCGGCTGCACAAAAGGAAGCCATAGACCTCATGCTGCCGACGCACAACTTGTTGAAACCCGCAGACGGATCACCGATCACCGTACCGAATAAGGAAATGGTTGTCGGATGCTATTACCTGACCACGACCGATCCGGAAGAAGCCAAAAAAGACGAAAAGTCCTTGCCGGTATTCTCCGATGAGGAAGAGGCGATGTATGCATACCAGGCCGGGAAAACCGGTCTACGGGAAATGATACGCGTGCGGATCGATAAAGCGCTCGTCGCGACGACCGTCGGACGGCTTATGTTTAACGAGATATTGCCTGACGGACTCCGGTATATCAATACGCCCGTCAAGGCCGCGACTGTCAAACAGCTCATCACCCAGGCATTTGGCATGTATACCAAAGAAGAAGTAACGACCCTCATTGACGCGATCAAAAACATCGGATTTTTCGGAGCGACCATCTGTGGAGGACTTTCCGTGTCGGTATTTGATAATGAGATGATCAGCGAAAAGGGCGACATCATAAAAGAAGCCGATGGCAAGGTCATCGAAATCGACCAGAACTTCCAGATGGGTCTTATCACGCTGGAAGAAAAGAAGCGATTGTCCAACGAAGTCTGGATCGAAATTACGGAGCGCATCGCGGATATGACCTGGGACCGGTTGGCAGATAACAATCCGGTCAAGATGATCATCGAGTCCGGCGGTGCCCGGGCCAGCAAAGACCAACTTAAACAACTCTGTGCCATCAAGGGATTGGTCGTCGATCCGCTTGGTAAGATCGTGGAATTGCCGACCAAAAGCAACTACCGCCAGGGATTGTCCATTTTCGAATACGTGACGAGTACCCGCGGATCCCGAAAAGGACTGACGGATTCGGCCCTCAAGACTGCAGATGCAGGATATCTGACCCGACGGCTCGTCGATGTGGCACATGACATGATCGTCCGTGTCGGCGACTGCGGCACCAGCGAAGGATGGACGGTATCGAGAAAAGACGGACGCCAGACTGCATTTGGTACCCGTATTGTCGGCAGGTTCAGTGCGGAAGATGTCGTCGTACCGGGAACGAAGAAGACATTAGTGAAAAAAGGCGAAGAGATTACCGACGATGTCGCCAAAGCAATCGACGAATCTACCGTTGAGACGGTACTGGTCCGTTCACCGATTGCCTGTCAGGCAAAAATCGGTATCTGCGCGACCTGTTATGGCCGTGATTACTCGACGACCAAGCTTGTCGAAATCGGAACTCCCGTTGGAGTCATGGCAGCACAGTCTATCGGAGAGCCGGGTACACAACTCACGATGCGGGTACGTCACGCGGGAGGAATCGTCGGACTCGACGTAACCCAAGGTTTGCCGCGTGTGGAAGAGCTTTTTGAGTCCCGCACGCCCCGGAATCTTTCACCTGTATCCGAGATTGCCGGAAAAGTGGAGATTACCGAAACAGAGCAAGGATATAAAGTACGGGTAAGGAATACCGCGATGAAACCGCCGGAAGAGCGGGAATACAGCATTGCCCTCACCAGTGAACTTCTGGTGAAAGAAGGGGACCTGGTTGCGGCCGGAGATCAGTTGGCAGGCGGGTATCTCGATATCAAAGAAGTCCTGCAGGTCCGCGGACAGACCGGAGCCCAGCTCTATCTCATAAGCGAGATACAGAAAGTCTACGAATCACAAGGAATCTCTATCCATGACAAGCATTTTGAAGTCATTGTCCGGAAGATGAGCGATAAAGTACGTATCGACACATCCGGAGATACGGTACTTCTGCCGGGCGAGCTGGTCGACAAAAACAGGTTCCATGAGGAAAACGCACGAGTCCTTGCCGAAGGCGGAGAGCCGGCGACCGCAAACATCACGATGCTTGGAATTACGCGTGCGTCTTTGTACACCGAATCCTGGTTGTCCGCTGCAAGTTTCCAGGAAACGACCAACGTATTGACCGATGCGGCGCTTGCCAATAAGGAAGATAAGTTGTTGGGACTCAAAGAAAACGTTATAATCGGAAGACTCATTCCGGTCTCACCCGAACGGGCGATGATGCAAAACTAGAAAGGAGTGAGTAGAGAGTAGAAAGACAGATAACGATATAGCCATATTTCTACTTACTGTTTACTATTTACAGAATTATGCCGACAGTCAATCAATTAGTCCGTAAAGGACGACATCATAAAGCAAAAAAGGTGAAAGCAACCGCGCTTCGCAAATTTTTTAATGCGAAAGACGGCATCACGTCATCTCTTCCGGCGCCGTTTAAACGCGGTGTGGTGACTTTAGTCAAAACCATGACGCCGAAAAAGCCGAACTCCGCTCTCCGGAAGGTCGCTCGTGTGCGTCTTTCCAACAAGCAGGAAGTCACGGCATATATTCCCGGAATCGGACATGAACTCACCGAACACGCGATTGTCCTTATCCGCGGCGGACGCGTACCGGATTTACCAGGAGTCAAATACCATATCGTCCGCGGCAAGTACGACACCACGGGTGTCGCCAACCGGAAGCAAGGGCGGAGCCGCTACGGCGCGAAAACTACGAGCGGTCCGGTAACCGCGGCAGCCAGTTAATGTACCACATAGTATGAGAAGCAAAAAAACATACAAAAGACTTGTCACTCCGGACGCCGTCTACGGGAACCGGATGCTTGCACGGCTCATAAACCGCGTCATGCTCCATGGCAAAAAGACTATTGCCGAAAGCCACGTCTACAAAGCGCTCGATATCATCAAGGAAAAAGGCGAAGACCCGATCAAGGTTTTTGAGGCGGCACTCAATAATGTCGGCCCCAAAATGGAAGTCCGTACGCGTCGTGTCGGGGGAGCATCCTATCAGGTGCCGACCGAAGTCCGGGGAGACAGACGGGTTTCTCTGGCAATCCGATGGGTCGTTGAGTTTGCGAAGAACCGTTCGAACAAGGAATTTCATACCTACGCCGAAAAGCTGGCCGTAGAGCTTATGGATGCCGCGAAGAATCAGGGAGAGGCTATTAAACGCCGTGATACCGTCCTCCGCATGGCTGATGCCAACAAGGCGTTTGCACATTTCCGTTGGTAAATGAATAACGCTATTCTTTCGCACTTTCGGAAGAATGATCCCCGCATAGTCCCTCTCCTGGAATCCATTGTTTTAGAAGAAATTGTTTCCCGTAGACCCCAAGATTTTTTTGTGAGCCTTACGAGTGAGATCATCGGACAACAGCTGTCCGGGAGAGTTGCTGATGTCATTGAGGGCAGGTTCCGGAAACTTTTTGGTAGGAAAAGGATCACCCCGGCTGCAGTGCTTGCTGTTTCGGATGACGCGCTTCGAGGCACCGGTATGTCCTGGTCCAAAGTACACTTTATCAAAGACCTCGCGGACAAAGTGGTGAAAAAGGACGTGGATTTGTCGCGCCTCACAACTCTCGATGATCACGACGTCATCATAGAGCTCACGAAAATAAAAGGTATCGGCCCGTGGACTGCGGAGATGTTTCTCATCTTTACGTTGGGGCGTCCCGATGTGTTTTCCTATGGAGATTTAGGGCTTCGACAGGCAATACAGAAGCTCTACGGGTTACGTAAAGAACCCACGGTGCGGCAGATGGAGCGGTTGACCAAGCGCTGGAGTCCGTATCGTACCCACGCCGCTCGTGTTCTCTGGCGGTATAAGGATGCGAAGTGACCAGGGACATGCTGGACAAAGTATAGCTAATCATCAATACTGGTTCTAACGAGTACTACCGCATGGAACCGATGCAAAACGAACGCTATATAGCATTCCCCGAATGCATGGAGGACATACAATACCCATGAAAATACTTATCGCTATCCTTTTGTCGATCGGCCTCGGCGTACTCCTATGGCAGGGGATCATGATAGGATCCGCTATCCGATCCTGCGCGGCAAATCATCAGGAAGAACTTGCGCTTGCCAGGACCCAGATAGAATCGATACGAGGGGATCATGTGCAATACTGCTCTACCTCCTACGATATACTGGCGTCCTGGGATGCCTGTGTGTCTGCGGCCCCCATGCAAACGTCTACGCCTAAATTTATTGTCTTGCGACTTAAGCCGGTCGTGACGCAAGTCCTTGCCATCATCGGGGATCCCAATAGTATGGTCAACCAGCTGAAGCTGGAGCACGATGATCTTTGCAAAGACCAGATCTATCTCATATTTTATCCGCCGCAGCAGGACAAATGACACGAAACCAATGAGAAATATCGTCACACGCGTGATGAGTCGGGTTTGGATCAAACGGAAAACATCCAAACGATTATTTCTTGCGGTTCCTATTCCGCTCCAATGGTCAGAAGCGTTATCCTCTTTGCAGGAGTCGGTGAAATCCCGCCATATTACGGGTGCCGTACCGACACGCTGGACGGAGAGAGATAGTCTCCACATGACCGTCCGCTTTATCGGTAATGTCGATGAACGGTGTATCCCGAGTTTGGTCACGACGATCCGGAGGCTTCTTCGGGAAGTGCGTCCATTTGAACTTCCATTCGAATCTGCGCATGTCGCAACGGTTGATGATCCCAAAATGATTTGGGCGACGTTCAGGAACGTCAAACCGTTTCAACAGGTGGTTACCAGGAGCACAAGGAGAATCGCGAAGTTCCTTTTCAAAGAATGTAACGGTACGGTGATGCACAACGGCCATGATGTCATCCCGCACGTGACGCTTGCCCGTCTGAACGGCACGGTTTCGTTTTCGGCTGATGTCCCGGGGAATATGCTTTTCCCCAAAGCATTACCCGTCTCATCTCTGGTTCTCTATGAATCTAGGACGTTTTCGACCGGGTCGGTGTATCATACGATAGCAACGTTTCCGTTAAACGATATACGTATATGAAGAAAATCGGTATCGGTATAGCTGCAGTTTTTTTGGTCGGTGCATTGGGGTATGCCGGCTGGTTTGCCTATACGAATTTACGGGGTTCCGGCCCCGCGTTCGGACCGGTGCCAGGCAATATCGTCAATTACTTTAACACCCCCACGGCCGCCGTTTCGCCCCGGGCGCCGGTAAATAATACTGAGTTTCCTCTCACGGTCCCCCAAGGATTTAGCATAGCGCTCTATGCTAAAGATCTAGGGAGTCCGCGGGTACTGGCGTGGGATCCCAAAGGAACGCTCGTCGTGAGTATAACCCAGGATGGGAAAGTCGTCGCTCTTCCCGATGATAATCATGATGGTATATCGGATCGCACGGTCACCATTCTTTCCGGACTCAGGCTGCCGCACGGACTGGCATTTCGCGGCAATACGCTCTATGTTGCAGAAACAAATGAGATAGCTACATACGACTATAACCCGGCGACCCTGACAGCAACCAATAGAAAAAAAATCATCGATCTGCCGGATAAAGGATTTCATTTTACCCGAACGATCGGCTTCGGTCCGGACGGGAGACTGTATACCGCTATAGGAAGCGACTGTAATGTTTGTGTGGAAAAAGATGCCAGGCGCGCGGCTATATATGCATCGAATAGCGATGGCACAGACTTTAAACCATATGCCACCGGGTTACGGAATGCGGTGTTTTTTACCTGGAGTTCCGACCGGCGCATGTGGGCAACGGTCATGGGTAGGGATTATCTTGGTGACAACGTGCCGCCTGATACGGTCGACATTATTTCCGGCGGTAAAAATTACGGTTGGCCGTACTGTTACGGGAAAAATGTTTGGGATCAGACCTTTGATCCGTCACAAAAAGCAAAGGACTTTTGCGCAACAGTAGAACCATCGCATATAGATATGCAGGCGCACTCAGCTCCCCTCGGATTGGCGTTTGTGCCGAAAAGTTGGCCGCAGGAGTATCAGAATAATTTACTAGTTGCGATGCACGGGTCATGGAATAGGAGTGCTCCTACAGGCTACAAAATCGTCCGATTCAAACTGGATAACAAGGGAAATTATTTAGGAGTTGAAGATTTTATATCCGGTTGGCTCACAAACGGCGGCGCTCTCGGCCGTCCGGTAGATTTGTTATCTGATCAACAAGGAAATCTTTTTGTTTCCGATGATAAGGCGGGGGTGATCTACAAAATTTCCTCAGCGCATTGACAGCCCGGCTGCGACAGATTATTCTCCAGAGAATGAGCATGGGGAGAAGGCAGATTGCCGTTAGGACAAAGGACTGGAATGAGCTGCACGACCGGGTAAAAGCGATGAGACGGGCATGGAGTGTCGGAAATTCTGCCGAGGCCTTCGCCTATTTTCCCCGGGTATACCGGTTAGTCGAAGAAATGGATTTGGACACATTATATGTTGCCAGGGAATATCCGCCGTCTTTACGAATGAAACCGGAAGTGTTGAGACACAGCATGTATGTTGAACCGGGTGAATTTTTTACACGCGTTGCGTTTGAATTGGATTACGAAAAGTATCCCGAAGGGCAAAAACGTCTCGAAGAACGTGTTTAAATCTATCCGAACGTAAACGCGTAGAGTTCTAGGTTCCCATCCAGGAATTCAAGCTTCAGTATATGGTCTCCCGGCTGTGACAAGGTGATAAGTGTATACAATCGATCCGTGTCCACGGTGACGATACCATCTTTTACGTCCACTCCCGCTGATCCGCTGACGTCAGTTCCGTCCAGCGTCACTTTGAGTTTTCCTGATACTCCCGCTGTGTGCGGACGCATGACAAGGTAGGCGTTCTTCGCGCTGAAATGATAGATGAGCGTCGCACCGGCGCTTGGCATGGTGCGTTCCGCTCCGACATTCCATGCGCCGCCTAAGGCGAACGTGTTGGACGGTACGCTTGCGGGTGCCGTATAGGATGTTGTCTTATCCGGCTGTACGTTTTCGGCGCTTACCAGTCCCGCCATACGGTTATACCCGACATACGTTTCCGGCGTTTGGGAATATACGTGATATTCCGCGTTGTCGATTTTCGGTTGGTCCGTGACTCCGGTTTCGGCAAGGAGCGTTTGTATATATCCTTCCGATTCATTATAGTTTCCTTCACCGAAATGGGTGAAGCGGATCTTGCCGTTTTTGTCGATGAAGTATTCCGCCGGCCAGTATTGGTTGGTATACGCGTTCCATGTGGCGTAATCGTTGTCCTGCATCACCGGATAGGTAATGCCGAAATCTTTTATGGCTTTTCCGACATTGTCGGCATTTTTTTCAAACTCAAACTCCGGTGTGTGTACGCCCACTATGACGAGGCCTTTGTCTTTGTATTTGGCATACCACGCTTTGGTATAGGGAAGCGTCCGGATGCAGTTGATGCACGTGTACGTCCAGAAGTCTACGATAACCACTTTGCCCCGAAGCGATTTTATGGAGAGTGCCGGACTATTAAACCATTTGCCGCCGGCGACGAATTCCGGTGCTGTTCCATAGTTGGATTCGAGTAAATCTGTGATCATAGAACCTCCTTTATTATTTTTAATCGTTTGTAATTGTTTTTGGACGGCTTGATTATTTTCTATGTTGGTAAGCCCTGTGCCATAGGTCGGAAATTTGGTCAGGATATACGTTTGGAACTGCCGGTCCCAGGAGAAGAAGATGGCGATAGCTGTGAACAGCATGAGTATGCCGAATATTTTTTGGATATGTTCAGTATTTTTCGTGAGCCACGGATGATTGGTGAGTAATGTCCGTCCTCCGAAAGTGATTGCAAGAAGGGGAAGCGATGTGCCGAGTGCATAGACGAGTGTGATTATGATTGCGTTGAGTCCTACGGTTTGGGTCGCCGCAAGAGCGATAATTGAGGCTAAAATCGGTCCCACGCACGGGGTCCAGACCAATCCGAGACTTAGGCCCACCAATATTCCGGAAAGAAATCCGTCACCAGTCTGATTTTTGGGCCCGGCATTTGCCAGGCGCGAAAACATAAGCTCCAGCCGTTTTTGGAATGAGGGTATGACGAGCCCTAATCCGAATACTGCGATGACACCTACGGCGACAATCCGCAGAGCGTCAGGCGAGATGCCCGTCGCTTTCACAATTGCGGTGAGAAACAAAGTGAAGAATGTGAAGCTTGCGATAAATCCCGTAACCACCCCAAACGGCCGGCGCTTGCCTCCCGTGATCGTGCCGGAGAGAACGATGGGAAGAATCGGTAATATGCATGGAGAAAGTATCGTTACTATTCCGCCAAGGAAAGCAAAAAGAACGAGAATAAGCATATATATGTATTATACATCACTGAATCGTTCGTTCATCCTGGTCGAGTTTGAATTTGCTCAGATGTCGTATAATATATGCGACAAAGGAGATTATTATGGCAGGTACAGCAAAATCCGAACTTGTTGAGTGGGTATTAGGTCTTGATGAGATCCCGAAATTTGTGGCGTTAGCCGCTGAACATCATATTAAAATGGATGGTGTTCCTCGGAAA
Organism: Candidatus Gottesmanbacteria bacterium; assembly: GCA_023245335.1. Classification (GTDB taxonomy): domain Bacteria; phylum Patescibacteriota; class Microgenomatia; order UBA10105; family UBA927; genus UBA927. The sequence goes on from JAHFKK010000001.1 coordinate 443,520, forward strand.
GACGCAGATGGGCGGCGCGTTTATTTGCAGGTTGTGAGACCGGCTTTAGAACAAACATATAGAGATTTTGCTATTGCTGTTCGTCCCCATCACCAGTCAGATTCCTAGTTGATCTTTATGGATCTTAAAGCATTCGTGGGAAAGTATAACCTTGCCGAAGTAGATAAAAAACTTGGCGAGACCTATTGGTCGCCCGTTGATGTTGCATACATTAATGATTGGGTCTTGCGCGCGGCCGCTGTGAAAGGCGAATTCCATTGGCATACACACGATGATGATGAGTTCTTTCTCGTCTATAAAGGATCTTTGACCATCCAGACGGAAAAGGGAGACGTTAAATTACTTGAGGGTGAGGGATATGTTGTTCCTAAAGGAGTTAAGCATTGTCCTAAAACAAATGTCCGTACCGTTGTCCTTCTTCTTGAGCCGAAGCGTGTGAATACAAAGGGGGACTAGTTTCTTTTTATTTGGACGGAAGTTTTTGATTATTATCTTCTTTTTCCTCAGACTTGGTTATTCTATCCCCTGGATTATCGCTGTATGCCCACCGACTCATTTGCCGGATTGCCCAGACGGTATCCCGCCACCAACACAATTCGACGTTGCAACCCTTAGGATCGCACATTGTCCCTTTTGCTTTACAATACTCCGGAGCCATCTCGGTATTATAGAGTTTAGGGTGTAAATTCGCCAGTTGGCTTATAATAACAGTATGAATCCTCTCACAACGATTCCCGGCGTCGGCAAAAGCATTGCTGCGGATTTGAACGGCATCGGCGTTTATCGTGTGGAAGAACTAAAAGGAAAAGATCCGGAGAAGTTATACCAACAGTTGTGTAAGAAGCAAGGCGTGAGGCTTGATCCCTGTGTACTCTATACTATGCGTTGCGCAGTCTATTTCGCCTCAAACAACGTTCATGATCCGTAATTCCTCAAATGGTGGAAGTGGAAGGATGGTCGCAGGAGTTGATACAATGCTCATATGAAACCATCGAACAGTTTAGAAAAACGGGTTGTGGAGATAGAAGAACGCAACAAACGAGTCGAGACGGATAAGGCGTGGGAAACAAGTTGGGTCCGGCGGGGGTTATTGGTCGCATTCACATATCTTTCTGTCGGTCTATACCTTCGCGTCATCGCTATCCCGAATCCGTGGCTCAATGCGATCGTACCATCACTGGGATTTTTGCTCTCTACACTGTCGCTCCCGTTCTTCAAGCAGTGGTGGATGATGATGCATAAGTGAATGATTGCGAGTGAATGTCTTGAGGTGTATGTCGGAGGTATTAAGGGGTGAGCATGACATCAAGCGATTTATATTTTCGATTAGCCTCCAGATTAACAAGAAAAGCTGCAACGCCGGCGGGACGAATATGAATATTTGCTCTTTCGCCAGTGAATGTTCTTGATAATGTAAATTTTTTCTCAAAGTCAGGAGGGTCATTTTCAATGCCGCTCACATCCAGCATATCCTTAAGAGATCTTCTGCGGTTTCTTGTTTCAAAAGAGAGAACCGTTGCATCCCGACTCTCGGCGCGGCTAACACGAACGGATCCTAATACAGTACCGTCACTTTTTTGAATCTGGAGTTGCAGTTCAGATCCGGGATGTTTAACGTCCGAAAATTCTGCGTTTGTTTCGTACTCTTTCGCAACAGTTTGGATTGGCATACTATGGGGGCAGAAGTTGGGATGATAGTACCAACTAACTGCATATATATCAAGTAAGGGGTTTCTCCCGAATCTCTAGACACAGGAGACAATTTCCCGTATAATCATAGAGTTGAATTGATGAAGCAGTTTTGCTTCCCAAGTCGGGGAGCTTTTTTTGATTTTATGGCAAATCCACAAACAACGCTGACAGAAGACCGAGACGTACCGCTTGATAAGGTGCGTAACATCGGTATCATCGCGCACATCGACGCGGGTAAAACTACCACGACCGAACGCATTCTCTACTACACCGGACGTACGTATAAAATCGGTGATATCGACGAAGGCACCACCCAGATGGACTGGATGGAGCAGGAAAAAGAACGGGGAATTACCATTGTGTCAGCTGCTACTACCACTTTCTGGAAAAGCTACCGGTTTAACATCATTGACACACCGGGACATGTAGACTTCACCGCGGAGGTTGAGCGATCATTGCGCGTTCTGGACGGGGGAATTACCGTCCTCGATGCAGAAGAGGGCGTGCAATCCCAATCCGAGACCGTGTGGCACCAGGCGGACAAATATAAAGTGCCGCGTATCTGTTTTATCAACAAAATGGACAAAATCGGCGCGGACTTCCGTCATACCATCGGCCAGATCGAAGAGCGTTTGGGTGCGCGTACCGCCGTCATGGTGGTTCCGATCGGTCGGGAAGCGGCTCACAAAGGTATTGTCGACCTTCTGACGCTCAAAGCATATGTATGGAGTACGGATGACCTCGGAGCACATGCAGAAGAATTACCGGAAATTCCTGCGGATCTCAAAGACGAAGTTACTAAATCCCGTCATGACCTCATCGAACGCATTTCCGAAACTGATGACGTCCTCATCGAAAAATATCTTGCAGGTGAAGAGCCGACAGTGCCCGAGCTCAAAGCGGCACTCCGCCGCGCAGTCATCGCATACAAATTAGTTCCGATTTATTGCGGTACCAGCCTCCGGAACAAAGGTGTCCAGCCGCTTCTGGATGCTGTCGTCGATTATCTGCCGTCGCCTCTCGATCTTCCGCCTGTTGATGGCATCGAACCCAGGACGGGAGAAAAGATCACCCGCAAACGCGATCAAAGCGATCCGTTTTCGGGACTCGCGTTCAAGATTCAGATCGATCCGCACGTCGGAAAACTCACCTATGTCCGCATATATTCCGGCAAACTGGAATCCGGCTCTTATACCTGGAACTCGAGTAAAGGCGCGCAGGAGCGCGTCGGCCGACTCCTTCTCATGCATGCCAACCAGCGCGAAGAGATAAAGGAAGCGTATGCAGGAGAGATTGTTGCCGTGGTAGGACTGAAAGACACAATCACCGGCGATACGCTTTCTGATCAGGATCACCCGATCGTTTTAGAAAAGATTATTTTCCCGGATCCTGTTATTTCGCTTGCCATCGAGCCTAAAACCAAAAACGATCAGGAGAAGATGGGATATGCGCTCCAGCGGCTCGCCGAAGAAGACCCGACATTTAAGATAAAAAGCAATCTCGAGACCAACCAGACCATTATCTGGGGTATGGGAGAGCTGCATCTGGAAATTCTTGTGGACCGCATGAAACGCGAATTTAAAGTAGAAGCCAACGTCGGCGCGCCGCAGGTCGCGTACAAGGAAACGATTAAGAAACTCGCCGAAGGCGAAGGCAAATACATTCGCCAAACCGGCGGTCATGGTCAATACGGTCACGCGCTTATCCGTATCGAACCCAAAGGCCGGGGAGAAGGATTTGAATTTATCGATGCGATAAAAGGCGCTACTATTCCCAATGAGTTTATCGCGCCGGTAGAAAAAGGAATCAAGGAAGCCATGGAAAATGGCGTTCTCGCGGGCTATCCCCTCGTCGATATGTCAGCAACCCTTTATGACGGGAGCTACCACGACGTCGATTCTTCAGAAATCGCATTTAAGATAGCAGGAAGCATGGCGCTTCAGGATGCGGTCAAGCATGCAGATCCTACGATTCTCGAGCCTATTATGAAGGTCGAGGTCACGACCCCGGATGAATACATGGGAGATGCAATCGGAGATTTATCCGCCAGGCGTGCGGAAATTCAGGGGACGGAGAAGCGGGGAACGGTCACGATCATCCTTGCCATGGTGCCCCTTGCAGAGCTTTCCGGATACGCGACGGTTCTGCGGAGTTTGTCCAAAGGCCGCGCAACATATTACATGGAACCGAGCCATTATGAGGAAGTCCCGAAAAATATTCAGGAAAAGATCATTGCAAAAACAGTGGCCTGATGATAAAATAAACACGCGATCACATTGTTGAGTCGTACTTATTGGTTTATTAAAGGAGGAAGTTATGGCTGATGCTGCAAAATATGTTCGGACGAAACCACATTTGAATATCGGAACCATTGGGCACGTTGATCATGGTAAGACCACACTTACATCAGCCATCACGCACGTCTTGGCAAAAGTTGGTATGGCCAAAGCCCTCAAATATGAGGAAATCGATAACGCTCCGGAGGAAAAGGCCCGAGGCGTCACCATCAACATCCATCACTCTGAATACGAAACAGCAAAACGGCACTATGCACACATCGATGCGCCGGGACATGCTGACTATGTCAAAAATATGATTACCGGAGCCGCCCAGATGGACGGAGCGATATTGGTCGTTTCCGCGCCGGACGGTCCTATGCCGCAGACCCGGGAACACATTTTGCTTGCCAAACAGGTAAATGTGCCGGCAATTGTCGTATTTATGAACAAATGCGACATGGTACAGGATAAAGAGCTTTTGGACCTCGTCGAAATGGAAGTCCGTGAGCTTCTGACCAAATACGGATATCCCGGCGACAAGATTCCGGTCATCCGCGGAAGTGCTCTCAAAGCGCTCCAGGGTGATGCCGAAGCGGAAAATTCTATTACCGAGCTCATGAAGACGGTCGACGAGTACGTGCCGGAACCGGTACGGGAACTCGACAAACCGTTCCTCATGCCGATTGAAGACGTCTTTTCTATCAAGGGTCGAGGTACGGTCGTTACCGGCCGCATAACCCGAGGAAAAGTCAAAGTCGGTGAGACGGTTGAGATCATCGGTATTAAGGCCACGCAACCCACAGTGGTTACGGGAGTCGAAATGTTCCGGAAATCACTCGACGAAGGACTCGCAGGCGACAACGTCGGTATTCTTCTTCGCGGAGTGGAAAAAGAACAGGTCGAACGCGGACAAGTGTTAGCCGCTCCGGGCAGCGTCAAGCCGCATACGGAATTTGAATCCGAAGTATACGTCCTGACGAAAGAAGAGGGTGGACGTCACACACCGTTCTTCACCGGGTACCGACCACAATTCTATATCCAGACGACAGACGTGACCGGAGAAGTGACTTTGCCGCAAGGCGTTGAGATGGTCATGCCGGGAGACAGCACAAAGATGGTTGTTAAGCTGATTGTGCCGGTCGCTCTTGAAGAAGGATTGCGATTTGCTATCCGAGAAGGTGGACATACAGTTGCAAGCGGAGTTGTTACAAAAATTGTTGCTTAAGCGGAGCGTCTTTACGCGACGTCTCGAGGCGCGAAGCGCCGAGAGATCCCAACGGGATCCCTCGACAAAGCTCGGGATGAAGCTGTCAAAGAGACATCTTCACTTGGCACCTTACAAACCATAATGCCGAAAGGTCGCATACGAGTCAGGCTCAAAGCCTATGACAGCAGGATCATTGATGACTGTTGTCAAAAAATATTAGACACGGCGGTGAGAACCGGGGCACGGGTCGTCGGACCCATCCCGCTTCCTACCGACAAGCAGCACTTTAATGTCGCCAAAGCGACATTTATTGACCGCAATAGCCGTGAAGATTTTATGATCCGTGTGCACAAGCGACTTATCGACATTGTGGAACCGACAGACAAAACCATCGACCAGCTCATGCACCTGGACCTGCCAGCAGGCGTGGACATTGAGCTCAAGATGTAATTTGAGTTATCGGGGATACTTTGGTATACTTGAAGATAGATTGATATGACGCGACAGCGTACGTATCGGGAACATCGGTACACCAAAAGTCTCGGATGAGCGTAATTTCCGCCAATCGGCGGAAGTAGACGACCTCGACCGAGGTCGTTTTTTTGTTGGTGAAGACTATGATCACATCACTATTAGCATTGAAGCAGTCACAATCTCAGACGTTTACCGAAAACGGGAAGCGGATTCCCGTCACGGTCGTTTTGGCCGGTCCGAATTGGGTGACGACTCTGACAGATACACCGGATCATAAAACAATTCAGCTCGGATTCGGTACCATCAAAAACCTTAGCAAGCCGGAAATAGGACATATAAAGAAAGCGGGGCTCGACAAAAAGCTCCGTTTTTTGCGCAATTTCACGGTCGAGGACCTAGAGGGTCTGACCTTGGGCGGTCACGTAAAAGTCGAACAGGTTTTCGCGCCGGGCGATGTGATTCGCGTCCAGGGAACGAGCAAGGGCAAAGGATTTGCAGGGGTTGTCAAACGCCATCATTTCCGCGGCGGTCCCAGGACCCACGGTCAGTCTGACCGGGAGCGCGCACCGGGATCCATCGGGCAAACGACGACACCGGGTCGTGTCTATAAAGGCAAGCGTATGGCGGGACGCATGGGCAGTGATACGATTACCGTCCGAAATCTCACCGTCGTCGCTGTCGATCCGACCGCACAGACACTCACGATCAAAGGATTAGTACCAGGAGCCAAAAACGGGCTCCTTGTCGTTTCTAAAGAACCCAAGCATCCGGTAAAGAAGGAATAATATGGCACCAAAAGCAAACGCGAAACCAGTCAAAAAGGCAGCACCGAAGGCAAAAGTAACCAAAGCTCCGGTGAAGGCTGTGGAATCCAAAAAAGAACCGACGGAAAAATCAACAGGTCTCGTCGTTTCCGTTCTGGGAGTAGATGGCAAGGCGGCCGGTCATGTGACGCTTCCTGCAGAGCTTTTTGGCGTGAAAGTGAATAAAGCCATACTTGCCCAGGCAGTCCGCGTGTATCTTGCCAATCAGCGAGCAGGGTCTGCTTCCACCAAGACGAGAGGCGAAGTTGAAGGTTCTACCCGCAAAATATATAAGCAAAAGGGTACCGGACGCGCACGGCACGGCGGCATCAGGGCTCCTATATTTGTCGGCGGAGGCGTTACGTTTGGTCCCAAGCCGCATGACTTTACACTTAATATGTCCAAAAGCATGAGGCATGTAGCCCTTGCATCCGCACTCTCCGAGAAACAGGCGAATCATGACATCATTGTCGTTGACGGATTTGAGGCACTGGAACCGAAAACCAAGCTGGTGGCGGCAGCACTCGGAGCAGCAGGGGCAGTCGGCGGCACCATTCTGTTTGCCGTACCGAAGGAAGCCGTCAATCTACGAAAGGCCGCGAGAAACATAGCGAAACTCGATATTCTTCGCGCGACGGATCTACATCCATACGCTGTTCTCACACACGCAAAACTCGTTATCACGAAAACTGCTCTCGATGAGGCAAAGCATAATTTTATCAAATAATTTATGACACACACGATCATACAAAGACCGCTCATTACCGAAAAATCCATGACACTCGCCCAGCGGGGATGGTATACGTTTGCGGTGACGAAGACCGCTCGCAAAGAAATGATTGCGAAAGCGATTAGCCGACTTTACAATGTCCAGGTTCGTGACGTGCGGACAATTAAAAAGGTCGGAAAAGTACATCGGGCAGGAAAGAAAATGATCAGGGTACAGAAGCCGGATTGGAAAAAAGCCATGGTGAAACTAGCGAAGGGTCAGCGCATCCCGGTATTTGAAGTAACGGGAGCGACTGAGAAAGCCTAACTCTATGCAAAAAGTAAGCGTCCGATCACTCATGAATATATTGCCGAAACGTTCCGGACGGGACATGTTCGGTCACGTGTCGGCGCATCACCAGGGCGGCCGGGAGAAGCGCTTTTTGCGTACGATCGATTGGAAACGGCAAAAAGACGGCGTACCTGCGAAGGTTATGACTATCGAGTATGACCCGAACCGATCCGCAGATATAGCACTTCTCTTCTATAAAGACGGAGACAAACAGTATATACTTGCTCCTCAGGGTTTGAAGGTTGGAGCGGTAGTCCGATCAGGAGCAGGCATAGACGCCAATGTTGGCAATACGCTGCCTCTTCGGGATATACCGGTCGGTACAGTTGTACACAATCTGGAAATCAAACCGGGAAGAGGCGCCCAGATGGTCCGGTCAGCCGGCAACAGCGCAACGGTTTTGGCTAAAGACGGTGATGCTATACAAGTGAAGCTGCCTTCCGGTGAGGTTCGTGCATTTGTCGGTAAGTGCCGGGCGACGGTCGGTCAAGTCGGCAACGAGGAATGGAAAAATCGCGTTATCGGCACCGCCGGTCGCAGCCGGCATATGGGTATACGTCCGACAGTTCGGGGAGTCGCGCAGAATCCGAGAAGCCATCCGCACGGCGGAGGAGAAGGACGAAGCGGCATCGGTATGAAATCACCGAAATCTCCATGGGGAAAGAGAACGCTTGGTAAAAAGACACGAACAAAACGCAAATACAGCAATAAGTCTATTTTGCAGCGGAGGAAATAATATATGGCACGAAGCAACAAAAAAGGTCCGTACATAGATAAAAACCTTATTACGAAAGTAAATAAACAAAAGGGTGGAGCAAGCCGTACACCGATTAAAACCTGGGCGCGGGACAGCCAGATTCCGCCGGATTTCGTGGGCGTGACGTTTGCAGTTCATAATGGTCGCGTATTTACCGAAGTGTTTGTGACGGAAGCCATGGTCGGACACCGATTGGGTGAATTTTCTCCGACACGGACATTCCGGGGACACGGTCAAGTGACCAAACGAGTACTCGATAAGACATAAACCTATGGAATACCAAGCAACAGCAAAATATATTCGGGTGTCGACACGCAAAGTGCGGCTTCTCGCAGACAGCATTCGTGGTATGAAGGCTCTGGAAGCAGTCGGCATTCTTCGGGCGACCCCGCAGCATGCGGCTAAGCCTATGGTTGATGCAATTATGTCAGCGGTAGCAAACGCCACCCAAAAACAGGCAGCTGCCGATAGTTTGAAGATTGCCGCAATTGACGTCATGGGGGGACCAGCGCTTAAGCGTTGGCATGCAGCGTCCAAAGGCATGGCGCATCCTTTCAAAAAACGCATGAGTCATATCAAAGTTATCTTGACCGATGGCGTTACTAAAGTGAATACGGAAGAAAAGAAGGAAGTCATTAAAGGGGGCAAATAACTTATGGGACAAAAAGTTCATCCATACGGATTTAGACTCGGACCATTGTATACATGGATATCCCGGTGGTTCGCCGATGATTCTCGCTATGCCGGTCTCCTCATACAGGACGTCTTACTGCGGGAAGAGCTCATGAAGCGCCTGAAGACGGCGGGACTTGCCCAGGCCGAGATTGAACGCTCAATTAACAAAATTCGGGTGATTTTACACGTCTCCCGTCCGGGCATGGTGATTGGCCGGGGCGGCACAGGCTTAGAGGACATCAAAAAGTTTGTTGAAAAAACACTGGTAACGATCGCAAAAGAAAAACGGTTGGGGAAAGTCGTCTTTGATCCGACAAAAATGAAAGTAGAAGTCGTCGTCGAACCGATCAAAGAACCGAATTTGAGTGCACAGATTGTCGCGAGTAACATTGCGGATCAGCTAATAAAGCGCATGCCGCATAAACGGATTTGTGTACAGACACTCGATCGGGTCATGACGGCAGGAGCAAACGGCGTAAAGATTAAACTCGCAGGGCGTATCGCCGGCGCAGAAATTTCGCGTCGGGAAACGTACAAATCAGGAAGCATTCCGCTTTCTACGATTCGGGAACAGGTAGAGTACGCGGAAGTGCCGGCACTTACGAAATCAGGATATATCGGCGTAAAAGTATGGATTTATAAGAAAGCGAGTAATTAGAAAATAGAGAGTAGTGAGTAGGAAAATAGTAATGCATCACATACTATTTTCTATTTACTACTCACGTATTACTAATATATGTTAGCACCAAAACGAGCCAAACATCGTAAATCGTTCCGGGGCAAAATGCGGGGAAAATCCATCCGGGGTTCCGTACTATCCTTCGGAGAGTTCGGTTTGAAGGCGATGGAAGCCGGTTGGGTGAGCAGCCGTCAGATAGAAGCTGCCCGTCGGGCATTGACACACAGTATCAGGCGCGGAGGACGCGTATGGATCCGGATATTTCCGGATAAGCCGATTACCAAAAAGCCTCCGGAAACCCGTATGGGAAGCGGTAAAGGCGATGTCGCTGAATACGTCTGTGTTGTGCGGCCGGGACGGGTAGTTTTTGAGATGTCAGGAGTCAGCCGGGAAGCAGCCGCGGAAGCGATGCGCTTGGCAGGAGTGAAGTTACCGATTAAAGCGAAGTTTATGAGTCGGAGTGAATCCGTATGAAAAAAAACGACAAAGACCAAATAATGAGTGCGGCACCCGCAGAGCTTCTGAAGAAATCGACCGAGCTCATGAAACAGATTTCTGATGAGATTCTGAAGCGCCAGAATGGTAATGTCAAAAACGTACACACGGTGAAGACATTGCGACGGAAACTTGCAGTCGTGCTTTCGGTGAAGCGGGCTCATGAGTTAGCACAGAAAGGCTAAGGGAAATGATATGGCAGACACAGCAAAACAAACAAATGTTACGGTAAAGAATCCCCAAAAGCGGGATCTGGATGGTACGGTTATTTCGATTGCATCGAAACAGACCGTGATTGTGGAAGTGGTCCGATCTTCCCGGCATCCGTTATACAAAAAGATGGTCAAACGTACAAAACATTTTGCCGTACACAACGAAGTCGAAGGCATCGCCGTCGGCGATCACGTACGGATTGCCGAAAGCCGGCCGATGAGCAAAACAAAACATTTTAAGATGGTTGGAAAGGTAGCGAGGTAAGCGTATGGTACAGCGGAGAACCAGTTTAGTCGTCGCAGATAACTCAGGAGCGCTTGAGATGGTCATCATACATATTTACGGCGCATCCAAAAAGATGACGGCGACTCTTGGTGATATCGTCCAGTGCGTCGTGAAGCGGGCAGACCCGTTGGGTATCGTCAAAGACGATGAGTTGGTGACGGTCGCGATCGTACGGGTGAGAAAAGAATATCACCGTGAAGACGGATCGTACATCCGATTTGACGAGAATGCCGGCGTCGTCATCGACAACGCGAAAGACAAAAATCCCCGCGGGACGCGCGTGTTCGGTCCGATTGCCCGCGAGCTAAAAGAAAAAGGATTTGATAAAATAGCAAGTCTTGCAGAGGAAGTGTATTAATTATTTGATATCGTATGAAACTTAAAAAAGGTGACACCATTATCGTGACGGTCGGGAAAGACAAGGGAAAGAAGGGGAAAGTCGAACAGATTATTCCCTCGACTGCGACCATAGTGGTCCCGGGCATCAATGTCTTCAAGCGCCATATGAAGCGTAAAGACGATAAGAATCCCGGGGGCATCATTGATCTGGTCAAACCGATCGGTATGGGAAAAGTCGCTCTCGTTTGTCCGTCTTGCGGCAAGCCGACACGGGTGGGCTACATCGTTGCCAAAAACGAAAAGGTACGGATCTGTAAAAAATGCGGTAAGAAAATATAACTATGAATACATTGCAGAGCACATACAAAACAGAACTAGTTCCGAAACTCATGACAGAGCTCGGGATTACGAATCGTATGGCTGTCCCCAAGCTCACCAAAATTGTGATAAACTGCGGCATTGGCGCCGAAGCACTTAAAGACAAGAAGATCATAGAAAAAGTACGTGAGCAGTTAGGCGTCATCAGCGGACAAAGACCGCAGTTGACCAGAGCCAAAAGAGCGATCTCGACGTTTAAATTGCGGGCCGGCGATCCGGTCGGGCTGCGGGTAACGTTACGCGGTACACGCATGTACGATTTTTTGACCCGGTTAATTTCGCTCGCATTACCACGGGTACGTGACTTTCGCGGTATCCCGCGAAAAGGCTTTGATGGCAAAGGGAATTACACGTTGGGAATTGTGGAACAAACGATATTTGCAGAAGTCGAATACAGCATGATTGATAGGATCCGCGGATTTGAGGTGACATTTGTCACGACCGCGACAGATGACCGGCAAGGGGTAGCGCTTTTGACCGCTTTGGGCATGCCGTTTGAGAAAGACGGTACGGAGAAATAATATATGGCAAAAACATCAGACATCGTCAAATTTGAGCACAAGCAAAAGTATGCCGTCAGGCATCGGAACCGCTGCGTTCTCTGCGGAAGGTCGCGGGCATACATGAGAAAATTTAAGATGTGCCGCATTTGTTTCCGGAAACTCGCCCATAAGGGAGAATTGCCGGGAGTAGTGAAGGCGTCATGGTAAAGGAGAGTCACCTATGGTTATAAACGATCCTATCGGAGACATGTTAACGCGTATAAGAAACGCAGCTTTGGCGCACAAAAAAACCGTGGAATTGCCCGGCAGCAGCGTCAAACAGGCCGTCGCCCAGATTCTTTCCAAAGAAGGGTACTTAACGTCCGTGGAAAAAGTGCAAAGCGAACACGGCATGACGCTTCGTTTGGAGCTCGCGTATGAGGGAAAAGAACCGGTATTGACGGGGGTAAAGAGAATCAGTAAACCAGGACTCCGTTGGTACGTCGGCAAAAAGAAAATCCCCATGGTCATGGGAGGAACGGGAATATCCATCGTGAGTACTCCCCAGGGAGTCATGAACGGAAAAGAAGCACGGACAAAAGGTATCGGCGGAGAATTATTGTGTGAGGTTTGGTAAACATATGTCACGAATAGGCAATACACCAGTAGAGATTCCGAAAGAAGTCACGACAGTCGTCGCGGCGGACTCGGTAACGATCAAAGGTCCCAAAGGGGAATTAGTTTTTCCCGTGCCGCACGGCATAGTGGTGAAAGCCGAGGGGATGACGCTTGTCGCGACACGGAAACGAAACGATACGGCCGTGAAAGCACTGCATGGCACTATGGTCGCGCTTCTTACCAATGCGGTAACGGGCGTGACCAAAGGATGGACCAAGCAGCTGGAACTTCAGGGCGTCGGGTATCGGGCAGCTCTTTCCGGCGCTGATTTGGTCCTCAACGTAGGATTTTCACACCAGGTGACCATAAAGCCTCCCGCAGGAATTACGTTTGCCGTCACGGAAGGCAAGATTTCCGTTTCCGGAGTAGATAAGTATCTCGTCGGACAAGTGGCCGCTTCCATACGGGACGTCAAACCGCCAGAGCCGTATAAAGGCAAAGGCATCAGGTACGTCGGCGAATATGTCCGGAAGAAAGCAGGCAAATCTGCAAAAGCAGTCGGGGGAGCCCCGGGAGCCAAATAAACCTATATGAAAACACGAAAAGAAATGCGCGCGAAACGTAAATTAGCAAGTCGGGTACTCGTCCGGGGCAGCGAAGCCCGTCCGAGACTTGCCGTATACCGGTCAAATACGAGGATTTCGGCACAGCTTATAAATGATGATGCCAGGGTAACCTTCCTGACTGCATCCGTGAAAGGCAAAAATTCAGCGGCCGCGACCGCTCTGGGAAAAGAGATTGCAGAAAAAGCAAAAGCCAAAAAAATAAGCACGGTCGTTTTTGACCGCGCAGGGTTCCGATATCACGGGGTCGTCAAGGCTGTGGCTGATGCCGCCCGTGCCGGAGGATTGGTGTTTTAAAAAGGAGACCTATGGATAACAATCGCAGAAGTCGTTCATACAATCAGGTACCGAGTGAGTTCGAAGAAAAAGTCGTCCAGGTCAATCGTGTTTCCAAAAAGACCAAAGGCGGCAATAAGATCGGATTTTCCGTTTTGGTCGTCGTCGGAGACAAAAAAGGTCGTGTCGGTGTCGGCTTGGGCGGGGCGCCGGATGTATCGTCAGCCGTGAAAAAAGCGGTTCTCTATGCACGGAAACACCTGTTTACCATACCGATGAAAAAAAGCACCATCCCGCATGTCGTATTTGTGAAAGTCGGGGCTGCGAAAATCATGCTGAAGCCAGCTCCTCCCGGAACGGGAGTCATCGCCGGAGGTCCGGTACGGTCCGTCGTGGAAGCTGCTGGCATTCGTGACATAAGCTCCAAGATTTTGGGAACCAAAAATAAAGCATCCAACGTCTATGCGACGATGGAGGCTTTGAAGCAATTGAAGCCGGCGCGGGCCGCACGATCATAACTATATGCACACATCACAGTTACCATCTGTCGTAGACAGAAGTCATAAACGCCTCGGACGGGGACATGGGTCCGGCCGCGGGAAGACGTCAGGACGAGGCACCAAAGGGCAAAAAGCTCGCGGGACAATCCCTCCGTATTTCGAAGGGGGACAGCTATCGGTTTTTGAGCGGATGCCGTATTTGCGGGGCAAGCTTCGCAACAAATCACTGAAGGCGAAACCCGTCATTATACAAGTCGGCGCTTTGAGTGTATTACCCGCGAAATCAACCGTCACGTTGGCGGCACTCCAAAAAGCTGGTATGGTGGAAGAAGATACCACAGGCGTAAAGATACTTTCAGGTGGTACGCTTACGGTCGCGCTGACGGTTGAAGTCCCGTGTTCTGAAGGGGCGAAGCGTGTCATAGAAAAAGCAGGTGGTAGTGTCACCCGTGTATGAACACATTCATCACTGCCCTCGTCAACAGTTGGAAAACGCCTGAACTCCGGCGGAAGATAGTCCTCACGCTCGCTTTATTTGTCGTATTCCGCATTTTTGCTCATATCCCTATTCCAGGAATTGACCGTGCGAAGCTTGCCCTTCTATTTTCCCAGAATCAATTTTTGGGACTTCTGGATATCTTTTCCGGAGGGACGCTCGTGAACTTTTCTGTTCTTGCACTGGGACTCAATCCATATATCAACGCATCCATCATTCTTCAGTTATTGACGATCGTGTTTCCGAAATTAGAAGAACTACAAAAAGAGGGTGAGTACGGGCAGGAAAAAATAAATCAATATACGCGGTTTATCACCGTGCCGCTTGCGGTGGTACAGTCGATCGGTATGTATCTCCTCTTACGGAATCAGGGTATCGTCAGTGCGCTTAATCCGATTACGCTTCTTTCTATAGTGCTGACGATGACCGCCGGAACCATATTTGTCATGTGGTTGGGCGAGCTCATCACGGAGTATGGAGTGGGGAACGGCATATCGCTTCTTATATTTGCGGGTATCGTCGGCCGTATGCCGGTCGCGTTTTTCCAGACGGCAAGTGTCGTCCGTCCGGAAGCGATTACCAATATCATTATATTTGTCGTCATGGCACTGGTCGTCATAGCTGGTACTGTTTTTATGAACGAAGCCGTGCGAAGGATACCAGTACACTATGCCCGACGGATACGGGGAAACAAAATTTATGGAGGAAATACGTCCTATCTACCGCTACGGGTAAATCAGGCCGGAGTGATCCCTATCATATTTGCGGTATCGCTTGTCCTTCTGCCGTCACTTTTGGGAGGATTTCTGCAGCAATTGCATAATCCTGCTCTTTCGGGGCTTGGAAGATTTTTTACCACGGTATTCAATCCCAACAGTCTCTCATATAACGCTATCTATTTTCTTCTGGTTATAGGATTTACCTATTTTTATACAGCGATCACTTTCAATCCAACCAAGATTGCCGGAGAGATCCAGAAGTACGGCGGATTTATCCCCGGGATACGTCCGGGGAGTCCGACAGCCGCTTACCTCAACTACATCCTGACCCGCATAACGCTTGCCGGTGCTTTGTTCCTGGGAGTCCTTGCAATATTTCCGGCAATTGCCCGGGGTATTTCCGGACTCACGACGTTACTCGTCGGGGGAACGGGAGTTCTCATCGTCGTATCGGTCGTTCTTGAGACAGTGAAGGCCTTGGAAGCGCAGCTAGTCATGAGAAATTACGAAGGCTTTTTGGAGTAAAGGAGAGTACTCATTATGCATATCGTATTTTTTGGGCCGGAGGGATCCGGGAAGGGTACCCAGGCGAAACTTTTAAGCGACGCGTTGCATTTAGCTATACTGACATCCGGCGATCTTGTCCGCGATGCGGCGACCAACGATCAGGGCATCATCGGTGAAGTTTGCCGTCAGGCGCTTTCCGAAGGAAAATATGTCGCGGACAGCGAAATGTTTGTTCTTTGGAAGCACCGTCTCAAGCAGGACGATGCGATGGGCGGATGGATCATGGACGGATTTCCCAGGAACGTAGAACAAGCGAAGTTTTTGGATGACAAGATTGATAAATACGGCTATAAAGTAGAAAAAGTCATTTATCTCAACCTTTCCGAAGAGGAATCTATTCGAAGACTTTTGAAGCGTGCCCGGCCTCTCCATTCCGGAAGCACTGAACTCCATGATTCTCCTGAACGCATCAAACAGCGGTTGTCTATATATAAGGAAGGCGAGAAGAATGTGCTTGAGTACTACCGTCAAAAAGGCATCCTCGTCGAGATAAATGCAGACCGTTCGATCGAAGACGTACATCAGGATATTTTGTCCCACGTAAAATGAGTGACGCATTGACGCTCGTTGCTATCGTTGGCCTTCCCGGCTCAGGTAAAACTGTCGCCGCGGATTTTTTCCGCTCACACGGGTTTACTGTTCTTCGGTTCGGAGATCAGACGGATATAGGACTCAAGGAACTGGGGTTGCCGATGAATGAGGTAAATGAACGAACCTATAGGGAGAATATCCGTAAAGAATTAGGCATGGCAGCCATGGCGATAAAGATAGAGCCCAGGATTACTGCGGCATCGAAAGAAAGCAACAGAATAGTACTCGATGGCATGCGGAGTTTCGAAGAATATGTATACCTCAAGGGTAAATTTCCCTTTCTTACCGTTCTTTGCATTTTCGCTCCTCCTCACGTGAGGTATGAACGGCTGGCAGCCCGAAAGGTCCGTCCGTTAACCAGGGAAGAATCAAAAGCCCGTGACATGTCGGAAATTACGGCGTTAAACTCCGGCGGTCCCATAGCAATCGCGGATTACCTTATCCAAAACGAAGGCTCGTCCGATACATTTGCATCGGAGCTCGAACGGTATCGAGAGACACTATCATGAAACAGCAGAATACGGAAAAAAAGATTATTGCAATGACTGAAGGCGGCGCTAAGATGGGTGCGATTCTTTCGGAGCTTCTTGCATTTTCGCAGCCCGGCGTGACGCTTATAGAAGTGGAGGAGCTTGCTATGAAGCGGATTAAAGAATCCGGCGGGCAGCCTTCATTTACGACGGTCGAAGATTATAAGTGGGCGACCTGCCTTTGTGTAGACGACGTCATCGTACACGGCATTCCGAATGGCAGAGTCCTAAAAGACGGCGATGTGTTTACCATCGACGTCGGTATGATTTATAAGGGATACCATACAGATACAGCATGGACGAAGATCATCGGTACGGAAACGGATAGCGTAAAACTTGCGAAGAACGAAGCGTTTTTGGAAGCAGGTCGCGAGGCCCTGCGGCAGGCGATAGCGGTCGCACGGCCGGGCAACCGCATCGGGCATATTTCCCAGATTACTCAGCGTATCGTTGAGGGCGCGGGGTATGGAGTCGTTACGTCACTTGTTGGTCACGGAGTAGGTGAAGAGCTCCATATGCCTCCACAGATCCCGGGCTATCTCAAAGGAAAAATTGAATCCACATTGCCGCTCCGTCCCGGCATGACCATCGCCATCGAAATTATCTACAGCATGGGGAATCCGGCAGTATACTATGTCAATGAAGACGGCTGGTCGATCGCGACTCGGGACCACTCACTTTCGGCGGTTTTCGAGCAAACAGTACTCATTACAGAAGGTGACCCCGTTGCCCTGACTCCGGTTCCGGAAGTATAGTAATCCTCTTGACGCTAAAGCTACGATTAGAGTATCCTCAAGTGCATGAAGAAATTATTCCAGATAGCCGGAGTATTCATTCTTCTGGGAGTCATTGGATTTTTTTATCGACAACGGTCGCTTGCTCCCACGCATCACATCAAGCTCTATTGGTTTATTCCGGACGGCGTACGGGCGGAGCCCTCGGTATTCACCGTCTTTGAATGGGCGAAGGAAGGGAAACTTCCTAATATCAAAAAACTCATGGATCGGGGAACCTACGGATATTCCTATCCCAATTTCCCGAGTCACACTCCCACGAACTTTGCCGCACTTCTCACCGGTACATATCCTGAGGTAAACGGCGTCGATGATGGTCCGATGCGCGAGGTGGGGAAACCTCTTAACGCAGTTGCCGTTCCCGGTTTCCGGTCGACTGCGAAGAAAGTTCCTCCTATTTGGAAAACATTAGAAGACGCGGGGATGAAGGTCGCCATATTGTCTGTGCCGGGCTCAACGCCGCCGGAGGTCCAAAAAGGCGTCGTTATCCGTGGGAGATGGGGCGGGTGGGGCGCTGATTTCAATGCAATTAATTTTGAAACAAAGGGAGACCTCGAACAGCGGGTGAAGCAAGGGAGAGCGGTGCGCCTTTTCTATTTTGGTGCCGTACTCACCAACTATGTCGACGGTACGACCCCGGAAGGATGGGAGAATGCACCGAAAAGTTATACACCCCCCGTAGAAATTCCGCTCCTTGGATGGGGGAAGACGATCTACGCCTATATGTATGATTCCAAAGATGACAGCAAACCGGTTTTTGACCGTGTAGCGTTTTCTTTGGATAAGAAGACGATACTTGGCGATATACCTGCGGGTGACTGGACGGATTGGAAACCTGTTACGTTAGTCTGGAAAACAGCAGATGCATCGGTAAACGTCCCGTCTCATTTTCGTGCGACCGTCATCAAGCTCGGCGACAGCGGATTTTTCCGTATCAGAATCGTCTACGATACGCTCAACAGGTATATAACCTTCCCGGATACAGCATCCGATATGCTGGAAGCATCTGTTGGTCCCATGGTGGATTTTGCCGATAATTATCCTGCACAGCTTATTTATTATCCTGAAGATAAAAAGACATTCATGGATGAGTCTGACTTTTCATTTGACTGGCATACCCGCGCGGTGTCGGCTCTTTCCAAAGATTTTTCACCGGATGTCGTCATTCATGATATCTATACCCCGAACCAGATGCTGACGAGCAAATGGTGGATGGGATATGTCGATCCCTCCGGAAGCGGATACAATACGTTGCCGGCAGCCGAACGCGAAAAACTTTGGCAGGAAGTCCAGGGCATGTATAAAAAGCTGGATGCCATGGTAGGGGAAATACTCAAGGTTTCTGATTCGCAAACATATATCGTCTTCAGTTCCGATCATGGTGCGGTGCCCCTCAATCAAAACGTCAACCTCAACAATCTTTTTGCCAAAAAAGGCTGGTTGAAATTTACGATCGATCCCAAAACAGGCGAACCAAATATCGACTGGGCGCATTCACAAGTCATATATCTAAAAATGGCACACGTATACGTGAATCCCAATGGTTTAGCAGGTCCTTATGTGCGGGCAAGCGGCCCGACATATGAAGCACTCCGCGAGGAAGTCATTCAGACTTTGAAGGATCTCCGGGATGATAACGGGAATGCACCGGTTGTCGACATCGTCAAATGGGAGAACGCGAAGGCATACATGCAACTGGATCCGGATAGGATCGGTGATCTGGTCATCGCAAACAGTCCAGGATTTGGATGGAACGAAGAGATGACCAATGATCTTGCTGTGTTTTCGACACCGGCAGTCACCGGATACAAACAGGCAATCAAGGCTATTGATGTTCCGGGGATGTGGACGCCGTTTATCATCGCCGGGCCAGGCATCAAGCAGAATAATTTCCTGGGGAATAAACCATTTACCCTCATCAATCAGTACCCGACCATTATGAAAGCTTTGGGGGTGAAAGTTCCCGCGTTCGTCCAGGGGAAGGCGCTCGATATCTTCTCGCGCTAATTACTTTTCCCGCACAGCATGGTAATCATCTGCTGAGTGATTTCTTGTTCATGAGCAGTAAATTCTTTGGTAGGAGCGATAAGTTCTACCCGTAACGTAAGAGAATTAGCGGGACAATACATAAACATCATTATCCCTTTGTAGACTGCCTGATTTTGTGAGCAGGAACCGAACGTCATGCGGTTATTGAGATACCCTACGAAATAACGGGCATTGGTTCCATCGGGAAGCTTAACAGTTTCATACCGGGGTGCGAAGCTCGGATCGCATACGATGGTGTCGGAAATATCTCCGGGGTACGGGGCCGGTGCTTTTTCAAAAAGCGCTTTCATGCGGATGATTGATGCATCGAGTTGTTTTTGTGCGTCTGCGGCATTGGTCGGTTGGGCTTCGATACGGATGTATCTGGTCCCGGATGCATATAATGCGCGATAGGCAGCTTCGGTGTCCGTATACATTTCTTTCAGTCGGTAGGAGGAAATGCCAGGTATCGACACGCATGACAGATTACGGCACAGCGACGGGGAGATGAATTGGTGTGATAGGAAGATGCCGCTCACGATACAACCAATAAATATCACGGTCATACCAATGAGCATCCTGGTGTTCAAGAGGCGCATATTATAATATGTCAACTATACCATATGATGGCGTTATACAAGATAAAAAAAGGATTGATAATTATTGCAGCGTCCCTGTGTGTCGGATATATCTTGTACCTTTTCGTAGTCCGAGTCGTACCCATATCAGGTCATACAGCGACCCGTGTCCCCATATGTCAGGGTTGCAATGTCGTCCTTATTGCCATTGATCCGTTTCGTGCAGACGGCCTCCATGTGCTTGGGAACCAAAGGACAATAACGCCAACTCTCGACCGGCTTGCACGGCAGGGATATTTGTTTACGAACGCGTTTGCCGTATCTTCGTGGACGCTTCCGTCTGCCATGAGTCTTATGACCGGCACGTACCCCTCGCAGCATAAAATTATAAACAAAGAACTCATCGGTCAGACCGAACAGCAAGGGATCGTTCCCGCTCGTCTTGCCGACACGAATCCGGGAATGGAAACCTTAGCATCCATTCTCAAGTCCCATGGGTATGTCACAGGAGGATTTGCCGGGGGGGCAGCGCTTGATCCGTCGTACGGATTTGATCGGGGGTTTGACCGGTATGTTAGTGATGGAGATTTTGAAGGGCTGCAAACAACACAACCCAAAGCCCTTGATTTCATACGATCGCACGTTCATGACCGTCTGTTTATTTTTTTGCACGGATTTGACGTGCATGGACAATATATCCCGCCGGAGGGATTAACCAAGAAATATATACCGCCAGGTTACAATGGAATGCTTACGGGATCAAAAGACGAACAAAAAGCATTACGAGAAGAAGGGGTGAAACAGCAATCAATTCACCTTACTCCTTTGGATGTCGGATTTCTCCGGGGAATCTATGACGAAAAAGTAGAGCGGGTTGATGCACAGATCGCAGAGTTTCTTGCGGCATATAAAGCACTGCATGTGAAAAATAAAACAGTCTTCATATTTACGTCGGATCATGGCGACGAATTTTATGAGCATGGCAGGATTGATCATGGCATGACCCTTTTTGATGAAGTTATTCATGTGCCGCTTATTATTGTCGTTCCGGGAGTTTCTCCCGGATACCGTGTCACGGATCAGGTTCGAAATATCGATATTATGCCCACGATACTTTCTCTGGTGGGGCTTGTACCATCACCGGAGGGGAAACGCCAAATGGAGGGCGTGAGCATTATCCCATCCATGCAAGGCGAACATCAGCGTTTGGATCTTTTCGCCGAAACATCTTACCGGTACGCAACTTTTGAGCGCGCGGTCAGAACGTGGGATGGATGGAAACTCATCTATGATCAGAATGCGTCAACAGATCACATATTTAATCTGAAAAGAGATCCCGCGGAACTGAGTGATTTAATATGGAAAAATAATGCAAAGGAACAGGAATTGATGACCAAGTTATTCCTATGGACAGATATGATTGAAAAATCCGTGACAGGGCGGAATGGACGACCATGAAGCATTTTTCCTCCGTATTCAATACTCGCTTCGTTATGCTTCTCCTTGCCATACTCATGTGTGCGGTTCTCTGGGAGTCGGGGATAGTAGGGAGGATAAGCCGTGATATATACGCGAGAATTCCGTTTGCCTTCGCTGGTATTCCTACATGTCCGGATTGTAATGTTATTCTCGTATCGTTGGACGTACTGCGGGCAGATGATTTACCGTGTTACGGATACAGCCGCAATACAGCTCCGAACTTATGCGCATTTGCTGAGCGCAATACGTATTTTACCCGTTTTTACTCCGTGTCTTCGTACACCCTGGACGATCATATTTCTATGGTTACCGGTCTGTATCCGTCGACGCATCACGTGCTCGTGCCTTTTCGGGATTCTCTTAACCCTTCGATTCCGACGCTTGCAGAATCCTTACAGGCCCATGGCTACCGGACTTTGTATTTAGGCGTGACGGACGACCCGAATTTACCGCTCGATAAAGGCGTGGGGCGGGGATTTACTGAAATTCATAGGTTAGACAGAAGTGATTCGAGTTTACAGACTCAGTTACGAACTATCCTTCCTACATTGCAGGACCATAAGCCGACGTTTCTTTTTGTCCATTCGTATCTTTTGCATGCCCCATTTCTTGTCGGTCCCGGCCCGAGACGATATGCAGAGGGTGCGTTCCCCGAGATCCCGCTGACGCCGAAGGAATATAAGGTCAATAGCATTCCGTTTTACGCATCGGTGCTTAATGAGCTCCAGCTTCGCGTAGACGCCAACGATGCGCCGAAAAGCGTTCGTCGAAACACATCTATTATTTCGGATTTGTCCTCAGCCGTCGTCTCCGGTGATCTTACTCGCGCACAGGCGATCTTTTTGGGATCGTTATATTGGCTTGAACAAACGAACGCCTACGATATTTGGTATTGGAAACATATTGATCCGTATAACGATACGATGATTGCGTACCTGAGAGGACTGTATGACGAGCGCATCAATACAGCGGACGACGCGCTGAAGCCGTTATTGGATTTTGTCGATCAGCCGGAAATGAAGCGAAAAACCGTGGTCATTATTACGTCCGACCATGGGGAAGAATTTCAGGAACACGGCGAGTTTGGTCATGACTATAACCTCTATAACACATCGACCTACATTCCGTTTATCATCGCCGCCCCCAAAATACAACGGAGTATCAATAATTCACTCGCGCAGGTAACTGATATTTTCCCGACAGTTCTGGATTTGGTAGGAATACCTAAGCCCAGAGTAGAAGGAAAGAGTCTCTTGCCTCTATTGGTCGGGAGCGCTGGCGCAACAGGTGACCAGTATGCGGTAAGCGAGTATCGCGGAACCGTGATACAGTCAATTCAGGATGGTCGCTGGAAGCTGTATGTGCATCATGAAAATCCAAAGGCACCATGGGTAGAGCTGTATGATCTCGTAAGCGACCCGGGGGAGTACCATAATGTGTCAGGTGGTTTCCAAGCCGTACAAGAACGACTCACGAAGGCACTTGACGTAATACAAGAGAAAGCTCCGCGATACGCACCTGTCATCGGAGGATTTCCGGATTGGATAGACAAAAAAAAGCAGAAGAATATCATTGAGCACGGATATTTTTGATATACTGGCTGAAGTTTGTGCAAGTAGAACGCCGCTATGCAAATATCTCGGCATATAGCTATAAAGCAGTACCGTTATCTCGCGTTCGGCGTTGCAGTAACGCTCTGCGTGATTGCAATCGCCGCAGTATTACTTCACCAGCAAGCTGCGGTTCTTCACGTAGAGGATGAGATAATCCAAAGAATGCCATTTGCCGTGCCGGGTCTACCCACATGCCCCGGCTGCAACGTTATTCTCGTTTCATTGGATACTTTGCGTGCGGATGAGTTGCCTTGCTACGGATACGCACGGAATACCGCGCCCAATCTATGTGCCTTTGCCGGTCAGAATATACAGTTTAATCGGTTGTATTCAGAATCCTCAAACACATTAGATGGCCACATGTCCATATTTACCGGATTGTATCCAAGTACGCATCACGTCATTAATGAACTAACGGATGCGTTAAATCCGAACATCAAGACACTGACAGAAACTCTTGCGGGTCATGGGTATAAAACCATATATGCAGGAACGACGGGTGATCCGAATTTGCCGATCAAGCTCGGGTTAGGGCGCGGGTTTACAGAAATTCATCCTATGCAATCTCTGCAACCAGGATGGAAGGAGGATTATATGCGACTCCTCCCGGAACTCACGGGTACCAAACCGGCATTTATTTTTTTGCACACGTATGCCGTCCACGATCCCTACGTTGCCGGTCACGGCCCCCGTTTGTACGTGCCGGGATCGATTCAGGGATTGCCGATGACGCTCGACGAGTTTTCCCCGACGAGTATAGAATTTTATCAATTTGTCCTCAGTGACTATCGTATTCGTCTTGCGGCAAGTGATACGTCAGACAGTGTCGCCAGAAGTCAGGCAATCGTTTCCGGCTTACAGGATGCGATAGCAACAGGAAATATCAAGAGCGGCAAGGCTATATTCGATTCATTTCCGTCGTATGAACAGTACAAATATCATGACGGTTGGTATTGGCATTTGATCGACAAGCATAATCCCGGTGATGTTGCGTATATTCGAGGGTTATATGACGAGCGGCTTCATAGTCTTGATGCCAATCTCAAACCGCTTCTTGAGTTTGTCTCCAGGCCGGAGATCAAACGAAAGACCATCATCATATTTGTCGCAGATCACGGGGAAGAGTTTATGGAACACCGTCATATGTTGCATACCAATAATATTTACAATACCGTTACCCACGTGCCGTTTATTATGGCGGCCCCCCGCATCCCGTCCGGCCAGATAAACGCTCTTGTTCAGAATATCGACCTATATCCGACGATATTGGCTTTGACCGGTATTCAGTCGCCGGGCGCTGTCGAAGGGAATAGCATCCTGCCTATTCTGTTGGGGGATCGGTCACAAAAAGGAGATCCGTACGTCATAAGCGAACATCGCAATGATTTCGTCCGCAGTATACAGGATGGCAGCTGGAAGCTCTATGTCAATAAGCTCGAAAATGGCACCATCACTCATGAGCTGTATAACCTTGTTGTTGATCCGGCCGAACAGCACAATGTGCTCACAATGCATCCCGACATTCAGAGTCGGCTGACGAAGGCCCTCAAGACTATATTATCCAGATCACCGGTCTATAAGCCGATAAACAATGAATTTCCCGACTGGATCGATCAAAAAACGCGTGATGAACTCTCGACAGAAGGGTATTTTTGACGCCCATTGACCGAGAAACCGGCTTCGGGTATAATAAGCTTCTTATAGATTTCCCTCTCTAACTAAGAGGGAAGTCTTGTTTGTATCTTGTTATGACGCATCAGGGAAATATAGAAATAGAGGGGGAAGTAACCGAGTGTCTGCCGAATACATTATTTCGTGTAAAGTTAGCGAATGGGCATATTGTACTTTGTCATCTTTCGGGCAAAATGAGGCTGAATTTCATCCGCATCATGCCGGGAGACAGGGTGAGGTTGGAAATGACCCCGTATGATCCGACGAAGGGAAGAATTACGTATAGGATGAAATAAACGTATGAAAGTCCGAGCAAGCATCAAGCCAATGTGTAGAAAATGTAAGATCGTCCGCCGCCGGGGGCGGGTATTTGTCATTTGTGACAACCCGAAGCACAAACAGCGACAAGGATAACTATGGTACGTATCTCTGGAGTTGATTTACCAAACGAAAAACGCCTGGACATCGCGCTTACCTACCTCTATGGGATTGGAAGGGCAAATGTGGTGCGCGTCATAAAGATAGCGGAGTTGGATCCGAGTAGGAGACTGAAGACTCTTACCGATGATGAGGTCAGCAAACTTTCCAAAATTATAGAAAAAGATTTTGTCGTGGAAGGAAATTTGCGCCGGAGCGTCGGAGACAATATCAAACGCCTTATCGAGATCAAAGCATACCGGGGAATGCGACATGCCCACAGGCTGCCGGCACGCGGACAGCGAACCCGTACGAATGCCCGTACCAAGCGCGGGAAGCGCTTGACGGTCGGTGCACTTAAGAAAGAAGATCGAGCAAAGCAGGACACAAAACCGACAGCAGAGGGGGCAGCATAATGGCAGCAAAGTCAGCAACACCGGTACCAGCCAAAGGACGCGTGTATATCACAGCGACGTTCAATAACACCTTAGTGACCATCACCGATGAACACGGTAACGCGTTTTATTGGGGGTCATCCGGCTTGGTCGGATTCAAGGGTGCCCGTCGGGCTACCCCATATGCCGCGACTACCGCGGTTGAAGCAGTCGCACGCAAAGCACAGGATGCGGGTATGCGGGAAGTGGAAGTATACATCAAAGGACCGGGCGCGGGACGGGATGCAGCGCTTCGGGCCCTGAAAGCAGTCGGGATGGGTATCACGCTTATTGCCGATGTGACGCCGATTCCTCATAACGGAGTGCGACCGAAGAAAAAGAGGAGAGTCTAATATGGGACGATATACAGGACCAACCAACAGATTATCACGCAAGGAAGGTATTGACCTCGGGTTCAAAACCGTAGGGTCCCACGCACATGCGTCGCTTCTTCGAAGACTCAATGTTCCTCCGGGTCAGCACGGTCCCAAAGGCAGCAAACGAAAAGTATCCAGCTACGGACAACAGCTTCGGGAAAAACAGAAAGTGAAGCGTATGTACGGACTACTCGAACGGCAATTCCGCCGCTATTATGCTATGGCGCGGAAATGGCGGGGAAATACCGGGGATATGCTGGTGCAGTTTCTCGAGCGCAGACTTGATAATACGATTTACCGTATGGGCCTCGCCCCGACGCGCACATCCGCACGTCAGTTTGTTTCCCATGGGCATATCATGGTGAACGGTGCACGGGTCAACATTCCCTCGTATCTCGTTGATGTTGATCAGGTAATCGCTTTGAAGCCAAAAGGCGCGAATATTCCTGCGGTCAAGAAATTACTGGAAGATAAAACATTTGCGCCGCCGGAGTGGCTCGCGCGTCAGGGTCCGGCAGGCAAAATCGTGCGTTTACCGGAGCGCGCAGACGTAAAAGAAGATATCAATACACAGTATATTGTGGAATATTATTCTCGTTAAGGAGGTAGAGTTTCGGAGAGGTACTTATCCAAAGTAAGTACACTACCGTAAGCTCTAACACTAAGGTATGATGGAACCAAATTTTACAATCAAAACGGAAGTTGAGAAGCCGAATTACGGTATGTTTGTCATCGAGCCTCTTGAACAAGGGTATGGTCACACCCTGGGAAACAGCTTGCGCCGCGTGCTTTTGTCCTCTCTTTCCGGCGCCGCGTTGACGTCAGTGAAAATTAACGGCGTGAGCCACCAGTTTTCTACCCTTGAAGGGTTGAAAGAAGATGTCGTAGAACTTATTTTGAATCTCAAAAAAGTCCGTCTTTCGATGGCTGATGGAGAAAGTGCTGTCATTAAGCTCTCGAAAAAAGGACCGGGAACGGTTACCGCCAATGATTTTGATCTTCCGGCGGGAATTGAGATCGTCAATCCGAATTTGGTTATCGCAACGCTTTCAGACAAGAAAGCATCGCTCGAGTTGGAAGCAACGGTCGCCAAAGGGTATGGCTATGTTCAGGCTGATGAGCAGAAGGTCGATGAAGTCGGCCGTATCTCAATGGATTCGTTATTCAGCCCGGTTGTCCGCGTGAATTACCGAGTGGATGCCACCCGCGTCGGCCGGATGACAAACTTGGATAAGCTGGTCATGGAAATCTGGACAGACGAAACAGTGAGTCCTTTGGAAGCGCTGCGGTCAGCGGCAAAAGTGTTGGTTTCGTTCTTCCTGCAGGTCTATGAACCGAAGACAAAAGCCATGGAGGAAAATGTTGCCGTGACACCGACGATTTCCGACGAGGTGTTGAAAATGCGTATCGAGGAGCTCGATATCCCGACCCGTATCGTCAATGCTCTTGCACGCGGCAATATCGAAACCATCGGACAACTTTTGGGTACACCGAAAGCGGAACTGATGAAGATCAAAAATCTCGGCGCCAAGTCCCTTTCTATCGTAGAAGAGAAACTTCGCGAAAAGGGAGTAGCGCTCACGGTTTAAGCATACTTTATGAATCACGGTTATTTCGGTCGTAAGTTAGGTCGAGACGTTGGGCAGAGACGACGGTTGTTCATGCAGCTTTCGCGGTCCCTCATAACGTACGGTCGCATCAAAACAACTCTCGCCAAAGCCAAGGCTATCCAGCCGATGGTCGACAAACTTATTACTAAGGCAAAATCTGAATCGAATGCGGCGCTTTCTGAACTGCGGAAAACGCTGGCTCTCGAATCCAGCGTTGCGTCACTCCGTGAGATGGCCAAAAGCAGATTTCATACCCGTTCAAGCGGATACACGAGGATTATTCGCCTCGGTAAACGCCATGGGGACGCAGCGGAAGAAGTATT
Source organism: Candidatus Gottesmanbacteria bacterium (assembly GCA_023245335.1). Lineage (GTDB taxonomy): Bacteria > Patescibacteriota > Microgenomatia > UBA10105 > UBA927 > UBA927. Next base: position 471,582 of record JAHFKK010000001.1, read on the forward strand.
ACTCGAATTTGTCGATGCTGCGCCGGTCAAGACGGAGGTCGTGAAGGCAAAGGCAGTCAAAGAGCCATCTTCCAAAGTACAGGAAGCAGAAGTTGTCGAAGAAAAGAAACCGGTTCAGGCCCCAAAGAAACCGGCAGTATCATCCAAAAAATAACCTATGCAAAAACAAACCAAGTCAACAAAAATCGGCGATGTCAAACACGGGTGGCATCTCGTCGACGTAAAAGATAAAATACTCGGACGGGTCGCGGTAGAGATCGCAGGGAAGCTCATCGGCAAGTCCAAGCCGTATTTTGTCCGTAACCTCGACTGTGGGGATTACGTCGTCGTCATAAATGCGAAGCATGTCAAAGTGACCGGTCGCAAAGAAAAAGAAAAGGTGTATACTCGGTATTCCGGATATCCGGGAGGGTTACACAAAAAAATGTTGTGGGAATTACGAGCCGACAAACCTGATGAGATCATCCGTCGGGCAGTGATGGGAATGTTGCCGAAAAATCATCTGCGTTCGATCCTTATATCCCGGCTCCATGTCCGACCGGAGGGAACGCACGAATTTGCGGATAAATTTAAGTAAAGCATATGGCAGAAGATACCAAAACACCGGTAGAAAAAACAGAAAAAGTGGTAACGGCCAAGAAAGCTGAAAAAGCCGAAGTGGTCGAGAAGACGGAAAAAGCGGAAAAGACGACAAAAGAAGCGGTGTCATATTATGAAGCGGTCGGACGCAGGAAAAATGCATCCGCACGCATACGTCTCCACGTCGTGAAAGAAGAATCAGTCACTGTGAGCGGCGTCACCGTAGAAAAAGGCGGCATGATCGTGAACGGGCGGCCGGTAGAGAATTATTTCCCCGGTGAAGTTGCCAAAAAGATGTATCAGGAACCATTCCGTACCACCAATACGATCGGGCGGTTTGCCGTAACCGTCGTAGTCAATGGCGGAGGACCCTCCGGACAATTGGGCGCGACTATTCATGGTCTCTCACGGGCACTTGTGAAAGTAGACAAGGAAAAATTCAGGCCGATATTGAAAAAGCGCGGTCTCATGACGCGGGATTCCCGGAAGAAACAACGCATCAAAGCAGGATTTGCCCACAAATCACGCGCGCGGAAACAATCTCCGAAACGATAACGTTTATTTTCCTCCCGATCGCTGTATAAAATCCTTGAGAAGCTGTTGTTGCGATTGTTTGGAAAGCAGCTTCATCCCGCTTCGTTGTTTAGTGATCTCCCACAACGTGATTGCCGTTGCGACCGATACGTTGAGGCTCTGTACAAATCCCATCATGGGGATCAGGATTATTCTGTCAGCAAAGGTCAGCGCACCCTCCGACAGTCCGCGGTGCTCATTGCCAACCAGTACGGCGATTTTCTTTTCGGGAAATGTCGCCGTCATCAATGATTCTGACCGGTTTGTTAGTGCCGTGGCGATAGTCGTATACCCGTCATCCTTTAGTTCCCGGAGGCAGGCTTTCGTTGATGTGAATGTTTTGAAGTTCAGCCATTTGTTGGCCGAGGAACTCGATGACTTGCCGATTTTTGCGGGGTTATACGTTTCTTCTTTTTCAAAAATGAAGTAGACATTCTGAATGCCCAAGGCGTCACACGTCCGAAGGATTGCTCCTGCATTATGCGGATCGTGGATATCCTCAAGTACTACGATAAATCCAGATTGCCTTTGAGATACAACTGAAGTGATTTTTCGTTTGCGCGCATCGTTCATGAAACGCTTGTCGGGGTGGGCAGACTTGAACTGCCAACCGCTCGCACCCCATGCGAGTGCGCTAGCCAATTGCGCCACACCCCGGTTAAAAATTCTCTAAAATTATTTTTTTAAACTTTTTCCCTACGCCAGTTTTTAAATATTTTTCTCTTCTTAGTGCATCTTCCTTACAGACAAAAGATTCATAGTACTTCAGCTCAAATGGACCATTTGCCGATGTCCACTGATTTGACCCCGTATTATGTTCTCTTAACCGTTCTGACGGATGTTTTCCAGTACTTCCCACATATGATTTTCCATTGCTAATACTAACCAAAACGTATACATACCACAACATACAAATCCAATTGTCGTCCAGAGGACGATCAGCCTCTGGCTGACGCCACACCCCGAGTCCTTGTATTCTACCATTTTTTGTGTAAGAATGAGACTCATCTTACGCACGTATGGCTATTTCTCCTCTACTTGTCATTATCGGGATACCGCTTTTTATATTCATTGTTTTTTCTCTCCGCATCCTGCAGGAATATGAGCGGGGAGTCATTTTTTTCCTCGGAAGATTAACGGGCGTCCGGGGACCCGGTATCATTTTGTTGTTTCCGTTTCTGGAAACGATGACGAAAGTGGGACTCCGGACCGTGACGATGGACATCCCGTCGCAAAAAATTATTACCAAGGATAACGTTTCCATCGATATCGCAGCAGTTGCGTATTATCACATCAGTGATCCTTCCAAGTCAGTCGTTGCGGTAGAAAACGTCGAGTACGCCGTCAACCAAATCAGTCAGACGACTGTACGAAACGTCGTCGGGCAGTTTATGCTGGATCAGCTGCTTTCCAAAACGAAAGATATCAATGCGCAGATCGGGACGATTATCGATCAGCATACCGAACCATGGGGGGTACAGGTGACTGCAGTCGAAATTAAAGACATCACCCTACCGGACAACATGCAGCGGGCTATGGCCAAAGAAGCCGAAGCGGAACGTGAACGCCGCGCCAAGATTGTGGCAGCCGAAGGAGAATTTCAGGCGGCACAAAAGTTAGGAGAGGCCGCTGATCTCATCACCCAGCACCCGGTAGCCCTGCAGCTGCGGACGCTTCAGACGATGGCGGAAATAAGCACAGAGAAGAACTCAACGATTATTTTTCCCGCTCAGTTCATGACCACAGTTACGGAAGCGCTGAAGACGTTGAAAGCGGATTCGTCAGCTAAATAACACACTTGCCCAAGTGAAAGGAGCATCCTATGTCAGTTGATGCAAAAGTTCAAGCGATACGGCTTGCTATGGACCAGATCGAGAAACAATACGGAAAAGGCTCGATCATGAAGCTCGGTGAGAAAGCGAATATCCGGGATGCGATCGACGTCATTTCGACCGGAATACTTCCTCTCGATATGGCGCTCGGCGTCGGAGGAGTTCCGCGCGGCAGGATACTCGAAATTTACGGCCCGGAAGCGTCAGGAAAGACGACTGTGTGCCTTTCGATCATCGCAGAAGCACAGAAGGCGTCAGGGGTCGCGGCATTTATCGACGCGGAACACGCGCTTGACCCGCAGTGGGCCGAAGTGCTCGGGGTCCAGCTTGACGATCTTCTCATTTCCCAACCGGACACCGGCGAACAGGCGCTTGAAATTGCGGAAACGCTTATCCGAAGCGGTGGCATAGATGTCATAGTCATAGACTCGGTCGCGGCGTTAGTGCCGAGGGCAGAGATAGAAGGGGAAATGGGAGATAGTATGGTTGGCGTGCAGGCCCGGCTTATGTCGCAGGCGCTTCGCAAACTTACCGCAGTCATTTCCAAATCAAAAACGGTCGTCATATTTACCAATCAATTGCGCCAAAAGATCGGCGTCATGTTTGGGAATCCGGAGACGACACCGGGAGGACTGGCGCTCAAGTTTTACGCGAGCGTCCGCATGGATTCACGCAAGATCGAGACACTGAAAGACGGCGACAAAGTGATCGGAAGCCGCCATCGTGTACGTATCGTCAAAAACAAAGTCTCCCCGCCGTTCCGGCTTGCGGAGTTTGACGTGATGCATGACGGCATATCCAAAGAAGGGTCGCTTATCGATGTCGGGGTAGAGCTCGGTGTCGTCAATAAATCCGGCGCGTTTCTCAAATACGGGTCACAGATGCTCGGCCAGGGGAAGGAAGCGGCCAAGCAGTACCTCAGAGAGAATACAAAAGTCGCCCGGGAGATCGGTGAAGCGATTTGGAAGATAGTCAAATCCGGCCACGCGCAGCCGAAAGTCGCACCAGCTGAACCGAGTGAGGAGTAAGACACTTCCTGCCACACCATGGACGAGACGGAGTACGAGAAACTATTAGGAGCCGCCATCCGGTTCGTGTCATTCCGCCCGAGAAGCGAGAAAGAACTTCGGGATTTTTGTCGGAAAACACTCAAGCGCCACCATACGACGGCGCCCATCGTCATCGAGAAAGTACTTACGAGACTTACGGAGTATGGATACGTCGATGACGTGAAGTTCGTCGAGTGGTGGGCGGGACAGCGTGCCTCGTTTAAACCCAAAGGCAGGCGGGCGGTGACTGTCGAACTTCGCGCGAAAGGAATTCCGAAAGAGGCGATTGAGGCGTATTTCTTATCTTCGAATGACGCTCCGGACGACCTCGCGCTCGCCCGGAAAGCAGTAGGACGCAAGCTCGTATTGTGGGAGGCATTGCCGCTTCAGGCGAAGAAAAAGAAGCTCTATGATTTTTTGTACCGGCGCGGATTTGATGCCGACGTCGTCGGCCGCGTCGTTGACGATGCCTTCGGAAAAGAGTAAAATACCTTTATAGTCAGGAAATATTGTCCTGACCCATGCGAATTATCTCAAAGGTTCAGCAAAAAAAGCATCTGTAGGATTATGACGATTCTTTCTCACAATTTTTCTCCTACATACTCGGCCGCCTAAATTTAGCGGCTCTTTTTGCTGGCTTCAGCGACAGTTCGTTCCTAAGAAAGGATTTAACCTATGTTAGACGTATTGAAGACCTTATCCGCTTTAGTGAAGCAAAAGCACCAACAACCTATACCTGCGCAGACGGTACGGCCTACCCAAGTTGCAGCGCAAAAAGAAGACAATAAACCGGCCAAGAAGGGTAAAAAGCAGCCACAGATAGTCGAACCCTCCGTAGATTTTGAAGCCCAGCGGAAGCTTGCAGAAGCACAGGGACGGGAGATCGTCCTGGAAGCCAAAGACGAAGCGCTCCGTATCCGGCGGGAAGCCGAGTTGGAAACCCGGAGACTTGAAGAAGACGTCCGGGCCCGTGAAATCGCAGCGGATCGTAAAGATGCAGCGCTTGTAGACCGGGAAAAACGGATATTGGATTCGGAAGATGCTAATCTCAAGAAACGTGAAGAAATAGAGGCTCTTCGCAAAGAAACGCTCACAAAGCTCGAAAAAGTAGCTCATCTCACCCGAGATGAAGCCAAGGATCTCATCCTGACAGAACTTCGGAGTGAGCTTGCTGAAGATGTCGCCAAAGAGATCAAGGAAGCGGAAGCAAAAGCCAAGGAAGAAGCAGAAGCGAAGTCCCGGGAAATTTTGGTAGATGCCATGCGTCATGGTGCTACAGATTACGTATCGGAGTACACAGTGTCCGTCATCAAAGTAACGGATGAAGAAGTCAAAGGTCGCATCATCGGGAAAGAAGGCCGCAACATCCGGGCGTTTGAGACGGCAACCGGTGTCGACGTAGACCTGGATGAAGAAGGGGTGATCCGGCTTTCCAGCTTTGACCCGGTGCGCCGGGAAATCGCTCGGGTGACGCTTGAGCGGTTGCTTCGGGACGGCAGAGTACAGCCCGGACGTATCGAGGAACTCATCGAGCAAGTGAAGAAGGAGATTGACCGCATCATGTTCGAGGAAGGTCAGAAACTCTGTCATGCGGTCGGCGTATATAATCTCCCGCCGCCGCTTGTCGCGCTTCTGGGACGGTTCAAATACCGATATTCCTACGGTCAAAATATGATCGCGCACACGATGGAGGAAACCAAGATTGGTATCGCGATCGCTCAGGAAATCGGTGCGGACGTCAATGTCGTGCGATTGGGATGTCTCCTCCATGATATCGGGAAGATCGTCACGGAAAAGGAAGGAAACCATATCACGCTCGGCGTCGAGCTTTGCAAGAAATACGGTTTGCCGCAAAAGGTGATTGACTGTGTCGCGCAGCATCACGAAGACACGCCGTTCACCAGTTCCGAATCCATGATCGTCTACATAGCTGACGCCATATCCGGCAGCCGGCCTGGGGCGAGGTACGAGAACTATGACGAATACGTCAAACGTTTGAAGGATCTGGAGGATATCGCCCGTAGCCACAAAGGCGTGACGGAATCATTTGCCTTTCAGGCAGGACGCGAAATCCGCGTCATCGTGGATCCTGGTCAGGTCGATGATGCCACAGCGGTCGTCATGGCAAAGGAAATCCGTGATGAAATCGCGAAAAAAGTCATCGTGCCAGGGTCAGTCAAAGTGACGGTCATCCGTGAGTTGCGGGCGACTGAAGTAGTGAAATAAAGCAAAAACTCATGAAGACTGCGGTCGTGACAGGCGCAAGTAGCGGGATAGGTGATGCAATCTGTAAAGAGTTGCTTAATTCGGGGTTCGTGGTATACGGAATTTCCCGAACGAGGCCGCAGTTCCGACATGCGAGTTTCCGATGGATTCAATTGGACCTTACCAAGACGCAGAATATACCCCGGACCGCCGCCCAAATATCCGAGACCTCGATAGACCTTTTGATAAATGCCGCCGGTACGGCAGGGAAGCACACGGGTCTGGATTTCGATGAAAAAATCTTTCATCGGATTTTTGACCTTAATTTTCTCGCTCCTATCTATTTGGCGTCTTCATTAAAGAATAAATTGAAGCGGAGCCTCATCATCAATATATCTTCAACATCAGATAGAATCGCTGAACCGGGATATGCATTGTATTGCAGTTCGAAGGCCGCACTCAACATGTATTTTGATGTTGTTTCCCTGGAACAAAAGAACTGTAAGGTAATAAGTATCCTGCCGGATTACGTCGATACGCCGCTTCTCCGGAAAGAAATCGGAAGCGAAGCGTTTGATTGGGATAAAACGATGAAACCGGAGCACGTTGCTTCGTTTGTCGGTTCAATTGTCGGAAATCACGCGCACATACCAACAGGTGCGCGGATCATGGTACTCAATACGGCAACCCTCGGATCATTTTCGAAAAAAGAATTGCTGTATGCATACAATGTCGATACAGATACACTGATTTCTTCACAATAGGTTGTTTGTATGCCCCAAAGATTGTTATAGTTTCTATTTAGATTGTTATATTGCGATGTATTTAAATATACCTTGACACGACGCGCTGTATCTTCTACAGTGGCTCATGGAGATTGTTGCAACAATCCCTTAATTTTTTTTCCTTGTCATAACCTTCTGCCCGAAGGAGGTGAATTCTACAAATGACAAAAGCAGATCTCGTTGAAGTCGTTGCAAAAAAGGCCAATTTGACCGCAAAAGCAGCCCGTGAGGCTGTAGCTGCAGTTTTTGGCGCCGTCACCGACGCTTTGAAAAAAGGCGACAAGGTGGTGGTAACTGGTTTCGGAACATTTATGGTTCGAAGCCGGAAAGCACGTACCGGGCGAAACCCCCAAACAGGGGCCGCGATCAATATCCCGGCGCGCAAGACTCCTGGCTTTACCGCTGGGAAAGCACTCAAAAAAGTTGTCCGGTAAACGGATTCTTTTTTCCAATAAGGGACTCACTTTTTCTATAAGTCGAGTCTCTTTTGGTTTTTTGGGAGAGAATACAGTTAACTTCGCGGCCGATACCGCTTATTCAGATTCCATGTAGAGGTGAGAGGAAGATCCCGATCGGGCGGCAATGGCGTCGGGTCTCTAAGTTCAACATATGTGGCCGACAGCGCTCCTGCTTCGAGCGCAACTGCTACAGGGATAAGGCCGTGAAAATAGTGACCTATGACAAACAAAACCGCTGCGGATAAGCCCGTACCCAGTATGATTTGGTCATTATGTTCTTGGTATAGCTTTCTGAGACCCGTAGGAATAATGTCTTTTTCGCGACTATTCATATAATGGATGCAGATTATAGCACGCTCTATGGCAATAGACTTGCACTGGCAGGGCAGATTACCTATACTAATCCTGTATGCCACCCAAAGGGAAAAAGAAACGAGCATCACTGCATCTGGATTCATCCTCCGGCCAAATTAAAGAGGGAGAGATATCGGCGGAAGCGGCGGCAGTGACGAAGAGTGAGCCTCCCGTGCGACAGGTGGTGGAAGTGGTGGATGAACAAGAGGTTCCGGAAGCCATCGAAACGATCAAAAAAGATGCGGCGGAGATAGAAGAAGCGGCGTCAGATATAGAGGAAGAGGTGAAGGAACAGCGGGAACAGGAAGCGCCGGTAGAGGATACAGCGGATGTCACGCCGCAGCCGATGCGTGAAGAAGTCGTCGAAGACTCCAAAGGAAGCGTCGAGTCGCTCTTTATGAAAGCGACTTCCCCGGTGACTCCGGAGATTACCGTGGTCGGCAAGCGGGACAAGTCGCTCGGCGTCTGGGTCGGAGCGATGCTTGGGATAGCTTTAGCAATCGGCGTCTCCCTCATTCTTTTGGTTCGCGGGCCTTCCCATATTTCGTTATTTAAGCCGAAACCCACACCCACGCCGACGCTTGCTCCCACTGCGACTCCGGCGCCTATGAGTGCTGTAAGCCGGAAAGACATAAAGGTGGCAGTAGTAAATGGCGGCGGGGTAGTCGGAGCCGGCAGTAAAATGAAGGCATTTTTAGAGAGTAAGGGGTATACCGTGAGCGGTGTTTCGAATGCCGATGCATATACATACGATCAAACAGAAATTCATGTCAAAACCGGCAAAGATGCGGTCGCAAGCCTCCTGAGCGATGATCTCAAGTCTGATTACACACTTTCCTCATCATCCACGGCAACGATAGCTGATAGCGCGGCATACGACGCGCAAGTCATCGTCGGAAAGTAGTAAGTTACCGCTTTTGAATTTCCCCTGCTCCATAAAACCCGTATAATTGTGCTCATGCGGTATAAGGCATTGTTTTTGGATGTGGACGGCACGCTTGTCTTCCACGGATTGGACAGCATACCAAGTCCCCGGGTGACCCGGGCAATCCTGGCCTGTGAACGGGCCGGCATTTCGGTAAGTCTTGCGACATCACGCCCCCCCCGGTCGGTACAAAAGGTTCTTTCGTATCTTCAACTGAGCGGCTATTGCGTGCTGGCAAGCGGCGCGCAGATTTACGATCCGCGGGCAAAGAAAGTGATCATCGAACAGCTGTTCCCGAAGTCCGCGATGACCCGTATTATCCGGGTAGCCGACGAATCACAGGTACAAGTCAGTATTTATGACGGCACGAAAGAGTTTTTCTACGACGGCATCCATCCCCCGAAAAAAATTGTCGGTATGTGGTTTCCCGAACTCACACCGGAAGCGCTGCAGATTATCATGAAAAAACTTGTCGGGATCTCCGGCATATCGCTGCATCGCATGGACGCGTGGGACCGGAAATTTGAAAGCCTTGATATCGTCAATGAACACGCATCTAAGCTGCATGGCATTGTGGAGGTTGCCAAACTTCTAGGTGTGAAGACTCAAGAAATCATCGGCGTCGGGGACGGATATAATGATTTTCCGCTCCTTATGGCCTCGGGGCTCAAAATTGCGATGGGCAATGCCGTGCCGGAGCTGAAGGCTATTGCCGACTTTGTCGCGCCGACCGTTGAGGAAGACGGTGTAGCCACAGTTATTGAGAAGTTTGTCCTGGGGCGCTAAATTGGACTTCATACGTTATATTTTTTTGGTACAATAGGGGACAATGAAATACTTCATCCCTCCTTCGTTAACACTACGGAGGGCAGGTAAAACAATATGAAATATTATATAAAGACGTTTGGTTGTGCGGCAAACGAGGCGGATAGCGAGCGGATTGCGGCGTTTTATGAAGCCCGTGGGTACACCGCCGCGAAAACCATGAAGACCGCTGACGACGTCGTCATAAACACCTGCATGATACGACAGTCAGCGGAAAACAGGGTGTACGGCATCGTCTATAATCTCACCCAGGAGAAGGAAAAGGGTCGAAAAGTAAAGATTGTGGTGACCGGATGCATGGTGGGTATGGCGGCCCGCGAAAAAACCGGGAAAATGCTGTCGCTCCTTGCCAAAAAAATGCCCGGGGTAGATGAATTCCTTCCGATAGAGGAAGTAGGGTTTGATTTCGCACCGGTTCGGACAGATCCGCATCACGCGTGGGTGCCGATAGCCAATGGCTGCAATAATTTCTGTACGTTTTGCGTGGTGCCTTTCACCCGCGGGCGGGAAATCAGCCGACCGCTAGAAGAAATTATCGCTGAATGCAAAATGCTTGCGGAGAAAGGTATCGTGCACGTCACTCTCGTCGGGCAGAACGTCAATTCTTACGGGGCGGATTTACTGTTGGGGGCAGAAAATGTGCAGGTGATGCGGGACCTGCCTGATAAAAACTATTTCAACAACATGTCATCGCGAGCAAAGCGCAGTGAACCTGATGCGGTTACGGGATTGCCTCGCCGTCAGAACGGTCTCGCAAGTACGTTTAAGCCCACGTACGTCAAACATTTGGGTCGTCTAAGAATCCCGACGTTATTTCCACAACTTCTCGCGGAAGTCGCAAAGATTGAGGGCATCAGATTAATCGACTTTATTTCCAGTAATCCCTGGGATTTTTCTGATGAACTTATAGAAGTCATGGCGGCAAATGAAAAAATTTCCCATGATATTCATCTGCCGGTTCAGGCGGGGGATAATGAAGTACTTCGGCGAATGAACCGCTGGTATAGCCGCGAGGATTATCTCACACTCGTTAGCAAGATTAAATCCGCGATGCCGGACGTACGGATTTCGACGGACATCATTGTCGGCTTTTGCGGTGAAACCAAGGAGCAGTTCCAAAACACGGTCAGGCTCGCGAAAAAAGTCGGATTCTCGAAAGCCTATGTCGCCATGTATTCGGATAGACCTATGACTGCGGCCCATAAAGCGTATACGGATGATGTGCCGCATACGGAGAAGAAACGGCGCTGGCAGGTTTTAGAGAACCTCATCAATAAAACGAATTTGCGGAAAGGCACGTATGCCAAAAGTATCCGATACGCATAAGCTTCTTATAATTAGCGGACCCACGGCGACGGGAAAAACCAAACTCGCTACTCATTTCGCTAAACGGTTTAACGGAGAGCTGATAAGCGCAGATTCGCGGCAGGTGTATAAGGGACTGGATGTCCTGACAGGAAAAGACACCAAGGAGCTCGCCGGTATTCCTGTTTGGTTATATGACGTAGTGGATATGGGTGAGCAATTTAGTGTGTCTCTGTACCGGAAGCTTGCGATGAAAGCCATTGCCGATATCCGTGCACGGGGGAAATTGCCTATCATCGTTGGCGGGACCGGTTTGTATATCCGATCGATCATACATCCTCCTGAAACGATCAATATTCCTCCGGATACTATCTCCCGGCGTCGATGGGACGGGTTACCGGTCACTGATCTTCAGGACGAGTTACGCGGGCTGGATGCGAAGCGGTTTGCCCGGATGAATAATTCGGATGAGCAGAATCCCCGTCGGCTCATACGGGCTTTAGAGATTGCTAGGTGGCAAAAGAAATATAAAGGACCCAGAGTTTCCGAGCGTCCGTTTGATTGGTATTGGATCGGTTTAACGCGTGATATGGATGAACTAACGCATAGGATCGCGATGCGGGTACAAGCCCGATGGGAAGAAGGGGCGCTTGAGGAGGTGCGGCGTTTCCCGATGGCTGTCGCGACAGGCATGAAAGCGTTACGTCGGTATTTGAAAGGCGAGGTAACTAAAGAGGAAGCGCAGGCTGCATGGATACGGGAGGAAGTCTCCTACGCGAAGCGTCAGATGACCTGGTTTCGGAGAGAAGAGGGGATCCGCTGGTATGATGCGGGGGATGAGAATTTTATCCGTAAAGTAGAGACAGATGTCGAAGGATGGTATACTTGAGGTCGAGGCGTGCCTATGCTAACCAAAGTCGAGATTTCTCACCGGACGATCATATTTACTTTAGTACTTCTGGCCGGTTTGTGGCTCCTCCTGCAGATACGGGATATCCTGTTTCTACTTTTCATTTCGTTCATTCTCATGTCAGCACTTCAGCCAATCATTGATTGGTTTGAGGATCGCCGCATACCACGCGTGCTTTCTATCGTACTCATTTACGCAGTCGTGGTAGGAGGAATCGGAGCGGCTATTGCCGGTATGATTCCGACGCTCGCCGCCCAATCCGGTAAGCTGTTTACCGAAATACCGAATTTCTTAAATAGAATGTTTCCGTATGTTTCCCTGGACGTGCAGGCACTTTCTCAACAAGTCGCCCCTGTTGGTGAAAACATCGTGAAGGTGACCGTCGGCGTGTTCACCAATTTCATTACGACGCTTACCGTCTTCACATTTACGTTTTATTTCTTGCTTGAGCGGGGAAATCTCAAGACTGCGATGTCCGGACTTCTCGGAGAAGGGATGGGAGACCGTATTTTTTCGATCCTCCTGCGGGTAGAAAAGCGATTAGGCGCATGGGTATTGGGAGAACTTATGCTCATGCTGTTTATCGGAACGCTGGTATATATAGGATTATTTTTTCTGCGGGTCGACTTTGCCCTGCCTCTGGCTATCATGGCAGGTCTTTTAGAAATCGTTCCGACCATAGGTCCTATTGTTTCAGCGGTGCCGGCCATACTGGTCGCGTTTTCTCATTCACCGATTCTCGCACTCACGGTGATCGCACTCTATATAGTCGTCCAGCAGGTGGAAAACAATATTGTTGTTCCATTGGTCATGCGAAGAAGCGTAGGACTTCCGCCCATACTGACAATCCTTGCCCTTATGATCGGGGGGAGATTTGCCGGAGTGACCGGAGCAATTCTTGCCGTACCGGTGCTTCTCACGCTTCAGGAGATCATTGCTTCTTTGGCGGCTCCTACTTCGTCCAAACGCTAATGCACTTTTGGGAACCTCGTAAGCCAGATTCTGTTTTTCCCGCCAAGGCGGGATAGATTCTCATTTCTCTAATGCCCGTAAACTTCGGTCCTTCCGAATGTGTGGTATAACGGACCATTCGCCGGTTGCAGCGGGTGGGATTGCCAACGTTTCACCCATCTACCATAGCCGTCAGGCTACAGGTTGACGATCGTCTCTGTGGCTCTCTCGTCCTGTCAATTCAGGATTTGTTCCCGGTACCTTTCGGTATCGGAACACCCGACCTTTCAGTGAGGAGCTTACGCTCCTTCCCCTCACATTCTGCTGTCTGGACTTTCCTCTCACGACTTTCGTCGGAGCGAGAATCCGGGTTCCCAAAGTGCAGCTTATAGTATAACTCATCATTGTAAGATAGTCCACTGCGCCGGCGTACAATTTCGCCTATCGTAAAAGGATATGCTTGCCCAAATTCAGTCCGGAGCCGTCGTTGGTCTCGACGCCGTTCCCGTGACGGTAGAAGTGGACATTGCGTCTCTTGGGTTGCCGTCATTCACCATCGTCGGTCTTCCGGATAAAGCAGTAGAAGAGAGTCGGGAACGGGTGCGTGCGGCCATAAAAAATAGTGGTGCAGAATTTCCGGCGAAACGGATTACCGTAAATCTCGCTCCTGCGGATCTTCCGAAAGTGGGACCGGCATATGATCTGCCCATCGCACTCGGTATACTTTACGCTTCGGGTCAGCTAGGAATAATTCCCAAAGACGCGGTATTCGTCGGTGAGCTCTCTCTGGATGGCAGTGTGCGGCACACAAACGGCGTATTGCCGCTTGCCATGTTAGTCACCAAGATGCACGGAGAGAAGAACCTTTTTGTCCCGATTTCGGATGCAAGGGAAGCAGCCATCATAAAAGAAATACATGTCTATGGTGTACCGTCTTTGTTAGCATTATTTCATCACTTGTCCGCAACCAAACTCATCGCGAGAGAGACACATGTATCATTTACTAAGGTGGTTGGATCTCAAGCATTTGAGTCGGATATGGCTGATATTCAGGGCCAGGAGCACGCCAAGCGCGCTTTAGAGATTGCAGCCGCCGGCGGGCACAATCTCTTCATGCAGGGGCCTCCTGGAGCCGGGAAGACCATGCTGGCGCGTACGTTGCCCTCAATACTCCCGAGCCTCACAGAAGACGAGGCGCTCGAAGTCACAAAAATATATTCGGTGACGGGTAATTTGCCGCCGGGTGAATCCGTGATGAAATTTCGTCCGTTTCGATCTCCTCACCATACGACGTCCCGAATCGGGCTTATCGGCGGAGGGACACATCCTTCCCCGGGCGAGATATCGCTTGCGCATCGGGGCGTACTCTTCCTGGATGAATTCCCGGAATTTCCGAGGAATGTCCTGGAAGCGCTGCGGCAACCGATGGAGGATGGTGTCGTGAGTATATCCCGTGCCGTGGGATCGGTGCGGTATCCTGCCAAATTCATGCTGATTGCGGCGGCCAACCCGTGTCCATGCGGCAACAGCGGTTCGGAAACCCGGCGGTGCACCTGCCTTCCCGGCATGGTTCTTCGCTACCAGAAGCGTGTATCCGGTCCGATTATCGACCGCATAGATCTTCATGTCCATGTCCCGACGGTGGCAACAGAGAAACTGACCGATACGTCGACAAAAAATGAATCCTCCGCTCATATCCGGATACGTGTTCAAAAGGCGAGAGATAGGCAAACCAAACGGTTGCACCGTTTCGCGCTTCGGGCAAATGCTGAAATGCCGACGCGTGTGGTGCGGGAATGCTGCCCCCTTTCCCCGGAATGCGAACAGTTTCTTCGTCTGGCGGTAACGAAGTTCCGTCTGACTGCCCGGGGGTATTATCGGGTCACGAAAGTCGCACGTACCATCGCCGATTTATCGGGTGACACCGTGATTTCTGTTCCTCACATAGCCGAAGCGCTGCAATACCGGCCTATCGAGGAGACCTAAGAAAACCCCCCGCTATGATGCGAGGGGTTTTGTTGATAAAACGTCTTACCAAAAAAGGAATTAGCCACCAATTTTATACATTCCCGTTCCGCAAACTGGGCATTTTCCTTTCATTGCCGGTTTGCCGTTTTTCATCGTCACTTTGACGGCCTTTGGATCTTCGCGCTTCGCGCGACATTTTACACAATACATTTGTGCCATAGTAGTAATTCACCTCCCTTCGCCCTCCAAAGCTTTACGCGAAGGAGGGTTTCGCGACCTTAGTGTTTTTATATTACGAAGCCATACTAAGGATAGGCTTCGGGAGGCACGGCCTCCTTTGTTGTTTTCAATCGTTAATGCGGCAGATAATGGGCGAGCAGGAATTCACTGATGATGATAGCGCCGGTAATAATCAATGTTTTCACGAGATCTCTATGAATAGCTGTAAATTCATCGACTGATCCAGTGACGGCACGCGTAGTCGTTGGCGTTTGGACAGGGAGCGTGAGATGAAACGAATTCACGTTCTTAACCGATTCGGGTAACCGGGATTCAACGACGGCGGGAGGCAGATGCACACGATGGTGTTGAGCGAGCAGTTTTTCCTTTTTTGTTTTCTTTGGCATACTGCGTAAGGGTCGTGCGCATGAGCGTAGCATAGTAGATTCAGGCTTGTCAACATTTATCAGCCTCAAAACACGGTGCGTCAATTTTGGAATATCTTATAGTATAAGCATGTCTAGACAGAGTGATTGACAAAACAAAGTATGCGATCGTACTATGTGAATACGAATGGTGTTCAATACAACTGTTATAATTTGGGCAGTAGTGGTGGGGATTGTTATCTGGCTTACGGTACTTACAGTGCTGGTCATTCAGTCAGTTTCCCATTATAATAGATTAAGTAACGGTATAACGAAAAAAGGATTGCAGGAGGTGTTAGACGCGATACTGCGGACACTTCAGACAGTACGGGGAAAGACAGAGAATTTGGAACGAGTCGTTGAAGCTCTCGGGACTGATGGAGAGCTTCATATACAAAGGATAGGCATCATACGATTTAATCCGTTTGCGGACACCGGAGGTGCACAAAGCTTTGTCATCGCGCTTCTGGATAAGATGAATAACGGTATAGTCATGACGTCATTATACGGGAGAAGCAGTAATCGTTGGTATGTGAAGGAGCTTGTTTCAGGGAAAGGGAAGGACATTACTTTATCGAAGGAAGAGGAATCGGCAATAGATAAAGCGAAGCATATTGGGAGCATGCGCGTATGAATAAACAACAGTTTATTACCACAATCGTCATCGGCCTGGCTCTCTATCTCATAGCGACGGGACTTTCGTTCGCCGGATTTTCGTATCTGGGTAAGATTGCCCCTCCAAAAACGACCACCACGAGTACGACGGGAACTCAAGGGCACCTTACGATTGATCCGTCCATCCCGCGCACTGAGCCGTGTCCTATAAACGGAAAACTCTACACCGCACAGGAAAAAGGAATTTGGGAAAAGCGCCGGCCGCTTGCGGTCATGATCGAAAATCATCAGGAAGCACGGCCGCAATCAGGACTGTCGTACGCAGATGTGGTATATGAGTCAGTTGCAGAAGGCGGGATCACCAGGTTTATGGGCATTTTTTACTGCGGTGTGGCGGCACAATCAGTCAATGTGGCGCCAGTCAGAAGTGCGAGGACCTATTTCCTCCCGTGGGTATTGGAATATGACGCTTTGTATAATCACGTGGGCGGAGCCGGAAACTGTGATGATGACACGGTAGATGAGCGTGCCAAAGCGCTCTGCCAGATTGATCAGTACAAGGTAAAGAACATGGATCAGTTCGGCATTTCATTCCCGACATGCTACCGAAATTATGACCGCCTGGACCACCCTGTCGCGACAGAGCACACTATGGTCTGCGTGACCGACAAGCTTATCCAGCTTGCCGCGTCGCGTGGATGGACCAACGTCGATAGTGCCGGTGTCTCGTGGGATAAGAATTTCACTCCATGGAAGTTTAAGGACGATGCCAAGGAAAGCGATCGGGGTACAGCAACGTCGATAAGCTTCGTCGCCTGGAAAGGGTATGAAGCAGAATATGGCGTGCGATGGGATTACGATAAAATCGCAAACGTATATAAACGGTTCAATGCAGGAGTCGCACACACGGATCTTGAGACGAAACAGCAGCTCGCGGCAAAAGCAGTCGTTGTTCTATTTGCCAAAGAGACGGGTCCTGTCGATGGACACGGGCATCTCCTGTATGGCAATATCGGAACTGGAGATGCGATAGCGTTTGAAGACGGGAAGGCAACCAAAGCGATATGGCGCAAGGCGACCAAAAATGCACGGACGGTTTTTTATGATGCGGCTACGAATAAAGAAATTACCTTTACTCGCGGTCAATTATGGATCGAAATGCTGCCCACCGGTACGCCTGTGACGTACTAAGGTGCCCTCTGCCCGAAATATTCCCCGATCACACGTCGGGAAAAGGGAGGATTTATGCTTCTTGAAGAACTCGTTATTTCGAGAGTAAGGGTAAAAGTATTGACTCTTTTTCTCGCGAATCCCGGTAAGATCTATCACGTGCGTGACATCGTCCGCAAAGTGGATGAAGAAATAAATGCTGTCCGACGCGAACTTGCTCACCTGGAAAAAGCCGGTATGCTCACGAAAGAGCAGCGGGCGAACCGGTTGTTTTACGCTTTCCGTAAAGATTATCCTTTGTATTATGAACTCATGGAACTTATAGCAAAGACAAGCGGCTTGGGTTGGGATATCGTCAAGAACAAAGCCAAACTCGGGAAGATTAAGTTTGCCATGATGTCCGGTCGGTATATACGCGGTTTGCCCCATAAAGGCGGTAATGACGTGGATATTCTGATCGTCGGCTCCGTTGTTTTGGCGGAACTCGGACAGTTAGTCAAAAATGAGGAAGTCAAACGCGAACGCGAGCTTAACTATACGGTGATGACCGAAGAAGAATTTGCATTCCGTAAAAGGCGCCGCGACCCCTTCGTGCTGGAGATACTGAGCAGCTCCCGTATCATGCTCATCGGTGATGAAGAGGAGCTGGTGAACTAAGAGTATGTTTAAAAATTCCCGCCGGGTATTCATCCTGTTGTGGTTACTGACGCTCGCGCTCATATTTATTGACTTGCCGGAAAATTATCACGTCAAATTTTCCGCTTTCGGACACAAAGTTGACCGCGTGATCAATCCGCCGACACTGCGCCTCAACGTATTCGGATTCAACATCCAGAAAACATTCAAAACTTCCTTGGGATTAGACCTCGCCGGCGGGAGCGATATATCGCTCCAGGCGGATATGAAAGACATAAAGCCCGCGGATCGGCTGTCGGCGCTTGAGTCGGCAAAGGAGGTTATCGACCGCAGGGTAAACTTTTTTGGCGTTTCCGAACCGATTGTGCAAACAGCGGTCGAGAATAATTCTTACCGCATTATCGTCGAGTTACCCGGCGTGAGTAATGTCGATGAGGCGATCGCGCTCATCGGGCAGACCGCGCTTCTCGATTTCCGTGAGTTTACTTCAGCGCCGCAGGCCACCGCTGCCGCCTACACGATCCCGTCCCTTACGAATACCAAATCTGTCGGCATAACCGGTAAGGATCTTTCCCGTGCAACTATGGAATACGGTCAGCAGACGGGTACGCCGGAAGTAGCTATAGAATTTACCGGAGAAGGGCAGAAGAAATTCGGTGATGTGACTACTCGCTTAGTCGGCAAGCAGCTCGCGATATTTCTGGACGATATTCCGGTTACAGCCCCCGTCGTACAGACGCCGATAACAGACGGGAAAGCCGTCATAACGGGAAACTTCACCAAGGATGCCGCAAGCGCCTTAGCACTTCAACTAAACGCCGGAGCACTCCCGGTGCCGGTGTCTGTCGTGGAGCAGCGGACGGTTGAGGCGACACTGGGTGCTGAATCGGTCGCCAAAAGCATCCGCGCCGGAGCAGTAGGACTGACGCTGGTAGCACTATTCATGATCCTGCAGTACGGGAGACTGGGGCTTATTGCAGACGCGGCACTTCTTCTCTACGGCCTTTTGTCATTCGGAGTATTCAGACTTTTGGGTATTACGCTCACCCTTCCGGGAATTGCCGGGTTCATCTTATCGATAGGTATGGCTGTCGATAGCAACATCCTTATTTTTGAGCGTTATAAGGAGGAAAGGTGGAACGGTAAACCCTGGCATATCGCGATCGAGCAGGCCTTCGGAAAAGCATGGGACAGTATACGGGATGCGAATGTCACAACTATCATTACGTCGCTCATCCTTTATAATCCGGGGAACTGGGCATTGTTGCCGTCGTCAGGGCTGGTACGCGGATTTGCGGCGACACTCCTTATCGGAGTCGTCATGAGCTTGTTTACCGGAATTGTCGCAAGCCGTACCTATATACGCGTATTGTATAAGGAGAAAGAATAATATGATTCGATTCAGTAAATATATCTGGGTATATTTTTTGCTTTCGGGACTGGTACTCGTCTCCGGTGTTTTTTCTCTCATACGTTGGGGGTTCAGACCATCAGTTGATTTTTCCGGCGGTACCCTCATCGAATTTACGACGAACCGTGATTTATCGGCAGATACCGTTAAACAAACTGCAGCTGCACTCAAGATGGACGTGGCGAGCGTGCAACGCGCGGGTAATGAGCATTACATACTCCGGATGAAGCCCACCACCTCCCAGACGATCAGCCAGCTTGTTTCCGGCATACAGTCCGTCAATTCGGTGAAAGTAACCATCCAGAGTAACCAGACGGTCGGACCGGTTCTCGGCAGGGAACTCCTGCAAAAGGCAACGTTCGCGGCCCTTCTTGCCATTACCGCGATATTACTCTACGTAGCGTGGGCGTTTAAAAATATCAAATTCGGTGTGGCAGCTGTGGTTGCACTTCTTCATGATTTACTTGTCGTCCTGGGAAGCTTTTCCCTCTTTGGACATTTCCTAGGAGTAGAGGTGGATACGCTTTTTGTGACGGCGTTTTTGACGACCATGAGCTTTTCGGTGCACGATACGATCGTGGTGTTTGACCGTATACGCGAATATCTCAAGCGCGACCGGTCACGGCCATTTGAGGAACTTTGTGATCTCGCTCTTACTGAAACCATCAACCGGTCCATGACGAATTCATTTACTATTATTTTCATGCTGACGGCACTCGCCCTTATGGGAGGGGATACCACAAAATGGTTTATCATCGCGCTTCTTATCGGAACGGTTTCCGGTACCTATTCCTCGCCGTTTATAGCAACCCCGGTACTTCTCCTTTGGGACCGCTGGGAACGGTCGCCTCGTCGGCGACCCGCCGAAGTGGCGGGCGGAAAAAGGTCAATTTAATGTGGGCCGTAATTCTTGTAGTCTTTTCAGTAATGCTTCGCGTTCGTTGGGAATGGCGCCGGCTTCCACTTGGGCAAACAACGCATCTAATACTGTACCGATGATGGGACCCGGTGCGACGTCGTAGATTTTCATGACATCGTAGCCGTTTACGACAAGGTCAGAAACGGTGAAGGGTTGTTGTTGGACTTCCAGAAGCCGTTTTTTGTAGAGTTCGAGTCTCCAGGATGTCTCGCTTGCGCCTCCGCCGAGACGGTCACCGATCCGAAGCGCCAGGATGTGTTCGAGGTTTTCCTTACCGACCCGTCGTATGAAGCGTCGGAGTGCCGCATCGGTTTGCCGTTCATCGACGCTGAATTGGTGCCAGCGAACGAGCGTCGTGAGAAGTTCCGTCTGTTTGTTGGAAAGCCGCAGGCGTTTGGCTACATCGCGGGCAATTTTGGTGCTCACGACTTCGTGATTATAAAACGTTATGACCCCGTCCGGGAGTTCGCGGTAGGTCTTGGGTTTTCCCAGATCGTGGACGAGGGTCGCGAGCCTCACGATAGGATCATTTGAAGGACAGTTTTTGAGCGCAAGCACGGAATGCGTTCCGACATCGTAGACGTGATGGCGTTTTGGACTTTTTTGCGGCGTGGCAAACGATACTTCGAGTTCCGGCAGGATGAAATGCAGAAGCCCCAGATTTTTAAGAACGAGGATCGCATCGGCTGCGTGTTCGGCAGATACTATTTTCAGGAATTCGTCCCGTATCCGTTCCGCAGAGATTTCCGTGAGGAGTTTCGCATGAGCGGTAATTGCCAGAGCTGTTTTTTCTTCGATCGCAAATCCGAATGTTGCTGCAAACCGTACCGCGCGTAGGAGCCGAAGCGCATCCTCCTCAAACCGAAGGGATGAATCTCCCACAGTGCGGATGAGCTTGGCTTTGAGGTCGTCCTGTCCGTGGTACGGATCGGTAAGCGTCTTACCGTCGAATGCGATCGCGTTTATGGTGAAATCCCGGCGGGACAGATCTTCCGCGAGCGACTTTCCCCATGCGATGGTATCCGGGTGCCGGTGATCTTTATACCCTTCTTCGCTCCTATATGTGGTAATTTCATAGATATCTTCTAGTTCCTCTGCGGTTTTGGATTTACGTATTTTTACTCCGACGGTACCGAATTGATTGTCGTAGAAGCTGTCCGGAAAAAGCTTAAGGATTTCTTCCGGCGTTGCATTTGTGGTGAAGTCCCATCCCTTGGTCTCTTTACCCACGAGGAGATCTCGTACCGACCCGCCGACGGCATAGGCCTCAAACCCTGCTTTTTTGAGGGTATCGATGATGCGTTGTGCGTTTTTCGGAAGCGTAATCATAGCCGTATGATATCATATGAAGCGATGAAGAAATGGCTGATAGCAAACAAAGCCGGTGATACCGCGGATAAAGATCTGGAAGAGCATCTTCTCGCAGAGCTTCTTAAGGGTAAAGGACTGGACACCAAAAAGGCGGTTGAAGAATTTCTTCATCCGATAAAGGCTATGGAGTTGAGTGCGTCTGACGTCGGAATAGACCCCTCGGAGCTTCGTGAAGCTCTTGCACGGATCACAAAAGCTGTTAAAGAGAAAGAATCTATCGTCGTATATGCCGATTATGACGCTGACGGCATAACCGCAGGGGCAGTGATGTGGGAAACACTTTGGAAGTTGGGGGCGAGAGTGATGCCGTATATCCCGCATCGGGTAGACGAGGGCTACGGGCTTTCAACGAAAGGAATTGATGCTGTGCGCGAGCAGTATGACCCCACGCTTATCATCACGGTTGATCACGGCATCACGGCGCATGAAAAGGTAGCCTATGCCAAAAAGTTGGGGATAGACGTCATCATTACCGACCATCACGTCAAACCGAAGAAGCTGCCTGATTGTACGATCGTCCACACGACGAACCTTGCAGGGAGCGGTGTGTCATGGTTTGTCGCCAAAGAATTGGCAAGGGAAAGCACAGAGCATAGAATTGAGGACGGCGTCGAGGATTTATTGGCGCTTGCGGCTCTCGGTACCATCGCGGATTTAGTTCCGCTTATCGGTCCTAACAGGTCTATTGCCAAGTACGGACTCGAGGTTATGCGCAGGACCCGTCGCGTGGGTTTAAACGCACTTATGACGGACGCAGGAGTCACCAAAGAGGGCATCGAGACATATATGATATCTCATATGCTGGCCCCGAGGTTAAACGCCATGGGGCGGCTTGAGCATGCGCTTGATGCGTTACGGCTCCTCTGTACGAGTGACGGCACGAAAGCTACCCTCCTTGCTCAAAAGTTGGGGCTCACGAACAAGGAACGGCAGCAGCTGACGGAGGATACCGTGGTGCATGCGCATACGATACTTCCCGATAAATCGAAGAAGCTTATATTTATCGCTCACGAAAGCTACAACCAGGGAATAATCGGGCTGGTCGCCGGGAAACTTGCAGAAGAATACTATCGTCCCGCGATCGTGGTATCTATAGGAGACGGGTTTTCCAAAGCTTCGGCGAGATCTATCCCGGGATTTAATATCATTGATGCGATCCGCACATTCAGCGATCTTCTGGTAGATGCGGGCGGGCACCCCATGGCGGCGGGATTTACCGTCGAGACCAAGAATCTCGGTAAGCTTCAGAAGAAACTGGAAGCTCTCGCGGAGAAAGAACTGGATGAGGAGAAGCTGACGCGCGTACTGAAAGTCGATATGGAAATTCCGCTCACGGCGGTAAAAGAGACATTGTGGAAAAAAATACAGCAATTTGCACCTTTCGGGATGGGTAATTTCGAGCCGGTATTTGCAAGCCGGGGAGTGACCGTATCGGATGTTCGTCTGATCGGCGCTACCAGAAAACATCTCAAGCTCAAAATTCTCGCGCCTGATTTATCTGCACCGCTGGACGCCATAGGATTCAGCATGGCCGGCGTCTACGGCAAACTCAAGCCCGATAAGCCAGTCGATATAGCCTACACGATAGACATGAATGAGTGGAACGGTAGACGACAACTGCAGCTCAAGTTAAAAGATATCCTCGTACCATAAAAATCCCCGCGTTCTTTGCGGCGCATATGCCGGTGAACACGGGGATTTATGAATTAATACACATAGAATTCCCTCCATCCACCAAATGCTCACGAATGAAAACTATTCTTCATTCGCAGGAAAAGGGTGGATGGAAAGATTAAAAATCGGAAATAGTAGTAATGAATATAAAAGTAACTCGCAAGTGAGTTAATCTAGTTTCCACTAAGCTCTAAGTCGATAAAATGATTCAAGGAAAAGACCTTGAAAAAAAGGGGGGACCCAGCAAGATTGCTGGAGCTGGGTCCTCACCCTCATGACGTTCCCGCCTATCTTTGCTGATTAGTTGTTGTCTGTCTCTCCTGAAGACACCTCCAGCATGTTTGCCCTTGGCGTAAAGTCACGTCAGGATGCTTTTGGCAATGCTTGCTTAATTGTCCCGTGTGGGTGATAACACGTGCCATTTTTGGTCTTGCGATAATCGAACGAACATGGTGATGATTGTGAGTCGATTCTTGTCGGTGTTGACTGTTACTTGTACACATCAGGTTTGCTCCTCATTTGATTTGTCTTGCTCGGATTTGGGTTTTACTTCGTACTGCGGTGTTCGTTTGGTTATTGGGTCATAAAGATTGTATCTCCTTCTTAATTTAATTTTTGAACAAAAAGAAAGACAGAAGGATAGGAATTTCTGTCTTTATCCTTGGTCAAAACTCTATTTGTAAAAGAGCAACAACGCCTTCTCACAGCTAGTTCTTAACAGTTCGCTAAAAAACAGCACTTATTTTTCGGGATCAGTGTCTGTAATCAGATGTTTCATGGCGTTAAATGTTTCTATTATTCTCTTGCCACGCTTAGCTTGGTTATGTGCCTTCCCTGATTCAAATGAGTGAGTCAGTCTTAATATGACACTGTCTGCGTCTCTACGAGGAACTCTGGCTGCACGATAACCTCGCCGTAGCCCTTCGAGTGCTAATTCGACACCGTCCTTGTCCGCAACATTTCCATATAGCGCGGCTTCCTCAAATATTTTTTCTGCGTTTACCATATGATTTGTTTATAGAGTCAGTTAGTGTGACTGAGCTCGGAAACAATACCGCGATTTTTTCATTGTTTTTTCCGCGGAATGTCGTTACTTCCCATAAACAGGGAGACTTAGTAAATAATGATTTGGTTTCTACAGATTGATTTAGTTCCATACGTATTCCCATTAAAAAACCCCGCTTGGTGCGGGGCTCTTTGTTGGTCTTACTGAAAAATTTCTTTATGCAGCAGTCTCCACAAGAGCCCCTTCCGCCTTTCGGAGGGTAATAAGGGCCATAATGTGGACGTACTGGCTTTGCATAAGAAAAATATATTATATGGATCAAACTGGCATATTGTCAAGAGTTAAATCGGGAGATATACTTGCGGTGACGAAAGAATACAGCGCAGATGGCCTGACAAGCCGGAGCTTCCTGGTGTCGTAACCGGGACGGGAGAGCCCGTAACCACTCAGAATGAGAAGTAAGTAAGGTGGCACCACCCCCGATCAACATCGTGGGTCCTTATATCAGGGAACGGTGCCTTTTTTGATGGTGAAATCATGATAAGATGGAGGTAATCTATGCGAACACTCACAACTGATACGGTTAGTAAGATCGGTGAAGAAGTGACACTCCAGGGCTGGGTGCTGGCACGGCGCGATCACGGCAAGATCATGTTCCTGGATTTACGTGACCGCAAAGGCATCGTACAGCTGGTCGGCAACAAAGCCCTAGGAGATGCGCGGGCGGAAGATGTCGTTGAGGTCGCGGGACTCGTCAAAAAGCGGCCGGAGGCAATGGTAAACGAAAAAATCGCAACCGGCACTGTTGAAGTCGAGATACAAAAGCTTACCGTCATTTCCAAAGCCCACGACCTCCCGTTTCCTATAGATACCAACGGCTACGAAGTGAACGAGGAGATACGGAGTAAATACCGGTATCTCGACTTACGGCGTCCCCGCATGGCGAGAAATATCAGATTACGGTCAAAAATGGTCGCATTCATCCGGAATTTTCTTCTTACCCAGGACTTCGTCGAGATAGAAACGCCGATGCTCACCAAAACCACTCCGGAGGGAGCGCGGGATTTTTTGGTGCCCTCCCGGCTTCAGCCCGGCAAGTTTTATGCGCTGCCGCAGTCGCCGCAGCAATATAAGCAGCTTCTTATGGTTGCGGGTATGGAGCGGTATTTCCAGATTGCCCGGTGTTTCCGCGATGAAGATCCGCGACGGGATCGCGCCTACGGTGAGTTTACCCAGTTGGATTTGGAGATGTCGTTTATCACCCAAAATGATATTTTAGAGCTCATCGAGGGCATGTTTACCCGATTGGTAAAGGAATTGTTCCCCGACAAGCACATTTTGAAATCTCCGTGGCCGAGACTTGCCCACAAAGATGTCATGAAAAAGTACGGTACGGACAAACCGGATCTTCGGGAGCACAAGGATGATCCTGACGAGCTTGCATTTTCCTGGACCGTCGATTTTCCGCTTTTTACGGAACAATCGGAAGCGGATTTCTTTTACGGATCCGGCAAGGCGAAATTTGCGCCCAGCCACCATATGTTTACGGCGCCGCATCCGGATGACATCCCGCTTCTCGATACGGATCCGATGAAGGTGCGCGGGCTTCAGCACGATCTTGTCCTCAACGGATTTGAAGTAGGAGGGGGGAGTATCCGTATCCATCAACCGGAGGTGCAGACAAAGGTGTTTGACCTCATCGGGTTTACCCAGGAACAAAAGCAGGAGTTCGCGCACATGCTGACCGCATTTTCCTACGGCGTGCCGCCCCATGGTGGGATTGCGCCCGGCATAGACCGGTTTCTCATGGCGCTTCTCGGGGAGCCGAGCGTACGGGAAGTCATGGCGTTTCCGACGTCCGCATCAGGAACCACAAGCGTCATGGATGCACCGAGTACTGCCGCCCCGGAACAGCTTTCCGAACTCGGGATAAGCGTGAAAGGGCCGATCTTGGGCAAATCAGGCGGGGAAGGTGTATACGCGAGGATTATCGAAGACTTGAAGTCTGCAGGAGTCGCGTACGAGCCATACGAGCATGAAGCGGTCCGGACTTCGGAAGAAGCCGCCCGGATACGAAATACGCCCCTCCGCGAAGGCGCGAAAGCGCTGGTTTTATACGCGGATGACAAGCCGGTCATGGCGGTCGTTCCGGGTGACCGGAAACTGGATACTAAACTGTTTAAAGCGACATACCAGGTGAATGATCTCCGGATGGCGACACCGGAGGAAGTGGAAAAAGTAACCAATGTGCAAATCGGTGCGGTACCGCCTTTTGGTCACATATTCGGCATACCGATTTATGTGGATGCGGCGATCCGTGAAAATTCCAGCGTTTCATATAATGCCGGGATGCATACGCGTTCCGTGCGTATGGCGGAAAAGGATTATGAGAAGGTAGCCAAACCCATTGTCGGAGCATTTTCCAAACTTACCAATGCCTAATTCAGAATCGCCTCATCCAAAGAAGCACGCGATGCTTTCGTTTGTTCTGCGCCAGTGGGACAAACTGCTTTTTTTGGTGCTGCTTGCCCTATTTTTTGTGCTCATGCCGATTCAATCCGGGCGGGTTTTTCAATTTGCCGTGCCCGGTAAACCGCTTCTGCAGCTTGTACCGTTTACCACGCCGACTCCCGCACCATACCCGGTGAACCGGACCAAAGTTTACCCCGGGAGTGAAGTGACGGCAGAGGGAGTCGTCATCTACGATGTGACGAGCGCGACGACTATGTATGCGCGAAACGGTGAAGAGTCATTGTCACCAGCATCTACGACCAAGATCATGACCGCGCTTGTCGCGCTCGATTCATATAGTCTTGATGATGTCGTTTCTGTAGGAACCGTCGCAAATGACGGGCAGGTGATGGGACTTATCCCGGGAGAGCAAATGACGGTCGAAAATCTTCTGTACGGAGCATTGGTATTTTCCGGTAATGATGCAGCGTGGGCGCTTGCGGAACACTACCCCGGGGGCGTCGACGCCTTTGTACAGGCGATGAATGCGAAAGCCGCGAAATTACATCTTACCCACACGCATTTTACCAATCCGGTCGGGTATGATGACCGGAATCACAAGATGACGGCCACGGACCTCACGCGTCTTGCGGCATTCGCCCTGACGAATAAAACCATTGCAAAAATCGTTGCCATCCCGCAAATAACCGTTTCGGATATCACCTATACGCAT
Organism: Candidatus Gottesmanbacteria bacterium; assembly: GCA_023245335.1. Taxonomy (GTDB): domain Bacteria; phylum Patescibacteriota; class Microgenomatia; order UBA10105; family UBA927; genus UBA927. Next base: position 498,931 of record JAHFKK010000001.1, read on the forward strand.
TTCCATGCGCTCACAAACGTCAATCAGCTTTTGGGTAAAATTCCGGGAGTCGCCGGCATTAAAACAGGTTGGACCGAAGAAGCAGGGGAAAATCTCGTCACCCTTATAGACCGGAACGGTCACCGGGTCATCATTGTCGTACTCAAAAGTCAGAACCGGTTTACCGATACACAGATACTCATTAATTGGGTATTTGGAAATTATGATTGGCAGACATTTGGTCCATCCTAATGCGTGGCGTCCACATACGTAGGATCGACGGCAGGTACATAAGCCGCAAATCCGTCATCTCCCTCGAAGACAAAGACCGGTTGTAAATACGTTTGTGGGTCTAGTGAATCGTAATACGCGAGGTAAACGTTTCGGACCGTGATGACGTTTCCGGTTGGATATTTCAGTACATAGCCACTGCCGCTTTCGAGTTCCTGCCATGCCTGGTTGCTGGTTTTTAACGCGTATGTTGCGCTCGTCTGATAGTCAATCGGCCAGTAGGTATAGCTAAATTGCAGGATGCGTCTTTGCGTGTTTTTGGAGCCTGAAAATATGATGGAAATCGGTCCGCCGGAAGCCCCTGTGACGATAGGAGTATTGGCAACGAGCGGCCGATAGAAGTCGACTCGTACCGCATCGGCCTGCGACTGACTGGGGACCGTCACGAGAGTACTTTGACTTACTTTATAAAACGTCACCGTCACGTCTCCGCCGGTATAGTCCTGCGGATACAATCCGTACGTTTGGAGTAAATTACGTGCTTCGGATTGTGCTTCTTCGGATGTCGGGACGTTGCTATTCAGAAATATGCCCGCATCCTGCTGGAAGTCATACCGGATAATGAAGTTCGTCGATACCACGTCATACCATAAATGCCGCAAAGGAGCCGTAGGATCGTCGAACCGGTAGATGTTGTTATTGGTAGGATCGCTTATGGGATTGGTCCCGAACCCTAAGCGTTTGGCAAAGGTCTGTGCTGTGGAAAGGGCAAGGAGATTTGAGCCGGTTTTTGGCATGAAATAGACATTTGCGGAAACGGATGCATCCGGCACAGATCCCTGGATGGTTTGGAGCTGAAAAATAAGCTGCCCCGATGGCGACGCTGCATTTATCGGAAACTTGAGTGACGGCAGGGAACCGAATGCGTGATTGGGCGGCGGTGCTTTCGGCGGAAAAATCATGATGTAGACCGCGATCAAAATACCCCACAAAATTTTAAGTAGTATGTATCCGATGAGGCCGATGATGCTCCAGTTGATCGCGCGGCGCGTGTAATATGCAGTTTCCGTTAATGAAGCCATAGGCAGTACGCACAAGTAATGTGCGCTACTTTGAGTATACGTTGAGCTCATGCTAGAATCAATCGTATGACAGTTCGTACGCGCATCGCGCCGTCCCCGACCGGATTTCCTCACATAGGGACGATTTATCAGGTTTTGATCGATTTTGCTTTCGCGCGCAAAGCAGGAGGGAAGTTTATATTACGCCTGGAGGATACGGACAGGGCGAGGTTTGTCGAAGGCGCGGAGGACGTGATATATAGTTCCCTTGCCTGGTTTAGTCTCAACCCGGACGAATCCCCGAAGATAGGGGGCCCGTTTGCGCCGTACCGTCAATCAGAACGCCTTCCTATCTACAAGAAATATTCGGACGAACTGATCGCGAAAGGACATGCATATTACTGTTTCTGTACCCGTGAACGTCTGGAAGAGATGAGGAAAAATCAGGAGGCTCATCACCTGCCCCCTATGTATGATAAAACGTGCCTCAAACTCACGCCCACGGACGTGAAGGCGAAACTAGATGCCGGCGTACCTCATGTGGTGCGTATGAACGTTCCCGTTCACGAGAAAATAGCATTCGACGACCTCGTATCAGGACACATTGAATTTGACAGCGACGTCATCGATCATCAGGTGATCATGAAATCCGACGGGTTCCCTACATATCACTTCGGCGTTGTCGTCGATGATCATCTCATGGAGATCACCCATGTGTTTCGGGGAAAAGAATGGATTTCATCGACCCCGAAACATGTGCTGCTCTATCAATATTTCGGCTGGAAGATGCCGGTGCACGGACATCTCCCGCTTATCCTCAACGAAGACGGAAAAGGGAAGCTTTCGAAGCGCCACGGTCATGCATCCGTTGACTACTACCGGAAGTTGGGATACCTCCCGGAAGCGGTGTTGAATTATTTATCCAATATCGTCTGGAATCATCCGGAAGGAAAGGAAATTTATGACCTCGATGAATTCATCAAGCGATTTGATGTGGAGAAGATTACCTCCCAGGGACCCAGATTCGATCTCAAAAAATTGGATTGGGTGAACGGTCAGTATATCCGCGCATTGACTGATGACGCGCTGCAGACACGAGTCAGCGAATTTGACGAGCGGGTGAGTAGAGCCGATGCTAAGCTTGTCGCAAAGACGATGCCGCTTGTGAAAGAACGGATGCACGTATTGAGTGACTATTGGTCGCTTGCATCATTTTTCTTTACCAAACCGGATTCGTTTGAGACGCCATTACGTAAAGACATGCTCTCCGGATTATACGAGACGCTGACGCCAGTTGACTGGAAGCATGAACCTATGGAGCAGTCGATACGGCAGCTTGCAGAAAAGAACAGTTGGAAACCCAAGGATGTCTTTATGCAGCTGCGACTCGCCGTCACGGGGAAGACTGTAGGGCCGCCGCTTCTGGAATCACTGGAGATATTGGGGAAAGAAGAAACACTGATCAGATTAAGCGTGGAGTTAGATAGTCATTATCCTTCCTTTGAAGAGAAAATCGTTGGGAAAAAACCGTAGGTTTTGTCCCAAAGAGGGGGTGGTCCGAATATCGTCAGATATAATCCGCCCAGTGCGCATCAACCTCGACGGTGAGCTCAAGATATACCTTTTTACTGGAGGCGACCTCAAGTTCCTTACGTGCAGTCGCGCCGATTTCTTTGATGGTTGATGCGTTTTTGCCGATGATCATACCTTTGTACCGGTCGGCGGATGTGAGGATCCGGGCTTTTATGTACATGACGCCGTTTTCGCGTTCCGCGACATCGTCAACGACGGTCGTAAGCGTATAGGGCACTTCTTTCCGCAGTGTCAGGAATGCTTTTTCCCGGATGATTTCGGCGATAAACATTTTGCTGTCCAGGTTTATGCCCGGTTGGGTCATGTTGGCGGTATCCACGATTGCAGGGCCTTCCGGTAAACGCTCAAAGATGGCATTGAGGAGTAACGGCAGATGTTTGCCGGTGAAGGCGGAAAGCTCGATGACTTCGTCAAATTCTTCTTCCATAAACCGGTATTGGACGATGTGCGTGGGAGCTTTTACATCTACTTTATTGATGACGAGAATCTTGGGGATATTCACTTTCCGCACGATGCCCAGCACTTTGTTTTCTTCCTCGGCGCGCTGCCGTGTGTGGTCTACGATGTAGGCGATGAGATCAACTCCCTGTTCAATCGCTTCTTCGGTCCGCAGGTTGATGCGGGAGGAAACCTGATCTTTGACTTTGGCAAATATTCCGGGTGTATCGACAAAGACGATCTGTCCGCGCTCATCTTCATAGACCGCCTGGATCGGGAAGCGCGTTGTCTGAGGTTTGGGCGAGGTGATGGATACCTTTTGTCGAAGGATATTATTGAGAAGTGTTGATTTGCCCGCGTTGGGACGGCCCACAAGCGCGACTATGCCTGATTTCATTGTCCTATTGTACTATATTTACCTCTCATCAGCTTGCTTTCAGTTTAAGTTCGTACTATACCTTACATATGGAGGTGTATTCTATGCAAGGAATCAAACATCAGCAGGGGTTTGGAGCACTTGTAGTCGTCATAGTAGTTGCGGTACTTGCTCTGGCAGGCGCCGGAGTATGGTTCAGTATGAGGAAGGCTCCGGAGGCGGCAATAACGCCGACGGATACTTCTATGTCCGCTTCAGGATCAATAGGAGTAAGTAATACACCGGCTATGTCCGGTTCGTCCGGTACTGCGGGAGCTTCGGGCACGATGAAGGTATCCGCAGATACGTCAGACACCTCTCTGGATCAGAATTCACAGGATGTCAGTACAAAGCTCAACGTCCTAAACAGCGATTCGGTGAGCGTGGATCAAGCACTTAATGATAAACAGGGAAACCTGTCTGAACAATAAAAGGAGGAAATATCTATGACAGAACAAAAACGTATTATTACATCAATTAAATCCGGTATAGTCGCGGGGACGCTTATGATTGCGCTCTCCTTTGGCATGACGCCCGTCTACGCCCAGACGCCTACCACGGGTACGGTATCGACGACCCCGGGTGCCCGGGCAGCCGCACGGCTGTCAGCAAATGAGACTAGGCTGAAAACCAGGGGAGACGCCGAAATTACCCGGCGTATCACTGCCCTTAATACTCTTCTCACCAAGCTTGGTGCCATGAAGCGGTTGACGGACAGTCAAAAGGCAACGTTCACAAGCGGCGTCCAAGGGGAGATTACGACGCTCACGAATCTTAAGGCAAAAATAGACGCTGACACCGATATCGCGACGCTTCGGACTGACGTACAGTCCATCGTGCAGTCGTACCGGGTATTCGCGTTGTATTTGCCGCAAATAAATATCATGGCCAATGCGGATAAGGCACTCGCGATTGTCGATGAAATGAACCAGATCTCGACAAAGTTGCAAACGAGGATCGATGCGGCGAAGGGAGCCGGTCATGATACGACGGCGCTCGTCACCCTCATGACGGATCGTGCCGCCAAGTTGACCGATGCGTCGACACAGGCAAACAATGCGATAAATACGGTGGTACCGCTCACCCCCGCCGGGTATCCGGGAAACCGGCCGACGCTCCTTAGCGCACGGACCATGCTGCAGACAGTCCATACGGATTTAACCACAGCGGAGAAAGATGCGACCCAAATAAGGCAAACCCTGAAGGGATGGGGGACGACGGTGAAACCGACGCCTACGCCATAAGTTTGTACGTATATAAATGTATAAGTATTCCAGCCCCTCCGGGGGCTGGGTTGGTATAATACGGCAGAGATGCAACTTACCAAACGAAGGATCACATCATTTCAGAACAAATTATTTGTATGGTGGGAGTCTCATAAGCGTGATCTCCCGTGGCGTAGAACGAGGGATCCCTACCGTATTTTAGTTTCGGAAGTCATGCTCCAGCAAACTCAAGTCTCCCGGGTGCTCCCGAAGTATGAGGAATTTCTCTACTATTTCCCGGATGTGTACGCTTTAGCGCGGGCTTCCTCTGCCAAAGTGCTTCGGGTATGGAAGGGCATGGGGTATAACCGTCGCGCCCTATACCTCAAGCGGACCGCGGAAGCGGTCGTCAGGGATTTCCACGGTGACTTTCCACAAGACGAGACGGAGCTTACTCAATTACCCGGTTTGGGTATATACACTGCTCGAGCACTTTTGGTGTTCGCATATGAGCATGATGTCGCCATGATCGACACAAACATCCGCCAGATCATCACGCACTTCTTCTTTCAGGATAAGCCGCAAAAAGAAAAGGTTATTCAGGAACTTGCCGACCAACTGCTTCCGAAAGGAAAATCCTGGGAATGGCATCAGACCCTCATGGATTTCGGCGCGCTTGAACTCAAGCGGCGGAAGAAAATGAAACGTGATGTCAGGATATATGCACATCCGTTTCGTGAATCAAACCGGTTTTATCGGGGTAGGATCGTTGACCATTTACGGGAAAGAAGCAGTGCCGAGACGGTCCTGATGAAAATACTTGAGAAGAAATACGGAAAGCAGGCGTCGTTTTTCCCGCCGATCATTCGTGGACTCATCAAGGACGGACTGATTGTTCGTTCAGGGGCAAGACTTCATTTACCGGAATGACGGCCGGTGAACCACTTTTTCTGCCCTTCCTCATACAATCGTATGAGCGCGATACTGCCAAACAAAGACAAAATAAGCTGCCACCAAACAGGAAATGTATTCGCGTGTACACGCTCGTATGTTTGGATGATGTCGATGACGATATAGTGGACAAAAAATAATCCGTATGACCGTGAACTTATCCATCGGATGACGGCACGTACCGGTTCGGCATGAAATATGCCAAATCGCTCTCTGAGGATAAGGAGGCTCCCCATGCCGATGCCGTAGGAAAGGTAGAATATATCCGGCGGATATTTATGAAGCGTGAGTGTCAGGGGAAAATGAAGCGAGCTCAGGAACCAATATCCATAAGCGAAAACTGCAAATGCAGTTCCTGCTATGGCAAGGTACAGTATCGGCTTCGTTTCACGCTGCGCGTCTACGCGCGCTGCGGCAAATGATACGAGAAGTATCGCACTCCATGGCAGCCACATAGTAAGCCGAAAGTCGACATCCGGACGGACAAATACGAAAAAGACGGTAGATGCAGCTGCGGCAATCATTACTGCGATCGACAACCCGCGCGATTTCCGGATAGACAGGATAAACGGCGTGATGAACATAAGTTCCAGAAATAAAATCGGCAGCCACCCGTAATCAACACCGACAAGAAATATGGAGGAAAGCATGAACTGGGGCGATCTGGATAATCCGAGCCCTGATACGATCCCGGGTAAAAGGAACCAGAGGAAGTAATGGAGCGTGGTGAATGCGTAGTAAGGCAGGATTAACCGTACGGCTCTCCGTTTATACCAGTTAGTGAGTGTCGCAGGATTCCAGGTGATTGTTTCATATTGACGGTACATGACGTAGCCGGAGCAAAAGACAAAGAGCGGGACGACAAAGTGAAGATAGTTCCAGATGATATTTATGACATTGGTCCCGAGATTATACGACAGGACGTGTGTCGCGATCATGCCGACGATCGCAACAGCCCGGAGGAAATCTATGTGCGTAAAGCGTTTATCGGCCATAAGTTCTTTTTAGCGTATGGTCCGTATCGTGTACTTTCTCGAGCCCGATGGTGCGTATACAGTAATTTCTTCTCCTACCCGTTTATTGAGGAGTGCTTTCCCTATAGGCGATATATGCGAGACTGTTTTATTTGTGGGATCCGATTCGTATCCTCCGACCACCTTGTATTCGTATTCGCGTGTACCGTCTGCTATAACGACCGTGTTGCCGAACCCCACCTGATCTGTCGCGGCGGATTCCACAACTCTCCCCAGCCGGACCAGGCGCTCGATCCGGCGAAGATTTGCGTCTATTCCGCTTAGCCTCGCGCGTGCCGCTTTGTAATATCCGTTTTCGGAAAGGTCGCCCATCTCCCGTGCCTTATGCAGATGTTCTACGGCGTCCGGACGCTCTGCCAGAAGTTTGGCTTTTTCGTCCAGTACGTTCTGATACCCATCTTTGGTAAACGGAATGCGTTTCGGCGAGGGAGGGGTAAGTTTGATAACCATATTTACAGGACAAACTGTTTGCGATTTCTGATCTCATCGATTATACGACGAATCATGTTCGTGTAGGTATAGGTCGGTAATCCCAAAGCAGTAAGTTCGGAGAATGTTTGAGTTATAACGACAGTCGCGTCCTTCTTGTCGACGGGACTCACAGTTATCCCGAATGGAGAGAGTATATCCGAGGCGACATCAAAACGCGTTTTCATTTCCGGGACGGCAATCGGGATAACCTGGTTACGGATATTTTTTTCCAGACACGCAATAATGACTTCAGAAATGTGACCCACGTAGGTCGGATGAAATTTCCAAGACGTATCGTATATTGCCGGCGTCCCCTCATCCAGATTTTTGAGCAGCCGGTTAAACGGCCGGTCATTCGTCGTATTCGGGCTGAAGCCGAGGATAAATGACGGGCGGAGGATAAGATACCTGTTTTGTACCTTTTTGACGATCTTCTCGGATTCATATTTTGTAAAGCCGTACACATTCGTCGGTTTGATGGCGGCAAAAGAAGATATGTAGATGACCGAGGCGTTATGCGCGTCAGCCGCTTGGGCTATGTATCGCGTCCCGTGTTCGTTAATTGCTTTGGCCTCTGTGGGATGCGCCTCACACCACCTTGCATTGGCATTGGATGCCACGTGGACGATCACATTTGGTCTCGTATCATGAATGACTGTATGCACCGCTTCCGAATCGGTGATATCGAGCGAAACGAATTGTTTGGAAAGCGGAGTGTGCGCGTATGTGCCCGTGACGTCATATAGCTTTTTGATATCGAAGTAGAGTCGGGCTCCGACGTAACTGTTTGCGCCGATTATGAGGACTTTCATGATTGTTTCTGTGACCTCATTAATTGTTATTTAATATGTAGAGATCCTGTCCGTAGGTGTTGAGTCCTACGAGCGTCGCATTACCCGCAAGTACTGCTTCGTACGGCCGGCACGCACGACAGCCGTTCTCGTGGCACTTGAAGTGTCCGAGTTTGCGGGCAAGCGCGACTTTGCGCGCAAGATCGAGTATCTTTTTTTCCGAGGATCCTGCATCAGGAAGGGTCATGTCGACAGGCGCGTCATCGCGGTCGAGGTACCAGTAGCTTATGCCCGTTACCGCTTTGGTCTGCGTGTGTGTCGCGAGTAAATAATAGATAGGAAGCTGCAGCGAGTCCGGGTCTTCGTCGAACTTGCCGGTTTTGAAGTCGATGATCCGGACACTGTCGGAGTCTTCTTTGTATTCCAGCCAGTCCACTTTACCGCAGAGGATGATGTTGTCTTCTTCGGACAGCCAATAATAGGGAAGTTCCTGGCGTATTTTGATGGCTTTCCCCGCGAGTGGACCGGGATGCTTCATAACCCGTTCGATCATCGACACCGCGCGTTCCTTCGATTTCTTTTCCTGCTCCGGGTCGGTGAATCCTCCCCGCTTGCCGGAAATGTTCGCCCAGGCTTTTTTAAACCTATCCATAAGCGACGTCGCGAAGCGCTCTTCGGCAGGGAGTGAAGACAGGGATTCTATGGTTTCGTGTACTGCCTGGCCGAGCGCAAGGGGCGGCTCCATGACGGAGATTTTTCTGTTTGTTTTGGGATCTCGGTAGACGTTTCGCAGGTAATAAGCTCTCGGACACTTGAGGTAGTCAGAGAGTGATGAGTGGGAAACCCATACTGCTGAGTATTTATCCTTCATATCAGGTAACTAATAATACACCAATAGTCGTCAGTATTGCTGCGATAATTTTTCTGCCAATATGTTTTTTCTCTTTAAGATAGATAGTAGCAAGAATAACGGTGAGTACAATTGACGCGCGGCTAATTGAACTGATTTGCGATACAAGAGCTCCAAGAGAAAGTGATACATAAAATGTAATTGCCTGAATAGAATAAAGAAACGTAAAAAAAATAAGATTCCTGTCGATATGCCGAATCTCCTGCAATATCACCAGTGTTCGTTTGACGTAAAGAAGATAGATGAGTATTCCCGGTATGAAGCAAATGAGAGATAAATACGAAACGGCATCATAGTGACGGATGATAAAAGAGTCACTTACTACGGCAAGACCGTATGATCCGGCACCAAGTAATGCAAGTCCGGCTCCGGTGTTCAATTTAAATTTTTGTCGTGTGATGCTAATGATGACGACAGAAACTAAAATAAGAAAGACGCCGAGAAGCTGTAACAACGTGAGTTTGTCTCTTAAGAATATAAACGATGCGGCGATAGTGAAAACGACGCCAGCCCCGCCTAATACCGTTGCCTCTGAAGCTTCTATGGATTTATATGCTTTAAAAAAAGAAAGGGTGCCGGTAGCATAGAGAATTCCGCTTAGCAGAAAAAACGGCAATAGAGAAACAGACGGGGTATGTAATCCATGAATAAACCCGTAAATTAACGTGATAAATCCAAGCAAGAACTGGAACACAATCGATGAGGCAACCGGATCGCTTGATTCCTTTTTCATGGAAAGCTTTTGGAAAAGTGACCCCACTGAAATGGAAACAACGTTAATAGCGGCCAGTAAATACCACGACATATGTTTGTATGTATTATACCAAGGAGTGAAGTTCGTCGGGTTCGTATCTTTTTTTGGGTCCGCACTTTGAGATTGAGGATGCTTTGTGATATAGTTTCCAGGTGCCCCTGTCCCACAGAAGTTTTCCATGAAAGAAACGGTGCGTTCCAACAACGAAATCAGGGAAAAACCCCTATATAACAAATTCAGCATCATCGTGCTGGGCGATGCGTGTTCAGGCAAGACCACGCTCCTGGATCATCTGCGCGGCGCGGGATATTCCGTGCGGCCGGAGCCGGAGAACCCCATGTTTTCACTGTTCCTCAAAAATACCAAGCAATATGCGTATCACAATCAGCTCTATAAAACGGCTCAGCTCATGGAACAGGAATTGCAGGCCGCGGAATCCACGACGGAGACAGAGACCCGGTTTAATGAATCCGGCGTGATCGCGACAGACATCTATAACCGGTATCTCCGGGATCACGATCTCATGACGCCTGATCAATTCGAGCACCTGAACGGCGTGTATACTCACTACCTCGACACCATGCCCAAACCGGATCTTGTCGTATATTTATTTGCCGATGACGATACGATACGGCAAAGAGCGATTATGCGTGATGGGTTGGTCGCACACGATCCAAAGCAACTGCAGCCCTATTGGGATCGTCTTCTGAAAGATCTCGAAAGCCGCGGTATGCCGGTGTATCGTGTCGATACCGGTGCACATCCGGTCGGAGAGACCGCAGGCATGATTCTCCAGCAAGCAGAACGCCTCAAAGATCCGAAAAAGGTACGGCAAACCGTGCGGGAAACGACTTCACAAAAGCCGCAGGAAAATCAACCGGAAAAGCCGCAGGATAATTCCGAAGATACCGAGTCCGGGGTCTTAGAGGTGGAAGCCCTCTATATAACCGCAAAACTGCACGCAGATCCTAAAGACCGCTGACGCCGATTTCCTCTAAATCGGGCGGGATCAATTTACGTTTCTCACTCCCCACAGCAATCCATTGGATGAGTACCCGTTTCAGGTCAGCGGCGATCTTGGGATACTTCGCGATCACGTTTTTTTGCTCAAGCGGCGTATCGGTGAGGTGATACAGTTCGAATTCGGGTATCGGCGTTTTGTCGCCGGACAAGCGTCGCCACCACGAATATTTTTCCTGGGCAGTACGGCTTTCCCGATATATGAGTTTCCATTCGGTGGTACGTACCGCGACATCGCGGAAGTGCTGGTTCGCATCAGCCTGCAGGAAATCTATGAGCCACTTTTCCGTCGGGCTTCCGGAATCGAACATGAGCGTTTCCATAAGCGGCGTACGTTCGATAAATGCATATTTCCTAAACCAATCCGGTATCCCGCTTTTCGTGCCGAGATATGACCAGAAGCTTTTGCCGTCGAGCTTGCCCTGCGGACGAAGACCCACGGCATCGAGGAGTGTCGGAAGGATATCAACGGTCGAAACTAGTTGCGATACCCGCGATAGCGCAACACCCGGGATCTTCATAAGAAGCGGCGTATGAATTTCCGGCTCGAATATATCATAGTGAGCGAGATACCCGTGCTCGCCGAATTCCTCCCCGTGCTCGGTCGTGAATATGATGATGGTATTTTTATCCAAACCCTTATCCTTGATCGTTTGAAATACTTTACCCAGGAATTGGTCGGTGAGGTATATGCCGTCGTCATACCGGTCGATCACGAACTGGACGTCCGCGGACGTAAGCGGGACGGGCGATGATCCGTCCAACGGATACATTTCGTTTCTATATACGCGCTTGAATTGCGAGGGGAGCTGCCAGTGCAGGGTGTCGTTCCTAAGCATCCCCTGGTAGTTGGTGTCGGCGAAATGAAACGGCTTATTATCGTTGTACGGCCAGTGGACCGTGCCGATCGGCACCCACAGGAAAAACTTTTGTTTCGGTGCATCATTCAGCCAGTCGACGACGCCTGCCGGTACGCCGCGTTCCTGCTGGGGCCACCGGTATGCGCTTATCGCTTGGGCGGAGGGCGCGGTAGGCTTAATCTGGTTTTCGAAATACTCATCGAAAAACTGATCAAATCCGCGCTGAAAATTTTCCCGCCGTTGCTGCCACCCCGACACTCCGGCTTCATAATATTCGGGAGCGGATCCGTAGGCCGCCGTCGCGTACCCTGCTTTTTTCAGGATCTCCGGCAATGTGGGGACGTCTTCCGGTAAATGCGAGCTGAAGCTTACGACACCGCTATTAGACGGATACAGTCCTGTCTGGATGCTGGTCTGGGTGACGGGCGTGAGATCTGATGTCGTGATGTATTGGTTAAATGCAGTCGCAGTTTTGGCCCAGGCGTCCAGGTTTGGGGAAGTATTCCGTTGGTACCCGTATAACCCCAGGTGCGTCGTGTCGACACTGTCGACCGTGATGAGGATGATGTTGCAGTCCCGGCAGATTTTGTTCTGGTTGGCCCGCTTTCTGACAAAAAATATACCAGCGCCTATGACGGCAAGTACACTGATGACGACAAAAATGATAGCGATACGGGATTTAACCATGTCACCTCGGACAGTATGGTCCGCACGATGCCGGGATATCTGCGCCGAGTTTCTGGAAGACCTGGAGCGCGTCCTTGCGGTCGGCGACCGTGAGGTCATACCATTTGTCTATGAGGTTTTGCGTCTCTTCCGGATCCTTGTCCACGCGGTAGAGTTCGAGCGTCCCGTCTGCATTTTTTATGAGGTGCCAGTGATCGCTTCGTGCCGAATACCACACGTCTTTGGGTTTGTCTCCGACTGCCCGAACCAGGGGCGGAGGAGCATCCTTCATGGATTCCCATACGCTCGGGGATTTGCCGAGTAACGCTTTCAGCATGCCAGCATTTTGTGCGTCGGTGAATGCATGCATGGTGAGCGCGACTGTTCCCTTCGCATCCTTCGTCGTGAGAAACGGTACGAGGGAGGCGGCGGTAAATTCGGTATCCGGTTTGAGACCCACGAGATCCCGGATGGTCGAGGGGATAGACCGAAGTTCGACGACGGGCGATATCCGTCGCGGCTTCTGGCCCGGTACGTATACGATGAGCGGCACATGGATTTGCTGTTCGTAGACGCCGAACCACCCGACGATGCCGTGTTCTCCGAATTGCTCGCTATGATCGCCTTCGAATATGACGATCGTATTTTTCATGAGGCCTTCCTTATCGAGCGTCGCGATAAAGTTTTTGACGACTTTATCCAGTTCAAGCACTGTGCCGTCATAGTAATCCTTCATGATGTTGGCGTCTTCCTGCGTAATCCCGGTCGTATCGAGGTGCGGCCCCACGATATCGCGCTCATCCATGATTTTGAGAGGCGGAGTGACACCGAGTTCCTCTAGTACCGCTTCACTTGCCGGCGTGTGCGGTGAATGCAGATGATTGGTGTTTATAAAAAGGAAAAACGGCTGTTTTTTATTTGCCTTGATCCAGTCGCTCGCAAGGCCAAAGGTCGTCGCGGCGTCATTATTGGTTACCGTATCGATAAACCACCGTTCATCAAATCCATCGAATCCCTGGCCCCATCCGTATTGGGGCTGGATAAGGATTGCCGCGGACACCGCATGCGTCACGTACCCGCTCGCCTTGAGGGACTCCGCAAGCGTATGGGCTTCCGGCGGCAGTTTATCGGTCGTACCGTACATCCGGTTTTCCGCAGGATACCGACCTGTCAGGATGGATGTGTGGGATGTCGGGGTAAATGACCCTTGGGCGATTGCCGTATCGAAGACCGTGCTTCTGTCGCGGCCGAAGCTATCGAGGAACGGAGTGGTAGGACGGTTATATCCATAGAGCCCCATATGCTTGGCGCCCAGGGTATCGAGCGTGACGACGATGATATTGCATTTGGGACAGAGTGCTTTGGAAAAAAGAACGGTGGGATCAAGCGTATTGGAACGGAGGACAAAAATTAATCCTCCCAATATAAGAAGGCCTACAACAACGAATAATAATTTCAGTCGTCCGAACCCGCGTGTCATGCAGAAGACATATTACCACATAAAATATTATTTGCTAGTGTTCTATTTTTTCCATTTGCGCCTTGTGATCTCTGATGACCGAGAGGGATATGAGTAATAATATAAGGGAGGCAGAGACGAGTAGCGCCTCCGACGCATAGGGCAGGCCGCGCCAGTAGCGGTAAATCCACGCGGCGAAAAACGGTCCCACAATTCGGGCTATAGACTGCATACCCTGGTTAGCTCCCTGGACCCGTCCCTGCATCTCCCGTCCGGCAGACGTCGAGATGAGGCTTGCCTCCGTGGGCTCAAACAATCCGTCACCGATATTGAGGATGATAAGTCCTGTGATTACTAACGCAGGTGAGATGATGATTGCAGCCGTGGCGGCGATCACAAACCCCACGATAGTGAGGATAAGTCCCATGGTAGCCACTGTCGTATCACCGAATTTCGGCAGTAATTTCCGTATGAGAAATCCCTGACTAAAGACGTCGATGATGCCGATGACAAAGAGGAATATGCCGATCTGCGTGACTCCCCAGCCATAGACGTCTTTCAGGAATATGGAATTATTGCCATACATGGCATTCATAGCCAGGAAGAAGATAAATCCGGCGGTAAAAAGCCGCGCTAGGATTTTCGTCGTGAATATGTGGTGAAACTGCCGAAACGGGTCGAGGTGGGTGAGGTCGAGTTTCGCGGTGCGGTGTTCGTGTGCCAAGCTTTCCGGCAGGATGAAATATCCAAACAGCATGTCGACAAGCGTGATGCCAGCCGCAATAAATAGCGGGGCCGAAAGGTGTATGGCTCCCAGAAACCCGCCGATCGCTGGACCAAACATCATGCCGAATCCGGCAGCGGCCCCCAGCATGCCGAAATACTTGCCCCGGTCGCGGGGCTCGGTGATGTCCGCCATATAGGCATAGATGGTGCTGATGTTGCCGCCGGTGAGCCCGTCAATGATTCTTCCCAGGAATAGTACCCACAGAGCTCCGCCAATGCCCAGGATGATGTAACCGACGATCGATCCCAAGAGACTTATAAGTAATATCGGCTTCCTCCCGAACCGGTCGCTAAGCGCCCCCAGCCCCGGAGCGGAGAAAAACTGGCACAGTGCGTAGACGGAAAGGAGCGATCCTACGTAGAGCGCGACCTCATTGGGGCTCGTGACATAGCGCTCGACCATAAAGGGGAGGATGGGGAAGAGGATGCTGAATCCCAGGAAATTGAGGAACATAGTGACCAGGATGAACACCAGCCGCTCGTTTTCCTTGGTAAAGAATTTTTGTGACATAGATAACATTGTACGGAAATAGTCAGCTTCGCTCAATGGCTAAACCCAAGCGACTTAGAGTATAATATGAGGGTATTTCCCTAATTGCGGGATCGTATAATGGTAGTACAGCAGACTCTGAATCTGCTTATCTTGGTCCGAGTCCAAGTCCCGCAGCAAATAGAGACTATAACCCGAAAGCCAGTATCCAGAGTTAAAACGACGAAACGGGTCTAGAATGAGATACTAAACAAAGTGATAATTTACCAAAATGAAAATATCTCTTATAAAAAAACCTGGCGCATGGATCCCGATTGTTCTTTCATTTATTATGTTGATAGTTTTAGGCATGTACCTCACTGGGGTTCTTCCCCCTGATCCCACGGGCGATGAGGGTTTAGGGGCACATCTTTTTCAGATTTGGCT
Source organism: Candidatus Gottesmanbacteria bacterium (assembly GCA_023245335.1). Taxonomy (GTDB): domain Bacteria; phylum Patescibacteriota; class Microgenomatia; order UBA10105; family UBA927; genus UBA927. The sequence continues at coordinate 514,471 of JAHFKK010000001.1, forward strand.
GGTCCTGGAAGCACTAATGATTCTGTTTTTTGCAGTGAAATGGTTTTCTAAATCGCCAAAACAAGCGTTTCTTATTCTTATAACCCAAATCGCTCTCGTACTTGCTGTCTGTGCTCCCGTTTTTTACTTTAACTGGTAATCTACCAACAGTTCAGTTAGAAGGATAATTTAGATCTAGATTGGAATACTCAACACAAAATTTACACCAAAAATTAGTCCTGAAATCGGCTATACTTTTATGACCGTAATTGACGATTATCTGAAAAAGATTGACCCGGCAAAACGAAAACAGCTCGAGCGGATTCGAAAAATCGCCATGCAAGTTGTTCCGGATGCACAAGAGGTTATTTCTTATGGCATGCCGACGCTACAATATAAAAGGAAATCTTTTTTGGGGTTTAACGCGCATGTGAATCATATCGGCATCTATCCGTACGGTGGCGAGGAGATAGAAGTATTTAAAGATAGGCTCGTTTCGTATGGCTGTTCTTTGGGAGCAATCCGTGTGCCTTTCGACAAGCCATTTCCAAAGAGTTTGCTCAAAGAAATCGTTAAACACCGCATAGAACGAGTCGTAGATCTAAAGGCAGGATAATCTACCCAGTTTCTTCCGTCATCACGTGTCCCTTGAACTGACTGTTGTAGAGGTCGGCGTAGAAGCCGTTTTGGGCGAGGAGTCCCTTGTGGGTGCCTTTCTCTATGATCGTCCCGTGATTCATGACGAGGATGAGGTCTGCATCGCGGATCGTAGAGAGACGGTGGGCGATGACGAAGCTTGTCCTGCCTTTCATGAGTTTGCCCATCGCTTCCTGGATGAGTAGTTCCGTCCTGGTATCGACGCTGCTGGTTGCTTCGTCCAGAATAAGTATTTCCGGGTCAGCGAGAAATGCCCGCGCTATCGTCAGGAGTTGTTTCTGCCCCTGGGATATGTTGGTCGCATCTTCATTGAGTACCATGTTATATCCATCCGGCATTGTCCGGATGAAGTGGTCGGCATAGGCTTCCTTGGAGGCCAGCACGAGTTCTTCTTCTGTGGCGTCTTCCCGGCCGTAGGCGATGTTTGCGCGCAGTGTGCCGTGGAAAAGCCAGGTATCCTGCAGTACCATGCCGAACATTTTTCGCAGGTCTTTGCGCCTAAGACGGGTGATGTCCACTCCGTCTACGAGGATCGCTCCGCCATTCACTTCGTAGAAGCGCATAAGGAGGTTCACGAGCGTCGTCTTGCCGGCGCCGGTTGGGCCTACGATGGCGATCATGTGTCCGGGTTCTACCTTGAAGTTCATGTCCTCCATGAGGATCTTATCTTTGCTGTAGCCAAACCGGACATGCCGGAATTCTACAGATCCCTTAGGGGTTTTTATAATCGCCGGCTTTGTCGTCTCCGGAACCTGTTCCTCTTCGTCCAAAAGTTCAAAGATCCGTTCGGCAGAAGCGATAGAGGACTGGATGACGTTTGCGATGTTCGCGAGCTGTGTGATCGGCTGGCTAAATGAGGATGAGTATTGGATGAATGCCTGCACGTCGCCTATGGAGATCGAGCCCTTGGTCGCCATGACGCCGCCGACTACGGCTACCAGGACGTACCCGACGTTTCCGACAAACCGCATGAGCGGCAACAGGATGCCGGAGACAAACTGCGCTTTCCAGCCGGAATCATAGAGGCTATCATTGAGGACATCAAATCGAGCAGTCGCCTCATCTTCGTGTCCGAACGCTTTCACGATTTTGTGGCCCGAATACATTTCTTCTACGTGGCCGTTGAGATCTCCCAGAGAGCGCTGCTGACCGCGGAAGAAATCCTGTGACCGTTTCGCGATGCCGGTCACGATAAATATGCTTAATGGAAGGGTCGCGAGTACGATAAGCGTGAGTACCCAGCTTATCGAAAGCATCATGACAAGGACGCCGATGAGTGTCACGACAGAGGTGATAAGCTGTGTCACGTTTTGCTGAAGTGTACTTCCGATGTTGTCCATGTCGTTCACGGCGCGGCTAAGTATTTCTCCGTGGGTACGCCCGTCAAAATATTTAAGCGGCAGGCGCGAAAGTTTATGATCCACATCCTTACGGAGTTTATAGACCGTTCTCTGGGCGACCCCTGCCATGAGATATTGCTGGATATATATAAATAATGAACTTAGGACATAGAGCGCGATGAGGATAAGCATGATCCTGCCTATATACCCGAATTCTATGCCGGGGACCGGTGAGGTAGAGAGGGGGAGTCCGGGATGGAGAGCCAGTTGCTGGAGTATGACGTGATTTTTCACTTGCACGACGAAGCTTGCTATGAGATTGTCAAAAAGTCTGGTGGTCGCAAGCCCCAGTATTTTCGGCCCGACGATATTAAATATCGATCCTACTACTGCGGCCCCGACGACGACGGAAAGCAGTACCTTTTCCGGTTTGAAATAGGATAGAAGCCTTCTTAGCGTGCCGCCGAAGTCTTTTGCCTTCTCGACGGGCATGCCCATAGCACCCCAGCCCCCGCGGTTCATAGGGTTGCCGCCCATCCCGACTTGGGTTGTCCGTGATTTGGTGGTAGGTTTGTCGCTCATGTTTCCTCCGCTATTTCCGCCGCCGAGAGCTGTGACGACACGATTCCGCGGTAGACCTCGCATGTTTTCATAAGTTCTTTGTGTGTGCCTATGCCTGCTATAGCTCCGTCCTCCAGGACGATAATCTGATCAGCTTCCATGACGGTGCTGACCCTTTGGGCGACGATAAGTACTGTGGCGTCGCGGGTTTCCCCTTTGAGGGCGGCACGCAGTCTCGCATCGGTTTTGAAGTCGAGAGCGGAGAACGTATCATCGAACACGTAAATTTCCGGCTTCCTCACCAGGGCGCGGGCTATAGAGAGCCGTTGCATTTGTCCGCCGGAGACGTTCGTGCCGCCCTGGGCTATGGGAGAGTTAAACTTTTCCGGCATGGCATCGATAAATTCAGTCGCCTGAGCAACGAGTGCCGCGTGACGAATTTCTTTGTCTGTCGCATCCTCTTTGCCGTAGCGAATGTTGTCATTAATTGTTCCGGCAAACAGTATCGCTTTTTGCGGCACGAAGCCGATCTTCCCACGTAGCTCACGCTGCGAAATTTCGCGAACGTCTACGCCGTCCACCAGGACCCGGCCTTTTTTTGTGTCATAGAAGCGGGGGATGAGGTTAACCAGAGTAGACTTTCCCGATCCGGTGCCGCCGATTATAGCTGTTACCGCACCCGGATTCGCTTGAAACGAGATGTCCGTGAGTGCCGGCTTTTCCGCACCGTGATAGCTGAAGGTCACGTTCTCAAATTCCACATAGCCTTTTTTGCCGGTCGCTTTGCGGGCTTTTTTTGGATCGTCTATTTCGGGCTGCATATCCAATACCTGGTTAATCCGTTTGGCAGAGGCTTCCGCACGGGGGATCATGACGAAAACGATCGCTACCATGAGAAGCGAAAAAAGTATCTGGAACGCATACTGTAAAAACGCAAACATAGACCCTATATCCAGGTGATGTCCGGTGACGCGGATGCTGCCGAACCATATGATCGCGACACTGGAGAGGTTTATGAGAAGCATCATCATCGGCATCATGGATGCCATGAGTTGGTTGACTTTGATCGCGACGCCCGTTACGTCGTGGTTTGCCGTATCGAAGCGTGCTTCTTCATGCTGTATGCGGTTAAACGCCCGTACCACACGGACCCCGGTCAGATTTTCATCGAGGATAAGGTTCAGCTTATCCAGTTTCACCTGCATGACGGTAAAAAGAGGCACCGTCCGTATGAGAAGGACAGTGATGAACGTGACCAGTATCGGCATGATCGCGATGAGTACCCAAGAAAGCCCTACGTCCTGTTGCAGGGCAAGGATGACCCCGACAACCAGCGTAATCGGCGCGGTCAGCAGCATATTGAGTACCATCACCATGACCTGCTGGATTTGCGTCGTATCGTTCGTCGTACGAGTGATCAAAGAGGAGGTGCTCACGGTATCAAATTCATGGAGAGAAAACTCCTGGACTTTGTTAAATATCTCCGCGCGGAGTGTCTTGGTCATGCCTACAGCAACCTGCGACGAAAAATAGATGCCGACGACCGCACACACGGTGCCGCCGATAGCAACCAACGCCATAAGGACCCCCGTGGCCCAGATGAAGTTGGTGTCAAACGTCGCGATACCTTTGTTCACGATATCGGCCATGAGCGTGGGCAGGTACAAGTTCGCCACGGACTGGCCAACCGCGAGGAGAATGATCGCGACGAGTAAAAGCTGGTAGGGCTTAAGGAGCCGTAATAACCTGATCATATTTCATTGACAAATACCTATCTATATATTATACTATAAAATAGTTTGATAGTCTAACTATATATGAGCACCATGAATACGGATGAACTGGTAGAGGTCATGTTTACGCTTCTGCGTCTTATGAAACATAAGATGTCCTTCACAAGCGACCTTACCCATTTAAGTATATTGCAAATACAGGCGCTCATGTGTCTTAGTCACAGTAACGCCGTCACCATGAGCGATATCGCAGCGCACTTCCGTATAGAACTCCCATCAGCGACAAGCTTAATAAATAAATTGTGCGATCAGAAGCTTGTCCGCCGGTATGAAGACCCGCAGGACCGCCGATTAGTAAAAGTTGCACTGACGGCCGAAGGCAAAGCTCTATTGGAGAAAGCGATGAGCCAGCGCAGAAACAAAGTGAAAAAGATGTTATCCTATTTATCAGCAAAAGAACGAGCAGAATTACTGTCGATTCTCAATACATTAAATACCAAAATGCAGAACATATCATGAAAACGATACCCAGACTTATACCGGTGAGTATCGTCGTCCTAGTCCTAGCAGGAGCAATTTTCGTATACGGCAGGGCGAGTACTCACACTCCTCTTGGATCTGCTACGACCACGACATCAGTGCGATTCGTGAGTTCCACAATCACCGCTGACGGCGCTGTCACTGCTCAAAATCAGGCCAAACTTAATTTCCAGACGCCGGGGAAGCTCGTGTACCTTCCGTTTAAAGAAGGCGACAAAGTCTCCGTTGGGCAATCAATCGCACAGCTGGATACGTACGCACTCCAGCGTCAGCTTACCGCAGCGTTAAATACATACCGCTCAACCCGCGATACGTTTGATCAGACACAACAGAACACTCAGGATAACGTGACGAGAAATCAGCAGGCTGCCACGTTCACGAGAGAAAATTCAGATAATAACGGCGCGATAAACGACGCGATTAAACGGATAGCCGACCAGAGTCAGGCAAGCCTGGATAATTCAGTGATTACTGTAGAATTGGCAAATTACGCCGTGCAGCTTTCGACACTTACATCACCTCTCAACGGTATCATTACCCATGAGGATGTCACCGTGCCCGGAGTAAATATAACGACGCTGACTTCTTTCACCGTTGCGGACCCGACGTCTATGGTTTTTCGTGCCAACGTGCCCGCGGGGAACATATATTATATTGCCGAAGGCTCGGCCGTCACGATTGCTATAGACGGCGTACAGGACAAGGTCCACGGGACGGTCCAGAAAATATATCCGTCAAAGGTTATCTTAGCAAGCGGTGAAGCGGTGTATCAGGTGGATATCGTGAGTGATGAGCTCAAAGCCCATGCGAAATTAGATCAGGCGGGAGCCGCGATTATAAGCACCAACTCACAAAACGTCGCGCTTGTGCCGGCGTGGACCGTTCTTTCCGGTAAGCACATATGGGTAGAGGAAAACGGTAAGCCGATCCTGAAGACCGTCACCGCCGGAAAAATCCATGATAATGACATAGAGATCACTGCGGGATTGACTCCGGAAGACCGGATCATCGTCGATCCGAAACTCATTCCGGCTATGTACTACCAAATGCTATGAAAAAGCTATTCGCACTATTCAAAAATCCTGCAGCGCTGAAAGCCACCGGAGTCGTTGTACTCTTCCTGGTTCTTGCGGGTTTGTATGTCTATTTCCAGACGACAACCGGGAGAGTATTTATCGACAACTCCACGATACAGTCTCCGGTTATCACCGTATCCCCATCGGCGTCCGGCAAGGTACAGGAAATTGACGTCAAGGAAGGACAAATGGTTTCAACCGGCGATACACTCGCCGTCGTCGGCTCGGAGACCCTTCGTGCTGATACGGACGGCCTGGTCATATCGGCAAGCGATCTTACCGGTTCAACGGTCAATTCTACGACTGCGCTTATTCAGATGATCCGGCCTGTTAATTTGAGGGTCGAAGGCTCCATCGATGAAGATAAAGGATTGCATGATGTCCGCGTGGGACAGGCAGTCTCGTTTACGGTCGACGCATTGCCGGGGAAGACCTTTTGGGGATATGTCGATGAAATTTCACCGAGCGCTGTCGCGCCGGCATTCTCATTTTCCACATCTACAGAACGCGCCACACAGCAGTTTACGGTATACGCGAGATATAATGCCGCGGCATATCCCGACATCAAAAACGGCATGTCCGCAAAATTGGTCGTGTACACCAAGACCCACTAAACTTGCATTCCTGTTTTTAGTGTGATACTTTTTCCTTGCATGAATAAGAAAGTACTTGTTATCGTCGTCGTCCTGTTACTTCTCCTCGGCGGGGGCGCATACGTCATGTCCCGTACATCATCCGCTCCGGCATCGGGTACCACCATGACCGCAAGTCCGACCGCCGCTCCGACGACTGCACAAACACAGGGGACGCTCAAATCGCTTCTCACGGCTGGTAAACCGCAGACCTGTACGTTCACGAGCCAAAACGGAAATACGACCGGAACTTTGTATGTAGCCGATGGCAAGATGGCTGGTGATTTCACGACCACGACTCAGGGAAACACCGTGACAGCACATGTCATCGTCGCATCAGGATTTAGCTATGTCTGGACGGGCATGACAAAAATGGGATTTAAAATGGCGCTTACGGACTTACAACCAACTCCCGGTCAGAACAGTCAAAGCGTGGGGCTTAACGAAACGGTTTCTTACTCGTGTAAGGACTGGTCGACCGATACGACGAAGTTTACGCTTCCGACCGATATGACATTCTCGACCATCAAAATTCCGACTACGAGCGTACAGACCGGCGCTACTACATCCGGCGGAACCGGCGCTTCATCCGCATGCAGCGCGTGCGACAACATACCCGCAGGAGCGGCGCAGACCGCGTGTAAGACCCAGCTCCATTGCCAATAAATCTCCCGGTATTATTTAAGTCTTGACTTAATTAAGTAAATAGTTTACATTGTCTTCATGGACATGTTTTCGGCACTCGCTGATCCCACCAGACGAAGTATCGTAGAGCTTCTTGCCGCAAGCGGCCAATTATCTGCGACAGATATCTCCGACAAATTTGAAATGAGCGCACCCGCCATTTCCCAGCATCTTAAAGTATTGCGCGAGGCGAAACTCGTTGACATGGAGAAGCATGCGCAACAGCGTATCTACCAGATTAACCCGGATACGCTCGATGAACTGGATGAGTGGGTCACGAAACTTTCGAAACAATGGGATGCCCGCTTTGACAGATTGGAAAAATTACTTAAAACACAAAAAATTAAACAAAGGAGGCTCTATGCCCGATCAAAATAATAAAGAATTGACACTCGTCCGCGTCTTTGACGCGCCGAGAGAGATGGTATGGGAAGCATGGACAGATCCCAAGCTTATCTCCCAATGGTGGGGGCCGCAAAATGTGACCGCACCCTTTGACCAAATGGATGTGGATGCCCGCGTCGGAGGGAATATAAATATCGTCATGGTTGCCGGTAAAGAGCTGGGGCAGATGGCTGGTATGAAGTGGCCGATGACCGGGAAATTTACCGAAGTGACCAAGCCCGAGAAACTCGTATATACCGCGACCGCGATCATGAATGATAAACCAGTTCTTCTCACTCATACGACCGTGACCTTTGAGGAAGAGGGCGGGAAAACGAAGATGACCGTGCATATCCTCGTTACCAAGACGTTGATCGGTTCAGAGGGCGCACTTGCCGGTATGAAGATGGGTTGGACACAGCAAGTAGATAAACTCGCCGAATTCTTGGTGACGTCCTGAAATTTCCTTTCAGGACGAGAAATTTATCTCATTGACAGACGTCACTTTGATAATGCTACTATGTGGAAGAGATAGTAGATTTTTATCATGAAAATCTTCGATAAGATCATAAATTCCGTAATTCTTACCTTATTGTTTCTTTTTTTCTTCTCCTTAGCTCCTCATAATCTCGTTTTCGCCCAAGCGTATCATGTCTCTACTCCGAATATAGTTCCTGCTACCTGTACGAATCAGGCCTACGCCGTAGATTGTCAGAAGACAATCGATAATGATCTTAACACCTATGGGACAATTGGCGATCCAAACGGCCAGATGTTCTATACCGTTCCTGCCAACGCTATCTCGCTTCCTGCGGACGCGACCAACATACAAGCATGCTTCAACTTTGATTTCAGTTACTACGTGAGTACAAAGTATTCGTTGAGTCCCACGTATGACGACAATTTCGGTGGGCCCAACCAGTCTATCCAATGGGATTTCCCCAGTAAGCAATTCACCAATTGCCGACCCGTGCTTTCCAGTAAGATCGATACGATTAATACCGGTGACACGACGTACTGGACATATTTTTGGGGTTCTCAATTTCCTACATTCGCCTGGGGAACATTAGGCCTTAATCATCTGAATAACTTCAATTTGTACTACTCCTACGATACGGACACGCAGCCGGTGAATCCTGTAAACCATATACCGGTATTCGTGCACGGTCTGACTGATCAGACGATAAGCCCCGGCAACACATTTTCTTCCGGTGGGGCGTTTGCAGATCAGGATTCTACCAGCTGGACAGCAACTGTCGACTATGGAGACGGGTCCGGAACGCAACCATTGGGCTTGTCCGGACAGAGTTTTGGCTTGAATCATACCTATCCGAATGAGGGCACCTACACGGTAACTGTTTCCGTGACTGATGACGGGGGCGCAGTCGGGACAAGTGCCGCGGTCGTCACGGTGAAGTTATATGCGTATCATGTGACGACCCCCGACGTCGCACCTGCCTCCTGTACGAATTTTGCCTCGTCTGCTGACTGTCAAAACACGATGGATAATAATCCCAACACCGTTGGGAGCATATTCGGCAATAACGGGATATATTATTACACGGTAGGCGCACATACTTTTTTCCTTCCCTCTGACGCCACCAATATCCAGCTTTGCTTTGATATAAATTTCGCTGATCATTCCAGTGTGGTATATGCACTCGGCGGTCCGCATCTGGATCCGAATCAGGGTACGCAGTGGCAAATACCGGCAAACCAATTCTCCCAGTGCCGGTCCGTATCACCCATAGATATTTCCAATATCGACAACACGGATACGCAATACTGGTTTTATATCTGGGCCGGCGGACAAACCGACCACCTCGCATCGCTCCGATTCCATTATGTATATGACTCTAATTCGCAGTATGACGCAGTACCCGCTATACAGACGGTAACACCCGCGTCAATCAACTTGGGCGACCATTACAGTACAGTAGGTACGTTTACCGACCCGGATTCCGTGGGTTGGACGGGAACAGTGGATTACGGAGACGGTACAGGAGTACAACAGCTATCTATTAGCGGCAACACGTTTTCCCTAAGTCATGATTACGGTGCTATGGGTGACTATACCGTGGCATTAACGGTAACCGACAACCAGGGAGCGATGGGGCTCGCGACTACGACCGTTACAGTAAACGCTGCGCCTACTCCGACGCCCACTCCTACACTAGCACCGACCCCGACTCCAACCCCGACTCCGGTACCGCAGTTAACCGCCCTTGCCCCGGCGAAAGTGTGGGTCGGCCTCAAAAATAGCGATGATGTGGGCATCAAGTTTGATTTGCTCGCCGAAGCGTATGCAAACAGCACGCTCGTGAGTTCCGGAGAATTAGACAGTGTGACAGGAGGCAGTAGTGGCTTTAACAATGCACATTTGCAAACGGTACCGTTTAATTCTTTCTCTTCGGTTGATTTCCCATCCGGAACATCGCTTAGTCTCAAGGTCTATGCCAGAAACGCATGTACCGGGTCAGGACACAACTCCGGGACTGCTCGGCTTTGGTACAATGACAGTCAGGCAAACTCGCAATTCGGTTCTACCATCAATGGAAGCGCCTACACGGATTATCTTTTGACCGGTTCGGTTCTCGGTATCTCCGCAGGTTCCGGTCCCAAAGCGACAGTCGATATAGCGGCAGGTGCCAAATGTAGTGCCTTCAAGTCCTTCGGTACCTGGGTGATTACGCCTTAAATTCCTATTGGCTTACACATTCGGAGAAATGCAAGACAGGTCACAATCCTTCTGATTTGCAAGGTGCTAAAATACGATAGTATGAAAAGCCTACACCGGAAGGTCGCATTCAGTGCGCTTAGGATTATTGGAGTGTGCGCCGGTATCTTATTTTTTTGCCTTCTCATCCTTTTCACAGGATACATATACGCCCTACAGTCAAACCCGATGCTCTACATTCCCGGCGTTTCCGGACCGGCAAACAGTCTTATCGGTGTCATCTGGAGGCAACCGTTCAGCTATCCGTCGCCAACTCCAAAGCCTACTGTCCTGTATGGCACGATCAAGCCGGCACCGGAATTTACGGGTATCACGAAGTGGTACAAAGACGAAGCGGTTTCTCTGCGGCAATTCCGTGGTCAAAAAATTGTTGTGCTGGTCTTCGGACGGTTGTATTGCTCGTATTGCTTCAACGTCTATACGTATCTTACCGAGTGGCAGCGGAATTACAGTTCAGAAAATGTACAGGTAGTCGCTTTGCAGTCACCACATTATGACGGTGAGAAATCCTGGAAGGATATAGAAGCAAAGATAGTTGAGCGGGATGTGAATTTCCCCGTAGGACTGGACGAAAATCGCTCGACTGCAGCCGCTTATAACTTCGACACGGTTCCAACGGCGTATGTCATAGATAAACAAGGTATGATCCGCTATGAACATACGGGTGAAGGAGGCTTTGGTGAGGTAGAAAAGGCGATACAGGAAGTGATTTTTCTGGATTTTGATAAGTAGAATATGGTGCAATACTTGTCTAGACGATGTAACATATTCGAAAGGATATAAATGGTCAGTTAATAATTATTTTAGAGCTTTACCTAAATGAAAAAATATATAGTTCTTGACTCGAATATTATCGTAAGCTTTTTTGAAGGAGGATTTTCGCTCGTTCAGCAGAAAGGAGAGATTTCATCTTCTGAGGAAATAAGTATATTTGAATTTTTATATACTGCTTTAGAGGCGAATCAACTCGATTTAATCCTGCCCGAGGTTGTAATTTTAGAATGCGAACGTATAAAAGAGGAAATGAAAGAGTCGTTAAGTAAATTATACGATTCAGCATTTAAGTCTGCTAAGGAAGCGAGTATTCCCCCCAATAAAAAAATATCGTCCTCGTCAATTGATAAGATTAACCGAGTTTATGACTCAACCCGAGATGAGGCAATACAAAACATCGAATATGCTTGGGGGGTCTTTAATAAAATCTCTGAAAGTAAGAACACTCATATAGTCCCGCTAGATGAAGAGATTTTATTAAATGCATATAGGCGTGGTTTAATGGGAAAAAGGCCGTTCGTAATGAGGTATTCAAATAGTAAGGATCCAGACCTCAGTAATAAACCTATCCATGATATTCAACCAGATTGTGTTATTGTTGAGAGCGTCAAGTTCTTCATTAAAGGTGCAGAAAAGGGTGAATTATATTTAGCAACGAATGACAACAATTTTTTTTCTTCGATGGAAAAAACGGCGATACACACCGATATACAAGCAGAATTGAAAGCAAATAAATTTTATTTGGCTCTTTCTGATTTGTTGCAAGATGTTCTTGGTTTAAAAATACCACCTAAAAAAGAACCTAAAGACGTCACCACCTCCGATGCGTACCCTGTTACCATCAAAAGCGTTACAGATGAAGGAAAAGGTGTGGATACCGTTGAAGTTGCAAAAGGCTAAAAACTTGCCTTAATATTATTATATGAATACCTACTTAGTATCGTTTGAGACACTCCCTCCCTCGCTCCAAATACAGGAGGATATCCTTATTAACGCAATAAAGATGTTTGGACCATGGGCTAGACCTAACTCAAAGGTTTGGTTAATTAAAACTTATCTAACTAGGGAACAAGTAATTGAGAGTTTAAGAGCGAGTGCTGGCCCAAACGACAAAATACTTGTTATGTCGGTTAATAATGATTGGATAGCGGTTAACCTTCCAAACGATGTCGTAAATTGGATGAAATCTGGTTTGTAATATTTAAGATGTCGCTCGTTATTCTTCTTTACTAATCCCCATGGCTCATTTATAGTGAAGCTCTGTATGGTGACGCTCTCCAAAGATCAAAAAGCCGCATTATCACACGTTCTTGAGTGGTACCGAAAAGACCGGGACGAGATGCAGTACGTCACGCTTGGCGGCTATGCGGGGACCGGCAAGACGACGCTTATTGCCGTCATCCGTCAGGAACTCAATAAGATCGATCCGGGACTCAAAGTCGGTTTCGTGAGTTTCACCGGTAAAGCGGCGCGGGTGCTTCAGACGAAAATCAAAGAAGCGGATATACATTTCCGTCAGGACAGTGTGGGTACGATTCACGCGCTTATCTATACGCCGGTCCTCAATGACAAAGAACAAATTGTCGGATGGAAGCAAAAAGAAACGATTGACCGTAATCTTATTATCATCGATGAGGCATCGATGGTCGATTCCGTTATCTGGGAGCACCTCATATCCTACGACGTCCCGATGATCGTTGTCGGCGACCACGGGCAGTTGCCGCCTATTAAAGGTAACTTTTCTTTGATGCAGCAGCCCCAACTGCGCTTAGAAGAAATCCACCGGCAGGCAAAGCTTGACCCCATCATTTCCCTATCGATTCAGGCGCGGGAAACGGGCTTCATCATTCCCAAAAGGTATTCCGACCGGGTCATCAAATTCTCTTCGGATGACTCGACGACCGCAGAGACACTGGAGGAGATGCTCACGAACTACAAAAACGATACCCTTATCCTCTGCGGCTACAACAAAACAAGAAAACGGATAAATAGTTACATCCGCGCGGCACTCGGCATAGAATCGCAAACACCGGTCACGGGCGATCGGGTTATTTGTCTCCGCAATAATCACAAAGCAAAGATCTATAACGGGATGCTCGGTACGATTGCCCGGATAGAGGAAAAAAGCGATAGCGTTTACGACGTGGATATAGACATAGACGGGGAGCATGATACGTATTCAGGCCGCATCTCGACCGAACAATTTGACGCGGATACGACGCTCAACTTCACCGAGAACCGTGCGCTCTATAACGGCATAGACCTTTTTGACTTCGGCTACGCGCTCACCGTGCATAAGGCCCAGGGGAGCCAGGCCAAACGGGTGATACTTTTCGAGGAGCGGTTTAGCCGCATGACGGATGACGAGTGGCGTCGCTGGCTCTATACTGCAGTGACGAGAGCTGAACGCGAGCTCTATATCTTTCCGTCGCTCTAGCAGTACAATTGTCCTATGGCAAACCGTATAGTCACCGCTGTCTACGTCAAGAGCTTGAACGGGACCGATGATCTCCTCAATGACACCAAGCCCCAAATAGTTTTCATGGGACGCTCCAATGTGGGTAAATCCAGCCTCATCAATTCTCTGGTGGGGAAACCCCTGGCCCGGTCCAGCAAGCAGCCGGGAAAGACGCATACACTCGACTTTTTTCTCATCAATGACAAAGTTTATTTCGTGGATCTTCCGGGCTACGGGTTTGCTAATAGGTCTAAGGATGAGCTTGAACATTTCCGTAAACTCATCGCCTGGTATTTGTTTACCTCCGGGGCGCCGATTAAGCTTGCTGTCCTTATCATTGATGTACATATAGGATTCACCGATTACGATAGGGAATCCATGGAGTTATTGCACGATCACCAAATTCCTTTTGTCCTCGTCGCCAATAAAGCCGATAAGCTCAAGATGGGCGAACGCGTCAAGAAACTGAAAGAGTTAAGTGCGAGTTACGCAAACATCCTGGTCATTCCCTACAGTTCCTATACAAGAGAAGGTAAGGATAAACTTCTTGCGATAGTCAGCCTCAAATAATCTCGTCTGCGCTTCTGGTATGGTGGTATACTTAATCACTGTCATCAATGATCCGTCGTGACGGCTGATAATACAAAACAAAGGACGGCGAAAGGACAAAGGTATGAATAATAAAATTCTTCTTGGTATAGTTGCGGTCGTCGTTCTTATCGGGGCGGGATATTATATGTCCAAGGGCGCATACAAGCCTGCGGTACAGCCAACTCCCTCTACACAAACGGCGGCGGCACCCAATACGGTGACGGTCAATAATTTTGCGTTTGATCCGCCTGCACTCACGGTGAAGGTCGGAGATACGGTGACCTGGGTCAACCAGGATTCCGTAGGACACACCATAAAAGGCGATGCATTTAACTCTCCGCTCCTTCAGCAGGGAGAAAAGTTTACGTTTACCTTTGCCAGCAAAGGGACGTTTAACTACATTTGCAGCGTCCATCCTTCCATGAAGGGTACTATCACGGTTGAATAAAAATAAGAGGTGCTTCCGGTTATATAATACAGTCGTATGGCACATACCCTGAAGGCTTTTGAAGTGGATGTAAACGGAAAGGTCTTAGACTATCGGACAGCTGGCGTCGTGGATTTTCCGGCGGTTCAGCGCTTTTTTTGGAAAAAATACATCGTCAACAAACTTTGGTCCGGCGGACGGCACGTATTGGGAGAACTAGAGAAGGACGGCAGGAAATACTTCTTGAAACTCGCAACGACCGAGGGAATAAGCGCAGTCCTAAAAAATGAATACCATTGGAATGAAGGGTTCCATAGGGCGGTGCCGCAGGGGACGTCGGAATTCCGGGTTCCGAAAAACCTCGAGCACGGATTATTTGAGGAGCGGCTATATTTCCTCATTACGGACATGTTCGACGGTACCCTTCTGGTCGGAAAGCCGGATGCTTCCGTCGATATGTCGGTCTTTACGGATACTATAGAATCCGTCGTGAAGTTCTCGGAATTCATACAGACTTTGCCGTTCCATGATGCTACCGAGACGGGTGATTACCGTGAGCGGTTCCTCCTAAAAGTCCATGCGTGGTATGACCTAATACCGCAGGATGTGCGCGGGAAGTATGAACTCCCGGCGTTGTTGCACATTGTAGAAAAGGGTGCTGCAGGATTGAAAAAGAAACCGCGTCATGGTGACTTCACTCCGTGGCACCTCATGATGTTGTCAGACGGTAAGCTGGGTCTTATAGACGGCGAGCATTATATGGCCGCAGGCGTCGCATACTATGACATCGGGTATTTTATCCAGCGGATATACAGCGTCCTTAGTAAACCCGAAATCGCGGTCGCTACGTATGCCATGCTTATGGAGTCGGGGTACGACGCGAAGGCGCTACAGGTAATACTGGCAAGTCGAGCAATCGGCGGATTTCTGGATGCGTCGTTTGCGGAGAAACCCGACTATACGATGCATGATGCGTTCAAAGTATGGGTCGTAAATCCTAAAGTAGGATAATACCAGCCATGTTTACCGTTTATATCCTCCGCACATCTTCTGACACGCTTTATATCGGGCAGGCGAAGAATTTAGAGAAGCGACTTCTCGAGCACAAAAATAAAACAGCCAAATCTGCGAAATATATGCGGTACTTCAGGTCATTTACTCTGGTCTATACGGAAGGCAAGCGCACGAGGAGTGCGGCTCTCAGACGGGAAGCGGAATTGAAACGCTTCACGAGAAGACAAAAAGAAGTGTTGATTGCCGGGAAAACCCTCTAGATTTTTTAGGGACGTATCAATAGTCCCATTGCCAGAAAAGCACCCGTATCTGTCGGGTTGTTTCAGGAATTGGTATCGCTGATGGCGTAGCATTTGCAGGGTTTGTAGTCTGCCAGAGTCCGCGCGGAAGCGGGGTATAGCGTGAGTAATGGGCGACACCGACGCCATACCGCTCCAGTCTCTGCAGAGAACGGTCCAGTTGAGCAACAGGGCTGGTGGTTGTCGCTGCTCGCGCGACCGTGAAGTCCGTACCGTTTGATGCCAGAGGAAGCGGCGTTGCGAGTGTCTGGTTTCTCCCATCCGCCATCGTGATCGGAGTAGCACCGCTGTCCGCGACCGTCACTTTTGCTTCATTTTCTATCGCAGTTGCCCCGGTAAATTGGACGGCGCTGAAGTTATCAAGTGGCACTTCCTGGTTGCCGTTACTTGGTGCTTCCTGTATCCATTCGGCAGAGGAGAGGGATGAGGTGTATGAAGCAAGCGTGTTATATGACTCGCCGGTCGTATTATTTTTGAATACTATACGCCAATTTTCCGCTGACTCGAGCATAATCGAAGCGGTGACCGAATCGCCGGACGTGACCGTCACCGGTATGGGGACGGAGGTGGCCGGTAACAGTTCCAGGAATGCGCTCGTGTTTACCTTGCCGTCGCTGGTCGCGTAGTTCAGGGTTCCGCTTTGTATGAGGTCGCTTTTTTTGACGCCACCGATTCCTACCCATGTCGAGTCTGCTGCCGTGTGGCCTGATGGAGTAATATGCGGCACGGTCCACGTGCCGGCGACGCCGGTGAATATGCCGGTGGTCGCCGCATATCCCGACCAATTCCTCGACGTACCGACCGTGGTATTTATTCCGCCGGGATTTTCCTGAGCATGCGCGGGCGATATGGGGAAGACTAAGAGGAGCCCAAAAAGTATGGCAAATACGATACCTCCTCCTTTTTCTGATATCCCGGAATATTTCCGTCTCATACTTCCATGATAGCGTAAACGGGAGGATTTAGGATAACGGCAGTATGACAGGTTGAAGGATAGGTTGTTAGTGGGCGCTAGTCGTTCCCGACAGTTTGGATTCTTCCTGCACAAAATACGAGAGGATTTTATTTTTCCGCTCGTCTACGGTCAACTTTGACTGTATGCCGGGGCCCATGATGCACCCGCCATCGCAGTTTAATATGTCGAGGATCCGCAGCGAAGGGTCGGCATCGAACTCTTTGATCGCGGCGATATTGCGCGCTGGGCCGGAAACAATTTTGACAGCATTTTTCCCGAGGGTGTCACTCACCTTGCCGCTTTTCGTGAGACCCCCATCCAACGGGTAGAGTTTGGTGAGCCCGGATATGGAGATATCGAAATGATCCTCGGGGCGTTTGACGTCGTCGGTGATATTGAAATGCGTAAACACCTGGGTAAGCTCGGTATAGGTGAGGACGAGAATATTGAGTTCCGGGGCTTCTTCACGGGCTTCATACTTTTTGACGAAGCACGGGCCGATAAATACGGGCCGGTAACCCGGATATTTTTCTTTCACGATTTTGGCGGTCGCTATCATCGGTGAATCCACGCCTTGGGTGAGGTAATGGCTATATTGCGGCAGCTGCCGTTTGATGAGGCGGACCAGTGTCGGACAGGGGCTTGTGATGTATCGTTTATCGGGGTGACCCGAAAGGAGTTTCGTCAGTTGCTCGTTCGTGACCCTGGCGCCAGCTGCGACCTCTGCAGTATAGGTAAAGCCTAAGCTTTTGAGCATGGTGATGATACCGGGGTACGTAAATACGATAGGAAACGACGGCGCAAGCATAGCGACTAATTTTCCTTTGCGAGTGAGAAGATCGATAAGCGTGTCAATGTCGGTCATAGCGGGTGGTGATCGTCATAACGGCGTATGAAAGCACTCCTCCGAAAAGCGCGGTCACAAGCTGTACTATCCCCATCGCCGTCAAAAAAATCGGCGGTACCAGTCGGAATCGGAGGTAGATGAACGCTGCCGTATACAACAGAAGATATTTCGCGATTGCGGCGGCGGAGATTTTCAGCGTAAAATTGTATTTTGAGAAATGAGTAAACGCCCAAATCAGTATGTAATTGCCGAGCCAGATAAATGGTAGGAAAAAATAGAGGAATATCGTTTGCGGTCCAAAAAGGACGCCGTGAGCGAGAGCCCCGAGACTCGGCAGGATAATGACCGGTATCTGATCCTTCCGAGTGAGCCGGGTAACCGCGAGGAAGAGAAGGCAGTTTACCAGAGTCCCCGTGACTATCTGGTTGGCATTAAACGCAAGCGGTATCATAAACGCCGCGATATAGAGGGATAGCCGGAGGCTTGTGGTGAGCGGGTGCGGTATTGACACGGTCTTTGATTCCATATCTATATTATAAGGAGGATATGCGGTAATATTTACGTAAGAAATCGTACAATTGGGTCCCTTACGTTCATTGTTGGAGCTTGTACCATAGATATATGGCCTCTCAAGTGAAGAATCCTAGAAGGAAGTGGCTTCGGATACTGAGCATCTGCCTCGGTGTGGCGGTCGTTGTCGCTATCCTCTATTTCACCGTTTCTTCCGGCCGTTCGTATTTACGTCGGCGGAATATCCGGTTTATGGCGACTGAAATCAACGGCTACGGTCCGCTTGCCCCTTTTGCCGTATTTTTTCTTATATTCATAAGCACGGTTATTCCTCCGATCCCGCTTCCCATACCGCTTATAGAGATCGCCGCCGGGTATATTTTCGGCTTTTGGGAAGGACTTATCATCGTATGGGTCTCGGAAATAATAAGCTCGCTTGCAGCATTTGCCTCGACGAGATTTTTGGGACGGAGAAAAATATTCCGGAGGATTTTGGGGTCTAAGTTCGTGACTCCGTACCGGCAGTATATAGACCGAAGCGGTCCGACTGCTATCATCGTGACGCGTGCATTCATGGCGGCGCCTATGAATATCGTGAGTTTCCTTGCCGGACTGACGATGATGGGGATATGGACATTTATCTTCGCGACCGCTGTGGGTACAATACCTGAATCGATTCTCTATCCATATGTCGGGATGCTCCTCAAAACTACACGATTCAGCCTGTGGCGGCTTTCCATCATTCTCGTGGTCATAAGCATAGTGGGACCACTTTCTATGTTCATATTGCAACGGATGCAAGGCGTGCGTCGAAAGCGAAAGACATCATGAAAGGTGCGTTATGTTAACTACCGCAGTCATAGCATTTCGGGAGTTTTTGGAAGCATTTCTTATCGTTGGGGTATTCCTGGGTATATCCAGGAAACTCAAGCTTCGGAAAGGATTGGAAATCGGGTTTGCCGCAGCGGTCGGCGTCCTTCTGTCTCTGCTTCTAGCGATCGGTACGTATGTATTTGGTGATCACGCCCGGGTCATACTGACCGAGAAGAATGCCGATGCGCTGGAAAGTTATCTCCTTATTTTTTCCGGTGTGTTTATCTCATACGTTGTGTTCTCGCTTCATGATCTCCTGCGTAAAAGTCGGGGGGGGAGTGTACTTCTCGCCCACAGGAAACTGCAGCAGCGCGAACTTTTTGATGTGTCGCTCTTTGCCACGATAGCATTTCTCGTACTGAGGGAAGGATTTGAAATTGCGCTTTTTACTGCAAGTGTCGCGTTATTTTCCGAATTTACGCAAAACGTGTTGGGGCTGCTATTGGGATTTGCAGCGGCGGCAGTGCTCGGGCTTTCGACGTTTTTTGCGTATATACGATTGCCTCTGGGTAAGGTCTTCAGAGCGACGGAATACATGATCATTCTCCTGGGTGCTTCGCTTACTCAACATGGAGTGACACTTCTTTTGGAGACGAATTTCAGCGTGCGCCTTTCCGACATGTTGTCATTCCATCTGTCGTTTCTCCCGGGAGAAGATAGCCTTCTCGGTCACCTGTTACAGGGGTTTTTGGGTGTTGATAGGGAGTTTAGCCTGGTGAGGCTTACGATCATGATCCTTTACATCGGCATGATATATGCCGTGTTTCTCCGAAAAAAGAAAGTAAGACCGGATCTGCCTATTTCAGCCTGAGATATTGACGACGACTTTCCCTTTGGGGTGTCCCGTCACAAAGTAGTTAATGGCGAGAGCAGCCTCATCGATCGGGAATACTTTATCAACCTGTGGTTTGATGCTGCCGCTATTTATGAGTTCGGCCAGGCGCGCCAGATTTTCTGATGATGTTTTGGTACCCTGCCGTATGGCAGTGACTCCGAGTGCTTGTGCTGTGGCATCATCAGGTATTCCTATCATGGTGACCAGTATCCCGCCTTTTTTTAGCGCGGTAAGCGAGGCGTTGGTCGTCTCCCCGCCGACCGTGTCAAATACGGCATCATAGTCTTTGATACGATCCTGAAAACGTTCCGTCCGGTAATCGATAACTACGTCGGCGCCAAGAGCTTTCGTAAACGGCACACCTTCTCCGCTTGCTGTTGCTGCGACAAACGCGCCGTGACTTTTGGCGATTTGTATAGCGAGAGATCCTATGCCGCCTGCCCCGCCCTGGATAAGAATCTTCTGATCCTTCGATATCTTTATATGCTCTTCTATAGCCTGCACTGCGCTTGTTCCTACCAAAGGAAGTGATGCGGCATCGGGGAACGTAAGTAGCTCGGGCTTTTTTGCCGTATTTGCTGCATTTGCCGCTACTTTTTCCGCAAAAGAACCGGACCCGCCATTTACGACGGCGGCACTGCCGTATACCGCGTCGCCGACCGCGTAACCTGTGACCCCCGGTCCGATTTTTTCGACGACGCCGGAGAAATCTCCGCCGAACGAGTAAGGGAGCGACAAGGAAATTTTATCTTTCAGAGCGCCTGACAGAAGCGTGATATCAAAAGGATTGATGCTCGCAGCCCGTGCTGCGATCAACAGCTGTCCGGGTTTGAGTGCGGGTTCCGTACTATCTGTGTGGAGCGATACCGTTTTGGCGTCTCCGTATGCGTCGACTTCGATAGTTTTCATGGGCCTCCTTATCTGTGATATAATACTCTATAAAGTAGAGTACTATAGAAACTATAGTAATGCAAGTATGAAACAACAGTCGCGCTGCACAACGGATAGCCTAAAAGTTCTCGGGGATTTTTGGACGCTTGCGATCATTCAGGAACTGCAGGTGAGTGAAAAACGGTTCTGTGAACTGGAGCGGTCGCTTAAGGTCGTCAACCCGACGACGCTTACCAACCGATTAAAGAAGCTGGAAGCACTGCGGATCATCAAGCGGCAGGAAGAGACGGTTGATAAGCTTTCCGTGACGTACGGGCTCACACCAAAAGGCCGCGCAGCACTTTCCGTCATCCGGGAAATGGCTGATTTTGCCCGCAGATATCCTTAAGCCCCGGCGTCAAATCTATCCTCACGTAGATTTCAGCTGACTTTCAGGAACAGCGACTAGTCTTAAGGGGGAAGACATGATATAAAATACCCACGCACATTTGATGAATAGAATTTATCGAACCCTCGATCAGGCTGTCGACCGCGCCACTCCCCGTAAGCTTCTGTGGTTATGTATTGCACTCTTTGTTGTTTATTTTTCCTTCGTCGCTTTCGCACGTCATGACAATTTTTATTCCCGGCGCTTGGACCTCGGAAACATGGATCAGACGGTATGGAATGTCCTGCACGGGAACGGGTTCACCCTGACCGATCCCATGGGTACCGCGCAAGAATCCAGACTCGCGATACACGCAGATTTTCTCATGATTCTTATGGTCCCTTTATACCTCCTATGGTCGAACCCGAAGATGCTCGTTCTCGTGCAGACGGTCATCGTATGTCTCGGGGCCCTTCCGGTCTACTGGATTGCATCCGACAAGTTGAAATCCAGGAAGCTTTCGCTTCTTTTTGCAGTGGGATATCTTCTGTACCCGCCGGTTGAACGCATGATGCTTCATGATTTCCACGCGGTAGCGTTATCGATGACGTTTCTTTTGTTTGCGTACTGGTATATGTGCCGGAAGCGGTACGTATGGTTTACGCTATTTGCTATTCTCGCCGGGCTCGGAAAGGAACAGATATGGTTAACCGTCGGCCTCATGGGTCTATACATCGCCATACGGAACAAAAAGATTTGGTTCGGACTCCTCGTTTCGTTCCTTAGCTTTTTCACCTTTTATTATTTGTTTTGGCGCGCGATCCCGGCGGTGACACCTGCAAGACAGCACTTTGCGTTGGTATACTTATCGGACTTCGGTGACCGGCAAAACGTCATTATCAAAAATCTTTTGGAAAAGCCCTGGATTGTCCTGCGGACAATACTTCTTCCCGATCGTCTATACTATTATTTTCAGCTCCTCATTCCGCTCGCGTTTCTACCATTATTTGCGCCATGGCTGTTGATTTTTTGCGCTCATAGCGTCCTTATAAACGCTCTAAGCAATAACGCGCTACTTCGACAGATCGATTATCAGTATACGAGCGATATAACGCCGTTTCTTTTTGTCGCCGCGATAGAGGGATATGCAATCGTTTCGGCATTTGTTTCTGGCCGTTTGCAAAGTAAGTACGGAAGACATCTGTTGCGGTTTTTGCCCGGCATCGTTATGACCAGTATAGGGGTGACGGCAATTCTGTGGGGCGAGTTGCCGGTCGGAATGCAGTCACGATTTTTATATTTTACGTCCTCCCAACCGGAAAATAGCGTAATGCGGCAGGTGGAAGTCGTCGTCAAGCCGATGTATACTGTGTCGGCGACCAACAATATCGGGGCACATTTTTCGGAACGTGAGCATCTCTATAATTTCCCGTTGAATGCGCTCTCGGCAGATTATTCGATCGCGCTTCTGGGTGATCAATATGCCTGGCCGAGCGGAGACGCACAAAAGAGCGCGGTAGATGAACTTTTGAAAAGTCCTGACTATACACTCATCATACACGACCATAATTTTTATGCGTTTAAGAAAAAAGGATTATGAAACATAGACTCGTGAGCTTTGTCATCCCGTTATATAACGAACGCCCCAGTCTTAAGGAATTGGTTGCTGCCATAGGGAAATCTTCCGTGACCAGGGAATGGGCCATAGAGTATGTGTTTATCGATGATGGAAGTACAGATGGGTCATTTGAAGAACTTAAGATGCTTAAAAAGGCTTCAAAAGTGCCTATGAAGCTCATCCGTTTCCGGAAAAACAGCGGTAAGTCTATGGCTCTTACCGAAGGGTTCCAGGGCGTAAGTGGCGATATCGTCGTTACGCTTGATGCAGACCTGCAAGACGATCCGTTTGAGGTTCACAAACTCATCGATAAACTCGACGAGGGATACGATCTTGTCGTCGGATGGCGGAATAATCGCCAGGATCATCAAAACAAGCTCCGGTTGTCGCATATTTTTAACGGAGTAGTGGCGAGGCTTGCGCACGTACCGCTTCATGACATGAACTGCGGCATGAAAGTTATGCGGAGAACAGTTGCCGAAGAGATAGATGTGTACGGCGAGTTGCATCGCTTCATACCGGTTCTAGCTGCGGCGCAGGGGTTCAAAGTGACTGAGGTACCCATTATCCATCACCCGCGAAAGTACGGCGTGTCGAAATTCGGAGGAGAGCGGATTTTGCGTGCTCCGTTTGACCTTACGACCACACTGTTTCTGACATTATTCCGTACGCGTCCGCTTCAGATTTTCGGGCCGATCGGGATAGGGCTTATCGGAGTGGGGATTATTTTTCTTTTGTACCTTTCTGTTCTTCACTTCATTGGTCAGACAATCGGGGATCGGCCGTTACTCCTCTTAAGTATTTTATTGGTGCTTTCCGGCGTTCAGTTGTTTTCTACCGGTCTTGTGGGGGAGTTGGTGACGAAGATGAATATCCGGAAAGAAAAGCGGCCCGTCGAAGAAGTCATTGGCTGACGGAGCCTCATTTTGTTCACCTATTTTTCAGGTGATTTTCAGGTTAGTATCCGATACTAGGTAGAGTATTATGAAAAAGTTTTTCCTGTCCGTATCGGTTGTCGCAGCCTTTGTTCTCTATTCGTTTATCCGGCAGAATACCGTACCGGCCACGGCCCCGACGAGTCCAATCACAGATGCGGCCCCGACCCCCGAACCGACTTCGCCGCCCATACCGTCTCCGACGCAGGGATCAAAAACGACATTACCGGTATTTCCTAACGCGACGGCAATGCCTACCGCTCCGCCGCCCACGCCGACTACGGCTGTGAAGCGCGGGCAATACCGGGACGGCAGCTATATAGGGGATACGTTTGATGCGTTTTACGGCAACATTCAGGTGCAAGCGGTCGTGAGCGGAGGCAGGCTTACCGACGTCAAGATACTTCAGTACCCTAATGACCGCAGGACCTCCGTCGCTATAAACAGCCAGGCGCTCCCCATGCTGCAACAGGAAGCAATACAGGCGCAAAGCGCAAACGTGGATATTATTTCCGGAGCGTCAGATACGAGTAGTGCGTTCGTTCAGTCACTGGGAACGGCACTTAAAAAAGCAGTATGAAACAAACGCGCGTGATGTGGGACATGCCGATAACGGTGGAATTGAGGGATGCCGAAAATTCGGAAGGACTTATCGATGCAGTATATTCCTACTTTCAGCATGTAGATGATACGTTCAGTACGTTCAAACCTACCAGTGAAATCTCCCGGATCAACAGAAAAGAGCTCGTAGAACATGAATGGAGTGCTGACATGCGCGAAGTGGTTGCCCTCTGTGAACAAACACGGATAGACACCCGTGGATTTTTTTCCTACATACGTGACGGAGAAATTCACCCGTTGGGACTGGTGAAAGGCTGGGCTCTCCACAAAGCGGCTGACATGTTACGAGGTAAGGGCGTGAAGAATTTTTTCATAGAGGCCGGCGGGGATGTAGAAATAAGCGGCGTAAGTGCGCCGAATGTCCCATGGAGTGTCGGCATCCGGGATCCTTTTTACCGGAAAGACATCGTCAAAAAATTATTACTCACCGATTGCGGTGTCGCGACGTCCGGCACGTACATCCGGGGATATCACATCTATAATCCCTTTGCGCCCGATACGAATGTCGCCGGTGTGACGAGTCTTACCGTAGTGGGACCGAATGCATATGAGGCAGACCGGTTCGTGACTCCGGCATTCGCCATGGGCATAAAAGGCGTAGAATTTATAGAGACGGTTGGAGGTCTTGAGGGGTACCAGATTGATGCGCGCGGTATGGCTACGTTTACGAGCGGTTTTGAACGATATGTCGATCATTAGGAATCTGTTGGGCTTTGTTGATTCGATACTCGACCGTATCACCATGTATCGGGTGATACTGTATTACCTTATCGCGATTCTCCTGATCGCGATGGGGTTATCGGCGTTCGGTTTGCTTTCGTATGACCCGGTGAGTATCGGCCTAACCGCGCTGTTTTTTGTCTTCGTCAGCGAATGGACGAACGATGTGTTTTCCAAGGTGTTTGCTGTTCCGGTCAATGTCGAGTCCACGACGATTACGGCTCTTATTTTGGCCTGCATCGTGTCGCCGGTTAAACAGGCGTCGGACTTTATCTCGATCGCCATTATCTCGGTACTTGCCGTATCGTCAAAATATATTCTCGCCATCAACAAAAAGCATTTATTTAATCCGGCCGCACTCGCTGTCGTTCTCTCCGGTTCGTTTTTTCGAGTTCCGGCGACATGGTGGGTTGGGAACCCGGCACTCGCGTGGTTCGTCGGACTAGGCGGACTTCTCGTCATGCGGAAGATACGCCGCGAACCGATGATATGGACGTTTTTCGGAACAGTACTTCTGGTGTCTACGATGACGGCTATTTTGAAAGGATCACCCCTTGTCACGCTCTACTCGCGGCTGTTTCTTCATTCATCGCTGTTATTTTTGGCATTCGCGATGCTTACAGAACCGATGACAAGTCCGCCGGTCAAGGATATGCAGATTGTATTTGCGGCAATCGTGGGATTTTTGTTTGTGCCGGACATCCACATCGGTTCAGTATATTCCACTCCCGAGTTGGCATTAGTTGCAGGAAATGTATTTTCCTATGTTGTGAGTCCCAAAGAGCGTCTGGTCCTGTATCTTAAAGAAAAAATTCTGCACTCCTCTGACGTCATTGATTTTGTTTTCACCCTTCCTCAGGGGATCAACCATACGCCGGGACAGTATATGGAATGGACCCTTCCGCACAAAGATCCTGACAGCAGAGGCAACCGCAGATACTTTACCTTGGCCTCGTCTCCGACGGAGTCGGAATTGCGGTTAGGCGTAAAGTTTTATGAACACTCAAGCAGTTTTAAGAAAGCGCTTTTAGCCCTTGGATCGGGGACACCTATAGCCGCCTCACAGCGGGCGGGAGATTTTGTATTACCCAAAGACACCGCGCAAAAGCTTGTCTTCATAGCCGGAGGCATTGGCGTGACTCCATATCGGAGCATAATCAAATATTTGGTGGATAAGGGAGAGCGGCGTGACATTGTCCTGATGTATGCCAATAAGATCAAAAATGATATCGTGTACGCGGATATATTTGAAAAGGCCCGTGTGCTTTTGGGTATGCGCACGATCTATACGTTGACTGATACTGCGGCTATCCCCGCCGATTGGGGCGGAAAACGGGGTCGTATTGATAGTGCCATGATCGCTTCGGAAATTCCGGATTTTCGCGACAGACATTTTTACCTTTCCGGCCCGTATGCTATGGTAACTTCGTATGAACGGGTGCTTTTGGGTATGGGAGTTCCGGATGCTCAGATCAAGAAAGATTTCTTCCCAGGTTTTGTCTGATTCTCATTGTGCTTTGTATTACACATCAAACAGAACGATCTCACTATAATAAAAGGTGATTGAATACATAAAGGAGGCTCATATGCAGGGATATGTTACCAATATAGAAGAAAAGACGGCAGGGAACGAATATTTCCGGCAGGTGCTTTATACTGCTCCCCATAGTCAGTTGGTCGTGATGGCGCTGCAGCCTGGGGAGGATATCGGGATGGAAGTCCACCCCGAGCACGATCAGTTCATACGCGTGGAGACAGGGAATGGGAAAGCTATACTAAACGGGGAAGAGTCAGTGCTTTCGGAAGGCTCTGCCGTCGTGATACCGGCAGGAACCGAGCATAACATAATAAATTCCGGAACTACGGTCATGAAGTTGTATACCGTGTATACCCCGCCGGAACATGAGGACGGGACGGTGCACAAAACAAAGGCTGAAGCGCTCGCCGCCCATCATGAAGGCTGATCAGGCTTGAGCTTCATCGCTTTTATAGCAAGAAACAGCGGAATTTCTTTCCGGGTTCTGTTTTCCATTTTGCCGGTACTGCCCTTGCTGTGTTTATCGGATGCCCATTCTTCGAGTGTATCTATGACAAAGCCGTTTGTCTTGAGCATGGATGTGTAGTCTCCTAACGGGTGATGATAACTCCAGGTGACGGTAGAATTGCTTTTTCCGGGGTGCATCGTGATGGGAATCTCAAGCGATGAAAGATATCGGTTGATGCGGCGATACTGCAATTTGTTCGTTTCATCGATTCCCCACGATGATTGGCGCGGAATCCGGAAGCACGGATGGTTCAGGATGATGACGAGGATTCCGTTTTTGGTCAGGTGCTGGGCAGTATTTCTGATGACATCAAAGGGGTCTTTCATGTTCTGGAGTGACAGGATGAGTGCGGCATGAGTGAAATCCGTCCCGATTGCCAGCGGTTTTGCGACATCGGCACATACATACGTGTGGAGAGATGAATGATCCTGATCTTTAGCTGCGGTTATAAGGCTGGGGGAGACATCTATTCCCGTATATCGGATGTCTTTTGCGATCGCACGTCCTAATACACCGCTTCCGCATCCCAAATCCAGGATGGAAGAGGTTTTATCAAGAGCCAGAAGTTTTTGCGCGCCTGGGATGACCACGTGTTCGTGGAAATAGTTGCCCGCACCTGCGGTCGATTCTTTATACCATCTGCTGTCGTGCTCCCATGAGGTTTTGGCGTGTGGACGTCGGTACATTGAAGCTATTGTATCAGATTTACCGTAAGCTATCCCCGTCCCGACGATCGGGACGGGGAATAGAAAGGTAAAAAGGTTGCGTTACGGTGTTGGACTTTGTGTCGGAGTCGGTCCCCCGCGGTCCATGCGTGGATTCAACTGTACGGATTGTGCAGTCACGGATCCGTCTGAATTGGTTGTACCAAAAACGGAAACCGGTGCGCCTGCTTTCAGGTCGGAAACGGTCGCTGCCGTGGCCTGATCAATTTGTGTTTTACTCGTAAGAAGGGCGATTTTCGTACTGCCGTCTGATAATTTGACGGTAACAGACTGCGCGTCTGCCGATACGATCTGACCGGCAATCGGTCGGAAGCCCTGACGGCCGGCGCCTCCCTGGCCCCGGGCTCCGCCCTGGGCGTTACCCAATCCGAATTGTCGTTGCGGTGATTGTGATTGCTGGTATTTCATACCGCCGAAAAATCCGGCTCCGCCTACGACAACCGCAACCACGAGAAGCAAACCTATATTATTTTGTTTCATTATTTTTTTCACCTCCCTTCAAATACATATCAAAAAAATCTACGGAACGCTGTAATGCAAGCGAAAGATGCCCGGATATATTGTGATCGTCACCGGGATACGTAAACAGCTCGACGCTTTTTCCTGCGGCTTTGAGTTCACTCTCGAGCGTTTCGGAAAAGACGACCGGCACTTCTTCGTCGGTGATACTGTGATCAAGCTGTATGGGAGCCGTGATGTCGGCAAGGTGCCCGTTTGCGGAAATAGAATTCCAGAAGACAGGATTTTTGTCCGGACTCCCATATCGGGCAACCAGCGCGTTTCGCCATCCGGGAGGATTCCCGCTGCCTCCGGTCCTGAACTCGGGTCTCGGTGTGGTTTGAGGATGCCATTTGGTAAAAAGGTCGGCGTATGATGCGACGACACCTCCCCATATGACTGCCGCTTTGATGTCGTGGGACACAACAAGCGCGCGGAGCGTGATAAACCCTCCCATGGAGTGTCCCCACATGCCGATCTTACTTGGGTTGGCAGTACTATATTTTTTAATAGAGGCAACGGCGTTTAAGACGTCGATCGTATAGGCATTGGATCCGTATGCTCCGACGGCTTGTCCTTCGGAGTTGCCGTTTCCGCGGTAGTCGGGACGAAAGACGATATAGCCGTTCCGCGAAAATGCGTCGGTATAGGCGATATATCGCTCCGTGGGGCTATAGGTTTTGGGAGGTATATACCCGTGATTAAAGACGATGACAGGCCATCCGTTCGTCGGAGCAGTTCCATCCGGGACGGTGAGGAGCGCATAAATTTTCAACCCCTCGGATTTATACGAGGCAAGGTACCGCTGATAATTTGATCCCGGTGCGAGCGTTTGTTCTATAGTGATGCTACTTCCGGGAAACGACGTTTGTTTCAGTGCGTCTATCGAAAGCGGATTGTTTGCGTTGGGTGCGGGTGTCGTATTCGCATTTAGAATATTCTGGGTGTCGCGAAATTTCGGAACCTTGGAATATAGAAGTCCCGCGATGATGCCAAGTACCAGGATGGACCCGAGGACGATCACATGTGACTTATTCATACCGCAATGCTTCGATCGGCTGTAAATCAGACGCTTTTTTGGCAGGATACCATCCGAAGAGGATGCCTATGCCCGCTGATACGGCGAATGCAAGAAGTATCGAGGTCGGAGAAATGATAAAGAGAGAACCGGTAACGCGCGAGATGATGAAGGATGTCAATATTCCGACGACAATGCCTATGGCGCCTCCCGTGAACGTCAGCATGATGGACTCGGCCAAAAACTGTGTCGTAATGGTTTTCTTTTTGGCGCCTAAGGCTTTACGAAGTCCGATCTCGCGTGTCCGTTCGGTGACGGTCACGAGCATAATGTTCATAATGCCGATGCCTCCTACCAGAAGCGATATTGCGGCAATCCCGGATAATAGCGACGTAAATATCCCGGTCGTTGCCGTAGCGGTATTTAATATATCCTGCTGGGAAAAAATACGGAAATCCGCTTGCGTGGGATCATTGAATTTGTGCCGCAGGAGAAGGAGATATCCTACTTCGTTTTCCGCTTGCGTCATGACGTCGGCGCTTTTGGCTTCCAGTGCGATGCTATTGAGGTAGTCCACACCCATGAGTTGTTTTTGCGCGGTTGGGAGGGGGACGATTATGATGTCATCCTGGTTTTGGAATCCCGATCCGCCTTTAGATTTGGTAATACCGATAACCGTAAATGTCTGGCCGCTTATGCGGAGTTTCTGCCCTATGGGAGTTGTCCCGTCACCAAAGAGATCGCTTACGACCTGTGGTCCGATGACGGCCACCTTGGTCACGCCGTCGATATCCCGCTGCGTGATAAAGTTGCCGTTTGCTATCACGACTTTATGGACGTCCGCATACACGGGGGTTGCGCCGATGACTTGTGTATTCGTATTATTGGCGCCGGTCGTTACCTGTATGCGGCGCTGTACTTCCGGAGAGACGGTTTTGACGGTGGTGATCTGCGTGGACGTCTGTATGGCCTTTGCGTCATCCAGAGTAAGTGATGTTCCGCCGCCTATGGCCCCGCGTACCGCACCATTTTGTTGGGCAGAGGGGGACACTGTGAGAAGGTTAGCCCCGAGTGATTGAATCTGATCCTGTATGGATTGCTGTGTGGCCTGTCCCAAAGAGACAAGTGCGATGACGCTGCCGATACCGATGACGATGCCAAGGACAGCAAGTCCCGTCCGCAACTTGTTTATGGTAAGCGTATTTATGCTTTCGAGTAAGAGTTCAATCGGTTCCATGGTGTAGCGTTGCCTTCCGCTGTTTGTGTCCGTCACCATCCTCAACGATGTTGCCGTCCCGGACATGAATGATACGTTTGGCATGTTCCGCTATATCCGGTTCGTGTGTAATCATGACGATGGTATGCCCCTGGTCATTGAGCCTTTGGAATATAGCCATGACCTCTTCTGCCTGAACGCTTGCTATGTTGCCGGTTGGTTCATCGGCAAGGATAAGCGCGGGGTTTAGAACAAGAGCCCTGGCTATCGCGACGCGCTGCTGTTGCCCGCCGGATATTTGGTTGGATGTATGGTAAATCCGGTTGCCTAGTCCAACCATCTCGAGAAACTTTTTGGCCGTAGCTTCCCGTTCGGCTTTCGGAATCCCTGCGTACATCATGGGTAGCGTCACATTTTTGAGCGCAGTAGTTCTCGGAAGGAGATTGAATGCCTGAAAGACAAAGCCAATTTTACGGTTCCGTATGTCGGCAAGCTCGTCATCAGTGAGGTTTTCTACGTTTTCTCCGTCGAGGACATACGTACCGCTCGTCGGTAAGTCCAACGCGCCCAAAATGTGCATGAGCGTTGATTTGCCGCTTCCCGAGGGGCCCATGATAGCGACGAACTCGCCTTTATCAATGGTAAATGACACGTCGTCAAGCGCGACCGTCTCGATCGCGTCTGTTTTATACACCTTTCTAAGGTGAGACACCTGGATAATGGACTTGGGGCCTGACATAGAGTTTAGTTTCCCCGTATGACACGGGTCGTGCCGCCGCCGCCTCCGCCGAAGCCGCGGTTACCGCCGCCAAGCGCGCTGAATGGGGACGTGACACTTGAGCTTGTCGTCGATGTCGTCGGAGCAGTCGAACCCGTTACGACCGTATCGCCTTCGGCAATACCGGAAACGATTTCGGTTTGTGTATCATTGGATAGCCCCACCGTGACGTCAACTGACGTCGCAGTGCCGTTTTTGAGGGTTCGTACTGTCGATTGTCCGCCGGTTGTCTGTACGGCCGCGTTGGGAACCAAAACGACACTATCTTTGACTGCAGTAATTATGTTGGCATCAACCGCCATGTTGGGGTAAATGCCGTCTACTGCAGAATCATACGTGATATATGCAGGATATGTGGTCACCCCGGAAGACACGGTACCAGTCGTGTCTATGCTGACGACTTTGCCGGTAAATGACTGGTTCGGGAATGCATCCATCGTTATCGTTGCCTTATCTCCGATTTTTACTTTGGGGACGTCAACCTCATTCAGGTTGACGACAGCCGTCGGAGTCGCGGTTGTTTTGATGTTCCCGATCCTTTGAGCTGTGGAGTTGCCGGTTGAACTTGTTTGTGCTGTGAGTACGGATCCGGCCTGCAGCGATATGCCGCTTATAGTACCGGAAATCGGCGCGTAGATAGTAGGTGACGATTGTTGGTATGACGCCCAAGCGCTGTTGACGGATGTTTGAGCCGCCGCAACGACGTTTTGTTGGTTGGCGTACTGTGCTTCAGCCGCGAGCCAATCATCCTGGACCGTCGTAAATTGTGTCAGGACGCGGTTGGTAGTATTCGGACTGCTGTCCGAGTTTTGATACGTGGAATTTTCTGCGAGGTCGGTGTAGGTTTTCCATTTCGAAAACATAGCTGACTGCAGTGAGTACATACCCGCTTGGGCGCTCGCGAGTTGGTTTTTGGCGCTTTGATATGAGGCGAACGCCTGAGCAGACCGTTGGTTGCCTTCCATATCCAGGTCAACAAGCGCTATGGGGTCACCCGATTTGACGGCGTCACCGTTTTTGACGTAGATTTTGGAAACGACTCCTGACGTCTGTGTTGAAACTGACGCGCTATTGGCGCTTGATACCTGGCCGGATGTCGCAAGTGTCACGACGAGTGTGTCGCGGACTGCCTTTTCTGACTGATACTGTGTTTTGGTTCCTCCTGATCCGCTGATCTTTGTGTATCCGAACCATGCGACGGCGAAAATAAGAACCAGCGATCCAAGCTTCAGAAGAAGCGGTAAGGCAAGGAACCTTTGTACAATGGATTTTCTTTCTGGTGTCGCGGTTTCGGATGATTTCATAGTGACAATTAATTTTACTATAGTATCTTGAGCTGAAAGCAAGCTGAAATATAATTACGACATGTTTTTGTTTTGTTTGACGGGTAAACGGACAGTAAACGTGGTTCCTTTTTTCAGTATACTGACAACCTGTATGGATCCCTGATGCGACTGTACGATTTTTTTGGCGATGGAAAGCCCAAGGCCGTACCCGTCTGCATGGACCTTGCTTCGTGCAGTGTCCGCGCGATAAAACCGGTCAAATATTTTTGGCAGATCGGTTTCGTTTATCCCTTGTCCGTGGTCAACGACGGATAGAAGTATCGATCCGTCGGTGCGCTTTGAACGCACGGTAATCGTGGATTCTTTGGGGCTATACTTAATTGCGTTGTCCAAAAGGATAACAAATAGATCCGTCAGGCTGAATTTGTCTCCCTCGATAATAGTAGGTTGCGTCAGATTTTCTATGGAGATCTTTTTTTGTTTTGCGAGGCTTGAGACTTTTCGGATTGCCGCTTCCGCAATATCGGTGACTTGTGTTTTGGCAAACGCATTGACGATTGAAGGCTTTTCGTATTGTGCAAGCTGGAGGAGCGCATCCGAAAGCGATTGGAGCTTGTTTACGTCGGTAATACTTTCCTTCATAAGTGTCTTCGCGCCGGCAAGCGTCAGGTCCGGATCCCGGAGATTTACTTCCATGGAGCTTTTGAGCGCAGTAAGCGGCGTACGCAGTTCATGAGACGCGTCGGAAATGAACCGATGCTGCTCATCAACCATTTCGGCGATGGGCTTTAGGGTCCGGCCGGCCAAGAAATACCCGAGCCCGCCGGATAGAACTAAAACGCCAACATTGACGATGGTAAGAAACCCGATTACCCGCTGCTGTACTTCGCTCACCAATGCGTCATCAAACACGACGGGGAGTGGGGCGATTTGTCCATCATCGGGGGGCAAAGGCGCCATATTTGAGTTCAGTCCATGTTCTATGCGAACCCGCTGTACGCGCGCGAAACGCTCGACCTCGGCGGAAAACATGCGGTAAATGACCGTACTGAAGGAGAGACTTATCACCATGATGATAAGGAGATACCATGCGGTCAGTTTGAGTCGTGCAGAATGAAACATAGGCTTATCCCAGTTTATACCCAAAACCTCTCACCGTCTGTATGAGAGGCTTTCCTGATGTAAACGGGTGGTCGATTTTATTCCGGAGGTTTCTGATATAGACCTCGACCGTGTTGGGGAGGATGTCTGCTTCGTAGTCCCACACGTGACTGATGATTTGTTCTTTGGTTATGACGGTTTTGGCATGCCGAAGGAGAAATTCAAGTAATGCAAATTCCTTATTGGACAGATTGATTTGCCGTTTGCCCCTTGTTACTTCATAGGTGACGGTATTGAGCGTCAAATCCGCGACTCGGAGCGTTTCCGAGAGTGTGGTCTTCGGCCGTCGTATGAGTGCTCGTACTCTCGCAAGAAGTTCTTCAAAGGAAAACGGCTTCGTCAGATAATCGTCAGCTCCCGAATCCAAGCCTTCTACCTTATCACGAATCTGTCCTTTGGCGGTAAGCATGAGGATCGGCGTGTGTATTTGTTTCGCGCGAAGCTCCTTACACACCGTGATGCCGTCCATGCCGGGTAAAAGAAGGTCTAGGAGGATGAGATCATACTCTTCTGACGAGGCAAGATCAAACCCGTCGGAGCCGGTATAGGCTACGTCAACCGCGTATTTTTCCTGTTCTAGTCCTTTTTTGATGGAATTCGCGATCCTATGTTCGTCTTCCACCACAAGAATTCTCATGCCTTCTATTATACTCCCGAGGCTGAAAACGAGCTGAAGAATTACTGTTGTCCGAAGAATTGGATAAGGTTGCCTTCCGGATCCGCGATTGTCATGCACCAGAAGCCTCCGGGCGGGCCGGCGAACGGTTTGGCGATGATCGTGACTTTTTTGGCTTTGAGTTCTTTATATACCTCGGTTACACTTTTGACGTTGAATCCGATCATGATGCGGTAGGGATCTTTGTTTTTGCCTTTTACCTTGTTGTGCTTACCGACATAGAAGTATGTCGGAGCAAAGTCAAAATCCACCCCGGTATCGTCCGGAAGGGTGAGTCGGCGCTGTACTTTGAAGCCGAGTATACTCTCATACCATGCGGCGAGCTTTTCGTAATCCGGCGACCAAAGGCACACGGAAATGTCTTTGTTTATGAGTTTCATAATACCGCTCTATGATAGTGCTTGTCAGAAAGAAGTCAATCGCCGTCATGGTATGATAGAGAGAAGAAGGGAGTAAGGGATATATGAAGATGAAAATGAATGAATTGGATTGGGCGACGTGGGTATTTGTGGTCATCGGCGCTCTAAACTGGGGTCTGGTCGGTGCCTTCAAGTTTGATGTCATCATGTTAGTCTTGGGTACGAGTCCCGCACTCGTCGAACTTGTTTATATACTCGTCGGATTATCAGGCCTGTATTGGCTTTATAAGATGATCACGATGAAGAAATGAGAAGTGTATGATACTATACGCTTCATGAAGAAACTCCTGGGTATATTCGCTCATCCTGACGACGAATCCATCGCTTCAGGTGGAACGATCGCCAAATACGCAAAGGCAGGTTGGCAAGTCGACCTTGTTACCGCGACGAGGGGGGAATCGGGGGGAAGCGGAGAGGTCAGAGCCAAAGAGCTCGCGGAAGCAGCAGAACACCTTGGTATCCGGTCCGTCACGTTTTTGGATTATAAGGATGGCCAGCTTGCAGGGAAAGTTGCCGGAGAAATCGAAGATACGATCGTACGGCTTTTGGAAGACATGAAACCTGATGTCATCCTGACGCATGAGCCGGCGGGGATAACGCATCATCCTGACCACATCAAGCTGTCGCTTGCTGCGACCTTCGCATTCCAAAAATACGCCTGGACCAGGCATGAAGCGAATCCGGACGACGATAATCCGCCCAAATTGTATTATGCGTGTTTCCCGGAGACGATCATTTCGTACGTCGTGAAGCATAAATATTTTCCGGCAGAGTTATTCGGCAAACCGTGTATGGGCGTTGACGATAAGCGGGTTACGACGGTCATTAACATCAAGAAGTTCAGTGCCGCAAAACAAAAAGCTCTGGAGTCGCATGCGACCCAGCGATCATTGTTGTCAAAATATTTGGATATTCCGCGTAATCCGTTTATGAATCAGGAATATTTCATACTTCGGATGGTCGGGCTCGTCGAAGTATTCATGGGGAAAAACGACCGCATATCGGATCGTCTATGAAACAAAAGTCTTCTAAAATGTCAACGCTTGTTATATCGCATCTGGTTGCGTCCATAGAGGAGAAAGAAATACTGCATGGCGTATCTCTTACGGTTCGTGGAGGAGAGGTGCATGCCATCATGGGTCCCAACGGCAGCGGCAAATCGACACTCGCATCCGTGTTGTTAGGACATCCGGCGTACGCAGTAAACAGGAACCAGAAAGCAGGAAACACAAAGATAATCCTTGACGGAAAGAATTTATTTTCATTGCCGACAGAGAAACGGGCCCTGGCTGGTTTATTTTTGGCCTTCCAGTCACCGATCGCTATACAGGGAGTGACCGTTATGAATTTACTCAGGACATCGTATCAGGCACGTTTTCATGGGGATGGTTCGCAGGCGCCATCAGTGCAAAATCCGGTACTCGCCCGACGTACGCTTGTCGGCGGTTTGCCTATCGCTGATTTCATGGCGCTCGTCGGAGATTATGCGCGCCGCCTGAATCTCGATGAGTCCCTGTTGAGGCGGGGAATCCATGACGGTTTCTCCGGAGGGGAAAAGAAAAAAATAGAAATGCTGCAAGCTCTCGTCCTCCGCCCGAAATTTGCGGTCTTTGATGAAATCGATACGGGATTGGATGTTGATGCGCTGAAAGCGGTATCCATGGGGATTTCGCTTCTTAGGAAATCAGGTGTCGGTATCATCATCATCACCCACTATCAGCGGATACTCAAATACGTTAAACCTGATTACGTCCATATACTTGTTTCCGGTAACGTCGTCAAAACCGGAAGCGCCGCACTTGCCAAAAAAATAGAAGATTCCGGATATAAGGAATTTACCGGCTAAACGATGGTGTCTAGTCCGCCGTCATACTTCATATGAACACACAGCCGCCAGTGGGGAATTATAAGTACGGGTTTCACAAACCCGAGCACTACGTGTTTAAATCCGAGCGCGGATTGACGGAAGACGTCGTCCGGCAGGTGAGCGCACATAAGGGTGAACCGGATTGGATGCGCGATCGGCGATTGACCGCGCTGTCCGTTTACGGGAAAAAGCCGTTGCCTTTGTGGGGAGCGGATCTTACGGCTATTAAGTTTGACGACATTTACTACTACATAAAGCCGACGAAAGACAAAGTGTCAGACTGGAAAGATCTGCCGCCTGAGATACGGGATACGTATGACCGGATCGGGATTCCGGAAGCAGAAAAAAAGTTTCTTGCCGGGGTGTCGGCCCAATACGAATCCGAGGTCGTCTATAAGAGTATCCAGGATACTCTCTCGAAAAAAGGCGTCGTGTTTTTGGATATGGATTCCGGGCTGAAGGAATATCCGGATATCGTGCGGCAGTATTTTGGCACCATCATACCCACAGGGGACAATAAATTCGCGGCGCTTAATACTAGTGTCTGGTCCGGCGGGTCGTTTGTGTATGTCCCCAAAGGCGTGCATGTTGATTTACCGCTTCAGGCATATTTCCGTATTAATGCGGCGAATATGGGACAGTTTGAGCGGACGCTCATCGTTGCCGAAGAAGGAAGTTTTGTGCATTACGTCGAAGGATGTACGGCTCCCATTTACACAACCGATTCGCTGCACTCGGCGGTTGTCGAAATTATCGTGAAGAAAGGGGCGCGCGTGCGATATACCACGATCCAGAATTGGAGTACGAATGTCTATAACCTCGTCACCAAGCGGGCCCGGGTCGAAGAGGAAGGGACGATGGAATGGGTGGACGGAAATTTAGGCAGCAAAGTAACGATGAAATATCCGAGCGTATATCTTATGGGAAGAAAAGCCCGCGGAGAAGTGCTTTCCATAGCATACGCGGGAGCACATCAGCATCAGGACGCAGGAGGGAAGGCAATCCATTTTGCACCAGAGACGACGTCGCAGATTATTTCCAAATCCATAAGTAGCGGCGGCGGACGCACGTCGTATCGAGGGTTGGTGCACGTGTACCCCGGTGCAAAAAATGCGAAGTCCAAGGTCGTCTGCGACGCACTTATTTTGGATGAACGGTCCCGTTCGGATACGTATCCGACGATGAAAATAGATGAACAAAACGTTCAGATAGAACATGAGGCGACGGTGTCGAAAATCGGGGATGAGCAGTTATTTTATCTCACGAGCCGCGGCGTCACCAAAGAGCAGGCGCAATCAATGATCGTCAACGGGTTTATAGAGCCGATCGTCAAAGAGTTGCCGCTTGAATATGCGGTCGAGATGAACCGGCTCATAGAACTTCAGATGGAAGGGTCGGTGGGATAAAGGCATGAAGCGCATACACAATAATCAGGTTATTGTTGAACGGGTGGGTGGAGAAGGATTGCAGCAAGAATATATAGTGGGGAAGGACGCATCTCTCACGCTCATCCTTATGGTCCGGGTGAGCGGCGTAGTTTCCCTTACTCCCTCTGTGACATTAAAGGGTCCCGGATCCAGTGCAACTATCCTCGGCGTCATATACGGCACAGGCAAAGGGGTAGTCAACATTACGACATTACAGCACCACGAGGCTCCCAATACCACCAGTAACCTTCTTATAAAAAGCGTTATGACGGAGGAAAGCATGTGTCGCTACGAGGGGAGCATTCTGGTAGATAAGCGGGCGCAAAAAACAAACGCCTATCAACGGAACGAAAATTTACTTTTAGGGGATCATGCGCATGCCACGAGTAAGCCGGCGCTTGAGATACTCGCAAACGATGTCCGGTGTACGCATGGCGCCCTTGTGAAGACACTTGATGCGGACGAGTTGTGGTATGCCGCGACCCGCGGTATAGGAGGTACGGCTGCGAGGTACATGATTCTGAACGGATTCCTTTTAAGTACGTTCGACGGAATTGCTGATACAATAGTTCGGGAAGAAGCATACAGAGAAACTCTGTCACTTGTGGCATAAAAGAATATGACTATGGATACCTTCGTTTTCGTAGCGAATGTAAGTGATCTCACACCCGGATCAATGAAAACTGTGATAATATCTGGAGGAAAATCGTTGGCACTGGCAAACGTCGACGGTGAGTTTTTCGCGATAGATGACACCTGTACTCACGAGCAGTGTTCGTTGGGCACGGAAGGAGCACTGGACGGTTCCGTCGTCATCTGCGGGTGTCACGGAGCAAATTTTGATGTGACGACCGGTAAAGTTCTGGCTTTGCCCGCGCCGACTGATGTCGCTAGCTACGAAGTGAAGATAGAAAACGGTCAGGTGTTTGTGAAACTATGAGTATGTTTGACGCAAAAACCATTCAGAAGGATTTTCCTCAATTACAAAGGAAAATTCACGGTAAACGAATCGTCTATCTTGATTCGACCGCAACATCGTTAAAGCCCCAATCCGTCATTGATAAAGAAGACGAATATTATACCCTTTATACCGCTAATGTTTTTCGCGGTATCTATACAACGAGCGAAGAGGCAACTGCCGCATACGAACATGCGAGAGACGTAGCGGCGACCCTTATTCATGCCAAGATGAGCGAAGAGATAGTATTTACCCGGAACACGAGCGAATCCATCAACCTTGTCGCATATAGTTTGTTGCTTCATGACATATCACCGGGTGAGCGGATCGTGACCACAATCATGGAGCATCACTCCAACTTCGTGCCGTGGCAACAGCTGGGAAAAGAGAGGGGAGTTGCGGTCGATATTTGGAACCTGACGCCGGAGGGGGAACTTGACTTGGGAGACTTGGAAAAGCTTGTTACCCGGAAAACCCGAATAGTCGCAGTAACTGCCGCGTCCAATGTGCTCGGAACCATAAATCCGATATCAAAAATTGTTCGAACAGTGAAACGACTCAATTCGAAGTGTTTAGTGCTTGTGGATGCGGCGCAAGCAGTCCCTCATATGCCTGTTGATGTCCAGGAGTGGGGAGCGGATTTCGTAGCGTTTTCCAGTCACAAGATGTTGGGGCCAACCGGCATTGGAGTACTATGGGCAAACCGTGAACAATTGGATGCTATGCACCCGTTTAACTACGGAGGTGAGATGATATCCGAAGTCCATGTGGATCGGACAGTCTTTAAGCCCGCTCCGCATAAATTTGAAGCAGGTACGCCGCATATTGCAGGTGTCATCGGATTCGGAGCCGCAGTAGAGTATCTTATGAAGCTCGGTTTGGATAATGTCCGGGCTCACGAAGAGGCGTTAGTGGCCTATGCCATCGAGCAATTCAGCCGCATGTCGGAGGTAAAGTATCTGGGCCCCCAGGACGCAAAAAAGCGAGGAGGCGTTTTTGCGATGACGATGAAGGGTGCGCATCCCCATGATATAGCGCAGATTCTCAATGAAGATAACGTCTTTGTGCGGGCCGGCAATCACTGTGCTATGCCGCTCCATGAAAATTTGGGTGTCGCCTCAACCGTACGTGCGTCATTTTATGTTTATACGGCAAAAGAAGATATAGACGTGTTGATGGAATCCCTCGGAAAAGTGAAAAAAATATTCGGCTGAATGAGCCGCCACAGGAGAATGCATGGATTTGTATCGCGAAACCATCCTTGACCATTATAAAAACCCGCGGAATTTCGGGCATCTTTCGGGTGCAAACGTCACGAGTGAAGAAATAAACGTGAGCTGCGGAGATCGTATCGCCATAGAAATGCGCATTGAGTCTAGAGGGAAGGCGAGGATCGTTTCTGATATCCGATTTTTCGGAGAGGGGTGCGCTATAAACCAGGCCAGCGCTTCCATGCTCACGGAAAAAGTAAAAGGCTTGGATACGCGCCGCGTCATGAGGATATCGCTTGATGATATCCAAACAATGCTCGGTACGACGCTCACTCCCTCGCGGGTCAAATGCGCAATCCTTCCATTAGAAGCGATCCAAAAAGCTATACGATCCTTGAGCTGACGGCTGTTTTTAGGATCATAATTTTGATATAGTCGTACGTAGTATATGGATAATAATGATCCGAAAGTCATACGGAAAATCAGGAAGTGGACGATGCGTATAGATCGCGATTTGTGTATCGGCGCGGCGACGTGTGTGGCACTCGCTCCCAAAGCTTGGGCGCTGGATGATGAGGCTAAAGCGATCATTTTAGATACGAGTGAAGAAGAGACCGATGAGATGCTTTTGGAGGCTGCCAAATCATGTCCCGTCATGGCAATTTTTATTACCGATGAAACCGGTAAACAATTATACCCCTGATTTTATTTGCTCTGTCGGAATGCTCCGTGTTTTAAACACGGAGATGAACGATAGCCTGGAGCGCTAGCGGAGGAGCAGTTTATTTTGCTTTGCATGATTGCCCAGTGCCACTCGACAATCTACAATAGATAGCAACTAAGTATGAAAGATAACATCACGTGGAAAATAGCGGGAGAAGCGGGGTTTGGTATCATGTCTTCCGGTATCATGCTTGCCCGCGCATTTACCCGGGCCGGCTATCACGTATTCGCAGAAAACGACTATCCATCCCTCATTCGGGGCGGACACAATATCGTTTCCGTCCGGATCGGTGCCAAACCGTTTTTGGGTATGAATCGCGATCTCCATATGTTGGTCGCGCTCAACACCGAGTCCGTCGAGAAACATAGAAACGAATTACGCGAGGGTACGTTAGTCCTTTATGATCCGAGAGACAAAGACTGGAAGGCGAGTGAATTGCCGGCGGGAGTCAAGCTCATGCCGTTGCCGCTTCGGGATATAGTTACCCAACTGAATGCTGACGTCATTATGCGAAATACGATCGCGCTCGGCGCGAGCGTCGCACTACTGGGAGCTCCTTTTGAGCATTTGTCATCCGTTATCCGTGATCAGTTTATTCGGAAAGGTGCGGAGGTCGTCGATCAGAATATAAAAATAGCCCAGGCGGGATTCGATTACGTCCATGAGCATTTTTCCGGTGAAACGTCAGTGGTACTTTCCCCGGGGACGTATACGGAAAAGCTCGTGGTCGTCAACGGAAGCGAAGCGGTGGGTTTAGGTGCGGTACGAGCCGGACTCAAATTTGCCGCCATATATCCCATGACGCCGATTAATGCCCTTATCACATTTCTGGCGGATCACGCCAAAGAGTTTAATATCGTTTACAAACAGCCGGAAGATGAAATTTCCGGCATCAATATGGCAATCGGCGCATCCATTTCCGGCGTTCGGAGTATGGTAGCAACATCCGGCGGAGGCTTTGCACTTCAGGTTGAAGGATTGTCGCTTGCCGGCATGGTGGAAGCACCTATTGTCATAGATCTTGGTATGCGGGCAGGTCCCGCGACCGGTATGCCCACCTATACCGAGCAGGGTGAACTCCTGTTTGCGATTCACGCAGGTCACGGGGAATTTCCGAGGATTGTGCTTGCTCCGGCCGACGCAGTTGAGGCATACGCATTCACGACGCTTGCGTTTAACCTCGCCGATAGGTATCAGATCCCTGTATTTCTTCTCACGGACAAGTATCTTAACGAAAGCCAATGGTGCATTCCGGTTTCATTTCTCCAAAAGCCGGTCACTATCGACCGCGGGAAACTCCTGACCGGAGATACCGGGATGAAAGACGGGGAATTCCATCGATTTGACACAGAATCTGTCGACGGCGTATCGCCGAGGAGCGTTCCGGGGACCAAGCACGGACAGTATTATGCGAACTCGTATGAGCACGATGGAACAGGCCACGTGGCAGATGACGCAAAAGGCCGAAAAGCGATGGCAGATAAGCGTTTACGGAAGATGGCAGCGATCGTAAAAGATATTTTGCCGCCGACACAAATCGGGGACAAAGACCCCGACATAACGTTTGTTACGTGGGGGACGACCCGCGGTCCGGTGTTGTCAGCAATGGATCTTCTGCGCGCCCAAGGCAAAAAAGTATCAGTTATTTCATTCCCTTGGGTATTTCCGTTTCCCGCAGCTGAAGCAAAAGAATTATTGACGAAAGCGAAACGGGTTATCGACGTGGAACAGAATGCGACCGCACAACTATCTCAACTTATCCGTACGGAAACCGGGATAGACATACAAGAACGTATCGTCAAATATGACGGAAGGTCGTTCCTGCCAGAAGAAATAGCCGAACAGGCAATGAAAGGGACATAATATGGCGACATTGACCGCGGAAGGATACAATACGGGATTTTTACCGACGTGGTGTCCGGGATGCGGAGACTTCGGTATCTGGAAATCACTTCAGGGCGCATTTGCCAAGCTCGGCATTGGCCCGGATGACGGACTTGTCGTTTACGGCATAGGATGTCATGGCAACATGTACGACTGGATGAAAATGTACGGATTTGTCGGTCTTCATGGGAGAGCGCTCCCCGTCGCGCAAGGCGCGAAACTCGCAAACCACACCCTTCCGGTCGTTGTAGTATCGGGGGACGGGGACTGCCTTGGTGAAGGAGGGAATCACTTTATCCACGCTGCGAAACGTAATCCGGATCTTACCGTCATTATCCACGACAATGAGGTGTATGGTTTGACGACCGGTCAGGCGTCTCCGACCGCGAAGATCGGATTCAAGACCAAGTCGACGCCGGAAGGGGCGACGGACGAACCCATCAATCCGTTGGCTCTTGCCCTTGTGTCAGGGGCGACATTTGTCGCACG
This sequence comes from Candidatus Gottesmanbacteria bacterium, assembly GCA_023245335.1. Classification (GTDB taxonomy): domain Bacteria; phylum Patescibacteriota; class Microgenomatia; order UBA10105; family UBA927; genus UBA927. The sequence continues at coordinate 557,911 of JAHFKK010000001.1, forward strand.
TGGCTTTGCCGGCGACATGCCGGGTCTCACCGAGCTTATGGCGGCTGCCATTAGTCACAAAGGTTTTGCAGTACTCGATGTGTTACAGCCGTGCGTCACGTTTGATAAAGTACATACCTATCAATGGTACCGTCAGCGCCTTTATAAGCTGACGCAGGAATCGTATCAGCCGACCGATAGGCTGAAGGCACTGGAGAAAGCGATGGAGTGGGGCGACAAAATACCCCTAGGGATATTGTATAAGGAAGACAAGTTGACGAGTGAAGACCGCGAGCCGGCACTTACTTCGGCGCCGCTTTCGAGCTTACCTTTGGAGCCGGCCCATTGGGACGAGCTTCTGAATGAGTTTATCTAAAGCGTAAAATACTCTATTGACAAAGCCTTAGCACTTGATATACTAGAGTGCTAAATCATGATACTAGTTCCTGTGTAGAGTGGGAATTATGACACTATGAGTACATCACTTGATAATCCGAATCAAATGCTTCCCGTCGTCCCGATACGGGACGGTATTGTATTTCCCGGCACCGAGATGATTCTTACCTTCGGCCGGCAGCGATCAGTAAGCGCCATAGAGGCAGCTCAAACATCAGGGAAGCGCGTCGTCCTGGTCATGCAGAGAAACGCCAATATCAATGATCCGACTCCGAGCGACTTGTATCAGATCGGCACTGTGGGGGAAATAGTCCAGATGATGCGGAATGAAGGCGAAATTAATGCGCTCGTCCGCGGAATTTCCAAAGTTGAACTCGTATCCTATGAAGCGGTCGAGCCGTTTTTCGTCGCGCGCGTCGCGGAGCTTGCGGATGTGATAGAAGATGATGAAGAGACCAAAGCATTGTTTAACCATCTCACCAACGAACTCCGTCAGGCGGTGAAACTGGGGAAAACCATGGACTTTCTGACGTTTATGAACATCATGTCCGGCATGTCACCCCAGATGCTGTCATTTCAACTCGCAGGAGTCTTGGATACCAAACCCAGTGAACGCCAGGAACTTCTCGAACTTTCGTCAGTCAAAGCGAGATTTGAAAAAGAAGCAGCCTACCTTGCCAAAGAAGTAAAAGTGTTGGAGCTTGAGCGTAAAATCGCAACCAAAACGCAGGAAAAATTTGAAAAAAACGTCAAGGAACAAGTGTTACGGGAACGCATCAAAACTATAGAAAAAGAATTAGGGGAAGATGACGAAAACAAGGAAATCAAGGAGCTTGCCGAAAAAATCAAAAAAGCGGGTATGCCCGAAGAGGTCCGGCTGAAGTCGGAGAAAGAACTGCATCGGCTCGCGCAGATGTCCCAATACAATCCGGAATCTTCCTATGTCCGTACGTATTTGGATTGGCTGGTGGAGCTGCCGTGGGCGACGGCGAGTGCCAACAATGTCAACATAGCTGATGCTGAAAAGGTATTGAACGAGGATCACTACGGGCTCACGAAAATCAAAGAACGCATCATGGAATTTTTGGCGGTCATGAAGCTTAAAGGTCATAGTGATGAAGAAACGGCGGCCGCTCTCGAAAAAGAAACCAAGAAATCCGATGACGCCAAATCGACAAAGAAAATCGTTAAGTCGGGAGCCCCTACTATTTTGTGTTTTGTCGGCCCGCCGGGAGTCGGAAAGACGTCTATCGGTAAATCTATCGCGCGATCCCTCGGCCGCAAGTTTGTAAAGATGTCTTTAGGCGGCATACGGGATGAGGCGGAGATACGCGGACACCGGCGGACCTATGTCGGTGCTATGCCCGGACGCATCATCCAGGGTATCAAGCAGGCAGGAACGAAGAATCCGGTATTTATGCTCGATGAAATCGACAAAGTCGGTGCGGATTTCCGTGGTGATCCGTCGGCTGCACTTCTTGAAGCTCTCGACCCGGAACAAAATTACGCATTTTCCGACCACTATATGGAAGTGCCGTTTGATCTATCACAGGTATTTTTTATCACGACGTGCAACGTTTTGGACACCATACCGCCGGCTCTCCGGGATCGGCTTGAGATCATCCGGTTTGCCGGGTACACCGAAGATGAAAAGTTTCATATCGCACGAGATTTCCTGTTTGAAAAACAGCGAGTAATCCATGGCATACCGACTGATGCAGTGAAACTATCCGATAGTGCGATCCGTGAGATTATCCGCCAATACACAAGAGAAGCGGGTGTGCGGAGTCTTGAGCGCGAGATAGCAACTATATTCAGGAAAGTCGCCAAAAAAATCGCAGAGGTCGATGTCAAAACGAAGCAATCATTTGTCATCGGACCCAAAGAGCTCGCGAAATATGTCGGCCCTTCCCGATTCAGTTCGTATCTTGCAGAGAAAAAGGATGAGGTCGGTATGTCGACAGGACTAGCCTGGACGGAAGCCGGCGGGGACATATTATTCATCGAAGTGGCGCTCATGCCCGGTCGCGGAAATCTCATTCTCACCGGACAACTCGGGGATGTGATGAAAGAATCCGCACAAGCCGCGCTTTCCTACGTCCGTAGCCGCTGGAAAGCATTAGGACTGCCGGAAAAGTTTTTCCAAAAAATGGATATCCATGTGCACGTGCCGGAGGGAGCAGTGCCCAAAGATGGCCCATCCGCAGGAGCAGCCATAGGAACGGCGCTTGTCTCGGCTCTCACGAAGAAACCCACCAAACGCACTGTTGCGATGACGGGAGAGATTACCTTACGCGGTCGGGTTCTTGAGATAGGCGGAATAAAAGAGAAAGTTATCGCGGCGCACCGGGCAGGGATCAAGACGGTGATCATGCCAAAAAATAATCAGAAAGACCTGGAGGATATACCGAAGGCTGTCATGACAGACGTCAAATTTTACTTTGTAGAACACATGGACGACGTCCTTAAGGTAGCTATCCCGACCCTTCGGTTCCGCTCCAAGTAAGAAGACGCATTTACGATTGCATGTAATCGTAGACCACCCGGGATATTTTTGCGATCAGCGTTTCTGATGCTGTGTCATCCGTCTCATCGTTGGTGAATACCCCGATGTAGTAGGTATGTTTGCCGTTGGTGACGATACCGACGTCATGAATTTTTCCCATCTCCGTACCTACTTTATGGTACACCGTGACGCCCGTTGGGAGCTTGGCCGGAAGCCTGGTTTCTAAATCGGTATCTTTCAGGAACGAAAGCATTTCCAACGTCGCTGCCTGATTGGCAATTTTCCCTTCGTAGAGTTTGCGGAACAATATGGCCATATCTTTATTTGATGTTATATTATTTACCATATCGGTTTGCGTCAGCCCCCAACCCTTCGCGAGATTCTCAACGACATCAATTCCTATGATTTCATTAGCGAGGATATACGCCGCCGTATTGTCGCTTTGTTTGATCATGAGCCTAGCAAGTGTTTTGACCGAGTATGTAGTTCCGGGTTCGTCATATCGCATCGACCCGGTGCCGTAATCTTGAATCTCATCCTGTTGGAGTGTGATGACTTTATTCATATCGAGCGTTCCGCCTTGGCTTTGGTAGTAGAGCGCGGCAAGTATCGGCACCTTGTTGACGGAGGCAGCGGTAAACGTTTCCGTTTCAGAGAGTCCCATGACGAAATCGGAATCATAATCCTCAACATAGACTGAGTAGTCGCTCCAGGCACCATTTATCGTGTTATTGACCTTATCCGCCAGATCATCCGGATATTTTTTCTTTTGGAAGAATCCGAGGAGCGATGGCTTCGAAACTTTTGTTTCCGGTACCGGAGAAATGACGGGCGCCCGTCTGTGATTCGCGTAGGCGTGCCATCCAAGGCCGATTGCGACAATGAGAATCAACAAAACAATCAGTCTTCCCATCCGTTTACGCCTGTCACCGCGGTCTATCATGCAAGAATTGTACCATACGTTTTGTGATTTACAGCTGAATGAAACGATCGTCCGTATTTAGTATAGAATAGATGTATGGAGCCTATGTGTCCCGTATGCCATGTTGCCGTACGTCCGGCCGATTTTTTTTGCTATAACTGCGGTAAGAATCTTCATGAAAAACCCCTCGTTACGACAAAGTTCACGGAATATCTCTATTATGCGGGGAGTTTCCTCCTGCCGCCCCTGGGTTTGTGGTGGGGATTCAGATATTTGAAACAAGCAGATGCTCGGTCACGGATGATCGGCTGGATCTGCGTCATTCTCACCATCGTTTCTTCCGTCGTCGTTACCGTTTGGTCCGTGCACTTGTTTCAGGGAATTACTGCCCAGGTAAACGAGCAATTGCAGGGGGTAGGGGGAGCAGGAGGGTTTTAAGCGTGTTTCGTTTGTCGTCAGACGAATGCAACTGGTAAATTGAGGCCGGATGCGGTATACTTAGAGTCATTAATAGACAACCTCACCATATCAATCTTCCTCCTACAAATCAACGAGAAATAGTGCTGGACATGGCTGGCAATCTCAAGCAAATCGGTGATTGGACACTCAAAGGGTTTCATGAGAGGCAGGAGAATATCGCGCTTTTCCTCAAATTGACCCGTAAAGACCTGAATCAACTCCTGCGGTTTCCGTTGCCTCGGGCGTTTGAGCCGAAGTTCAAAAAATTCTGTACGACGTACGGGAAATTGGAAGAAGAGTATAAGAAAGGCATCGTGGATCACAGGGTGTGGGCGAGTAGTATGCAGTCCTGCGCTCAGGACCTCACCAGAGAAGCTCCATTGGTGTAGATATCCTCTAGTAATTTGCTATCCGGAAGCCGTTCTGTTATACTCTTTTTAGTGCATGTGTATTGAAACAATACATCTGCTTATTTAGGATCATGTTGAGAAGTGTTTGAGAAAAAACGCCCCAAGTTAATTCTTTCTATTTGCGTCTTTTCCCCTTTTCAGTTTTTCACTCATAAGCAGTTTTATTGTTTCAATTTGTATTCCTATGTATCAGCAACACCAACGATCATTTAAAAAGCGCGGACAATCGGTCCGTCCGATCAAATCGATGTCCAAGAACGAACTTTTGGCAGCGGTTGCCCGGAGTCATGAGACGACGACTGTCGCACTACAGAACGAACCGGTGGCCGTGATTCATGCGTTTGCCGACTTTTTGCTGGACCCGCAACTCATGGATAACATTCGGTCAAAGGGGTTTACTACGCCGACGCCCATCCAGGATGAGACAATACCGGCCATCCTTGCCGGACACGATGTGATCGGAACCGCAAATACGGGAACTGGCAAAACAGCAGCATTCCTCATACCGTTGCTCCAAAAGGTGGCCCATGATCGGAATCAGCGTATCCTCGTCATCGCACCGACGCGTGAACTTGCCGTACAGATACATAACGAGTTCCGTGATTTCGCACGTGGTTTATCACTACGGAGCGCCATGCTTATAGGAGGCGCGAATGAGTGGCGGCAGCGGCAGGATCTTCGGGCTGACCCGCATATGGTGGTTGCTACCCCGGGGAGGCTTAAGGATTTCATTCAGGCACGGTACGTCCGGCTCTCGGGATTTCGTAACGTCGTACTGGATGAAGCGGATCGCATGGTGGACATCGGGTTTATCAATGACATCAAATACTTCATTTCGTTGCTCCCGAAAGAACGTCAGTCCCTGTTTTTCTCTGCGACGATATCAGGTAAGGTCAGTGAGATACTCACGGATTTCGTCACCAACCCCGTCCGCATATCAGTGAAAACGGTAGATATCGCAGCGACGATACGTCAGGAAGTTGTTCATGTACCCCATAAGGAGGATAAGGTAGATATCCTTCACGACCTTCTCATTCAAAAGGAATATGAAAAAGTACTTATTTTTGGGCGTACCAAATGGGGGGTCCAGCGCTTGTCAGACGAACTTGAGAAGCGAGGATTTCGATCAGGAGCAATACACGGCAATAAACGCCAGAATCAGCGCCAACAGGTGTTACAGCAGTTTATACGCAGTGATATCCAGATACTTCTGGCAACCGATGTCGCAAGCCGGGGCCTGGATATACCAGACGTCTCCCACGTTATTAACTATGACTTACCGGAAACACTTGATGACTATATTCACCGCATTGGACGCACCGGGCGGGCCAATAAACGCGGGATAGCGCTTACGTTTGTTGAGGGATAAACTAAAATATTCTTAATGCTCGTGAGTAAATTTCACTACGCTGATATCGAACCACGTACGCCCTATATTTTTCTTTAATAACTGTCCGTGCATCGGAGCTTTCCCTATAATGTCTGTGGTCCACTCCCAAGGCATCAGATAATAGGCAGTACCTCTCGGTTTTAAGATCCGTCGTACTTCATGCAAACTCCCCATCATTAAACCCATAGGATCTGCAACCTTTGTCAGTACTCCGAACGGAGGATCTGCAATGACGGTGTCAATGGAGCCATTATCAAGCGGAATTCTGGAACCGTCGGCCGCCAAATATTCCGGTATCGGATTATATATGCCTGGCCTGTCATGATAATATGGGTTATTTCTATTGAGTAATTCAATAAATCGGATTTGCCATGTCGAAGCTTCAAGGTGAGGATATATCCTGTACGGGGGCCAAATGGGGTTATATGCGTTATCCAACATCAGCATCTGTTTAGGAAAAACATCTCCGCTTAAACCACCAGTGGCCACCGAAAATCCTACCGCTCCGTGACCTGAGAAGAGGTCCAATACTTTTTTCCCTTCTATTTCCTCTCTGGGGATTCTACTCAAATATCTTTTCAGCACATAATATGGCATTGCATGATGCTCGATGTCGCGATTTAATTTCTCGCTTCCTTTTGTTTGTGGACCATACCATAACACTTCCCGGTTTTTTACAATAAGTGGTATCAATAGTTGTCTTTTCCTTCGTATCAAGGCGTCTGTATGTCCTATCATTTGATTCGCCCCGGAAAGAATCTCGTATCTGGCAATGTCAAAGCTACGTTCGACCTTTGAATGGGCTTTTAGGAGTGAATATTCTATGGGGCTTCTTTTATGTATTTCTACCATGTGCGTGGAAATTATCACATATTATGTCAAAAGACAATTATAGGCTGGAACATATTTGTGAGATGGAAAAGAAGTAGTGTATATATATCGCGACATTGGACCGTTAGGTCGGGGAGTAGACGTCATCTTTTAATCAAAAAAGCCCCGCGTGTGCGGGGCTTTTTTGTGTTTATATAACAAGAGTCAAACTCAAGCGTTAGACGCTTCGTTTTACATTCTTTGCGCTCGGGCCTTTAGGTCCGTCAACCACATCAAATGTCACGACTTCGCCAACTTGAAGCTCATCAAACGTGACGCCGACCAAGTCTTTCGAATGAAAAAATAGGTCTTTGGATTCGCCTTCACGTGTTATGAAGCCAAAACCCCTGTCTGTTTTCGTTTTGATTGTTCCTTTCATACTAGTGTGTCTCCTTTCAGTTTCTAGAGTATAACACGTTCGGGGTACGATTGTCGGATAGGTTTGGGATATAGGGGATAGTTGAGGCTAAAGGAGCGTGAGAAGGCTCGTCTTCAATTTGTCTATATGCTCTTCGTTGAGCACAGATCCGGAATATATTTCCTTGTGGAGCGGTTCGAATAACTTCGTCACCTCGCGTACTTTATTTTCTTCGACCAGGTCGGTTTTATTGAGAAAAATCACTTCGGGCTTTTCAAGAAGTTTCGGATTATATGCTTCAAACTCCTTACGTACGGTTTCGTATGCTTTGAGCGGGTCATCGATGGTTATGTCTATGCAGTGAACAAGAATTTTGGTTTTCTCTATGTGTTTGAGAAATTTTGTTCCCAGGCCGATGCCTTTTGATGCGCCTTCGATAAGGCCGGGAATGTCCGCGATGGCGTGCGTGCCCAACATACCGATATTGGGCGTCAGTGTGGTAAAGGGATAGGCCCCTATCGCTGGCGTCGCGTTCGTGAGGCGGGTGAGAAGACTGCTTTTTCCGGCGTTCGGAAGGCCGATAAGTCCGATCTCGGCGATCATCCGTAGTTCAAGATGGATATTTTTTAATTCGCCGGGATAGCCTAATTCCCGATTTTTCGGTGCTTGGTTGGTCGCGGACTTGAATTTGAAGTTGCCGAAGCCGCCTTTCCCCCCGCGGGCGATGAGGATGGGGGAACCGACCGTATCTATCTCTATGATTTTCCCCGTGTCTATGTCTGTGATCCTAGTCCCCAGTGGGACGGAGATGATGATGTGCTCCGCATTTTTACCGAAGCCGTTATGTTTCGTGCCGTCGCCTCCGTTTAGGCCCCGTATTGCTTTTTTGAAACGGAATGCATGAAGGTCGTTGAGGTTGTTGGAGCCCTGAAAAAGTACATCGCCTCCGTGTCCGCCGTTACCGCCGTCCGGGCCGCCTTTGGCAGACATGGCAGTCCTGCGGAAGGTGGCTACGCCATTCCCGCCGTTACCGGCTTTGACAACTAGAGTGACGCTATCGATGAGCATACCTGGCATTGTACCATCATAGCGAGGCCGTCATCGGCTATTGAGGCTATAATTTCTATCAAATGTCTTGTTTTGTCGTTGATACCTGTCGCCATTTCTGCCTCAGTACTTTTGCATAGCTCAGCGCTTTGTATTTGCAATACAGATTAATGGCCAATATCCCGATACTGTATACGGGTTTCCGTATGAACATCCATAACTGAGCGAGATATTTTTCTCTTTTTGACCGTGAGTATTCTTTGGTGACGATGTCGCCAAACATGTCCGTGAGGTAGGTAAATCGCGATAAATAGCGAGAATTTTGAGTGATTTGATCCGCAAATGTCGTAGGGGATCGGTACCAGACATATGCCGTTCTTGCATACCGATATACAAATCCTCTGGTGGTGCAGCTGAAATAGAGAAAGTTGTCGTCGCTATCGATATTATCGGGAAGGCGAATCCGAGAAAAAAATCGGCGCGTCAGGCAATAAATTTTCCCCTCGGCCGTGTATGCGGTATTGCCACCCTTGACGCGTATACGGAAAGCATCAAAGGTTTCATAAGACGTATTAACGCACCTTTCTACGAACGTCTTCCCTTCCCGCGGTTTTGCCCGTCCGCAAACCATGGCGACCTTAGGGTTAATGAGGGTTGGTTGGATAAGATGTGCGATCGTATCCTGTGCTCCTAGGACGACATCAGCGTCAAAGACAACAAGCAGGTCGGATTGAACCGTATTAAATAATTCCTGAAGTCCAGCTATTTTACCTTTCCGTACTTTTCGGACAATTAACCGGATGCGCGAATCATGAACGGCTCGAACTTTTTTTACGGTTGAATCCGTGCTTCTGTCGGAGAATACGATGATTTCTTTGAGTGTGAAGTTGCTTTCATGTTGGGCACAGATTGATCGTAACAGTTTTTGTATGTTATGTTCTTCATTTAACGCTGATACTCCCACTGTTACTGACTTTGTTTCGGTTTTACGCATAAGTATTGCGACGTAAACGAATATAATAATACGATATTATCCATTGCCATGTGTCGCCGACGTAGCGTCTGAGTTAGGTTGTAATATATAACACAATTACCCATTGCGATTATTTCTTCGTTTCCTGTATAGTTTTCCTTATAAAGAAAGGAAGGTGATAGATATGAAGACGATGACATGTAAACAAATGGGAGGCCCGTGTGACGCTCCTGTGCAGGGCAATACCGCCGATGAAATGATGGCAAATGGTGCCATACACGTCAATGAGATGGCGGCCAAAGGCGATGAAGCGCACAAAAAAGTTCAGGAAATGATGCTTGAGATGCAAAAGAATCCCGCATCAGGTGAAGAGTGGAATAAGAATTTTGCGGCAGCTTATGCAGCAAGTCCTGACAATTAATAATTTTGAGGAATAAAAAGAAAAATCAGTTCACTATGTGTAGTGGCTGGTTTTTCTTTTTTTTGTGGGTAAAGTGATTAGCCTTGCGAGTCTTCTACGTGTTGTTTTGCTTTTTGCCACGCGTGTTTGGGAGTAACCAGAATTCTTGGATCCTCTAGTCGATCGAAGGCATGAAGACCCCGGGCTAGAGCCGTAGCGCGTGATGATACCGGATCTTCTCCCTCGTGAGAGGTACGGACATTATTAAGCGGCACAATTACCTTGCGGGCGCCTCTATGTAACGCGTAGTCTATGAGTCCTGACATGCAGACACCAGCTTTAGCGCCGTTTGCCACCACGATTGCGCCCCGCGCGTCTTGAAGCGCATCATCCACCTCGGCGCTGTTGTCGTTTTTTGCGACGGTCCAGCCCTGTTTCTTTCGTTTTTTGGCAAGTTGATTCTGATCCTTAAAATCGCCTTTTCCAACGAAGATGCGGATAACTTTTGGTAGTATTTCAGTCATGAGTCAGAATTATATCGAAATTTGGGAAATAAATGATATTCAAATGCCTCTCGCAAATGAAAGAGGCGGTATGCTAGGCTATTTTTTCTCCGTTACCGTATCAGCATAAAGCGTCGTGCCGGAAAATTGACCGGTGACCTCGACATTTTTATTTGCATACGTTTTGAGGTCAATGGTTTGTGACGTGACGCCGGTCGTTTTCCCTTTTGTGTCTAGCAGTATGAAGGAGTAGTCGTCCCCTTTGCCCGGCATAAGCAATCCGGTCAGAGTATCGCTTTGGGACTTTGGCGCGACAGATGTTTGATTTTGATGCGACAGATATCGGAATCCGACAAATCCGCCAAATCCTAATACCGCAATGATTACTACACCGACGATAAATTGCTTCATATCATGATTATATCAACTCACAAAGAAAGGCTTGAATAGAACCGATTTCTTTGGAGATGAAAGTTGTTTGGTAAATTTGTTTTGTGAGTACAGGTGTTGGGACGAAATAGGAACTTACTTCTTGGAATGTTCTTCGGGATCTGTATTAGGTTTTTGTGTTGGAAGTTTCATAGCCAGTCGTAAAACTAATATTCCTTCGATAGATAATAAAAGAATAAACGTAATTCCCCAGGCGAGAATTGGAGGCGAGAATTCTCCGAATGGAATTAGGTGAAGAATTGCATAACCGATAATAGGAAAAAGAAGTACAGCAGTAATTGATAACTTCATAGTAAATATCTTGTGGACCTCTTGAAAATATTAGATCCAGCTTGTGTTTTGTTAAGAATTAATAGCCATTTTTATGCAAACAAAGAGTATATGTCATTTCTTGGAATGTTTTGATTTCATTTAGAGTGGCACTAGGTGGCATTTGAGCAGTCGATACGAATTGTTCACACGAGATTATTACCCGTTGTTTCAGTTCAAATGCTTTTCTATTAGCTGCATCTTTTTGAGGTAAAAATACAACTAAGTAATACGCAAAAGACAATGCGAATACTAATACCGCCACAGAGAGAATCAATTTCATAATTACGGTCTAATTTTAATTGTACCCCCAGTCGGATTCGGACCGACGATTTGTTCCTTGAGAAGGAACCGTCCTAGGCCGCTAGACGATGGGGGCGGCATGCATATTGTAGCATTATTGCGGCGTATTTCGTAGCTAAGAACGAAAGCCGGTCATTACTCAAAATTGTGTGAAATACCCCATAGTTTTATCGTGAAATTGAGCTTGACAAGGCAATATAACTTTGAGACAATCGAGGCTGGTGTAGAAGCCAAAAGGCTAAGAATTGTATTTATTATCTGTCTCCCCGGAACAATATGAATTTTGGGGAGGCTTTTTTTACTGCATATGGACAATAATCATGGCGTAGTTTTGACCAAAGAAGGCCTCAATACACTTAAAGCAGAATACGATGAACTCGTAAACGTCAAGCGGCCCGTCGCCGTGGAGCGTCTGGCAAACGCGCGCGATCAGGGGGACCTGGCGGAAAACAGCGAATATACCGATGCCAAACAGAATCTGGCCTTCATAGATGGCCGCATCGCTGAGCTTGAGGAAGTATTGCATGGCGTAAAAGTGGTCACGAGCCACCCGAAAGGGCAGATCGACGTCGGCTGCAAAGTGACGCTTCATTTGAACGGCAAAAAGGAAGTATTTACGATCGTTGGAGAATGGGAAGCCGATCCGACCAGTAAAAAAATCTCTCATGAATCCCCCTTGGGAAAAGCCCTGTTGGGCAAGAAGGTGGGGGACAAGGTAGAGGTGGAAGCGCCGGCGGGCAAAATCCTCTACAAGATCTTACACATAGAGTAAGATCCTGACGATAGAAGAAAAAGATCCCGCCACCAGGCGGGATTTTCTTTGTCCGTCGTAGCCTTGGCGAAGACGGATGTATATAATAGGACTATGGCAACCATAGACGAGCTGAAAAAAATTAGGATAGAGAAATTAGAAGCGTTGAGAAAGCAGGGGATTGACCCCTATCCCTCCGTCGTGCGTCGGGATCAGACGATCAGTCAAGCTCTGGAGATGGATGCGAAACAGGTTGCTGTTACGGGACGAATTTTGGGCATGCGGGGACATGGGAAAATCTACTTTGTCGACCTTGCCGATGAATCCGGCCGTATTCAGGTCGTACTGAAAGCGGATGCATGTTCTCAGGATTCTTTCGCGTTAATTCCTCAGTTGGATATTGCGGACTTCATAGCAGTGCAAGGTGTGGTAGGAAAAACTCAGGCAGGCGAGGCATCTGTTTTTGCAGATGATTTCCAGATGCTTACCAAAACGCTCTTACCGCTTCCCGATCAGTGGCATGGATTGAAAGATGTCGAAGAGCGTTATCGCAAACGATATCTGGATACGATACTCAATGAAGATGTCAGACATCGTCTCCAGAAGCGGAGCAGAATCATCGACAGCGTACGTGATTTTTTGACGGATCGCGATTTTCTGGAAGTGGAGACGCCGACATTGCAGCCCGTGTATGGGGGCGGTTTTGCCCGACCGTTTTCTACCCACCATAACGAACTGGCGGCGGATTTTTATCTCCGGATTTCCGATGAAATGTATCTTAAACGCCTCATTGTAGGAGGATTCGATAAAGTATTTGAAATTACCAAGGTATTCCGTAACGAAGGCGTGGATCACGATCACAATCCTGAGTTCACCATGTTTGAAGCGCAGATCGCATATGAAGATTATTCCTATGGTATGGATATCATCGAAGAGATTATCGAATACAGCGCACTTCAGACATTGGGGACAACCAAATTTACCTATCAGGGAGTGAAAATGGACGTTAAAAGACCGTGGTCGCGGTACAAAGTGGTAGAAGCGATCAAAGAATTTACCGGCGTGGATGTACTCACTTGGAAAACGCTCGCAGAAGCTAAAGCGGCGATCCAAAAAGTTGAAGGCATCGTGGAAGACAAATTCAAGGAACTGAAAAAGATGCAACATATAGGCCAATGTATAGCGTTTCTCTTTGAGGAAGCGGTGGAAGAGAAGCTGATTCAGCCGACGATCATCTATGACTACCCGATAGAAATTTCTCCGCTTGCGAAAAAATGCGAGGATCCACGGTTTACCCAAAGGTTTGAAATGTTTGCATTCGGATCAGAACTCGGCAATAACTATACGGAACTTAATGATCCTATTGATCTCCGTAAACGATTTGTTGACGAGAAAGAACGGGAAAAAGCCGGGTTCGCGGAAGCACATCAGACGGATTACGATTATCTCGAAGCTATAGAACATGGATTTCCGCCGACCTGCGGCATTGCTATAGGTATTGATAGGCTGGTCATGCTCTTAACCGACGCGAAGTCCATAAAGGAAGTGATTCCGTTTCCGACACTGCGGCCGCAGAAGAATACAGAGCATATGCCGGCAACGATGAATCAAGTGGCATTACCTGATGAAAAAAGCATGCGGTTTATCGCTATCGTGCGAAATGATATAGAAGCAGGAAGGCGCATGAATGCTCTGGGTCATATGACGGCGGGATTGGCGGGGGGCTTCGAAAAGGCAAAAGAAATGTGCTTTTTACAATATTCGGATAAAGATAACGGGATACACCCGAATATTTCTCATTTTCCGTTTATTGTATTAAAAGCCGATAATTCCAGTCAGATACGGAAAGTCCGCGAAGAGGCCCAAAAGCGGGGAATTATATTTACCGACTTTACGAGTACTATGACGGTGGGCACATCAGCGGAACAACAGACAAGAACCAGGGAAACAGCGGAATCCGAACTGGACTATTTTGGTATCTGTCTTTTTGGAAAAACAGATGAGCTCCGGGAATTCACTAAAAAATTCTCCCTTTTTAAATAATCCATGATCACACGGGCTCAGGCTTTGGAACTATTGCACGCGCACACGCAAAACCAAAATCTCCGGCGGCACATGTATGCGGTAGGATTTGCCATGCGCGCGCTTGCCGAGAAACTAGGCGGAGAGCCGGATATGTGGGAGACACTTGGACTTCTCCATGATGCGGATTGGGAAGAAACCAAGGATACGCCGAATGAACATACGAAACATTCATTAGCGTGGTTAAAGGAGTCGGGGGAAGTCGAAGGACCTCTCGTCCACGCGCTTATGTCGCATAACCGCAAACTTACGGGACTCGCCGAAGTGGAGGGGAATATGGAGTGGGCACTGGAAACGGTCGACGAGCTTACCGGCTTCATCGTCGCGGTAGCGCTCGTTCGCCCCGAAAAGAAATTGGAGCTCGTCTCCGTAGAATCCGTCATGAAGAAATGGAAAATGAAAGCATTCGCGGCAGCGGTAGAGCGGGAACAGATCGCGCAGTGTGAAGATACGCTCCACATACCGCTTCCCGAATTTATCCAACTCACACTCACTGCAATGCAATCACACCATGAAGAGTTAGGACTGTAAGTATATTCGCATGTTAATACGTTGATATAATGAAACTTCTTGTTGCCACAACGAACCCCGGTAAATTAACCGAAATAAAGCATTATTTATCCGAGGTACCGATTGAACTGGTCAGTCTCAAAGACGTCGGGATTACTGACGCGGTCGAGGAAACCGGTACGACATTTGAGGAAAACGCGATTCTGAAAGCACAGCATTACGCCAAAGAATCCGGGCTTATGACGCTTGCTGATGACGGAGGATTTGAGATAGATGCCTTGGGTGGCGAGCCCGGTATCAAGTCCCACCGATGGGTGCATGGTGACCGGGAAAGTACGGATGAGGAACTCATAGCGCACGCGTTTAAAATGATGAAGAATATACCATCCGGCAAGCGCGACGCACAGCTTCGACTTGTGCTGGCACTGGTTAGGGCAAACGGAGAAGTCGTTGCGACGGTCGAGGAAAAAGTGCGCGGTATCGTGCCGGAAGCTCCATCAAATGCACGGAGCGAAGGGTTCCCATACCGTTCAATCCTCTTTATTCCGGAGATGAATAAATATTACGATCAAAACGTCATGACGATTGAGGAAGCGGAGCGGCATAACCACAGAAAGCGGGCACTTGAACGAATGAAGCCGTACCTACTGCAAATAGCTTCGGGAAGTGTATAATAATCGTATGTTAGACATTAAATTCATCCGGGATAATCTCGCACTCTGTAAAACCGCTGCGAAAAATAAGAATCGCGAGGTTGAATGGGAAGAGTTACTTACTCTTGATGAAAAACGCCGATCATTACTGAATACGTCCGAAACATTGAGAGCAGAAAGAAATGCCGTCAGTAAGACGCGCACGGATGACGGTGTCGCTCGCGGTAAAGAAATTAAGGATGAGCTTAAAGGATTAGAAGAAGAACTCCGGTCGGTAGAGGAACGCTTTAATCTCCTTATGCTGACTGTTCCCAACGTGCCAGACGCGAGTGTGCCGGTTGGGAAAGACGCGAGCGGCAACGTTGAGGTACGAAAAGTCGGGAAGCCTACGAAGTTTGACTTCACACCCAAGGACCATATAGAGCTTGCGAAGTCTCTCGATCTTATCGATTTCGAGCGGGGGACGAAGGTCGGAGGATTCCGCGCGTATTTTCTGAAAAATGAGGCTGCACAGCTGGAGTTTGCCGTACTTTTCTACACATTCCAGAAATTGATCGCCAAAGGGTACACGCCGCTTATCGCGCCGAGTTTGGTTCGGGAGTTTGCTTTCTACGGTAACGGGCAGTTCCCATGGAGTAAAGATGAGACATATCACCTCGAAAAAGACGACTTGTACCTTTCCGGGACTGCAGAGGTACCGGTCACGGCCTATCTCTCGGACGAAGTATTAGCAGAAAAAGATTTACCAAAGAAATTCGTGGCGTTTTCTTCTTGTTACCGCCGGGAAGCCGGGAGTTACGGTAAAGATACCAAAGGGGCTTATCGGGTGCACCAATTTAACAAGGTTGAACAAGTAATTATCTCAACTGCAGAAACGAGTAATTCTCTTACTCTACATGAAGAGTTGTTGGCGAACGCAGAGGAAATTTTACAGGACCTCAAGCTTCCGTATCGGGTACTCCTTATGTGCACTGGCGATATGGGCGAGCCGCAAGTCAAAAAGTACGATCTGGAAACCTGGATGCCGGGAAGGAAGGAATATGGCGAGACGATGTCCAACTCGTTCATGGGGGATTTCCAAGCGAGGAGACTAAAGATCCGGTATCGTGCGAGTGACGGAACGACGAAGTTTTGCCATACCCTCAATAATACGGCGATAGCTTCCCCCCGCATCCTCATTGCTATTCTCGAAAATTATCAGCAAAAGGACGGAACAATTAAAATCCCCGAAGTGTTACAGCCGCTTATAGGCAAATCAGTTATCAAGCGATAATAGGAAACGGCGTTACTTATACATGACCGCAACGCACAAATCTGTGTGGTTAAGTTATCTTATCCCTCTCACGCTTATCCGTGATTCCTCCGAATTTAATAAAGACATCCGCGTGGTCGTTTCCTACGGAAAGAAAAAATTATTGGTAAACGGCATTCAGCAGTCGGGGCCGATGATTGAGGGCTTCTGGAATTTCGCATTCAGCAACGTGTCTTTACCGACAAAACAAACCGTCCGCTCGATACTCGTCCTCGGCGTCGGGGGAGGCACGGTCATAGGTAAGCTGGAGGTGCATTATCCCGATGCCAAGATCACTGCCGTAGATATAGATGAAGCTATCATAGATATCGGCCGATCCTATTTCGGATTATCCGGTAAGCCTCATCTAACGTTAGTCGCGGCGGATGCAAAAACGTATATTGCCGATACACATAAACAGTTTGATTTCATAATCGCTGATTTGTACATCGGGCGCGACATACCGGCATTTGAATCGTCTGTATCGTTTATACGGAACATGAAGAAGGCACTGCGACCCGGTGGGCACATCCTCATAAACTTTTTGCATGACAGCGCGTACGAAAAACGCGCCGCGTTACTGCGTACGAGACTTCGGGAAGAGTTTACCCATGTGGAAACAGCTGCGCTTCCGTACAATCTCTTTTTCATGGCTTATTAGCTTCCGATTTTGTGATAAAATAGGAGTCCGATGTTTAAATTCCTCACGAGACTTCTGGACAGCAACGAAAAAGAAATCGTACAGCTTCGTACGATGGTCGCGAGCATCAATGCCGCAGAGGCGGATGTGAAGCTCCTGAAAGATGCGGATTTTGCGAAGAAAACCGCAGAGTTCAAAGAACGGTTGGCTAGCGGCCAGACACTCGATGATATTTTACCGGAAGCGTACGCGCTGGTGCGGGAAGCCTCGCTTCGGACGATCGGTGAACGGCATTATGATGTGCAACTCATGGCCTCTATCGCACTTCACCAGGGGAAGGTCGCAGAGCAAAAAACAGGAGAAGGAAAGACGTTATCAGCAGTGCCCGCACTATACCTTAATGCGTTGACGGGAAGAGGCGCGCACTTGGTCACCGTCAACGATTACCTCGCCCGTCGCGATGCTGGCTGGATGGGCCGCATTTACCACATGCTGGGATTGTCCGTATCCGCGATCATCGGAGAACAATCATTTATCTATGATCCAGAATATGCGAATCCGACGGCAGATGATTGGCGATTGGAACACCTGAAGCCCGTGAGCCGCAAAGATGCATATCGTGCTGATATTACCTACGGCATCAATTCCGAATACGGATTCGATTATCTCCGAGACAACATGGCAAGCGATATGAGCCAACTCGTCCAGCGCGAATACCATTACGCCATCATCGATGAGGTGGATTCTATCCTTATCGACGAAGCCCGGACTCCGCACATCATCTCTGCGCCGGCTGAAGAAGCGACTCACAAATATTATGACTACGCCAAACTCGTGGATAAACTGACGAAAGAAACGGATTATCTCATCGATGAAAAGCTCCGGACGGCACACCTTACGGACCACGGGATCCTCAAAGTCGAAAAGATGCTGGGTCTCGGGAATATCTATGAAACCAGTTTCGAGACGGTACATCATATAGAAGCAGCGCTTAAGGCGCGGGCGCTTTTCCAGCGGGAAAAAGACTATATCGTCAAAGACGGACAGGTGGTCATCGTCGATGAATTCACGGGCAGACTCCTCACCGGCCGCCGATTCAGTGAAGGTATACATCAGGCCATCGAGGCCAAAGAAGGTGTCGCCATCCAGCAGGAAAGCAAAACGCTTGCCACGGTGAGTTTGCAAAATTATTTCCGCATGTACGAAAAACTCGCGGGTATGACGGGTACTGCCGCAACGGAGGCTGAGGAATTTAAAAAAATCTATAACCTCGATGTCATCGTCGTGCCGACGCACAAACCCCAGGCCCGGACGGATTATGCGGATATGGTGTACAAAACCACACGGGCCAAATACTCGGCTGTAGCCAATGACATTATCGAACATTACAAAAAAGGACAGCCGGTTTTGGTCGGCACTACGTCCATTGATAAAAACGAAATCATAAGCGATCTTCTGACCCGTAAAGGGATTCCCCATCAGGTTTTAAACGCCAAAAACCATCTCAAAGAAGCCATGATCATAACCGAAGCAGGGAAGAAAGCGGCGATAACGGTCGCGACCAACATGGCGGGCCGGGGAGTCGATATTATCCTGGGCGGCTCTAAAAAGGAAAAGTGGGAATACAAAAGCGAGACCGAATGGAAGCATGACATGACCGCCTGGCAAAAACGTCATGACGAAGTCGTTTCCCTGGGCGGGCTGTACGTCATCGGTACGGAGAGACACGAGTCCCGACGTATAGACAATCAACTCCGGGGCCGGTCAGGGAGACAGGGAGATCCGGGCGCGAGTAGATTCTATGTGTCGCTTGAGGACGACATCATGCGTCTGTTCGGCGGTGATCAGGTCTCCAAACTCATGACTATCTTCAAGCTTCCCGAAGACGTACCGCTTGAACACGCGATGGTCAGCCGTGCTTTGGAACAAGCCCAAACGAAAGTGGAAGGCTTCCATTTTGACAGCAGGAAACATCTTGTCGAATACGACGACGTCCTCAATAAGCACCGCGAAATTATTTATCGCAGGCGTCGAAAAATTTTGGAAGGCGAGAACCAAAAGGCTGCCATCATCAAAAAAGTCGGCGATGAGATCGCAAATACTGTCGCGGTATACAGTCCCGAACATGCGGAGATAGACCGCACGAAGATCGTCATGGAATTCGTTTCCATCATCCCCTTTGATCCGGCGTCCCAAGAGCAGCTCATGAAACAATTGGAGCAACTGCATAATCCGCAGGACATCACGGATTTTCTGACAAAAATCGTATCTGACGTCTACGTCCAGCGGGAAACGCAGGTAACGCCCGATGTCATGCGGCAGATAGAACGTTGGGTAAGCTTACAAGTTATAGATAATCTTTGGATGGATCACCTGGACGCGATAGATGATCTACGCGAAGGAATTGGTCTCCGGGGCTACGGACAGCGTGATCCGCTCGTCGAGTACAAAAACGAAGCGTTCAATATGTTTGAACAATTGGTTACCGGTATCGACAGTGAGATCGCACATAGGATCTTTAAAGTGCAGATACAGTTGGCTCCCGGTGCAGTACCGGCACAGACTACCGCTCCCAACGCCGCCCCCGTCCCGCAACCAGCGGTACCGGTCATCCCACAGGAAACCGTTATTTCTCAGGCCGCCAAACGGATGCGGACCAACGCAGAGTCAAGCTCGCCACAGCCAAAGGTGGTCGCCAACAAACTCGGCCGTAATGATCCCTGCTGGTGCGGCAGCGGTAAGAAATGGAAGAAGTGCCACTATCCACAAACAGGATAGGTGATGTAATATAAACACCATGAATGACGAAACGAAGCTGTTTGGCGGGATCATCCTTGCTACCGTTGCGATTATCGGCGGGGCGTTATTTTTCCTAAGCGGCGGCAACGGCTCATCAAATGCACTGAAAGCAGATCCGACGCTTCTCATACGGAGCGACAGCCCCAAAATATCCACATCATCAGCGACGGTCACCATGGTCGAATTCGGCGATTATCAATGTCCGGCATGCGGGGCGTATCACCCGGTCGTACAGCAAGTACTCTCTGACTTTAAGGGTTCTTTGAATTTTGTTTTCCGGGAATTTCCGCTTCCCATGCATCCCAATGCGCCTATTGGAGCTGCTGCAGCGGTCGCGGCGGGCAAACAAGGGAAATATTGGGAGATGCACGATGCGCTGTATACTAAGCAGACCGACTGGTCCGAAGGCACGGATGCACGTGCGAAGATATTGGGATATGCGAAAGACATCAGTCTCGATGTTGTCCAATTTACCAAAGATCTTGATAGCGCCGAAGTAAAAAGTTTTGTAGACCGCGACACCCAGGACGCGAATGCACTAGGGGTCAATGAGACGCCGACGTTTTATCTGGACGGCGTCAAGCTGACAAACCCCGCAAGCGTTGCCGATTTTGAAGCAATCATCAAAGCGGAGATTCAAAAGGCGCCGAAGCCAAGCATTTCACCGACCGCTGCGTATCATATACATGCGAATTTTGCCGTCAATTTAAACGGAAAAGCGTTTGATTTCACGCAGGCGAAATACCAGTCATCCAATGGGAAAGATATCAATGAAGACATCCACCTGCATGACGGTAAAGGGGATATTATTCATATCCATAAACAGAAAGTTACGCTTGGGGATTTTTTTTCATCGCTCAAAATGAAGCTTACGAAAGACAGTTTCACGGATGACGCAGGGAATACATACGCCGTCAAAATGTATGTGAACGGCAAAGAAAATATTCAGTTTGATACCTATATCCCGCAGGATTTGGATAAGATACTCATTACGACAGCGGCGGATAAGACCACGATAGGAACGCAGGTCTCGGCAGTCGCGGATGACGCCTGCATATACTCACTCAAATGTCCTGAGCGCGGTAAGCCGCCGACGGAAAACTGCGTGGGAGGACTGGGGACAGGCTGTAGCGATTAATTAAGGTAGCCCGTACGCGGCAACGACGTCGCCCTTTTTTATCTGCGGGTCAATGCATCTCCACAGAAGTTGTGTACGCTTCATGTCATCACCGTTTGGCGTATATACGTATTTGACCGCGGTATATATCACGGGTTTTTGACGTCTCTTCGAGTTGTGTTTGATAGCGCCGAATGCGCTGAGCGTCTCATCCGTCCAATGAATCAGCGTGATGATATCTTTCTTCCGGTGCGTACCCAGATCCCCGCATTCCATGAGCACATGCGCGATGCGGCGGGAATCCAAGAATGAAGAATAACGCATGAACGGATGACGGTCATGGACTACGACGGCAGCACTCGTCGTTTCCAGGAGCTCCCGTTGGAAGCCGCGTACCGCGGTATTTTTGCTTTGATACAGCCAGATAAACGGCGTCAGCTTTTCCTGTGTGGATCCGCCGTGAAGGTCGATCCAAAGCGACGCGTCCTTGATGTACGTTTCGTACAGCCAATGCATGAGTTCATCGGTATGCGTGCCGTTTGCTCTTCCCGGAAAAATAAATTTGGGATACTTGCCGTCGATAGGGGATTTGCTCGTGCCAGCCCGAAACCCGGCGACATTCACAAGAGGCAGGAATCGAATAGTTCCTTTTACTTTACTCGGCGTATACCGTTTATACAGGAGATGACAGGCAACAATTCCGGCGTATTCATCACCATCCATGCCGGCGGTTATTGTCACGGTTGGACCCGGTTCCCGTCCGACGATTTCGGCAAACGGCAATCGGACAGAACCGGCTGCCAACTCGGCGGTGACATGCGGTATGGAAGGAAGTGTGAGCCTCAACATTTTGTCTTATTGTAACACGCCCTCTGTTATAATCAGACCTGTATGGACTCATCGAAACCGAAAGACTCTTTACAGAATTCGATTCTCTCGTACCTTATCGAAGACGCCATTCGGAAACTTCGTAAAAAACACAAATTATCGAAACAATCTAAATCGGTTGCGTCATCTATTCAGAGCACCATAGAAGCATTTACCTCACTCCGACAAGAACTGAAAACGACTTCAACGTTCACTCTGATGGCCTGGCACGAATTATTTCTCCGATGTCATGAGCTATATGGAACCTTGGGGGGAATACT
Source organism: Candidatus Gottesmanbacteria bacterium (assembly GCA_023245335.1). Taxonomy (GTDB): domain Bacteria; phylum Patescibacteriota; class Microgenomatia; order UBA10105; family UBA927; genus UBA927. The sequence goes on from JAHFKK010000001.1 coordinate 580,177, forward strand.
GACTGCCGATCACTGGCAGGCGCCGGCATTCGGATCGAACGGTGTGAATGAAGTAGGGGATGAACAGCGGAAAATTATTGCCAATCTCAATGACTACAAGCGCGATCAGCATCCGATGGGTCTTCTCTGGGAGCACGCATATGCAAAGGCATTCCTCATCCACTCGTTCATGGAGGTACCGACCGCGTTCGCAACGACCAGCGGCATGGCGGCCCTTACCGTCGCGGCGCTGGTAGTGCGGCAGCGGTTACCCAAAGAGTACCGGATCGCCGTAGGGGAGCATAGTTATTTTGAAAATCATGAACTCCTTCATATGATGTTCCCGGCGGAGCGGATCGTTTTGTTTGATGAACGCCAACCGGCATCACTTCGCGCTATGCGTCCGAATGCAATATTTTTTGATCTCCTTGCCAATGATCCATCGATGACCGTTGCCGATGTTTCCGGTATTCTTTCGGTTGCCGCACGGATGGGGCATCATGTAGATGTCGTTGTTGACACTGCCTGTACGTCCATGGAACATTTCCGGGTTCCGGTTATGACCCGCGTCACCGGCAAAGTTTCGATTATCGGATTTGAGAGCCTCAATAAATATCATCAATTTGGGCTCGACCGCACGACCGGTGGTGTGCTTTGGGCATACGGCATCCTCAATGACATGGTGTATCGCGTACGGGATCACGCGGGCGTCATCATTCCCGAAAGCGCCGCCGCAACATTGCCGACGCCGTATCGGTCACTCCATAAACAGTATCTCAATAGACTGCAACATAATGCGATGTATCTAGCAAAGGCGATGCAGGATATTTCAAACATCCGGGTAAGTTATCCGGGATTGCCTTCACATACAGGGCACGTTGTTGCTAAGCGTGTGGGTTACTTCGGTTCGTTTATTTCCGTAGAGTTCCCTGGACAATCATGGAGGAAATACAGACCAGTGATGCGATCAATACTCGCAGAAGCAAAAAAAAAGAATGTGCCGATTGTTTCCGGGTCTTCGTTCGGGATGCCTATCACGAGAATCTATACGTGGTCCCCGCGAAGTCAGTTCGAGAAGCCATTTTTGCGAATTGCCCCCGGTTTGGAATCTCCCGAGGACATAGCCCGGATACGGGGTGTCGTGATACCGGTGTTACGTAACTGTGTGAAGGAATACAGATAGACAATTAAATATCTTTTATACTGATTATTCACTATGACCCCCCCAATACATACGCATAAAGGACTTACGGATAACGAAGTGCGGGAGCGTTTCCTGCGCGACGGATATAATGAGCTGCCGTCGCAGAGGCAAAAGAGCATTTTTGCCATTTTGTTTCACGTTCTTTCTGAGCCCATGCTTCTTCTCTTGCTCGGGACCGGCGGACTATACCTCGTGCTTGGCGAGCCCAGAGACGCGCTCATGCTTCTGACATTTGTGTTTGTCGTCATCGGAATCACGCTCTACCAGGAACACAAAACAGAACGGACGCTTGAAGCACTTCGGAATTTGGCAAGCCCGAGAGCCCTAGTGATACGAAATCATGTGCGCCTCCGCATACCAGGGAGAGAGGTTGTCACGGAGGATATTATCGTGCTCCGTGAAGGAGACAGGATTCCTGCTGATGCGGTCGTCCTAGAACAGGAAAATCTTTCAGTTGATGAATCCCTGCTCACCGGAGAGTCCGTGCCGGTGCGGAAGTCGGTTTGGGAAAAAGGCGAGGCTGCGGCCCGGCCCGGCGGGGATGACCTCCCGTATGTATATTCGGGGACACTGGTTGTCGCAGGACGGGGAGTCGCCCGGGTGACGCGCATAGGGATCGGTACGGAAATGGGTAAAATCGGGAAGGCGCTTCATGAAGTCCGTGAGGAAGAAACGCTACTGCATAAAGAAACTTCCAAAATTGTCCGGATCGCAACGATCGTCGGGATTGCGTTATGCGTGCTTACCGCGATCGTCTATAGCGTCACACGCGGCACACTTCTCCAGGGTTTGCTTGCAGGGCTTACCCTCGGTATGGCAATACTCCCTGAAGAATTTCCCGTCGTGCTTTTAGTGTTTCTTACCCTCGGAGCCTGGCGCATATCCAAACGCAAAGTTCTGACGAGAAATTCCGCAGCTATAGAGACGCTGGGAGCCGCGACCGTCCTGTGCGTGGATAAAACGGGCACACTTACGCAAAACAAAATGACGCTTGCCACCTTGTCGGCAGGTTTGACGTACCGCGAAGTGAGTGATTCCGCCTCGGCCCCTCTTCCGGATTCATATCATCGCTTGTTGGAATACGCCATGCTCGCGAGTCAGCGGGATCCGTACGATCCGATAGAAAAAGAAATCCACCGTGTCGGAAGCGATTACTTGAGCGGTACGGAACATATCCATGACCAGTGGACGATCGTACGGGAGTATCCGTTATCCAAAGAATTATTAGCCCTTTCACACGTGTGGAAATCACCGGATGCATCCTCGTTTGTCGTTGCCTCTAAGGGAGCTCCTGAAGCGATAGCGGAATTGTGTCATTTGCCCAAATCGAAACGGGATGCGCTCAATATCCGTATAGAAGAAATGTCCAAACGGGGACTTCGGGTACTGGGAGTTGCGAAAGCGGTATTCACCAAAAAAACCCTTCCCAAGTCGCAGCACCAGTTCCGTTTTGAGTTTGTGGGGCTTCTGGGATTTTTGGATCCGGTGAGGACGACCGTACCTGCGGCGATACGTGAGGCGTACGGCGCCGGGATGCGCGTCATCATGATTACGGGCGATTACCCCGGTACCGCATCATGGATTGCGCGGGAAGCAGGATTTGCACACCCTGACTGGGTAATCACCGGGAGCGAGTTATCGGTGATGAGCCAGGAAACGTTGCGGGAACGGATCCGGACGACAAACGTATTTGCACGCACGATGCCCGAACAAAAATTAGCAATCGTTGCGGCCCTTAAGGCAAACGGCGACATCGTTGCGATGACCGGCGATGGGGTAAACGACGCACCGGCCCTGAAATCCGCAAACATCGGTATAGCCATGGGTGAGCGCGGGACAGATGTTGCGCGTGAGGCGTCGGATTTGGTGCTTTTGAATGACGACTTTTCCTCAATCGTTGCCGCAGTCCGTCTGGGCCGGAGAATTTTTGATAATCTGAGGCGCGCCATGGGGTATGTGATAGCCGTCCATATGCCTATCGCCGGGTTGTCGCTCTTTTTGCCGCTATTCCATTTGCCGATCGTGTTATTGCCGGCGCATATAGCGCTCATGGAACTTATCATTGATCCCGCGTGTTCAACGGTATTTGAAGCCGAACCGGAAGAAGATAATATCATGCGCCGTCCGCCAAGACCCCTAAATCAGCGGGTATTCGATCCTCATACGCTTGGTGTCAGTGCGTTACAGGGGGTGAGTGTCCTCGTCGCTGTCGTCGTATTGCTTCTCTATGTTCTGTACACCGGCAAATCGGAGACCGAAGCACGGACAATGGCATTCTCGGCACTTATCATCGCGAACATTTTGCTTATTGTGACGAACTTGTCCTGGCGGGAAAACTTTTTTGAAATTCTTATGCGGCGCAACACCGCATTGTGGTCAGTCATCATTGGGACATTTATCGCGGTGGCGCTTATCCTGTATGTGCCCTTTGCCCGCTCACTATTTCATTTTGACCTCCTGCATCTCACTGATATCGCGATTGTCTGTGTGACTGCAGTACTAAGCGTCGTGTGGTTTGAATTTGCCAAGTCCCTACGTCTGGTTCAGTAAGGCGGGAGGCCTATTCGTATCGTAGTGCTTCGATGGGGTCGAGTTGGGAGGCGCGCACCGCTGGCGCGACGCCGAAGATGATGCCGATGACCGTCGAGAATCCCGCTGCAAGTCCGACGGACCAGAGAGTGACAGCAGTTTTGATAACTGACCGTAACGCAAGAGAGCCCAACGCGCCGATAGAAATCCCGATGATTCCTCCCGTCAGACTTAATATAATTGCCTCGATGAGAAATTGAAACAAGATATCACGTGACGTGGCCCCGACTGCTTTACGGAGTCCGATCTCCCGCGTCCGTTCCGTCACGGACACAAGCATGATATTCATAATGCCGATGCCTCCAACGAGAAGCGATATCGCAGCAATGCCTCCGAGAGCGACGGTGATCACACCCAAAAATTGTGTAATGGTATTAAGTAGCTCCGTTTGCTGAAGCACAGTAAAGTCCGTGTCTTTGAGTCTTCGTAGCATGACGTGATTTATGTCTTCTATGGCAGGCGCTATATCATTTTGGTTTGCGACCTTGAGTACGATCATTTGAGGGTTTGTGAAAGAAAACTGCCGGAGTGCAGTGGTATAAGGAATAAACGCGTGATCGTCCACATTTGATCCCATAGCCCCGCTGCCTTTGGCTGCGAGTCTGCCTTTGACCAGATAGCGTACGCCGGAAATATCAATTGATTGTCCTACCGGATCGGCGTCACCGAATAAGTCCGCAGCCGGTTTATCCCCGAGCACCACGACTTTCCTTGATCGTTCCACGTCGCTTTGCCGAATGATATCTCCGGAGGCGGCCTCAAAGTTGGTTATCGTAAAATAATTTTCCCAAATTCCTGCGGTTTCCGTACTGATGGTTTTTCCTTTATACGTGAGTAACCCGGAGGCTGCGACTGCCGGGCCGATATCGGTGATCACCGAGCTTCCGTGGAGGATGTTATTTACGTCTGCCGTTTCGAGTTTGCTCGTCATCATAGATTGCCCGGCGCTGCTCACGTTCTTGAGATCAATTTTTCCCGGCATGATATATATGGTGTTCGCGCCCAGAGATTGGAATTGTGTCGTGATATAGTCCTGCAGACCGGACCCTATGGAAACCAGAAGTATGACTGACGATACGCCGATGATAATCCCCAGCATAGTGAGCAGTGAGCGGACCTTATTGGTCCGGAGTGAACGTAATGCAAGCCTAATCGGTTCAAACATGTTCATAGTTTCATTTTTCCCTTATCATTCATGATTTCGCCATCCGCTATGCGGATGATGCGTTTGGCATGCTTGGCGACATTTTCATCGTGGGTGACGAGGACGATGGTGCGTCCGTGTGCGTGGAGATTTTCAAAGATATCCATAATGTCTTTCCCGGATTTGCTGTCGAGGTTTCCTGTGGGTTCATCGGCGAGTATTATGCTCGGGTTGGTGATCAGAGCGCGGGCGATCGCGACCCGTTGCTGCTGTCCCCCCGAAAGTTGAGAGGGGAAGTTGCTCATCTTTTCGGCTAAGCCGACTTCTTTGAGCATTTCGATGGCCCGTTCGCGTCGGGCACGGGAAGCTATTTTGGCATAGATGAGCGGTAGCTCCACATTGGCGAGTGCACTCGTTTTTCGTAGTAAGTTAAACTGCTGGAAGACAAATCCGATGTGCGTGTTACGGATTTCCGCGAGCTCCCGATCATTGGCTCCGATGATATCCTTGCCCTCAATAAATATTTTTCCGCTTGACGGCCGGTCGAGACAGCCGATGAGGTGCATAAGGGTCGACTTACCGCTGCCGGATGGGCCCATGATGGCGATAAATTCGCCTTGTTTGATCGTGAGCGAGACATCGCGAAGGGCCTGAAATGTCACGCCGTCCATTTTGTATTCCCTGGAGACGCCCGCGAGGCGGAGAATATCTGTCATTGTGAAATAGAATTAAAGCCCTTCGTTACTACGACGTCGCCATCTGATAAGCCGGAGGTGACGATGATATCGCTGTCATTGCGTGGGCCGATGCTGATAGGAGTTTTGCTGTATCCTTTGTTTTTCTTTATGTAGACGTATGTTCCATTTGTACCTTCCCGCATGGCTTCTGTAGGAATCGTGAGGACGTCTGATTGGCGATCAACCTCGATCGAGATATCGCCATTCAAACCAATCCGGAGGTTCTGCGGTTGGTCAAAAGCGACCTTGACCGGAAACACAGTAGCGCCTCCTGCCGACGTTTCTGATGCGAAGGATATATACGAGACCTTTCCGGAGAACGTCGCCTCCGGAAATGCGTCCAGTTTGATTTCTGCCCGTTGGCCTAGCGTAAGACTTCCAACGTCTGTCTCGTCGACATTCGCGGCGAATACAAGACTCGTCGGGTCCGAGACCGAAAATACAGCGGTTGCCGGTGTGACATTTACTCCTGCGACCGGCGTATCTATATGGGTAACGACGCCCGCGATCGGACTTGTCAGAGTCGCAAATTCTACCGCGAGCGACTGAAGTTCGACGTCCAACACTGCTTTGTCCAGATCCCATTGGTTCTTTTGCAGGATACGTCTGACCGAATTATTGAGTGCGTCTGATAATGTTTGGTTGCCATAGGTGACCTGCGCCGTGTCGTCAAAGGTGGCGCGCTGATCGCTGTAATCCCGAAGGGCTTTTTCCAGATTTTTTTGTACCTCGCGGTTATCTAAACCTGCGATAGCCTGTCCGGCTTTGACCGCATCACCCTCTTTGACGTTTACCCAAGCGAGTTTGCCGGATGTTTGGAACTTGAGGTCCGCGGATTTATCGGCTTGCGTTTTTCCGGATGACGAGATGTTTTTTACGAAGTCTCCGCGTTTGACGCGGGCGGTAGTCACCGCAGTTGTGGATTGTTGCGCGGCGTTATGTCGCATCCAGAGGACGACACCCAGTACGACGACGGCTATGACAGTGATCCATTTCCAATACCGTGAAAAGAAGGCCTTCATTAGAAAAAGTATAGCAGTATCTGAAGCTAATATCTATCGACTACATTACAATTTTGTGGTATTGCATACAAAAAAAATCTCTAATACAATGATGCATATGCCGAAAATAAAAAAAGCAGCTAGTTTTGCATCATCCGTTTCTCCTGTGAATATAGTACAAGCGCCTCCGGCTTCATATGCGATGCCCAGGAATGTCGTCATCCTTGTTGTCCTTTTGTGTATCGCATCGTTTTTGTTAGGGACGCTGTATACGAAAGTGCAATACCTTGAACAAAACGGAACTGCGGCAGCGCCCAAGCAAGGAACCACCGCTTCCAAATACAAATCATTTGAGGACGCCATGGCGGCGCTTGCCAAATCGGTGAAATTGGACAGCGGCAAATTGGTGGCCTGCATGAATAGCGGATCCGAAAAGTCAGTAATCGATAAAGATGTCGCCGAAGGCAATACGGTAGGCGTCACGGGAACTCCGGCATTTTTCATAAACGGCCGGCTTCTGGGCGGCGCGTTTCCCTATGACAGTTTCAAAGAAGTAATTGATAAGGAATTAGCCGGTACCGGTTCCAGCGATCCGACTGCTTATTCCCAGACGCTGCAGGACGCCGCGAAACAAGGTGCCTTTGATCCCAAAGTACACGCGGTGTCGGTCGGGGATGCCCATGTCCGCGGTAAAGTAGGGGCTCCGATCACCATTGTCGAATTTTCTGATTTCCAGTGTCCGTATTGTGAACGCGTCTATCCGGTCGTCAAACAAGTCCTTAAAGACTACGGCGACAAAGTATTGCTCGCATACAAACAATTTCCGCTTGTGACAATCCATCCGCGCGCGGAAAAGTCAGCGGAAGCTGCAGCGTGTGCGTCTGTCCAGGGGAAATTCTGGGAGATGCATGACGCGCTATTCCAGAATCAGGCCGATTGGTCGTCACTTTAAAGATTTTTTCCATTATTTACCTTCAAGGATAAATCCTAGTGTAGTGCGTGCCGTCGCAGGCGGTACCGTTTCTTTGGTCGCTCAAAGAAATGGTGAAAAGAAAGAGCGCTGCAGTGAAGGTTTTCCGATATTTCTAACCTCGGGTACCACGGCGGAGCCTCGGCTGAGGAGCAGCCGTATCCACACGTCTATCACTCGGTAAGAAATATGACGGAAAACACTTCGAAGCGGATTATAATTTAGGTGTCATTGATACTTATATTCATTTATCCTATAATATCAACCATCTTATATGGCAGTGTCCTCTGCACGGGTTGAGCTATGGCGAAATTATGACGGCGATATGATACGCCGCCAAGTTGTTACGGGTATTGGTCCATACCCCGTACATATAGTCGACAACTTATCTTTACGTCACAGAGCGACACGGTGGGGGAGCAATAATTCTGCTTTTCACCCTCCTTATTCTGAGTATGACGCGGCAAAAGAAGCCGCAAGGTTCACGGACACCCCGTTTGCGTCAATGAGAAATCTTCTTCATCTTCAAGTTTTTTCTTATAAACGCGTATCAAGTATACCTGTAATAGGAGTTGTTGAGATTGATGCCACGAATCATGTTGAATCTTACCCGGTTCGTCAGGGATCATTTGATAATTGTTTACGTACGTTCTTGAGGTGGCACGCGCGTCAGGCTAGAGAGGGCGCTATATTAGAATAATTTCCCTACAGGTTCTTCATCTGTTTTATGTTCAGTGTGTAAATGCAAAGATGAGATACTCCGTACGTATTTTCAGATCGGAGTAATGTATTCTGTGTTACACTACAAGAACAGCGAATAGCGTATGTATGACAAAGAATTTCAAGAAAATAAAAGCAATAAGATGATATTTGTAATTATCGGTTTGGTGGCGATATGCGTAATCGTAGCCATCACTCGGCGCAACCAATTATTTATGACGCAGACAGTAACTCCTCCCACGCAAGGTGAAAAAATTATATCCGGATCGTTCGATACGGCTAAATTTAAATCGGACGCCGAATGGAAAAAACTTTTGACGCCGGATCAGTATTACATACTCAGGCGGGCAGGCACAGAGGTTCCCTTTACCGGGAAGTTAGACCACGAAAACAGAAAGGGCACGTATTACAGTGCCGGATGTAACGAACCGGTCTTTCGTTCGGAGCAAAAGTATGATTCCGGTACCGGCTGGCCGTCATTCTGGGCGCCCATAAGTAACAACGCATTGGTTCTTCGGGAAGATGACAGCATACCGGGAGAGTCGAGGATAGAAGTATTGGATACGTGCGGGGGACACCTAGGTCATGTGTTTGATGATGGGCCCGCACCCACCGGCAAACGCTACTGCATGAATTCCGCGGCCCTTGTCTTCGTGCCGGATCAGAAACAATAAGTACATCTAGTGGGATTAGAACAGTGCTTCCTGTTGTTTCTTCGTTGGCTTTTTATCCATGTGGGCAAATGCTGCGGGAGTCACAGAGCGGCCACGGGGGGTACGCTTGAGAAACCCTATCTGCATGAGGTAGGGTTCCAAAACCTCTTCTACCGTCCCAATGTCTTCAGCGAGAGCCGCCGCCATGGTTTCTATCCCTACCGGTCCGCCGTCAAATTTGTCGATCATGAGGGTGAGAAGCCTGCGGTCGGAACGGTCAAGTCCCACGCTGTCGACTTCAAAAAGCGATAGCGACCGGTCGAGAATCGGTATGGTGATGACGCCGACGCCTTCGACCTGGGCGACATCGCGTACGCGTTTGAGGAGCCGCAATGCGATCCTGGGTGTACCCCGACTCCGTTTGGCGAGTTCTTTTTTGGCGATCGGATCCATTTTTACTTTCAGTTTTTTGGCCGCACGATCAAGGATTTCTTCGATTTCATCGGGCGCATAAAACTCAAGCCGGGATATGAGTCCGAACCTGTCCCGCATGGGCGATGAGAGAAGTCCCGCCCTGGTTGTCGCGCCGATTATGGTAAACGGCGGCAGGTCCAGGCGGACTGACCTTGCAGACGGACCTTTCCCTATGACGATATCCAACGCATAGTCTTCCATCGCCGGATACAGCGTCTCCTCTACGACTTTGTTGAGCCTATGGATTTCGTCGATGAAAAGGATGTCATTGGGTTCGAGGTTCGTAAGTATTGCGGCGAGGTCTCCGCTCCGTTCGATGGCAGGGCCGCTTGTTACCCGGACATTGACTCCGAGTTCTTTACCGATAATATGCGCAAGCGTCGTCTTGCCAAGTCCCGGCGGACCGTAGAGAAGGATGTGCTCAAGCGGCTCTTTACGTTTTTTGGTTGCGGCAATTGCGATATGCAGTGCTTTTTTGACGCCAATCTGCCCCGCAAATTCCGACCAGTCGGAAGCCCGCAAAGAAACGAGGAGCGATTGTTCTTCCGGGGTGACCGCGTTTACCAAAGGATCGACTTCATCGTGTTTTTTGGCCATACGTTATGATTTGCCTAAGTATTTGAGGGCATGACGGATCTTGACTTCCAGTGGCCCATCAGGGAGTTTTTTGAGTACCTCACGTATTTCATTGCGGTCAAATCCCATAGAGGTAAGCGCGGCGCTTAACTCTTTCGTTTCTCCGCTTTCATCTTCGGGTAATGCGCCTGTTACACCGGTTAATTTACTCCGTAGCTCAATGATTATTTTTTGCGCGTTTTTCTTGCCGAGTCTCGGTACTGTCGTGAAGAAGTCCACGTCACCTTTTTCTATAGCGCGCCTGACGGCTGCCGCTTCGTGATCCATGACCGCAAGCGCGGTTTTGGGTCCTACACCGGATACGGTCAGGAGTAAATCAAACATGCCAAGTTCTTCACGGGACAAAAAGCCAAAAAGATCCAACGCGTCTTCGCGCACGTGTGTATGGATGTGGATGACGACGGAAGCACCCTTTTTTAACTGATGACCGATACGGTTGGGGACATGAACGCTGTATCCCACCCCATGCACGTCCACAATGACGGGATTTACCCCATAGTCACTTGCGATAGTACCGGTGAGGAGTGCGATCATAGGTCGATCACAGAGTAGCAGATTAGCGGGACTTTTGCATGTGCCGCCTCATTTTATATGAGTAGGCATGCGTTGCCGCTATCGCGAGCGCGTCCGCAGTGTCATCCGGTTTGGGGATTTCCTTGAGATGAAGAAGTTTCGTGATCATCCGGCCTACCTGTTCTTTGGGGGCAGTACCGGTGCCGCAGATAGCTTTTTTGACCGCGACGGGACTGTAGGAAGCGACCGGTATGTCCTGTTCGGCGGCAGAGAGAAGTATGACTCCCCGGGCCTGACCCACGGCGATCGCAGTTTTGGCATTGGTGGCGAAAAAAAGGTCCTCGACGCTGACGCAGTCGGGTTTCAGTGCTTTCAGGAGTTTCGTCATCGAGTGAAAGATCACCGAGAGACGTTTTTCCGCAAGTTCGTCTTTTTCTGTCGTGATGCATCCGTACTTCAACGTGGTGAGCCTGCCGAAATTTTCTTCGATAAGTCCCCATCCCACCCGCGCGGTTCCGGGGTCTATACCAAGTATGCGTATCATGTGAACGAAGTTTAGCACGATAACAATGCGCTTTTCCAGAAGCCAGGTATTATAATAGGTATATATGTCAGCATTGCAGTTTATTTTGGCGGCATTCGGAAGCGCAATCGTTATTTCCGTAGCGAGTCTGGTGTGGCCCAAAGTGACGACGAAGCCCAGCCCCCAGGCACTCACGCAGGTCCGTAACGTTGTGGTGCAGACGCCGCTCGGAAAACAAGCTGCGGATGTATTGGGAGTGAGCGATACGCAACCGGCAGCACCGGTTAATGTGCGTGACTGGGCAGTTACCCAGGGAAATGCGATTGTGGCGAATATAGAGGATTCCGCATCCCAGGCTGTGGTATCCCAGGTCGTCAAGCAGATGTTGGGCCAGATAGATAAACTGCCGGATAATCAGAAAGTACAATTACAGCAAATCCTTTGTTCCACTCCCGCGGCATCTTCGTCCGCAATGAAATGACCTCGCTTGACAAATGCAACTAAGTTGCATATACTTGCCATATGTTCAGTATAAAAATTCATAATTGTTCCGACGAATTGAGAAATGCAGATCTCAAAGCCACTCCCGCGCGTCTTGGTGTACTTGCCGTTCTCGAGCATACGGATAAGCCGCTTGATGTACAGTCGATTACGTCAAGCCTTCATCGTCTAGGGGTCATGATGGATAGAGTAACGCTATTTCGAATACTGAACACGCTGACACAAAAAAGCATACTGAAACCCATCCAGTTCAATGAAGGAAAGCTTCGCTATGAGTACGCTGCGAAGCCGGAGCATCACCATTTTGTCTGCGAAAAGTGCGGTCAGATTGAAGATATAGAAGATTGTAACGTCGGGTCTCTTATAAAAAATATTTCATCGAAGAAAGGAGTACTGGTTAAGCGACACTCGTTGGAATTTTTCGGCTTGTGTGCTGATTGCCAGGATTGAATTTTATGAAAAAAATATTGGTATTACTGGGAACTCTCGTAATTGTGGGACTTTTTGGATTAACTATAGTGAACGGAAAGAAATCCACTATATCCCCAAGCGGTAAGTTGAAAGTCGCGACATCCTTCTACCCGTTATATTATTTTGCTTCACAAATCGGTGGGAATAAAGTAGTCGTACAGAATATTACCCCGTCAGGAGCGGAGCCGCATGATTACGATCCCTCTACTCGTGATATGGCAACGATTGAAAAGGGTAGCATGCTTATCTTGAATGGCGGAGTAGAGAGCTGGGGAGATAAAATTAAGGCGAACCTTAAAGGAACGAATGTGCTTGTCGTGACAGCAGGGGAAGGTTTACTGACGCAAACGGTCATGGAGGAAGGGAAGAATCAGATCGATCCTCATGTGTGGCTCGATCCGCAGAGCGCGAAAAAAGAAGTCAATGCCATTCTTCAGGGATACCTGAAAGTAGATCCCAAGAACCGTGACTATTATTACGCCAACGCAAATGCACTTCTTGCCCAACTCGATTCATTGGACGCTGCATATGCTAAAGGTCTCGCCACTTGTCAGAAGAAGGATATCATTACATCGCATGCGGCATTCGGATACCTTGCTACACGGTACCATCTGACACAGGTGCCGATTGCGGGATTGTCGCCTGATGCGGAACCGTCGGCGCAACAGCTTGCCGACGTGGTTCAGTTCGCACAAGCGAATCACATAACGTATATATTTTTTGAAAGCCTGATAAGTCCGAAGCTGTCTCAGACGATCGCAACCGAGATTGGTGCCCGAACAATGGTACTTGATCCAATTGAAGGAGTCGCCGATACTGACATGAAAGCGGGAAAGAATTACTATACAATTATGCAGGATAACCTGAAAGCTCTGCAAACGGCCCTCCAATGCACACAATAGATCACACCATAAGCATTATTGAGCTCGATAAAGTTTCTTATACGTTCGGGGGAGCGGAGTATGCCGTAAAGGATGTTTCTTTTAATATTCATCGGGGAGATTATTTGGGAGTTATTGGACCGAATGGCGGCGGGAAGACGACACTCGTGAAGCTCATGCTGGGTTTACTCCAACCCTCAAAAGGTAGCATTAAATTATTTGGTCAGGATATCCGTTCGTTCAGAGACTGGTATAAGATCGGGTACGTTCCTCAAAAGACAACACTCTTTGATGCAAATTTTCCGGTGACGGTAGAAGAAGTGGTCTCGATGGGTACTTACGCAAAACGGGGTTTGTTTCACTTTACCACCGTCGAAGATCGCAAAAAAGTTCATGACGCGCTTGTACAGGTAGAAATGCTTCAATATAAAAAACGATTGATAGGCGATCTTTCTGGAGGACAACAGCAGCGGGTATTTATTGCGCGGGCTCTTGCGGCAGAGCCGGAAGTTATATTTCTCGATGAGCCGACGGTCGGTGTAGATACCGCAACACAAGAACAATTCTATTTATTATTGCGTAAACTCAACCGTAAACTCGACCTCACTCTTGTCCTGGTATTACACGAGTTGGACGTTGTGGCACGTGAAGCAACGGAAATCGTCTGTATTAACAGCAACTTAGTAAGTTATTGCACCCCCGAAGAACTTATCAAAACCGGCGGCATCGAGAAACTCTATGGGAAAGAATTGAGATATATCCTGCATGATCATGGGAGTATATCCCGATAAATATGTTTGACTTATTTCAATATAGCTTTATTATCCGCGGGTTTGAGGCAGGAATCATTGTCGCCCTCATTGCACCAATTATCGGTATATTTCTTGTGCTTCGACGGTATTCGCTTATTGCTGACACGCTTTCGCATGTCTCGCTAGCAGGTGTCGCCATTGGACTGCTATTACGCTTGAATCCGTTGGTAACGGCTATTATTACGTCTGTGGCGTCGTCGGTGGCTATCGAGCGGTTGCGTTTATCCAAAAAGGTGTACGGTGAGTCTGCACTCGCTATTTTCCTTTCGGGTAGTTTGGCTGTCGCAATTGTCCTTATCAGTCTTTCGCACGGGTTTAATGTCGACATTTTTAATTATCTTTTTGGTAGCATACTCACCGTCAAGCAATCAGATGTCTGGCTCATTGCCGTGCTTGGGGTAGCAGTTTTACTTGCCGTTGTGTCCTGTTATAAAGAGCTTGTCTATATCACATTTGATGAGGAATCTGCGCAAGTGAGTGGCGTACCCACCAAAGCGCTCAACCTCCTTCTTATAGCGCTCGCAGCACTTACCGTGTCGGTCGCGATTCCCATCGTAGGAGTACTTCTCATCGCCGCGCTCATCGTCATCCCGGTCGTAGCGGCACTGCAGCTCAAACAGAGTTTCAGGCGAACGATTATTATTGCGGAATGCATTTCCGTATTTTCTGTTATTGTCGGTATCATTGCTTCCTTTTACCTCAATACTTCATCAGGCGGTACGATTGTGCTCATTTCGCTTCTTATTTTCCTCGTGCTTTTCGCATTCAAAAATCCACGAGGGTAAACATGTAAGTGTCGTCAGGTATCCATGGTAGAATACATTCATGGACGAAGAACTGAAAACCAGAGCGACAGAGCTTATCACCAAGTTAAATCTCGATGGCATGCGGAAAGAAATCCGTGAGCGGGAAGCCGAGACGATGCATCCTGATTTTTGGAAAGAACCCGAACGTGCGGCCAAGAGGATGCAGGAGTTGTCCGGCTTCCAGAAAGAACTTGCCGAAGGTGAGGAGTTTGCCCTATTATTGGAACTTGGTGATGAAGCGGCACTGGCAAAAGAAATCACCCGTTTGGAATTTGCGCTTTACCTTTCCGGTCCGTATGACAAAGGAAACGCAATACTCGCGCTCCATGCCGGACAGGGCGGGACAGAAGCCATGGACTGGACGCAAATGTTGTACAGGATGTATACGCGCTATATAGAACGGAAGGGCTGGAAAGCGGAGGAGATGGATTACACGCCGGGAGACGAAGCGGGGATAAAAAGTATCACTCTGGAAGTCAACGGCAGATTTGCGTTTGGATTCCTCAAGGCAGAAGCAGGCGTGCACCGGCTTGTGCGTCAGTCACCCTTTAACGCGGATAAATTGCGACAGACGTCTTTTGCCATGGTTGAGGTACTGCCGATTATTGACGAGGAAGTGGGTCCGGACATACGCGAAGAGGATTTGGAATGGGAGTTCTATCGAAGCGGCGGTAAAGGCGGCCAAAACGTGAATAAGGTTTCGACTGCAGTGCGGTTGAAACACAAGCCCACAGGGATTATCGTCGCAAGCCAGGCGCAGCGGTATCAGGGGCAAAATCGTGAGTTCGCACTCAAAATGCTCCGTGCGAAACTTTGGGAGGCGGAAAATGAAAAGCGGCTGGCCCAGGAAAAGGAATTGCGCGGGGTGTATAAAACTCCCGGATGGGGGAATCAGATCCGGTCCTATGTATTGCATCCGTATCATATGGTCAAGGATTTGCGTACCGAGTATGAAACATCAGATACGGTAAGCGTCCTGGATGGGAATCTTGAGGATTTTATACTCGCATACTTGAAAAAATATTCGTAAGACCTGATAATGAGATAACCTATGAGACCTATGCCGAATAAAACGATACGGCAGACGACAGACGAACCGGAAACGCTCGCAGGTGATACGGTTCTGCGTCCCATAGACGCGAGAGACAATAAACCGATTATGAAGCAACTGAAGAAAAATTCATTCGTCATTTTGGGCGTCTACATAGTCCTCATTCTTTTCGGTGTGGGGACCGGATATCTCCTCGCGACCAAAAGCTCATTGGGAACTCCGGGTGCTCCTAAGGGGACGCCGATAAATACGGCGAAGGTCGTGGGAGTCCAGGATGCCTCGACGTTCAAAGACTGCGCGACCGGAAAAATAGAAAAAGGCGGTTTGGATGGGGAAGGCACACATAGTCTCGTTCGCGATGGCGGCCCGTCCCAAACTGCATATCTCATATCTTCTGTCGTAGACCTCGACCAATACGTCGGCTTGACCGTAAAAGTCTGCGGCCAGACGTTACAAGGCAAAAAAGTGTCGTGGCTCATGGACGTCGGACGACTTGAGCTTCAAGGAAAGTAAGTTGAGTACCAGGGATGATTCGCTTTACTTCAGTTTCCAAATTTTATCCGGGGAAGATCCCGGGGGTCATAGACATCTCCGTAGAGATACCGGACGGTGAGTTTGTGTTTCTCATCGGGCCGTCAGGAAGCGGCAAGACGACGCTTTTGCGGCTCCTCACCCGCGATCTTATCGCCTCGAACGGGTCGATCATCGTTGATGACTGGGATCTCCATAAACTGACAAAGGGTACGGTACATCTTCTTCGGCGTAAAGTGGGAGTAGTATTCCAGGATTTTAAATTACTTCTGGACCGCACGGTATACGAAAATGTTGCTATGGTCCTTGAAATTTTGGGTAAGCCGCCTAAAAGTATTCCTGAAGGAGTGAGTAATGTGTTGGAGTTGGTGGGTCTGACGGATAAGAAAAACGTATTTCCCATGCAGTTATCGGCAGGGGAGATGCAACGCGCAGGTATTGCCCGGGCAATTGTCGGCGGCCCCAAAATACTCCTTGCCGATGAACCTACAGGCAACCTCGATCCCGAAACCGCGTGGGGCATCATCGATATCCTTGAGGAAATTAATAAACTGGGTACGACCGTCATTATCGCAAGCCACAATGCCGATATCGTCAACCGCATGAAAAAACGGACACTGACGATTGAGCACGGACATATCGTCCGCGATGAGGAAAAAGGCCACTATCATCTGACCAAGCACGAAAAGAGAGACCACAAAGGAGGCAAACACGATGCCGCTCATTAGAGAAGTCCGTACCCATATCCGCAGGTCTCCCAACCAGGCTCTCGCGGCGACCCTTACCATGTTTCTGACGTTTCTCGTCGGCGGTGTTTTTTTCCTGGCATCTCTGGCGTCTGTCTCCATCCTCGGATTTTTTGAAGGTAAACCGCAGATTACGGTATTCTTTACGCCAAAAGCGGGACAGGTGGAAGCCGATAGCCTGAAGAAAAAACTGGAGGCGACCGGCAAAGTCGCATCGACCCGGTTCGTTTCGAAAGACGAAGCGCTTTCGATCTACCGCCAACAAAATCAAAATGACCCGCTACTTCTGGAAATGGTCACCGCCGATATATTGCCCGCTTCGCTTGAAGTTTCCGCAACCGATCCGAAATATTTGGAACAGCTAGCCCCGGTCATCCAGGGAAGCGACGGCGTTGACGAAGTCGTATATCAGCGCGACGTGGTACACTCGCTCCTTGCCTGGACCAACGCAATCCGTTTGGTCGGCGGCACGCTCGCTCTCCTTTTGGCGCTTGATTCGCTGCTCATAATCGGCACAGTGATTGCTATGAAGGTCGCGCTCAAGCGGGACGAGATCGAGATTCTTACGCTGGTTGGAGCTTCCCCTTGGACCATACGTGCACCGTTTATCGTTGAGGGCGGTACGTATGGCGCGATGGGAGCAGCACTCGCGTCACTTATACTTGTCGTTGTGGTACTGTGGATGCGGCCTATGTTGTATGCATTCCTGGGGATGATTCCCGTACTGCACGCGCTTCTTGTAAACGCAACGGGCCCGGTATTTTTACTGTCCGCCGGAGGCTTCTTTGTCGGCACTATTCTCTTGGGATTTGTCCTGGGAGCAGTAGGGAGTTGGACGGCTCTTATTCGTTATCTAAATTAACGTACGTAAGCACATGCATGAGAAGGTTTTTTCAGATTATCGTCATTGTCGGCATCACCGTGCTTTTGGGAGCACAGGTATTCGCGCAATCGAATGATGATATACAGAAGCAGATTGACTTCTATAATCAGCAAATCAGCAATCTCCAGTCTCAAAAGGATACGCTTTCCAAACAGATTTCTCTCCTGAATTCGCAAATTACCCTCACGACCCTGCAGATAGACGATACCAAGCAGAAAATATCGGCACTGGATACAGAGATAGGCCAGCTTGATGGGGAAATAGGTAGGTTGGAAACGCTCAAGACCCAAAGGCTGGAACTCGTACTGCATCGCATACCGCAATCATACAAACGGTCCGCGGCATCGCAATTCGGGTGGTTACTGTTCAGTAAGGATTTCACCGAGCTCATCACTCGGGCGAAGTACCTTGCCCAGCTGCAGGAAGAAGATACACAGCTCTATAAACAACTGCAGCTCGCACAAAACGACTACAACGACCGGAAAGACACCCGGGAAAAGAAAAAGGTAGAGCAGGAAGCACTTCGGACACAGCTCGTTCAGCGGACGAACTTACTTGCGCAGCAAAAAAGCGAAAAACAATCGCTCCTTTCCCAGACGCAAAATGATGAAAGCCGGTATCAGCAACTGTTAGCGCAGGCACGGGCACAGCTAGCAGGATTTGCGAGCTTTGCTTCGAGCCAGGGCGGAGGACTGCTCGGCGGGCAAACGCATTGTGACGGATGGGGATGCTACTACAACCAACGCGATAGCCAGTGGGGGAACATGCTCATAAACGGCAGGAATGACTGCGGCGGTGCCTGCAGCATCTCGCGCGTCGGATGCCTCATTACCTCGATTGCTATGGTCGCAAGCCATATGGGACATAACGACATAACGCCTGCCGATATCGCGTCCTCCGATCCAAACAACTTTTCGGTCGGGACCGCTATGTTGCGGTATTCAATAAACGTAAAGGGAGTGAATATCTCTAGGATCGCTACGTCGCTTTCTCCGGATAACGTCAAAGATAATCCGGTGGTAGTGGGTATACGATGGGGTCCGTTCGGGACGCACTTTGTCGTCATCAAATCCTATGACGGCAGCCATTACATCATGAATGATCCGTATCAGGAAGGCGGCCACGACAAGGTATTTACCGACAGTTACTCCTTGGGAAGCGTTTTCGAGGTAGATCGGGTGTCAATATAGTCTTCAGAGGGAGGTTTAAACCTAATCAACCCGTCGGGTTGTCGCGTTTACTCCCGTATCAGGAAGGCGGCCATGACAAAGTGTTTACTGATAGCTATTCACTGGGAAGTGTGTTTGAGGTAGACCGCGTGTCTATATAGTTCTTCTGTTTATTGGAGTTATATAGAGCGTTTCTAGTGTCTACTCTTAACGATGCTGTCAATCCAAGTTGCGATTCCTATTCTTCCAACGATTCGTGTAAAGAAATAATTGACGAAATGATCATCGCCACGATCGTATGTGGCAACGATAGCATTGTAGGTAGGTAATTGTTTCTTCGTGCCATATTCTATGTCTAGCTCTTGTATGTGAATACCTCCATTTTCTAGAAATCTCGTTATCGGTATCTCCTGAGCTAATGTTTGACGATCGGTTATTACATATTTCCCCTGGTTAAACGCGGCGTGAAGGACACCCAGTCGTTGAAGCCTTTCCCATGTTTGACTGTGGACGATTTCCGTGGTGACTACAGGTCCCGGTCCGACATTCGAAATGAATTTTTTAAGTAGCGCTCGGCCATGCCCTTCACGCGTGCGCGGTTGCGTGTTTATTGAACATAATTCAGCCGATCCAAATATTCTGCGTGGTCGATAACTTAGCTGACCTAAATAGTCGGGCTCAACTAAACTAAGAACAACAACGTCGTTAGGTGATCTTCTGCGACCTTCTTTGATTGGCATACGGGCGATTATACTGCGACGATTGTAATTTGGACAAATACGCAAGTCTTTGTCTCACATCGTACAGACTAGGTTATACAGGTTGAGATAAACTATATTTCCAGATGAATCATCTGCCTGGGTTGGGCATCATTTGGAGTTTTTTCGTTCCTCTTGTGTTTGCCGCACAATCGCTTACTGCTTCTGACGTTCCGAAAACCCTCGACGAAAAATCCGAAATGCAGGTGACGGTATCCCTGAATTGTGCGGGGTGCGCTGACTCGTATTTGCGCGGCGTATTTTATCCCAGCGGCACCAGCTATTTCGGATACACACAGGACAATACTGGGAAGTGGAGTAACGCTCCCGGATCCGGCTGTAAGGAATATTATGCGGTACTCTCGACGGATTTAGGTAAGGAAGGCACGTGGAGCGGGAGCATCAAAGTAAAGCCCGATACGGAAAGCAGTACTTACACAGGTCCCGGAGAATACTTATTTAAAGTCGGCCGATACCCGGGGGGTTGCGGATCTCCCTCATCGGGCGGGTGGTCAAATGAATCGATCGTCGCAATCACGGGTCCCACGCATACTCCAACTCCTGCGCCGTCGGCGACCCCAAATCCTACCGATATTCCTCATCCGACCGCGACTCATACGCCTTCACCCGCATCTACACCCATGACGACGCCAATACTCACGCCGTCGTCCGGTCTAACGCCGCCTCCCACAACGACTGAAATCCCTGATATACTTGGAGAAAGTAGCACTTCAGGAAGCATTGACGAATCCGACACGCTACCGGAGACGAACGATGAGGCGACGGTTAGCGGACAGAAGTCCGGCGTATCACCGTTTATGCTTTCGTTCCTGTGTATTGGTGTCGGATTTGCACTTCTTTCGGCGGCGGTCGCATGGCAGAAAACAGACGTATGGAAAAAAATCATACAAAAAAAGTAACCAAGACCCTGCGGCTGCTTATGTTCGGCTACTGGGTTCCGGTCGTACTGTGGATGATGACGATATTCGTATTTTCGAGCCAGCATAGCGTGAAAGTTTCTCCGGAGTACTGGCTCAACTTCGCTTTCTTCAAGATGCTGCACGTCATCGAATATATGACGCTCTTTACACTATCGTATCGGGCTGCTGCTGCGACCTACCCTACCAATAGGAGGGTGTGGGGGATCATGGCCTTTATGATCGCACTTCTCTATGCAATGAGCGATGAGGCGCACCAGATCTTTACTCCCACGAGAGAACCGACCGTCCGCGATGTTATAATTGACGCCATCGGGGCAGGACTCATATGGTTTTACCTAGCAAGATTACTACACAAAGCGCCGAAGCTACTCAAAGGTTGGGCGCGGAATTTGGACATTCCTTACTAGAAAAGGGGAGTGGTCTTCCCAAGGTGCTTTGTTTGTGGGGAGAACTCGGCAGTGGCAAAACGACATTCGTACAGGGAATTGCCAAGGGAATCGGGATTGCCAGTCGCCTCCTCTCGCCTACCTTTATTATTGTGCGACGTTATGATATCCCAAAGACCGAGATAGTTTTGTATCACCTGGATTTGTATCGGATGCGCGGAAATACCGACATTGAGGGTTTAGGGTTTAAAGACATGCTTAAGGATCCCAACGCGCTCGTCGTCATAGAATGGCCGGAGCGGTTAGGCACGTTTCTACCTGTGAGGCGGATAGACGCCCGATTTGCCGTCACGGAGGGCGATCAGCATACTATAGATATAAAGGAAGTATGACCATAGACGAACACATAAAACAGGCGGTGAGTGCCCTCAGGAAGGGTGGGATCGTCATATACCCGACAGATACAGCGTTCGGTATAGGGTGCCGGATCGATGATAGAGCCGCTGTTGATACATTATTTACGATCCGTAAACGTCCGTTGACACAGGCCACACCCGTATTAGTCGATAGTATAGAGCAGTCGCTCTCCTATCTTGATTCCCCTTCTGATATTGTGCGACGTTTGATGGATACGTATTGGCCGGGGGCGTTGACGATTATAGGAAAATGCAAAAAAAATCTGATCCACTCCCCTATCCGCGGCGGCGGTGAAACAGTCGGCTTCAGGATGCCGGACCACGAGACGGCCTTAGCTATAGTCCGCGGGGTGGGTGTTCCCATACTCGGGCCGTCTGCAAATTTTCACGGGAGCCCTACTCCCTACACATTCGAGTCGCTTGACCCGGAATTGGTCAAGCTGGTCGACTACGTAGTACCGGGCACGGGTAAAGCGGGAAATGTTTCTACGGTTGTGGATACGACGACAAGTCCGGTAACTATCGTGCGACAAGGCGCGGTGATGCTACATCCGGAGGAATTAGTATGAAAAAAGATGTGACATTGTCTATCGATACATCGGTCATGGAGACGGCAAGCGTTGCTGTAGTAATCGGCGACGACCGCTTTGAAAAAACGAGCCAGTCGCGGATTATGAAATCCCAAATGGTGTTGCCGCTTATAGAAGACATACTTTTTGAACACGACCTGAAATTCACGGACATTACAAAGATACAAGTCGCGATAGGCCCCGGTTCGTTTACCGGACTGCGGGTCGGTTGTGCGGTCGCAAACGCCTTGGGGTTTCTCCTCCACGTACCGGTGAATGGAAAACGGACACTTGCGACACCGGTCTATTCATGATACGTATATATAAGTAATAATTTTGTCCGCCTAACCTTGCTTTGCGACTTTTCAGTACTATTCGTACACGTCGCAAAGAGCGGTTGAGCGGCGGATCTAAGAGACACTAATCCCGACACAGTCGGAAAAGTGTCTCTAAGAAAAGGAGTTATATATGGCAGAAAAAAAAGCTGAACAGAAAGCAGAAAAAAAGTCCACGAATCCGTTGGTATTTGTGGGTATCGGGTGCTTAGTGCTCATTGTCATTGTGGGTGTAGTTTCGTCAGTAGTTATGAAGTTCTTTGCCAAACGTATAGGCACGGGACTGCTGCAAGGGGCGATTGAAAATAGGACGGGCGTCAAGACCAATCTCCAGGATCTGGAGAAAGGTAAAATGACCTTCACGGATACCAAAACCGGCGCCCAAGTAGATATCGGCGGCGGGAAAGTGCCGGATAACTTCCCGAAAGATTTTCCGCTCTATCCTGGCGCGAAAGTGACCAGTTCCTTAAGCGGCGCACAAAGCGGGAAGTCAAACGGGTTCTGGTTGACGTTATCCACAGCCGACTCTGTCGACGCCGTGACGACGTATTACAAAAGCCAATTGGCGAGTAAGTCTTGGACCGTCCAGCAAACCTATACGACCGGGGACACGATGACAGAAACCATAACCAAAGGGATGTGGAGCGGGTCGCTTGCCGTCACGAAGAGTTCGTCCGACAAAGAGACGCAAATAGTCATCATTCTGGGTTCGGATAACGAAACGCCGACTCCGGAGCCGACAGCCGATCAGTCGGGATCCGGCTATTAAAAGGCATTTCCAGAGAGGGGCTGGTATTTTAGAGTTGCCCTGGGCTATGATGGATATATCTGGATATGAATATTTTTCGGATACTTCATCATTGGCTCGTCCCTCACGAAGCAAATAATCATCGTGCCAAAGCGCTCCATCACGAAGCGTTGCTTGCGTACGTGTTGCTTTTAGGAGTATTTAACCTCGGAATTAAATTTCTTCACAAGCAGGCTCCCGACGTGTTGGGATATGCGACAGATATCCGGGTGGAGCAGCTATTGGCAGACACCAATGCCCAGCGTGCACAGACGGGATTATCTCAGCTGACCTTAAATAGTACACTATCCCAGGCTGCAGCCGCGAAAGCGGCAGACATGTTTGCCAATAATTACTGGGCACATAACAGTCCGCAGGGCAAAACCCCTTGGGATTTCATCGTGGGTTCCGGGTATCGGTATACGCTTGCAGGAGAGAACCTTGCTAAAAATTTTCAGACGAGTGACGGTGTTGTTGCGGCGTGGATGGGATCGCCGTCTCATCGGGCAAATATCGTCAAGCCCGGATATCAGGATGTCGGGTTTGCAGTCGTCAACGGAGTCCTTAACGGGGAAGAGACGACTCTAGTGGTCCAGATGTTTGGCGCGACAAACGCGAAGCCGGTAGCTCAAATTCCTCAAGTCCAGGCTGCCGCCCCCGAACCGGCAAAAACCGTCGTGTTACCTAAGGAACCGGCCGCACAAACCTCAGAGAAAATTCCAGTAGTATCAGCGGAGCCGCAGACCATCATACAGCCTGCCGCACAACCGGTTCTTACCATGGGAGCGGTGAAAACAACCCCGCTCATTAACATATCAGGATTGACGCAGCGAGTCGGATACGTATTTGTCGGGCTTCTCATCGGGGTACTTGCAGTTGACGCATACGTCGTGTCAAAGCGACGTGTGGTCCGGCTCGTGGGTCACAATATCGCGCATATATTATTTTTGGCAACAATCATAATTAGCGGACTGACGCTTGTACGCGGATCACTCATATGAAATATCATCAATTCATTCACGGTTTTGTGCTGTTTTGTATCCTAGCCGGTGGGGCGCTGACGTTTTGGTATGCGGCCGGGGACACACGATTGCAGCTCACCGCAGGAGTGGTGACCTCTATCGCGTATGTTGCGTGGGGAATTATCCATCATGCGCTGCAAGGAGATCTCCACCGTAATGTTGTGATAGAATATATCCTCATCGGATCAATTGCCATCGTACTACTTTTGACGTTGGCGTTATAACCGGAAAGGAGTAGATTTATGAAAGGCGTCATACTTGCAGGAGGGCTCGCGACCAGACTTCGGCCGCTTACGCTCGTGACCAACAAACATTTGCTTCCCGTCTACAACAAGCCCATGATTTATTACCCCATGGAAATGATGCGGAAAGTAGGTATGAAAGAAGTGCTTCT
Organism: Candidatus Gottesmanbacteria bacterium; assembly: GCA_023245335.1. Taxonomy (GTDB): domain Bacteria; phylum Patescibacteriota; class Microgenomatia; order UBA10105; family UBA927; genus UBA927. Next base: position 604,779 of record JAHFKK010000001.1, read on the forward strand.
TATCACAAGCGGCGAGCACGTCGGAGACTTTGCCAACCTTTTGAAGTCCGGTGATGAGTTTGACATGCGGCTCTACTATGCGATCCAACAGAATCCGACCGGAGGTATCTCCGATGCGCTGAAGCTGGCGGAAGAATTTGCCCATCACGAACCGCTTTTGGTTATCTTGGGAGACAATATTTTTAACTTTGACCTGCAGAAATCCATTGATCGATTTGAAAGGTTTTTGGAAAAGGATAAACGAGCGGCTATGGTATTTGGTGTCCATCGGGACACAGAAGCCAGGCAATACGGCGTCATCGAGATGGACGATAAAGGAAAGGTCTTGAGTATTGAAGAAAAACCGGAGAAGCCCAGAAGCGATATCGCACAGACGGGGATCTATCTTTATGATCACCGGGTATTTGATTTCGTGCGTGAGCTCAAGCCTTCCGCTCGGGGACAACTAGAGGTTACCGACCTCAATAACGTGTATCTAAAAGAAAAGTCATTGATGTGTGAAGTTATCGATTGGTGGGTTGATGCAGGAACCTCGCACGACGAATTATTGGCCGCTAACCTTCAGGTGGCGGAACGGGTAAAACAGGGAAAACTGTGACGCGTAACGGCAAACAGGCTTTTGTAGTACTAGCGATTAATACTGTATGAAATTACTCGTGACCGGCGGCGCCGGATTTATCGGAACTAACTTTATCCTCTATTGGCTCGCACATCACCCGGAAGATGACGTTATAAATTTTGACAAACTGACCTACGCCGGGAATCTCGAGAACCTTACTTCGGTTGAAAAAAATCCTCATTACCGGTTCGTGCAGGGCGACATATGCGATGCAGAGCACGTTTCTGAAATCATGAAGGGTATTGACATGGTCGTCCATTTCGCCGCAGAGAGCCATGTCGACCGGTCTATATTGGAAGCTGCGCCCTTTGTCATGACCAATGTCGTCGGAACGCACGTCCTTTTGGCCGCTTCGCTTAAAGCCAAGGTGAGGAGATTTCATCATGTCTCCACAGATGAAGTGTTCGGATCACTCAAACTCGGAAGTACGGATACATTCAGTGAACGAACATCATATGACCCCAGAAGTCCGTATTCGGCAAGCAAGGCAGGCTCCGATCATTTAGTGCGGGCATACTATCATACTTTCGGATTGCCGATTACGATCACCAATTGCTCAAACAACTATGGTCCGTACCAATTCCCGGAAAAACTCATCCCGCTTGCAATTACGAACATTCTTGAAGGGAAAAAAGTACCGGTCTACGGAGACGGCTTAAATGTCCGCGACTGGCTGTATGTCGAAGATCACTGCCGTGCGATAGAAGCGGTACTTCTGAAAGGCACGTCAGGAGAAACATATTGTGTGGGAGGTACGACGGAAGACATAAATAATCTTACGGTCGTCAAAAAGATTCTTGCCATGATGGGAAAAGACGCATCACTCATCGAATTCGTCGTCGACCGACCGGGACATGATCGGCGATATGCGATTGACTGGTCAAAAATCAAAAACGAGTTGGGCTGGCAGCCGCAGCATAATTTTGATGAGTGGCTGAAACGTACGGTCGATTGGTATACCGTGCACGGAGAGTGGTGGCACGCCGTCAAATCCGGATCCTATCAGGCGTATTACAAAACGCTATATAAAGGCGCCGTATGAAACTACTGGGAACTGGTTTGTCGGGACTCGTAGGGTCGCGTGTAGTTGAACTTCTTTCCCCATCGTTTACCTTCCAAAACTACAGTCTGGAGACGGGCACAGATATCACGAATAAAGAGGATATCATAGCGAAAATTACCTCTAACCACGAAGCGCCGTGGGTCGTCCATATGGCCGCATTTACTGATGTGCAGGGAGCTGAAAAGGAGCGGGGGTTGGGAGAAGCGAGTGCCGCCTGGAAGGTCAATGTGATGGCTACACAAAATATTGCGGACGCATGCCGTGCGTCCGGTAAAAGGCTTCTTTATGTGGATACGGATTACGCGTTCGACGGAGCGAAAAAAGACGGATACACCGAAGACGACGTGCCCAGTCCGCGAGGGTGGTACGCAGTCACAAAATCCGAAGGCGCGAAGCGTGTTTTGGCATTAGAGAACGGCCTAGTCATCCGTATATCCAATCCATATCGCGCGCGCCCCATCGGTAAGAAGGATTTTGCGCACAAGATGCTTGAACTGTTGCAATCGGGTCAAACAATCAGTGCGCCGCAGGATCAACTGTTTGTACCGACATTTATCGACGATATTGCTCGCGCTCTGGAACGACTGGTTACCACGAACGCCTCGGGGATATATCATGTGGTAAGCGCGCCTCCCATATCACCGTTTGATGCCGCGAAGGCAATCGCGCATACCTGGGGATGTGATACGAATCTCGTTAAGCCCACGACATTCGCTGAGTATTTCACCGGTCGCGCACCCGTACCGCGATATGCGGTACTCGCGAATAAGAAAGTTACGTCACTCGGGATCCCGATGCATGATTTTGTTGCGGGTATAGAAGAAGTACGTCGCCAGGAATCCGTCATTGGGAAGTAATCTATCATACATGTTTGACGGATGACGCCTATACAGGCGTCGTTTTTTTTCGTATACTAATGACTTATGACGATCGCATTCGTTGGCCATGGATATGTAGGACTTGTGACCGCCGCCGTATTTGCAGATCTCGGAAATACCGTTTGGGTGGTCGGACGCACAAAAGAAAAAATTGAAAAACTGAAAAAAGGCGATCCGCTTATCTACGAGCCGGGGCTTACTGAACTTGTCCGGCGTAATATTTCAGCTGGCAGGCTACATTTCACATTGGATTATAAAGAGGCAGTCGTGCCTTCAAATGTCATTTTTATTGCTGTCGGCACCCCCTCCAAACCAAATGGCGAAGCCGATTTGACCAGCGTATTTGCGGCGGCCGAGGAAATCGGTACATCGTTGGTTGGCTACAAAGTCGTTGTCACAAAAAGTACGGTTCCGCCCGGTACAGGTAAAAAAGTGTCTGAGATCGTCAATCGCTTCAAACCGGAGGGGTCATCATTTGCGATTGCCTCGACCCCGGAATTCTTACGGGAAGGCACAGGGCTTTCTGATACGATGCATCCGGACCGTGTGGTTATCGGAACGAATTCAGATCGTGCACGGGAAATATTGACGGAGCTCCATAAGCCAATTGACGGGAAGATAGTCCATTGTAATGTCGAGACGGCAGAGCTTATCAAATATGCCTCCAATTCCATGCTTGCGACCAAGATATCGTTTGCTAATGCGATCTCGTTTCTTTCGGAAAGAGTCGGTGCTGATGTGGAGCGCGTCCTTGAAGGCGTGGGTTTGGATAAACGGATCGGACGAAGCTTTCTCTATCCGGGGGTCGGCTACGGCGGGAGTTGTTTCCCTAAGGACGTGAAGGCGCTTATTGCGATAGCCGGGGAACACACGTATGACTTCACGCTTCTCAAAGCGGTCAAACAGATAAATGATGAGGCACGGCAGAATTTTGTCAACAAAATCGTCAAACATTTCGGCTCGCTTAAGGGCAAACAAATAGCGGTACTGGGCTTGGCGTTCAAGCCGGATACGGATGATATGCGCGAAGCGCCGTCTATCGATATCATCACGTCCCTTTTGGAAAAGGGAGCCAAAGTGATCGCATTCGACCCGATTGCCATGGATAAGGCCAAGCCCAAGCTTCCAAAATCCGTAACGTTTGCCCATGACGCATATGAAGCCGCAACGGGGGCTCACGCAGTAGCGATCGTGACGGAATGGAACGAGTTCAGACAGCTTGACCTCGTGCGTCTAGCCAAGGGTATGAAAAGTCTGGTATTATTTGATGGGAGAAACATTTACGAACCATCCCACGTGCGTGATTTAGGGTTTATGTATTACGGTATCGGCAGGATGTGACGAATTTTTATGAGTCATCCCGAGCGAAGCGAGGGATCTCAGCATTAAGGAGGACTATATGGCAAAAAAAGCATTGATTACAGGTATCGCAGGATTCGTCGGCAGCTACATGGCGGAGCTCCTTTTGTCCAATGGATTTGAGGTTTCGGGACTTTGCCGTCCACGCAGTAAAATGGACCATATCGAGTCCATAAAGTCGAAACTGCATCTTGAGGATGCGGACTTACTAGATAGTCACAGTCTCTATACGACGATTAACAAGACCAAGCCGGATTATATTTTCCATCTCGCGGCCCAGTCGTTTGTGCCTACCTCCTGGGGTTCTCCTGCGGTGACTTTGGAAGTCAATATCGTGGGATCTGCGAACCTTTTTGAGGCAGTCAGACAAGTTGGAATCGACCCGGTTATCCAGATAGCCTGTTCGTCCGAAGAATACGGCATGGTGCACGCTGATGAAGTGCCTATCAAAGAAACAAATCCGCTGCGCCCCCTGTCGCCGTACGCGGTTTCCAAACTCGCGATGGACTATCTGGGATACCAGTATTTTGAGTCTTACCAGACGAGGATTGTTCGGACACGCGGGTTTAACCATACGGGCCCGAGACGGGGCGATACGTTTGCCGAATCGACATTTGCCAAGCAGATTGCCCTCATCGAAAAAGGAAAGCAGGAGCCAATCATTTATGTCGGTAATTTGGAGGCCGCCCGCGATTATACTGACGTCCGGGATATGGTTCGAGCGTATCTTCTGGCTGTCGAGAAGTGCGATCCCGGAGAAGTGTATAATATCGCAACCGGCAAAGCGATTAAGATCGCAGACGTACTAAATATGATGCTGAAAATGAGCAAGGTGAAGGTGGAAATAAAACAGGACCCGGCCCGTATGAGGCCTTCGGACGTGCCAATCCTTATAGGAGACGCCTCAAAATTCAAGGCCAAAACCGGATGGTCGCCCGAGATTCCGTTCGAAAAGACCGCCGAAGACCTACTCAATTATTGGAGAGAACGGGTCTAATTTTGGCTGTATGAAGGTAGTCGTTGTCATTCCCACGTATAACGAGCGAGAAAATATTCGAGTGCTTCTGACCGAACTCGACAAGGCGTTCGGCACGGCGAAAAAATACTCTATTTCTTACCTCGTGGTGGATGATACATCTCCGGACGGGACAGCGCAGGTTGTAGAAACCTTTCGAAAAACGCATAAGGACGTTTTTATCATTTCCGGGAAAAAAGAAGGCTTGGGAAAAGCGCTCCTTCGCGGGATGACGCAGGCATTTGAGCACATGGATGCAGACGTGGTCCTCCAGATCGATGCCGATTTGTCCCATGATCCTACGGTCGCGCCCCGTTTACTTTCGGCGATAGATAACGGTGCGACGTTTGCCGTCGGCAGCCGCTATATCCCAGGCGGGGCAATTCCAGGGAACTGGGGACTCATACGGAAAATATACAGCATTATCGGTAATAGCATTGTCCGTTTTGGGTTGTGGCATATCGATGTCCGTGACTGGACCGGCGGATACCGCGCGTATACGAAGAAGTTTTACCTCGCCACACACCGCGAGATGGAAAAATACAGCGGCTATGTATTCCAAATTGCTTTTTTACACAAGTCCATACACCATGGAGCGATCGTGAAAGAAATACCGTTTCATTTTACCGATCGGTTATATGGGCATTCCAAAATCGCCCCGGCGGAATATATTTTTAACATTTATAAATATATCGCAGTTTCACGTTTTCAGGAGATCACCAGCTGGTCGTTTTTTAAATTCGGCGTGGTGGGAACTATTGGGTTTATCATAAATACCGTAGTTTTGGAACTGATGGTGCGTGCGGGACTCCATCCCGCAGCCGGAAGCGCTACGGGGGCAGAACTCGCTATCATATCGAATTTTCTCCTGAATAATGCATGGACATTCGGCGACCGCAAAGTGATAGGGAAAAAGATGATACCCAAATTTTTGCAGTTTAACATTACCTCACTGGGAGCGCTCATCATTCAGACGGTAAGCGTATGGGTGGGGACAGTATTGTTTGGAAAATCGGCATATTTCGTTTCGTATATTATCGGAGTCGGCGTGGGACTCGTCTGGAATTACATAATGTATTCGCGTGTCATCTGGAAGAAGTAATGCGTTGGCAGGAAGAAATTCAGCGAAGGTGGTACCTCCTCATGAAAGATATTCTTAAAACGATCAAAGCGAATTATTCAGGGATACTTCTAACGCTCATATTGCTTGTCGGGGCGTACTTGCGGTTGTATCATATCTCTCAATACATGACCTTTTTGGGGGATGAAGGCCGTGACATGCTGGTCGTCCTCCACATGATCGTCAATCATAAATTTACTCTTCTTGGGCCCACCGCGTCAGTGGGAGGATTTTTTCTGGGGCCCATTTATTACTATTTCATGCTGCCGTTTGTGTGGGCTTTTCATCTCGATCCGTCGGGCGCTGCCATCATGGTAGCAGCCTTTGGTTTTGTGACCATTTACCTCGTCTATCGGCTCGGCCGCGATATGTTTGACGAGTGGGTAGGGCTCATGGCTGCAGGTTTATATGCGTTGTCTCCACTCGTCATTGCGTATTCCCGGTCGTCCTGGAATCCGAATCCGGTACCGTTTTTTGCAACCGCGATAGTATATTTTCTCTGGAAAAGCGTTGTCGATAAAAAAACCAAACTTCTTTTTTGGATTGGTGTCGCCCTCGGAATAGGTTTGCAGCTTCATTATCTGTTTCTATTTTTCTTCGCGGTGGTGGGCGTGTGGTACCTCCTCTATGGTCGTTCATGGAAGTGGGTGCCTTCCTATCTATTGGGAGTTGTCGGATTCGTGGTCGGGTACGCGCCGTTTTTGGCTTTTGAATTGCGGCATGGATTTCCGAATACGATTTCCATCATCCGGTTTTTACAGGAAGGGAAAGATACCGGTTTGGTTCCCATGAAGTTTGTAATGACGCTTGTCAATGTGTCCTACCGGCTATTCGGACGATTAGTATTCCGTATGCCGCCTCCGGAGCAGATCATACATCTCACTCCCTTCGTGCAGTGGTTATGGCCTACGGGTATAGCCATAGTCATAATTTCCTCTCTGCTTATTATGCTGCTCGCGCTTTTCGGGAAGATACCGGTACCATGGAAGTCTGAGGGTGTACTGTCCGAACGGTGGAAAAAAGGTATCGTCCTTCTCTTTCTCTGGTTTTTCGTACCGCTTGTTCTGTTCGGGCTCTACAAAAAGGGTATTTATGATTATTACTTCGGTTTATTCTACGCGTTGCCGTTTTTCATGACCGCGCTTATTTTCCGGCTTGGGGCGGTGAAACGGATTGGAACATGGGTGATGGCGGCTTTGTTTGCGGGATTACTCTATTTTAATTGGCTCGGGATGCCATTTCTATTTACGCCGAATAACCAGCTCGCCCAGACAAAGCTTATCGCCCGGGCAGCGCTTGATACGACCGGAGGAAGGCCGTTTAATTTCGCACTCATGACCGGAGGAAACTCCGATCACGCGTACCGGTATTTCTTTGAATTATGGGGTAGGGCTCCGGTAACGATCGAAAACACCGTTATAGACCCTGAGCGAAAGACAGTCACCGATCAACTGGTTGTTATTTGTGAATTGTCCGATTGTAAGCCCTTGGGGAACTCCCTGTGGGAAATTGCCGGTTTCGGTCGAGCGGAAATCGAAGGAGAATCACACGTCTCATTTGTCACGATATTAAAATTAGGTCATTATAAGGGGAAAGATCTATGATGCCTCACGTGTCGGTCGTCATTCCGTCGTACAACGAGGAAACGAATATACGTTTGGGTACGCTCGATAAGGTGTCGCGATATTTTGAACATCAAAAATATGCCTGGGAAGTCATCATCGTCGATGACGGATCGACAGACGCCTCGCCGGAATTGTTGGATTCATTCGCCAAAGCAACTTCAGGATTCCGTATCATTCACAATCAGCATTTGGGTAAAGCCGGTACAGTGATTTCCGGCGTCAGCGCTTCTAAAGGGGCAATTATATTATTTTCCGATCTTGACCAGGCTACTCCCATTGCGGAGCTTGAAAAAGTACTGCCGTGGTTTGAAAAAGGATACGATGTCGTCATCGGGTCCCGCAGCGGCAGACGGGAAGGTGCACCGCTGTCGCGCATCATTATGGCGCGCGGTTTTATGATGCTTCGCGGTATTTTTCTCGGCCTCAACGGCATCACGGACACCCAATGCGGTTTCAAGGCGTTTAAAGCGGACATTGCCCAACGGATAATTTCTAAGCTTCGGCTCTATGGAAAGCCTCAGAAGACCCAGGGTCCTATGGTGACTGCGGGGTTTGATATCGAGGTTCTCTTTCTGGCGAAACAATTGGGATACAACATCCGGGAAGTCCCTGTAGAATGGCATTACGTGGAAACACGGCGGGTGAATCCCATAAAGGATTCATTTGAGGGCCTGCGGGATATTCTCATGATCCGTTGGAATGCCATGCAGGGAAAATATTCATAACATGAAGCATATCTTACGCCCTTTTTTCTTTGTAGGATATACGATTGCGGCAATCGCATTGGTTCTTTTTAGTTATACGCAGGTCGACCTCAACCTTACGCTTTCGCGTTCAAGCATATATCAGACGGTCGAAAAGGAATTCCAACACGTCGGATATTACGAGCGTCCTCTCGCGACGGCGCTCTATGCAGGTGTTCTTTTGCTTCTCTTTGGCATGTACTCGATGCTACTTTCCGCGGTGCGAAAAAATGCACTGGGGCTCAAAGAGATTTGGACGCTTATTTTCATCGTTACCGGTATCATCGTTTTTTCCTATCCCGCCGCGTTTTCTTATGATTTTTTCAACTACATGTTTACGGCCAAAACAGTACTTCTTTATCATCAGAATCCCTATGTGGTGACCCCGCTTCAGTTTGCGGGGATAGATCCGTGGACTAATTTCATGCGGTGGACGCATTTGACCACGGCCTACGCACCGCTATGGATCGGTATGACCCTTGTGCCATACCTACTAGGCTTTGGATATTTTCTCATTATCCTTTTTAACCTCAAGTTCATGGTAGCGGGATTTTTCCTTTTGACGGCGTGGGCGCTGTCGCGGTGTGTGGACAAACTCGATCACCCGCATGCGGCGCTGGCGCTCACTATTTTTGCTTTGAACCCCCTTATTCTCGTGGAATCGTTGGTCAGTGGTCATAACGATGTGGTACTTACGGCGTTTGCCATGCTGGCGATACTCGCATACTTCACTAAAACCTATTGGTCCGCATGGCTTTGGCTGGCGTTTTCCGTTGCCGCGAAAACTATTACGCTCGTTCTTATCCCCGTCATGCTATTGAGGAGAAATACACGATGGATGCTGTGGGCCATAGTAGCCGGATTGGGATTGGTGCTTCTGAAACGTGAATTCCTACCCTGGTATTGGGTCTGGGTGATGCCGTTTATTGCTCTTTTGCCGAAAGAAACCAAACTTACACGGTTTGCGACAATTGTTTCCTTGGGACTCCTAGTAAGCTATGCGCCATATCTATACTTCGGCGACTATGGAGTAACGGAACAATTGTGGAAGACGTGGAGTATTTGGGCGGGTGTTGCTATCGGCGGGCTGTCATTCCTCATGCCCGCTAGCGTACCGCGAGCCCGAGGACGATAAGGGCCTGGATGATGATGAGCCCCGCGTTTATGACGGTAATGGGTTTTTCGTGGTGAAGTAGGCCGTATGCAAACCAAAATACCGAGCCCGTAAGAAACCCTATCCAGGAGATAATCGATACGCCAGCGATGCTGGGAGAGGTCCACACGGCGATAAGCTGCGGGACGTTTACTGCGACGGAAATCGCCCCCATAAGGTACGCTGAGCTATCAATGAGACGTAAGATACCCGCGGTCTTTCCCGATCGTTTTGCGTGGCTATGATGATGGAATGCATGATGAAATCCCGTTTGCATATATCCAGTGTATCATACGCGAACACTTCTCTTTTTAAGATTTCACGCATTCTTGGTATAATTGAGATATGCCAGGAATTAGACGTCGATGGGCGTGGATTGTATTGGGCTTCGGGGTGCTTATTGTGGCGTATTTAGTCTCGCGACTGACGAACCTGACACACTTGCCGATTTTTACGGATGAAGCGATCTATATCCGCTGGTCTCAGATCGGGACGCGCGATCCCAATTGGCGCTTCATATCTCTGACAGACGGAAAGCAGCCGATGTTTACGTGGATCATGATGATCCTTCTCCGCGTGTTAAAAAGTTTTGATCCGTTATTTGTCGGCCGCTTAACCTCGGTGCTTGCGGGATTAGGCACGATGATCGGCGTATGGGTACTCTCATGGGAACTGTTTCGGGATAAACGGGTGTCGTGGTTTACTGGTGTTTTGTATCTCGCTGTGCCGTTTACGCTCTGGTACGACCGTATGGCGATCTACGATTCGATGGTTTCCATGTTTGCTGTTTGGAATTTGTTTCTAGCAATCCTTCTCGTTCGGCGGTTGAGACTCGACGTTGCGCTCATTCTCGGCATGCTGCTGGGTGCAGGAATGCTCAATAAGAGTTCAGGATTATTTAGCCTATATCTTCTCCCGGTGACGCTTATTCTTTTTGACTGGCGGGGAAATGACCGGTGGGTACGGTTTCTGCGATGGGCAGGGCTCGTCGTGATCGCCGCAGTATTATCTCAAGTCGTGTATAGCGTATTGCGGTTGTCTCCTTTCTTTCACATCATCGCACAGAAAGACAATGTGTTTGTTTTCAGCCCCCGTGAATGGCTCAATCAGCCGTTTCGCTTCTTTGCCGGCAATCTGCGCGGCATGTCCGATTGGCTGAGGAGCTACCTCACCCTTCCGGTATTTGTCGCGGCACTCATACCTATATTTACCCGATGGGGGAAAGTCAGAGAACGGTGGCTGCTTTATTTCTGGTGGGCGTTGCCGTTTCTCGCTTTGGCAAACTTCGCCAAGATTCTGTACCCGCGGTTTATTCTTTTCATGGCGATCCCTTTGATTGTTGTCGCGGGGCAGAGCTTTATGACGCTCTGGGATGCTGTGAAAAGACCGCTGGTGAGACTGGCACTCGTTCTTCTACTACTGACGCCGAGTGTGCTCGCTTCCTTTGTCATCGTGAACGACCCCATTAACGCTCCGATTCCTTTGTCTGACAGATATCAGTATATGGATGATTGGCCAGCCGGCGGCGGGGTACCGGAAGTGATCGCATATTTACGCGAGGAAGTGCAGCATGAGAAGGTCAATGTATACACAGAAGGGACGTTCGGACTTATGCCCTATGCGATAGAGATTTATCTTGTCGACAACCCTAATATCAAAATTAAAGGCATATGGCCTCTCCCCGAAATAATACCAGCCTCTATAAAGGCCGAAGCGCTCGTTCAGCCGACATATCTTATCCTCAACGAGACGCAGGTGGCGCCTACAGGATGGCCGCTCAAACTTATCGGTGAATATCAGAAGGGTCGCCGTCTTGATCGAAAACTCCGATTCTACCGCGTGAGCGTTCCACTTGCTCAAGCTTTATGATGAAAAAACGAGCTGTATTTCCGTGGATATGGGTTCTTGGGGTTGTTGTAGCCTCATTTCTTATCCTTTGGCCACTTTTTCATGGGGGGTTCTACGTATCGGATGATGGGGAATGGATGGTTATACGGTTATCCGCGTTTTACCAGAGTTTGGTGTCAGGTCAGTTTCCGGTGAGGTTTTTGGGCCGACTGAATAATAGCTATGGATATCCGGTTGCCAATTTCCTTTATCCGGGGTTTTTATATTTCGGATCGTTCGTGCATCTTCTGACGGGATTTTCTTTTCCCGACAGCGTCAAGTTTATACTCGGCCTGTCGGTTGCCGGAAGTGCTATTTTTATCCTTTTTGCTTTACGGCGGCGGTTTAGCCAACTTGCGAGTTTCATGGGCTCTGTGAGTTTTTTGTATGCGCCCTATCTAGCATATGATTTGTATCACCGTGGCTCGGTAGGTGAGGTGTTGGCTCTCCTTCCGGCTTCTGCCCTCATGTTTGCGGTGTCAACGGGTGCCTATTGGCTCATCCCTCCTGGCGTCGCATTGCTTATTGTGGCGCACAATACGACTGCATTACTATTCGGTGCCTCCTTTGTCGCGATTCTTTTCTCACAACCCCGCCCATTCCGATATGCCGCACACATGCTGCTCGGTGCGGGAGTCGCGGCCTTTTTTTGGGCCCCGGCACTATTTGAAAGTTCTCTGGTGCGGTTTGATTCGGTGACCGTATCAGATCCCGCACAGTATTTTGTTTCTCTTCAGCAAGCCATACTTTTAGGAATCCCGACCATTTTAAGCGTCGCGCTCGTTCTGAGTTTACGGAATAAGCGCCGTGCGTTTGATTCAATTCTTATTGTGCTTATAGGGATAAGCTACGTCATGGCGACTCCCATAAGCGCATTCCTTTGGAAATTACCAATCCTTGTCAAAATCGTACAGTTTCCATACAGATTTTTGACTATTCCCGTCATTCTCGGACCATGGGTTATCGCGCGGGCAATGGAGGGCTTTACCTCATGGAAGCGGAACCTTCTTCTCGTGGCGTTTGTCGTTCTTTGGATAGTGCCGGTTGTATTGCAAGAGCAATCCATTGCATTTGTGAATCGGCCCTTAGGGTACTACACCACGAACGAAGGGACCACGACCGTCGCAAATGAATATATGCCGCGATGGGTTTCTGAAATTCCGAAACAGCGCTCGCTCGCGATGGTTGACGTCGTCAGCGGTGACGTAAATCTGCCGACGCGGACGTTCCAGCAGGAAACGCTTAATGCGGCTGTGGAGGTCAAAGAAGCCGGCATTGTTCAAATAAACAAAATATATTACCCCGGGTGGGGAGTCACGATTGATGGGATAAGAGTACCGATTGATTATCAGAATTCATTCGGTCTTATGCGTATATCAGTGCCACCTGGGATACATGAGATTCACGCGTCGTTTCGTGAGACACCGGAACGATTTATCGCGGACGTCGTGAGTGTCGTGAGCGCAATATGTTATCTGGTATTTATCCGAAGGTTGACAAAAAGCGCATGAAGAAGCTGTTGTCTTTATTGGCGGTATTTCTTCTTTCCTACTTTGCGGTGCGGCCGTTGCTGGCTCCCGGATATTTCCCTATGCATGACGATACGCAGGTGTCCCGCGTTATAGAGATGGGCAGGGCGCTCAAAGAAGGACAGTTTCCTGTTCGTTGGGTTGCCGATCTCGGTTACGGGTATGGATACCCGATTTTTAATTTTTATGCCCCGTTGCCCTATTATGTCGGAGGACTCTTTTATGCATTGGGAGTCCCCGCGCTCACCGCTACGAAAGTGATGTTCGGGATTGGAGTAATTCTGCCGTCGCTTCTTATGTACGCGGTATTGTATCCCGTAGTGGGTGAATGGTCGGCCATAGCGGCATCGCTTCTGTATTTGTACGCGCCCTATCACGCGGTAGAGGTGTATGTGCGGGGTGCTGTCGGAGAATATTGGATATTGTTGTTTTGGCCGCTTATTCTCTATGCGCTCCTTTGGAGTCACGATATAACCCGAAGGAAACGTGCGGTGACTCTCGGAACCATCGGACTTGCCGGCAGTGTCATGTCCCATACGCTCATGGGGTATGTGACAATGTTATTTCTTTTTCTTGGTCTGGGTATTTGGTGGACGGTCCGTTTCTTTCGGAAAAGGGTTGATGCCGAAGAGTTACAGACCCACGTGCGTTGGTTTGTGTTGGGTTTAGGATTGTCGGCATTTTTTTGGTTGCCGGCGATAACAGAAATGCAGTACACCAACGTTGCGGCACAGGTCGGAAGTACGGCGAACTATCGTGATCATTTCGTTTGTCTCATACAGCTATGGAGTTCCGCGTGGGGGTTTGGTGGTTCTGCCCCCGGGTGCGCAAACGATGGATTATCTTTTATGCTGGGAAAGTTACATATAATTGCAGCCGCAATCGGTTTTTTGGGGTATATCCTCATCGGGAAGAAGTCCATAAGCAGGGTCTATGTGGTCGTGGCCCTCGTGGTTTCCGTCCTAGGAATAGTCTTCACGTTGCCGATATCAGGGCCGCTGTGGCATATGTTGCCTATGTTTTCTTATCTGCAGTATCCGTGGCGTTTTTTGTCGCTTGCGGCGTTTGGATTGTCCCTTCTCGGAGCGCTTGTCGTGGCATGTGTAGATGATGCTCGGGGTAAGATTGCGGTCGCCGTGGTGATTGTTGTCGGCGTTATGGTTGTCAATGCGAAGTGGTTTATGCCCCAGTATCAGTACATAAAGGACAGCAGGTCGTTTGAGACGGCTGACGATATTGAGTGGCGAGCCTCCAAGATATCAGATGAATATCTCCCGGAAAATATTTCACGCCCGATGAACGCTTCAGAAGTTGTTTCTGCTACAATACGATCGGATCACCAGGTGACGGTGACGTCAGTCGTATCGACTGCTGTTGAGAAGCAATTGATCGTCGAATCGACCACGGCCGCGACACTTACCATCAATACGGCGTCTTTCCCGGGATGGATATATCGTGTCAATGACAAAGAAGTTCATCCTGCGGTCATACACGGGTTGCCGCAATTGGATGTTGGTCCGGGGCAGTCCGTCATCGTTATCAAATTTACGGATACGCCGATCCGCACGATCGGGAATCTTGCATCTGTCGCGACACTCGTCTTTATCATACTGACCTATGGCAAAAAAAGAAAAACCAACCGTTAATATCGTCCTGCCGGTGTATAACGAAGAACAGGAGCTCGCGCAAAGCACGGTAGCGCTTGTGGGATTTTTGCGGAAGCACCTCACCGACTTTGTGTGGCGCGTGACTATAGCTGATAACGCATCGACGGATAAGACGCTTATGGTAGCCAAACGTCTTGCGGCAAAGGATTCACGCGTAACGTTCGTTCATCTTCTTCAGAAAGGGAGGGGACGCGCGGTCAAATACGTGTGGATGGGGGGCGATGATGATTATATGGCGTATATGGATATTGATTTATCGACGGATTTGAAACATCTCCCCCCGCTTCTTCATGCGCTGGAGCGCGGTTTTGATATCGCGATAGGCAGTCGAAATGTACGGGGAGCTCGGGTGTACGGCCGGGGATTACTTCGAAACATTACGTCAAAAGGATATATCACGCTCATCAAATTATTTTTCTGGGTGCATTTTACGGATGCTCAATGCGGATTTAAGGCAGTGACGCGTCGCGTCGTACAAGAGTTGCTCCCTGATATCAAAGACAACGTATGGTTTTTTGACTCCGAGCTTCTCATCGTCGGAGAGAAACGCGGGTGGAGAATTTATGAAGAACCGGTTACATGGGTAGATAACCCCGGTTCGACGGTGAGAGTTATGAGGACCGCTATCGGAGATCTCAAGGGGCTATGGAAGCTCTGGATGACTCGTCCATGGAAGGGATATCATGCAAGACATTGATATAGCAACACTAAAAAAGCGGTCGATCGTGGGTATCGTCGCTCTCACCACGCGAACCTTTCTCCTGCAGGTTATCGCATTTACCGCGACATTTTTGTTGACGTTACTTCTCACGCCGTCAATTTTCGGCGTCTATTATGTGGTGTCTGCAGTCATCTCCTTTTTGGGATATTTTTCTGATATCGGTCTTGCCGCAGCATTGGTTCAAAAAAAAGAGCCGTTGACCGATGAGGATCTCACGACGACATTTACGATCCAACAAAGTCTCGTTGTCGTCCTTGTCATTATCTCGTTTGCGGGAAGCGCATGGGTCGCGCAGTTTTATCACCTCAACGACGCGGGATTATGGTTATTCCGAGCGCTTATCGTATCGTTTTTTCTGTCATCTCTCAAAACGATTCCCTCTATTCTTATGGAGCGGGAATTGCAGTTTGATAAGCTCGTGATACCGACGATAGCAGAAACATTGGGATTTTATATCGTGACCGTCTATCTGGCGTGGCGGGGATTCGGCATCACAAGCTTTACCTGGGGAGTGCTTGCGCGCGGCGTCATCGGGCTCGTGAGTATCTATATCATCCGTCCATGGAGGATGTCTCTTGGGTTCTCAAAAGACGTACTGCACCGGTTACTGCGGTTCGGCATTCCGTTCCAGATGAATTCATTTTTGGCGCTTCTGAAAGACGATCTGTTTACTATCTTTTTGGGCAAGGTGTTGCCGTTTGCTCAAGTCGGCTATATCGGGTGGGCGAAGAAATGGGCGGAGGTGCCGCTGCGGCTTATCATGGATAGCATTATCCGGGTGACATTCCCGGCTTTTGCCCGCATGCAGCATGACGTGAATCTCCTTCGGAAAGCAATAGAAAAGACGATTTACGGACTTGCGCTTACGATGTTGCCGATTTCTATGGGTTTGATGTTCTTTGTGGGACCGATGGTGGAGATCATTCCGAAGTACGCGAAGTGGAATCCTGCGCTCGTGTCATTTTACTTTTTTGTGGTGGCGGCAGCGATGGCCGGCATGACGACGCCATTAACCAATGCATTAAATGCGGTCGGAAAAATTAAAACAACGCTCTTTTTTATGGTACTTTGGACCGTCCTGACATGGACTCTTGCCGTAACCGGCATCAAACTTTTTGGGTATAACGGATTTGCTATCGCGCTTTGTATCATATCGTTTACGATTGTGTGGGTTCTTCGCGAAGTCAAAAAGATCGTATCGTTTTCGTTTTGGGCACAAATTTGGAGTGCGGTATTGGGTATCGCCGTACAAGGAGCCTGGTATGCTCTGATTGTTCCGCATCTGCCGAAAAACGTACTTCTTCTAGGCGCGACGGGTTTCACCGGTGTTATACTTTATGGAGTGACGGTATATGTCGCGGATCGCGCACGCATACAGGGATTCATCATGTCACTAAGGAAACTATCATGACCATAAGCGTTGTTATCTCAACCCATAACCGGTCAAAAAGCCTCGCGCAGACGTTGAGTTCGGTGAAGATACTTGCTCAAGAGATTATTGTTGTGGATTCGGGCTCGACAGACGATACGGTAAAAGTGGCCAAGAAGTTTACCGCTCAGGTGTATACGAGACCCAACAACCTCATGCTGAATGTGAATAAGAATTTCGGGTTTACGAAGGCAACTGGAGACTGGATACTCAATCTTGATGATGATGAGGAAGTGCCTCCAGAGCTCGCAAAAGAAATCCGAGAGAGCCTCCGATACGTGCCGTCCAGTGTCGTCGGATTTTGGATTCCCCGCAAAAATATTATTTTTGGGCGCTGGATCAAACATGGTCTGTGGTGGCCGGACCGGCAGCTACGGTTATTCCGGCGCGGAGAGGGAGCATTTCCTGAAAAACACGTGCACGAATACCTCGCAGTGACCGGAATCACCAAAACGTTGGATACGCCATATATCCATCACAACTACGATTCTATAGCGCAATATCTCGGGAAGATGGAGGAGATTTACACGGAAAGCGAAATTCAAAGATATACACTTGCGAATTATCAGGTTACATGGCATGACGCGATTCGATTTCCTGCGTCTGATTTCCTGAAAATTTACTTTGCGCAGTCAGGATACAAGGATGGCTTGCACGGGTTAGTTTTGGCACTTCTTCAGTCGTTTTATTCGTTTATCATATTCGCGAAGCTTTGGGAGAAGAAACAATTTGCGGAGCAGGAGATTACACTTCGTGATGTCCGGCAGGAATTAACCCGGTCAGGTCGCGAACTCTCATACTGGGTGACCACAGCCCGGATGCACGATGCCTCAAATCCGCTCAAAAGATTTTGGTATAAACTGCTTCGGCGATATGGAAGATCCTAACGCGTCAGTCATAAGATGTCCTCGCGGGGTATGATATGTCAAAAGTAACCATCGTCATAGTGAATTGGAACGGAATACGCGATACGATACGTTGCCTCGAGTCGATTGAGCGGATAAAAAAACAGGGAATCGATCTCACGACTGTCGTCGTTGATAACGGATCGACGGACGGTTCCGTCGCGACGCTAAAAAAGAAATTTGCCTGGGTCGTCATACTCGCATTGCCACGGAATTTGGGTTTCACCGGAGGGAATAATGCCGGTATGAGATACGCGATTTCTCATGGGGGTGATTTTGTGTGGCTCCTCAATAACGATACATTAGTTCATCCGGATGCGCTTCGGATTACTAAAGCGTTTGAGGATGAGGCTGTCGGGATTGCCGGGTCCAAGATCTACTTTGCCCCGGGGCACGAATATCACAGAGACCGGTATAAAGAGGCAGATAAGGGGAAGGTATTCTGGTATGCCGGGGGCCTCGTTGACTGGGATAATATGTACGCAAGTCATAAAGGAGTAGATGAAGTGGATCATGGCCAATATGACGCGGTAGAAAGAACCCCATTTATCAGCGGTTGTTCCATGATGATACGAAGGGCGGTCATAGAATCGATTGGATATCTTGATGAGAAGTTTTATCTGTATCTTGAGGACCTAGATTATTGTCTTCGCGCGAAGAAGCGAGGCTATGAGCTTGTATACTATCCGTCTTCGGTCATTTGGCACGTGAACGCAGGTTCGTCTGGAGGAGCCGGTAATCCTTTGCATGATTACTACATTACAAGAAACAGATTATTGGTGGGTTGGAGATATGCGTCTCTCCGCACAAAACTGGCTCTTGTGCGGGAGGGTGCGAGATTTTTACTTGGTGCAAACGCTGTAAAACGGTGGGCGGTTTGGAACGCTCTGGTAGGAAAATGGGGAAAGCAATATGAGCCCAAAAAAATTACTTAGTGCCATTATTATCGCGAAAAACGAATCATTACGTATCAGCACATGTGTTGATGCGCTTTCTTTCTGTGACGAGATACTCGTTGCGGATAACGGATCTACGGATGAGACCGCATCGGTCGCCCGTGCACACGGCGGTCTGGTCATTACGTTTCACGCTCAAGATTTCGCAGAACTCCGAAACGACGCGGCGAAGCGCGTGAAGGGCGACTGGATATTGTATGTCGATGCCGATGAGGTCATCGGAGAAACGCTTGCTCGCGCCATCCGTCACCTTGTCGATTCGTGGCAGCCCGGCGCACCGACGAGTTACCGTTTGGAACGTATTAATTATTATCTAGGTCAGCGGTGGCCGGGTAGTGAGCGGATGCTTAGGCTTTTTAAATGTACCGCTTTCAAAGGCTGGGAGGGAGAACTCCATGAAACTGCGCGTACTACAGGGCATGTTGGAGATCTTACTGGAGAGTTGAGGCATGACACCCATCGGAATCTTGAGGAAATGGTTGAGAAAACAAATGAATGGTCAGAAACGGAAGCTGAACTTCGTTTAGCCGCTCACCATCCGCGCATATCGTGGTGGCGGTTACTGAGGGTGACATTGACCGGATTTTGGAATTCATTTGTCGGTCAGGGAGGGTGGCGCGCAGGGACAGTCGGATGGATAGAGAGCATATACCAGGGATTCAGTCTGTTCATCACGTACGCGAAGCTGTGGGAGTTACAGAGTCAAAAAAACAGTAAGTCGTAGAAAATAAGTATGAAGTATCTAGTGCGGCATTGGGGGGTAGGATTTATTATTGCGGCCTGGCTTCTATTTGCTTCGCCGTATTTTGTGAAAGGTCTGGCCCCGTTTCCGTCCAAATTTCTAGTGACGTTTTTTGCCCCATGGAGCACTACCTACGCTATGCCGGTAAAAAATGGAGCTATGCCGGACGTCATAACCCAAATATATCCGTGGAAACGCGTTACTATCGCAAGCTGGAAGTCGGGGCAGGTGCCGTTATGGAATCCGTTTAGCTTTGCCGGCACTGCGCAGGCGGGCAATTACCAGAGCGCGGTATTTTCTCCGGTTAATGCATTGTTCTTTATATTGCCGGAGATCCCCGCGTGGAGCATCATGATACTTCTGCAACCACTTCTTGCGGGGCTTTTCATGTATCTATTCCTTCGTAGTATTTCCCGGTCTCCGGAGGGGAGCGTCATGGGGAGCCTTGCGTTTATGTTTTGCGGATTTATCGTCGTTTGGATGGCATACGGGACTTTAGGCTACGCAGCGCTATTCCTGCCACTTGCTTTGTATGCGGTAAACGTCTACGAACAAGGAAAACATCCGTGGGCCGGTCCGCTACTCGCCCTGTCTATTGGCCTGTCGCTCGTTTCCGGGCACTTCCAAATCAGCCTTTATGTGTTGCTGTTTACGGTGTTATATCTTCTGTTTCGTTCGTTCCAGGCAAAGAAGGGGATCCGGATTTTTTCCGCAGTATGGTATATAGGTCTGGGATTATTGTTTGCCGCACCCCAGATACTGCCGTCGCTTTCGACATATCTTGCCGCAGTGCGAAGCAGCATCTTTCAGAAGGGTGAGGTTATACCTTGGCAGTATCTCGTGACGATATTTTCTCCTGATTTTTATGGGAATCCTGTGACGAGAAACGACTGGTTTGGTCATTATGCAGAATGGGCTATGTTTATCGGTGTTGCACCGCTTATAGCAGTTATCGCTCTGTGGTTTCTTCCGCGAAAAGACAACGCCGTAAAGTTTTTTAGTCTGACTGCAATTATTCTTTTCCTCTTTGCGTTGCCGACACCGCTCACTGATCTCTTATATGCTGCCCGAATTCCCGTCCTGTCCACGAGTGCCGCATCGCGCATTATCATTCTTGTAAGTTTCGCATTCGCGGCACTTTCAGCGTACGGAATCGATGCGATACGTACGTCCTGGGAAAAGGACTCGTATAAACGGATCCTGGGGGCTGTCCTGACAGTCTGCTTTTCCATAGTCGCCGTCTGGGGAGCGCTCAAGTTATTGAAGCCGTTTCCTGCGGAAAAGCTTTCGGTTGCGATGCATAATACACTCCTGCCCACCTTCATCGCGGTTGTTGCTGTTGCCGCTATTGTGTTGGGGTATTTCGTGCCGAAACGATGGCGCCGGATCTTGCCGTACGCCCTCATTCTCATAGCGCTTGTCGATCTCCTGCGGTTTGCGGGGAAATGGATGCCGTTTGACCCCAAAGAATATGTGTACCCCAACGTGAACGTATTGCGGTATGTGTCATCGGTAATAGCCCCAACACACGCACGGGTGAATGGAAACATCGGTAATGAGGTAGCCTCAGCCTTTGGTATACCGGTTTTGGAAGGCTATGACGCCGTTTATCAGGCGCGGTATGGCAAGTTTATAAGCAGCGCGACCGATGGAAAGATCGCAGTTCTCAATCGCTCCGTCGTACAGCTTGATAAACAGGGGAAATACACCGAGGATATACTACGGCTTTTAGGGGTACGGTACCTCATGCATAAAGTAAGTGATGGCAGGAATACATGGGCGTATCCGTTTTGGAATTTTCCGTCGTATCGTTCGATCTGGAAAGACGCGTCCTATGAAGTTTTTGAAAACGATGCCGCCTACCCCCGCGCATATCTGGCATCGAGCTACACTGTGGCGACGCAGGAATTCTCGATTCTTACGAAGTTATTTGCGAAGGATATCGATAGACGGGAGACATTGGTATTGGAAGAAGATCCTGTCATAAAGCCGGCTACTGGTGCCGGCACGGCTACGATTACGACCTACGAGCCGACACGCGTCGCCGTACGGGTCGTAAGCCAAGCGCCAAAGCTTTTGTTTCTTTCCGATGTATATGACCCGGGTTGGCATGCGGCAGTTGATGGGAAAGCCGCACCTCTCTATCGGGCGGATTATGATTTTCGTGCCGTATCAGTACCTGCCGGCACGCATACGGTAACCATGTGGTATTGGCCGATAGAAGAGACAATTGGGTTCATAGCCGCCGGATTTGCTACACTATGGTGTATAGGAGTATTGTTTAGACGAAAACGCATATGAAGATCGGCTTATATAATCCATATTATGACGGGTTAGGAGGAGGCGAACGGTATACTCTCACGCTCGCAAGCCATTGGTCACGCGTTCATGATGTGTCGCTTTTTTGGGACGACCCGAATATTCTCGCCGTTTCGGAATCAAGGTTCGGTCTTGATCTTTCGCGTGTTCGTGTGACACCGAATGTATTTAAAAACGGGAATATATTTGAAAAACTCTGGGCCTCACGTAAGTACGACCTCATATTTTTCTTGAGCGACGGAAGCATTCCGATGACGCTCGCCCGGCACAACATATTGCATTTCCAGGTGCCGTTTCCGTCTATTCTTACCGACCCGTGGAAAATGGGAAGATATGACGCGGTTATATGTAATTCTCAATTCACCAAAAACGCCATAGATGCGGAGGTAGGGCTTAAGGCAATGGTCATCTACCCGCCCGTGCCGAGCATAGGGCTACCGAAACAGATTAAGAAAAAGAAACGGATACTTTCCGTAGGAAGATTCACGAATTATTTTCAGGCAAAGAAGCAGGAAGTGCTCATAGAAGCATTTAAGTCTGTGTATCAGCACAGCACGTTTGCCGATTGGGAGCTTGTGTTTGCCGGGGGTCTCATGAATTCGGATGAAGAATATTTCGCTAAGCTCAAGACACTTGCCGCCGGTATGCCGATACATTTTCTCCCCAACGTAACGAACGATGAATTGACGAAACTGTACCAGACGTCCACGATTTTTTGGCACGCGGCAGGATTCGGAGAAACGAACGCCGTACTTCTCGAGCACTTCGGTATTGCAACAGTCGAAGCCATGAGCGCGGGTGCGGTTCCTTTGGTTTTTGCAGCGGGCGGACAGCCGGAGATCGTTACCGACGGCGTGAGCGGTGAACTATGGGCAACGATGAAGGAGCTGGTAGATGGTACTATTTCGCTCGTGACTGACCAGGCAAGACTTTTGAGGCTTCGGAAAGCCGCTATGCTGAGGTCGCAGGCGTTTAGCATTGAGCGATTCACCCGCGCATTTGACGGACTTATCGCCGGTTGGTAATACCACCCATATGAAGCGAATTGGACTCACCGGATGGCCCCTTCTCCTCATGACTTTTATACTCGTCACCGTAGTCTTTTTTTATCAGACGTTTTCTAAAGGCTATTTACCTATTCCGACGGACGCGCTTATCGGGTTATATCACCCGTGGCGGGATGTATATGCGAAGGAGTATCCCAGAGGAGTACCGTTTAAGAATTTTCTTATCACCGATCCCATTCGTCAACAGATACCATGGCGTAAGCTCGTTATAGATACCTGGAAATCCGGACATACTCCGGGATGGAATCCATATACGTTCGTCGGCGTACCGCTGAACGCAAATATACAGGCAGCACCTTTTTACGCTCTAAATATACTTTTTTTCTTGTTTACTTTCCCTATAGCATGGACACTCCTTGTCATGGCACAGCCTTTACTCGCCGGACTGTTCCTTTTTTTATACCTTCGTAATCGACGCTTGAGTCACGTAGCTTCGTTTGTCGGAGGTATAGTGTGGGCGTTTAGCGGATTCTCCGTTGCGTGGATGACGTGGGGCACGATTATGCAGACGGCTCTTTGGGCGCCTCTCATTCTTCTCTCTTTAGATAATCTTTTGCTTCCGAAAGCGCATAAGCCAGAAAAATCACGGATTATCCTTTGGATGATCATTCTGGCCGGAGCGATTGCGATGACAGTCACAGCAGGTCACATTCAAGTAGCCTTATATACAATGACGCTTGCAGCCTTTTATGTCTTCTGGAGTGTGAAGTCGGAAGGTCGTACTATGGGTGCGCGATGGGTGATTGTTGCTGTCGGAGGAGCCATACTTCTTACTGCGGTACAGTGGATTCCACTCCTGCAATTTTTGCCGCAAACCGGGAGAGCGGGAGCGGCTGATGCCTGGAAGGTAGCAGGCTGGTTCCTGCCGTGGCAGAACCTTGTTCAATTTGTGGCGCCTGACTTTTTCGGCAATCCGGCGACGTTAAACTACTGGGGTGTGTGGAACTACGGTGAATTTATAGGCTATATAGGTATCTTGCCGTTGGTTTTTGCTCTTTCTGCGGTGTTTCTTTCCGGGATACCCATATTTTTTTCCGTCGTCCTATGCGTGAGTTTCTTGTTTATGACTCCAAATCCCGTTTCCGGCATTCCGTTTGTGTTGCATATACCATTTCTCTCGATATTGCAGCCGACGCGGCTCATGGCAGTCGTTGACCTGAGTCTCGCGGTACTTGCCGCATACGGACTGGAAGCGATGACAAAACACAAAAGTCGCGCGTACGGCGCCTTTGCCGTTGTTGGTTTAGTCATTCTCGGATCGTGGGGAGTCGTTTTGGCAGGAAAATTTATCTCGCACGATCCGACGGTGTCGGGTAATTTACTCATCACCAGGCACAACCTTGTTTTGCCGACGCTTATATTTGCCGTGGGTCTCCTTTGGTATGCCATTCGGAACTATAGGAACGTCGTACGATGGCGATTGGCTGGAGAAGTGGCGCTTATCCTGATTGTCATTTTTGATCTTTTTCGTTTCGGATGGAAGTTTACGCCGTTTACTCCGCAAGCGTATTTTTTCCCGACGACACAAACGATTCAGTATCTACAGCACATACCCAAGCCGTTTCGGGTGATGAGTCTGGATGACCGTATCCTTCCTCCGAACGCCGGGAGCTATTATGGCATCGAGACCATAGAAGGGTACGATCCAATTGCGCCCAGACTCTACGAAGATTTTCTCGTGGCCTCCGAGCGTGGGAAAGCAGACACGAGTCGTCCGACAGGCTTTAACCGGATATATACGGCCCACAACATAGACTCGCCGTTATTACCGTATCTTAACGTCCGTTATGTATTGTCGCTTACCGACGTATCAAGGCCTTTTCTTACCAAAGTATATGAGGAAGGAGAGGTCAGAGTCTACGAGTATAAAAAAGCGTTGCCGCGTATATATCTTGCAGAAAGTCTTATGCCGAGGAAGAATTCGCAAGACGTGCTACAAACGCTTTTTACCGCATCACCGGGAGCGGTAGGGGTATATGATCCGCTTGTGCCGATCCAGTCACTCCCGCTTGCCGCAGAGGAAGGCGCGAGGATCACATCCTATCAACCAAACGAAATTCATGTGCGCGTGACGGCGGCGTATCCGAGAGTGTTGATTCTTCTCAATGAGTTCGACGCGCATTGGGCTGCAACGATTGATAATGGCGGACCGTTTACCGTGTTTCCGGTGAATTACCTGTTTATGGGCGTGAACATTCCCATGGGTTCTCATACGGTCGTTTTCACGTACCGATAAGGAATGAGATACGTTGCTAAGACGACGTATCCATGCTATTGTAAAATACGTTTCTATGGCAAATTCGGCAAAGAAATCATTTACGGTCAGCGTTATCCTTCCCAACTGGAACGGTGAGCATTTGCTCGCCAAAAACTTACCCAGCGTTTTGGAAGCGGCGCCGACGGCTGAAATTATTGTGGCCGACGACGCCTCCAAAGATGCATCGGTAGAGCTCCTCCGTAAGAAATTTCCTAGCGTCATCGTTATCGAGAATAAAAGACAACGGGGTTTTGCAGGAAACGTAAATAGCGGTGTCGCTAGAGCGAAAGGTGACATAGTCGTGCTTCTCAATACCGATGTGCGCCCCAACAAAGGTTTTTTGGAACCGCTCCTTGCCCGTTTTCTGGATCCGCATGTTGCGGCAGTCGGGTGTCTTGAGGAAAGTCATGACCTGGGGGGGGTCATCCTGCGGGGAAGAGGTGTCGCGCGGTGGATTAAAGGATATTTTATTCATACAAAGGGCGAGGTCACCAAAAGCGATACTGCTTGGGTAGCCGGAGGGAGCAGTGCGTTTAGAAAAAGCGTATGGAATGAGTTGGGGGGCATGGATACGATATATAATCCGTTTTATTGGGAAGACATAGACCTTTCATACCAGATGCAGAAAGCCGGACTGCGGATCGTATTTGAGAGGAAAAGCGTCGTTGGTCACTACCACGAGGAGGGGAAAATTAAAACATCCTTTACGCCCTCCGACATAACGCGTATTGCGTACCGGAATCAATTCATATTTCTTTGGAAAAACATATCGGATCCCGGATTGTGGGTCGCTCACTGTGTATGGACGCCGATACGTCTGGTGCAGGCCCTCATACAGGGCGACTTTCTCATGCTGCAGGGGTATTTTGAGGCAATTATGAAACTACCTGCAGTCTGGCCTTCCCGCAAAAGAGCTTCCCGGCATTGGCGGTTGACCGATGCCGCGACTCTTCCTCAATCCGACTAACCTATGCAATGCCTTCTTTGTCGCATACCAACTGAGAAATATTTGTACAAAAACGGCTATTGGATCTACCGGTGCCCCCGGTGCCACTTGGGAGAGACGAACCTCAAAAAAGATTACTCACAGTTCGTGAAGGAATTTTATTCTCAAGGCTACTATGAGGGAGATCCCACACGAAGCGCTTACGCGAGCTATGAAGCGGATAAGCCTCTTATTGTCCGGAATATGCATAAGTTTCTTTCTGTAATTCGCGCGAAGAAGTCCACAGGGAAACTACTGGATGTCGGATGCGCGTTTGGGTACTTCGTGGAGCTTGCATTGTCGAAAGGCTATGATGCATACGGATTTGACGCGTCGCATTTTGCTGCTGGAGAAGCAGGTGCGCTTGTCGGAAAGTCCCGTATCAAGGAAGGCACAGTCCAGTCAGTATCGTATCCGAAAAATTCGTTTGACATTATCACGCTTTTTGACGTCTTTGAACATTTACAAGATCCGCTTGCCGACATGAAAAAATTGGCGGGATTCCTCAAGAAAGATGGGGTCATTCTGATCGCGACGGGAGACACGCGGAGTATCGCCGCCAAGGTTTTTCAGAGGCGTTGGACATTTTATATACCGCCGCAACATATCTTTTTCTTTCACAGAAAAAATGTCAGGGAACTGTTGAAAGCCGCAGGTCTCAGGCCCCGCTCGTGGTTTCGGGTGGGGAAATGGTTGAGCTTGGGGTATGTCCTGCATCTTGCCCGCACGACTGGCGAGAGTCCATTCGCACGCTTTCTTTATCAGGTTATAAAAGACACACCGTTTGCCCGGTTTCCGCTATACGTACCGATGAAAGATAATATGGTGATTGAAGTCAGTAAGATGTAGTATAAGGGAGATCGTATGAAATTATTCTTCAAACGTCACTGGAAGACGATTCTCATTTTCGGCTGCTTATTTGTACTTTTTTTCCTCAATGCATTTCATGAGAAGTATCCGGACGAATTCGACAGTATCGTCGGAGGCAGATATATAGACATGGGGCTTTTACAGTACCGCGATTGGTTTCAGCATCATCAGCCCGGTGCGTACGTGATGGCTTCACTTATCCTGCCGTTTACGGGTATATCCTTTGTGAGGTTCCGGGTGGGTTGGGCTTTGGCGATTTTTGTCATTAACGCACTCGGGTATGCCATGCTAAGTAAGCGTTTTCCGGCGAAGAACCTGACGTTTTACCTCGTCATGCTTTTTACCATAGCTCTTGCCGGTACCTATTTCTGGTGGCAGATGTTACTCGCCGATTCTCTCGCGGCATATCTTCTGCTCCCCGCGTTCGCGCTACTTTTCATGAAAGATTATTACGAGGAGAAGTTTGATCGGGTCGATCTTATGTTGGTAGGCGGATTTGCGTTTCTTTCCTGGTTCACTTCCATGACATATATCTATATTGTGGCCGCGATTTCGGCATATGCGATTTTCCTTTATGCAAGCCGCCGCGCCCGTCGGACTTCCTTTTGGAAAACTGCATTGACCGGCACCGGAATTCTCGCGGTTCCTTATGTCCTATTCGCCTTGTGGTTACTCGTAACAGGGAGCCTCAAGGATTGGTATTTTGCCTCCGTGTACTACAACTCGGCATATTATATCTATAACTACCCGCATGCACCCGGACAAATGGTCAATCCCATACGTTACGCAGTCGTTATATTTAATGAGTTTGTGAATAATTATATGCTCGCTCTCGGCGGGGTCACGGGGTTGCCGATTACCAATCCCGGTCAGGTGACATTTGCGTTTTCAAGCTTTGCCGCAATTCTTTTGGTCATATTCACGGGCCGCTGGACATTCCTGTTTCCGCTTCTTATTACACTCGTCTATTCCAATGCACGGAGCAACCCGCAGTCCATCCGGGAAACGGATTATCAGTCCGCGGTCTACGTGATGACGTCCATGTTCAACGGGCTATTTACCCTTTCGGTGCTCAAAGAATTGGTCGATAGCAAGAAGCTAAAGGTAAGCGGGACGATCCTTGCGTCGGCTCTTATGTTGCTTCTCACGATCTATTGGATCGCCACTCCTATGTTTTATGCGCAGCGCATGATGCAGAAATATTATGACAAATATATGGGGAAGGCGCCTCTTATCTATGACCGTCCGCAGGTCACCAACTATGTCAATGCCATAATCGATAAAGGAGACATGGCGTGGGTCGGACCATTTGCATTTGAGGAGCTTTTCTATCTCAAAACGACGAGGATTCCGTCCAAGTATCATTGGTTTCTGCAGTTTGCGCAGGACACGAAGATCGGACCGGGATTAGTCGCCGACATGACGAAAAACCTCCCGAAAGTAATTGTTTTCCAAAGGAATTATGCCCCATGGGGAGGAGACGCTTCTACGTTTAACAGTTTTTTCCGGAAGTTTTTGGATCAGTATTATTTCCGCGTTTTCACGTATAATGAAACCTTGCCGGACATAAACTACAAATGGAAGATCGGGAATACGATAAATTATGATCTGGATGGAGACTTTAACTTCGACAAACGATATCAGAAACAGATTATTGATAAGCTTCTCTCCCTGGGTTACATCGAAGCCGTGCCAAAGCACAAAGAGATTACGAACAAGAAGTAAGGATACGCCGGCTGTCACCGTCTCTTTCCATGCATTCTAGGTTTTGGCTGAAATCCCTTCCACGTCAACGCGATTTTGTTCGTCCCTTGCTCACCAAAAGTTCCGAATAAGGATGCAGTTACGATAAATTTTCGATCAATTTCGTCCTGTGTTAACCCTCGTTTTTGAGCTACCGTGAGAAAATGGGCGTACTGGGGATCAGCCGGCGATAGATTTCGGCTGTCCCGGTATCGACGACCTCATCCAAATGTTCTAGGCTGCCGCGCTCTCTATTCAGCAAGTCAATTGCTTTTAGTGAAGCCTGGTTCAGGCTTTCGTGCGCATATTTTCGGGTTTCGTTTTCTTCGACCATATCGTCGCAGTATATCGCTGTAGTGTCAATTATATAATTTCGCTGAGACAAATACTTCCTTTACCGTGCTTCCGTTTATATCATCCAATTTCTGGAATTCTTTCTTGTGTTGCATATATTCGGGAGAAGCGAGAATGAATAGCGTGTTTCCGCCATGAGGAAGGCCTTTGAAATCAAATGACGGATCCATAAGCTTCATTCCGTTGGTATCCCAACTGGCTGACGTGAAGTAATATTTGCCGAAGTGCTCCCGGTTGCCCCCGCTTTGATAAACCGCCGGATCAATTCCACCCCAGTATAGTAGGAAGATATACGGCCTCCAGTAATAGCCGGAGATGTAGATACGGTCGTACTTATGTTCGTTTGCCCGGACATACGCGACCATCTGTTTGTTGCCGTCTCCAAATGAGAGAGCGTTATTCGTGGGGTTATTTACGAAGTAGGCGTAATGGAATTTTGGAAATGACAGCAGGAACCAGATGACCAAAGCGGTAAGAAGAACGGCAACAACCGGTTTGACGCGGGATTTTTTGGGAAGATACTCAAGTAAATATATAATTCCGAATCCGGACAGTACGGCAAATACGGGAGCGGCGATGAGCGTGCGGAGCGTATTCGGCTGATTCAGGCTGAAAGCGCCGGGGAAGAATCCGGTCACGAGCCATACAAGCAATACATACATAGAAAAAGGTGATAACGAGAACAGAAGGAGTAATCCGAGCGGCAACAACATCATGTCAAACGGATATAATGCGCCATAGGTGCCGGTGCCGGTCACAAATAGATTGTGAGGGTCGATATTCTTCCAATAATTTTCTAGGATCGTCTCAAGAAGTGCGATTCTTCTGTTGTAAATAATTTTATTGATGATGGTCGGGTGCACGGCCATGATATTTGTGTACGCTTCTTTTCGGTTAATAAAGTTTTGATCGTTGACTACGCTTACGGTATTTATCCTCTGCCAACCGCCCGGCGAGAGCATCTCGCGTCCCATGGGAAAAAATACCGTGAGACATATAGCTAGGGTAACGACTGATGTTTTCCACTCCTTTGTTACCGTTTTCCACTGAGTCACAAGGTAGAGAAGCGCCATAAACGGTATCACTAGTCTGACGGAGTAGTAGAAATATAATGAGGTGACATAAAAAAGTCCGGCGAGGAGGATTTCCCGGTAGTTTCTGCGGCTCCGGAGTAAAAAGTATGTACCCAGCATGAACCAGAACACAGCGCCGTTACTTTCAAATAGCTGGCGTGAGAAGTTTATATGCCATGGCTGCAGAGCAAACATAAGGGTCGGGATAAGTGCGGCGTCGAATTCGCCAAGCTTGAGATGTCGTCTGTCACCCAAGAGTTCGGCCGCTAAGACGTACATAACGATAATTGCAAGAATGCCAAAGAGCGCGGATGGGAGGCGGGCGGCTAACTCGGTTCGGCCGAACAATGCGACGAAAGGGACGGTAGTGTAGACCATACCCGGCAATTTGTAATCGTCAAACGAACGGAACAGCAAAGGATACGGTGCGCCGTACTCATCCTTGCCGGTTTTGAGTATTGAATACGCGTTGTACGCGATTGCCGTTTCGTCATGGGAGAGGGATGGCGGTATGGTTGTCAGCCGGTCAAAACGGAGATAGATGCCGATAATAAGAATCAGAGCAAACAAAATTATGGTAAAAGTCCTTTGAGAAGCGCCACTTAGGGGTTTACTCGTGTGTTTCATAAGTTATTTGTCGGTATCTACGACTACAAACTGCTCCGTATTGTCCGGCAGGAGAATGGTTGCGATGATTTTGGGGGAAAGTGCCCTGGGTACCTCATCGGGTTTAGTGACCAGAAGCGTATGCTTCCTTGACGGATCCTTAGTCCAGTCAATGGCGCGGAACGAGAATCGTCCGAATCCGGAAACATCGGTGAATCCATCCGAAGAAGTGGAATATCGTCTGGCTTCCGTTTGATAGGATCGAGGTGAATAGCCGCTGTAAAAGAGAATATATATGTACGGGGACGTTTCCGGATGCGTCATGATGACCTGTTTATGTATGTTTTCGGGAGAGAAGAGAACGGGAGTAAGTTTTTTGTATCCGTAGCCCCAGCTCGCCGCTTCTGTTTTTGCGAAATGGACGTAATACTGGTTGAGATACATTGCCATAGAGGCAAGATAACTACCAATGAGAATGATGGCAAGACCCGCCCGCCACCTTTTTGGTGTTTCGGTAAGTAACCACAAGATGCCGGAAGCAACCGCTACAGCAAATCCCGGCACGACAGCAAACATCCGGTTGCTGTGCGGGGCATCCTTGGTGATGGCGGCCGCCACGGCTCCGATTGCGATCCACCAGAGGATGAGCTGGGCTGATTTTTTCTTTCGGTTGACGATAAGCCACGTAATACCCAGAAGGAGAAGCGGTGCTTCGATAGGATGTAGGTTCCCAAATCCCTGTATGTTATGAGCACTGTTTCCGCCTCCTTTGATAAACAGGAACTCGGGCCCGTAGGATCTAAGGTAGTTCTGGTAGACCGTCGATATGCCGTAGGTTACACGGTTATAGATGAGACGGACAGGAGGTGCGTTTGGGTTAGGATAGAGAAGCCTCGGTAACTCGATGTTGTTGTGAACAGTCGTCGGGTCCCCGAAAATACTGATCCCGGAAATTTTTGTGCGATCCGCACCCAAGAGTGTCGCCGATAATATGATTGCCGTTACCACTGTGCCTATTGCTACTGCGATCCACCATCGGGAGATCTTTGCCGCATCTTTGCCGTAGATACCGAAGAGTCCCATGAGAAGCAACGTAGTGAAGATGTGGTTGCCGTGATATGTATAGTAGGTGGAGGCAAAGAGTAAGGAAGAAAAAACGAGTTTCCTGAGAGATCTTTTCCGTATCGCGGAGAGAAAAAGGATGGAACCCACGATAGTCATAAAGACGGCGGCATTTGATTCCGACTCTACCCTCGAGATGTGGATGTGCCACGGCATAAGTGCAAGGACTGCGGCAGCAAGGAGTGCGAGCGGTTCAGAGCCGAAGAGAGAAAGGGCCAGTACGTAGAGCCCGGCAACTCCCAGGATGCCGGCAAGCGCTGACGGTAGGCGGACTGCGAGTTCCGATTCCCCGAATAGGTGAATAAACGGGATGTCGGCATATATGTAGAGAGGCATCTTCCAGTCCCCGAATGACTCAAACGATAACGGTAATATTTTGCCATACTCATCCCGTCCGGTGGTCGCAAGAGAGTGTGCGGTGAAACCGATGGCCGCTTCATCGCGGTTCACCCCCGGCGGTACGCTATCTAAACGATAGAGCCGCAGGAATGAAGCGACAAGTATGATGCCTATCAGAGCTATTTTTCCGAATTTACTCATGATAATTTTTTTTGACGATGAAAAGTGCCGCTGCTGTCGCCATAATACTTATGATACTCAAAACTTCGCCCACAGCAACACTTACAGGCGCGTAGGTCATGATGACCGTGTGCGTGCCGGGAGGTACGGTGACTGCGCGAAAGGTCCAATCAGCGCGTAGGATATCTCCCGGTTTGCCGTCTATTGTGGCATGCCAGCCGGGATAGTAGGTGTCCGTAAGTACTAAGACCGAAGCGACCGGTCGTTCCGTCTGTATAGTCAATGATTCCGGCTTGTAGTCTGTGATAGCGGCGGATCCCTCTTCTGCTGACTTCTCTATACCCGAGGGAACGGCGGGCAGAAGGACCGTCTCTGCCGGATCAAACGACGGAGAAAAGAGTTGTTTACCGAAGTCATCCGCGTTTTGATACGTCAGGATGTTTTTAGCAAGAAATGCCCGGGGTGCGGCTTTGAGATTGGTAAATATATGCCAGTCTCCGGCGCTCATGGCCATAGCATACCGGCTGGGAGGGAACGTTTCCTGCGTACTGCCGTTTTCCAGACGATCGAGGATGTATCGCACACTCAAAAGGTCCAGCATCCGTAAAGTATATGGGTCGTCGAATCCGTTTTTGCCGAATCCCGAGGAAATTGCGGCATCGGAGCGGGTCGCATTCGTAAATTGTGTCATCAATTTGCCGGTCCGATAGCCGTAGAGGAACTCGCCGTACCATTTAGGATACAAAGGATCATATCCTTCAGGAGAAAACATGCCGTACTGCGTCGCGAAGTTCGCAGCTATCCCTGCCGTGCCGTATCCCCAATACCGGTCAGGACCGTGATGGGTAAGATAGGAGAGTATTTCATGATCAGGGAATACGAGTGCTTGAGGCACAAATGGGTTGAATCGGTTAAAAAAGATAAAAAGGTCAAGCATGTGGACGATGAGTAAGAGGACAATCGCGTGCCGCCGCAGTGTCGGAATGGCTATAGCGATCCAAAAGAGCACGATCGTTGCCCCCGCAATAAGTCCGCCGTACAGAATTGCACGGAGCGCAACAGCCGCGTGCGCATGGAAGTCGGTAAAGAAAGGAAGCTTGGCGCAAAGGATGAGAAGAACAAATACAAGTGCTACCTCAAGCGTTCGTATAACCAGTTTTTTGACTGAATGTTTTTCCGTCATCCAATGATCGAGTCCCAGTCCGCCCAGGACCGATAAGCAAAACGCGAAAAGAAAAGCCATGAGCGTCGGACTACTTGCACTGAAGATGGGGATAGGTACGCGGTAGAGAAGATACGTTGCCGGATTGGCAGTTATGAGAATGCCGATAATAGCAAATGACCAGACATACCATTTGGTGATAGCATCTTTTCGCCGCATGGCGGAAAGCAAAAAGAAAAGAGGTACCAAGCCCACGGTCGTTACCTTGCCGACGAATGTATCCGCCGGCCAGTAGGTGCGCGTAGCCGGATTACCGAACATGTTCGGGAAAGCGGTTGCGAGAAGCTGCCAAGGCTGGATCAGAATTTTCGTAAATAGATTGGTGAATTCGTGAGGACTACGGGCCGCGAGTTGGATAAGTTCGATACCGGGTATAAGCTGAAGTCCCGCGATTCCTATCCCCAGACTCATGAATATGCCCGAGGGGATCCATACTCTCCGTGGCAGCCGGAATGCGGCGTAGATGACGCTAAAGAGAATAAGATACCCGTATACCTGCGGATGACCGGCAAGGAGTGCCGAAGCGTTGCCGAGTGCAAGTACAGCAAACCACCGGGCTTTAGGTTTCTCCCGCAGAGACTCGATCGCAAGAAGGAGAAGTGGAAGCCAAAGAATGACGTGGCCTACCGTATTGTACTCGAGCCACACCGCCATAAACCCCGAGAACCCGTAGGAGAGTGCGGCAAGGAGCGATCCATAGGTCTTGCCTCCGATCTTTCGTATATACCAGTAGGTGAATATACCGGCAAGTAACGGTTGGAGGAGTGTCAGGATAGTCCATGCGGATACCTCGCTAAGGAAAAGGTACAAAATGGCGAGAGGGTATAATACTGCCGACTGAAAGTTTCCAAGAAGCGGTGAGCCCGAGAAGTTATACGGATTCCAGAGTGGTAATTTCCCCTGTTTAAGCTCATTTACCGCAAGCGTTTTCCAAGGATACATTTGGCGATATGTGTCCGGATACTGTGCCTTATTGGGGATGCCGCCAGCGGCATACCCGAGATATGCGGCAGAGCGCCAGGGTTGGAAGTCGCTTGCCAGGCCGTCACCGGGAAACGGCACTTTCCCGAAGAGAACTGTTTGGTAAAAAAATATCGCGGTAACGGCGATAAGGATCCCGGTAACCCAGACGAATTCTTTTCTCATACGTCAGCGTTTTTTCTTTTGAGGCCAAAGAAAAGAAAAAGCAATAATGATAAGCGTCGAGACGGTCGTGATGTCGGCAGCCGTCCGTAACGGAGTCTCTCCGAAGGATACGGTGACATGATGTGTGCCGGGAGTCAAATGAAAGGTGATGTTGCCGCGATGATTTTGGTCCTGAAACTCTATAGGGATTTTGGTCGTATCGCTATAGACTCTCCAGCCCGGATAATATTGCGTATTGTCGAGTATTTGGACTTCAGATTCTGCGATGACGGTGTATGTGTGTACGGTTTCTTTTTTGATCACATCAAGGATTTTACCTTTGCCGGCGATGAGCTCAACCGGTGCCTTAGGGAAGCTTCCTGCCGGTCCCGCTGACCACACGAGATTGGTTTCCCCGAAAAATGTCGAATCCAGAGGATAATTCCAGTAATAGTTTTCATCTATCTTGTCGAACCCCAGCGGCGGGCGAAAGTATACGAGCGAAGATAATACTGTCACGACGATGATACTTACGATGAGAATTTTCGAGGTAGATTTGTGTATGAGAACAGTTCCCCCCAGGATCGCGAGCGAAAATACGGTGATATTTAAGAATCGCCAAGGGAACTGGAATGCGCGAAGGATGGAAATGTGTTCCCAAAGAAATGTTGAAGGCGCAATCATGACAAATAGCGCACAGGCGGTAAGGATAAGAGCAAACCAGACGATGAGCCTTGTATCTTTCTTCAACTTGTTTTTTATAAGTAGCCATATGCTTAGGAGAAGCGTCACGGTCTGCATGAGTCCAAACGATACGTCAACTCCTCCGTTTTGAAGTGCCGCGGTATTGGTAAGGTTTGGGATGAAAAAATTCCATATCGGCGCAAGGTGCGTTTTGTACATATCTTTCATGAAAAAGTCTCCATAGGTATATTTGCGTTCAAACGCGACGGGGATCCAGAAGAAGGCCGTGAGAAGGAGTCCGACGCCGAGTCCGGAGAATCCGGCCAATCGCTTCGTGTTGTTTGGAGCGAACAGAAGAACAAAAAGTACGGCGACGGCAAAGTATATGAGTCCGATGGCGCTATGGGAAAGGATCAAAAGTGCGGTCGCAATACCGGTTGCGATACTGTACCTGCGCACGTCAATTCCCTCAAATACCTTTACCAGAAAATACAGAACGAGCGGCAGAAACGTCATGGCGAGCGATTCCCCTATATCGCCTCGTACCACCATGTCGACCAGGTGAAACGGCGCGAACTGGTAGAGAAACGTCGCCACAAGGGCCTTGTTGCGGTCTTTGAAAAATGCATAGGCGAAAAGATACATAAAAGTTCCCGAAAGGAGGAAGCTTATAAGAAGCATAATTTTGAATGACCAGGCCAGATTCAATCCGAGTGCGACTAACCCTGATCCGAAAAGATATGGCACGTGGTAATAGAAGTTAAAAAGAGGCATGCCGTAACCATAGTTGAGTCCGCCTGCCCATCGGGGGAGTATCTGCCCGCCGGTCAAAGCCTTGAAGTAGGCGGGAATACGTGCGATATGCATCGGACCGTCATGCGTGTGGATCATAAGGGGCGTCGCAAAAATCGTGATAAACGGGAGCGCTGAAATTGCGAAGATAAGAAGATAGTGTTTAAATGATTTCATGGCAAGAGCACGCCTTAAGGGAATTATAGCAAACTCATGGGTGGTCGGCATTCTAAGCATCGCAACCTTTCTTCGGCTGTATCGGATTAATGTCCTCACCGAGTTTCTGGGAGATCAGGGGCGAACCATGTTGGTTATGTATGATTGGGTACGCCGTGGCATCGTGCCGCTCTCCGGTCCGACGACTTTGACCGGGCAACCGCTCGGCCCGTTTTTCTATTATCTATTGTTGCCCGGATACCTTC
Source organism: Candidatus Gottesmanbacteria bacterium (assembly GCA_023245335.1). Classification (GTDB taxonomy): domain Bacteria; phylum Patescibacteriota; class Microgenomatia; order UBA10105; family UBA927; genus UBA927. Next base: position 641,350 of record JAHFKK010000001.1, read on the forward strand.
TATCTCAAGGTCCGGTCGGCGTAGCAGTGTGGGTGGCACTTTTGGGGGTGGCGTCCGTTGCCGTTCTGTACATTGCGGTCCGGCGCATGTTTGGAGTCGTGCCGGCAAGAGCCGTATCGCTTCTGTGGGCAGTGTCGCCGCTTATCGTGGGCGCTGACCGTGACATTTGGGAACCCAACCTGGTACCCCTTTTTGCGACACTATTTGTCTACCTATTGTATAGGGCGCATAGGGAATGGTCGCTCCTCGTGTGGGGAATGACCGGCGTCATCCTCGGCATACTCATGCAGCTTCACTATCCCAATGTCATTTTCGTCGGTATGACCGGTTTGTACTTTTTAGTCTCTCCGTTTCTTTATAGACGGAAGCTTATCGAGGTATTGAAGGCGGGTGGATGCGTGTTTGCGGGATTTCTTATTACGCTCCTCCCGTTTCTTTGGTACGAGAGTTCCGTCGGTTTTCGCGATATCACGGGTATAGCGTCCGTTTTTGTGCAGTCCGGGGCCACTCACGTGGGGAAGCGTGTGATGGTCATGAATGTCTCGGACTATGCGTTTCGTGTGTTTTCCGTGTTTTTGCCGTATATGTCAGAGAGGATTACTGCATTTCTTATAGCGGCTTGGATGGTGTTTGTGGCGGCAAGGCGGTCAAAGAAGAATATATTTATCACGGTGTGGCTTCTGGGAGGGCTCACGGGTATGGCCGCATATCCCGGTGTCGTGCATAATCATTATTTGTATTTTCTCGTACCGGTACCGTTTTTTATGACGGCATCAGTCTTATCGAGTCTCAAACGAAAAACGATTCAATTCGTGGGTGTTATCGTTCTTTTGATTTGTTGTATTTTGCAGGCGGCGAAGACTGACATATTTATCCCGGGCCCTCATGATGTTGATCGGGTATCCGCGGCTGTCGAACAAATCATCCTGCGTGCCAATGATGTGCCGTTTTCGTTGACGCTCGTCAATAGCCTCTCGTTTTCGGATCTCCATTATCAGTATTATTTCCATATTTCCGGACACGAACCGGCCGCAGTGACCTCTACAGCATATCCACTCCTTTTTCTTGTATGCGACAGTACATCATGTCCGCAAACCGGAGATCTCACTTCACAAAAAAGTCTTCCGGTCATCTGTTATGATGCGCATTGTTCTGAATTCTATCCCACGCTTAACCTCGCAAAAGATTGGAGATTCGTAGAAGAAGAGCCACTACTGAAAAATGGGATACCATTGGGGCATCTATATGAATTCCGTCGAATGTAGGATGACTCAGGTTTGGTGATCTTAGGCCGCTTTTAGTACAATACCTCGTATGGCACTTGAAATCATAAATGCGGTTCTTCTGTTTGCGTTTAGCATTCCCATAGTCATGAAATACAGGATACTTCCCGTGGACGGCACGCCCTACTGGCTATTCGGGGTCCTTTTCCTCATGCTGACCGTCAACTGTGTCACATCGTTTGTTCCGTCGGTACTCGGTGCGTTTCGCCGCCATGCGGATAAGGTGAAGAATACACTCCTCGTCGTAGTCCTTATCATCGTATTGGGAGGCGTCAGTATCACGGCGATGTTTGATCGGGCAAAGACCGCCCCTTTGTACGGCGTCCACGACATCATTCTGCAGCAGGAAGCCGCCATGCGGTATGTCATAACCGGCAAAAATCCGTATAAAGAGACGTACTTCGGCACGCCCATGGAAGCATTCCATTATGCCGAGATTGATAACGATAAGGCCGTGAATCCCGCGCTCTATCATTTTGTCATGCCGCCGTGGTATCTCGTATTTCCGTTTGCATTTTATTATACGGTTCGGCCCGTCGTTGGCTTTTTCGACGGACGTATGGCGCTCCTTTTCACCATGGGATTACTTCTTATCGCGCTCTGGCATTGGTTCAAGGATAAAGAAGTGGCCAGGCTTGCCGTCATACTTACTGCGCTGTCTCCGGCTGTCATCGACTATTTTGTCGAAGGCAGAAGTGATGTATTTGCATTGTCATGGCTTATCGTGTCGTTAGTTTTCTTAGAAAAGAAACGGTTCATCTGGTCAGCCGTCATGATGATGCTCGCGATACTCAGTAAACAAACAGTATGGGTCATGGTGCCGTTTTATGGCATGATTCTGTGGCAGAGAACGATGAAGCGGTCTGCCGTTTTTTGGTCTAGTGTCGGTGTCTCGCTATTCGCGGGCGCGATGATCACGCTGCCATTTTTTCTTTGGGACCCCCGTGCGTTTTTGGACAGCGTCATTTTTTATTTGAACGGAAGTTCTCTCCATAGTTACCCCGTGTCCGGTTATGGACTGAGTATGGTATTGTACTCCGCCGGAATTATCCGGGACATCCATGCGTATTATCCATTCATCATCTGGCAGGTGCTTGTCTGCGGTCCTCTATTTGTGTTCCTCGCCCGGTCGCTTTGGGCGAAATCGACACAGTCACGCCTCATGCTGACGTACTCGGTGTTTCTCATCGTATTCTGGTATATGAGCAGGTACTTCAACAACAGTCATCTCGGGTATCTGTCTATGCTTTTTGTATTGGCGGGGCTTAAAGGAATGGACGAGGGAAACATATGAAGCATACGGCGATAGGCACCGTTCTTTTTCTTATCGTCATCCTTTCGGGAATACTTCGGATTACGAACATAGGCACCAACCCGCCGTCCATTTCTTGGGATGAAGCATCGATAGGGTATAACGCATATTCCATACTGAAAACCGGCCGCGATGAACACGGCAGGGTATTGCCTGTGGATACGTTTGCGGCATTCGGTGATTACAAACCGCCGATGCCTGTCTATCTCACCGTGCCGTTTGTCGCCATATTCGGCTTAAACGAACTGGCAGTTCGTTTGCCTTCGGCTATTGCAGGAACACTCACGGTATTGGCTTTATATTTTCTGGTGAACGAGCTGCTTTCTCATTCACTACAAGGGAAAAAACGTTTTACCGTCTATGGGTTAGGGGATGTAGCATATTCCGAAGCCATCGCCATTTCTGCTGCGGCACTTCTCTCAATCACTCCCTGGCACATCATGCTCTCACGGGCAGGGTTTGAGGCGAACATCGCGCTTCTCTTTATTACCGTAGGCGTATTGTGGGTGCTTGCAGCACGTCATAATGATCGTTTCCTCTACGTGTGCTGGTTGCCTTTTGTTGCGGGCGTCTATACGTTCAACAGTGCACGCTATGCCGGTCCGATGATTGCCGCTGGAAGCGTTTTATTTATCTGGAACCCTATACGGACGGCCCGGAAGCAGTTCGTGATCGGCGTCATTATCGCGGCGTTGGCGCTTCTTCCGATCATTCCGCACTTAGTCTCGAAGCAGTCGCGGTTACGGTTTGATGAAGTGAGCATATTTACGGATTTGAATGTCGTTTTGACCGCCAACGCCCGTCGGAAATATGACGGGAATACCTGGTGGTCGGGAATTCTCGATAACCGCAGATTGAGCTACGCGCATTCATATCTTGTCCATTTTTTTGACAATGTCGAGCCGAGATTTCTTTTCATGCGGGGAGACGGCAACCCTAAATTTTCGATTCAGGATACCGGCGAATTACTTTTAGTCAGTGCACCCTTTGTAGCGTACGGCATTCTCCGGCTGTTTCAGGATGCGCCCGGGGTGGCGTGGTTTCTGGTGTGGTGGCTCGCGGTTTCCATAGCGCCCGCTGCGGTAGCTCGCGAAACCCCTCATGCATTGCGCGTGGAAAACGGTTTACCGGTCTACATGATTGTCACGGCATACGGATTTGTGATGAGCCTGGTAACTATCCATAAACGTCGGCTTCAGGCAATACTTCTTTTAATTTTCAGCTTACTCTTTGCATTCAACTTCGCATATTTTTGGCACAACCTGACGTCGCATTATCCGACCGAGTTCTCCGGTGAATGGCAATACGGATATAAGCAAGCCATCCAGTATGTCGACACGGTGAAAAACAATTATGATACCGTTGTCCTCACGGAAAGTATCGGTCGACCCTATATTTATGTACTCTTTTATGACCGGGTGGACCCGAAAGTATTTTGGGCACAAAAGGATGCATCGTTTGACGCGGCAGGATTTTATAACGTCTATGGGTTCGGCAAATACCGCTTCGTCAATGACAGCATAGGTGAGCCTCGCGGCCGGACGCTGTATATCCTGGATCCGCAGCGGGTGCCCACAAGCGCACATGTCCTTAAAACGATACGGGTATTAAACGGGGCGCCGGTACTGGTGATATTTGATTAACTATGCAGAAAGCGCGACCATATTTCATACTGATAGGCATCATTGTCCTCGCCGTTTTTTTGCGGTTTTGGCAATTGGGGAAGGTGCCGATTTCGCCGGATTGGGATGAGGCGGCGCTGGGGTATAACGCATATTCCATACTGAAAACCGGGCGGGACGAGTACGGTATCTTTTTGCCGAGAGAGTTGCGGTCGTATGACGACTACAAGCCGCCGCTCTATGCGTATCTCACCATTCCGTCTATTGCTGCGTTTGGGTTGAACGTGTGGTCGGTGCGTTTGCCGTCGGCGGTCATGGGTACACTTGCCGTCATCGGCACGTATTTCTTGGTTCTCAAGCTTTTTGAGGATGAGAAAGAAAAGGAGAAAAGCAAGATATTGGGGATACGAGTGACTTCTCTAGCGCTTCTTACTACGTTTTTTCTTGCCATCTCTCCGTGGCATCTGCAATTTTCGCGTATAGCATTTGAAGCGAATTCAGGTTTGACACTGAATATTCTTGGTATCGTAGCGTTTCTGTACGGGATCACGTCGCTTCCCTGGATGGCTGTGAGTGCGTTTCTTTTCGGCCTTTCGTTATATGCGTATCACAGTGAACGTGTGTTTGTTCCGCTTCTTCTCCTTTCGCTTGTCATCCTTTGGCGCAAAGAACTTTTCCGTGACTGGCGAAAGGTGCTCGTTGCCGTGGTTATCGGGCTTATGACCGTAGCGCCTCTTCTTCCTGTGGTGACGGATAAAACCGCCATGACCAGGCTCCAGGGAACGAGTCCGCTTTCTGATACGACAGGACTTCTCATGCGTACGGTGAAAAAAATAGAAGAAGATCAAAAATCGGGGAATAAGTTCGGAGTGATTTTTGACAATCGCCGTATCGTGTACGTAAAAACTCTTATAGACGGATATATCAGCCACTTTTCATTTAATTGGTTATTTCTGACAGGAGATAATGACCGGCATCATGCTCCAGACAACGGGATTCTGTACCTGTGGGAATTGCCGTTTGTCTTATGGGGCATACTTGCGGTGTATAGAAGGGGCGGACGCACGTCTAAGCTTCTTTTCACTTGGGTTTTGATAGCTCCGATCGCAGCTTCCCCAACCGGCGGGACACCACATGCCATTAGGACACTCGTTTTTCTCCCGACATTTCAGATATTTTCTGCGTTCGGGCTGTTACTCGCGGTTTCGCGTCTCCGCGGGCTTCTTTCGCGGGGACCAACGTGGAAACGTGTCGCATTCGCGGCAGTCGGTTCCGGCATAGTCATATTTGCGATGTTTGATATCGTCTTTTATTTCCATATGTATTATCACCAGATGAATAGGGAATACTCCCAAAACTGGCAATACGGATACGCACAAGCCGTACAGTATGCAGAAGTTCATAAAGGGAAGTACGAGAAGATCGTCGTGTCGACCGCGCTTGAGCAGCCCCATATGTTTTTCCTTTTTTATACCAAATATGACCCGGCCAAGTATCTCGCTCAGGGAGGGACGGCATCAGGCGGGTTTAAGGAAATACGTAATCATTTCGATAAATATGAGTTCCGGCCGATCGGTAATTGGGCGAAAGAAAATCATAACGGAGAAACTCTGTATATCGGCACACCAAAAGAAATTCCGACCGGTGCGCAGTATTCCATATATTATTTAGACGGGCAGGAAGCGATGCGTATAGCAGAATAAGGAATGCAATGAACAGCAAAAAAGTACTTATTACGGGTGGCAATGGATTCCTGGGCCAGCATCTCGTCCCGTATCTCTTAGACAAAGGCGGCGTGTCGCTTGTGATCTTTGACAAACTGGACTCCCAGGAACGTAACACCCGAAAAGACGTCAGATACGCAAAAGGCGATATACGAAGAGAAGGCGATGTCACAAGAGTATTTCAAGAATATGGACCGTTCGATACGGTGTATCACCTAGCTTCAGCCATGCCGGACCGCTCTCTCACCGATAGAGACACGTGGGAAACAAATGTCACAGGAACCGTCAACATGATATCTGCCGCCCGGAAGAATAACGTGAGATCATTTCTATTTACGTCTAGTAACGTCACCTACGGACTCGTCAAAGATCTCCCCGTGACGGAAGACACCCCCCTGCGGCCCATTGAGGTATACGGGAAAAGTAAGGTCCGCGCGGAAGAGGAGCTGGAAAAATATAAAAATCAAATCAACATACAGATATTCCGGTGTCCGGTCATTACCGGCGTCGGCAGACTAGGGTTACAGGCAATTTTATTTGATTTTATTTCCGAAAACCGAAACGTGTACGTCCTGGGAAACGGTGCAAACATATATCAGTTCGTTGACGCGACCGATGTCTCGCAGGCATTGGAACGGGGTAGCCGCATGAAAGGCTTCGATATATACACCATAGGAGGGGACGGTGCCATGCCGCTTAGAGATTTGTACCGGGAGGTCATCGAGTTTGCGCACAGTACATCACGTATCGTCTCATTGCCCCAATCCCCGGCACTAGGTATGCTTTCCTTCCTTAACGCGTTGAAAATTTCTCCGCTCGGAGTCTATCAGTATTCAATGATCGGACAATCCATGTATGCGGATACCACGAAGATCAAAAAGAAGCTCGGTTGGATCCCTCAAAAAACCATAGAAGAGTCGTTCATAGAAAATTATATATGGTACACGAAACACAAAGGGAATTTCGTGGAATTGGGCTCGGGTATATCGTCCTCAAACAGAAGCGTGCCGAAAATGGGAATTTTTAAGTTATTGAAAATGATTTCCTAAGATACCATTTTTCACTATTCGTTCGTATGCGGAAGTTTTTAGATACCGTCATCTCGAAAAAAATAATCCTCGTCCTCATTATGTTGCTCGCCGCAACCTTGCGGTTGTGGCAACTTGGGAGCGTACCGCCAAACACGTCAAATGATGAAGCCTCTATAGGGTATAATGCCTACTCGGTTTCAAAAATCGGTGTGGATGAGTACGGTAAATTCCCTCTTATTTCACAGCGAGCCTATGATGACTGGCGGCGGTCTACATATCTCCTGCTTGTGGTGCCGTTTGTTTCAACGCTGGGTTTATACAATATCCCCATCCGGCTGCCCGCTGTTCTATTGGGGTTATTCACTATCCTCGCGACCTATTATCTTGTGCGTGCGCTGTTTCGAAAGCGATCCCTTATTTCTGAAATTACCGCCCTTCTTGCAGCTCTTTTTCTGGCTATTTCGCCCTGGCATGTCTACATATCGCGCTTAGGGCACGAGTCGAACGCATATATGTCATTTTTTGTCTTCGGCCTTCTGTTTTTTCTCTGGGGCGTCCGGGACGCGAAGAACATGTTTCTCTCTTTTCTTTTTTTTACCCTCTCGATGATAAGCTATTATGCAGGCCAGGTCATCGTGCCCCTCATAGCGTTGGGGCTTCTCTTTGTCTATTGGAAAGATCTTACCCGCCTGGTCATATCGGATAAGCGGGTGCTTTTCGGGTTTTTGGCGTTTGTAGTACTCCTTGTGCCTATCCTATGGTCCATATTTTCTCCGGAAGCGCTCATACGTTTTCATGGGACGAGCACATTTGATCCCTCGGCACATCCCGCAGAGTATGCACAGCTTGTTCTTCGCCGAAACCAATCCGCCGCCGCCCACGACGTCATCGGCATGATTCTCTACAACAGGAGAATTTTTCCAATCCGAGTATTTGTCGAAGGGTATCTTTCTCATTTCAGCCCCGGATGGCTCTTTACCAATTCCGGCAAGGAATCGTTCAAAATTCCCAACATGGGCCTTATAAATATATGGGAAATTCCGCTCATACTGATCGGTATGCTTGCATTTCTTTTTCACAAGGATGTCGATACCAAGTCAAAGAAGCTTATCGTTCTCTGGTTTTTCCTTGCCGCAGTCCCGGCCGCAATCGCGACCCAAGCGCCGCACGCGATGCGGGCATACGCGTTTCTTCCGACGTGGGAGATTTTTTCGGCGTTTGGGCTTGCCTATATTTTTTCGCATGCGAAAAAAATACAGATAGCTATCCTGGTGCTTTTCCTGGCGGTCGCGGTCTATGATACCCGCGCTTTGTACACGAATTACTTTGTGGTATTTCCGCGCGAACAGTCGGAATCGTTTTACTACGCCATGTCAAAAGCGGTTCCCTACGTGTTGTCGAAATCCGCGGGCTATGAGTCTGTCGTTTTTTCTAACAAGGACAGTCTATACCAGTCCTACATGGGATTTTTGTACTACAGCCGTTATGACCCGTCACTCTATCAAACGGAGGGCGGGACAAAATCAGGCGGGTTTGCGGAAACGCACCGTTTTGGCAAGTATGAGTTCCGTCCGATCCATTGGGAGACCGAAAAAAATGTTGAAAAGACACTGTATGTAGGGAATGTCGCTGACTTTCCTGCGGGCTCCCAATTCATGACCTTCACATCTCTGGATGGAAAACCGACCATACTTGCCGTGAGTAAGTAATAATTATATTGACATGAAATATCTCATCCTTTGCCTCGTTGCGGTCGCCGCAGTATTGGGAATAGCCCTTCGATCTGTTGAAGTCCTGAATCATAACTACGTATTCGTATACGACCAGGGTCTCGACATGTTGGCGGCCCGAAGTATCGCAGTTGATCACAAGCTGACACTCATAGGAAGCGAAGCGGGTGGGGGATTTGCAGGACTACCGGGCATTTTTCACGGTCCGGGTTATCATTATATATTGGCCGGGATTTCCGTTTTAACCCGGGGTGATCCGTACGGAGAAATATTTGCTCTTTGGGTTGCCAGCTTGTTGAGCGTTTGGTTTCTTTATCTCATCGGCAAAAGGCTTTTCGGATTCTGGGGCGGAGTGGCGACGGCTGTCATAGCGCTTGTCTCGCCTGCGTTTATCGGCATGAGCCGGATGATATGGGCGCCAAACTTCGCAGGGTTATTTGTTGTAGCGTACATTGCCGCACTCCTGGTACGAAAGCACAAAAACTTTTCGGATGGTTTGCTTCTCGGGTTGTCTGCGGCATTCCTGTACAATTTTGAAATACCGCTTGCGGCCGCAGCGTGCTTGGGTGCGCTAGCATACCTCATCTTCGTAGACAGGATAAAAGTCTTCCGCGTTTGGGGGGGATTTATCCTGGGCTGTGCCGTCGCATTTCTTCCGATGGCAGCTTTTGACGCACGGCACGGCTGGCTTACAACGCGGGGGCTTGTCGGCTTTTTCCTGCATCCTGCCGTAGTTACAAAGACTGCACCGTTTGATGTCGCTGGGCATCTTTCCGTATTTCTCTACCATGCCAGCGGAATTTTTCCGTTCATCACAGGACTTCCGTTCTGGTTCTGGTTTGTGCTCCTTGCCCTAGGTGTGTGGTTTTTCCGTCCTGGCGTTAAGGAACGAGAGGCCAGGAACGGAATGTCAGGACTCGTCCTTTTGGTTTTAGCACATATCGTTCTCTTTCTGCCGTACCGGAATCCTATTTATGGTCATTATCTGACCATATTGTCGTATGTGTACGTTTTGGTCGCGGGAGGAATTATAGCTCGTATCATAGCGACGCGCCGGTGGGTCATATTGACGGTCTCCGCCATTTTGTTCATTGTGCCTAGTATCCTTTCGTATCCCAAAACCATCAGTACTGATTATCACGACTACGGGGGCACTGCAAAAATCCGCGGTAAGAAAGACGCCGTTGATTTTATTTACCGCGATGCCAAGGGCGCTCCTTTCGGGCTTTTGGTGTTTTCGCCTCCGGTATACACCTATCCATATGAATATGTACTACAATGGTATGCGAAATCGCGATACGGCTATTTGCCGACGGCGGGAAAAGATAAAATCTTTTATCTATTGATCGAACCCGACCCGGAGAAGCCGTGGAGTTACCGTGGTTGGCTTGAAACGGTCATAAAGTCGGGAACGACGATAGCTTCGTGGACATTGCCGAGCGGATTTATGATAGAAAAGAGGATGGAGTAGTTATATGAATAAAACACCAAGGCATGGATGGTGGTGGCTTGTCGTTTTCGTTCTTTCACTTCTGCCTCTTTTGGACCTTTTGCACCCCGGCCTCCCGGTGACGCATGACGGACAGGATCATGTCGCGCGCATCGCGAATTTTTATCAAAGCATTTCGGAGGGGAATCCCGTTCCCCGATGGGCGGCAAACCTCAATTGGGGATATGGGCATCCGGTTGTCATGTTTTTATACCCGTTGCCGTCCTATGTCGCATCTTTCTTCCATACTGCGGGATTCTCGTTTGTGGACAGTACGAAGCTCGTATTCGCGGCAGCATTTGCCGCTAGCATGCTCGCTATGTTTCTTTGGTTGAGTGCGGTTTGGGGGGTGATACCGGGCGTTGTCGGAGCGGTGTTGTACGGATTTGCACCCTATCGGTTTGTGGATCTGTACGTGCGGGGGGCGATCGGGGAGCATGTGGCGTTTGTGTTTTTGCCGGTGGTTTTATGGGGGATTTCGATACTCAAAAAGAAACGAATGTCTCGGACGGGGATAGCGGCTGTTACCTTAGGGACTACTGCGCTCATCCTTTCCCATAATGCGCTAAGTATTATGTTTTTGCCGATCATTCTCTTCTATGTTCTGTATGTATCCTTCGATCATGAAGATAATCCGTTGAGTCTTTTGGTGATCTCGGCGATCTCAATCGGTACAGGATTTGTGCTGTCGGCGTTTTTTTGGGTGCCGGCCTTTCTGGAAGGGAAGTATACGCTCCGGGACATAGTGACTGCCGGGCAGTTCAATGAAAGGTTCGTTCCCTGGCTATGGTTTATCTATTCCCAGTGGAATTATGGAGGCGGAGATACGCTCTCTAAATCTTTAGGGTGGGCGCAACTTGTCGCAATCGTCATGTCCGTTGTAGCGCTTGCGAAACGCAAAAAGGATCGTGTGCTCCTCGGAGGCGCTCTTTGTATTCTTTTTGTGTCGCTTATCGTCATGACGTCGCTTTCCGGCCCTCTTTGGATTCATGTGAGCTTGCTGCAGAAATTCCAGTTTCCCTGGAGGTTTCTCTCCTTGAGCGTTTTTGCGACCGCGTTTCTCGGCGCCCTTTTTGTCGCATCGATCGAGAAAAAGCAAAAGGTGATCGCGCTGGGTCTTTGTTCCCTCGCAATACTCGGTACGGCCAACATGTGGCGCGCACGGGTCTACAAGACGTATCCCGAGTCGTTTTTTACCGGCATATATCACGGGACGACGGATACCGGGGAAAGCAGTCCCATCTGGTCGATCCGGTTTATGGAGCACGAAGCCACGTCCTCGATGTCCCTGGTATCCGGAGCGGCAGTGATAAGTCCTCAATCGCGGACGACTACCAGACATACGTACGAGGTGACCGCAAGCGCCCAATCACGATTGGTAGAAAATACGCTGTATTTTCCGGGCTGGAATGTCTTGGTGGATAGAACGCCCGCCGCACTTCAGTTTCAGGATCCCTCATATCGCGGGCTTATGACGTTTATGGTGTCACCCGGCTCACATACGGTTGACGTGGTTTTTACCGATACAAAACTGAGGAAATTAAGTAATGCCGCGAGCCTTGGAAGCTTCGTGCTGTTTACCCTCGTTCTTGGTACAATGCCCCTATGGCGGCGAAAAAAATGAAGATGTCCGTCGCGATGGCGACGTTCAACGAAGAAAAGAATCTCGATGCATGTCTCGGAACGGTGAGCGCGTGGGTCGATGAAACGGTCATTGTCGATGGGGGATCAAAGGATAGGACTGTCGCAATCGCGAGGAAGTACGGCGCAACCGTCATCGAAACGGACAATCCGCCGATATTCCATATCAATAAGCAAAAGGCTCTGGATGCGTGTCACGGGGACTGGATACTGCAGTTGGACGCCGACGAAGTGGTAGACGGTGCGCTCCGTGATGAGATACTCGCGGTCATACATAATCCCGATGCCAAAGACGCATACTACCTGCCCCGAAAGAATTTCTTCATAGGACACTGGTTGTCCAAGGGGGGACAATATCCCGACTACCTTATCCGTCTCTTCCGAAATGGCAAAGGGAAATTCCCGAATAGAAGCGTTCATGAACAGATTGCAGTATCGGGATCGGTCGGGTATCTTACCAAACCACTTTTGCACTATACAAACCGGACATTTGCCGATTATTGGCGAAAAGCGGGCACCTATACGACGCTCACCTCGGATGAGCTTCTAGCCTGTCACACAGGTAAAGACCCTCTAACATTTGTGCGCTTCATGGTCCTAAAGCCTCTATGGACTTTTCTAAGGCTGTATATCCGTCACAAAGGCTTTGTTGACGGCATGTGGGGATTTCTATTTGCGCTTTTTTCCGGACTTCATTACCCGATCGCGTATTGGAAATATCTGACCCGCGCGGCATAAGCTAAGGGAGAAATTATATGGTCAAACGCCGTTACACAGTATTCCGATTCCGTCATATAGTACCTTTATTACTTTTCGTCGCGGTCCTTGTAACTCCGCTCTCCATCGTCATTCCCCGATGGGCTTATTACTTAAGTCCATATTATGGAGAAGCTATTTTCAAGGGATTAGAGCGTGCATTTAATACGTCTCAATACCGTGTAAAAAATAGCCCCTCAATAATGCCGGATGAAACGCTATTTTCCTATGTTTCGGGCGCATATCTCCGCGGTATGGATCCGATACTCGCTAATTCCGAGCACACGCCTTTGGGGAAATATATGATCGCCGTATCCATATATTTTCTCCATAATGACCGTTTTCCCACACTCGTCTTTGGAGTGCTATCCGGAGTGAGCATATGGCTCGTGGGATCTATGGCGTTAGGGAGCAGTACGCTGGCCCTCATTCCCGTACTTATAATCACTCTTGACCGGTTGTTTACGAACCAACTCATTATTGCGCCGCTTTTGGATATCATCCAGCTGCCGTTTATCTTTTTTGCTCTCGCGGCATTCATACATGAGCGTCAGAGCGGGAAGTATATCTTCACTGCCGTAAGTATCGGGACAGTCATAGCGACAAAAACGGTAGTGCCTGGCATACTTTTGGTAGGGTGTATGGGCCTGTTTCTTTTGTTGAGGAAAGATATCCGCGGAGCAGTGACGTTTAGCCTTTGGTTGCCGATCGCATTTCTTGTGTTGCTACTCTCGTACACACGGACATTTATGAGCGGATATACTTTTTGGGATTTTCTCAAATTTCAGAAATGGATATTTTTGTATCAGGGCAGTAAGCTCATATATCCGTTTTCTTCTCTGCGGCTTCTCCTTTTTAACCAGTGGCAGACCTGGTGGGCAGGAAACAAGATCGTGTCAGCTGTCGACTGGAGCATACTTTGGCCCATAAGCACGGTGAGCTCGGTTGGCGTGGGAATATGGATGGCCGTCCGTAAGACCTGGGCCAACAAGATGTTGTCGTTACTCCTGCTTTGGATAGTCGTGTACCAACTTTTCTTATGTCTCGGCGTCGTGTCCTCCCGCTTTTTTCTGCCTCTACTTCCGGCACAATACATTCTCCTTACCTATGGTGCTATGGTTATTTGGAACCATCTGCGGGCCCGAAATGCCACACGAGCCCGGTGATTTGTATTCACCCGTTGTATCCGTTATACTCATCCGCAAGCCTTTATGCGTATCGCCATAAGCACACTTCCGCTTACGACCGGTCACAAAGACAGGGGCATCGGGACATATACGCGTGAGCTTGTTGAAGCCCTCAAATCCGTAAAGTCCAAGCACTCTTTTTCGTTTTTTTCTAAGGATTCTGAAATTCCCAAAAATGCGGACGTCGTTCATTATCCGTTTTTTGACCCTTTCTTCTTGACGCTTCCGGTATTTCGCGGGAAGCCTACGGTCGTCACCGTACATGATCTTATTCCGATTGTGTTTCCGGAGCATTTCCCCCGCGGAATCCGAGGCGAAGTGAAATGGCAGGTGCAGAGGAAAAACCTCACCGGGGTGACGCACGTCATCACTGACTCCGAATGCTCAAAGCGGGATATCGTTCGTTTTGTCGGGCTGGATGACGCTAAGATTACGGTCGTACCGCTCGCGCCGCCTGCCAGTATGACCCCCATGCGTGATCCTACCAAACTCGCAGCGATTATGGAGCGCTATCATTTGCCTCATCATTTTGCCATGTATGTGGGAGACGTGAATTGGAATAAAAATATTATCGGATTACTTCATGCATGGCAGCGTGTTACGGCGAGGAGAAATTTGCCGGAAGGAGCCAAACTCATACTTGTCGGTAAAGCGTTTAAACAGGAAGGGTTGCTGGAGGCCGAGGCGATAGAGCGGACCATCCAGGAACTTCGGATAGGAGACTCTGTTCATCGTGTCGGGTACGTACCGGACGAGGACCTGCGCGGGCTCTACATGCTTTCCCATGCATGTGTATTTCCATCACTTTATGAGGGATTCGGTTTGCCCATTCTCGAAGCCATGTCCTGTGGCGGTATAGTCGTATCTTCTTCAGCTGCCAGCCTTTCCGAAGTGGCAGGACCCGCTGTTATCGTAAATCCCGAAGATCCCAAAGATATCGCATCGGGTATACTGAAAGCATGTCAGCTTCCTACGCAAAAACGCGAGGAGCTTGTGGACGAGGGTATCGCTTGGGCAAAGCGGTTTACCTGGCCACGTGTTGCGAGGGCTACGATAGCGGTGTATGAACACATGGCGGAAAGACCTTAAATTCATTCTCCCCGCGTTTCTCATCTGGCGCATAAGCTTATACGGAATAGAGCTTGTCAGCCGAGGGTGGTGGCAGCCACAGTTTCTTTTCCTCATGAGTCATTGGGCGAATTTCGACGGATTGCAGTATATCGTGATCGCGACGCAAGGATATCTGCAGTACCAACAAGCGTATTTTCCGCTCTATCCCATCTTAATCGCGCTGGTTCATATACTTAATCCCGGATTCCCGCCTGTTACGACGGCACTTATCATCTCGCATCTAGCATTTTTTGCGGGCTTACTCTGCTTTTATCGGTTCGCGAGACAGTATGGTGAGGACGTTGCCCGTTGGGCAACGCTTCTGCTCCTTACGTTTCCGATGAGTTATTACTTCGCAAGCGCGTACACGGAAAGTCTATTTTTTTGTTTGGTCGCAGCTTTTTTACTTTTGTGCCGAAATAAATATTTTCTGTGGGCCGCAGTTATCGGGATGTTTGCCTCAGCGACACGGTTAGTCGGCATACTTCTTCTCCCGTATCTCGTTTGGGAAATGTGGCGCGATGGGCGGAAATGGGGTATGAGTGTCGCACTTTTGGCGCCTTTGGGCCTTGCGGCATATATGGTATTTCTTCTCTATACCACGGGAGATCCTCTGGCATTTATCCACGTGCAGCCGTATTTCGGCGCGCACAGGACCGGCGGAACGATCGTACTCCTTCCTCAAGTGCTGTGGCGATACTTCAAAATTCTCACAAGTGTTTCTCCGCGGACATTTTCATATTGGGTGGCCGTTTCCGAGTTAGCAGCATTATTTTACGGTGCATATGTTATTCTCCGGGCGCTTTTGAAACGGGAGTTTGTCGCATTGAGCATCTACTGTGCGGCCGTACTTCTGTTGCCGACACTGACGGGTACACTGTCATCTCTCCCGCGATATATTCTTTCTGCATTCCCGCTTTTCATTGTCACGGCAAAGTTGCATAATGATCGGATAAAGATAGCGATGTTCGCGATCGGAGCGGTCGGATTGACCGTCGCGACGTCGTTTTACCTTTCCGGATATTTTATTTCATAACTTTATGCCGACAGTATCCATACTTATCCCGGTTTTTAACGAGGAAAATACGATCGTTTCCACTTTGGAGCGCGTGTCGGGGGCGGTAACGCCGGGATGGAAGAAGCAGATGATAGTCGTGGATGACGGGTCAACCGATGGTACGTGGTCTGAGCTTAGCGGGTGGAAAAAGCGCTGCACCGTGGTCCGGTCCCCAAAAAACGGAGGCAAAGGAACAGCTTTGTCACTGGGGTTTGCCAAGGCAGTAGGAGACCTCATACTTATCCAGGATGCGGATTTGGAATATAGCCCTGATGATTACCCTGTGCTCCTCAAACCGTTTGATGACCCCCGCGTCCAGGTAGTCTACGGGTCTCGCTTTTTGGGGTCCCACCTTTCCACCATGTTTATTTATGCATTGGGAAACAAATTCGTCACACTGATAACGAACATTCTCTTCAACACCAATATAAGCGACATGGAAACCGGTTATAAAGTATTCCGGAAAAATGTGCTTACGGATGTCATGCCCATCACGGCTCATAGATTTGATTTCGAACCCGAATTTACAGCAAAGGCGCTTCGTGCCGGGTACCAGATCTACGAAGTGCCGATTTCGTATTTCGGACGCAAATTTTCCGAAGGCAAGAAGTTGACGTGGCGAGACGGAATAGCCGCGTTAGGAACGCTTCTTAGACTCCGTTGGTGGCGACCGGAGAGTCTCACAAAGGAGAGCGCGTGAGGCGCATAATTTCTCACTTCAGAAAAGCCGCGTCTCATCCTCTCGCGAAAGGAAGCGCCATAGTTTTCGCCGGAACGATGGTCGCAAACGCAGGAGCGTATCTCTACCATCTCGTCGTCGGGCGGATATTGGGTCCTGCTCAATACGGGGAACTAGCGGCTCTTCTCTCGCTGTCGTATATATTAAATGTCCCCTCTATTGTATTACAGACCGTTGTCACGAGATTTGTCGCAGAACACGCGGCAAAAAAATCGTATGGCGATATCCGTGCGTTGGTGCTGAGACTGACGGCTTTCTTGTTGGTCGCGGGCGCCTTGTGTTTGCTCGGATTGATTTTCGCTGCGCCATATATCGCCAGTTTCCTTCACATAAAAGACACGCTTGTCATTTTTTTCCTTGTCACCGGTATTGTCGTCAGCATGGTAGGCATAGTATTTTCCAGCGTTCTTCAGGGTACTCAGCGGTTTACTGCAAGCGTCGTGATAACCAACATGAATTCATTATTACGTCTGGCGGCAGGCGCTATAGCAGCTTGGTACGGAGTGGCGGCGACATTGGGAGCGAATATGGCGGCAGCTGTTGTCGGTACGCTCATGACTCTTTGGATCATCCGATTGGTTATCCGAAATACGGAAAAAGCTAAAATGACTTCGCTTAAGCCTCTTTTCCGGTCGAGTGTCACGACGTTTTTGGCAATCCTGGGAATAAGCATCCTCAATAGTCAGGATGTCGTCGTGGTAAAGCACTTTTTGCCCGCGTTGCAGTCGGGATGGTATGGCGCTCTCGCCACGATGGGCAAAATAATCTTTTTTGCATGCTATTCTTTTATGTTTGTGCTGTTGCCGATTGTATCTGACCGATCTGCACGCGGGGCGAAGTCCGGAAGACTGGTGTATGTATCTGTTGCCGTCGTCGCGGTTCTTTCGGCCGGAATTACCTTGGGATTTTTTCTGCTTCCCAAACTCGCGCTTGGCTTGTTATACGGGTCAGCATTTATAGCTGCCGCTCCTTATTTGGGCTTATTCGGACTTTTTAGCTCACTCTATACAATTTCCTATACGATCGTGATTGCGCTTTTGGGACTCGGGAAATTTTCGGTGTGGATGATCCTTATCGCGGCAGCAATAATACAAGATGTGTTGTTATCCTATTTCCATGCCGGTATCTCTTCAGTCATATGGGTGAATATCATGGTGACTGCAACACTCGTCGTTGCACTTTTGTTATACTATCGCCATGCAGTCAAAGAACATTAAACTTCTGTCGCTTATAATTCCCGTCCATCATCAGGAGCGGACGATCCGGCGCCAGCTCCAGAATATTCTCGGTGAGCTTGAATTATTGCCGACACCATGTGAATTGATCGTTGTCGTCGATGGTATGGATGATCGCAGCTTCACTGAAGCAAATAAAATAAAATCTTCGCACCTTCTTGTTACCGGGTATCACACGAATCATGGAAAAGGGTATGCGGTCCGGTTCGGAATGGCAAAAAGTCACGGTGATGTCATCGGATTTATTGACGCGGGAGGGGACGTAAGCGAATTAGGCCTATCCATGATGCTGGAGCACTTCAAATGGTATAACGCGGACATCATTGTCGGAAGCAAGCGACACCCCGTATCGAAAGTACAATATCCGGTGGCGAGAAAGATTCTCTCGTGGGGATATCAACAACTTACGCGCGTTCTCTTCGGTCTGAATGTGCGGGACACGCAGGCCGGTATGAAGCTATACCGACGGTATGTTCTGGAAGATGTCTTGCCGCGCCTCGTGGTGAAAGAATTTGCATTTGATATCGAGATACTGGCTGTCGCATACCATTTGGGATATACACGCATTTATGAGGCGCCTATTATGCTTGACTTCAGCGGCGCCTCAAGCATCACGTCACTATCCGTTTGGAAGATAATATGGAATATGCTGTGGGATACATTCGCGGTCTTTTATCGGCTCCGGATCCTCCGTTATTATGACAACCTAAACAAACGTAAATGGCGCTTTGATAAAGAACTCAATTTCAGCATTCCTGTTCCCTGAATTCTTTCTTTTCCGATCGGACTAATTGGGGTATACTCATACGTTATATGAAGATCGTCATAACGGGGGGCGCAGGGTTTATCGGTAGCAATACCGCTTCATATTATCTTTCCCGAAAGGCAGATGTGGTGGTGTTTGATAATCTTGTTCGCCGCGGGACGGATAAAAACCTTTCCTGGTTAAAAAGCCTTGGCGGTAATTTGACGTTTGTGCGCGGTGATATTACGGACGTAAAGGACATGGGGAAACTCATACCTTTTTTCAGCAATGCTGATGCTGTCATCCACCTTGCCGCACAAGTCGCCGTTACGACGTCAGTTACTGATCCGCGTACTGATTTTGAGATCAATGCACTCGGCACTTTTAACGCACTAGAAGCGATGCGGGCATCAGAGAGTAAGGCCAAATTCATTTATTCTTCTACCAACAAGGTCTATGGAGGGATGGATGACATAAAGGTTGTCGAAAGAAAAAATCGGTATGCTTATGCGTCACTCCCGTACGGCGCAAGTGAATTGCAACCATTAGATTTCCATTCACCATATGGATGTTCGAAAGGGGCCGCTGATCAGTATGTTCACGATTACGGTCGGATATATGATCTGGATACGGTTGTCTTGCGGCAGTCCTGTATTTACGGGCCGAGGCAATTCGGCGTGGAAGATCAAGGATGGGTAGCGTGGTTTATCATAGCAACGGCGCTCGGCAAGAAATTGACGATCTACGGCGATGGCAAGCAGGTACGTGATCTTTTATATGTTGAAGATTTGGTTCGAGCATATGATATGGCAATCCATGCGGGTGAGAACACGCGCGGAAAGATCTACAATATCGGTGGGGGAAACGATAATACGTTGTCCGTATGGACGGAATTCGGTCCCTTACTGGAAAAATTATTCAAGAAAAAGCTTCAGGTTTCTTTTAGAGACTGGAGGCCGGGGGATCAGAAAATATTTGTCGCCGATATCCGTAAGGCAAAGAAGGAATTCGGATGGTTTCCCCGAACGACTGTTCCCGAAGGCGTCTCCAAGCTCTTCTATTGGGTTACCGCCAACAAGCATCTTTTTGGTTAATTTATGAATATTCTCATCCTCAACTGGAAGGATATAAAAAATCCTGATGTAGGCGGAGCTGAGATTATTTTGTACGAGTTGGCCAAGCGCCTCGTCAGAGAGGGTCACACTGTCACATGGTTTTGTCGGAGATTCGGTTTCGGGAAAAATACAGACATAATTGACGGTATACATATTATCCGTCGGGGAAACAGGTTCACAGTCTATTGGGAAGCGTATCGGTATTATCAATCGCTCAAAAAGAAACCGGATAAGGTTCTGGACTGCATCAATACTATTTGCTGGCAGACACCGCTTTACGTGCCAAACGAGAAACGGGTCGCGTATGTAAATCAGCTTGCGAAAGAAGTTTTTTTTTATGAGCTCCCGCCGGTTATTTCTCATCTTGCATACTTCCTGGAACCTTTGGAATATCTCTTGTACCGCGGGACGCAATTCCTTTGTTACTCTGAAAGTGTCAAACGCGATATTGCTGGCATCGGTATTCCGTCAGAGCACATTTCGACGTTTCCCATAGGCATTGATCACGCGAGGTATACGCCGGGGGTAAAGTCTAAAGATCCGCTATTCCTATTTGTCGCACGGCTCGCACGAATGAAGCGGCCGGACCTATGCATACGTGCGATGCGGCTGGTCGTAGATCATTATCCGAGTGCCAAACTAGCGATCGTTGGTTACGGACCGATGGAAAGGGAACTGGATCGCTTGATACATTCCTGCAATTTGGAAAAGAACGTTACGTTGGTTAAAAAAGATGCACTTTTTTTTGATAAGCACCCGAGTGATCAAAAAGTGAAACTTATGCAGCAGGCGTGGGCGCTTCTTTTGCCGTCAGTGAAAGAAGGATGGGGGATGGTGGTGACGGAAGCAGCGGCCTGTGGAACACTCTCTATTGTTACTCACGTAACTGGCCTTGTAGATTCGGTTATACATGATACAACTGGCATTGTGCTTTCTTCATCTCCAGATACACAAGAATTAGCAGATGCAATGATTGACGTTATACAGTCTACGTCGCACAGAGGGACTTTGGCCCGCAACGCAGTTCGTCAGAGTCATATGTTTACCTGGGATAGATCATACGATCTTTTTATGAAGTCGTTATGAAACAATCGCGCGTTTCGATTATCATTCCTGCTAAGAATTCGGCTACGATGCTTTCCGCATGTCTACAAAGTATTGCGGGGCAATCATACGAGGACATTGAAATTATTATCGTTGACAGTAATTCCGCTGATGGGACCAAAGCGTTGGCAAAAAAATACGGTGCGATTCTCATGCAATATGTCCCGAAGGTACCGAAAGGAACATTTGATGCTCCCTATAAGCGAAATTATGGAGTTGCTCATGCGCACGGAACATATGTGTACATCGTGGATGCAGATATGGAATTGCCCAAAGGACTCATAGCTGAAGCTGTGAAATTGTGTGAAAAAGGAGCAGATGCGGTGATTCTCCCTGAAGATTCATTCGGTATCGGACCTTGGGCTCGCGCAAAGAATCTGGAACGACAATGTTACTGGGGGGACGATACGATAGAGGCTCCACGTTTTTTCAAGAAATCCGTTTGGCACGATTTTGGCGGATTAGATGAGTCACTGGGCGGCGGCGGGGATGATTGGGATATGTATGAGAAACTGAAGTATGAAGGGTACCACGTTATGCGGACAAAACTCAAAGTCGCTCATAATGAAGGGAAATTACACCTATGGGCCCTGATGAGGAAGCGATTTATGTACGGTAGAGATTCCGTACAATACATTCGTAAGAGACCAATCGCCGGATTTGTCAGTTACTTCCCGGTACGGAAAGCTTATATTAAAAACTGGAGATTATTTATAAGTAGACCGAAGGACTCTGTTTACTTTATAATCATGAGATCCGCAGAGTATTTGGCTGGTCTAAGTGGAATTATATTTTCGTATATTATTAAATGAATATTTTTTGGAAAAACAAACGAGTATTAGTAACTGGCGGAGCCGGATTTATTGGCTCACATGTTGTCAAAGAATTGGTAAAAAGAGAATCTAAAGTAACGATTGTCATATCTCCAAAAACTTCGATTGTTCATCTAAAGCTTTTATATGGTCCGATATTAGACTTGATAAGTGTTAAGAAAGCCGATTTATTGGTTTTTACTCAATTTCTAAAGGTGACGAAAACACAGGAAATCGTACTAAATTTTGCTGCGCTGGATGGAGGAGCCGAATTTAAGCAAATTAACGAAACTGAAATTTTTAGGATAAATACTCAGTTAATATTAAATCTACTTGAGAGCAGTAGAATAAATAAGATCGACAGAGTTTTGATCATGAGTTCTATAGACATATATCCTAATGACCTTAAATTTCCCATTAAAGAAGAACATGCACATCTAAATGATTTCGTCGAAAATATTAGTGGTTACAGGTGGTCAAAACGAATAGCAGAAATTGCGGCCAATCTTTACTATCGCAAGTACGGTTTGAAAATAGCTATCGTTAGGGCGGGAAACGTTTACGGTGAAGATGATTATACGGGTATAGCTAAAAAAAGAATTATTCCAACCTTTATCAATGCTGCATTAGAGGATAAGGACATAATAATTTGGGGAAATACGGATCTAAAAAAATCTTATCTGTACATTTCGGATTTGTCTAAAGCGCTACTTGATGCGATTGAGAAATATCCAGTCGGCGAACCCATCAATATTGCAAGTTCAGAATATGTTTCGTTAATAGATCTCGTAAAATTAATACTTAAACTTACACACGGAAAGAGCAAAATTATTCATAAAATTAGCACTGTCCCAATTAAGGGCCTATTTAAACAATCTATATCATCAAATAAAGCACTACGCGTTTTGGGATGGAAACCAAAAATCTCATTAGCAAAGGGCTTACAAAAGACGATCGAAAGTTTTCGTTCATAGTTGCGTACTCGTTATATTCGTAATCATACGTATAAATGTATTTGTTATAATGCGATGTTATGAGAAGCTATTTTAAAAATAAACGTATATTAGTTACAGGTGGCATGGGATTTCTCGGTACGAACGTAGTAAACAAATTACTACAAAAGGGTGTAAACAGAGATAACATTATTATTCCTAGATCATCTGACTACGATTTGCGAAATGCCACCAATGTCAAAAAAGTTGTTAAAAATATTGATGTAATTATCCACTTAGCTGCAAAAGTCGGTGGAATAGGCTTTAACAAAGAGCATCCAGCTGAAATGTTCTATGACAACTTAATTATGGGTATAGAACTGATGCATCAGGCGTATCTGGCGCACGTCCAAAAATTTGTTGCGGTAGGAACAATATGTTGTTATCCCAAATACACTAAAGTGCCTTTTAAAGAGGAGAATTTATGGGACGGGTATCCAGAAGAAACAAACGCGCCATATGGTCTTGCTAAAAAAATGCTTCTGGTCCAATCTCAGGCGTACAGGCAGCAATACGGATTTAACGCGATTTTTCTCTTGCCAGTAAATTTGTACGGATGCGGTGATAACTTCAACCCGGATTCTTCACACGTCATCCCGGCATTAGTTAAAAAGTTTTTTGATGCTAAGACGAAGGGACTTGCGAAAGTAGACGTTTGGGGCACAGGAAGGGCAACAAGAGAGTTTCTCTATGTCGAGGATGCAGCGAAAGCAATAATAATGGCAACTGAAAAATATAATAAGCCTGCACCAATTAATATTGGAGCGGGTTTCGAGATATCGATCAAAGAATTAGCATATACGATCGCGAAAATTATTGGTTATAAAGGAAAGATAGTTTGGGATACGACGAAGCCGGATGGGCAGCCCAGAAGAATGTTAGATACCGCCAAGGCACAAAAAGAGTTCGGTTTCAAAGCAACAACATCATTTGCTGAGGGGTTGAGGAAAACCATTACCTATTATGAAAAAGAATTTATTAGTTAAGTTCGGACAATATAAATGTGATATTTTCCATAAGTTGAACTTTTCGTTCAAAAGAGGCAATAGTATTCTTGATGTCGGATGCGGCGACGGCGTTGATGCTGAAATATTCATCAAAGTGTACGGTCTGAAAGTGTATGCCCTCGATGTTTTCAAGCACGAAAACATACGAAATATTAAAAGTCTCAAATTTACGAAGGGGAGCATATTCAAATTGCCGTTTGAGGACAAGAGATTTGATTATGTTTTTATACATGACGTCCTGCATCATATCGACGAAAAGACTCAAAGCACGAGTAAACACCTGAAAGCACTTGCTGAGTTAGAAAGGGTTTGTAAAAAGGGAGGGACCGTTATCATCATTGAGGCCAACAGGTTTAATCCTCTTACATACCCTCATATGGTTTTGATGATGGGGCACAACCATTTTCGGCAGAGTTATTTCGTTTACCTGTTAAATAAAGCATTTGTACGATGTAGGTTTAAATACTTTGAAGCACATTTTTATCCACAAAGCTTTCTTGGACTATTCAAAGTGTATGAAAAATTTATGGAATTGCAGCCCTTTAAAGGGATTTTAAATTATAATACCGCATTCATTGAGGCTCGATAAACTTTTTTACCCTGAATAAGAAGGTTCCAATAATTCGTAAACAAATCAACATAAAATGTATTTACAGAATAAGAGAATTGTTATCGTGTCGCATGAATATGCTACTGGACCTTCACATTCCTTAGAGGACTATCTTAGTTCTAAAGTAAAAAACCTTCTTTTTATCGGCCATCCTTTTGTTTTTGCGCATGACACTAGGTCACATTATCGATTATATACGCATGGGGTTACGACACCGGTACGTAACCGATTCATATCGTTCAGCCAGAACCAAATAATCAGCATAATGAAGGATATCGTGCTGACCGTTATTTGGGTTCTAAACAACGGCAAATTCGATATATATGTTGGAGTTGATAATGTAAATACATTTGTAGGCATTTTTCTGAGAAAGATCGGGGTTGTTAAAAAGGTCGTATTTTATACAATTGACTATGTACCATTTAGGTTTACCAACAAATTGCTAAATAGACTTTATCATAACCTCGACGTGTACGGAGTAAGACACAGCAATATCGTTTGGAACCTGTCGTCGTCAATGGTTGATGGCAGAGAAAAAGCCGGTCTTGAAAAAGCATTCAGATATAAACAAATCGTAGTTCCCGTCGGCACAGAAAGCAATGTCAAAGACGTCCCCCGGAAAAAAATTAAAAGATTTCATGTCGTACATATGGGGCATCTGATTAAAAAACAGGGGATTCAGCTGGTTATTGAGGCTATTCCGCTTATTATCAAGAAAATTCCGGAATTTCACTTTGATATTATCGGCGGAGGTGACTACGAGGACTATTTGAAGGCATTAGCTCAAAAGTTAGGGGTGTCAAAGTACATTACATTTTACGGGTACATACAGAGTCATCAGGAAATAGAAAGAATGCTTTCTTATTGCGCTGTCGGGATAGCGCCGTACGTAGATAGCCCGGACAGTTACGTGAGATATGCAGACCCAGGCAAGGTAAAAGCCTATCTCGCAGCAAGTTTGCCTATAATAATAACCCGGGTCACCCCAATGGCGCATGAGATAGAAAGAAATAGATGTGGTATTTCTATACCTTATGACAAAAAAATACTGGTAAAAGCCATCACTACATTGTTATCGGATGATAAGTTATTGTCGGAATTTAGACGCAATTCAAAGGCTATGGCAAAAGAGTATAGCTGGAACAAAGTTTTTGATCGGGCGATGGAAATTACTCTGCGCGCGGTCTAATTTTGTATGCTATAATAATTTTCGTTCACAATCTCAAAATCTATTTACGATAACGAGGTATATTCGTTTATCCCTACCCTATAGTTTAGATATTTAGACCTTTTGTGTTATCAATTTAAGGAGAATATATGTTTCAGAAAATAAAGAATTACATTATAGAACATAGAGCTCAGGATCTATATTACTTGTGGACCTTATCCAAAGAGCTTTCCGGAGCAAAATCGGTCCTGGATGTAGGATGCGGTTATGATTCACCTCTGGCTAAGCTACGCAAATCGTTTACCAGCGAAGGAATCGATATTTTTAGGAGCAACATAATTCTAAGCAGGAAAAATCATATGCATGACAGACATAAACTTGGAGATATTCGGAAGTTATCCCAAATTTATAAGTCGAATAGTTTTGACGCGGTAATAGCGCTTGACGTAATTGAACACGTGACAAAAAAGGAAGCAATCAAACTGATTAAAAGTTGTGAGCAAATCGCCAGAAAGAAAGTTATATTGGTGACTCCAAACGGTTATTATGAACAGGGAGAATTATTTCATAATCCTTATCAGGCTCATCATTCTGGTTGGGATAAGGAGACCTTAAGAAAATTGGGTTATCGAGTAAACGGTTTACGAGGTTTTAAATATTTATGGGGTAAGAACGCGGATATAAAATATAAACCATGGTTATTTTGGGGATTTGTGACATTTATGTCACAATTTTTGTTTTATTATATTCCGGCCTTGTCATTTGATCTTTTGGCTACTAAGAATATCGTTAAAAGCGAGATCAGAGAGTGATACAAATAATGAAAAAGATTCTCATAACCGGTTCCGCGGGTCTAATTGGATCTGAAGCCGTCAGATTTTTTTGCAACAAAGGATACGAAGTCATTGGCGTAGATAACAACATGAGACAATTTTATTTCGGCAAGGAAGCGAGCACCAAATGGAATGAACAATTACTAGAGGCGAAGTATCCTAAACAGTATCGAAATTATAGCGTCGATATCCGTGATGAAAAGCGAATTGCAAAAATATTTCAAAAAAACGCCATTGATATGATTATTCACACCGCTGCACAGCCTTCTCACGATTGGGCGGCCAAGGAACCGATAACAGATTTTACCGTAAATGCACTTGGCACCTTGGTGCTATTAGAAAATTATAGAAAATATTGCCCAGAAGCAGTATTTATTTTCACCTCCACGAACAAAGTATATGGGGATATGCCAAACTTATTGCCATTGATAGAGCAGGATTCTCGTTTTGAACTTCCTCGGACTCATCATTTCTATAAGGGTATAAACGAAACGATGAGCATAGATAATTCTAAGCATAGTATTTTTGGCGTATCAAAAGCATCGGCAGATTTATTAGTACAGGAGTATGGAAGATATTTTGGTTTAAAGACGGGCGTCTTCCGCTGTGGTTGTTTAACAGGCCCGGCGCATTCAGGCACGCAACTCCATGGATTTTTAGCATATTTGGTTAAATGTATTAAAACGGGCAAAACATATACAATTTATGGTTATAAAGGTAAGCAAGTTCGAGATAATATTCATTCATATGATCTAGTTAATGCATTTTACTATTTTTATAAAAACCCATCATCCGGCGCCGTTTATAATATGGGAGGCTCAAGGCACTCGAACGTGTCTATACTCGAAGCCATAAAGAAAATCGAGAGAGGGCTTGATAAAAAAGGCAAGTTTCATTATTCGAATACCAACAGATCGGGGGATCATATCTGGTATATATCAGATGTTTCCAAGTTTCAAAAAAAATACCCCAAATGGAAATATAAATACGGCATTGACGAAATAATCGATGAACTTTGTATTGGCGTACATACAGGGGAATAACGCTCATGATTATGCGAGCAAAAAGACCTCATATTGGCAATCGAAATGATAAAATAAACCAGCCCCGACCTCTAAATAAAAATACTTCAGTCGTATTCGCAACATTCTCACTTCATATTCGAGGGAGAAGATTATCTAATAACGGCAACGTAGAGCCGTTACGAGATTTTCTCATCTCAAGGATTAAAAGGTTTGTGTTAATAGAACAACCTCTTCCTGGAAGCGATTACGTCATGCCCAAAATAGCAGTTTATGAGCACAACAGACTTGCAAAATTAACACGTTCTTCTTGGTGGCTATACATTCTCTATCCCTTATTGTCTTTGACTAATGCGAATGGAACCCAAGTCAGCTTTAAGATAAGGGATTTTTTAGCGGTACTTGATTGGTGCCTGCGAGAAAAATCTAAGATTGATTATATGATCGGAATGGAGTCTATCAATACGCTCGCAGGGATTATTTTACGGAAATTCAACATTGTCCGTAAAGTAGTCTATTATGAATTTGACTACTCCCCGAAGCGATATACACAGTCCTGGTTTAATTGGATTTATTTACAACTTGATAAATTTTGCGCTACTCACGCTGATTATATCTGGGAAGTATCGAAAGCAATGCATACCGCTCGAATAGACGCGGGATTTACTCCTCATAAGTCCGCATCAGTGATACATGTTCCTATCGGCCTTTACCCGCAGCAAATAAAAAACGTTCCAGAGCATATGAATAGGATGTTTAAGTTAGTATATATGGGAACGTTGGGGACCGATAACGGCCCTGAACTGGCGATAGAATCAATCCCAATTATCGCAAGGAAATTTCCTTCAGTTTGTCTCTACATCATAGGGGACGATAACAACAATCTAGTGAGGCTTACGGCTATAGTACGAAGTCTGAAGATTGAACGAAATGTCAAATTTATGGGCCTCATGACTAATAGAGAAGAAATAGCAACTTTGATGAGTCGTATGTATATAGCGTTGGCCCCGTATAGGGCAATTTCTGGGTCGCCAAGATACTATGCCGACTCAAGTAAAATTCGTGCTTATTTTGGTGCAGGTTTACCCGTGATCACAACTGCAGTTCCGCCGTTGGGGATAGAGGCAGCTAAAAAGGGTGCGGCCCTCATAGTGAAAGACGACGCCCAAGATATCGCCCAAGCCGTAATAAAGCTTTTTACTAACCATAAGAGATATTCCGACATGAGAAATAAAGCAGTTGAATTTGCCAAAGACAATACGTTCGAAAAAGGGTTTACACGCGCATTTTCCCAAATGACATTGTAAAATAACAAATATATGAAGAAAGTTTTTGATTACGAAGAAACATTTATGGGGCTCACACCCGACAGATCCCCAGGTTTGGACAGAAGAATATATCAATACGATCATAGGTTTAGGAAATTTGTTGACACCGTAAAATTAGCAAAAGGCAGAATAATCGATGTGGGTTGTGGGGGAGGCTCATTTATAGAAAGTCTGGCTAATTATTATCCAAACGTACACATGTACGGCTGTGATATAAGTAAAAAAGCTATTTTTTACGCAAAAAAAACCGGCAGCGGGAAGGTTAACTATGGTGTGATTCGCAATGGTAAATTTCCTTATAAAGACGATTTTTTTGATGTGTTGATATGCGTAGATGTCTTGGAACATGTTCCGGACGTACATTTTTTTCTTAATGAAGTCCGGCGAGTGCTTAAGAAGAAAGGATTATTCTACCTGGCGGTTCCTTGTGAAGGAGAACCTCTGACTTATACGTGGTTCTTGCAAAAGATCGGTATCGGAGACAAACTAACGTTTAAACATTTTGGGCATATTCATCCGGAATTTACGCACCGATTTGTACGTAAACTACTTAACCAGCATAAGCTAAAGATAGTGGATACTTCTTACGATATGCACTTTTTATCCCAAGTATTTATGCTGTTGCAATATTTTCTACCTAAGGAATTGCTTAATGTTGTATTGGGCAACAATAGGGCTGCTAAATACTATGATAAGTCGGTAGTGATAGCTGAAAATCAAAAAAAGCTGCAAAAGGATCCAATTTATATCTTTAGAGAAGTCTGGTTTGGAATTTGGAGGATGTTGAGCCCGGTCAGCTTATTTGAATTCATTTTATTTAATAAAGTAAGTATCACAAGCTGGAGATTGCTTGCTCTCTCTCAAAAGCTTGAGAAATAATACCAAGTGGGAAAATGATTAAATATTGGACCAAATATAAAGAAATTTTCTTCCTTCTACTGATAAGTTTAATTCCCCTTTTGTGGTATGGGACCGGATCCCACCAGCTCATATTTAGTAATGACGTCGGTTATAATTTAAACCCGGTCGGATTATTCAAATCTAAATTGTTCGCGTGGGAAAGCACATTGAATTTCGGCTCCACCCAGGCGGAATTAACTGGTTTCATTCCCAATTTCAGTATAGAGGCTCTTCTGACGTTATTAAGTCATTCCGTTTTTAACGCTCAAAAAATATACGTCGTAAGTTGGTTTTTCACAATTATGATTGTCATGTATTGGTTTGTGAAAAAGATTCCGGTGTTTGCCAACAAACCCTATATGGCGTTTATGGCGGCTGTGCTCTTCGGTATAAATCATTTTCAGCTTTACGCCTGGAGAATATTTTGGAGAGGCTTATTTTCAACCTATGTGACCCTGCCGATATTTTTTATTTTATTGACTGAATATTTTGAGGAGAGAAGAAGTCTTATACGGACGTCAATTTTTATTTCGCTTACATTATTTTTATTTAACGGCGGTGGATCTCCTCCGACATTTGGTGCCCTTATTTTATTGGTGCTGACTCTAGTTTTGTACTATTTCCTTTCCGGATTATTGCATAAGAGTGCTATACATTTCCTGAAGAAATGTACACTTCTTTTCATTGTCGCCGGGCTGTTCACGTTTTTAATTTCCTCATATTGGTTACTTCCATACATTTATTACGCGAAAAATTCTTATTCAACGATTGTTAGCGGGATCGGGGGCGTGTTGCAGACACTGGCCTGGACTGACGTTGTGAGCGCTAACACGAGCATTTTAAATCTATTGAGAGCGAGCGGTACTGCTTTATGGGGTGCGGATGTGGCAGGATATGCACAGGTTTATTCTCAGAACCCGTTTTTCATTATTCTAAGCTATCTGGCGCCGGTATTAGCGCTGTCAGCAATTATCGTAGCCAAAAAAAGCAGCGAGAGGAAATACATTTATATATTTTCCGTATTTGTAGTCATTGCTGTGCTTTTTTCCGCCGGAACGCATGCTCCGTTGAGAGGATTTTATGTGTTTTTACTGAAAACAATACCTGGGTATGTTATTTTTCGGTCTCCGATTTGGAAATTCGGCGGGTTATTATGGTTTTCATATGCAGTTTTAATCTCATTTACTATTAGCACCTTCAAAGAACGGATATACGCGTATTCTGATCGAATGAAGGAGGTGAAAAAATTGATTTCACATCTCATTCCCGTAATGTTTCTAGTAATAGTTTTTGGCTACAATTTTCCATTTTTCAATGGAAATTTTTATAAGTGGAATGTGGGATTAGATATTATGGAGGAAATCCCCCAGTATGTTTTGGATTTTGGAAAGTGGGTAGATACAAATCTAAATGACGACTCAAGAACATTACTTTTGCCCGATTTGAATACTAATTGGAGAGCTGAGGCGTATAAGTGGGGTTATTGGAGTTTAGGTCCTGCGACTTATTACGTAACAACGAAGAATACTCTCACAAACGAATCTAGCCTGATTAATAAAGAACCGCCAATAGTAGATAGTTTATATGCTGCGTTACGAAACAATGACCCCATCTGGCTAAATTTGGCTAAATTACTGAATGTCCGGTACCTGCTTTTACAAAACGATTTTTTTTACAATTTAAGTTGGCAACCTACCACACCCCCGTCGGTTTATAAGAGTATTCTCACAAACAGTAAGGACGTAGCACCGCTACAGACATTTGCCGAATGGGAATTATATAAAGTAACGGGTAATACAACGCCGATTATATATACACCGACGGTACTAAATTTCGCCGGAACGGACGGGACTGCAATAAAAGACATATTGGAAATTAATAGCAATAGGAGCCTTAGCGCAAGGCCGCTTATCGTATTCTTGGATGACTCCATAACAGACAAAGTGAAAAACAATCTTCCTGAGGGAAATAATGTAATAATTCAGGCCAAGTGCGTATTGTGTAAACCTGAAGAAATTACTAGCGTGACAAATAGCATCTTTTCAGAAATACCCTATGCAAGTTTACTTCCCGATTCAGTCTTTTATTTTTATATTTCATGGAAGGAAGATAGGATGCTCAAAAATACCAGTAACTTTGCCGACCAAAGAATCGATGTCGACTTAGCCCTTGCGGACAAGCGTCTGTCAGAAATAAATCAGTTAATAAGCAGGAAGGATAGATCAGGATCGAACGATTTAATTAAACTTACCGCTCAGAGATATAGTAATTTACTTGCAGATATTATGCGTCAGCAAACGAACCTTTCAGAAAGTGCAAGAAATGACTATCTTGTTCGTATTTTGGAATACCTAGAAGCGCAAAGAAGATATATACGTGAGATTAGTGATCAAAACATGATTTCTAAATTGATACCGGATCTATCATATTCTATTTTAAGGGCGACACAGGAAATTAAAACAAATGTATGGATGACAAATGAGGAGAATGACCAAAAGTTTACCGTTAACTTAGACAAGGCTGATAATTATTCCTTAACTATCTCGAACAATAAGGGCAAGCAGACAAGCGTTTTTATCGACGGCAATCGACAAACCGCCGAAGATACTGTTTTTTTAACGCAGGGTGTTCATCAGGTGGAATTAAGGAGTCCCAATGATAATCTGGTTGATAGTCAGCACGCAACATCTAGCGGTCAATATGATCTCAACTATGGGGAAAAAGTAAGTTTCCCCGTTTCGGGATTCTCCGGTCAAAATACTTATCAAATCAAGTTTAATTATAGAATCATTCAGGGAAAAGCTCCGAGTGTCATTCTTCACCAGGACAATGATGAGAAAAGTATCGGGACGGATTTGTCATCCGATAACAGTCTGAAAGATGATGGAAAGTGGAATAATTTTACAAAGGTTTTTTCATCTAATGTAGATGCAAAATCTGGCGTTATAGATATTATAAAAATGGGTTTTGATAACAGCGAAAGTATATTTGAAATTAGTAATCTGACCGTTAATGAAATGGTAACGCCGCAATTGCTTTTCGTTCGAAAATCAGGTGGGTCTAGTCTTTATGCTCCACGAATCACTTTCCAAAAACTTAGCCCAATCAGATATAGAGTCCATGTCGAAAACGCCACAGCTCCATATTTCTTAAATTTTGGCGAGCAGTTTGACAGGTCTTGGGAGATATATATGAAGAACTCTCAACCCCTCTCTCTGAGGGACGGTCATTTTACCTCGTATTTTAATGGTGATGTTAAAGAAATACGTCCGCAAAATATTTTTCTTGACAGAGAACTTTTTACCGATGTGATGTCGAAAGCATCAGGCGGAAATTTTCATTTCCAGACCAACGGATTTGGTAACGGTTGGTACATTACTAAAATAGGAACCTATGACATAAGTATTGTGTATTGGCCTCAAGTATTTTATTATTTTGGCATTATTATTTCCGGAATAATACTTTTAATAAGTCTCGCGATTTTATTTAAACTAAACAAATTAAATGATAAACAAAATTAATACATCATATAAACACGTCCTAGCGTATCTTGATACGTATCATGTTAAGTTTATATTTATTATATTGAGCGTGTTAATGTTGGACGCGGTATATAAAATACCATACATTAATATTTTTTTCTCTCAGGAGCTGTTTTTTTTGCTCGAGTGGATCATTATCATTAATGTATTAGAATTTTCTCATAATGTCTCGTTCTATATGGCTCTATTACTATTGGGTTTTGCCATGTTACTTATGATTACAAAAAGTGATCAGACCGCCGAAAAAATGGGGAATTTTGCTTTTATCGTATTTACGGTCGGCCTCGGGCAGGCTATTTGGTCTAATTTAAGAAAGGCTCCGGTGCTGTAATTTTCTCTTTTGTTTCTGTTCCTTTTAGTATCCTACTTCCTGATATGCATCCAGAACGAAGTTTTAAGTAGGCGGTCATCAGCTTGTTCGACTCGTACTTCTTCATTTTCGAAATGAATATAATATCGCAGATAATTGCATTATGTCATATACTTTATCGTATCAATTGTCTCGACACGAACATTTAGGGTAATCATATGAATCTGGTTATGAAAAAATTGTTATTAGTTTCAATATTTATTTTAGGTTTTCTTTTCCTGTTTTCTGGGATGGGCGTACACACGTCAGGAGATTGGCTATACCTGTATCCGGAAACGGCAAAACAATTTTTGTTGACTCCAACGGTTTGGACATCACACTCCGGTCTGCTCGGAGGAGCGAACCTTTTTGTTACCGGGTTAGATTGGCTTTATAGTGCCTCCTCGAAAATTTTCCTCGTAGACCTTCATTTATCATGGTCTTTAATTGAACGATTACTTTGGTTTCTTCCGTTGTGGCTAATTGGGGCTGTCGGATCTGTCCGGTTCAGTAATAGGTTCAGTTCATCAGTCTTTGTATATCTTAGTTTACTATTTGTGTTTAACACGTATTTTCTTATGATTACCGGGGGAGGTCAGATGGGTGTGGCCTGGGGTTATGCGCTCGTACCGTGGGTATTAGACGGATTCTTTAATTTGTTCGATGCGCTTCGGATCAATTTGAAACATTTATGGCACAAAACATATTTGGTGGCGATCGTATTTGGTATACAATTATTTTTTGATGCACGGATGGCGTACCTGACGCTGTTCGTAGTCGGTCTATATCTCATCTGGTTATTTGTAATTCGGGAGGCAGATAGATCTTTTCTCCTGCGTTGCTTGATAAGTTCTTTTATATTTGCGATTTCTGTTATCGGATTACATGCTTTTTGGCTGCTCCCGTTTATAAAATTTCCGGTTTCAATATCAGAATCGCTGGGTTCTGTATATACTTCTATAGATGCAGTTAAATTCTTCAGTTTTGCGGACTTTTCTCATGCGCTATCTCTCTTACATCCAAATTGGCCGGAAGATATTTTTGGAAAAACGTACTTTCTGCAGCCCGAGTTTCTTCTTCTTCCAATAATTGCGTTTTCAGCTCTTTTATTTATTCGTGATAATTCCAAGGATAAGTGGCAGGAAATACAGATTCGTTTCTTCGCGATTCTCGCTATAGTCGGAGCCTTTTTGGCAAAAGGTACAAATCCACCGTTTGGCGGCCTATATGTATGGCTCTTTAACAGTATCCCGGGATTTGTCATGTTTCGAGACCCGACGAAGTTTTATCTATTTATAGCCTTATCCTACTCAGTATTAATACCGTATGCATGTGCGCATATAAGTCAGGTAGTTTACACAGCCCTGAAACGCTCTGGTACACACATTCCGTTGCGAGTTCTGGCGGTTGGCGTTTTCGCCTTCTTTATCATAGGTTGGTCATATTTGCATAGAGAGTTATTACTTGGACGGCTTGGAGGTACGTTTAGATCACAGGTTGTTCCGGTGGAATATATCCAACTGAAAGATTTTTTGACAGCAGATCTATCATACAAGCGTGTATTATGGGTGCCCTCAAAAAGCAGATTTGGGTTTTATTCTGATGATAAACCGGGTATATCGCTTCAAGCTATCAACGTAGCGAGCTCATCGTCGTTTATTTCCTGGATATCCGATCAGAAGCATGATGAAGAGCTTGCAAGGTATTCGGTTGCGTATATCGTTGTGCCGACGGATCCGCAGTCGGAATTATTTGTTAGTGATCGGAAATATGATCGTCAACTTCGGTTGTCAGTAATAAAGGCAATAGACGCGACCGGGAGATTCACACGCGTTACTTCGATACCTGACATTGCGGTTTACAAATCGAATAAATATTATGGGCACGCGTTTTGGGCTAATGATCCCAACATACCTGTCGTAATCAATCGTATAGAACCGACACATTACACGGTATCCATACCAAATCACAAGTCCTTAGAAGATTTAATATTTTCCGAGTCGTTCGATCCTTACTGGGAGTTAATTATCAATGGTACTCGGATACGCCCGGTAAAAACAGTAGATGGTCTTCAGCAATATCGCCTTCAGGGCGGTGTGTATGGCCAGGCGATTATATATTACCGACCGCAGGGTTTTGAGTCCGTCGGGTTATGGATTTCAGGCATCACTCTTTTGACCATTGTCGTATGGATTGGGTATGATAGTGTTATCTTATGGCACAAAAAGCGTGCGTCGTGACGGGAGGGGCGGGATTTATCGGAAGTCATTTAGTCGATGCCTTACTTGAGAAAGGGTATCGTGTTATCGTCCTTGATAATCTCCTCACAGGGAAAGAAGACAATCTTTCCGAGGCCAAAAAGAATCCTCAGTTTACCTTCATCCGACATGATGTAACTCAGACGCTTCCGGATATGGGAACCGTCGATTATATATATCATTTGGCCTCTCCTGCTTCGGTCGTCGATTATCAAAAGTTTGCGGAGGAAACGGCATTAGTCAACTCGGTCGGCACACGTCTCATGCTGGAATATGCAAAAAATCATCATGCCCGTTTCTTATTTACGTCAACCAGCGAAGTCTACGGGGATCCCAAAGAGCACCCTCAAAGTGAGTCGTACTGGGGCAACGTCAATCCCAACGGCGTCAGGAGCTGTTATGACGAGTCCAAACGGTACGGTGAGATGATGACGATGCTCTACTATCGGAAATACAAGACAGATGTCCGGATTATTCGTATTTTTAACACCTACGGGCCAAGACTCAAGAAAGACGATGGTCGCGTCGTATCCAATTTTATCAATCAGGCGTTGACGGGGGAGCCTCTCACCATCTACGGAAACGGGTCGCAGACGCGGTCGCCGTGCTACGTCAGTGATATGGTCTCCGGTCTTATCGCCGCGATGGAGAACGATGCCGCAACAGGCGAGGTAATCAATATCGGTAATCCCGAAGAATACACCATGATAGATCTTGCGAATAAAGTGAAGGCGATGACCGGCTCACAATCGGAAATAGTATACCTTGAATTGCCTGTTGATGACCCGACCAGGAGACGGCCTGATATAGCTAAGGCCATGAGAATTTTGGGTTGGAAGCCGACGGTTACCTTCGATGAAGGCCTCAAAAAGACGGTCGAGTATTATAAAAGTACATGAAACTTCAGGATGTCCTCTTTTTGGTCACACTCGCGGTGCTTTTGTGGGTCAGGAAGCCCCGGTTGATGGCCTGGGCGGGAATCGGAAGTCTCGTTTTGGCGATTCCGCTTTTTGCACTCCGCATATTTTTCACGGCAGAGCGGCTGACCTGGTACGCCGCCGCATTTTTTGGCTTTTTCATCCTTATTTCATACTTCAGGCCCCATACGGTACAATAACAGCATGAAGATTTTGGTGACGGGTGGCGCAGGCTACATCGGCAGCCACATGACCCGCATGCTTGTGTCACGAGGATACGATGTCGTTGTCCTTGATACCATGGAGTTCGGTCACAAGGAAGCCCTGCCGGATAAAGCTACACTTGTCGTCGGAAATGTAGCTGATGAGAACGTCGTCCGGAAGCTATTTTCAGACCATACTATAGACGGCGTCCTGCATTTTGCTGGCTACATCTCCGTCGAGGAATCCGTGAAAGACCCTATCAAATACATGAAAAATAATACGATAGGTCCGGTCAACCTTCTCGAGTGTATGCGGGGAGCCGGTGTCAAATATATTATTTTTTCTTCTACCGCAGCTGTGTACGGCAATCCTATGACGGTGCCTATCCCGGAGGATCACCGTAAAGAACCTATCTCGCCGTATGGCCTGTCCAAATGGGTATTTGAGGAGCTTTTGCGGGTTTATGACCGTTCATATGGCTTACGAAGCATCGCATTTCGGTACTTTAATGCGGCAGGCGCGAGCTTAGACGCTTTGCATGGAGAATTGCACCGGCCGGAAACCCACCTCATACCTCTGGCGTGCGCTGCAGCCTTGGGGATGAGAGACGGATTTTCGGTATATGGCACGGATTATGATACCCCGGACGGGTCAGCACTTCGGGACTATATCCATGTTGAAGATTTATGTGCAGCTCATATTCTCGGTCTGGAAGCATTGGGAAACGGTCACGAAACTCAGGTTTATAATGTGGGAACAGGAGTCGGCATCAGCGTAAAAGAGGTTATTAGAGCCGTCCGAAAGATATCGGGGCGCGATTTTTCCATAAAGGAGTCCGGCAGAAGGTCCGGAGACGCGTCGGTTCTCGTGTCTGATCCCGCTCGAATTATGAAGGAGTTTGGATGGAAGCCGAAATACTCCGATATTGATGCTGTCGTAAAAACCGCACTTGCCTGGCACACGTCACATCCCGAAGGCTATGAGAATCGCCATTGATATCAGTCAAATCGTCTACGAAGGAACCGGTGTGTCTCGGTACGTCCGCAATCTCGTCTTCTCACTGCTTCGGCATGATACGAAGAACGAGTATGTTCTTTTTGGGGCTTCATTACGGAAGCGTGAGGTGTTTCTTGCTTTCGCGTCTTCTTTGAAGCAGTATGGCTCGCGTGTCCGGCTGGTTGCTGTACCCATCCCACCTACACTTATGGACCTCATGTGGAATGTGTGGCACGTAATACCTGCAGAATGGTTTGTCGGACCGGTTGATGTTTTTTGGTCAAGCGACTGGACACAGCCTCCTCTAGCGATTGCTCATGGCATCACGACGGTTCATGATTTGAGCCCGTATTATTTCCCGAAGGAATCGCATGACAGAACGGAATTGGATGTATCCCGCGCACACATATCGCCGAATATTGTAGGAGTGCAGGCACGGCGTTTGGCATATGTGGCCAAGGAGTGCGGCATGATATTTTGTGATTCTGAGGCGACGAAAACGGATTTCATGAAGCTCTTTCAGGTTCCAGACAGCCGGTTAGTGGTAGTCTACCCGGGATTTACATAATCTATGATTTTAGCAATAGACGGTTATGAAGCAAATGCGGCCAATCGCGTCGGAGTCGGCAGGTATTCCCTGGAACTTCTGACGCATATGCACGCGCGTATAGGAAACGGCGCTTCCCCTCTTAGCGCTGTGCGTGTGTACCTTCCGGATCGCCCGGCTAGCCATATGCCCAAAAGCGCAGATTACTGGAAATATTCTGTCCGTTCGCCGAAAACACTGTGGACGTTTTGGGCTTTCCCGATGGCTTTGCGCAGAGACAGACCACCGGCTGATGTCGTTTTTTCACCGACCCATTACCTGCCCCGCTTTGTCGCCGTCCCCAAAGTAATGGCAATTATGGACGTTTCGTATCTTAAGTATCCGGAACTGTTTCGGCCTCAAGATCTCCACAAACTTGTGCATTGGACGGCATATTCCGTCCGTCATGCTGCTGCGATCATCACGATCAGCGAATTCAGCAAAAATGCTATAATAGAAGCCTACAATGTGCCGGACAGTCGGATCACCGTTGCCTATCCGGCTTTATCGGACTCGGTAGGGGAAAAAAGAAATATGCTGAAAACCGCGTCGCATCCAAAAGTACCAAAACGATATATTCTTTCCGTCGGGACACTCCAACCCCGCAAAAATTTCTCACGTCTCATCGAAGCATTCTCGCGTCTGTCTGACCACGAAATCGCACTGGTGATCGTCGGGAAAAAAGGATGGATGTACGAGGATATCCTGTCTGCTCCTGCACGCTTTGGTGTCAGTGACCGGGTGCATTTTTTGGATTTTGTCGCCGACTCCGATCTGCCGTCACTCTACCGCAACGCTCAGCTTTTTGCGCTTCCGAGCCTCTACGAGGGATTCGGGCTGCCGGTTCTTGAAGCGATGGTACATGGCGTACCCGTCGTAGTAAGTAATACCTCAAGCTTACCCGAAATCGCAGGTAAGGCAGGTATGTACGTAGATCCTTCCGATACGGCAAGCATCGTCGAGGGTATGAGTCAGGCTATCCGGGAAAAAGGGACGGATGAGGAAAAATCTCGGATCGCTCTCGGCAAAAAGCTCGCAAAGCGTTTTACCTGGGACCGTTCGGCAGAAGTGGTACTCGACGTCCTTGCCCGTGTAGCAAAGGAGAGCAGACCATGAGGATACTCATCGATTTTTGGGTCTATTTGGCGACTCTCGTGGGATACATACCCAGCCATACCATACGCCTATTCTTCTACCGGTATCTTTTTGGTGTGCGTATAGGCGCCGATTCTTCGATCCATTGGCGTGCCGAGTTTAACAATCCGGCGGGAATCGCGATCGGTCACAATACTATCATCGGCAATGACGCGTTTTTGGACGGACGGTACAAGCGTACAAACGTCAAAGGGGCGGGAATAGCCACAAGTTACTTCAAACAATTGTTTGGAAAAGGAGTTCGTCCTCTCACGATCGGTAATAACGTATCGATCGCCGGGGAAGTGCGGATATACACGATGGAGCACGATATAGATAGCCCGGACTTTTCGGAAACCGGTGCTCCCGTGACCATCGAGGATTATGCGGTCATAGGCACCAGGGTCACGATACTCCCGGGGGTGACCGTGGGTCGTGGAGCGGTGGTTGCGTCAGGCGCGGTCGTCACAAAAGACGTTCCTTCGTTTACTGTCGTCGGAGGGGTCCCTGCACAATTTATCAAAAACCGCAATAAAGATGTACACTATACGCTCAAGTTCGCCCGGCTCTTCCAATAAGGTGCGGTATTCATACCATTAAGTCATGGACCTATCCGTTATTATCATTAGTTTCAATACCAAAAAGCTTACAGAGGATTGTTTGACGTCGACCATAAAGAGTCTCAAACAAGCCAAACTGACGTGGGAGATTATTGTCGTCGACAACGTATCTACAGACGGAACGCGGGAGATGCTCAAGAAGAAATTTCCCGAAGTCCGGACGATCCTCAATCAGGAAAATGTCGGTTTTGGCAGGGGAAATAACCAGGGGATCAAGGCGGCCAAAGGAGAATATATCCTCCTTCTCAACTCCGATACGGTCGTCCTCAATACGGCGATAGGGAAGCTTCTTTCGTTTGCCAAGCAGCATCCGAATGCGTTTGTCGGGCCGAAACTTTTGAACCTCGACCGCAGCCCCCAAACGTCCTGCGGACCGTTTTTTTCGCTGCCGGTCGTTTTTATAGCGCTGTTTCTGAAAGGTGACCGGTTGGGCATCACCCGTTGGTCTCCCAATCATGTACGCAAAGTGGATTGGGTTTCGGGAGCCTGCATACTCGCGGCCAAACGGCTATTTATGAACGATCTATTGTTTGATGAGAAAATATTTATGTATATGGAAGAAATAGATCTTTTGTATCGGGCGAAAAAGAAAGGATATGCCACCTACTTTTACCCCAGGAGCCTTATCGTACACGTAGGGAGCGGCAGCTCGACGGATAAGCGAAAAGGACCGGTATTGAACATATACCGCGGATATGTGTATGTATACACAAAGCATTATTCCGGGCTCTCGCTGTCGATACTTCGTGGTATGCTAAAAACGAAAGCTATGATTTCGTGGCTTATAGGAGTACTCACGGGGAGCGCGTATCTTAAAGAAACTTATGCAGAAGCTTATCAATTGGTGTAAGGACCATTGGTTGTTTTTGGCAACCTGTTTTTTGTTGGCGTTTATCCCGCTTTATCCGAAGCTGCCGCTTATAAATGTCATCCGGACGTGGGTATACGTACGATTGGAAGATTTTTTCATCGGTGTCACCATAGTGGGATTTCTCATATACCTCGTCCGTCGGAGAGAGATCCCGAATACGCCCCTCACCACGCCCATAGTGGTCTATTGGGTCGTCGGATTTATATCCATGGTCTGGGCTATTATTTTTTTGCGGAATGTCATCCCAGGATTTTTTCCTCACCTGGCGATCCTTCACTTCGGGAGACGGATCGAATACATGGGCTTATTTTTCATCGGTTTCTATGCCATACGGAAACGCACGAAATTATTGCCGGCAGTGGTATGGACGCTCGCTCTGACCCTTATCGGCATCATTATCTATGGAGTAGGACAGAAGTTTTTGGGATGGCCCGCGTACCTTACCATGAATGAGGAATTCGCCAAGGGCGTGCCGCTTCGCCTTCCTCCCACCGCGAGAATCGCTTCGACTTTTGGCGGCCATTATGACCTCGCGGCGTATCTTGTTTTTATCGTGCCGCTTTTCGGGAGTCTCGCGTTTGGAATGAAAAAAATATGGCAACGGCTCCTTATGATCCTTCTTGCTGCCGGAGGCTTAGTCATGCTTCTTTTTACGGCATCCCGGATATCGTTTGGCGTTTACCTTGTCGCGATTACGACCATGCTCATATGGAAACGGAAATACTGGTATATTCTTCCGGTTATTGTCGTGAGTTTCCTGCTTCTCAATTCCGTTTCCACCGCATCGGACCGGTTCTATAAGACGCTTAGGTTTTCGGACGTCGTTATAGACCTTTCGACAGGACAGCCGATAGGCACGCTGGATCAGTTGGAAAACGGCAAAGCCATAGTCAACAAAAAAGAAAGTCCGGCGACCGAGAATCTACCCAAAGGCAGTGAGTTTTTATCCGTGCCTCAGGTGACGGCTCCGACGACTCCAGCTAAGACATTCAAGACCATTGAGGTTTACACGAGCTCGCCGCTTGCGACCGGATCGGGAGAGATTGCGACCGTATCCGGAAGTTTCCTGGTACAAAAGGCATTTGTCTACGACATATCCATAACGACGAGGTTCCAGGGGGAGTGGCCCCTTGCGATCGAGGCGTTTCAGAGGAATCTATTGTTCGGCAGCGGATATTCGAGCTTGTCCGTCGCAACAGACGGCGATTACATGCGTATGCTGGGGGAGACGGGTATTGCGGGGACTGTCGCGTTTCTGGGAATATTTTTGGCTGCGTTCTATCTCTACTTCAGGGAGAGGGCGGCGCTTCCGACGCTCGAGGAATCGTTCGCGACCGGCGTGTTCGCAGGTCTTATCGGGCTTTTCTTAAACGGCATCCTTATCGATGTATTTGAATCATCAAAGGTAGCGTACACGCTCTGGCTGCTTTTGGGCATCACGGTCTCAATCCTTTTAGTCCGCCCCTGGCGCGTGTCGTACTGGAAGCTTCTTTGGCAGGCGCTTACCCACAAGATCGCCTTCATCCTCTATATCTTTATCGCGACGCTTCTCATATATAAGCGTACATTTTCCATGTATTTTATCGGAGATGATTTTACCTGGCTTCGGTGGGCGGCCTCCTCAACGACCGGCGATGTAGTAAAATATTTCACCAATGCGGCCGGATTTTTCTATCGACCGATCCCCAAGCTTTTTTACTTTGCCCTTTATACTATTTTTTGGTTGAAGTCCGGTGCCTATCACATCATGGCGGTAGGGCTTTTTGCTATCCTTTCGATACTCATATTTATCCTCATGAAGCGGTTACGCATAGCGTCCTGGCTCGCATTTGTGATGGCGCTTGTCTTTAGTGTGCTCTCTATACATCATGAAAACGTCATTTGGGTTTCCGGAATAAGCAGCCTTCTTTATACGGTGTTTCTCGTGACTGCTCTTATAGGGGTCACGTATTGGAAAGCGTTATCCGGCTGGCGTCGGCATGTCGTTTGGGCGGGGATACTTGTCTCGACGCTTCTATCCGTGCTTTCTTACGAGGGAGGCGTTATTACCCCGGTTATCGTCTATCTTATCGCCTGGTCAGAAGGAGGAGCGGGCGTGTGGGAGGCCGGATCGCTTCTGGTCACGGGTCTTATCTATGTGTGGATGAGAAACGCGGCTCACGCAATAACTCCATCGGGTGACTATAGCGTAAGACTCTCAACCGTTTTCGTAAACACGATAGGAAATACCATAGGGTATGCGGCATCCATTCTTTTCGGACCGAGGGCGCTTGAATCCACGACCGCTCTACGAGCGGCGATGCGTGCCCAGAAACTCATTTCCGTCGCTTTCGGCGGAGCATTCGTGGTCGCTCTTTTTGTCTTCATGAAAAAGACGATGCGTTTTTGGAGTCGAGAGGGAAAGAGGTTGGGAACATGGATAATCGCGGCGTGGCTGACGCTCGTGCCGTTTATCGGACTCGGAGGTATCGCGGAACGATATGGGCTGGCGGCATCAGCGGTGGGCGTCGTGGCACTTGGTCTGTTGGCTGAGCTTCTTCTCCAGAAACGCGGACTCCTGGTGCGTAGCGCGGTTGTCGTCGTTCTCATGGGCTTTGCGGCGTGGAATTATTATGATTTACAGCGGGTCATGGGTGATTGGATATACGCAAGCCACATCACGGAAACGAGCGTCCTCACGTTAAAAACCAATTACTTCCCGCTCCGGGATAAGCAGGCGTTCGTGTTTGTGAACACGCCGATCCGGTATGGTCGCGCGTGGGTGTTTCCGACTGGTTTGAACGATGCCTTGTGGCATATGTTTAAGTTCAATCCGTATCCGTATAGGGTCTATACGGCACCGACCGTCAAGGATGGCTTTCTTGTTACTTCGCCTCTTGGTACGCCGGTTGTTCTGGTATTTGATAAAAACGGCAATATCTCTAAAGCGATCAAGGAAGTCAAAACTATTGAGGTGAAATAAGTATGAAACGACGTGCTCCATGGTGGTTTACTGCTGCAATTGTGGTCATTGTATTGGTCGCTGTCGGCCTTCGGTTATATCACCTAACGTATCCGATAGCAGACTGGCATAGCTTCCGGCAGGTCGATACGGCAGCTGTCGCGCGATACTTTGTGAAGTTTGGGATGAACCCATTGAAACCGCGGTATGAAGACATGTCCAATATTCAGTCGGGTAAGGATAATCCCATGGGCTATCGGATGGTAGAGTTTCCCATATACCAGATTATCGCCGTAGGATTGAGTCATTTGTCCGGCGGAGTACCACTTGATATATGGTTACGGATTACGTCTATTTTGGCCGCGA
The DNA here is from genome assembly GCA_023245335.1 of Candidatus Gottesmanbacteria bacterium. Lineage (GTDB taxonomy): Bacteria > Patescibacteriota > Microgenomatia > UBA10105 > UBA927 > UBA927. Next base: position 685,686 of record JAHFKK010000001.1, read on the forward strand.
CCGGTACGGCGGTCATGTTGACGTTTTTTATGACTGCACTCGCGGGTCCTCTCACTGGAATTTTTACCGGGGCAGTCTATGCGGTACTCCCGTATAGCATGTATTACGGGCGGGTGACGTTGCCGGAGCCGCTTGCAGTTTTTTTTGCGGTTGCCAGCCTCTATTGTCTTGTCTCCCTCCCTGACCGGTCGGAGGAAAAGCGATCCCGGGATACATGGGTATTCGTGGCGAGCATTGTGAGCTCTGCTTTGGCCGTATTGGTGAAGCCTACCGTTGGGTTTTTGCTCGTTCCCATACCGTATCTGCTGTATAAAAAATACGGCTTATCCGTATCGTTTGTTGTCCGGAGTATTGTGTTTGGTGTTCTTGCGCTTGTACCCTTTTACTTGTGGCGGCAGTGGATACTTCATTTCCCGGAGGGAATACCTGCTTCGGATTGGTTGTTTAATAAAGGAGATATCCGTTTTAAGGGTGCGTGGTTTTATTGGCTATTTTCTCAAAGAATCGGGAGTCTTATTCTGGGATACTGGGGCCTTATACCGTTTGGCATCGGGCTCATGATACCGACGGATAAAAAGGAAGGCTGGACGCTGCGATTACTGCTCCTGGGGAGTCTTTCCTACCTTATCGTGTTCGCTTCAGGAAATGTGCAACATGATTACTATCAGATTATTTTATTGCCGATTCTCTGCATGTATGTCGGTAAAGGGATCACCTACATGCTGACCAACCGCCTGTTTTCCCGTCCCATGGCATTCATAACTACCGTCGTGTGTCTCGCCTTCGCATGTGCCTTTTCATGGTATACGATCCATACTTATTATTGGATCAACCGTCCGGAAATCATTGAAGCCGGAAAAGTTGCGGACAGTATATTGCCCAAAGATGCAAAAGTGATCGCACCATATAACGGAGACACGACGTTTTTGTATGCAACCAACCGTCAGGGGTGGCCGGAAGGATTTGATATAGATAAAAAAATCGCTATGGGGGCAGGAGCGTATGTGACCGTGTCTCCGAAAGATGACGATTGGGAAACGAAAACATTGGCCGAACAATATACGGTGCTTGTCCGAAACGATAAGTTTGCCATCATCGATCTGACGAAGCCGAAAAAGCTCATAAAGAGTAAGTAGGGGAAGGAGCGTGTCGTCGGCCTTATTAGTTATGAAAATTCTCTTTGTCTCCGCCGTTTTGCCGTATCCACTGCGCTCTGGAGGCCAGATCCGCATATATCAGCTGCTGAAACGATTATCCAAGCGTCATGAGATTACACTCGTATCGTTTATACGGGATGAAAAGGAACGCGTCTACACGTCAGAATTAGGATTTTGCAAACGGGTCTATATGGTAACTCGTGGGTACGCGTGGCAGCCGAAGTATATCGTACGGGCTTTAACAAGCAGTTTTCCGCTGCTTCTTGCGACCTATGATAACTCGAGAATGCGGGCACTTCTTGCGAAACTACTTGCCGGAGAAAAATATGATCTCATGCATCTTGAGCCGTTTTATGTATGGCCGTCTGTTCCACGCGACCACCCACCGGTCGTTGTGTCGGAACACAATATAGAGTACCTGGTCTATGAGCGGTATGTGGCGCGATTTCCCGTATCGTTTCTTCGTCCGTTGCTCTCTTGGGATGTTGGAAAGCTTTTTCGGTGGGAGCGCCGCATTTGGCGTAATGCGACCGCAGTCACCGCCGTTTCGTCCGCTGATGCCGCTGTCATAGAAACGTATCTCAGTCACGACATATCTGTCGTGCCGAACGGCGTCGATCTTTCCATGTTTGTGTATAAGAAACCGGAGACGAAGGGCGGGAAACGGGCGGTGTTTGTAGGTAATTTCCGTTGGCTCCCGAACCGGCAGGCGGCAAGTGATCTTGTCAGGACAATTTGGCCGGCAATACGCGCGCGTTACCCCGACGCAAGCTTAACTATCGCAGGCCGATATATACCGGCAGACCTCAAAGCGTCGATGCAGGCGATAGGCGGTACGGTTATCGAAAACACGCCCGATATAACCCGCGTGTACCATAACGCCGATCTCCTGCTTGCCCCCCATGCCATAGCGGGAGGCACCAAATACAAGATGTTGGAGGCGATGGCTTCGGGATTGCCGATCGTGACCACGACGCACGGGATGGCCGGACTTATGGTTGAGCCGGAGGTTCATTATCTCGAGGCGCGGACAACGCATGAGTATATAGACGCGGTGGGTAAGATTTGGGAAAATACGTCTTTAGCTGAGCGTATAGCCCGGGATGCCAGAAGACTCGTCGAAACGACATATACGTGGGATATCATCTCTCATGCGCTTAACAATGTCTGGAGAAACGCATATGCAAAAGGTAAAGACAGATCCTAACAAAAAACGACCGGATGTATCCGTTGTCATTCTGAACTTCAACACACTCGACCTCACGCGGACGTGTCTTCGCTCGCTTATTGCCTCCCGATTAGGTCTGTACACCATGGAAATCATCGTCTGCGATAACGGGTCGGCGGATGGCAGTCTCGATATGATCAAAAAGGACTTTCCGCAAGTCACTCTCATAGATAATAAGAAAAATTTGGGGTTTGCGGCAGGGAACAATCCGGGGATACGCCGGACGAAGGGGCGGTACGTCCTCCTTCTCAACACCGATACGGAAGTGCCCGGAGAGACCATCTCGACGATGCTCCGATTCATGGACGATACGCCCGATGTCGGGGCCGCGACATGCAAGCTCATGCTTCCTGACGGATCTATGGATCCTGCGTGCCATCGGGGCTTTCCGACGCCATGGGTGGCGTTTACCTACCTCACGAAATTGGAAAAGTTGTTTCCCCGCACGAGGTTATTTGGCGAATACCACGAGGGATATAAGGATCTTTCTACGATTCATGAGGTGGATTGTATTGTCGGAGCGTTTTTTCTCGTTCGCCGGGAGGTCATCGAGAAGGTTGGATTGTTGGATGAAGACTATTTCATGTACGGCGAAGATATTGATTGGGCCTACCGCATACGGCTTGCCGGATGGAAAATCATGTACAATCCGACCGTGACCATTCTTCATAAAAAAAAGCAAAGCGGGCGAGCAAACATCCTTCGTGTGCGGCGGGTCACAACAGAAATATATTTCAACAAGTACAACTGGTTATTTTACACGAAGCATTATGCGAAAAAATACCCCGGAGTACTCACGTGGATCGTAAATGCACTATACGCGACACGGTTATTTTTTCTGGAGACCTTCTCCATCTAATACTATGACGATAGGGATCGACGCACGACTCATTGCAGAGACCGGGGTGGGCAGATATATACGGAATCTTATTCGAACTGTGGCCGCAATCGATCAGACCAACACGTACATCGTCTATCTGCGGAAAAACCAGTTCGAGGCATTTACGCTACCGAATCGTAGGTGGCAGAAACGACTTGCAGAGGTGCCATGGCACACCGTGCGTGAGCAAATCGCGATGCCGGCAATTTTTGCTCGCGATACCCTCGACCTTGTGCATATCCCGTATCATAACCCGCCCATTTTTTACCAAGGAGCTATGGTCGTTACCATACATGATCTGACGATTCTCCATTTCAACACCGGGAAAGCGACCAACCTGCCGCTTCCCCTCTATATGCTGAAGCGCCTGGGGTATTGGCTTGAATTAGAGGTGGGACTACGGAGAGCCAAACGCATCATTGCGGTTTCGGAGGCAACGAAACGCGAAATCATAGATCACTTCCATATACCGGCTGAAAAAATCGTTGTTACGTACGAAGGAGTAGATCCGAATATTCGAAAGCCCGATCGTCGGGAGTCGCGAAGGCTCATCCCCGAGCCGTATTTCCTGTACGTTGGAAATGCGTATCCTCATAAAAATATCGAAATGCTGCTTCGTGGCTTCGCGCGGTTTATAGCGGACACCGACGGAAAAAGCGAAACGAAACTTGTGTTAGTCGGGAACGCTGACCCCTTTTATCGTCGACTGCAGGAAGCAGTGAAATCCATGGAGCTTTCCGGTTCCGTACGATTTTTCGGTCCTGCCAACGACACAGAGCTTATCAATCTCTATAGTCATGCCGTTGCATTTATTTTTCCGTCGCTCATGGAGGGGTTCGGGCTGCCCGCGCTTGAAGCGCTTTCGTTAGGGTGCCATGTACTGGCATCTGATATTGCTATTTTTCATGAAATATTAGGTCCGTATGTGACATATTTTGATGCTGGAGACGTAAAAAGTATTGCCACGGCCCTTACCAATGCGTTGGGGGGCGGCGTGAAGACTATGACAGAGTCCCAAAAGTTTGTCGCAGCATATTCGTGGCAGCGTATGGCGCGGGAAACTCTCGATATTTATGAACGTAGCGCTCGTCTATGATCGGGTAAATAAGTGGGGAGGAGCAGAGCGGGTACTACTCGCCCTACATCGTATTTGGCCCGATGCGCCACTTTTTACTGCGGTATATGACCAAAAACACGCCGCATGGGCGGACGTGTTTACCGTCAGGCCTTCCGTTCTTCAACGCATACCTTTTGCGCGATATGTTCACGAATCACTCGCGTTGGTGACGCCAATAGCGTTTGAGTCCTTTTCGTTTGACGGATATGATGTGGTAATTTCAGTGACGTCGGCGGAGGCCAAAAATATCATCACGAAGCCCGGTACGGTTCACATATGCTATTGCCTCACCCCGACCCGGTATTTATGGAGTGGCTACGAGCACTATAAATCGCAACCGGGATTGGGATATGCGAGTCATGCGGCCTCATTAGGCTTGCGGCTTTTTGGCGCCACCCTGCGGCGCTGGGATGAAATCGCCGCACAGCGACCGGATTATTACATAGCAATTTCGGAGCATGTCAAAGCACGTATCCACACGTATTATCATCGCGGAGTGTCGGAGGTCATTTATCCGCCGGTCGACACGACGAAATTCGTATCCCATAATCTATCGTCGGTACAAAAGAAAAAGCAAAACTATTTTCTGACGGTCTCCCGCCTGGTGAGTTATAAGCGCGTCGACCTTCTCATCCAGGCGTTTAACGAACTTCAGCTGCCGCTTGTCATAATAGGAGACGGTCATCAGAAGAAAGAGCTCCAACAATTAGGCGGAACGACCATCACGTTTGTTGATCGTCATTTGACAGATTCCGAACTCGTTGGGTATTATGAGGGTTGTCGCGCGTTTGTATACGCTGCAGATGAAGATTTTGGGTTAGCCGCGGTAGAAGCGCAGGCATGCGGGACGCCGGTTATAGCTTATAAGGAAAGCGGCATTGCAGAAGTTGTCCGGGATAGCGTGACGGGAATATTGTTTGGTTCGCAAACAGCTGATGCGATTATTCGAGCGGTCCGTTTGTTCGAGAAGAAAACATTTTCATCTGCAGAATGCAGAAAACAGGCCATACAGATGAGCGAACCGAGATTTATGAAAGAAATGGAATCGGTAGTCAGCCGTTTGGTAAAGGAGTCAAAACTATGAAGGCAATTATATTTGCTGGCGGGGTGGGGACCCGACTTTGGCCGCTTTCCCGAAAGAAGTCGCCGAAACAGTTTGAAAAAATAATCAGTGATCAATCCACACTTCAGCTTGCCGCCAACCGACTTCAGCCGGATTTTCATTGGAAAGATGTATACGTTTCAACCGGTAAAGCGTACGTCCCTATTGTTCAGGAACAGTTGGATCGTCTTCCCCCGAAGAACGTCATCGGTGAGCCGGAAGTACGTGATGTCGGTCCGGCCGTGGGCCTTATGACTGCGATACTTGCAAAAGAATCGTCCAATGAGCCTATGGTTATTCTTTGGAGTGATCATTTGGTGAAAAAGCAGGCGCTGTTCCGCAAGATTCTAAGAGTCGCAGGCGATGTCGTCAAAAAGGATCCGAATAAAATTGTTTTTGTCGCAGAAAAACCGCGGTTTGCGAGCGAAAATTTAGGATGGATATCGTATGGCGCACAAGTATCCATGCAGGAAGGTCTGTCATTCCATTCATTCGTTGATTTCCAATATAGGCCGGACCGTGAGACCGCGAAGAAATATTTTGCAAGCGGCCATCACGCATGGAACTTGGGATATTTTGTGGCGACTCCGGCATTTTTGTGGAAGCAATACGAAACGTTCGCTCCGAATCTGGCGACCGGTATCGCCCGTATTGCGGATAGTTGGGGTACTTCAGGATTTCAGAAGACGTTAGATGAGGTCTACCCGACGTTGGAGAAAATCAGTTTCGATAACGCGATACTGGAGAAGTTGGATCCAAACGACGCATTGGTTATTTCTGACAATATCGAATGGAGCGACATAGGCGCATGGGAAGCGCTCAAAGAGGCATTGGAAGAAAGTGATGATAAAAACGTGACACAGGGAACTGTTCGGCTTGAGGATACATCGGATAGTCTCGTCTATAACTACAACAAAAAGCAATTGGTCGTCGCGATAGATGTCGAAGGCATGCTCGTCGTCAATACGGATGACGTCCTTCTCGTCTGCAAAAAATCATCTGTTCCCAAAGTCAAAAAATTCGTCGAGTCACTACAGGGGACAGAGCATGACCACTTAACATAATATGGATGGGTTCCTCTATACCGTCACGAAGCGACTGATTGATGTCATCGGCAGCATAGTTTTCATGCTTCTTTTTCTTCCCATCGGTATAGTCGTTGCTATTGCGATAGTTTTGGATACCCCGGGGCCGGTATTTGCTGATACTCCGGAGCGGGTGGGGAAAAACGGGATACCCTTCAAGCTCTATAAATTCCGTTCGATGGTCATTAACGCACATGTGAAGTTACGCACCGATCCGAAACTGCGTTTACTTTACAAAGAATATAAGCGCAATAGCTATAAATTGCACGATGACCCCAGAGTGACGACGGTCGGGCATTTTATTCGGAAACATTCGCTCGACGAGCTGCCGCAGTTTGTGAATGTACTCAAAGGAGACATGAGTTTGGTGGGACCCCGGCCGTATTATTCCGATGAATTGGTCGAACAGCAGCGGAAGTATCCGCATACGAAGGATTTGGTGAAGGTCGTGCTTTCCGCACGCCCCGGTATCACCGGTCACTGGCAGGTCTCTGGCAGGAGTGAAGTAAACTTTGATAAACGTATTAAGCTTGATGCGGACTACGTGCAGCAGAAGTCGTTACCGCTTGACCTTTTTATCATGCTAAAAAGTCCCTGGGCAATGATTTCCGGTAAGGGTGCGGTATAAATCATTCTTGACAAGAAACCAGGCGCACGGCACAATGGAATCTATGCCCGAAGAACTGAAAAAGATATCCGTTGATACATCGGTAACACCGAATACTATGCCAATAAAAAAGTCATTTTCACCGAAAATAGTATTGATACCGCTTGGAATTGTCCTTCTTCTCCTTGTGATTATCGGGGTCATGCTTTTGCCGCTTCGTGGAGTCATCGCAAAGGCACGGGATGTCGCGGCAATCGGTCGGCAAACGGCGACGGCGCTTAAGAGTCAGGATTTGGCTGGAACAAAAGACGGATTAGGGAAAACGCGCGTCGCATTTGTGGCCCTTTCTGATGAATACAACAAAATTATGCCGCTCCAATATATGCCTATATTGGGCGCGTACGTGAGCGACGGTTCGCATGCTATAAAAGCAGGATTTGCCGCTTTAGATGCCGCGGATAAGGGGGTAGAAGCGGTCGAGCCGAATGCTGACCTCCTCGGATTCAAAAAGGGCGGGAGTTTTGTTTTGGGAACGGCTGACCAGCGTATACAAACCGCCGTAAAAACCATGACGGCCCTCACTCCGAAAATTAACGATATTTCTAAATCAATCGCCATCATGCGTGATGAGTTAGATGAGATAGACCCCAATCGGTACCCGGATCATATAGGAAGCACGTCAATCCGTCCCCGCATCGCTTCCCTGAAAGCAACCATTGAGGATGCGGCAAATCTTTTTGTGAACGCACAGCCTCTTCTTACTAATTTACCGGGTATATTAGGTCAACCGGTCAGCAAGCGATACCTCGTGCTTTTCCAAAATGACAAGGAACTCCGTTCGACGGGCGGATTTATCACCGCATATGCGCAGTTCCGGTTTGATCAGGGGAAAATAGTGTTGGAAAAGTCGGATGACATCTATTCACTCGATAATGCGATGACGAAAAAATTCCCGGCACCGAGGGAGATTCTTACGTTCCATAAGGATGTGTTTAATCTCAATCTCCGGGATAGCAACTTGAGCCCGGACTTCAAGACCTCGATGCAGAATTTCGAAAGCTTATATAAATATGTTCCCGGCACGGAAAAGATAGACGGCATCATATCGCTCGATACCAATGTATTAGTGGAGACATTGAAGATATTAGGGCCGGAAACCATTGGCGGCAGGGTGTATTCCGCAGATACGGATAAACGCTGTGATTGTCCCAAAGCAATCTACGAGCTCGAAGACTATTCAAGCCGACCGGTAAACTACGTACGTACCGACAGAAAAAGCGAAATCGGCGTCCTCATGCAGAACCTTTTGCACAAAGCGCTTGGTGTTTCCCCCGGCCAGTATTGGGGCAGGCTTTTCCAGATGATGATTACGCAGATTCAGGAGAAGCATATGCTCGCGTACTTCCATGATCAGGCGACCCAGGGTGGTGTTGAGAGCTTTGATATGGGAGGGAGAATCCAGACGGCAAGCGAAACAGCATCACTTTTCAAATATAAAGAAGGCCAGGGATGGGATTACCTCCACGTGAATAACAGCAATATGGCCGGCGCGAAGTCCAATATGTTTGTGAGCCAGAAATACACCAAAGATACGACGGTAAATGGTGACGGCACGATTACGACGGTACTTACAGTCGATTACAAGAATCCCTATCCGGGGAGCGACTGCAGCTTGGCAACAGGTGGCTTGTGCTTGAACGCACCGCTTCGGAACTGGGTACGTGTATACGCGCCGGCAGGAAGTAAGCTCGTGAAGAGTCTTGGGACACAGAACCCATTAAATAGCGCCGCCTCTACGATGACGACGTATGATGATCTCGGCAAAACGGTGTTTGAAGGGTTTCTTATCATTAACCCTTTAGGGTCTGCAAAACTTCAGCTGACCTACACATCCCCTGTCAAATCTGCGGATGGGAAGTATCACCTACTTTTGCAAAAACAACCCGGTACGCAGGGAGACCAGGTCATACTGAAGTTAAACGGGAGCGAGCAGAAGAATTTCATCCTCGATACGGACTCGGAGATCTCGTTATAAATTAATCCTCATGTATCGGTCAAACGGGAAACTGTATAAAGCCCAGGGTATCATTTTATCCCGAAAAAATATCGGAGAAGCGGATAGGGTGGTCACGGTATTTACCAAAGAATACGGGAAGCTTCGCCTGATCGCTAAAGGAATCCGGCGGGTCACCAGCAGGCGAGCGCCATATCTAGAGGTGTTTACCCAATGTACCCTCATGGTGCACAAAGGAAGTTCGATGGACAGCATCACGGAGGCACAGCCGATAGAGGCATTTGAACGGGTAAGGCTTGATCTTGCACGCGTAAGTATCGCGTATCTGTATTGTGAGCTTATCTCCGTCTTACTGGCGGAGAAGCAGGAGCACGTGGATATCTATGATCTCTTGGTTCAGGCCTTAACCGAATTAAATACGCATGATGCGGCGACGCGTCAGGCGGAAAGCCGGGAGTTTACGCTCGAACTTTTGTGGCGGTTGGGATTCCTGCCCCGGAGCAAACGGTTAACCGGCGCCAAACTGCAGGACTTTGTCGAAAGTATCGCGGAACGGCACCTTCGGACGCCAAAGATGGTTAGGCAATTACTGTAAGCTAGAGCTTCATGTGTATTTTTGTTACAATTGTCCCATGACCTCATTAGACGAAATAGTTGCGTTGTGTAAACGACGCGGATTTATCTATCCCGGAAGCGATATTTACGGCGGGATTACCGGATTTTGGGATTACGGCCCAATGGGAGTAGAGCTTAAGCGAAACCTCAAGAATGAATGGTGGCGCACCATGGTGCAGTCGCGCCGAGACGTCGTAGGCCTGGATGCCGCAATAATAATGAATCCAGATGTTTGGACCGCGTCCGGTCATACAAAAGCATTTGCCGATCCATTAGTAGAGTGTAAGATTTGTAATCAGCGTTTTCGTTCAGATAAACCTCAAGAATTGCGTGCCCATGAAGAAACTCATGCAAACAAAGGTGAAAAGGTTTCGTGGACGGAACCAAAACAATTTAACTTACTGACAGAAGTATTGCTTGGGGTCACAGAGCCAAAACTAACGGCATACCTTCGCGGAGAAATCACTCAGGGTGTATTTGTTAACTTTGCTAACGTGGTTGCCTCGTCGCGCGTGAAGTTGCCCTTTGGAATAGCCCAAATCGGAAAGGCATTCAGGAATGAAATCACTCCAGGTAACTTTACGTTCCGTAGCCGTGAATTCGAGCAGATGGAGCTGGAGTTCTTTGTAAAGCCCAGTGATGCGGAAGCAGACAAATGGTTTGACTATTGGATGGAAGAACGGAAGAAATGGTACGTCAGCTTGGGAATTAAAGCGGAGAATCTTAAGTTCCGTAAACATGAAGATAATGAGCGTGCGCATTACGCAAGGAAAGCATTCGATATAGAGTACAACTCGCCGTTTGGGTGGAGTGAATTTGAAGGTATTCACCACCGCGGAGATTGGGATTTGAGCCGTCACAAGCTCACGTACAAAGATCCTCAGACGAATGAGGAATTTACACCGTGGGTCATAGAAACATCAGGTGGGGTCGACCGGGCAACCTTATTCTTCCTACTCGAAGCATATCGAAAAGAAGAGAAACGCATTGTGCTTGGTTTACACCCGAAATTGGCGCCGATGAAGGTGGCAGTGTTCCCGCTGGTTGCCAATAAACCGGAACTTGTGGACAAGGCGAAGACTATATACGAGGAGCTCACGAAGTATTTCATGGTTGCCTGGGACGAGCGCGGCAATATCGGTAAGCGGTATCTTGCCCAGGATGAGATCGGTACCCCGTGGTGCGTGACCGTCGATTATGCTACGCTTGAAGATGACTCTGTGACGGTGCGTGACCGGGATACCACAAAACAGGAACGGGTCAAAGTGACCGAACTTTCAGGCTATTTTCAGAAATTATTAGGTATACTCTGAAGGAGGAATGTATGAAAAATAAGATGGTGTATTTATATATCGGGCTTGCAATAGTACTTTTTGCGACGGGATTTGTTGTCTATAAGGCAATATCAGGTCCGGGCCCGCAGCAAGCCACACAAAATGCAACTCCGACGCCTGCGGCGATGCCGACCGTTGACGCTTCGGTTGCGGTCACGCTCACGAAATCCTCAAAGCCATACACGGTCGTTTTGAACGTGACCGGATTGAGTGGTAAGTATGCTTCAGTCGGCTACGAGTTCAGTTATGAGAGCAAAGGACTTATAAAGGGCGTCAATTCTGGGAGCACGCCGCTTGACGTTTCAGGTAAAAGCGAATTTAGCCGCGAAGTCTACATGGGGACCTGCTCGAGAAACGACTGTACACCCGATGTCGGCGTGACCAAGGTATCAGTGGCGCTCGAATTTACCGATACGGCTGGCACTAAAAGCCAGTTTTCCAAGGATTTCGACCTTTGACGTTCATTCAGCGGATTTATTGAGTACATGCGCTTCGCCGCCTGTACGGGGCGAATACCGCACGACGCTTACAGACGCGTTAGCGAATCCGTATTTGTTTATCTCCTCAAGCGGTAGATTCAGAAGGACAGCTATGAAGTTACGTATGAACGAGCCGTGGGAGACCACTACGATTGTTTGGCCGCTATAGTCGGCTACGAACCTCTTTATGACCTTTTGAGCTCGTTTAGTGACGTCTGCGAGGCTTTCTCCGTGAGGCGGGCGGAAGTTGGGGTATTGCCACATGGAGCCTAAGATTATCTGCGGAAAGCGGGCGTTTGCTTCTTCATACTTGAGTCCTTCCAGTATGCCGAACGATCTCTCGTGGAGATCCGGTATTTCCTTGAGCTCAATGTGCGGGTGGTGCGTCTGGATAACTTGGGCTGTCTCGCGGGCACGGACAAGCGGGGAGGTGATGATGCGGTCAATTGGGTATGCCTTGAGGTACATCGCGACTATTTTTGCCTGGCGCAACCCTTCCTTATTTAGCGGTATGTCAGAGACCCCCATCATGCGGCCCTCCTGGTTCCAAAGGGTCTGACCATGACGTACGACGAGAAAGGTGATCTTGTCCATATAGGCATTATACGCCCACACCTTCCCACAGAGCTGTGGGAGATCCCCGTGAAATGCCTCTTGACATTGCGTGAAAAATGGTAAATTATGGTAGTTAGTGGGGAAATGTGGTAGAGTAAAGGCATGAAGTTATTCCTTGGGGAATATGACCATGCATTGGATGAACGGGGCCGTGTAACGCTCCCCAGAAAGATAAGGCAAGAGATAGAAGAAACGGAAATAATACTTGCACGCGGGTACGAGGGATGCATATTCGGTTTTGACAAGAGGAGCTGGGAAGTAGAAGCGGCAAAGCACTTTGACACACCGGTAACCGATGAAAAAGGACGACAGGTCCGCCGTTACCTCTTTGGCTCAGCACAGAAAGTAGAGGTTGATAAGCTTGGCCGTATTTTACTGCCTGCCCAGCTCAAGGAGTATGCTTCCATTTCCCGGGAGGTAATTGTAGTCGGTGCCGGAGACCATTTTGAGATATGGAATAGGTCGCGATGGCAAGAGTATTCCGTGAGGTTGGGGGAAGCGGTATGAGCGACAAACATATTTCAGTGATGCGGGAAGAGGTAGTGGAGGGATTGGATGTCCAACGCGGAGCGAAATACATTGATGCGACGGTGGGAAGCGGCGGACACGCGGTCGAGATTGCAAAGCTTGGCGCAATTGTACTTGGTATAGATACAGACCCGACTGCCGTAACACTCGCTCGACTTGAGCTAACGAAGACCGGAGTGAAAGATTGGAAGATCGTACAGGGAAATTTTCGCGATATAGAAGCGATAGCAAAAAGAGAAGGATTTGAGCGTGTACGCGGAATTTTGTTTGATTTAGGTGTATCGAGCATGCAGCTGGATACGCCGGACAGAGGCTTTAGTTACCGGTTTACCGATGCTCCTTTAGATTTGAGGATGAATCAATCCGAAGGAGAACCGGCTGCCCAATTGGTAAACCGGATAAGTGAAGACGAATTGTATGACATATTTTCGACGTATGGTGAGGAAGAGTTGGCTCGGGTTATTGCTCACGCTCTTTACCGCGCCCGTTCGGTGAAGAAGATTGAGACCGTAGGAGATGTTGTTGAAGTTATAGAGAACATTACCAAGGATAGAAATGAACGGTACGCAACACTGTCGCGTATTTTTCAAGCTCTTCGGATCGCGGTGAACGACGAATTGCAGAGTTTGCGGCAGGGACTCGCTGGCGCGAAACATCTGTTGATACCGGGAGGACGACTTGTTGTGATCAGTTTTCATTCACTGGAAGATCGCACGGTGAAACGTTTTATGCGGGAAGGGGAATGGGAAGTGATCACAAAACATCCGATGCTACCGACGATAGATGAGACAGGGACTAACCGTAGGGCTCGCAGCGCGAAAACGAGGATCGCCATAAGAAAGTAATACTATGAATAAACTGTTTCGGATCATAAGCATTGTTCTTCCTTGTCTCGCCGTCACGCTTATAGTAGTCCAAGTCGTGGTGTCAAACGAACTGGCAACGATGGGAAAATCTATGGGTAGGCTCGACCTTGCCGTCAATGACGCCAGGGATGTACACGCCGAACTTGAAACCGAAGTTGCTTCTGCATCTTCACTTATGACTCTTCATGACCGCGCATTGATTTTGGGATTTCGTGAACCTACACCCAGCCAAATTGTGGCATTATCACCCGAACTTCCTGTTGCTTTCGGAGTACGTGCTCAACCCAGCTCGCTTACACTCCTCCCGTAATTCCATGGTAGGATATCGATATGGCTTCGTACTGGCGTGCATCGTTTCTTTTCACGGTATTTGTCGTAGCGTTCGCGCTTTTGGTCATGAGGCTTTTCTATTGGCAAGTGATATCAGCCGACCGATTACAGAAACAAGCTGCTTCCCAGCACTTCATCGAACTGAATGTGCCAGCGATCCGCGGAGGAATTGCAGATAAGGACGGCAACCCCATCGTCATAAACCAGCCGGCATTCTTGTCATACGCAGAGTCGCGTTTGATTAAAGATGTGCATGCATTCAGTGAAAAGGTTGCGTCGGTGCTGTCTCTGGATCCCAAAGAGTTGGCGTCTCAGTTATCTGACCCGAACCGTGTGTGGGTGCCGCTTTCGCATAAGGTCGAAACGGCGAAGATGACGGAGTTAAAAAATCTGAATCTTCCAGGACTTGGGTTCGAAAAGGAACCCAAACGGTTTTATCCTGAAGCATCTACGGCCGCACAGCTTCTGGGTTTCGTCGGTTCCGACGTAAACGGTGTGGATAAAGGATACTTCGGCATCGAAGGGTATTACGACCGTCAGCTTCGCGGGACCGATGGCATGATTCGTCTCGAGAAAGATGCACAGGGAGTGCCGCTTCTTATAGGTGAAGAGGAGCGTCTACCGCCACAGGACGGAAGATCATTGAATCTATGGCTCGATAAAGCGGTTCAGCAGATCGTGGAACGGCGCCTGTCAGAGGGCATCGAAAAATATGGCGCCAAACAGGGGTCCGTCGTCATCCTGGATCCTGCTACCGGGGGAGTTATCGCTATGGCGTCTTTACCAAGCTATGATCCACGTAATTTTTCGGAGTACGACAAATCCCTGTATTCTAATCCCATCGTCGCGAGCTCCTATGAGCCGGGCAGTACGTTCAAAACACTCATCATGGCTGCGGCTATCGACCGGCATTTAGTGACCCCGAATACGACGATGGACGAGTCAGGTCCGGTTCAGGTCGGGCCTGATTATATACGAACGTGGAATAACCAATATCACGGCCAGATTACGCTAACACAGGTACTCGAGTACTCGTCTAACGTCGGCATGGTTTTTGTGGCGCGGAAACTCGGTAAAGACAACCTTCTCTCCGCGATCAAGGGATACGGATTCGGCGTACCCACAAATATCGATCTTGAGGACGAGTCATCGCCGGAACTCCGCCCAGACAACCAGTGGAAGGAAATAGATGAGGATACAGCCTCATTCGGTCAGGGAATTGCGGTGACGCCGATTCAAATGGTTCGTGCCGTCGCTTCGCTTGCGAACGGCGGGCGTATGATGGAACCGCATGTCGTAAAAGAAATCATAGATGAAAACGATAAGGTGATACCTATAAAGCCCAAAATGGTGGCCCAGGTAGTTAGTCCGGAAACGGCCCGTATTGTGACGGAGATGATGGTGTCGGCCGTCGATAACGGCGAAGCGAAATTCGCTAAACCCAAAGGCTACCGCATAGCCGGGAAGACTGGTACTGCCCAGATACCGGTTGCCGGCCATTATGATGCTACAAAGACAATTGCATCGTTTGTCGGGTTTGCTCCGGCGGATCACCCCAAATTCGTTATGCTGGTGACACTTCGGGAGCCGTCGTCGTCCCAATGGGGATCCGAGACCGCCGCTCCCCTATTCTTTAATATCTCTCGCGACCTGTTTACGTATTGGGGCATACCCCCGCAATAACAGTCTTTGGGAATTTATACCTCCCTGCGGTATAATAGAATCATGCTTCGGAGCCTCAAAAGCCTCTATCATTTTATCGTGGCAATAGCGGCAAATGTCTGGTTTGGGTCTCCCGGCCGGAATTTGACTGTTATCGGTGTCACCGGAACGGATGGCAAAACCACGACAACCACGCTCATTTACGAAATATTGAAGGCTGCCGGACTGAAAACATCCATGATCACGTCCGTCCATGCTGTCATCGGGGGACGGGAGTACGACACGGGATTTCATGTCACGACACCGTCAGCCTGGTGGGTACAGAAATATCTGCGGGAAGCGGCTGATCACGGTGACACACACGTCGTTTTGGAAGTCACGTCCCACGCGCTGTCTCAATCGCGTGTGTTTGGCATACATTTTGCGGCGGCTGTCATTACCAACGTGACGCATGAGCACCTAGACTGGCATGGAACATTTGAAAATTATTTGAGAACCAAGTTGCAGTTGTTAAAATATGCGCGGGTTGCCGTCATTAACCGGGATACGGCAGATGTCTATAATGCAGCGTTGCCGTTTCTCGTACGCAAGCGGTATCTTACCTACGGCATACGCCGGGATAGCATGGTGAACCCGACGACCTACCCCTTCAAAACAGCCCTGCCCGGCGAATTTAACCGGTATAATATTTTGGCAGCATTAGGTACAGCCGAGGCGCTTGGTATCGACCGTTCCGTCGCCGCAAAGGCGGTCGCGGATTTTTCCGGCGTCGTCGGACGTATGGAAGTAGTTTTGGAGAAACCATATCGGGTGATTGTGGATTTCGCGCATACGCCGAACGCAATTGAGCAGGCGCTTCGGGCGGTGCGTGCCATGACGAAAAAACGGGTGATTCATGTATTTGGGAGCGCAGGACTCCGGGATCACTCAAAGCGTCCTCTCATGGGTAAAGCATCCGCAGGCTATGCGGACGTTATCATCCTGACAGAGGAGGATTACCGTACAGAAAACGTCAATACGATTATTGATGCGATTGCTTCCGGCATTCCGGAGGGAAAAGAAGTATATCGGCATGCGGATCGTCATGATGCGCTCGTATTTGCGCTTTCTATAGCAAAGCCCGATGACATCGTCATCGTGACCGGTAAGGGCCACGAAAAGAGTTTGTGCAGAGGCACAAAAGAATACCCATGGAGTGATGAGACGGAGATACATACCATACGTAAAGCTCTTGCGAAGGACTAGCTATGCTTACATCTATACACGGAATATACCAGTCGTCGCTTCTCACAAATAGAAAAGGTATTTTCCACGGTTTTTCGACCCGTACCTATGGTGACGCACGCGTCCCTCAGAATGCATCAAAAATTCTTGAGGTGCTTGAAGTGCCCTCCATTACGCTTGCAAGCGCCCAGCAGGTGCACGGAGGCAAGGTGGCCCGTGTAGGACAATCACCTTTGCGGGTGACGCCCGGCGTTGACGCACTTGTCACCACGGCGAAAGGACTCGCTCTGGAGGTCCATGTTGCTGATTGTGTGCCGGTTATCATGGTCGATCCCATCGCTCATGTCGTTGCCGCGATTCATGCCGGCTGGAAAGGAACACGCGATGGCATCGTGGGTGCGGCAGTCAAGGAAATGGAAGCGTACGGCGCGCATGTGAAGCGTATTGTGGCAGTTATCGGTCCGCATATAGGTATGTGTTGTTATTCAGTTGACGAAGAGAGAGCAAAACTTTTTCAGGATATATTTCATAGAGATCCGAATATTTCATCGTATTGGGGAGATTCGTGGCATATCGATCTCGGGTACGGCAACAGGAAGCAACTCGTGGATGCAGGCATATCCGCGGACCATATAGACAGCCGGGTCGTGTGCACTTCCTGCCAGGTGGATTCATTTTTTTCATATCGGAAGGATACGAAAGAAACGTTCGGCGAAATTATCGGCGTCATCGGTATGAAATAACTTAGTATGAAGAAGACAACAGCAATCCATACACGCGCGCATCTGGTCGGCATCAAAGGCGTTGCCATGGCGGCACTTGCTGTGTACCTAACAGAATCTGGAGTTCGGGTGACTGGAAGTGATGTGCCGGATGAGTTTCCGACGGACGAAGAGCTGATGCGCCTCGGCGTACGGGTCGATGTGGGTTTTTCTCCCGCGCATATTGAAGGAAAAAACCGTCCGGATGTCGTGTACTATACCGGTGCGCACGGCGGACGGGATAATCCGGAAGTACAAGCGGCACTCGCCTCCGGGATACCCGCATTCCCGCATGGTGAAGCATTGGGCGTGCTCATGAAGGGATCCCGACAGATTGTCGTTTCCGGCAGTCATGGCAAAACGACAACGAGCGCGATGATTGCGACCCTTCTGACTCACGCGAAACTCGATCCCTCCTATGCGATAGGATGCGGTACTATTTCCTCTCGTTTTGCCGCAGGACATAAGGGCGCCTCCGACTGGTTTGTCGCAGAGGGCGATGAATATATTACCGATCCCGGCAACGACAGAACGCCCCGTTTCATGTGGCTGACTCCGGAGATTTTGGTGGTAACAAACGTGGATTTTGACCATCCCGACGCGTATCCTGACCTGCAAGCGGTACAGGACGCGTTTCTCGCGCTTCAAAAAAAGACAAAAGTGACGATTGTGAATGCCGATGACAAAAACAGCAGAGTGCTTCTGACGGGGAAAAACGTGTTGACCTATGGGTATTCGCCTGCGAGCGATTTCCGTATTACGCATGTGGGTGCCGGTCGTGAACGTATGTTTTTCCGCCTTGAGGAACGGGGCGTGTTTATCGCAGAGTTCACGATCAAAGTACCTGGGAATCATAATGTGTCAAATGCGGTAGCGGCGCTCGTCGCGGCGCACACAGCAGGGGTGAGTTGGGAAGTGCTTCGTGAAGGATTGCTGGAGTTTACCGGTACCAAACGAAGATTTGAAAAACTGGGAGAGGCTCACGGCGTCACGTTTTATGATGATTACGCCCATCACCCGGCGGAAGTGAGGGCAACGCTTGCAGCGGCACGGTTATGGTATCCCAAGACGAGAATT
Source organism: Candidatus Gottesmanbacteria bacterium (assembly GCA_023245335.1). GTDB lineage: Bacteria > Patescibacteriota > Microgenomatia > UBA10105 > UBA927 > UBA927. The sequence goes on from JAHFKK010000001.1 coordinate 704,367, forward strand.
ATCGCTGTATTTCAGCCGCACACGTATTCCCGTACGAAAGCGCTGCTTTCCGAATTTGCGCATGCATTTGGGGATGCTGACACCGTCATTTTGTCTGACATATACGCCTCAGCGCGGGAGCACGACACACTTGGGTTAGACGGAGCGACACTGGTCACGGAAACGGCGCGGTATCATACGCACGTTTTGTACGGAAAAGGCTATACTGAAGTGAAGCACCATCTCGACCATGAGGCGCATGCCGGCGACGTCGTGATCTTTATGGGGGCGGGCGATATATATGTGTGGGCAAAATCATTGAAGCATACGTATTCGGAAACGGTATAAATATGGCAACATCAAAATTTGCATCACTCAAAGAAGTTCTCGGTGATCGGTTAAAAACCGACGAACCACTTTCGCGATTCACGACCTTCAAGATCGGCGGACCCGCGGATTTTTTCTATGAGGCGAAAACGGCGGATGAACTCGCTCGGGCAGTGTCCCTCGGCCGGACGCTGAACCTCCCTGTTTTTATCCTGGGCGGCGGATCAAATATTCTCATAGGCGATAAAGGTATACGGGGACTTGTGATACGGAATTTGAGTATGCATATCGGTATCAAAGGAGTGAAAGCAGTGACGCATTCGGGTGGAGAGCAGAGAAAACTCGTCTTTGTCGAGGCCGACGCCGGGGTACCGATCAATAAATTGGTGCGCTTCACCGTGGATGAAGGGTTATCCGGGCTTCATATGCATCTCGGATTGCCCGGATCGGTCGGCGGAGCGCTTTATATGAATTCCAAATGGACGCGTCCGGAAGGATACGTCGGGGATGCGGTATACCAGGTCCGACTGGTGACCAAGGAAGGCGAAGACAGGATTGTCCCTCAGTCCTATTTTCATTTCGCCTACGATACGAGCGCGCTGCAGCGTACCAAAGATGTGGTAATTTCCGTTGTTTTTGCGCTTAGCGCTGATGACCGGGACAGACTATGGAAGATCGCGACGGAAAGCATTATGTATCGGAGGGAAACACAACCGCAGGGAGTGCTTTCGGCCGGCTGCACGTTCCGCAACTTATCCCGTGCGGAGGCGCTCACCCTGGGTACGCCAAACTTGACGACATCCGCCGGATATCTTGTTGATCACGCAGGGCTGAAGGGTGCCTCCGAGGGAGACGCGTACATATCACCGGTGCATGCCAACTTCATCATCAATCGAGGCAAAGCGAAGGCGGAAGACGTGGTAAAATTAATTGAACTGGCCCGATCACAGGTGTTGAAGCAATTCGGTGTCCGGTTAACAGAAGAAATAGAGCGGGTTGGAGAATTTTAACTATGGAGACATTTATCATAAACGGCGGTAAACCAATACATGGCACGGTGACGATCGGTGGCGCAAAAAACGTCGCGCTCAAGATCCTTATCGCATCCCTCCTTACTGATGAAGAGATTATTATTCATAACGTGCCGCATTTGAGGGACGTGTTGTCCCTTATTGATGTACTCAAGAGTCTCGGTGTCCGAGCGTCTATGGATGAGCATACCGTTCGGATACGGAATGGTACTCCTCCTCGGGATTTCACTGTGCCTTTGGACATCGGAGCCCGGCTCCGTACGTCCTCGATGGTTTTAGGGCCGCTCCTCGCGCGGTACGGCAAAGGTAACGTGCCCAATCCCGGCGGTTGCCGGCTGGGAGCACGGCCGATTGATCGTCATATAGACGGACTCCGCGCTATGGGAGCAAGCATAGAATACAACTCGGAGGACGGGTTTTTCCATGCGACGGCAGACAAGCTTCACGGCGCGCGCGTCAGTTTTGCGAAGAATACGCATACCGGGACGGAGTCGATCATCCTAGCCGCGGTTTTGGCCGAAGGGCAGACGGTCATAGAAAATGCGGCGGCGGAAGTCGAGGTCGACGATCTTATATCATGCCTGACGCGTATGGGCGCCTTCATCAGCCGAAAAGACTCCCGGACGATCATTGTGGAGGGTGTCCCGAAGCTTCATGGCGTTGAGTATACGATTATGCCCGATCGGAACGAAGAGGTGACATTTGCCATAGCGGCGGCCATGACGGGCGGAAACATAATTGTCGAAGGCTCACAACTTCAGTATCTGGATGCATTTCTGAAGCCGTTTGAAGATGCCGGGGGGGTATACGAAAAAATTGATGGCACACACACGCGGTATACCAAAGACGGTGACATACGGCCGACCGACATAGTGACCGCCCCGTACCCGGGCTTTATGACGGATTGGCAAGCGCCCTGGGCGGTTTTTATGACACAGGCGGGAGGCAGCTCGATAATTCATGAAAGCGTATTTGAAAGCCGGTTTTCATACGTTTCCGAGCTTAGGAAAATGGGAGCACATATAGACTTTTTCGATCCTCCGGTCGCTAACCCCGAAGTGTTTTATAATTTTAATTGGGCGGACCGCAAGGAAGGATATCATCAGGGTATTCGCATTCACGGACCGACAAAACTTCATAACGCGGTTCTCTCCGTCGATGACATCCGTGCCGGGGCGTCGCTCGTTCTCGCGGCTCTCATGGCCGAAGGCGACAATTACCTCCACGGAGTGGAACTTATTGATCGCGGTTATGAATGCATAGAAGAACGCCTGACCGGACTTGGAGCGAGTATTAAACGTCAGCACGAGGAGGATGAAGTATGAAAAAAGATATCGTGGCAGTCGTCCTCGCCGCCGGGAACGGCAAACGGTTTTGGCCGTTTACCGGAGACAAAAATCTGTGGCCGGTTTTGGGGAAGACGTATTTCGATTTCACGATAGCCGAAACAATGCCGAAGGAGGTAAGCGAAGTTATTCTCGTCGCAAATGCCAAAAATCAAAAACAGTTAGCGGCGACCAAGCTCGGTGTACCGCACAGTGTCATTGTCCAAAAAGAAGGCGACGGCATGGCTGACGCGATTATGGCCGCGAAGGATCGCATACGCGGAAAACAGATTCTGGTAGTTATCGCAGATGATCTTTCGGATAAAAATATTTTCCGTTCGGTACTCGCCCGCGCGGATAAAGGCCATTTTGGTGTTATGACAGTCTATCATACGCACAGGCATCTTGCCGGCGGATACATCAAATTCCAGGGAGAGCGGCCTATCGGTATTGTCGAAAAGCCTCCTCTCGGGAAAGAACCGAGTGAGTTTGCTTATTTCGGGGGACAGTATATTCAGGATGCGGACGCTCTTTTAGATGCGTTTTCCTCCGTCAAAACTGATTGCGATGACGTGTATGAATATGCGCTTACCGCACTCATGCAATCTCATGACTTCGTCGTTTTGCCCCAGGAAGAACCGTATGTTTCACTAAAATATCCCTGGCACGTTCTGGACGTCACAGATTACACGTTGCATAACCGTCTGATTCCAGGTCAAGGGAAGCATGTGGAGATTCATAACAACGTTGTGATTGAGGGATCGGTATATTTGGGTAACAACGTACGCATATTTGAGAATACGAAAATTGTCGGACCGGTCTATATCGGGGACAACACCATTGTCGGAAATAATAATATGATCAGGGAGTCATATATCGGCCAGGATTGCGTCACCGGATTTAATACCGATATCACCCGTTCGTATATCGGAAACGAATGTTGGTTTCATAGTAACTACGTCGGCGACAGCGTTCTTGAAGGAAACATCAGTATGGGATCGGGGTCGGTTCTTGCAAATCTCCGGTTGGACGAAGGGGAGATCTCCTCGGTTGTACGGGGCGAAAAATTCAATACCGGGCGGACGAAGCTTGGATCTATGATTGGCGCACATGTCAGAATCGGCGTCAACGTCAGTATCATGCCCGGCGTCAAAGTCGGCAGCGGCACGATGATCGGAGCCGGCGTCGTATTGGATAAAGATGTACCGGAAGATTCGTTTTGTGTGGCCAAAAGCGGATATGAGGTGAAGAAAAATACGATGCCCGTGGCCCCGCCGACGGGAAGGGCGGACTACCGGTCCAAGCTATAACGTCTATGAATTCTCAGGATCTCATCATTTTGCATGGGTGGAATCTATCCGGATCGCGTTTCGCACCGCTTGCGGATGTGTTTCGAGCAAAAGGATATCGGGTATTTACGCCTGACCTTCCCGGATTCGGGGAGGAACCGGTTCCAAAGCGACCGTGGCATGTCGTAGACTACGCGGAATTCGTGAAACACTATGTCGATCGCGAGCATATAAAAAATCCGGTTTTTATCGGCCATTCCTTCGGCGGACGCGTGACGCTTAAATATGTTCAACTTTATCCGGCGGATGTTCGGGCGATCATTCTTTCCGGCACGCCCGGATTCAGCCCCATACCTAAAAAAAAGATGTTTCTTTTTTGGGTGATTGCCAAGGTGGGAGGATTCATTTTTTCCCTACCGCCTCTTAGCCTTCTCGCCGACTGGGCACGTCGTTGGCTGTATTACGTCGCTGGCGCGCGGGAATTTCTTCGTGCAGAGGGCCCGATGCGTGAGACATTTAAACACGTCGTTCAGGACAATCTCGTGAGCGCTATGGAATCAGTGCATGTACCCTGTCTTTTGTTGTGGGGAGAGTATGACGTTATCGTGCCGGTTGCGATCGGGAGAAGAATGCAGGAAGTAATTTCTGGCGCGGTCCTCAACATCATCCCCGAGGTCGATCATGGTGTTCCGTTTAAGGAGCCCGAAGTTTTTGCGGGCTATGTAGAGCAATTTTTACCGAAGACATGATGACCACCGTTATTTTATTTTTTTCTGTTCTGTGGATCGTGCGCATCATCGGTAATGCGATGAGTTTTTCCCATCTGTGGTGGGTCAAGGAATATCGTTGGGACAGGATGATCATTCACCTCAAAACACCACAAGGGAAATTCGTGTATTTGCTTCCGTGGAAGCGGCCGCGCCTGTCCCCCAAGTCTGTGCTTCTTACCGGGATGTTGCTCGTCGCTCTCGGCGTGATCGTATATTTTTCTTCATTGCCGCCGCTTCTTTCTCTCCTGGTCGCCGACATCGTGAGTTTTCCGTTGACGTTTCTCATTGTAGGAATGTTGAATGTGCCCGTGAAGCTGTATCATGACACGGTCATACACCGCGCAGAACACCTCCTTCGGTCCCACAAAAGTCTCACGGTTATCGGCATAACCGGAAGTTACGGAAAAACATCAACTAAGGAGTATTTGGCGACCCTTTTGTCTTCAAAATATGCGACGCTAAAAACAGAAGCAAGTAAGAATGCGCCTATAGGGATTTCCGAAGTGGTGGTGTCGTCACTCCGTCCTGACCACAAAGTGTTTGTCGTAGAAATGGGTGCCTATAAAAAAGGCGAGATCGCCTATATGTCCAGTCTTGTGCGTCCCGAGATCGCGATCGTGACCGCTATAAATGCCCAGCATCAGGATTTATTCGGATCCATCGATAACACAATGCGCGCGAAGTATGAACTGGTTGCAGGCCTTACCGGTAAACGCATTGCGATATGCAATGCTGATGATCCTCGCGTGCGCACTATGGGTGAATGGGCGAAGAGGGACGGGGTCACCGTATGGTGGTATGGGAAAAACGATGCCCTGCCCAGAGGATCAAAAACCTTTTATGCGGCGGATATCCGAACGGACGCTCAAGGCGTACGTTTTTCGTGTGTTAGCGGAAAATTCAGCGCCTTCGTACGGGCAGAGGTGATCGGTGAGCACCAGGTAAGCAATCTTTTGGCCGCGATAGCAGGAAGCGTCGCTGTCGGAATGTCGCTTGATGCCGCTGCGAAAGCCGCCACAGCGATCCTACCTGTCAGTCACATGCTACAAGCACGCAAAGGCCCTCATGGGGTGACGTTCATCGATGATACGTTTAATAATAATCCTGATGCGGCAAAAGCAGCGCTTGACGTTCTTTCCAAACAGTCCGGGAAGAAGATTCTTGTTTTTCAACCAATGATAGAACTCGGAACATTTGCACAGTCGAGTCATTATGACGTTGGCGCATACGCAGGAAAAATATGCGACGCTATCATTCTCACCAACGACAACTGGAAGTCGGATTTTATCGGCGGAGTCCGGTCTGTGAATCCGAACATACCCGTGTCGGTATTGTCCGCAAAGTCAGCTGCTACCTATATCAACGAACACACCATGAGCGGTGACACGGTCCTTTTCAAAAGCAAAGAAGCGGCGCTTGTCATGCGCCGGCTATTACCGGTATGAACTATTGGTTTCGTCGTATCATCAGTGCGTCGCTTTCTCCGAATACTCGGGCCGAAGACGGGTGGACCGCGCTCCGCGTGCTTTGCACGCCGTGGACATGGAAACACGGTACGTCCGTTGAAGCCGCGGCCAATTGGTTTCAGTACCAGTATGGTATTCACGACGTCGTTTTTTTCCAGAGTGGGAGAGTGGCGCTCTACGAGATACTCAAATCTCTTAGTATTGGAGAGGGTGATGAGGTTCTCGTTCAGGCGTTTACGTGCGTGGCAGTCCCTAATAGTGTTTTGTGGGTACGGGCAAAGCCCGTATATGTCGACATCGATGAGAGCCTGAATATGGACCCCGAAGATATAGCGAAAAAAATTACTCCGCGTACGAAAGCTCTTATCGTTCAGCATACGCTCGGGACGCCGGCTGACATGAAGGCCATTATGGGTATCGCCAAAAAGCATAAGCTTTTGGTTATAGAGGATTGCGCGCACGCAATAGGGGCGACATATGACGGGAAAAAGCTTGGTACACTCGGCGATGCTGCATTTTTCAGTTTCGGCAGGGATAAAGCGGTATCAAGCGTTTGGGGCGGGGCCGCAACAGTAAATGGTTCATTTCGAGAAAGAACGGCCGGGAAACTTCTCAAGCGCGCTTCTCAAACGCTTCCGCAACCGGGGTACTTCTGGATTTTCCAGCAAGTGCTTCACCCGATCGCATTTACGGTCATTCTGCCGCTCTATAACAGTGGCATCGGTAAAGCCTTGCTCCTTTCCCTGCAGCGCGTAGGGCTCCTTTCCAAACCGGTTGCTCCAGTCGAGCTTCATGGCGGCGTACCGGATGGATGCATGACGCAGTATCCCAACGGGTTAGCACAACTTCTCATAGTCCAGCTCCGAAAATTGCCGGAGATGATCCGCATCCGAAAGGAGTCGGCAGAGTATTATGCCAAACATCTGCCAACGAGCCTTGTGCGTACTCAACGTAAAATAGGCGCTTCATATCTCCGGTATGCTGTTTTAGCAGATGAGCCGCTTGACTACCGGAAGCGTGCCAAGAAACACGGAGTTCTTTTGGGAAACTGGTACCATAACGTCATCGATCCGAAACACACGGATATGCCTGCCGTAGGATATGTAGCCGGCAGTTGTCCGCGAGCGGAGTCAGTCGCATCCCGCATACTCAATCTTCCGACACTTTTGTCAGACACGGATAGGGCGACGGTTGTTGAAATAGTGAGGTAAAATACTACGTATGCATTTCAATTGGATTGACTGGATTATTTCTGTCATTTTGGTTTACTCACTGGTTGATGGCTGGCAGCGCGGATTTATTTCCCTAGTCGCTAACCTTATTTCATTTTTAGGCTCCTTATGGTTTGCTGTGCGCTACCATATGGTCGTCGGAAATTTTTTTGCAATGAAATTTGGTTTGACCATGACCTGGTCTGAGGTAGTGGGTTATTTGGGGGTCGCGATCGTCAGTCAATTGTGCATAGAACTTGTGTGTGCCGGACTTATTGATTTCGTTCCGGCCAAAGTCCATACGTCTAAAATAAACAGTTGGTTGGGTAGTATAGTGTCTTTACTCAATACGCTTATCGTTACGGCTTTTATTTTGCTTCTTATTATGGCGCTACCGCTCCGGGGCACAGTCAAGCCGGATGTTCGTGCTTCTCTTATCGGCAACGAACTTATCATTCTCGCACAGCGGTATGGCGGGCAGGCAACTTCCTCCGTTTCTGATATCGCGAAAAACGCGACAAAATTTTTGACCATAGAGCCGGGAAGCCAGGAGAGTATCCCTTTGGATATCCCGCCGCAGAGCGCAAATCTCGCGATAGACGTGGCGGCGGAACAAGCAATGGTGACTCTCGTGAATAAGGAGCGGACATCAAGCGGGATCGCCGCGGTTGCTGTAGATGCGGCGATCACCAAAACCGCCGAAGCAAAAAGCCGTGATATGTTTGTCCGTAGGTATTTTTCGCACTATGACCCCGACGGGAAGAACGCCGCCGACCACCTGACTGCCGCCGGTATTTCCTACACGATCGTCGGGGAGAACATCGCGTACGCGCCGGATGTCACGACGGCTCATCAGGGATTTATGAATAGTTCGGGTCACCGGGCAAATATTTTGGACCCGCGGTTTCATAGGATAGGCATCGGGGTCATAGACAACGGGATTTATGGAAAGATGTTCACGCAGGAATTCACCGATTAACCGCTATGCTCAAGATTCAGACGCTTCGTGTGGGAGAGCTTGCGACCAATTGCTATTTTGTTACAGACCCGATAACGCATGAGACCCTCGTCGTCGATCCCGCTGACGCGCCGGAATATATCAGTGATGTGTTAGAGCGGGAGTCACTTACTCCCATCGGTATCGTCGCGACGCACGGTCACTTCGACCACATACTCGGTGTGTTTGGTCTGGAGGTTATGTACAACATACCGTTCTATCTACACCCCGATGATCTGTTTTTGGTCCGGCGGATGCAGGAGTCCGCGCGACACTTTCTGAAACGCAACAACATTGATCCCGCTCCTCGTATCACAAATAACCTTGCGGAGGGTGCGGTCATAGAAATCGGCAAGGAGTCAGTGCGTATCCTCCATACTCCCGGACACACGCCCGGCTCTGTCGTCATACATATTCCGGCCGCATCGGCTTCCTTAGTCGGCGATTCGCTCTTTGCGGACGGCAGTGTCGGAAGAACGGATACCTCATATGGGGATAGTAAAGGGCTGACGCATGCGATCGCGCGTATCGTTCAAACGCCGGGGGTGAAGATGCTGTATGCGGGTCACGGGGAACCGCTGTCCATCGATCGCGCAAAAGTCATGTTCAGCGTATAATAGTGTCATGCTGGTCTGGATTGCACGCTGGTTTTTGAATGCGCTCGCTCTTTACCTTGTCTCCTTGATCGTGCCGGGGATTCATATTTTGAACTTCACGTCGGCTCTCGTGGGCGTTATCCTTATTGGTTTGGTAAATACGCTTCTGAAACCGATACTTTTTTTACTGACCTTGCCGATTACGATTATGACACTTGGGATTTTTAGTCTTATACTCAACGCCCTTCTGCTGCTTCTGGCCGGGTCCTTGATTTACGGATTCAGGGTAGAAGGTTTTGGCGCAGCATTTATCGGTTCTATCTTGTTTTCTATCGTTTCAATGATATTTCATGCACTCGTCAGATAACCATATGACATACAGCGTTGCGGCAGTTGATGATGAATCACAGTGGGAGTGGTTTGTGTTGCAAACGTCCCCGAATGCGCTGTTTCAGAGTTGGTTGTGGGGCGATGTGCAGAAGCGGATGGGAGCAAATGTCAGCCGGTACGGTATATTTGAAGGCAAAGTGCTTTGTGGCGTATTTCAGACGGTTGATGTACGGGCGCGTAGAGGCGCATTCCTTCATGTGCGGCACGGGCCGGTATTGGCAGCACCCACGGAAGCTCTTTGGCGCGCGACCTTCAATTTTCTCCGTCAAGAAGCAAACAAGCGAAATATGTGGTTTATACGCATGAATCCGGTTTTAGCAGATGCTCCTGACCTGCGACACATGTTTGCGGCCGAGGGCCTTCGACCCGCGGCAATACACCGTATGGACGGGGAGCAATGCTGGATTCTCGACTTGTCGCAAAGTGAAGAAGAAATCCTTTCGGGTATGCGGAAGACGACCAGGTATGAGGTCAGGAGCGCGGCTAAAGAAGGTGTCGAGGTTTTTTCGACCACAAACCCCATACATCTAAAGGAGTTTTTCGCATTATACAAAGAGACATCGACCCGTCACGGGTTTGTGCCGCATAACGGCATACGTGAGGAATTTGAAGTATTCACCAAAAAAAATCAGGCGGTATTGTATTTGGGTAAAGTGGGCGGGAAAACCCGTTCTGCCGCGATTATCCTCTACTATGGGTATCAGGCTATCTATCATCATGGGGCTTCAGTTCCGTCGAAAGAGCCTGTCTCGTACGCCGTGCAGTGGGAAGCGATACGTGAAGCAAAGAAACGAGGTATGAAAGTGTACAATTTTTGGGGAATAGCTCCGGAAAACAGTGCAAAGCACCCCTGGCGAGGAATAACGTTATTCAAAAAAGGTTTCGGTGGCCGTGAGATTAACTATATTCATGCGCATGACCTCCCGATTTCGCCCCTCTACATCCTTCCGCGTACTGTTGAGCTCGTGCGTAGGATGTCGCGGGGGTATGATTGATGGGTGAGTTTGAGTTTTCGGAACAGAGCTTTTATACTAGCTAGGAGAGCTTATGGAAAAACTATTGCGGGGACACAGCATCTCTTTTCGGAACGCATTTTCCGGTCTTTGGTGGGCGCTCACTACCCAACCGAATTTCCGCGTACATATCCTTCTTACGATTGTCGCTCTTATTTTGGGTTGGTACTTGTCAATTTCTCCCGTAGAATGGGCGATTATCGTTTTTACCATAGTTCTCGGGCTCTCGGCGGAAATGATAAATACGGCATTGGAAGCTATGACGGATCTCATTACCACCGAGTGGCGTAAGGAAGCCAAAATTGCTAAAGATGTTTCCGCAGGGATGATGCTAACGGTAGCGGGCGGCGCTGTACTCGTTGCGCTCATCATCTTCGGGCCGAAACTATTGAGTCATTTCACCTTATAAATAGTATGCAAATTCTTTTGGGTTTAGTATTGCTTTCGTGGTTTTTCCATAGTCTTCTGTTTCTTCCGTTTATTCGGATTCTTTATCATATCCGACTACAGCGTTTACAACAGGTGACCCGCGATGTGTTTAATAAACGTACGCCCCTCTTTGACAAATTCCATCATCACAAAGCAGGAACGCCGGTCGGAGGAGGGCTTCTCATTATTCTCGTGACGACCGTTCTCTTCCCTATCGTTCTTCTCCTGATGCACTATTTTTGGCTGCCCATAACGGCCGTGTACCCGTTGGCCGGTGAGGTGAAAATACTGTTATTTACGTTTATTTCCTTCGGACTATTGGGGTTACTTGACGATGTCAAAAAAACGTTCGCATGGGTCAAGAACGACTTTTTGGGTCTTCGCCTGCGGCATAAGCTCATCCTGGAAATTATCCTTGCCTCGATTATCGGTTTTTGGCTCATGAACGATCTCAAGATAAGTATTTTCCATATTCCGCATATGGGCGTATTTCAGCTGGGCTGGTGGTATATACCGTTCGCCGCATTTATCATTATCGCGTTTGCGAACGCGTTTAACATAACGGATGGGTTAGACGGGCTGTCGACAGGGGTACTTCTCATTTCGCTCTTTGCGTTTTGGTTTCTGTCGGCGTCCATCCTCGACACGGTCCTTTCTACGTTTATCGCTCTCTGGATCGGCGGCGTGTTAGCGTTTCTCTATTTTAATGTGCTGCCGTCACGCATTTTTTTGGGGGATGTCGGTGCATTATCTTTTGGCGCGACATTTGCCGTCGTCGGACTTATCTTAGGGAAAACGCCGGCGTTGGTTGTCATCGGCGGCATATTTGTCGTCGAGGTGGCATCGTCTCTTGTCCAACTCGTCTCAAAATCACTGACAGGGAAAAAAATATTTGCCGCGGCCCCTTTACATTTATGGTTGCAGGTTAAGGGGTGGCAGGAGTCAAAAATCGTCATGCGATTTTGGATCATCGCGATCGTTTTGGCACTCTTTGGATTGTGGTTGGCACTTCTCGCATAAAAGATATCTAGCCCATGAAATTTACCTTCTGGAAGATGAGAAAAGCATCGGACAAAGGCAGAATCCGGCAGCCGAAATTGCCTACCGGAAGTGGTGACCGTTGGTTACTCATCGGTACGATCGTCCTTGCCGCTATCGGGATTCTTATGGTGTATGACTCGTCCGTCGCGATAGCGATCCGGGACTTCGCCGATCCGTATCATTACGTGCGCGATCAGGTGAAATGGCTCGCCTTGGGATTTATCACCTTTGGCGTGTTATCCAACGTCTCGTATCAGGTATGGCGCAGATTCGCCGTGCCGGCGATTTTAGGAACCATGGCGCTTCTGGTCGCGGTATTTATACCGGGTTTCGGAGTACATGCGTTGGGCGCTCATCGGTGGCTCAATTTTGGTATATTTATTTTGCAGCCTGCGGAGCTTGCGAAATTAAGTCTCATTCTCTATCTCTCGGCATGGTTTTCGACCAAAGAGCGGGGACGGTTGGTGGCGTTTCTCCTGTTAGTCGGCATGATTGTCGGGCTGGTCATTTTGGAGCCGGACCTGGGGACGGCAATGACGTTACTCGCGACCGCCCTCGTGCTCTACTTTCTTTCCGGCGCCCCCATAGGCCATTTTTTGGCACTCCTCCCTTTGGTAGCAGTGGGAGGCGGGGCTTTAGCGGTCTTTGAGCCCTACCGGATGCGGCGCGTATTAACGTTTCTTCATCCGGAGGTCGATCCGCTCGGCGCCTCGTACCATATCCGACAGGTATTGCTTTCCTTAGGATCAGGAGGTTTTTTTGGTGTGGGACTCGGAAAATCGAGACAAAAATATGAATACTTGCCCGAAGCAAATACGGACTCGATATTTGCAATCATCGGGGAAGAAACCGGATTTGTCGGCACCATAGTTGTCATAGCGCTTTTTTTGTTTTTATTGTGGCGTTGTTTTCGGGTAGCCCGGAGAACCCAGGAGCCGTTTGGTAAATTACTTGCGCTCGGTATCGGATCATGGATCGGCATACAGACATTTGTGAATATCGGTTCTATGGTGGCGGTTTTGCCCCTTACCGGAGTCCCGCTGCCGCTCATATCCTATGGAGGCTCAAACCTTGTCATTACGTTGGGCGCTCTCGGAATGATCTATAATGTGAGTAAGAAACACGCATGAAAATCCACGATACGGTAAAGAAAAAAGTTATGGTGACGGGCGGGCACGTCACCCCCGCAATCGCGACCATCGATGCCCTCATGAAGAATCATCCTGAGTGGCAGATTGTGTTTGTCGGGCGAAAAACCGCATTGGAAGGCGACAGAACGCTTTCCGAAGAGTACCGTCTCATAAACGCCAAGCATATCAGATTTTTGTCAATTATCGCCGGCAGATTGAAACGGGAGGGAGGAGTAAGGGCGTTTATTACGCTCATGAAGGTTCCGGTAGGATTTGTTCAGGCAGTATGGGATGTGCTCACCGAACGGCCGGACGTTATCGTTTCTTTTGGCGGGTATGTCGGGCTTCCGGTCGTTGCGGCCGGGTGGATTCTACGTGTCCCTATTGTCACCCACGAACAGACGCGGCGACCGGGTCTCGCGAATCGGATCATCTCACGATTTGCGACTCGTACATGCGTGAGTTTCCCTGGCGACACCGTCGGGCTACATGGAAATCTTATCTATACCGGATTGCCGCTTCGGGAGAGCGTACTTCATCCTCAACTCACATCGTCTATCACTTTACCAAAGAAAAAGCGGCCGCTTCTCTTGGTGGTAGGGGGCAGTACCGGAGCCCGGAGTATGAATACGATCATCTATGAAGCGCTTCCAGCTCTATTGCGTACGTTTACGGTCCTCCACCAGGTAGGACGTATTTCCGTCAATAAATCCATCGAAGTCAGAAGTAGTCTTATCGAAAATCGCGATCACTATATTCCGATCCCGTATCTATCCGAGGACGAGTATGCGTGGGTACTTCACCGGGCGAAGCTTGTTATCGGCAGGAGTGGCGCAAATACAGTTATGGAAATCGCCGTCGTCGGCAAGGTCGCGCTCTTTGTGCCGCTTCCGTGGTCAGCCGGGAATGAACAGTATTTTAATGCATTATTTTTGAAAGAAGCAGGAAGCGCCGAAATACTTCCTCAAAAAGACCTGTCATTGAACGCACTTGTCCAAACGGTGACGAGAATGATGGATGAATATGCGGATCGCGATCGACGGGCGGCCCTTCTTGCCGTGCAAGTTCCCCACGACGGGTCCTTAAAGCTGGTCCGGGTGATAGAAGAGCTCGTCCATTAACGAACACTATGGCGTCACGACTCCATTCTTATACGATTAAGCGGACACTTCGCATCGTCGCGACGGTCGTGGGATCGCTCGCACTTGTTAGTGCTATCGCATTTGCCTTTGTACGCGTATTTTCTATTTCCCGTGTCGAAGTGGATGGTCAGGGCATGTCTATAGAGCTCGATAAGGCAAAGCTGGGAGAAAATTTACTGTTTGTACCCACGGATCGCTTGAGGCATGACCTCCTTGCGGCATATCCGCTTCTTGGCGCGGTGCGATTTGAAAAACAGTATCCCGGAACACTGATCATTCATCTCATCAAGCGGCAGCCATTTGCACTCCTGGTCTCCAGAGGTGCGACGTATGCGCTGGATGCAAGCGGGGTGGTTCTTGATAACGCCGTATCGACCGGCGCGTATCCTATCCTAGAGTTCGATGTCGGTTCGCTTGCGATAGGAAGTATCGTCCCGGATCCGCGCGTCAAGGCGAGTCTGGCGTTTTTGCAAGCGCTTCATGGGGTGCTTCCTATCGCGAGATTGGGGACACGAGATACCTCGTCCATACTTGCTGTTATGGAACATACAAACATATTTCTTCCTCAAACAGGAGATCTGCGCGCGAAAGCCGATACTTTACAAACAATTATAGAGGGGTTTAGAATAAAGGGTACACTGCCCACCGTGATTGATCTTCGTTTTCAAAAGCCGATCGTCACGAATTAATATTCAGAATAAGTGATATGGCACGCGATCGAGTCCTCTCCGCAATAGATATAGGATCTTCCAAAATTGTGACACTCATCGCCGCCATGACGGACGAGGGAGAGGCGCGTATTATCGGCGTGTCCGCAAGTCCCAGCCGGGGACTCCGCAAAAGCCAGGTGGTGAATATTGAAGAAGCAACGGAAGCGATATCGGCTTCTCTGGAAGCCGCAGAGCGGATGGCGGGTACATCTGTTGCACAGGCATTTTTGAGCGTCGGCGGCGCACACATAGCATCCCTCAATTCCCACGGAGTCGTCGCAGTCGCAGAGCCGGAAAAAGAAATCACGCAAACGGATGTGAGGAGAGTCATAGACGCCGCCAAAGCAGTGCAGCTGCCTACATCCCGCGATATCCTGCATGTGTTGCCGCGGGGCTACATTGTGGATGGCCAGGAGGGTATCATGGATCCGATCGGCATGTCCGGCGTACGGCTTGAAGTGGAAACACATTTGGTGACCGGCGGGTCGACGGCCATACGGAATCTCCACAAGTGCGTCGAAGAGTTGGGAGTAGAAGTGGTGGGTATTGCCTTCGGAGGTATGGCATCCGCACTTGCGACGTTGTCTGACACAGAAAAAGAATTAGGAGTTATTCTGGTCGACATCGGTGGCGGAACGACAGATGTCGCGATATTCGTCGAGGGCGCACTTTCATATTCCTCCGTCATACCGGTCGGCGCGATCAATATAACCAAAGATTTAGCAGCGGGCCTACGGGTATCACTTGAAAGCGCGGAAAAGATCAAACTTCGTTTGGGCGAAGCTCCCAAACATCTGGCCGTACTAGAAGAAGAGAAGCCGAAATCAAAAACGGACAAGGAAGATGAAATCGACGTGTCGGATTTGGGATTGCCCGAAGGTATGCGCACAATTTCCAGAAAAACATTAGTTGAAGGGATTATTAAACCCCGTTTGAACGAAATATTTACGATGGTCGGTTTGGAAATTAAGCGGAGCGGGTTTGGCGGCATGACACCATCCGGTATTGTCCTCACGGGTGGCGGTGCATTGACCGTCGGAGCTATAGAAGCTGCCCGGCGAAATCTCGCGATGCCCGTCCGGACCGGGGTGCCACAACACATTAACGGCCTTATCGATGAGATCATGACCCCGTCCTACGCGGCGAGCGTTGGACTCCTTCTGTGGGGAAATTCTTCCGGGAAAGGAGAATCTTCAGGCTCACTTTTTTCGGGGCTGGGGAAGATCGGGAGCACCGTACAGGTAAAGGGACTTGCCGGAAAGGTCGTTGATCTGGTAAAGTCATTCTTGCCCTAAACATTTATCCTCTGTCCAAAATCTTCTGCCCGCATTTATTGCAATGCAACTGTCACAAAAAACGAAGTAACGTATGTTAATCAAACCGGATATCGCGCGTTTTGCAAAAATTAAAGTCGTCGGCATCGGGGGCGGAGGCAGTAACGCCGTCAACTCGATGATCATCAATAACCAAATCAACGGTGTTGACTTCATCTCCGTGAATACCGACGCGCAGGCGCTTCTCCTTTCCCAGTCGCAGAATAAAATTCAGATCGGAGAAAACCTGACGCGGGGACTGGGAGCCGGCGGAAGTCCGGATATCGGTAAACAAGCAGCAGAAGAATCCCGAGAAAAGATCGCGGAATATCTTCGGGATTCCGATATGGTATTTCTGACCTGCGGGGAGGGCGGCGGCACCGGTACCGGCGCGACTCCCGTATTTGCAGAGATAGCCAAGGAACTGGGAGCGCTCACGGTTGCGGTCGTCACCAAGCCGTTTCATTTCGAAGGCACCCGCCGGATGGTAGCGGCAGAGGAAGGAATCGCAAATCTCAAAGATAAAGTAGATACGCTCATCGTCATCCCGAATCAGCGGTTACTGGAAGTCATAGACAAAAAAATGACGCTCATCGAAGCATTCCGCGTGACGGATTCGGTGTTGGGACAGGGAGTGCAGGGAATCTCCGACCTTATAACCATGCCGGGACTCATCAACGTCGATTTTGCGGATGTCCGGACGATCATGACGAACGCCGGCTCCTCCCTCATGGGTATCGGTACCGGAGTCGGGGAGAATCGTGCATCAACCGCCGCGCGTACTGCTATTTCCTCTCCGCTTTTGGAAACGACGATCGAGGGGGCAAAGGGCGTTCTCTTCAATATCATCGGGGGCAATGACCTCACAATGGCAGAAGTCGATGAAGCCGCCAAACTAATTGCCGGGGCAGTCGATCCGGATGCCAACATCATTTTCGGCGCAACAATAGATGAGAAACTCGTTGATCAGATCAAAATCACCGTCATTGCAACGGGCTTTGATGAAACGAAGAGACGGTTACGCGAGCTCTCGGGCCGGCCGGTACAGGATAGCCGTTTTGGAGCACCGCGAGTAAATTCGTTTGGTAAGGCGCCCGTGCAACAGCCGGTACAGGATCCCATCCAGCGCCCGCCGACCCAACCGACATTCTCTCCTCAGGACGATGCCATACCTCCGGAAGAAGACGAATTCGATATCCCCGCATTTCTCAGGCAGAGGAGTTAGGATAGAGCTTTTTAAACCGGCACCCTATTCCATCCCAAAGACCAAAGTTGTACTATAAGCCCCACGTTACGGCGGCCGGTTATTATTCGTATATGTCAAAAGATATATTTTCCGGTATTAGAAATCGATTTCGTGATAACGAAGTATTAAAGCGTCGCAGGGCAACTCATGGTCACCAGATAGGGGCGTGGAATATAGATATAGGACCAATTGAGCCGGAAACCGGACTAGCGGCACTTCTCTATACAAAACGTCAGCGTATTCGTATTCAGGAGGGTCACCATAGAGTAACTGTCAATTTGAGAAACAACGATTTACCCTCGCTTATTCAGGCCAGCGAGGCGATAAAGCAATTAGCTAGGCTTCGTTCGAACTATACATCCGCTACAGATCCCACACGCTCACTCAAATTTAAGTCAGATATAGAAATGTTAACGAAGCAGTTACAATCGCTTGGCGTACGGTTGCCGGGGTGGGCAAAGTCGTTATAGCGCCCAAAAAATCACGTTCAGGTAAATAAGGTTATAATACGTATATGGACAGAGATAGCATATATCAGCTTTTGCAGACGGCGAAAAAAAAGGCGTGGTTGATGCTGCAGGATTCCTGGCCTTCCATATATACGATGATAAATGATTTCCTTTGGGGTGCTATAGGGTTTTTTAAAGATATATTTTCTTCGATTTTTAAATAGCTGTTTCCTGGTTGTCCGATAAACCCGCCTGTCTCTATGCCAAAGAAGTAACTTTCTTGACTGGATCAACTCTCTCTGTTACATTCTGCCTAAAGATTCTTATGACTATAGGTAGAGTTGAATCTCCAGGGAATCAGCCGTTTCAAAAAGATTTAGGCATGGTAGCGGTCCAAGATAGACCCAGCGGATTGAAGATTTGGACCGAATACCCCAACACATTTGTCGAAGTCGTAGAGGCGGCCTATACGGAACAAGTGCCGTGCACATTGCTTCCACAATCAACTATTGATTTGCGGCGGGTCGATGGTGAACGTGGAGACCCATATGTCACTCCGCCGGATTCCTTGACAGTCTCGTTTCGTCGCGGGCGCAGGTTAGAGATTTTTGCCGGGATCAGGACGAAAGACAGACGTATTCAGCACGCACGGCCGTTTGCAAATATTGTGCTGTCGAATCCTACAGAGGTAAAGGCTCAGCTCCTCAACAAAAATAAACCCGAGCAGCCGCCTTTATTTTGATAATGAATCGATCCGTCAGAAGTGATATTATAGGCTATCATGGTTAAACCAGACATTTCTAAACCAATTGGGCGAGAGGAAGCGATGGAAGAAGCCGTCAACTTCGCGCTTTCTGAATGCGGGTTTAATGCTCAGAAGGTCAGTCCTACTGTCCGGGATGGCATGAAGTCAGCAATTGTTCATTTTGAAACCTCCGGAGAAAACGCTAGTACAAATCCTCCCGTTGCCGAACTTGCAGTTCTCGCGTTTTCACGGTTAACGCGTAAATCATGCCCTGAGATGCACTGGCGATGGGATGGACAAGGCAGGTTAAACCTAAGGACATTATCTCTCATAAGATAATTACGTTAGATATGCTCTGACGATCTATTCAGGAACTTAAGAAGTGTACTAGTGTGATATAATAACGATCACAAATTAGGAGACCACGCGTGTAGATCTATAATAGTAGGGAGTAGTTTATGCCTGATTTTTGTCCTCCATTATCCCTTGAAGGTCTTCGACTGCGCCAGAAGGCACAGGAAGCCGCGAATAAACTCAATGGTCACCCGGAAAACGTTGAAAATGCGATACCATTTGCGGATTTTACTACCGAGCGCATAGCTCAACGGTTAAGGAGTGGGACTAAAAGGGAACAACGTGAGGCTGCAGGTTTAATTGTAGGAGCAATACGTCGGTATTCAGCCACACTTCCCGGTGGAGAGGACGATCCGAGTGGACAAGCAGGTCGGACACTGACAAGAATTTCGTGTTTGTTTGACCTAGAATTGGGTGAGTTGCTCAATGCTAGAAATGGGGAGTCCGTCATCACTCTGACACACCGGCCGCAAAGGAAGTCTCCGGAAGGACGTTAACCCTTGATAAATTTGAGTTAGCCTTTTTGGTATACTGCAGTGGTGAAGAAAGTTCCCGTCGTATTATTTGTTTTCCTTCTTGTCGTTATCGGTTGTTTGCTTCTTGTTTGGGGGAGGCATAATTTCTCGCCCAGTACCCCAGCGATCAGTGAAAAAAGAATAAAAGCCAACACTCCGGTTGACCACATCGTCGTCATCATGATGGAGAATAAAGCGTATCACGATGTGTTCGGAAGCGCCGATGCGCCGTACATCAATTCCCTGATAAAGAAGTATAGTTTGGCAGACAATTATTCCGCCATTACGCACCCGAGCTTACCCAATTACCTTGCGCTTATCGGCGGCAGTACGTTTGGTGTCACCACGGACTGTACGGATTGCTTTGTGGCGTCACCGAATTTGATTGACCAGTTGGAAGGCGCACATAAAACGTGGAAAGCATACATGGAGTCCATGCCGTCATCCTGTTTCATCGGAAATAGCGGATTATACGCTCAGAAACATAATCCGTTTATCTATTTTGATGATGTCCGGAATAATCCCAACCGTTGCATGAACATTGTTCCCTATATCGCGCTATCAAAGGATTTACAATCCGAGTCTACAACTCCGAACTTTATCTGGGTGAGTCCGAATTTATGTCATGACATGCATAATTGTTCCGTGGCTGAGGGGGATATGTGGTTATCACAACAGATACCACTGATATTGACCTCGCCAGCATTTACCAATAAACGATCGTTTCTGGTACTTACCTGGGATGAGGGCCAAGGTGCGGAAGGAAATAGAATAATGACCATTTTTGTCGGACCTGATGCACGACAAGCATATGTATCTCACACTGCGTATTCCCACTACTCTCTTTTGCACACTATTGAACTGCTCTGGGATATGCCTGCTATAACCTCGGATGTCTCCCGGAGTGCGGTTATGTCTGATATGTTGCAGTAAATGAATCTCTGACTGACCTGTCCAATTCTTCATTTTAGCTTGTTGCATAAGGCTAAACGCGATATTATATAGGTATGTTTCCCAAAATAGATAAAGAAATTATGGTGTGTAGTACCTGTGGGGAAGAGGTGGGGAAGGCGTCTTCGCCACGCGCAACCCGTTTCGGCCTATTCCTTCACCATGAAATATTGGCGAACCGTATGCTGACCCGATCATTTCTTGAACAAGATCAGTCCATACGAGGCGGCGGGCGGATTTTGCCTATATTTGAGCTTGTTGGTCACAATATGGCGGTTCGGCAAAGCGAGTTCAATAAGAAAGATTAAATATGTGGTGACGTAGTCAGATCGGATATTGTTACATCTTATATCGTATCGTACAATTGATCCTTATGTCTGCAAAAAGATTTGGTGGTTTTGAGCAATTAGGTCACGCCTATGCTTTTATGACCTCTATACGATCAGCAACTAAGGCTGATGACCTAGTCATGGATACGCTTGCTATTCCGTTGACTGATCCTGCGAATAAATTGTTTGATGTGGACACGCTTCTATTTCGGCGTAGTCTTACAGTGTGGAATATACAAAAAAATTCAAAACGGGCACTAACGAAACGGAGTGAGGGAAAAGTCAGATTGTAACATCGTTGTCTAATTATTGCCGATTTGTTATACTTCCATAAGAATTGCATTTAACCCCGGCAATCACCGGGAAAGCCCCACTACGCTAAAGCTACGAGGGGCAAGCAGAAGGAAGAAAACCCCCACTTCGCATAAAGCTTCGTGGGGCACAGTAGACCCTTCCGGGAAAGCCCGTAACAGCCGGAAATAAGAAGCAAGTAAGGTGGTACCACCCCGATTTGATATCGCGGGTCCTTATAAAAACGGTACCTTTTTTTGTGGTGTAAGATAGAGTTATGGTAAAAAAGCATACATTTCAGTCCGTCATACCGCAAATAAACTTTCCGGAGATGGAGAGGCGCCTCCTCAAGGATTGGTACGATACGGGCTTGGTACAAAAGTATCTCCATAGAAACGATGCTTCCAAAAAACGATTTTCGTTTCTCGACGGGCCGATTACTGCAAATAATCCGATGGGTGTGCATCACGCGTGGGGCAGGACGTACAAAGACCTTTGGCAGCGATTTTATGCGCTTCGGGGCTACAAGGAACGGTTTCAGAATGGCTTTGACTGCCAGGGACTCTGGGTAGAAGTTGAGGTGGAAAAAGAACTCAAGCTCCGGAATAAAAAAGAGATAGAAAATCTGGTCGCGGGGGACAAAAAAGCTTCGATCGCCAAATTCGTCGAGCTCTGCCGCGAGCGCGTCCGTACGTTTAGCGGCATCCAGTCCGAGCAGAGTAAACGCCTGGGCTACATCGTGGACTGGGATAACTCGTATTACACGATGTCTGATGAAAACAACTACATGATCTGGTATTTTTTGAAGACCTGTTTTCAGAAAGGCTGGATATTCAAAGGCAAGGATTCCGTCCCATGGTGTCCGCGGTGTGAGACCGCCATATCCCAGCATGAAATGCTGACGGAGGACTACAAGGAAGTCACGCATAAGGCTGTGTATCTCGAGTTCCCGATAGTCGGCAGATCCAAAGAATTCCTCCTCGTCTGGACGACCACGCCCTGGACCATACCGGCAAATATCGCGGTCGCGGTCGACAAGACACTAGACTACTCGTTGGTCGAAGGCACGTCAGGGAATACCTTTTGGATTGTCAAAGAACGGGTTGACGCGGTCTTTGGTACGCGGTATACGCGGATAGTGAAAACGGTGAAAGGCCAGGAATTAGTGGGCCTCAAATACACCGCGCCTTTTGACGATCTCGATATAGTCGTCAAGACTGCCAAGGAAAATTCTCACGTATTTCATACCGTGGTTGCGACTGACCCGATGATTTTACCGGTCGTGACGACCGAAGGAACAGGACTGGTCCACACTGCCGTATCGGCCGGATCGGAAGACTTCAGACTCGGCAAGAAATACGGATTGCCCATGATACCGGTCATAGACGATACAGCGACGTACCTGCCGCATATGGGTTTCTTATCCGGACAGAATGCCAAGAAACATCCGGAAGTCATCCTGGATTATCTCACCAAAAGGGAAAGTGAAGGGAAGCCGTGTGTGTTTACCATAGAAAATTATACGCATCGGTATCCTGCCTGCTGGCGGTGTAAAACCGAACTTGTCTGGAAGGTAGCGGACGAATGGTATATCGCGATGGACGTGAAGGAATCGGGGACAGGTAAAACGCTCCGGGAACAAATGAAGGACACAGCAAGACAGATCACCTGGAAGCCCGCGTTCGGTTTGGAGCGAGAGCTCGATTGGCTCGCCAACATGCACGACTGGCTCATAAGTAAGCCCAATAGGTATTGGGGATTGGCGCTTCCGATTTACGAATGCAAAAAGTGCGGGTGGTTTACGGTCATTGGCAGCCGCGAGGAACTGAAAGCCAAAGCAGTGTCCGGCTGGGAATCGTTCGAGGGCCATACGCCGCATAAGCCGTACATAGACGATGTCAAAATCACATGTGATACATGCGGAGAGGTCGTTTCGCGGCTCAATGACGTCGGCAACGTGTGGCTGGATGCCGGGATCGTCGGGTTTTCGACGCTTATCGATCCGCAAACAAAAACATTGAGTTACACCGGCGATAAGAAGTACTGGAAAGAATGGTATCCTGCGGACTTTATCACCGAGTCATTTCCCGGACAATTCAAAAACTGGTTTTATTCCATGATCGCGATGTCGACGGTTTTGGAGAAGAAAACCTGTTTCAAAACCGTCCTCGGGTACGGCTCTATGCTTGGTGAAGACGGCCGGCCCATGCACAAATCCTGGGGCAACTCGATCGAATTTAACGAAGGAGCCGATAAAATCGGCGCGGACGTCATGCGCTGGATGTTTGTCAAACATAATCCCGAACAAAACATGCTATTTGGGTATAAGCTTGCGGATGAAACACGCCGGAAATTTCATCTGCTTTTGTGGAACGTCTATAACTTCTTCATTACCTATGCGGTCATCGACGGGTGGACTCCTGGGGAAGACGCAACGTCGCCGTACGTCCTGGACCGGTGGATCATGAGTCGGCTTCATGGACTCATCCCATTGGTCACCACATCACTGGAAGCGTTTGACGCGGCAACGGCCGCAAATGCCATAGAAGCATTCGTGACGGATTTGTCTCAATGGTACGTACGAAGGAGCCGCGATCGCATAGGACCGACAGTCGATGCTTCGGATGATAAGAATGCGTGTTATGCGACGCTGTATGAAGTTCTCGTGACCCTCATGGGTATTCTCGCACCGTTTATTCCGTATCTTGCCGAAGAAATGTATCGTAATTTGACCGGGAAATCTTCGGTGCATCTTTCCGACTGGCCCCAAGTACATGAAAATCTCATCGATAGATCATTAGAAAAAGAAATGGTTGTCGCGCGCGCGATAGTAGAAAAGGCGCATGGGCAGCGCAAAGATAAAGGAGTAAAAGTGCGGGTCCCGCTTGCTTCTCTGACGTATACGGCAGCAACTAAATTGCCGGCGGACGTGGAGGAGGTACTTGCCGCAGAAACCAATGTGAAGCAGGTCCGTCATGAAAAAGTAAAAGAATCCGAAGAAGTTTTCGTGGCGCTCGATTTTACCGTCACCAAAGAGCTTGCTGAGGAAGGCGAAGTACGCGAACTGACCCGTCAGGTACAAATGCTTCGGAAAGAAAAAGGGTGTAAGATAGATGAGCGCGTGGCGCTGACCCTACCGGAAAAATATAAATCCTTGCCGGAAAATCTGTTGAAACAAATCAAAAAAGAAACGCTCGCGAATGTGATCACATGGGCAACCGATCTTTCCATATCTACCACCAAGGCGACCAACACGTCGATTGGGTAGTCCTTCTTGCGTTACTCCTTCTCGGATTCGTCGGGCTTTTCGTACTTCTCACGACGAGCGTCGGTTTATTCTGGCAGCAGTTGTTTTTTTTGGTGATCGGCGCGGTTATCGTATTTTTTGTTTCCAAGTTGGATGCGATTATTTTGTGGTGGTTTGCACCATACGCATATGCGTTATCCCTTGTCCTTCTGGTGGCATCGTATCTTGCGCATCCGATCCGTGGCGCTTCCCGGTGGATTATCATCGGAGGCAATCAGCTTCAGCCGTCGGAAATGGTCAAGCCGCTCCTCATCCTGGCGTTTGCGCGGATGATCACGACGTACTCCCCGCGGTCACTGCGGACGTTTTGGATCCATGCCCTGATGTTTGGTGTACCGTTTCTTCTGGTTTTTCACCAGCCTGACTTGGGGACAGCGCTCGTTTACGCAGGTTCGTGGTTTGCCATGATGATTGCCGGCGGATTTCCCCTCATACTCCTGGTGATCGGCGCGATCGTTATAGCGGCCGGATTCCCGTTTCTTTGGCATGCGCTCGCCCCATATCAGCGCGGCCGGATACTCACGTTTCTCAATCCTGCGGCTGACCCGCAAGGAGCTGGGTACAATGCGCTCCAGGCAATGATTGCCGTCGGGAGCGGACAACTCTTCGGGCGGGGTCTGGGGCGGGGTACACAGAGTCATTTGCGGTTTTTACCCGAGTACCATACGGATTTCATTTTCGCGACATTTGTCGAAGAATTGGGGTTCGTGGGGGGAGTCACGCTTTTGGTTCTCTATGGGACGCTCTTGTGGCAACTCCTCCGGCCATACGTCCGAGGGACAATCGGTAATCCGTTCGTGTTTTTTTATACCGTTGGCCTTTTCGGCATACTCCTCACCCAAGTCGTCATCAATACCGGCATGAACATGGGAATCATTCCGGTGACCGGTATTACGCTGCCGTTCGTATCATACGGGGGGAGCTCGATATTGTCCCTTTGTGTGGCGTTTGGCTTCCTTATCGCACTGCGGCGCGGAGGAAATAACGAGGGGAGCATTGCAATTCAGTGAGCCTACCGATATAATACTACGCATGTTTGCTATAGTTCGCATCGGAAATAAGCAGTACAAAGTCGCCCCAACCGACGTCATTTTGGTTGACAAAGTCGAGGGTAAAGCCGGTGATGTCCTCAAGTTTACTGACGTCTTACTCGTGGGTGACGGGAAGAAGGTAGAGGTCGGCGCACCGCTTGTGAAAGGCATGGTCGTGACGGCAAAAATAGTCGGTCAGGAAAAAGGTGAAAAGATAGCCGTCCGAAGATTCAAAAGTAAAGTACGGTATCGACGTCATACAGGGTTCCGTGCAGATCTCACGAGGTTGGAAGTGACCAGTGTTTCCAGCGCATGAAACGGACCATCTTCATCCTTGGACGTACTCCCGAACTTGCCACCATCGAACTTCAGGCCCTCTATCCTACGACAACGCTGTTATTGCCGGGTATTGCTGTCGGAACAGGAGGCATTGACGTAAAGGAGGCAATCACTCATCTTGGTGGTACCGTCAAGATAGCCGAAGAGATAAGCGAAGTCCCCGACATAGACGTTCATGTGCTTTTTAGCTCGCTTCTCCCGTTTGTCTCTGAAAATCGGATTACCTTCGGTATAAGCGCGTATGGCTCTACCCGTATACCGCAGTCTACATATACCGGAGTGAAACAGCTTTTTATGGTCCGTGGTATATCGGTCCGCTATGTAGAATCCAAACATGATCAGGCACTGGGAAGCGTCGTCGTTTCCAAGCAACACGTGACGGAGCTTGTCGTCATAGGTATGCAGGGGAGTCACATACTCGGGGTGACGAAGGCGGTGCAGGACTTCGAGGATTGGAATACCCGCGACTCTGCGCGGCCGGCGCCGGATCCGCGTCGTGGCATGTTGCCGCCCAAAGTTGCCCGCATGATCGTCAACATTGCTCTTGGTCCCGTATCTCATGCGCCAAAAGTGTTGCTCGACCCGTTTTGCGGTGTCGGTACCATTGTCGCTGAAGCCTTGATGCGCGATACACAAGCCATTGGGATGGACATATCGGCTGATGCAGTCGGGAAAGCCCAAAAAAATATTGCGTGGCTACGCGCACAGTACGGCATGCTGCAAAAAGAGCCGGTACGTATTGAGGTTGGGGATGCGACGCATGTGTCTGAGCTTATCCCCCTCGTATCCGTTGACGGTATAGCGACAGAACCTTTATTAGGAGAACAGTTGCACATACCCGAAGGAGACCCATTGCAGGAACAGCGCGTCAAAAATATTATCAAAGGGTTGGAAAAACTCTACATAGGATGCCTTAAGGAATGGGCAAAGGTTCTGAAACCAGGGAGCAAGGTCGTCATGGCAACGCCGGCGTACGTAACACGTCGCGGAATCGTCACCGTGAAAAAAGTTGTTGACAGATGTGAAATCCTCGGATATACTCTCCTCACTGGACCTATAGAATACAGTAGACCGCAGGCTATGGTCCGTCGAGAATTTTACGTTTTTCAAAAATCGTTAATTGTTAAAAGTTAATGTGTTAATTGGTATTACTATGGCACACGTCAAAGCAGGTGGAACAGCAAAAGGAAATAAAGATTCCGTATCGAAACGTTTAGGCGTCAAGGTGTATGGCGGGCAGGTCGCGGGAGCAGGTAACGTCATCGTACGTCAAAAGGGTACGCGGTATTTTCCCGGTACGGGAGTGAATATGGGCAAAGACTTTACGATCTTTGCAACGATTTCCGGTGTAGTCAACTTTCTGACCAAGCGTGGTAAACGGTACGTGTCGGTCTTGCCCTCGCACGGTTAATCAAATGGCAGACACCCAACAAGTGCTTCATCTGGATTTGGATTTATTGCAAGCGAATCCGCTACAACCTCGTGGCATGATTGGGGCAGAGGCCCTCGCGGATCTCGTCGGCTCCATCAAAGAACACGGGATCATAGAACCACTCGTCGTCGCAAAGACCCCCGCTGGCTATCAGATTATCGCCGGAGAACGCCGATGGCGGGCGGCTAAAGTCGCCGGACTTTCGACGGTACCGGTCATCATCAAGGAAACCAGCGCGAAGGGCATGCTGGAAATGGCACTGGTAGAAAACGTACAGCGCGTCGACCTCAATCCTATTGATCGTGCGCTTGCGTTTCAACGGTTAATTGAGGAATTCGGACTGAGTGTCACGGAAATTGCCAAACGGATAGGGAAAAGCGAATCGTATGTAAGTAATACCATGCGGCTTCTCGCACTGCCGGATGCAATCAAGGATGGTTTGGTCTCGGCAGCAATCAGTGAGGGTCACGCACGCGCAATTGCAGGGCTGAACGACGTCAAGCTCATGGTGGATGCCTATAAGACCATCCTCGCGGAGAATGCGTCGGTCAGACGTGCTGAGGATTTGGCGAGGAGACTGAAAGCGAAGTCCGATCAGCAGCCCGCACACAAGATCGAACGCATCCATAGTGATGAGCTCGATACCATCGCTAAGGATCTTGCGCAGGCAGTCAACGGGCTCGTGAAAATTACTCAGTCCAAAGTGGAAGCGCGCGTCGTTTTTGTCATCCGTGGTAATTTAGAAACGACGAGTAAGTCACTGAAGCTTATCCATAGCCGCATGTCTGATAAAAAGTAAATTTCTCTCTTTTCTTTCAGAGCTGGTAGCTTGGGTGAGGGATGATGCCGACAGCAGTGGTCGGCCAGTATCGGAAGAATGCCTGGCCGATAAAATCTTGTAGCGCGATAAGCCCAAATTCCCGTGAATCCGAACTCCCCGGCCGGTTGTCTCCCGATACGAAGTATTCTCCGGGAGGAATTTCTATTTGTGTGTTTTCCTGGAGAAATGTCCCACCGTAGAGCGGTTTGTTGTACGGGTACGGCTCATCTAATTCCTTTCCGTTTATGTAATAGTGCTGATTCTTGATTTCAAGCGTTTCCCCGGGCAGCCCGATGACGCGTTTGATGTAATCGATGTCTTTGTTCATAGGAGATTTGACGATCACGATGTCGCCGCGCTGCGGATTAATCATTTTGTAGATAATTTTATTGGTGAGGATATAATCGCCGTTGTGGAAGTTGGGTTCCATGGAGTGGCCGCTGACTTCCTGCGGGGACATGATGAAAAGATATATCATGACCAAAACGGCGGCGATTGCGACGATTCCTTGCAAAAAATCAAAAACCGCGGCGATACCGCGCTTTATGGCATCCATATGATACCTATGAGTGTAGAGCACTCTCCGAAGGTGGTCAAGGTGGTGAAAAAACAGTATAATACGAAAAGTCTGGTCATCAAAATACACCGTTGGAAAAGCCAGATAAGACGACACGCATAGGGTCAAATCGTTGCGAGCGTACCTACGCGAGTGAATAGCTTGCAACACAACCTAAAAAAGATAGTTGGAAAGGAAGCCATGGTTTCCTTTCCAAGAACGAGGGCGGTTAGCTCAGCTGGCTAGAGCGTTTCATTGACATTGAAAAGGTCATAGGTTCAAATCCTATACCGCCCACCCCTACTGGTATGTTACGATAGTTCTATGAGCTTATCTTCTGAGGTACGGTACGCCGGCTTCTGGCGGAGGTTCGCCGCGATTTATATCGACAGCACATTTGTTTCCCTTATAGCACTTTGTGCACGTATGCTTTTGGGCGTGAGTCCGTTCGATATATCTATCATGCCGCAGTCGCCCTTACGCTACGTGATCGCTCGAGTGATTGCCACGTATTTTGTCGGGCCGGCCATTATTGTTCTCTGGTGGGTGGTGTCGGGCGGTCAGTCCCCAGGTAAGTGGCTTATGAGCATCCGTATCGTGAAGGCAGACGGCACTCGTTTGGGTATCGGAACCGGAATTGTACGGTATGTCGGTTATACGATTTCGGGCCTATTTTTTAGTTTGGGCTACCTGTGGATGATAGGAGATAGCCATAAGCAGACATGGCACGACAAATTGGCAAAAACCTACGTGATCGTTGACGATCAAAGACACCCCTCGTTCCTGTCCTGGCTTATTGGCTTAGTTTTGCCGCCTTTATTTTTGGCCGGATATTTTTGGATGATGGCAGTATCGCAGGGAGTGGTCGCGGTGCCGAGTGATCTTCGTGCACGATATGAAGATTTCCAAACGCTTCGGGCCATCGCAGAGCTTCCTACGGCGGTAAGGGCACATGTGGACCTGGCAAATACGTATTTAGATCAACTGAATGCAATACCGGGAAATGACCCGCAGTATGCCGCAAAGGTGCGCCCCATCGCACGCCAGGCTGTCGAAGAACTTAAATTGGCACAAAACTTGGATCCAAAAGATGCGTTAATATACACAAAACTCGCGGGTGCATACTTATGGTTGGACGGTGACCCGGCAGCGGAAAAAGCGTATGACAATGCTATGACTGCTTACCGATTAGACCCACAGGAGCGGCATATCCTCCATACTCTGGGGAGAGCGCTTATTGGTCTCAAACGGTATGAAGAGTCGGTCACTGTACTCGAGAAGGCGATTGCCTTGGATCATACGTATGCAGAGGTATATCAGACGCTCGCCTATGCGTACGCTCAGCTCGGGCAGAACGATAAGGCACGAAGTAACTATGTGTCTGCCATAGAGTTTTATACGAAAACCAATACGAAAGGTCAGTATGACCGGCTGATTCGTGGCTTACAAGATGCGCGTAAGGCACTGCCCAAATGATATGACCTCATCCCCGGTGAAATCGATCGTGTCGTTTTCCGATTTAGAAAAATTGGACATCCGTGTCGGCACGATAGAGAAAGTAGAAGATGTACCCAAATCCGATAAACTCGTGCGATTGACCGTCAACTTCGGCGAATTTACCCGCACCATTCTGGTCGGGATGAAAAAGGAACGGAAAGACGTACAGGAAGTCGCCGGTAGACAAGCACTTTTTGTCGTGAACCTCCCCCCGAAACAAATGATGGGAGAGACATCGGAAGGAATGCTTTTTGATATCGGCTATGCAAACAGTGTTACTCCGGTTCTCGCGGTTCCGGAGAAGCCGGTTCCGAACGGCGTAAACGCGGGGTAAGTGTGAGCAAAAAAACCATTACTAGTCTCGTAAGCGCCGTATTTGTCGTTTGCTATATTCTTATCCAGTCGGTATTTCAGTCATCGGCGCCACCCAAAACAGCTACATCCTCCGCCCGGTTACAGCGCGGCGAAGCCAGTATTTCAGCCGTGTCTACTGCGACCCAAAGCGCTACGCAGGCGCGGGTCACCCGTGTTGTTGACGGAGACACCATTGAGATCGATACCGGCCAAAAAGTCCGATACATAGGCATGAATACGCCGGAGACGGTTGCACCAAACCGGCCGGTGGAGTGTTATGGTCATGAAGCATCCGCACGAAATAAAGCTCTGGTAGAGGGGAAGATGGTGACCCTTGAGAAGGATGTTTCGGACAAGGATACATACGGTAGGCTCCTGAGGTACGTGTGGATCGGAGACACGATGATAAATGAAGTATTAGTTCGTGAAGGATACGCGCAGGTCGCGACGTATCCGCCGGATGTGAAGTATAAAGACCGTTTCATCGCGATTCAGCGCGAAGCTATGGCCGCAGAAAGAGGGTTGTGGGGGAGTGTGTGCAACACGCCGGTAAAACCAAAGTGATTATAGGTTGCTGCGCCGTGCAGCAGTCCCCATGTCTACCCCATCCTCCAGGAGCCGCGCATATGTGCGGATGGAAGGGGTAAAGTGCGGCAGACTGTCGATGAGGTTCAGCATCAGCATACTCCTTTTTCCGTCAAATTCGTTATACTGTCGGGTAAATTCATCGGCTGCCCGTATCCGAATGGCAAGCGGCAACTGAACATTGCTCGAGACATCATGTAGCGTTTGGCCTTCCCCTGAGAAAAAGAATTGAGGCAATCGACGAACAAATTCCTCTGGAGAAGATATCGGCGTTTCTCGTATGTTTTTCATAACGGATCGGTATTATACTCCAAAGTGTAGTCTCCAATAAAACTTTTATGATATAATCGTTTACTATGGGCTCTCCCGACTGGCATGTAGACATATTTGATTTTCATAACAATATCGGCTGGCAGCCGCTTGTCAGTGTATTGGAAAAACTAAACATAGATCACACGTTTCATGACGCGACGTTTAACCCTGAAGTTCTCAAGAGACTACAGACTATGCGGGAGGCAGATGGAAATATGAAAGTCCCGCGCGTGTATATTCTTCATCGCCGCAGACCGGAAACGGATGACATGGAAGTATTGCCTCCTATATTTGCGCCGAGCCCGGTAGTATTTAATGCTCTTCTAACCATGTACCATGTGGTAGGCGAAGCCGGAACACAAACCCCAAATGAACGACCAACTCGAAAGTAAAAGACAATCGCATCTTATGTGTACCGGGTGCACATTGGTGCAGCCTGATTATGCGTGCGGGGACCCGAAAATATCTTTGGAAGATCAGTTAGTGGCTGCGGGGGTCGGCGTCTGCTACCGTGCATATAGATTGCCGCTTAATGCTGAAGCCATGACGCACGCCGGACGTACTCGCGCACGTGGTGGTAAATGGTTGTGGTCACGGACGTTTAACGGGAAGCGAAGTTAATCGGTCTATACCCTATAGTTTGATTTAGGCACGATATTTGATATAATCCCAAGATTATGCCACATTCACCCGACGGGTGTATTTTTTTTGATCCGGAGACGAGGCAATGCCGAAGGCCGCAACGATTGAGCGCACCTCAGCCCATGGCTGTCTTTGCGTCGCTTAAAGCGCAAAACGCCTTAACGTATGAGGAAGATTCCACGCTAGAACTGGATACGTTGGATAATATAGCCAAAATACCCTCCGGAGCCACGGTTACGCACTGGTCGTATTACCCGTACCTTGATGAGTGTACGGTAACGGATAAAACTGGCATTCTTAAACGTTTTTTGGTCTGCGACGGGTTTATGTCCTTGACCCATGCGCGGGGAGTCAATCACAAACAACAACCATTCCTCACTACCGGTGACGTGGTTGATCAAATGGCTCGGGTCCTGGTGACTCCCACCTCTGATCATTCGACATATTCGTAAGTATTTATATGAAAACGATAGAGGCGGTATGTGTGGTAGGCGGCCTGGCGGAAGTCACTCTTTTAGCACGATGGAAGCATCGAGATAGCGATATAGCATGGAGAAATACCACGAAAGAAGGTCACGCTGTGGAGTATGGGATATGTGTGAGGGCAGACCAATGCCCATACCGCCGAGAGTGTACGCATAAAGTGCTTGCCTCAATGCCTGGGGGTCCGGAATTACGAAGCGAGGGCGTAATCCATGAACTATTGGTAAGAGATGAAGCTGCATTCAAAAAATTGGAAGTCGGCAAGATACTACCGCGTGAGTCGGTAATTTGGTTGTGATGCTGTCTAATATTTGCCGATTCATATCGTCATTTAGCGACGTACCTGACGTTGACGGGCAGAAGTAGGAGCAGTATAGTGCGATAGATCTATGTTTGAACCGATGGACCAACGTGCGTACGACGCAGAGATGACGGTCGATGGAAAGCGCGTTTATGTGCGCGTGACGGCGACAACTCGGGTCAAAGGCGGACCGACATCTTTTGTCATCGAAAGAAGGTCGCGTGACCGCAAAGCCCCAGAAAAAGTAGGTTTATACAACTCACCGTTCCACGATAGCGCGGCTCTCGACGATTTGTTAAGCCAGCGACCCATTACAAGAATGGATTTTGAACCGATTGAGGGACATGTGTACAGACAATTTAATTTGGGCCTATTAGAAAAGCCAATTCGGTTTTTCCAACGCTTAGTCCGCTAACGATCCTCACGAAGCTAATTTTCATGAAGTATATCCTCGGTTTTGTGTAGGCGGTCGAAGCGAAGCTTCCAGTGTCTGGCGCTGAAACCCGTTTGTGAATATGCTTTCCACTTTGACGTTCCGTCTTCAAAAAGTTGTATCACCAGCACTTTATTCTCGTGTTTTCGCCACCACGGCCACCACCGTGGATTGTCTGGAGTCACGCGTAATGTATAACTATCTTCGGAGGGTTCTAGAATGGTAATTTGACCGTCAGCATCTTGATATGTTTTGCCGTTTTTGTCAGTAAGGGAAGCGTGTGCGCCATCGACGACAATAAGAAGTGCAGTTGTTCTTCTCGTCGGTTTGATGAGTTGCTGATTTTGTTGCATTTGTCGTAAAAGAGGTTGTTGCTCAGTTGTATCATTTAGAAAATCAATGATTGCCTGTATTCCTAACTGGTTGGTTACGAGTCCGGAGTGACTCAATGGTAGTGTGTGGTTTTCGACATCCGGGAGTTGGCCGCTGGTTGTAAGCACTGTACCGTCGCCATCTGCGTAGTATTTATTTCCGGTTGGTTTGCCGTCTAGCCAATTACCTAAACGCTGATCGAGACGACTAGGAGAGGTTACTTCAATTTGCTTTAGCGTGTCACGCCCCGTCCCTGTCAACGTGCCCATTCTTACTCCGAAAAAGGGAAAATTAAATGCGGTCGGTAGCCAATTATTTTTAGCTGACATGGAAGACGCTGGTTTAAGACTGCCGGTTAGTTTATCTTTGAGATAGGGAAAAGTCGGAAGGATGTTTCGTATTGAAGGCAATAAATTGGCGACCGTTTCTCTGCCAGACCATCCATGACGAATAGAGCAGCCGATTTGCAACATGGTAAATGCGAGTCGCATGTTTACATCATCTATCCATATTTCGCCACCTGACCAGGCAGGGTAGGCAAGCGCAACTCCTTCATGTGGTGTGCCGACGGTAAGAAAAGCATCAGTATGGCTACTCTCTTTGGTTGACTCCAGATACGCTCGTCCAACAAACCCACCCATACTATGACCGACTACGTCGACAACCTCATCTGATTCTCGGTTTTGATTTATGAAGGAATTCAATATTATTGCACTATCAGTAACTCGTTTTCGCCAGTCGTACCAGAATGGTATTGGCTGGTATCCTGCTGATGTAAGCCCAGTAAGGAGTGGTTGGTAAATATCCGCATTGGCGACAGTCCAATTCGACCAGTTGCCGCTATAACCGCTGGATTTACAATTAAGAAGCGCATCACGATTCCAACTACCACCAATCCCGGGAATAACGATAACCTTTTTGGACGGTGACGGCGTTGGAGTAGGGTTGGGTGTTGGTGTGTTTGTCGGGGTGGGTATTGGTGTATTAGTAGGTGTTGGAATAGGAGTAGCTGTGGGGCGTGGCGTAGGAATGAACAAAGGAATTGGAATAGTTGGGTTTGTCGCATAGCCAATACTCCACTTGCCAGAACCCATACCGGAGTACCACATTTTATATTCTCCATCATCGTGTAGTACAAATGGTTGGGTAACATAGTCCGAATCAAAACTACTTGATTCTCCCTTGTCTAATACAGGGTTTTGATCTTTTGGTTTTATCCATCCAATTCCGTCAGTTGAATATGCATAGACGAAGCGGGTGGGTGCATTTCCAGTGCCTGCCGCATACCACATGTGATAAATTCCATTTTCAAAAATAACATTTGGAAAACTTACGTTATTTAATTCCCACGTTTCCGTAGGTTCGATAACGGGAGCACTATTATTTTGTTTTATCCAGGTGCATCCATCGTTAGATGTTGCATAACCTATTCGCCAATAAGGGTTAGTCTCTACTGGGTTCTCGTTAGTCCCTGTATACCACATATGAAAAACACCGTCCTTATAAAGGATGGACTTGCCTCTGTTTATTCCTCCAGCATCCCATGTGCCTAAAGTTCCTTTCATTACACAATTTAATTTCACCCAGTTCGTCCCAAGGTCAGATTCCGCGTAACGCAATTCCATGCGATCTATTCCACCTTGAGCCCAAGTGGCTTTGACTGCTGAGTACCACATTCTGTATTTGCCTAATGCGTATACAATGGTTGGATCCTCATCTTCATTTTCCCATATGTTTGTTGAATCGGGGTAAATAATTGAGTAAGGAAGCCTATCCCATCCAGATATACCATTTAATGAAGTTGTATATCCTATTTGCCATTTCGAATTTGTTCCCTGATACCACATTCTATAAGTACCGTTACCATATGTGACAAATGGGTTAGCAACATGTACACTATCCCAAATTCCTGGTAATCCTAGTCCAGAAAAAATAGGATTGTCAGGATATTTAGTCCATGATGAAGCGTCAACCATAGAAGATAACATAAAGAAAACTAGAAGAGAAAGAAGAAATCGAGAGCAGATTTTCATGAAAACAATATTAATTCTTGAGTCAAGTTTAGTATTTGATATTTATTGGAATTTGTCAGTGCGATAGTTAACATAAATAATTTGTATTATCGATTCAATGCAATATGACAATTTCTGTAATTACCATTACTTCATCTCTCTCCATGTTTCGAGTTCAATCGTCGCTTGCTCTCACAGACGTCGAGTGTGAAGTGCTTGTAGGAGTAAATGCGAAACAACAAAGCAAGCCGTTAGCAGATAATAAAATAAAGATATACTTTCAAAGTACACGAGTGTTGGGTATACGAAAAAATAATCTAATTAGTTTGGCTAAAGGAGATTGGATTTTATTGCTAGATACTGATGAGATTCCCTCGAAAGAATTATTGGATGAAATTAAAGATAAAGTTACTAACGGACCCGAAAATATCCATGGATATGAGATTCCGTATCAGAATTATGTGTTTGAGAAGCCGGTATACTATGGAGGGGAGCGGTATAGCAAGGTGCGCCTTTTTCGGAAGAAATATGGCACAGTCACGCCGGTGCCGATACATGAGGAAGTTGTCGTACAAGGAAAAATCGGTAAACTAAACGGGGTCCTTCGCCATTATTCTTACCGCAACCCATGGCAGGTCCTCGTTAAGTTCACTCGATATGCATGGCTCATCGCGGGCGAGAAGAACAAGAAGAGGGAGTCAGTTACAGTCAGCAAACTATTCCTCTATGGCCCCCATATGTTCTGGGCGCGATGTATAGAGGAGGACGGATGGCGGGACGGATGGCGGGGGGTTGTGCTTGCAAAGTTTTTTGGGTATATGGAAGGCATGACCTATTGGTTACTTCTATGGCGAAGCCTCGTTCAACACATATAATGTCGTGGATTTCGGATGTCGTATTTATTATTGCCGGGTTATCTGTGCATCTCTGGTATCTCTATCACACCACGTTCGTCGACTGGTCGGAGATGCTCCTGTATCCTTGGTTTTTGACAAAGGGACTTCTGTATTACCGTGACATAGTATTGGCATACGTACCCGGCGCATATTATCTTTTGTTTGTCTTGTATAAGCTACTTGGATTCACCGTTTCGTCAGAGCGGATTATTGCGTACGGATTTATTTTACTTACGGATGTATTGGTATATGTAGCTTCCAAACGCCTGACCAAAAATAAGTGGTTCGCGGCGGCGAGTCTTGCCTTCTTTATCTTTTGGCAGCCGATATTTTATGGGAACACGATATGGTACGAGACTATATTGGCTCCAATCTATCTTCTTACACTTCTGGCCGTTAGTTCGTATTTCGAAAAACCCAATACAAATAATGCTTTCTCAATAGGGCTTATGCTTGCTCTCGCTTCGCTTATGAAGCAGACAGCAGTTTGGTCTATATTGGTTGTGTGCATAGCGGTTTGGCTAAGCGATCAAAAGAAACTCGTCGGATTTTGGCGGGCAATTGTCGTTGGGATTGTCCCAGTCGCTGCGAATGCACTCGTGTGGGCATATTTTTCATTCATGGGAGCCGGTAAAGAATATATTTACTGGTCATATGGTTTCCTTCTTTCTCTTTCGCGCGCATCCAGTGATTACGTACTTCTCCCGTCGCGCGGTGATCTGGTCACCATATTGCCCGCTTTTATACCGCTTGCCGTGATGCCATGGCTACGGAGAAACCGAACAGTTTGGCTGATATTATTTTGGACAGCGGCACTTATTACGGCCGGACTACCTCGATGGGGTCTTTTCCGTCTGCAACCGTCACTCGCCTTTGGGGCCATAGGATTGGCTCTATTAGTTAAAGAGATAGCTCAACGTAAAGCAAAGAAGATGACGGTAGCGGTCTGGCTGCTTGCTTTTATTATGTCTGTCGGCAGTTGGCGCAGTCTGCGAGTCTTCACCACTATTCGTGATCGTATGCAGCCTCAGTTTTTTACGGGCACATACCAGAGCCTTCTCGATTTTTCCAGAATCCATCTCGATAAGCCGTTCTATATACTTGGTAATTACGACTATCTGTATTACGGTCTAGACAGACGCCCCACAGTACTTCCCTGGGTTCCGTTATTTCCGTGGAATGCCCAAGTGTCTGGCCTTCAGCAACGGTTGATAATCTCATTAGAAGAACAAAAAGTGCCGTATATTCTCTATATGCCATTTCATGGAAACAGCGGCTACTATCTGGACTACATTCCAAAAGAGCTTCTCTTGTACGTTACTTCTAAGTATGAAAAAATAGTCGAGTTGCCAGTCGAAGGCGGATGGCTCTACGTAAGGAAATGAAGCCCACTATCGTATTTATCATCATTGCCTATCATCCCAAACCGGAGGAGTTTGCCAGGTTACTAAGGATATTGCCTTCGGAGGAGACGGTGGTTGTGGATAACGGGCAGACGCTGGTATCGGATGACGTGGGTCGGGCGACACTGCTCCCGCAATCCAGGAATTTGGGGTACGGAGCGGCCGCCAACATCGGCATCCGGCACGCCATAGCCCACGGCGCCGAGTGGTTTGTCGTCCTCAATCAGGATGTGACGATAAACCGCGCCGCGGTAGAGGAATTCACCAAACAGCTCCCCAAACTCGATCCCTGTGTGGCCGGCCCGTTCGGGGGAGGCATAGATCCTAAGCGCTGGACCACCATACTGCCTTCAGAACGCACGGATTATCTCTCCGGCTCATGTATAGCGATCCATAGCAAAGTCATTAAGAAAGTCGGGTATTTCTACGAGCCGTATTTCCTGTATTACGAAGAAGCGGATTATTGCGTACGGGCCAAACGTATGGGATTTCCCCTTAAGAAGCTCACGATAGAGGGAGTCACCCATGAAGAGTCAGTTTCCCTAGGGAGAGGCTCAGCTGCTCACCAATACTACCTCGCACGGAATCATTTCCTGTTTGTCGAACGCCAGGCGCCGGGCGACGTGAAGCTTCATGAGGCGTTGCGGTTTCCAAAAACATTCATGGAACACATGAGGCGTCATGAAAGGGGTGCGGCTATCGGGATCAGGGATTACTTCCTTCGCAGATTTGGTCCATATGGAGGTACGGCATGAGAATCGGTATAGACGGCGGTGCATTGTCCATAACCGATGATCGGTTGAAAGTAGGCGTCTATCGCGTAGCCTATAACCTCGTGAAAGAAATGCAGGTATTAAATGCGAAAAATGACTATAGGGTTTATAGCTTCGGTAGGGGAGAGCGGGGTACTCATAGCCTCGCGGGACCGAATACGCACTTTGTACAGCTGATACGCCCCGGATATCAATCCATATGGCAGACGGTAGATATAGTGAAACATCCGATAGATGTGTATTTAGGTATTTCCCAAAGTATTCCCCTGTTGCCAAAGATATTGTGCGACGTCAGTACCATCGGGTTTATTTATGATGTCGGGTTTCTCGATTATCCCGAGTGTTATCCGGGCTCTGCGAATACCCTCAACCGTCAGACCGCGGCGCTCGTCGCCAGATCTAACCATATCATCACGATTACCGAGGCCTCCAAGGATGCGCTCAGACGGGCATACCATGTGCCTGATGGCCGGGTGAGCGTCGCCTACCTGGGGGTCGATTCTCATTTTACCGGGCGAGGAGAGGCGAAGAAGCCCAAGCATCCGTATTTTCTTTTCGTCGGATCGCTCAAACGGGGTAAAAACGTCCCGCTCATGCTCCGGGCGTTTGCCGATTTCCTCACCAGTGTCAAAACGATCTACGACTTCGTACTTGTCGGTGGTGATTATTGGATGGACCCGGAGATTCCGGATACTATCCGAGAGCTGGGTCTAGGTGACAGGGTGCATATAGTGGGACACGTGCCGGACGACGAGCTTTCTATGTATTATCGAGGAGCGGTCGCGCTTCTCTCGGCTTCGCTTATAGAAGGGTTCGGATTGCCTGCTGCGGAAGCGATGGCGTGCGGTCTACCCGTCATCGGTTCAAATATCGGTTCGTATGCGGAAGTCGTGGGGAAGGCCGGACTCCTCGTAAATCCGAAAGATCGCGCGGAAGTGACCCAGGCGATGCTCCGGTATACTCATGATGACGTATTCCGTATAGCATCTGTCGCGGCAGGTAAACATCAGGCTACCCAGTTCCGATGGCGCAGTTTCGCACGAGCAGTACTTACGGCCGCAGAGACGCTCTATCAATCCAAGTCATGAGCAAAAAAATTATCCTTGATGTCCTGTGGGGAGTAGCACTCGTGTGTGGCATCCTTTTGTGCCTTTGGGGGATAAATCTTCCGTACGTCGGTATAGATAATGCGAATAACAATTTTTTGGCGTTGGCATCGAAAAATTTTCTCCGTTTTGGCTATACGACGCTTCATTTCTTACCGACGTACTACGTCGGGAAGACTCTACCCGCTGTGATCCCGTATTATT
This sequence comes from Candidatus Gottesmanbacteria bacterium, assembly GCA_023245335.1. Lineage (GTDB taxonomy): Bacteria > Patescibacteriota > Microgenomatia > UBA10105 > UBA927 > UBA927. The sequence continues at coordinate 744,264 of JAHFKK010000001.1, forward strand.
TGCATCATCCCGTACTATTTTTTCTGCTCGCCTCCGTACCGTTCCGGTTGTTTGGTAACGCTAATTGGGTTGTCCACGCAACCAACTTGGTGTTTGTGATCGCGTCGCTTTTCGTGCTTTATCACCTTGTCCGGGAAGCGGTGAACGAAGAGGCTGCACGATGGACCGTCGTATTTGCCGTTCTTATGCCGTGGTTTTCTTTTTTCTGGAAATACATTTTTTTTGAGCAGAGCAGTTTATTTTTTACCCTCACGACGCTCTACTTTTGTATCCGGTACTGGAAATCACAGCGGCCGATATATCTATGGGGGGTGGGTGTCGCGGCATTTTTGGGGGGTGCGACCGACTGGTATGGCGGATATCTAGCGTTCGGATTCCTGTACCTACTTTTCGCCCGCTCAGAGAAACGTATCTGGCCGACATTTTGGTCGTACGCATTAGGGGAGTTTCTCGGATTGGGTACATACTTCCTCGCGTTAGTACTGACCGGGAATGTCGGGGCCATCTGGAACGGGTATTCCGCGCGTGGTGTCACAAGCGAGTTGAGTGCAGTGAGCTACTGGCCCTTGCGGTTAGTAGCCATCACTATTCTCCGGCTTTTGATCTATGGCTCCCCGCTTCTCGTTGTGAGTCTTTGGGCGTGGCTCCGTCGTAAGGGGACTGTGGGCAAGTCGCTCCTCTGGCACGTGGGCGTGATGCTTTTTATCGTCGGAATCATCAATATGGTGGTTATGCCAAGTGCGACGTGGGGATTAAGTTACTTTTTGTATTATCTCGTGCCGTTTGCGGCCCTCGTCTGCGGGGTGTGGGTTGCGTCGATTGCCAAACGATCTGTCGCTCTCGTTTACACGATTATTCTGATTCAGCTCTTTTGGTGTTTCGGCGTCACTGCGCTTAAGTTTACGCAAATGACGAAGCAGACGTGGCGATATGACTTCGGACGCGACGTCAGTCATATTGTGCCGCGTTACCAAAAGGTTGGGGTTCTGGAGTATCCGGGCGACGTGTTGCAAAACTATTTTCTTATTGACGCACTCCCTATGTCAGAACCAAGTGTCGCCTCTTGGGTTGAACACGGTAAGCCCTCGGATATCCGGTATACGGTCGTGAGCTGTAAAGGAACCTGCACTTCCGAGGAGCTAGCATATTTGGAACGAGTGAGACAGAAGGTCGGCGTTCAGGAATTCCGGTACGGGCAGAATACCGGTTGGTTAGTAGACCGTGAGTCAGCCGCCAATATAACGAAAGGTTCCCCCGCAGTGACAGAACGTGCACCTGAGCTGGAACCGCAGCGCGCGCCTTCCGGATTTCTTTACTGGTATCGTAAAGTCCGGGATTTTTTGGGCAGTACGCAAATATGAAAAAGATAGCGATTGTCCGTGGGAAGTTTCTTAATCGGTACGAGATGCAACTCTTTGAGCCGCTCGTTAGCCGGTATGACCTCACGGCGTTTGGATCTCTCTCCCCGTTCCATGACCGGTTTGCGTTTCCTGTCGTCAAACTGCCCTCTCCCATGGATCTCCCGCAATTTCCGTACAAGATGCCCATCCTGAACCGGTTGTTTGTCGATGCACAGTATCTTTTTGGTCTTGAAGAGAGGCTCCGCGGATTTGATCTGGTCCATACTGCTGAGACATATTTTCGATATACCCAACAGTGTCTCGATGCAAAAAGGCGAGGAATCGTCCGTCGGGTGATTGCGACTTCTTACGACAACATACCGTTTAACAACGAAGGTATCTGGGGGAGGAAGAATTACAAGAAGCGGGCACGAACAGAGCTTGATCACATCATCGCAATTTCCCAAAAAGCCAAGGAAACATTGCTTACCGAGGGTGCCGATCCGTCCAAAGTGACCGTGATCGGCCATTATATCGACACAAAACGATTCGCGCCGCACGCTCATCACCTAACGAGATTTTCCGACGCGAAAAGGAGAGATCTCACCATCCTTTTCGTCGGAAGATTGGAAACGTATAAAGGAGTACTGGACATATTGGATGCCGCCGCCTTTCTCGCCCGTGATTCGGAACTCACTCACTATTCCTTCCATGTTTTGTTTGTCGGAACGGGGAGTCAGCGAGGTGTCATGTTGGAGAAAGAGCGTCATATCGGGAAAAACTGGCACTTCAGCCATGAGAGTGCTACGTATAGTAAAATGCCGGATTACTACCGGAAAGCAGATATATTTGTCGCTCCCAGTACCCCTACGCCGACGTGGGAAGAACAATTTAACATCGCACTCCTTGAGGCCCAGGCGTCAGGCCTCCCGATCGTGACGACCCGTACCGGAAGCATACCGGAGAATGTCGGGCGTGCGGGAGTCGTGGTCCCCCCGGGTAATCCGCAGGCTCTTGCAACTGCTATCAAGGAATTCATCCTGAAGCCCAACAAGCGTATAGCATTTGCCCGTCTCGCCCGTTCCCGTGCGCTCGCCGTGCACGATACGGCTCTCGGAGCGGCCAAAATTGCCGATATCTACGAACGCGTCCTTAGTTTGTGAAGAGATAATAGAAGATACCCATGGCGTTTATGAGGCAAAACGCCCCGGCAAGGAGAGGAAGTATCCCGCGGATAAGCCGTTTGCGATAGAGGATCTCAATAACAGTCGAAAGGCCGATCGCGATAATAGGAAGTGTGCTCACAAACATCCTGCCGCTGACGCTTGCCCCCTGCCACCACGTGCTCCAGCTTGCGACGATGAGTAATTCCGCTACAAAAACTGCGATATACGACCAGTACGTGCGCCACTTGAGCATAAGTCCGTAGATGCCGACGGCAACGATCGGCGTCCACAGCAACAGTCCGTTTGTCGGAGAAAATAACACGCCCAGGATATGCGGGTGCAGGAAATCGAAGTGTTCCCCTCCGGTAAGATACGGGTTTGCGAGCGATCCGTAGAGAGCGTACCAGGCAAAGAGTTGCGGGAGCATTGCGATAGCGAATCCTCCCAAGAGCGGGAGCCACCGGATCTTTTTCCAATAGGGGAAGATGAGTATCACAAAGACCGCATCCTGGAGTCGTATGGAGGAAAGGACCCCGAGAAATACTCCAACGGCGACCCACTCGATGGAAGGGGAGGTGAGTAAGGCCACAAATGTTGCTGCTGCAAAAAATGATAATGCGTGCGAGTTGACTGCATCCAGTGATCCGTAAAACACCAGATTGGTGGCGCCGGCGATAAGCAGGATGGTGATGCCGGTGACCCCCGGCGATTTTTTGATGAATCGCGATGTCATTGCCAAACCAAAGAGCGCCGCGAGTACCGATGTAAATCCCACCGCGAGCTGATAGGGCAGTCCCCATCCGTCGCCATGCAGCATCGTATGGACAGAAAGGTATGCGGGCGACCATAGTTCAGCTGGTCCGATACTGTATTTATTTCCCGGAGCGTCTTTCGTATCCGTGGGTTGCGTCACATGAAAATGTGCGTAGTCGTTGGTAAAGTTCACATCATGATCGACGACGACGGAACGAAGCCAGGAATAGTAAAATATCCCGTCACCGTAAACGGTTTTCTGTAAAAATATCGCGTGAGAAAAAAATGCGGACAGGTACAAGGCGATAATTGTAAGAATAATCGTGGGGAGCTTCATAGTCCTATGATACAATGATTACGCATATGATATCCGCCGTCGTTTTGACCCATAATAGCCAAGCGATGCTTGAGGATACTCTCACAAGTCTTATCTGGTGTGACGAGATAGTCATCATAGATGACGACTCAACAGATAATACTGCGCAGATTGCCAAAAAGCATCATGCACGATTGATTTCACATAAACTGCGAGGAGATTTTTCCGCGCAGAGAAATTTTGGTCTCGCACAAGCTTATGGAGATTGGGTATTGTTTGTGGATGCTGATGAAGTGGTAAGTGATGCACTCGCGAAAGAAATTTCTAAAGCGGTACAGGATAATATTCAGGACGGTTACTATCTCAAGCGCGAGGATACGTTATGGGGAAGAACGTTGCGGCACGGTGAGACGAGTAAGGTGCGGCTTATCCGTTTGGGAAGGAAGGGCTCCGGCAAGTGGGTCCGCCCGGTGCATGAGGTGTGGCAGATTCACGGGTATAATACGACACTCACGCATCCCATTCTCCACTTCCCACACCCGAGTGTCCGGCAGTTCCTTTCTGATATCAATGATTACTCTACGGCAAATGCAGCATATTTCTACTCGGAAGGTGTCCGGGTTTCGTGGTGGCATATTGTCGCCTACCCCACGGCAAAATTTTTTCAGAACTATGTGTGGCGCAGAGGTTTTTTGGATGGTACGGAGGGCGCAATCGTTGCCCTTATGATGAGTTTCCATTCATTTCTTACGCGTGCTAAACTCTGGCAGCTCTGGCATCAGCGCGGGACTGTCTAATAGAGTGTAACGTATGCAATTCTTTTTTCTGCTAAGTTTTCTTGCCGGACAGATAGTGAGCCTCGTCCCGGTCGGGAAGTGGTCGTTCCTCGATGTTTTTGCGGTGAGTTCATGCATCATATTTTTCATCCGTCACGTACGTCATCACAAAACGATCCGGCACGGACGGTTGTTTCGTAGCGTCGGGTTGTTTGTCCTTGTTGCGGCGGCGGAGCTCCTGTTACGAATGACCGTTATGCGGGCTTCTGTAAATATTCCAGATATGTTGTATCTGATGCGTTGGATTGCCTATGCGGGCATCTATGCCTTCGTTTTGTCCGACCGTACGCAAATTCCCTGGAAGCTTATCCTGTATTGGTCTGGTGTGACGCTTGCGGTTATGGGGCTCGTACAACTTGCGATATATCCTGATCTACGGAATCTCACCTATTTAGGATGGGATCCGCATTTCCGCCGTGTATTCGCGACCCTCTTTGACCCAAACTTCGCCGGGGTCGTGTATGTGCTTACCTTTTTGGTCGGTTTGTCACTCGGGAGTAAGAAGCGTAACCGGATTTTTTTGGTCGGGGGACAAATGACTGTGTTTGCCGCACTTCTCCTGACGTACTCAAGAAGCAGTTTCGCCGCATTTATTTTCGGGATGATAGTGTGGAGCATATTGCGCCGTTCGTACGCGTTTTTATCCGGGGTTGTCGTCGTATTTGTGGCGTTTATCTTCCTTCTAAATGGCGTGGCGGAAGGACAAAACTTATTCCGCAGCGTGTCGACGCAAGCGCGTTTGGGGAGTGCCGCAGTGGGGTGGAACCGTTTCGTCCAGTCCCCGGTTGTCGGGACGGGTTTCACAATAGCGCATCCGGACTCGGCTTACTCTCTCCCGCCAAATCGTGCAGGAAACGTGGACACAAGCCTTTTATTCGTTTTGGCGTCAACCGGACTACTGGGGTTCGCGGCTTACGCAGTTCTGTGGAAAGGTATGGGAGCCCTTGGATTCGCATCCCTCAAGCGAACATCTGACCCGGTCCTTTTAAGTTCATTGGCCGCGATACTCGTACACAGCATGTTCATAAACAGCCTTTTTTATCCGTGGGTGATGGCTTGGATGTGGATTCTTTTGGCGCTTACGGAGAAGGAACTTACGGTTGGTAGGTGACGTTTCGCACGACTGTCGTACTGTTTCCTGCTGTATCCGTCGAAACGACTTCCAGTTTGTTTGCTCCGTCGTTTAACGGCATGCTGTATGTAAATGATCCGTCTGATTTCACGACGACGATTCTGCCGGTGATCGTGACTTTCATGTCCTCATCCGTCACCCCGGTGACCGTGACTTTGTGCGTTCCGTCGTTCACCGTCGCATTATCACTCGGCGAATCGACGGTCAGTTTGGGGGGCGTGCGGTCAATGGTCGTCGTCACCACATTGGATGCGTCGCTGAGCGCATTTTTGCCATCCGTGACTTTCGCACTCATGGTAACCGTACCTTCGTCAACGGGAATGTCGGTGAATTGAAACGTTCCGTTATCGCCTGCTGTGGCTCGTTTGTATTCCTTATCGTTGAGGTAGATGATAATCTGATTTTTTGCTTGTGCGGTCCCGCTTACCGTAAGCGTAGCGCTGTTCGTCGCTTCCGGTAGCTGATCAAGAACGGGCGGTACGAGGATGGTTTGTCCGTTTGATGATGGAAGAGGGGTAGTACTTCCGCGGATGCGTTCAACGAGAACACTAAAACCGATCAGTAATTTGACTCCGAAGAGTGCCAAGAAAATAAGAAGCGCAACGGACCCGATAAGCCCGATCGCTATGCGGTGGCGAGCACTTTTTTCCTGAACCCGATTAAGTCGTGAACGCAACATAGAGTTGTCATGCGTCGCGATTACGCGACATTCTTAAGCCATAAGCTTCGCACGATGACGTGCTCAGTACCTGCATGCGGAGCCTCCTGTCAGAATTGGACTGACATCTACGGTTTACGATACCGCTGCTCTGCCGTTGAGCTAAGGAGGCAGATGTTTGTCCGTCCCTATTGTATCAAATCAGGTCGTCGGTAGGTATGTGTCAGCCTGCCACCGGGCAAAAATACCGTTCGGTAGTAATTTACCAGCAGTACTGTCTTTGAGGGCCAGTTCGCCGGCTTCGGTCATTCCACCGGATCGTTTCATGAGATCATCGAGGAGTCGGGAAAGCGCGATGGAGGAAACGTCCGCGGTGTACGCATTGAGAAGAAAAAACGATGGCTTAGGCGACAGTATATGCGTACAAGCAGATAAAAGTTTGGGTAAATCATCTTCGAGTTTCCAGATTTCGCCTTTGGCGCCCCGTCCGAATCTCGGTGGGTCCATAATGATGCCGTCATAGGTGACACCTCTTCGTGCCTCCCGGAGGACGAATTTATACGCATCATCCAGAATCCAGCGGATCGGCCGGTCAGAAAGATGAGACGCTTCTGCATTTTCTTTCGCCCAGGAGAGTGAGGGTTTGCTTGCGTCGACATGGGTGACTCGTGCGCCTGCTCCTGCAGCAGCAAGAGTAGCTGCGCCGGTATAGGCAAAAAGATTGAGGACATTAATGGGTTTGCCGGCCACCCGTTCGGTAATCCAGCGCCAATTGGGTGCCTGTTCGGGAAACACACCGACGTGCTTAAACGCAGTGGGCTTAAGGACGAGCGTGAGCTGATCATGCCGTATGTGCCAGAGAGGCGGAGGGGGGCGGCGGATAACCCAGTTTCCCGATGTCTCATTGACCCGTACGTATGCCGCATCCGCAGCATCCCAGACATTTGTGTCAGCGTGCGGCTTCCACATGGCACGGGGATCAGGACGATTGAGGGTATAGTCAGCAAACCGTTCGAGTTTTTTGCCGTCGCCGGAGTCTATGAGTTCATAGTCCTTCCAGTCATCTGGAGTGAGTATCGGTATGGTGTTTGTCATGCGATCATTGTATCATGACTATTACGTTTCCTTCCCTTTTATGAAGCAATTTCTGATGTTTGTCATCGCGTTTGCGGTCGTCCTATGTATCGCCGGATTTTTGGGCTGGCGATATTTCGGACCTGTCGGCGGGACAAACCAAACGGTATTTACCGTGCCGCAGCAGTCAGCTGGATTTGACGTGCCTCATGAATTATCCCGGGGACACCTCATCAAAAACGAGAAGGCATTCCGGTGGCTCTATAACCTTCTGGTTGCCGGGAAGACGACTGCAGCCGGAGGATACCGGCTTGAAGGGACTATGACCGCCTGGGGAGTCATCCGTAAGCTGACGTCTCAACCTGATTTTGCGTGGGTCACGGTACGCGAAGGATTGCGAAAAGAGCAAATCGGGATACTTCTCCATGACAAACTCGGTTGGACCAGCGCACAGGAGACGGCATGGAACTCCGTCAATGACGGGAGTGACGAGTTCCGCGAGGGGGTATATTTCCCCGATACCTATCTTTTGCCGAGAGACGAGTCCGTCGAGCAAATAGCCAAGCGCTTCACCGATCATTTCAACGAAAAGTTTGCGCCGTACGCGACTTCGTTTGCCGCCCAGGACATCAAATGGACGACGGGGATAAAGATAGCTTCACTTATCCAAAGGGAGGCTGGGGGATCAGCCGACATGCCGATCATTTCAGGCGTCATCTGGAATAGGCTCAATAAAGGGATGGCGCTACAGATAGACGCGACGATCCAGTACGTTTTAGGAAACGCCAAAGACGGGTGGTGGCCTGTCGTCAAAGGATCCGACACCTCTATAGACTCGCTGTACAATACGTATCTTCATAAAGGGTTGCCTCCCGGCCCGATTGCTAATCCAGGACTTGCGGCTATAGCGGCCGCGGCGAATCCGGCGGAGACGGATTGTCTTTTCTATCTCCACGATCACGACCGCCAGATCCATTGTTCAGTGACGTACGCGGAACATCTGGTAAATATAAAGAAGTATCTTGAGTAAGAACTATTAAAGTTTTGTGGCTTCCGATCGTTTCACCCGCACCATTTCCGTCATGGCGTGCGTGCCCACGTATGCGCATGCATCTATATCTGGGTCATACAGTTCGACGTAGTCCAAGTCCTTGCGGTCAAGTACGCGCGCTCCTTTTAGCTTTTTCCCGTTATGTAGTGATTGTTTCAATTCCGTATACTTTTCCGGTTCCATGTAGAAGTCGACATCCCCGACCTGCGCACGATAGATGTCGGGCTTCCTGATATAGAGATGGGTATACGTGGTTTCCTGCACGTCACCCCTTGCCGGAATGATGATTGGCGAGTGGAGGCGGAAATATTTTTGATTCCAGTTGTCTGAAGCCTGTGTCAGCTCTTTGCGTACGTCAGTGAGATACTCGTATTCATCGTCGTAATGGCAGAATATGCCGATATTGCCCGCGTTGGGCAAATAATGCCCAAACGTCTGCTTACAGAGTGCGTAACACGAGAAATGCGTATGGGTAATGGCTTTAAGGAGTTGGGCTTTCGTTTTGATGGGACTGAAGCGGTAGAGTTTCATATTCCAGTTCGTGATTTAGGCTAAAATAATTACTTATTCTGCTTTGTGAGCTCTTCGCCAATCAAAACCCCAACCCAGAAGTAGCCAAAAAGGAGAAAAGAAATTCCCCACGAAATACGGTGATTACCAATAAAAGCTAATCCAAAGATAGGCAAGCTTATTAGAATTGGCAACAGATATTTCACTTTGAGCGGAAGACGTAAATTATTTTGAATCCGTCTTGATACATTTTAACGACCTTTTGCTGATATATCAACGCGCCTAGCGGGAACAAATCCTGAATCAATTAGTTATATAATAAAAGTATGAATTTTATTGACCAACAAATAGTAAAAAGTGGCCAATCTACTGAGTCTGTTTTTAGAATTGGGAATACGATTCACCGTTCAATGGGGCCTCATTCCGAATATGTGCACGACTTATTAAAGTTACTTGAAATGAAAAAGTATTCATATTCACCCAAATACTTGGGTCAAGACAAACAGGGTAGAGAAATTTTGACCTATATCCAAGGCGACGTTGCAAGAGACGTGAAGTTGTCCGATGTAATATTAGAAAAAATAGTGTTAATGATAAAAATGTTTCACGATGCAACCTCTGGCAGCAAATTGGCAAAGAACAAGGAAGTTGTATGCCATGGAGATTTAGCGCCTTGGAATACAGTACTTCGAAATGGTGAACCAATTGGGTTTATCGATTTTGACGGTGCAAAACCAGGTAGAAGAATTGAGGATTTAGCCTATTTTTTATGGACTTTTCTTGAATTGGGAAAGAAGATTCCAGCGAAGATTCAAGTAACGAGGATGAAACGCTTATGTGACATTTACGGCTACTCACGCGGTTCCGAATTGGCGTATGCAATTGTTAATGAACAACACAAGGTATTAACTCATAGAGAAAATTTGGTTAAGAATTCAGAAAATCCGGAGTTAAGAAAATTTTCAGCTAGTAAAATAAGGGAAATAAAACGAGAAATAGAATGGGTTAAGAAGAATAAGAATCTAATCGAGAGAAGTTTCGATATGGGTTCTATTTAAATTACTTGTGAAACCAAGTTTGCATCTGGAGCGGGATAGGGGAATCGAACCCCCTTCTCAACCTTGGGAAGGTCGCATACTACCAGTGTACTAATCCCGCAACAAGAGCATCCCGGAATCGGGAGCTCATGACTTTATTTATATCACACCACAAGCCTCACGGCAGCACTAAGACGTTGCCGCTATAGATAAGATTCGGATTCGCAAGTTTATTAAGCTTTGCGATATCGGGCCAGCGGTATCCCGTGCCGTAGACCGCGAGAGACACGCTCCACAGAGATTCGCCTTTTAGGACCGTGTGCTTGCCGTCTGCGGGTCTTTTGATTTCCACGGATGTGGAAGATACTTGCCCCGGTTCCCGTTTGGTAACTGACGGAATCGTCAACTTTTCTCCGGCCGTGATGTGATCCGGATTGGTCATATTGTTGGCTTTGGCGATATCCACCCAGTTGTACCCGCTTCCGATCGTGGTCTCTGCGATACTCCACAGCGTCTCACCGGCTGCGACCGTATGTGTTGCCGGCAGTTTTGCTGACTCGGTGGCGTTCTGTTGCTCTTGTTGCGCGGCTGTTTGTTGTTTCATCTGGGGCCTGCCTTTCACGTAATTGACGATAAGTACCCCGATGACGATAACGACAGCAAGACCCAAAAATAACGAGACTAATGAATCTGGATTGGTAAGGTTTTTAAGTTCTTTAACCATTCACTTTGTTTCCTCCGTTCCAGGCAGTGATTTTGGGCAAGTGGGCCCACCAAGTCTTTACTGTTCGTCTTACCTACTGTTCGTAGCGCGGCTCACAGAGCGACATATGGCGGGCATTGTCGTTTCTAAACTCAAACATTCGTTAAGAAACGTCAATGCGGGACCGACCGGGTTCGGACCGGCGACCTTCTCCTTGACAGGGAGACGCTCTAACCAGGCTGAGCTACGATCCCATTACTTGGAGAGACAACTATGTTTTCCCTCCATCTTTTTTCCTTACGTTGTGCTGTCTTTTCCGACGAGTTTTCCCATCGGACTTGTAGGACATTATAATTCATATTTGAGGGCAGTACAACGAGTATGGTAGGCTTAAGGAAATATACGCTATGACCAATCTGGAAATTGCTGAATTACTTCGCAAAGTAGCCGCGGCATACCTCGTTCTCAACGAAAACCGATTCCGCATTATCGCCTATGAACGGGCGGCAGATAGCGTGGAGCACCTCACGAGCGAGGTGAAAGACATGTGGGATGACGGTAAGCTCGAAGATATACCAGGTGTCGGCGGCGGGATAGCGAGCCAATTGAACGAGTTGTTCCGGACCGGGAAGTCCAAGCATTGGAACGAGGTGCTTTCACAGGTGCCGCAGGCTATTTTCCCGCTACTTCTGGTTCCGGGACTCGGGCCGAAGAAAGCGTATACGCTCGTAACCGAACTGAAGCTGAAAGATGCAAACACCGTGATTCCTGATCTCGAAAAGGCAGCGAAAGCCGGGAAGATTGCGCCCATGGAAGGCTTCGGAGACAAGTCACAGTCCGTTATTTTAGATTCCATCGCGATCTACAAGCGAGGCCAGATCAAAGAAAACCGCATGCCTCTGCCGTACGCGGATGAGATCGCCAGAGAATTAATAGCCCATCTCAAAAAGGTTCCGGGAGTCATACGTGTGGATGCACTCGGGAGCCTGCGGCGCCAGGTTTCGACCATCGGAGATATCGACATAGCGGTCGCTACCGATAAACCGGAGCCCGTCATTTCGCAATTCGTGAAGTTTTCGCATCAAAAGATCGTCGATCAGGGAGGAAGCGGGGCAACCCTTCTTCTCTCCAACGGCCGCCAGGCTGATTTACGCGTACAGAGTCAGAAAGCGTACGGTGCTATGCTGCAGTATTTCACCGGCTCCAAAAATCATAATATCCGGCTTCGGGAACTGGCCCTCACGAAAGGCATGTCGCTTTCCGAGCACGGCATCAAGTCCGTGAGGACGGGTAAGCTCACAAAGTACGCTACCGAAGAGGCATTCTACAAAGCAATTGGTCTATCGTACATTTCGCCGGAGCTTCGGGAAGATAGAGGCGAGATAGAAGCAAGTAGAAACGGGACGCTGCCGAAACCGATCATGTTGGATGACATGAAGGGAGATCTCCATGTGCATTCGAGTTATGATTTGGAACCGTCACACGATTTGGGCAAGAATTCGGTAGCTGAACTTATGACCAAGGCCTCCGACCTGGGGTACGCGTATCTCGGGTTTTCGGATCATAATCCCGGAATTACCAATCATAGTAAGGAAAAGATTATAGACATCATGAAGCGACGTCGAGAGAAATATGAACAACTCTATACCTCGTGGAAAAATAGTGTTCAAAAACGAACCCGCCTCGCCGAAGACAGTAAGTCGAGGCGGGCACAGTATTTCCTCATGTGCGAGGTAGACATACTTCCGGACGGTAAGCTTGCGCTCCCCGATGAGGCACTGGAGTATGTAGATGCTGTCATCGTTTCGGTGCATTCGTCATTTACCCAGCCGAAGGCACAAACGACAGAGCGCTTAGTTCGCGCATTGACGTCCCATCCCAAAGTTCGGATACTGGGGCATCCGACGGGAAGGCTGCTCGGAAGTCGTGAGGGTATAGATGCGGATTGGAAAGAAGTCTTCACGGTTGCCAAAGCCCATGATATAGCGCTTGAGATAAATGCGTATCCCGAACGGCTCGATTTACCGGATACATTGGTGTACGACGCAGTGAAAATGGGTATCCGTCTTTGCATAGATACCGATGCGCACGCGGTCGAACACATGGATCTCATGCGCTATGGCATATCTGTCGCCCGACGAGGGTGGGCCAGCGCACATGACATCGTAAATACCCTGGAGTATAATGAGTTTTATAAGTGGTTGGCTCGAAAGAGCTAGAAGGAGGAAATGTTATGAACATAATTTGGATTCTCGGAGGTGTTGTCGTACTTCTTGCGCTCTATGTCTGGTCACTATACAACGGGCTCATCACGATGAAGACGGCTATTGATGAGGCGTGGAGCCAGATAGACGTCCAGCTCAAACGCCGGGCAGACCTCATCCCGAATCTTGTGGAAACGGTGAAGGGCTATGCCAAGCATGAGAAGGGCGTATTTTCCGAAGTGACCAAAGCGCGGTCAGCGCTCATGGGCGCAAAGTCCATGGATTCCAAAGCACAGGCAAGTGATGCGCTAAGCGGAGCTCTCGGCAAGCTTTTTGCCGTTGCCGAGGCGTATCCTGACCTCAAAGCGAATGATGAATTCTTACAGCTTCAGAAAGAGCTGTCGGATACAGAAGACAAAGTAGCCTACAGCCGGCAGTATTACAATTCTACCGTCATGGACTACAACGTGAAGATCAAAGTGTTTCCAAATACACTACTCGCAAGCCAGCTCGGCTTCGGAGAGAAAGAATTCTTCGGTGCGACCGACGAGGAACGCAAAAGTGTGAAGGTGAATTTCAGTTAATTCTGAAATTCATCCTGAGATAAGATCGAGGCTCCAGCGTATCGCGGGATTGTTTCGGTCGTCTTCGTTTCTCGCAAGGACATTTCTATGAGTATCCAATCATCTATTCGGGGTAATATCACGAAATCCTATCTCATCATGGCGGCTTTCGTGGCGTTTGTCGTTGTCGTAGGCTACGTCATGGGTCAGGCGCTGGGATATGGGAACGGCTTCATGTGGTTTGCAGTCATTTTTGCCGTTATATCGAGCTTCACGAGTTACTATTGGGGAGACCAGCTGGTACTTGCCATGTCGGGTGCGCGTCCGGCCGATAGGAAGCGCGACTTTGACTTTTTTACGGTTGCCGAAAATCTGGCAATAGCAGGCGGCATTCCCAAGCCGAAGCTCTATGTCATAGACGATACGGCTATGAATGCATTCGCAACCGGCAGAGATCCCCAGCACGCCGTCGTGTGTGCGACAAGCGGCATTCTGGAACGCCTTGACCGGAGGGAACTGGAAGGCGTCATCGCGCATGAACTCTCACACGTCAAAAATTTTGATACCCGTCTTATGGCGGTGGTCGCGGTTCTCGTAGGTACGCTCGTATTCCTGGCTGATTTTTTTATGCGTAGTCTCTGGTGGGGCGGAGGTAGACGAAGCCGGGACAATGATAATAATTTAGGTGGAGTATTCATGATTGTCGGAATAGTTCTTGCCATACTGTCACCAATTCTTGCGTCGGTCATACAGCTAGCCGTATCCAGAAATCGGGAATACCTTGCTGATGCATCGGGCGCCAATCTGACGCGTTATCCCGAGGGGCTTGCGAGCGCTTTAGAAAAGCTGGCTAAAGATCAGGAAGTATTGGAAGCGGCAACCAATGCGACGGCTCACCTTTATATCACCAATCCCTTTAAAGGAAAGCAGTTTGGGACATGGTTTTCCGGACTCTTTGACACCCACCCTCCGATAGCCGAACGCATCAAACGCCTGCGGGCGATGTAATGCGTCGTTCTATGTTGTTAATACCGGTCTCTGTCTTCAAGGTCTATTATAATTTTCAGGGATTCTGGGTCCAGATCAAAACTGATTTTGTCTCTTCCGGTTACCGTTGCACGTCCTATTTTTGATAGTCCTTTGCCCGGTAACTCCGCGTCAACGTCAAATTCTACCAACGGCCTGTTGGCATGCAACGCTACAACGTGAGACAACATTGATCGCGGGAGCAGCGTATTGGTATCTATACCTTCTTCTGTGACGCGTAATAGTCCACCCATTGGTCCTTTACACACTCTGCAATGACCCAAAGCTTCTGTAGCGCCCATAACTAGCACTGTCTATACCAAAGAAGGTACAATAAAGCAATACCATGGGCATTTTGGATCGTGTAACCATCATAGTCGGAAAGCTCGTTTCCTGGGTAAGTTCCACGTTTCACCTGGGGGCAGGTGCGACTTGGCCAGGCGAGATAGCGCTAATACTGCGTCCGGACGTTGCCTCGTCCTTCGCTCGGCAATTCCGAAAAGGAATCATTCTGATTGCCGGCACAAACGGCAAGACGACGACGTCTCTCATGATTAAGACAGTTTTGGAGGAGCGCGGTGATGCGGTGGTCCTCAACGACACGGGCGCTAATTTGCTGAACGGAATCGTATCCTCTTGTATACGGCGATCGGATTGGTCAGGGCAGCTCTTCGCGGACGTGGGTATTTTTGAAGTGGATGAGAATTCGTTGCCCATCGTTTTGCGATACATGATTCCCAAGCGGATCGTGCTCCTCAACCTTTTTCGTGATCAGCTGGACCGATACGGAGAAGTGGATGTCATCGTAGAAAAATGGGAACGGGCGCTTACGAAATTGTCTAAGGATACCCAAGTGATTCTCAATAGCGACGATCCGGGCGTTGCATCACTCGCGAAGTCAGTGAAGGGAAAAGTCATTTACTTCGGCATCAATGACCGGACGAAGTTTTTGCCGGCCGCCGAACACGCAACGGATTCCACATTTTGTCCGAATTGCGGCGCACGCCTCGTGTACGACGGCATTTTTTTCTCACATCTGGGCATATGGCATTGTCCTAGATGCGATAACACGCGTCCCAAGCCCGATGTGTCGGTATGGCCCAATCCCTTGCCGGGGCTCTATAACCAATACAATACGCTTGCGGCTGTCGCGACCGTCACGTCGTTCCCAATTCCTGTGAGTGAGGTCGCTGCATCTATAGCGCAATTTAAGCCGGCCTTCGGAAGACAGGAAGAAATTATGATGGACGGGCGGAAGATCAAACTGTTCCTTTCCAAAAATCCGGCCGGATTCAACGCATCGCTCCGGACGGTCATTGAAAAAAAAGCGAAGCATTTTCTCCTGGCCCTCAACGACCGAATCCCGGATGGCAGGGATGTGAGCTGGATATGGGATGTGGACTTTGAAACTATTCCGAAAGACGCGATAGTCACCGTGAGCGGCGACCGTCTCTACGATCTTGCTTTGCGGCTCAAATATGCAGGGATTGATTTGAAACGCCTGGACGTAGAGTCGACACTCCTTATCGCCGTCACGGACGCACTCTCCAAAGTCCCGAAAGGGAAAACGCTCTATGTTTTGCCGACGTATTCCGCAATGCTCGATATCCGGGAGATTCTGACCGGGAGAAAGATATTATGAAGAAGAAAAAAGTACAGATCGCCTGGCTGTATCCGGATCTCATGAGTACCTACGGAGACCGGGGAAATGTCATCGTCCTTCAGAAACGCTGTGAGTGGCGGGGCATAGAAGCGCGTATCGTGCCGGTGACGCTGGAAACACCGACGAGCGATTTGGAAAGCTGCGACATTATATTTATGGGAGGCGCGCAGGATCGGCAGCAAAAGCTTGCGGGCGAGGATTTTCTCAAACGCAAAGGACCGGTCGTCAAAAAAATGGTGGAGGCCGACGTACCCGCATTATTCGTCTGCGCGGCATACCAATTTGTGGGCCGGTATTACAAGCCGTATCAGGGCGAGCCTATTCCTGGTGCCGGCATATGGGATCTCGTCACCGAGCATCCGGGTGACCAGGCCAAGCGCCTCATAGGAAATACCACGGCAGAAATCATCAATCCGCCGGAGTTAGCAGGCACGATAATCGTAGGATTCGAAAACCATGGCGGGTATACGACGTTGGGACCCAAAATGAAGCCGCTTGCCCGTGTCATACGGGGCGGCGGCAATAACGGACGGGACGGATACGAGGGTGCTACGTACAAAAATACCATCGGGAGCTATTTCCACGGGCCGCTTCTTCCGAAAAATCCAGTGATTGCCGACTGGCTTATCAGTAAAGTCGTCGGACCCCTCCAAGCGTTGGACGACGCCATGGAACACCATGCCAACGAGGTGCTCAGGGCACATGTATGAAGAAACCTGTTACGTTTATTTACTTTGATATCGGTGGTGTGTTGCTCAGTTGGAGGGAGGGGCATATACGGGCAGCGAAGAAATACGGTGTGCCTCACGAAGCCGTCTCTCGCATCGTTGATGCGCATTGGGCGGCCGCATGCCGGGGAACCCTATCAAACGCTGATTATATGGCTATGTTCGCAAAAGTGTTCGGCCTCAGGGATCCGTTGCCGGACCTCACTGATTTTTGGACGGACCACTACACTCCTATCCTAGAAACGCATACATTGGTCCATGAACTAAAGGGGTCGTACCGAATCGGCTTATTAACAAACGCTGAGAACGGAGCCATGAAACATGCGACGAAAAAGGGTCTCCTTCCAGTGATTCCCTGGGCCTCAGTAGTGGACTCTTCTCAACTTGGGACCATAAAACCAGAAACAAAGATATATGAAATAGCAGAAAAAGCCGCCGGTGTCCCGCCGGAGGAAATATTTTTTATTGACGATGTGCCTGAGTATGTCGAAATCGCCAAATCCCGCGGGTGGCAGGGGATGGTATTCGACACGAAAGACGTGGTAGGATCAATCAAAATGTTAAGAATAATACTATGTGGATGACTGACAGGGAGCGAACATTTGTTAAACTAACGAAAAAATATTTTGAGAGTCATGAAGGGCGTGACGGGCAATTGCTTGACCATTGCCGTTCAAAGCAAGATGCATTAGAGCTGAAGCCTAATGGTTTTATTGTCGTAGTTGAAGACGCAAGGCCATGCATACTTGACTGGCCGCCAACGACGTACACAGATAATTATTACCGTGATCATCCAGCGGAATTACCGGAAGAGGAGATCCTAAAGGCCTGTTTCAAACATTTTCATGGAGAAACAAGTGCGAATATGCTGACGGTGACCTACCGAACAGGTAAAAAAAGATTGTAGATTATTCCACTCCGATAAACATGATTTTGGGGAAGATCTTCTGGATCTCTTCCATAAACTTTTCCGAGAGATTCATGCTGAACTTGCTGTATTGCCCGGCTCCCATTTTGGCGCAGAGCTTTCGTTCGTGGTCACGGACTATGTCCATGACGGAGCTTCCGATGGCGTTGTATTTGGCCTGATTGACGGTGGGGGAAAGGACATAGGCATCGTGGATCGCACGGAATTCATCGAAGAGCTCCTTGTTTTCTTCGAGCATGGTCTGTACCGCTTCACGGTATTTGGTCATATCTATACATTAGTAAACTTTGTGCTTCATTGCAATTCGATTGTCATAGGTATAGTATGCCGTACATATTATGGCTCTGCGGAAAGAACAATTTGCGTGGCGTTTACGGCATGTCGGTTGTCTCGTTTGGAGCGGGAGCATAAGTCTTGTTCTATTGGGGGGTGTCGCATTTGCGGCTAACTTCCTGAGTAAGCATTGCGTGTATGATCCGGGCGGGGATGTGCCGCAAAATCCCCGTTCGATGACGTGTACGTTTGCGGAGAGTATTACTGAACGGGGAACGTGGGCGCCGTCAGATCAAAGAATGACGAATGTTCAGATGGTGAGTAGATTCGGTGAACGTAGAACCACTCGAACCATACATGTGCCCAGCTTTATCCTTCCACGATGACCGCGTTTGGTATCATATATTCGCATTTCACATCAAACGCGTTTCCGTTATAATGAGCCCATGAAAGCAACGCTGGCGAAAACAAAAAAGAATACGTCTTCCCCTATTTTGACTACCGCAGACATTGACCACATCGCGAAACTCGCTAACGTCCCGGTTTCCAAAGAGCAGGCCATAGAACTTACCGAACAGGTCGGGGAGACGGTCGAGTATGTGTCAAAACTCGGCGCGCTTCCGACAGAAAACGTCGTAGAGACCGCGCAAGTGACCGGTCTCGAAAACGTACTCCGTGAGGATGAAATTGATACCACGCGCATGTTTACGCAAGAGGAAGCACTCAAGAATGCCAAGCGTACGTACAACGGATTTTTCATGGTTGATGCGGTTTTGGAAGAAAAATAATATGAACTCTGACCTATCCATACGCGACATAGCAAAGAAACTCCGCTCAAAAGAGTTTTCCAGCTACGACCTTACTCGTGAGTGCTACGACCTCATCGAAAAAGTAGAACCGAAAATTCACGCCTTCATTACGCTTGTTGATAAAAAGGACGCGCTTGCGCGTGCGAGAAAGATCGATGAACATATGACGCAGTCGCCGCTTGCCGGCATTCCCTACGTCATGAAAGATGCCTATCTCACCCGCGGAGTCCGGACAACGGCCGCATCAAAAATACTCGATGATTTCATCGCGCCGTATAGCGCCACGGTGCATAAGAAATTGGAAGATGCAGGGGCCATACTCATCGGTAAAATGAATATGGATGCATGGGGCCATGGGGCGAGTACCGAGAATACAGATTACGGTCCGAGTAAAAATCCCTGGGATCTTACACGCTCGGCCGGAGGTTCAGGGGGTGGCCCGGCCGCAGCCGTTGCTGCACGTCTTTCGGTATTCGGTATCGGTGAGGATACCGGCGGGTCGATACGAAATCCGGCCGCCTGGAATAATATCACCGCGATGAAGGTGACGTATGGAAGAGTTTCCCGCTATGGCGCTATCGCCTATGCCTCAAGTCTCGACACCGTGGGCCCGACGGCCAAGACCGCGGAAGATTGCGCGTTCGTTTTGGAGGCAATTGCGGGTCATGATCCGTATGATGCTACGAGTTCCAAGCAGCCCGTGCCCAACTATACGAAGGAACTTGAGAAGAGTATCAAGGGTAAAAGGATTGCATTTCCGACCGAATTTTACGGGGAGGCATTGGATCCGGAAATTAACGCAGCAATCACGAAAGCCCGTGAAGTGTTTGTTTCGTTGGGCGCGACAGTCACAGACGTGTCGCTGCCGATGCTTGAGTATGGGGTCCCGGTGTATTACATATTGGCACCCAGTGAGACGAGTTCGAATCTTGGGCGGTACGACGGCGTGCGATATGGCTACGGTAGAAATTTATTTACCAAAGAAAATAAGCGCCGTATCATGACCGGGACCTACGCGCTTTCGTCTGGCTACTACGATGCGTATTACAAAAAAGCACTCAAAGTGCGCTCGCTGTTTATAGAGGAGTACCAAAAATTATTGGTCAACTATGACGCAATCCTTTCTCCTGTGACGCCCATCATGCCGTCGAAATTCGGGGAACTTCTGAACGATCCCATGAAAAATATGATGGCCGACCTGTATACCGTGATCGTGAATATTGTCGGCCTGCCGGCTCTTTCTCTTCCCTGCGGCTTCGGCAAAGGCGGCCTGCCGATCGGGATGCAGCTTGTCGGCAGTATGTTTTCGGAAAGCTCATTATTTTCTTTGGGTCACGCGTATCAAAAAGTCACCGACTGGCATATGCAACTGCCGCAGGTTTTAAAATAGTATGGATACCTACGAACCGATTATCGGATTAGAAATACACGTCGAACTTAAAACGAAGAGCGGTATGTTCTGCGGATGTCCTGCCGATCATTTCGGTAAAAAGCCGAATACCGGCACATGCCCCGTTTGTTTGGGTTTGCCAGGCGCTCTTCCTGTCCCGAATAAAAAAGCCGTAGAGTGGACGATCATGCTGGGGTTGGCTCTCGGAAGCACGATTGCTGAAGTATCCAAGTTTGACCGCAAACATTATTTCTACCCGGATCTGCCGAAAGGTTATCAAATTTCCCAATATGATCAGCCACTTTGCCGCGGGGGCATGGTTCCTACGTCTTTTGGGGACGTACGCATCCACCGGGTGCATCTAGAAGAAGATACGGGTAAACTGCAACACGCGACAGTCGACGGTAAGCGGGTGACACTTGTAGACTTCAACCGTTCGGGAGTGCCATTGGTCGAGATCGTGACGGAAGCCGACATACGAAGTGCCGAACAAGCGAAAGAATTCCTGAAAAAACTTCATCAGATCGTACGATACCTAGGGATATCCGATGCGGATATGGAAAAAGGCTCGATGCGCCTGGAGCCGAACATCTCTCTTCGAAAGATCGGCGAGAAAGGCCTACCGCCGTACAAGGTGGAAGTCAAAAACATCAACTCGTTCCGGTTTGCCGAGCGGGCCATCAACTATGAGCTGGAACGACACGCCCGTATGCTCGATGAAGGGAAGATTCCGTTACAGGAGACCCGCGGATGGGACGAAGCCAAAAATGCTACTGTATCCCAGCGGACTAAGGAAGAAGCCGCGGATTACCGGTATTTCCCGGAACCCGACATTCCTCCCATGAGATTTACGCAACAGATGATCACGAATATTCAATCAACCATACCCGAGTTGCCGGACGCGAAACTCACCCGGTTCACGAAAGATTTTGGTCTCAATAATCAGGATGCGTCACTCCTCATAGAATCGCAGGAGCTCGCGGATTATTTTGAGGAAGCTGTGAAGGTCGCGACGGGCCGCACAAACTTTTCCCCCAAAGATATAGCGAACTGGATCATAAATAGGAAACCCGATATAGACGCCGTGATGCCGGCTAAATTTATAGAATCCATGCGCGAGGCCAAAGAAGTCGTCGCAGTGTCTGATAAAGATCTTTTTGCCGTTATAGATAAAGTACTTGCCGAGAACGCCAAAGCGGTCGCAGATTACAAAGCAGGCAAACAACAGTCTGCGATGTTTCTCATGGGTCTGGTGCGTAGGCAATTACCCAAAAGCGATACCAAACTTATTCTGGATACACTCAGGAAATCATTAGACAGCACATAAATCATGGCGAAATTCGTACACCTTCATGTCCACAGTGAGTTTTCCCTTTTGGACGGACTAGGGAAACTGGATCATCTCATAAACCGCGTCAAAGAGTTGGGGATGGATACCATGGCGCTTACGGATCACGGCGCAATGTACGGAAGCTTCAAGTTTTACCTCAAGGCAAAGGCCGCCGGCATCAAGCCGATTCTCGGTGTCGAGACGTACGTCGCCCGGAGAAGCCGGTTTGACAAAGAAGGCAAGATTGATACCGATCCCTATCACCTCATCCTCCTCGCGCAAAACGAAACCGGGTACCGGAATCTCATGAAGCTCGTGACACATGCGCACCTGGAAGGATTCTACTATAAGCCAAGGATCGATTGGGACCTTCTGAAAGAACTTCATGAAGGTATTATCGCAACGTCGGCATGTCTTGCGGGCCAGGTGCCGCAGCTTCTCTTGCAGGATAAAGACAAAGAGGCAGAGGAGGTCGCGCTCAAGTACGCGGATCTTTTCGGACCGGACCACTATTACATAGAAATCCAAAAGCATCCTCACATCCCGGAGATCGACCAGGTGAATGAAAAATTAGTTGCTCTCTCGCGCAAACTCGGATTACCGTTGGTCGCAACCAATGACGTGCATTATGTGAATGCGGACGATGCGGAAGCGCAGGAAATTTTGTTATGCGTTCAGACCCAACGGACGATCGTCGAGAAAAATAGGCCGCTTTCCATGCTCAAATCTCCTGACTTTTATCTTCGGAGCCCCGAGGAAATGACCGGATTATTCATCCAATACCCGGAAGCCATAGAAAACACGGTGAAAATCGCCAACATGTGCGACATCACGCTCTCCGTCGGCAAATGGATCCTGCCGAAGTTTCCGGTACCCGATGACCGCAAGCCGGAGGAATACCTCAAAGAACTGATCTATGAGCGTGCGCCGGGCCGCTACAAAGATATGCGCGCAGAGGTGAAGGAACGCATTGAATACGAACTCGATATCATCACGAAAAAGGGATACGCCACGTATTTTCTCATCGTTTCGGATTTCGTCAATTGGGCCAAGGAGCACGGGATCGCAGTCGGACCAGGCCGCGGTTCGGCCGCCGGTTCGGTCATTTCGTATATCTTGGGCATAACCGGTTTGGATCCTTTCTTTTTCCGGCTTCCCTTTGAACGTTTTTTGAATCCGCTTCGTCCGAGTCCACCTGACATTGATCTCGATTTTGCCGATGATAGGCGGGATGAGGTCATCGCCTATGTCACGAATAGGTATGGGGATGATAAAGTCGCTCAAATCATCACCTTCGGAACCATGGAAGCACGGGGTGCCGTGCGGGATGCAGGCCGCGCGTTGGGTATGCCGTACGCGCAACCGGATAGAATCGCCAAAATGATCCCGCCGGGCGCGCAGGGCTTTGGGATGACGATAGACAAAGCAATTGACCAATCTCCGGAACTTGCGACCGCCTACAGGACTGAGCCGGAGACCAAGAGGCTTCTTGATGTCGCGCGTAAACTCGAGGGGGTAGCGCGTCACGCATCCGTGCATGCTGCGGGAGTCGTCATAGCTGATAAGCCGCTTGTTGAATATACGCCGCTCCAGCGGGAGTCCAAAGGAAACAAAGTGGTGACGCAGTACGACATGTATACCGTGGGAGAAGACGGAGTCGGACTTATGAAAATGGATTTTTTGGGACTTCGAAACCTCACGATCATGGCAGCAGCACTCGCATTTATCAAAACGACGCAAGGAAAAACAATTGATCTTTATAGTATCCCGCTTACCGACAAAAAAACCTTTGAGATGCTCGCCATCGGCGAGACGACCGGCGTGTTTCAGTTGGAATCCGCAGGAATGCGCCGGTATATCAAAGAACTCAAACCTACCACGATCTATGATCTCATGGCGATGGTCGCACTATTCCGTCCGGGACCGATGCTCGTCATCCCCCAGTATATTGCCCGCAAAAATAATCCGAAGACGATAACCTATCCGGACCCGCGCCTAGCTGAGGTGCTCAAGCAATCCTACGGGCTCATCTGCTACCAGGATGACGTCCTCCTTACCGCGATAACGCTAGCCGGGTATTCATGGGGAGATGCGGACAAACTCCGGAAGGCCGTCGGGAAGAAGATCCCTTCCGAAATGAAAAAACAACAGGAAAAGTTTATCGACGGGTGTGTGAAAAACGGTATGACAAAGCAAAAGGCCGAGGAAATTTTTCACCTGATTGAGCCGTTTGCCGGATACGGATTTAACAAAGCACATGCGGCGTGTTACGCGGTGATCGCCTATCAAACCGCATATCTCAAAGCGAATTATCCCGTAGAGTATATGACCGCGGTGCTGACGGCAGAATCCCGAGCGAATACCGGTGATACCCGAAATGAAAAAATAGCCATGATCGTCGCGGAATGCAAACGGATGGGATTGAAGCTTTTGCCTCCAGACATCAACACGTCCGACGTGGAATTTGCGATCGAGGGCGAGAAGATACGCTTCGGACTGTCTGCGATTAAAAACGTGGGGGAGGCCGCGATCGATAGCGTTCTCGCGTCCCGCACGGGAGAAGGTCCGTTTAAAACATTTACCCAGTTCCTCCGGCGCGTGGATGTCTCCAAAGTGAATAAAAAGACCCTCGAGAGTCTTATCCGTGCAGGAGCCATGGACCTTTTTGGTTCCCGGGCCGCTCTTTTGACAGCATTGGAGACAATGCTCGATCAGGTACATAAAGAGCGTAAAGCGGTCGCCTCGGGCCAAGTCGGATTATTTGATACAGGATCTGCGAAAGTTGATAGTGCTTCCTCCGCTGAATACTTGCCAAAGGTCGCGGAGTTGTCCTCACAGGAACTCCTGTCATTTGAAAAAGAATTATTGGGTTTCTACCTCACGGCACATCCGTTGGAGAAAGCGATGGAGAGGGTGTCCCGTATGGAACACGTGACTTCCATCTCTGAGCTTACCGAAGATCGCGTCGGCGATCGGGTACAAGTCGTCGGGCTTATTACGCAGGTGAAGAAAATCGTGACCCGGGCGGGCAATAACGAAATGGCGTTTGTGCGGGTCGAGGATCTCACCGCCAACATAGAAGCGGTCGTATTTCCGAAAATATATGCACGGACGTCTCAACTTTGGATCCGTGACGGAGTGGTCATTATCTCCGGTAAACTCGATCAAAAGGAAGACAGGCTGATGATATTGGTGGATGACGTACGCCCGATGGAAGGAACGAAGCGGCTTGCGGCATGATCGTTGACCGCTCCCGAAGGTGTACGATACAATTATTATGGATACGATGTCAGGAGCGGGAGACGATACAGTAGAGGAAAAGAAGTTTGACCTTCATTTGGATGATGAGGATGCGATAGCG
The DNA here is from genome assembly GCA_023245335.1 of Candidatus Gottesmanbacteria bacterium. Classification (GTDB taxonomy): domain Bacteria; phylum Patescibacteriota; class Microgenomatia; order UBA10105; family UBA927; genus UBA927. Next base: position 769,115 of record JAHFKK010000001.1, read on the forward strand.
CATCCAAGGATCAAAAAGGATCTTCCGAAGCGTCAAACGAGCGGGATGAAATATTTTTCTCTTGCTGGCGAGCTGGGCTTTGACATAGCGCTCCCGATGGTGTTGGGGCTTATAATCGGAACCAAACTTGATGCACGTTGGGGCACGCAGCCCAAAATAACCATCGGGTTATTTATATTCGGCATGGTGCTTTCATGTACATCACTGATACGTATTGTACGGGACGTGTCCCGTAAGGCATAATACAGTACAGAATTAATATATGTTACGTATATCATTGGCCGCTGAACGCCTGTGGACACTGTGGGGCTTCCCAATTTCCAACGCGCTTCTTACGACATGGATAGTGATGGCGGTCCTTATCGTGTTTGGTGTTGCGGCTACCCGGAAGATGAGCATGATCCCCGGTAACGTACAGCTTGTCGCAGAGATGATCGTCGGCGGTTTATACGATTTCTTCAATTCGATTGCGGGATCATTTGTCGGTCAGTTCTTCCCGATCATCGGAAGCTTATTTATCTATATATTGCTCGCCAACTGGATCGGATTGCTTCCTGGGGTAGGTACGATAGGATTTTATCGTGCTTTGGAGCAAGGCACATCGCCGGAATTCATACCGCTATTTCGAGGTTCCATGTCAGACCTCAATACGACTATAGCGCTCGCGCTCGTTTCGGTTGTTGCGATGCAGTATTATGGGTTCAAAAATCTCGGTGCTCATTACGGGAAGCGGTTTATCAACTTCAAGGACCCCATTATGTCCTTTGTGGGAATTCTGGAGATTATATCTGACCTTTCCAAAGTCATATCATTTGCGTTCCGGTTGTTCGGAAATATATTTGCGGGAGAGGTACTCCTTGCCGTCATGGCGTTTTTGATGCCGTTTATCGTGCCGTTGCCGTTTTTGTTTATGGAGCTTTTTGTTGGCCTCATTCAGGCTCTGGTGTTTTCGATGCTAACCACTGCGTTTTTCACCATAGCCGTGTCGCATGAGGAATGAGATGGGGCTAGTGGTATGCAGCGTCGTGATGTATATTACATCTGACAGCAGGTCGCGTATACTATCTTGGTAAGTGAGTAAACTTGCCCGCGAAATTTGTTTCGCGGGAACATAAAAGGGGGTGAGTGTACAATGGATCAGACATCAATTCGTTTAATAATGATGGGATTAACCGTTGCTATCGGTGGAGGTATGCCGGCACTCGCCATCGGTTTATTGACCGGTAAAGCGTTGGAAGCCATGGGCCGAAACCCGGAAGCTGCAAACGATTTGCGTACCAACATGATTTTGGGTATCGCATTTGCCGAGGCTATCGCTATTTACTCGTTGGTTATCGCGCTTATTATTCGGTTTACGTAATACAAAAAAACACGTCCGACGGGGGCGACTTGTATGACAAGGCTCCCGCGGGCGCGTTATTCATCACATAGATCATGGAACAATTAGGTATAGAACCAAAATTACTGATTGCACAACTTATCAACTTCGCCATTATCGTGGTGGTGTTGCAGAAGCTTCTCTATAAGCCGATCCTCGACATGCTCAATAAAAGGAAGAAAGAAATCGCCGATGGTGTGGCGATGACGGAGAGCATGAGAGTAGAGGAAGAGAAGTTTAAGCTGAAACAGGAAAAAGCGCTTGAAAAAGCCCGAGAAGATGCGATGGAGATCATCGAAGATGCGAAGAAGCAAGCCAAAGAAGTAGAAAAAGAGCTGGTCGCCGATGCACATACGCAGGCGGGAGCAATTATCGCGCGCGCCAAAGCGGAAGCCGAAGAAGTCGAGAAGCAGGCGCAGGTGTCCCTCAGGAAAGAAGCAATCGCGCTCGCGACGACCATGGCGGAGCGGTTATTGTCTTCCGTTATGACCGCGAAAGAACAGCATGCCTATATCGCTAAAAGGGTGAAAGATTTGGAGTCGTGGTCTAATCGCCTATGAAGTCTTTACATCAGGATGCACGCGGATTTGTTGCGGGTGTGGTGACACAGCTCAAAAAAACCGGTAAGGTGTCGACGATGACGCCCAAGGTACAGTCGCTTCTTATGAAAATGTCCGCCGGCGCCCGCAAAGAACGGCAGGCGATCGTCGAGTCGGCGGTGAAGTTAACGAGCGACGAAGAGCGTGCGGTCGAACGCATGCTTTCTACCGTATCCGGTCATGAGGTTAGCATAGAGACACGGATTGACTCGTCCCTCATCGCAGGACTTCGCATCCAGATGGCTGATTGGGTCATGGATACGAGCATGAAAAGCGAATTACAAAATATGGCGGCTATGTTATCTGAATAATACGTATGAAAACAGATGTTTCGTCACTTATCGCTAAGGAACTCGTTCGGAAACTGGAAACATTTGAAACGACCGTAGGCGCGCGCAGAGTGGGGTATGTGACCACGATTGCCGACGGTATCGCGAAAGCCTCCGGATTGCCGCACGTCTCGTATCTTGAGATTGTCACGTTCGTAAGCGGTGTAGAAGGCGTAGTCGTGAACCTCGAAGAGGACGAAGTCGGTATCATCGTTCTCGGTAATTTTTTGGCGATTAAAGAAGGTGATGAAGTGCGATCGACCGGGAACCTTCTCTCCATTCCCGTCGGTGAAGCATTTTTAGGACGGGTCATTAATCCTCTCGGTGAACCCATAGATGCCAAAGGCGCCATAGCCTCTAAAACCCGTTATCCTCTGGAACAGATCGCTTCAGGAGTTGTTCATCGCCAGCAAGTGAATACGCCACTGCAGACCGGCATAAAAGCCATAGATGCCATGATTCCGATAGGGCGCGGGCAACGGGAGCTTATTATCGGGGACCGGACGACAGGGAAAACCGCTATTGCGGTAGATACCATCATCAATCAGAAAGACGAAGGTGTGATTTGTATATATGTCGCGATCGGCCAGAAAACCGCGCGCGTCGCTCAAGTCATTGCGGATATAAGTGAACGGAACGCCATGGCTCACACGATCGTCGTTTCCGCGACCGCGAGCGACCCCGTCTCTTATCAATACCTCGCGCCCTACGCCGGGTGCGCAATGGGAGAATACTTCATGAATAAAGGCAAAGATGTTTTGGTCATATATGATGATCTTTCGAAGCACGCCTGGGCATACCGTCAGATTTCTCTGACCCTTCGCCGGCCCTCCGGCCGTGAGGCATACCCGGGAGACGTTTTTTACCTGCACAGCAGGTTACTTGAACGTGCATGTCGGCTGTCCCAGGCTAAGGGCGGCGGATCGTTAACCGCTCTTCCGATCATCGAAACACAGGCGGGCGATATGTCTGCCTACATTCCGACGAACGTCATTTCCATTACCGACGGTCAGCTCTACTTGGAATCAGATCTGTTTAACGCGGGACAGCGCCCGGCCATAAACGTCGGGCTTTCCGTGTCCCGTGTCGGCGGAACGGCACAAATTAAGGCAATGAAAAAAGTTGCCGGTAATCTCCGATTGGATCTCGCGCAATACCGCGACCTAGCGGCATTCGCGCAGTTTGCTGCGGATGTCGACGATATCACGAAGAAACAGATCGCACGCGGTAGCCGGATGATGGAACTTCTCAAACAGGGACAATATCAGCCGATTCCGGTCGCTTTGCAGGTCGCGGTCATGTGGGCCGGAGCACAGGGGTATCTTGATGACGTACCGGTTCCCCAAATCACGAACTTTGAGGCCGAGATGCATGCATACCTTGAGAGCCGGTATAAGAAAGTTCTGAAAGCCATAGCTAAAGAACGTGTGCTGACCCCCGAGATTGAAAAGGATCTGGAAACAGCAGTCAGGGAATTCAAGAAAACATTTAAGGCTGTATCCTAACATGGCAAACATCCGTCTTATCAAACGCCGCATCAAAACGGCCAAAAATATATCGCAGATCACCAAAGCGATGGAATTGGTCGCCGCTGCAAAAATGAAAAAAGCACAGGCAGCGGCTCTCTCCGGGAAGCTCTATGCCGAAAAGATTTACGAAATGGTCATGAGGCTCGCCAAACGTACCGACTATCGCAGCCACCCACTTCTTCTCGCGCCCAATCCTACCGGCAAACGGCTTGTCATCCTCATTTCGACCAATAAAGGACTGTGCGGCGGGCTCAACACGACGCTTTTCCGTTTTCTCATGCATGAGTATCCCTCCCTTTCCAAATACGATGTCATGACGGTCGGTAAAAAGGGTGCGGATTTCCTGACCCGAACGGGTCACGGGGTGAAAGCGGATTTTTCTGATACGACTCCTCGTGAGCGGGTCGTTCCGGCACTCGTAAAGCTCATGATCGAGTCGTTTCTGACCGGCGAATATGACGGCGTTGACGTCGTGTCCAATGAATTCGTATCCGTCGTGAAGCAGAATCCGCACAAAAAAACACTATTGCCTTTGACTCTTTCCGGTGAGACCGCAACCAAAGATGAAGAAGGTGCGTATGAGTTCCTCATAGAGCCGAGTGTCAGCGAGGTGTTTGAATCTCTGTTGCCCCACTATGTGGAAAATCAGGTCCGGGATGCGGTACTCCAGTCCGAAGCGAGTGAATACGCGGCACAGATGATCGCGATGCACAACGCGACGGACAACGCCAATTCACTTCAGGAAGAACTCACACTCCAATACAACAAAGCACGCCAGGAAAAAATCACGTACGAAATTACCGATATGGTCACCGCACGACTCGCGGTAGAAGTGTAAAGAAGGAGAACATATGGCAAAAAATTCAGAACCAAACGTCGCAAATAAAAAGCAGGGCACGATCGTCCAGATCCTGGGAGTCGTTATAGATATCCAGTTTACCAGCGAATATATGCCGGCGATCTACGAGGCTCTCACAGTAGACAGTAAATACACGACGTCCAAAAAACTCATTCTTGAGGTAGAACAGCACCTCGGCGATAACCGGGTGCGGACTATCGCTTTGGGTCCGACCGATGGATTATCCCGCGGCCTTATCGCCACCGCGACCGGCAAGCCGATTTCGGTGCCCGTAGGCAAAAAGACACTCGGACGCATATTTAACGTCGTCGGAGAGCCGGTAGACGAAGGGCCGGGCGTCGGCGTCACCAAGCAGTATCCCATCCACCGTCAAGCGCCGCCTCTTTCCGAACAGAGTACCAAACGGGAGCTTATGGAGACGGGCATCAAAGTCATCGATCTCGTCGCTCCCTTTGTGAAAGGCGGTAAGGCCGGTCTTTTCGGAGGAGCGGGTTTAGGTAAAACGGTGCTTATCCAGGAACTTATCCATAACGTCGCTCAGGTTCATGGCGGTGTCTCGGTCTTTACCGGCGTCGGCGAAAGGTCACGCGAAGGAAACGATTTGTGGAACGAAATGAAAGACTCGGGAGTCATCGACAAAACGGCATTGGTCTTTGGTCAGATGAATGAGCCGCCGGGAAGCCGTCTCCGGGTAGCTCTTGCCGGCCTCACCATGGCGGAATATTTCCGCGATGAGGAAGGACAGGATGTATTACTTTTTATCGATAATATTTTCCGGTTTGCCCAGGCAGGAAGCGAAGTATCAGCGCTTCTCGGACGCATCCCGTCAGCCGTCGGGTACCAGCCGACGCTCGCCGACGAAATGGGAGCACTTCAGGAACGCATTACGTCTACCAAGAAAGGTTCGATCACCTCCGTTCAGGCCGTCTACGTACCTGCGGATGATTATACGGATCCCGCACCGGTCACGACGTTCGCTCATCTTGATGCCACCATTTCTCTAGAGCGCTCTATCGCCGAACAGGGACTATATCCCGCAGTCGATCCCTTGACGGCAAGTTCCAGAATCCTAGATCCGTTGGTCTTAGGCAAGGATCACTACGATGTAGCCCGCGGCGTACAACGCGTACTGCAACGGTATAAAGATTTGCAGGACATCATCGCGATTTTGGGTATGGAAGAGCTATCCGAAGAGGACAAGCTGTCCGTATCCCGCGCACGTAAGATTCAGCGGTTCCTGACACAGCCCATGTATGTCGCCGAAGCGTTTACCGCACGACCGGGGAAGTACGTACCGGTTGAGGAAACGGTACGGGGATTTAAGGAAATACTGGAAGGCAAGCATGACAGTAAGCCGGAGCAGGCCTTTTACATGGTGGGTTCCATTGATGAGGTAAAGTGAAATGAAGCTTTTTTCATCCAGATGAGCTGTCAGCTCCGAAGGATCCCGATGAGTGATGAGATGCCTCGGTAATCACTCGGCACGATATGAATCGATTCTTACTTGAGATCATCACACCGCAGCGGAAGGCGTTTTCCGAAGAGGTAACGTCTGTCACGGTTCCCACACCTACCGGGCTTATCGAGGTCCTTGCCAAGCACGAGCCTTTGTTTACGTCTTTAGCAGACGGAGAGCTCAAAATCGGGGCAGGAGGGAAGCAATATTTTTTGGCTATCGGCGGGGGATTTATGGAAGTACGGCCCAATAACACCGTGACTGTACTCGTTTCCCGGGCCGTGCATGCCGACGAGGTCAACGAGACGGAAATCAAAAAAGCCATGGACTCCGCGAAATCCCTTATCGCGCGGAAGGTATCCGGCGATGAGATGGCGGCCGCAGTAGCCATCCTTCGGCGCTCTATGCTGGAGCTCAAAGTCGCCCGCCGCCGCAAATCGCATCCGTTCGGGAACGTTTCCTGATAGCTTCTTTTGGGAACGTGCGGTTGACAGACCCTCCCGCCCCTAAGTATACTCACTATCGATTCACCTATGATCGTTTCGCAGATCATGTCAAAGGGTGTCGTGACGGTCTCTCCGGAAACCCCGTATCGGGAAATCTGGAAACGGTTCTTCTCCAAACATATTCATACGCTTCCGGTTGTCGATAAAAATAACAAATTAGTGGGTATCATCACCCGCGAAGATTTGCTGCGACCTCTCTACCCGCAATATCAGGATGTTTTTGAATATTTGGAATCTTCGAAGGATTTTGAAGCCATGGAGGACAGAGTGCGTGAACTCGAGCCCCTGAAGGCAAAAGCCCTCATGAGCGGCACAGTAGTATTTACGCGTGCGGATACGCTTATCATGCGGGTCCTTTCGCGGATGATCGTGCGGAATGTGGATCAGTTGCCGGTGCTCACGGAAGACGATAAGGTCATCGGAGTCATCACCAAAGGAGATATCTTTTATACGCTTTTCCGTACGCATCTCGTGCCCGAAAGCGGCGCAAAAACCAAGAATCAATCGGTAAAAACAAAAAGGCCGCGGAGAAGATCTTAGGGAGAAGCTCCCAAAAATATAGAATCGGCTTTGTTGACGCCGACGTATTTTTTTGGTATCTTAAACCATGCACCCCAAAGAAACTAAATATATCTTTGTTTCAGGAGGCGTTCTTTCCGGTTTAGGCAAGGGCGTCACCGCAGCCTCCATAGGATATCTTCTTCAGGCACGCGGATACAGTGTCACCCCCGTCAAATGTGAGAATTACCTCAATCTCGATTCCGGACTCATTAACCCCATAGAGCACGGGGACCCTTATCTCTGTGACGACGGAACGGAAGCGGATATGGATATGGGCACGTATGAAAAGTTCCTTGGGAAAAACGTCTATCGTCACAATTTTATAACCATGGGACAGATATATTCATCGGTCATCGCGCGCGAGCGGAATTTCGAATACAAAGGCGAAGATGTCGAAGCGATCCCCCATATAACCGACGAAATTTTGAAGCGCATCGATGAGGCGGCCAAAAAGGACAAGGCGGAGATCGTCGTCATAGAGCTTGGAGGAACAGCAGGCGAATATCAGAACATGCTGTATTACGAAGCTTCCCGGATACTCAAAACCGTGCGTAAAGCGCCGGTTGTGCATGTCCACGTGAGTTATCTGCCGACTCCCCAGCATCTCGGTGAGCCCAAGACTAAACCCGTCCAGCTCTCGGTCAAATTCCTTCTCTCTATGGGCATACAGCCGGACTTCATCGTTTGTCGCGCGGAAAAACCCATTGACCTTCGCAGACGCGAACGATTGGCAATGTTTTGTAACGTCTCGCCGGAGAACGTCATCAATAATCCCGATGAGTCGACGCCCTATGCGGTACCCCAGACTTTTGAAGAACAGGGGTTTGCCCAGATGATTCTCAAACTTTTTAATCTTCCCGACCGCACGGCAGATATGACGAAATGGAATTCGTTTCTCACTCAGGTGAAAGACAGTAGGAAGAAAGAAGTGGAAGTCGCGATTGTGGGCAAGTACTTCGGCACCGGGGATTATGAGTTGCGCGATTCGTATGCCGCGCTCATGGATGCTCTGGATCACGCCGGGTGGCACGAAGGCGTGCATGTCAAAACGCGCTGGGTGAACTCGCAGCGTATCGAAAAGGGAGAATCGGTCGATAAGCTTCTGTCAGGGGTCGCTGGGGTCATTGTACCGATCGGCTGGGGCGCAAGAGGCGTCGAAGGCATGTTAGCTGCCATCCGCTATGCGAGAGAGAATAAGATTCCGTATTTAGGGCTTTGCTACGGTATGCAGCTAGCGGTCGTCGAATACGCCCGTAACGTCCTCGGGTTAGACGCCGCAAACACAACAGAATGCGATGAAGCGACCAAATACCCTGTCATACATATGAATAAGCTCCAGGAAGCAAACAAAGCGCGCCGTGCGTATGGCGGTACGATGCGGTTGGGAAGATGGGAATGCAAAGTGAAAGAAGGTTCCCTTGCGGACAAAAGCTACACCGCGTATGGCGGGTATTCCGATCCGGCGAAGAGGCTCGTGTGGGAGCGCCACCGCCACCGATACGAATTTAACGACGATTACACCAAGCAATTGGAAGATAAAGGGCTCATATTTTCCGGCAGATCAACCGTCGAGAATCTCGCGGAAATTATTGAACTGCCGAGAAGTGTCCATCCGTTTTTTATGGGTACGCAGTATCACCCGGAATACCGGTCACAGCCCCTCGTCCCGCATCCTATATTCATCAACTACATCAAAGCCTGTATTGCGCATGGCTAAGAGGGAAGCCGTTGAAGAAACAATCCGAAGCTGGTACAATAGGATTTCTTATGGCAAACATGACGACCTGGACAGGTAAAGACGGCGAAAAGGAGCTTTCCGTGGTTTTTCATATCGGAGATGTGGTGCGCGTGCATTACAAGCTCATCGAAAAAGAGAAAGTAGCCGGTAAAACCAAGCGCGAAGTCAAAGAAGAGACCCGCGAACGCATCCAGATATTTGAAGGCATAGTGATCGCGATCAAAGGAAGCGGCGCTAACGCCATGTTTATAGTCCGAAAAATCGGAGCAGGAGCCATAGGCATCGAGCGCATATTCCCGCTTATGTCCCCCTGGATTCGAAAAATTGACGTCAAAAAGGTAGGGTCAGCCCGACGCGCAAAACTTTATTACCTCCGTGGTAAACTGGGTAAAGAGGCAACCCGTGTCACTGAATCCACTGTCACTCCATCGAAGTAAAGTCGGCTATGTAGGCGAAGGCATCGCCGCAAATTTTCTCCGTAAAAAAGGTTATCGTATCCTCGAACGCAATTTCAAAGCACGCTATGGCGAGATCGATATTATAGCGATTGATAAAGATACGCTCGTATTTGTAGAAGTCAAAACCCGTACTGGAACCCAGTTTGGGACTCCTGAGGAAGCGATCACGCCGTGGAAATTACGGGAAGTCGCGAAAACCGCCGAGTTCTATGCTTCTCTTCATCCGGAATTGCCGCAAGGATTGAGGATAGACGTCGTGGGGATTGTCTTGGGACCAAACGATGAAGTGTTGTCTTTGCAACATACTCCTAATGTGATGTTATGAGGGGCAAATACTACGCTAGCTGGTGCTCCAGGATGGGCGGCAGTACGTGAGTAAACTCCGGGGTGTGGTAAATGGCGTTGACGCCGGGAAACTTTTTCGGGTATCCCTGGCTCCATTCGGACTCCGTCCCTATGACAAATGTCGGATGTGTCGCCGTATCCGGAAGGCCAAGAGCCCTATTTATGAGGAAGAAGGATTTATCCCGCGTCTCTCCAGTGGTCAGGATGTCATCTATCCATACGATTTCTCCGCCGAGGGCGCGTAACAGTTCCGCGTCATTTTGGGTTATGCCCATATATTTTTTGATGCCTTTGGCGGCGGAGACCACAGATATGCATTCGGTCACCAGTCCTGTTGCCGCGCGGTTACGGGTGTAGAGTTCGTCTTCGCTGCCGATAAGCTGTATGAGCGGCATTTGTTTACCTACGTTGAGGGATACCTCGGCAACAACTGCATGGACAAATGTTTCGGATTTCGATGATTGCGGGGTGACAAAGGCTTTTATGTTTGGATTATCGAGAAGCTCGTTGGTTAGCCGCTCGACCATTTCGGCTTTGGCAAACTGGCGAAGTTCCTGGCTTTTCAGTACGTCTGCGTATGCTATCCAGACGGGCTCGTCTTTGCCGACATTTATGAGAGGCAAATCAACAGCATTGCCAGCAACCGTTACAGTAAATACCAGATGCCCATTTATCTTGCGAATTGCTTCCGGGCCGTAAACCCTTGGTCCCTTAAGAGATTCCCCGGATACGAGTGCGTGGTATTTTTCCTGTGGAGGCATGGAAAGTAATAATAATTATGAGTTACTGGTTAAACCGGGGTAGTATATCAAATTTACACGCTGATGGTATGCCCGAAATATCCTGATGTCCGTATTTTTTGACGCACTGTAAGCAGTTTGTTATCATGACACTCTGATCCTATGAAACCTCGAGAATACGGGAATTCCGGGTCGCAGTATGCCTCTATTGATTGCCCGCAGTGCCGGGAACAAATCGCGAAGGGTGAGAGAAGGGGAGTATCAGGATTTTTTCAACGTCTGACGATGGCAACCTTGGTCCCGCAGGTGACGACCGCTGATAACGCATGGATAATGTCGAGATCTCATGCGAAGACTAAACCCATGCACCGGGTATATGTGCATTACTTTGATGAGCGTTCCCCGCTTTCGGACACCACACTTCGTAGGCTGAAAAGGATTGGTGTGTGGCCGGCAGAATCTACTAAAAAGTAGCCCTAACGACCAAAAATTGTTATAATTTACCCATGGGTCGGTAGCCGCCACCACGAAACATAGTGGAGTGGCAAGCACCCTTGGGGTACGCCACCACGAAACATAGTGGAGTGGCAAGTACTCTTGGGGTGTCAACGGTGTCCGGACTATATTATAAAGTGGACTGGAAGATTATTATTGGGTCGGTAGCTCAGTGGTAGACCCGCCAGCTGGCGGGCTTTTAGCGAGTATGTTTACGGTGTATGTGATTGAAAGCAATTCTAGTAAGAAGCGTTACATCGGACAAACAGAAAATTTAGAATTAAGATTAATTCAACATAAAGATCCAAAATTCGATAAACGTTCGTATACAAAATTGAATGGAACAAATTGGATATTAGTTTACAAAGAGACCTTTCAGACTAGAAAAGAAGCGATGAAGCGCGAACAGGAATTGAAGTCATATAGAGGAAGAGAGTTTATTAAACAACAACTGGGTCGGTAGCTCAATGGTAGAGCAGCAGCCTTTTAAGCTGTTGGTTCAGGGTTCGAGCCCCTGCCGACTCACAAATTGAAACACACCGCAATACATGCGGTTACAGATAGATACATGGTGTGATTTCTCACGATTTCTTCGGCTGGAGCGTGGGTTCGGGACAAAACCCCAGAGTTTCTCTGTATACCAAAGGCGTTTCAAGAAACTCGTGTCGTGGTTTCATAATAGGGATTTCACACGCCTCAACTTTCTAGTCTTCCTGGAAACAGAACAAGCACGAGGACTAAAGAATTCCTACCTCAATAACTTCATCAAGATGGCAAAACAGCTCAATAGATACTTCCACATACATGAGTTTGATGAATTTCGACTCTTACACGAGATAGACCCAGTACCGAAGGACATTCTACGGCCACAGGATATACAAGCGATGGCTGATGTGCAGATTCCCTATCAATCGCAACAGGAAACCATAAATAACCGGCAAAAGGCACTTATTTTGCTTCTAGGAACCACAGGATGCCGTATAGATGAGGCATTGAGCCTTACAATCGGTGATATACACGCTAGGCCTGCCTACATTGTGTTTAACGATACCAAGAATGGGGATAACAGAGTAGTACCAATATCTGAGGAGCTTCTTAACCTTATTTCAAAGCTCACAAGGAAGGGTAGTTACGTGTTTGAAAGTCGTTCTCGAGGCAAATTAACACAACAGGGTGCTGGTAGGGATATAAAAGAGCGTGCAAGGCTCTGTAATATCCCTATTCGGGTCTATCCACACCTGTTCCGACATAGTTACTGCACCGAAATGCTCAATCAAGGCGTAGATTCCGTAGTATTAGCCAAAATAACAGGTCACAGGGACCCAAAAACCTTGATGACGTACTACCATCAAGATTTAAACGAGGCAATAAGTGTCACAAATATGCACCCGTTATTACGTCACGAAATGAATTGGGAACAAGAAAAGTCTTTAGTCAAGAATATCTACTATAAATTTTATAAAAATACTACACATAATGTACATATTATCGAAACTAAAAATAGAATTGTTTTGGAACTAAGTACTTAAGCTACTAAAAGCGTCAATAAACTATATGAGTCGCATGAGCTCTTGATGGTTCCTTATCATGAATAAATTGTCTAACGTGTTCATGAAACGTGCGAAACGCTAAGGAGTGCGTAAAGAGCTTAAAAATATGAGCTTTACTAATAATATTTGTTGCAAAAACGCTTTTTATATCTACATTATGAGTGCTCCTATATATATTATTAAATTCAGCTTTAGGATCAGCAATTAATTCAGCTTTAGGAAATTCTGGTAAACTTAATCCAGACACTGCATTAACAGCTTCTATATCGGAAATTAACCATGATTCTATATTCCGTTTAGGTGCAGCGATAATTATTGAACCTTGAGGGAATTTAACGTCGTTAAGCTCCCTTCGTAATTGTGAGCGTTGAGTTTGTGGTGATAAGTTATCACTATCAATAAAAATGATGATTAAATCTATATCTGGGTTTAAATCAAATTGTACATCAATTTGAGTGGGAACTTGTTTTATTAATTGACCTTTTCCATTGGGTTCAAATGAGTGATCAACAAATTCGATTGCATGGTAACTGTAACATTCTTTAAAAATTCTTTGACAAAGCGCTTGATAAATAATTCGATCGAAAGAAAGAGTTTCAGCGAAAACGCATACTTTCATGGTCCTTATTCAGTTTTATTAATACCAAGTTTATAAATATCTTCTAAAGTGCCAGTCAAAAATAGGTCCCCTAAATCTAAATCCTTATCTTTAGCTTTAGCCAGATGCTCGTATATTTTTTTATTATTGACTGGTTTAGATATTTGTGTTTTTCCGTTATCTTTAAACATATACATAATATCTTTTTCCTGCACAAATTTAAGAATAATAGGGCTATGAGTAGTAAATATAAATTGAGTTCCACCAGACTCTTTATCAGATAAATAATTCAAAAATTTCATTAATGCACGGATCCTCTTTGGATGCATAGAATTCTCTAGCTCATCTATAATAACGACTGATGGTTTAGGATCACCCAAAATGCTAGTTAATATACCTATTAATCTAAGGTTTCCGTCAGATGTTGAAAATACACTTAAAGGATTATTGTGTGAAATTTCCTTAAAGGTAATAAATAGGTTGCCTGCCTGATCTTCAACTGAAAGATTTTCTAGCCCCATAATTAATTCTTTTGCTTCTCTTTCAATCTCAGAATAATTGTTAGGTCCAGTTGTTTTTAAGGAATATAAGCTTTCTGTTAAATTTTTATTGAGTCCTGGTCCTATATTTGACATTGAACCTGGGTTGCGTAATTTAGAAACATCAAAAATATCTATCTTCATTCTGCTGAGATACCGTTGAGTCTCCACGACTATTTTTGGTTGAGCTATAACTGATAATGCAATCTGACTATTAACCAATTGAACATTGCTCTGGGGGATTCCTTCTTCAGTGTTGATTATGATTTTATCTCCTTCTCGATAAATGATTTGTTTGCTATTTTCAAGCACTTCTTTGCTAACAATAAAATTAAAATTACCACTCGGTTCGTTAATTTGTGTAATTTCAAGTAGATATTTAATATCAACACCATTGACATTAAACTCAAGTGTAATTGTGAACTTTGGATTTGTGGCATCATGGAAAAGTTCATTGTTAACCAATTCGAGTTCAATAAAAGCATCTTTAATTGATTTCTGTGCTGCTAGTAAAGATATAAGTTTAATTGCTTTTAATAAATTACTTTTTCCCACGCCGTTATTCCCAACAATAACTGCAAATTGGGGGATATTCATATCAAAATGATCAAAACTTTTAAAGTTATCGATGAAAATATGCTTCAACATAGTGATTCAATATTATAACTTTATGGCTGAAAATACTAGAGTAGCTATGTCGCACAACCTCCATAATGCGACTTCCTTTTGAGGCTAACGTTTCTATAACAAGTAATGGATTACCCTATAATTTTGTACCGTAGCCTCAATGACGGAATAAAGAGGATATAAAGAGGTATCCTTCGGATGGTATAATAGAAGTGTGCAAAATATACCTCCACCCTATGCAAAACATCTTGAATTTAGAGCTGTCATCAATACCGATGATAGAGTTGATTGGAAGCATATATTTTTATATTGCGAAAAACAAGAACCGAAACCGATATTTTGTGAATTACCGAATGAACTTCGAAGTAGAGTATTTAACTCTGGGACAGCTGGAGCTAGCGGAGTTGCTTACACGGCCGGGACAAGTCTGGCAAGCGGAACAGCAGCGTAGTTTATATTTATCGGAAAGACTAGCCTTCAGGGTCTCATGTATGGTACCCACCAGTAAATTGCACCCATAATTTTAGGATTGATTAGAAATACCGTTAAAGCTATTAAGGAAGCTAGTATGGTAAATGGTAACGCCTTTATTTGTGCGTTAGTGTAATTATCCTCTTTGGCTTCTTTTGCCGCTCTCGCCCAATTAAAATAAATTGGAATAAGAGAAGCGAGTACAGCAAAAATCCAAACAATGATACTAACCTTTTGGACTGATCTTGCTAAAAGTGTCCAATTTACGATAAAAGCGATATAAGCCAGATAGACATATGCCTGGCCTAATATGGCTATTAGTGTTCCAAAGACAAATCTGATTTTGTTGTGTTGTCGTAGATCGCCAGCTATAAAAGCCCCGGGGACGCCAACGAGATTCAGAATTAATACTGCCAGATAGTCCGCCACAACCCCAACTATTATTAGAAAGATTATGGAAAAAAAAGTTTTATTCATATTCTTGCATAAAAAGCTCCCCGCCAGCGAAGTCTTGCGACTGCTACCGCACTTTCGGGCGATAACATTGTGAGATGCTCTGACGAAGAGCTTGTTTCTCACAAGGCTCTAATGCCATGCCCCTCATTTCTGATGGGTTTAGGCAACTATTTTAATTGTCACCGCTAGTATATCAGACATTTGAAATGCTGAATCGATCTTAAACCGACATGGATATCTTAAAACACTAAAATTATAGCACTGGGGCGAATACTCAGGTAAAACTATTTACCAAATAGCTTCATTTCGTTGTTTGGAGATTACAACATCGATTGCTATCCTTACATTGTATAGGAGAATAATGACAGACAGTACAATGTTTATCCCATTAGAACAGATTAAACCAAAATATATTCCGTTTAAGTGCGTTGTGTGCAACGGCTGGGGAACGGTGAGTAATAAACGTGTTACATGCCACGCTTGTGATGGTAAAGGATATCTTGAAGTGCCCGAACAGATAGAAAGAGAGAGCGAATATGGAGAACCAAAATAGTTCGTTCATTATGCTAAAAAGAGATAGTCAGGAATACTTTTACTTGCTTGAGAGAAGGCCGACAGCATTCGCTCTCTTAAGTTTAATAGCTGTTAGAGCAAAACGTACGGTGAATCATCCTGATCAAAGCTTGCAAATTGGAGAGGCTTTTATCGGAGATCATCTAACATACGGAGTATCAGAACGGGAGTACAGAACTGATAAAAAATATTTAGAAAAATACGGTTTAGTGACGTTCAAAGGGACGAAGCTTGGCACTATAGCACGGCTTGTTAATGCGATGATATTTGATATTAATCCAGAAATAGGGACGAACCTTGAGACGGATAAAAGACGACTAGTAGGCGAAATAACGACGACTAACAATAATGAGAAGAATGACAAGAATGAAAATAAAAGAGGATCTTTTACTTTTACAAACAAAATTACTAAAGATCCTGATTACCAGAGGCTACAGGAACTTAAATATATGGGTGATGGTGCTTCCGTTATGAAGAAAATGGCCTTGGAGCAAGTATTGGCGAGTCGGTATCCCTTATGGAAGTATCAGCGTCAGTGGGACGAGGCCAAAAAGAATATATGAACGATATACAAAACGGTACAAATAAGCGTGATATTAAGCAGGAGTTAGCCATAGAAACCTGGAATAAGGTTAATGGCAATATATCACTTCTATGTCAGAAAATAGGAATAAATCGTAAAACTTTCTATTTATGGCTAAAAGATACGGAGTTCGAAAAGGCCATTAAAATAGAAGAACGGGGTTTAACTGACCAAATTCAGTCTAAATTAATTGCACAGGCTCTTAACGGTAATTTTGTAGCTATCAAGTTCTATTTGGAGCACAAACATCCAGAGTATTCTCCAAAAGCTACTTCAGTTGATATGGACCATCTACCCGCTCCGATTATGGGTGGTTCGTCCGTAGTTTCAATGGTAAGTCTAATAGATAAAAACACTTAGTTATGCTACAGTAGTTTTTACGGTGTGATTAGAGTTTGAGCCCTTCTACCCGGTAGCTCAACGGTAGAGCAGCAGCCTTTTAAGCTGTTGGTTCAGGGTTCGAGCCCCTGCCGACTCACAAAATAATATTTCTCAAAAGTACCTATTTAAACAATAGGCGCTTTGTTACTTCTAACCCAGTATCCTTAAAGTACGAATTATGGTCACTCCCCATGTAATCCGGACAATTAGAATGTGAAACACGTATGACATAATTATTATTTAACGTCGTATATGATGCGAAATACGGGGGATCAATTTCCTGTATGAGAAATTGTCTTCCATTGAGAGTTTGTATTTCCGAATGAGACGGGTTTGTAGCGTCTTTAGAGTGCGCTAAATTATTTTTCAACATGTCTTCCAGGGTCACGGCTGGTTCGTTTATCCATGCTGCCACGGAAATGACGCCGTAATCGTATTTGGTACATGGTGACATATATCCGTCCGGTTCCGATTTATACCCGGCAAAGATTTGACATTGACTCACGAGATTTATGGAATCATTATATTCTTTGGATCCCGGATCGCCGGAAACATTATCAAATACGTGTTGCGCTCCACCGACTATCCATCCGACGGGAAAAAATATGCGGAGGCTATTGCTAAGCGCGGCGCAGGTGGGATTAGCTTCAAACCAGTGTATATTATCCGGTACATCTATATGTTTCAGGATAAATGTCGGTGTCGGATTCTGTGGGGTACTTTGCTGAACGCCGGATGGAGGTGATGCTGTTGGTTTGATATTTCTATACGCGATGATCCCTAATATTGCAGCTAAAGTGACGAGTACTGCCAGTGCTATGAATGCTGATTTCGCATACAAGACATCATGTTGTTTCATAGTTTCAGTATATCATTACTCGAAATTGAATATTAATCATCAGATTACAAGCTATTGAAGTTCTACTCGTCAATAAACATGACCCACGATCTCTTTCGGTGTAGTCGCTGACCTTTTGAATCTACCGACGAGTTTACCTGCGTGTAACACCATAATTCTGTCTGAAATCGCAAAGATATCCTCCATTCTGTGGTTTATGACGATAATCGAGATACTTCTTTTTTTGAGGTCGCGCGCCAAGGACAGGACCTTAGAGACCTCTTTGACCGCCAATGCAGCGATCGGCTCCCATGTGCGTTTTTCCGTTCGGTAGAACTATATCGTTTATACTTATCCCGAATGCGACGTTTTCAATTGGCATGCAATATGAGTTGGCAGGTACATTCGGCCCGTATGATATCATTAACGAGGGATATTTCCAATCAACCAAGAATTGATAGATGAAGGTATATAATGTCTGTATGAAAATACGCATATTATACGGGGTTCCAGGCGCGAGAAAAGCAAAAGGGACGGTTATCATCGTTGATGTGTTCCGGGCAGCGACGCTCGAGGCATATTTATTACAACGGAACGCGGTGCACATCATTCCCGTTTCTACCGTAGAAGAAGCATTCAACCTCAAGCGCGCGAATAAAGACTATATTCTCGTCGGAGAGGAACAAGGCATATCCATCGAGGGCTTTGATAACGGGAACAGCCCGAAGGAAATCGTTCACGCGGATTTTACGGATAAAGTAATCGTACACCGAAGTTCGCAGGGCACGCAGGGGCTCATCAATGCGAAAGGGGCAGACGAGATCATTTTTGGCAGCTTTACCGTTACGGCGTCGATAGTAAAATATATTCGAGCAAGAAAACCGCAAGATGTTTCTATCGTTGCAATGGACGGGAAGGAAAGTGAGGACGACGTATTTGCCAAATTTCTTAAAGAACGGTTATTAGGTAAAAAACCGGATGCTGACAAAGTAATTCAAGGATTAAGAAGACATAAAGCAAGTCTATTGTTTTTAGATCCTCTGTATCCGCACCTTCCTAAGGAGGATCTTGAACTCTGTCTCAAAGTTGATATATTTGATTTCATCCCTATTCTAGAAATGGGAGATACGCATCCAATAGTGAAAAAGTTACGAATATAGATATGACCAAAAAAGAAAAAGCTCTGGAGATATTAAAGAGACTTTCGGCCGCCAATCCCCATCCCAAGGTGGAACTTGATTACTCGACACCTTTTGAACTCCTTGCGGCAACCATCCTTGCCGCGCAGGCGACTGATAAGATGGTAAACACTCTGACCCCAGCACTATTTAAAAAGTACCCGACGATTAAAGCTTTTTCCGAAGCGAAGTCGGAAGACGTAGACAAAATGGTGGGTAAAGTCCTTTTCCACACCAACAAAGCGAAAAACATCGTCGCTTCAGCGAAAATCATCATGGAGAAGCACGGAGGGCAGGTCCCGAAGACGATGGAGGAGCTGGATGCGTTACCGGGAGTAGCCCGGAAAACCGCAAACGTGGTTCTCGGCAGTGCATTTGGGATCGCATCCGGCATTGTCATAGATACCCATGGCATACGGTTATCAAACCGCTTGGGCCTGACGACGGAAAAGGATCCGGTGAAAATCGAGGAAGATCTCATGAAGCTCATCCCAAAGGACAAATGGATTATCTTTGGCCACTTGCTCACCCTTCACGGCCGTCATATATGTACCGCACGCCCGCATACGTGCGAAGGCTGTCCGCTTGGCGACCTCTGTCCGGAATACAAGAACAGTAACTAACGCACGAGCTCCCTGTAATTGATTCTTTTTTTCAAGCGGCTTACCATTGGTGTAGGATAGATCTTTTCTATACGTGTAACTTTTCTTTGTGACATACGTTACAATAATAGAGAAAGGTGGTGAGGGATATCATGTGTTATAACTGCGGATGCGGGATGGCGGACGATGATCACGACAACCCGAAAAACATAACCACGAAAACATTTGAAGAAGCGGCCAAGGCGACAGGCATAAAAGCAGATGATGCCAAACGGTTTACGAAAGAACTTCTGGAAGTAGAGGAGGTTGCCAAGAAATCACCGGCAACTACATCGTGAGTTCAACCCGGTAGACAAAGAAATCTTTGCCTCCGAGCTCATACTTGTACCGCTCGCTCCCCTGTAAGAAGTTATACGAGGTGATCTTCTGTGAGATGGCCCATTCGATCATTTTGGATTTCAGATAGAATCCTGCGCCCACGTAGTCTTCGTTGTAGCCCGAATTATAGAGAAGAAGAGAACCCTGAGTGCGAAACGCGACCGCTGTCGCTAGGACGTTGGTATCGAGTGCGAGTGTGAACTGCATGATGCTTTCGCCGATGGAGACAGAGAGGTTTTGAAAAAAACGCTGCATCGGATCTGTCAAAAATATCTTTTTGTCGGAATCCCGCAGCATGAGCTTGATAAGAAGGTCGAGATCAGTCGATTCCCCCTGTGTCACAGAGATGGTAGTTCCAGTATGCGCGGCCTCAAATTTACGCATTTTCCTTTTGAGCTCATGGCGGTCTTTGCGATCCAGCAATGCCATATACGCCTCAAAGGAATTCGGAAGAGTGAGGATCGGAGTCGTATCTTCTTTTTGTATGTCAGCGCCTTTTTGTGACCGGAAAAAGGCGAGCGTTGCAGAATCTTCAGGAATGTTCCGCAGGATGAGGCGCTTGGCGCCTTGCATCCGTATGATTCCGAGTGCTTTAAGCCAAACCGCTTTTTTGGCAGGATCGGAACCGATTGCATCCAGATAGTCCGCAATTTCTTCGCCGCCGCTGAAATGAGCAATTGCGTTTTTGACTGCAAGCGGTATGAGGACTCCTGCTGGGACGTCGGCGATAATCATCGGCTGCTCGCCGTCTCCCAAAGAGGAAAACCATTGGGCGTGCCATTTTTTGGTATAAAAGGGATATGCGTGGGTGTCATGGGACAGAGTGGTCGTCCAGACGGTATCGAGTTCGGGGATAAATTGCGAAAAGACATCCATACCGTGTATTATAGCCTACATGGAGAAGAAAAAATCCGTCCTCGTCGTGACCGCCCATCCCGATGACGAAGCATTCGGTCCTTCCGGGCTCATCGCAAAGATTTCTGCAACGCATGATGTGCACCTTGTATGCGTCACAGACGGTGCCTCCGACAGCAGGTTCCACCCGCTGGGACCCAAATTGGGTCCGCTTCGCCGTGAAGAGCTCAAGAAATCTGCACATATATTGGGAGTGAAAAAGGTTCACTTTCTCAACTATAAGGACGGCACGCTTTCCAACAACCTCTATCACGAGGTCGCAGAAAAGTTGACCGCCATAGCCAAAGATATCAATCCTACCTTTATCATTACGATGGAAAATAGGGGAGTATCGGGGCATTTGGATCATGTAGCGGTCTCCATGATTGCAAGTTTTGTGTATCGCAACATGCCGTCCATAGACGCTATCCTCTATCACGTCGCGAGTAAAGAGTCGAGCGAGAGCATGAAGGATTACTTCATCTATTTCCCGCCGGGATTTGAAAAGAAGGATGTGGACCTCGTCGTAGACATCTCGGATGTTCTCGACAAAAAGATAGCAGCTGCCAAATGCCATGATACGCAGATGAAAGACGTCCTACGTGTCACCAAGCGCTGGCTCGTAGTCCCGAAAGAAGAATGGTATTTGGTCACGAAACGGCGCAATTTTGCAGATGCCTCATTCTTTACAAATCAAAAATTGTGAACTATGGTTGGGGTGAAAGGGAGGTAGTAACGATGAAAATTAGCACTTTTTCTTCCAAAGGCGCAGAACACACAAGTGTCACACGCGGTAGAGAGCGGGCATCAATTAATTTATCAGGAACTGTTCGAGTCCTTGCGCGTCCTGACAGGAGACATGGCGTCGTGGTATTGATTCGGTCCAAAGGTAAACAGCCACGGCTTGAAGTGGATGGCCAGTTCCATAGAGACGCAAATATATTTCATCTGTTGCCGAATGCATCGATGGCTATATTCGCTCGTCGAAGAATGGCCAGCGGAAACATGCAGGTAGAAGCTCAAATTCAGGCACCGAGGAGATAGTTAAAGATATTATTGTTTAACGTTTCGATTTTTTGACCAATTTGGCGACATAGACGATTTCCCGTACTTCCCCGTCGTCGCCTTCTATTTCGTTGGTACCGGAGAGTCTGGCGTATTCACGCAGATATTCGGATTGTGCGCCACTCAATTCCTTGTTTTCCGTAGAGAGGTCTTTAATTTTTTCTTCGAGTTGCTTATTGGCCGGCACATTTAAAACATTGAGTTTGGCTTTCCCTTTTTCCTTCGCCGCTTCCTTGGCCTTTTCTGCGGCTGTACGATAGGTCTCGTCGTTAAGGAGTGCGCTCTCTAGCATCTCTTTGAGCTTTTTGAGTTCGGACTTATTGCGGTCCATGGTGGTCATGCCCTGCTTGATCATTGATTCGAGCTCAAGGACGGTGTCTGCGCTTGTCGTATCATTTGTACTTGGTTGGGGAGAAGAATCTTGTGTATCCATATCATCCTATTTAAAAGAAATGAAGCCGGAGATGCAAGAGGGAGTTTATCAAGTGACGGCCTCTATCGGCGTATTGACGCCTTGCCAGATACCGTTGCCGTTTAAAATGTCATAACTTAACTTCGTGAGATTTCCGAGCTCGTTCCCTGTGCCATGCGCGGCAAACCATGAGGATTCGGATATGGCCCGGTATAAGACGTGCATCGCAAGACCCCGTTTTTCCTGTTCGCTCGGATGTAGTTTGAGAAATTCAGAGATGAGGGCCTCCTGATGAGCAGGGGAAGCTGCGGCCGCAGTCACCAGCCAGTCAATCGCCTCTCCGGGAAGACCGATATGGGACCTGTCTCCTCCCGTGACGGTAAAAAATGAGACACGGTCGGGGGTTTCCGAACGGTGTATATTGCCGGGATACAGAGCACCATGAACGACCGTGAGGTGTTTCTGGGCTTCCGGGTTATCTACCTGACCGTTCTGATGAGGGAAGATCGCGAGATTGTTGCGTATCGTCTGCTCGAGAGCACTCGATACCTTAAATGACGGGTCAATGGCAGCAAATTCCTTTTCCATGGCGGCCGTTTTGCCGGTGAGCTCCCGCAGCCGATCCGTCGCCGCGGTTGGATTTACCCACCACTCTTGGCCGCGCAGTGCGGTAAGCGGGTTGTCCGGATGCAAGAGGCTTTCCGGTGGTACTGTTTGATGATTTTGAGCAAGGTATGCGCGGAAGTCGTTTAGATTGGGATGTATCGCGTCGAGAACGTGTACGAGCTGTCGGGCGTCGGAATCAGTGAGACGCTCGGTATCAAGCGCATGAATACCCAAGGATCCGGATCCCTTGCCGATACTGTGGAGATATGGACGATATTGATCGAGAGTCACGAACCGTCCATCAGGGAGTGTATCGATCATCGTCACTTTCGGTAGGGGAGAAAAGCCGTTTTCTTTATTCCAATGGGCAGCTACGTAGTCCCCGACGGATTGCCTATACGCCGCGAGATTGGCGTCAAAACGCAGGAGGGTATCTTTCTTGGTTGGGAAGTGGACGACGTCCGTAAGTTTGCCGCCGGCTTCCGTTTTGACCGGGATAACCGCCATAGATCGGTCAGCCGTGAGAAAGAGTTTGTATCCTGGGGCCAGATCCTCCGTATCCGGTGCCATGATGCCGCCTCCGCGATATGCAACAAGCGGTTCGGTCATTTGGCGGTGATTTTTGGAAAGAGTAGCGGTAAGCTCTGTTACTGCGGCCGCGTCTGTTTCTTTCCAAGCCACGTGTGTCGGTAGTTCGTATCGTCTCACCGTCATGTGTTCTTGAGGGATTTCCGGCATGTAAATAAGTATATACTATTGAATGCAGATTTGCCGCTTTTCATGCTTTCGTTCCTGCGCTAAAATATAATTCATGAAATACGAGTACGGTGTCATTGCGGCGCTTGTCATCGCGTGTATTGTGCTTGCTCTACGATTTATGGGTACTTCATCAGACCAAAGCATACTTGGGAAAACCTCATCATCCAGCCCGCGGCCAACGTCGTCTGTCGCGCAACCGCCGGCCTTCACTCTCGACAAAACGAAGTCCTATGCCGCCGTGCTTCATACGGACAAAGGCAATATTACAATTGCGCTTCACGCGAAAGAAACACCGATTACCGTCAATAATTTCGTCTATCTGTCAAACAAAGGGTTTTACAACAACACCATATTTCATAGAGTTATCAACGGCTTTATGATCCAGGGCGGAGATCCCAAGGGGAACGGAACGGGCGGGCCGGGATACCGATTTGATGATGAGCCGTTTACCGGGACATACACCAGGGGAACGGTCGCGATGGCAAACAGCGGTCCCAATACGAACGGCAGTCAGTTTTTCATCGTTCAGGCGGATACGGATCTTCAGAAAGACTACGTGATATTTGGTACGGTGACGGATGGCATGAGTGTCGTAGATGATATAGCTACAGCTCCGGTTAAGATGAGCGCCTCGGGAAAGAATTCCACACCGGTTAATCCGGTGACCGTTACGTCGCTAGAAATAAACGCTCGCTGAAGCCGTTTGTGTTTTTGGCGTGTATTCGTGACCGATGAGCCGTATGTTTATTTACCGAAGCCGACGAGGATCGCGCCTATCGACATAAGCGCCGCTCCCAAAACTATGGGGAGTGTGATTTTTTCTTTGAGAATGAGCGCCGCAAGAATGATCGTGATGACCAGGCTTAATTTATCTATAGGCGATACGTGTGAGGCCTCCCCCAATTGCAGTGCTCGGAAATAAAAGAGCCATGATAGCCCGGTCGCAATTCCCGATAATACCAGGAAAAGCAACGAAAAACGGGAGAGCGTCACCAGTTGCTTCGCTGTACCCTGTGCCAATACTATCCCCCAGGCAAAAAGAAGTATGACCACGGTACGTATGGCTGTCGCCAGATTTGAATCGACGTTTTTGATCCCTATTTTCGCAAGTATTGCGGTCAACGCCGCAAAGAACGCGGAGAGGAGAGCATAAATGAACCATGTCATATATGTAGTATACCTTTCTTACGGGCTCGGTGACGGAGTCGTTCCGATAGTGGGCTGGTAGTTCGTACCGAGGACCACCAGAATGTTGTATGCCGATGCTGTTGCCGATGCGCCAATGTCTATCGTTGGGACGGCGAATTCTTTTTGAAGGGCACGAAGATCTTGTGCCGGTATGTTCGGGTCATAGACGGTAATAGATGTTTTCGGTATGGCATGGTCCGTCGTGCTTCCAGGCGGCTGTATTTGGAAATGCAACTCCTGGATCCGGTCCGTCGCATGCTGCGCGAGCCCGGGCGTCTTCGTGCCATTGAGGACCTTGACGATCGGGATCGCCGGTACCGGCTTGCCCTCAAACGTGTTGGTTAGCCAGGTGTGGACGCTATCCCAGTTGTCCTGTCCGTCTTTGGAGACCAAAATGTTTTGGCCGTCAGCCGCGAGGGAGTCTACAAGATAATTTTGATCGGTAAGCGCGAGGGTTGCTACGTCATATCCGTTGAGGCTTGACGCATTTTGTATAAGCGTTTTCACGTCGTCGAGAGACAAATCCGTTTTGAAGTCATTTCCTAATGAATCCATGAAAGGAATCGCCTTGGACACGAAGCCGACGGAGAATACCTTTTGTTTGACTGCCAGAATCAGCTTTTGTTGGCGCTGCGCCCGGCCAAAGTCCGTTCCATCTTCCTTGGAATGGCGACTGCGGACGTATTTAAGTGCCATTGCGCCGTCCATATGCTGCATGCCTTTGTCAAAATGTAGGGGCTCGTATCGGCATGGATATACGAGTTCCGCCGCGGTCGTCGCGGCCTGGATGTCTAGCGCCGGAATTTCTTCGGGTTGGTGCCCGCAGAGTTCCGCTTCTTTGCCCTCTATGGGATATTCCGTATCGGTGAAGGCTGGCGACACATTTATATCAACACCACCGAGAGTATCAATGGTATGGGTGAACCCGGAAAAATCCAATCCAACGAAATACGGAATAGTGAGTCCCGTCACCTGACCCACAGCGTATTCGGCGAGTCTGCCTCCACCGTCATCGCCTTTGAATTCCGGTAATTTGTTGGGATATCCACGGTCGTCCAGGCCCAGCGTGTAGGCTGCATTGAGCTTCCAGTGCTTACCGTCAGTGCCTTGGGTGGGAATTTTCACCCAGATATCCCGGGGGATGGATATGAGAAATATCTTTTGTGTTTTGGGGTCGACGTGCAGGACGATCATCGTATCCGTAAGATATGCTCCGTCGTGCGTGCCGCCGCCGTAGCCCTCAACTAATATGTTGAAAGGAGTTTTGCTGTCAAAATAGCCTTTGATCGATGTCGGTAGGTTTATCGCCGTTTTCTTGCCGGGCTGAACGAATATTTTGGTCGATACCCGGTGAAACCAGAGGTATATGACGCTCGCCGCAAGGGCGATGAAGATGACGAGAAAAAGTAATAGTTTTTTCATGCGGATTTGCCTATTGTATATTAATTTGACCGAGTTGTGAAAAGGCAAATTGAACGTATCGTGTATACTATCCTCATGAATGTGCGCTTCGCGACCTCAAAAGACAAAAAGGCAGTACTTGCCCTCATGGACGAACTTGGTGAAGAAATAAACAGAGCACGGGGTTATTCACCGCATAACACCGAGGCGACCAGGGTCGGGGGATCCATGTTTGACGAGATCATTTCCCGTAGAGACACGATGATATTTGTCAAAGATGTTTCGGTTTGATTATTGACCTCTGCGTAGTGCGTCCTCTTTTGATTCCATCGCAATTGATTAACACTCCTTTGGCTTGATATAATGCGCTAACTATGACTACCGAACGCATACAGCCCGTACAGGCGAAGGAGCTGGAACGTATCCAACTCAAAAGCTGGTTGTCTGCTCATGGTATAAAAGCGGTGCTATTTGACCTAGATGATACGCTCCTGGAGACTTCTGCGCAGGAGAGAAATATCGAGAATTCATACGTTTCGTATGTCGCCGAGCGCGTGCCCTCCGTAAACACGGAAGAGATGCTTGCTTCTATCCGTAAATTTGGCGCGGAAGCATTCGTTTCCCACTCGGTAAGTCAGGAGCGCTGGCATGCCGTCGTTGCGCATATGGCAGAGAAATACGGCCAGGCGATGACTCCGGTTCTTTACGATGCGAAAAAGATCATATTCAACATATATAAGACGGCTCCTAATCTTCTGCCAAGCGCTATAGAGACTCTGGACGCGTTTCGAGCGTCTGTGCCGAAAATGGGTGTGGTGACACATGCCGGTGTAGAGTGGACCAACGTGAAGCTCGATACGCACGACTTGCGGAAGTATTTTGACTCTGTGACGATTGCGGATGCGTTTGGCAACAAAGGGCCGGAACATTGGCAAGAGGCGATGAAAGCACTCGATGTACGGCCGGAAGAAGTGCTGGTCATCGGGGATAACCTCAAAGGCGATATCCTGGCCGCGCAGTCTTTGGGAGTCAAATACGCCGTACTCCTACCGAGCCCTTGGGCGGTGTATCGGGAAGGCACGGTAGCCCAGGGAACTCTAAGGGCGGAACGCATCGCGGATGTCATCCGGACGATTCTTTCAGATAGGGCCTGAAAAAGAGGTGTATGACGGGGAAGAAAGACAAATTATTAGATGAGCCGGAATTTACCGTGACGATGCCATCACGGGAGGCTCGCATCCGCTTATTACTTGCGGAAAAATCTCAAAAAGTGAGATTTACGATCATATCAGGAGATCCGGAGGCTGATGCTTTCGTGATCGGTAGAACGTCCGCGAAGACCTGGCCGTCTCTGAGAAGTTTTGCGCGGAAGGTAGAAAAGGCTTTGAAGTAACGAAGAGAAAAATGGTTCCTTTACTTAGTTTTGCGATTGAGCACTACGCTTATAGTGAATACAGTAATCATGATAACCTGGCAGGTGATACAGACAGGACACACCACTCGCAGCTGTATAAGCTCCCGA
This sequence comes from Candidatus Gottesmanbacteria bacterium, assembly GCA_023245335.1. Taxonomy (GTDB): domain Bacteria; phylum Patescibacteriota; class Microgenomatia; order UBA10105; family UBA927; genus UBA927. The sequence goes on from JAHFKK010000001.1 coordinate 796,729, forward strand.
TAGGCGATATAGAGACAAAATACTAAACCGAACGTCGCCATAGACAGCAGTAGCTTCCTGTTATGCACAAGTGACGCGTAGATCATGACCAGATACCCGATGAGGCCATAAAGCGGCGTCGGTATTCCCAGAGTTTTGGCGACCGGTCCCGAGATAATCGCATTGCAGTTGATGAAGCTATTTATGTTACACGGCTGGAATGCCGGGTGAAAGAATTGCTGCCAGAGAAGGTAAACCGCAAGAAGTACTCCGATGAAGGAGAGGTAAGCCGCAGCAAGAAATACTTTATTTACTTTTATATATATCATTATAAAGATTACGTCCGTTTGTTCAATTGTCAGTTTCGGGCGGTGTACGGGATGCAATCATAATTGTGATAAAAATTACATCACTTTTGTACGAAATGGCGTACACTTTTGCTGGTGGGTAACCGATCACATACAGAATTTCTTCGATATGTATTAGATGTTTTATTCCTCGGTCAGACGAATGCCCTTTATAACCAAATATTCCGTGATCAAGACCGCTACGCTTGGAATGTCATAAAAAGGAGTGATAAGTACTCGCTCACAGAGCTCGCGCAGGCCGTAGGTATACTTGATAGCCACGGAGCCTCGGAAAAACTATCCCAGGATCTCTGGGACGTATACGACGAAGCATGTGCCTCCCGCTAAACGAAGATTCATGAGAGAGAGCGCATAAACGAAAAATTTGTGCATTTAGCCGAACTTTTCTTGTGAGTGCGTCATGCTACCCGATTTCCAACAATTACGTATCAGTTGCGAGGCTGTTTTCAATCAAATCCAGGTTCGAAATCTGCAAATTTCTGGTCTTGAGATGAACTTAAGTTGACGTGATGCATATCAAGATAATCTTGACATTTTCTTCGTTCGTACTATTATAGGGCACGATGTTAGAAGTTGTCTTATATAACGCCCTAGGGCAAGAAATAGAAAACAAAGGTCCGACGAGTACGATACGAAATGTGGCGATACGAGGGCCCGGGAAATCTGTGCGAACGGATCATTTCGTATTTTACCCCGAACAAGGACGGGTACACGCCAGCACAGTCACAACACGGGGTAGATATTTTGATGTAAAGACCGAGAACCCGACAGATGAATCGCTTGTTCCAGCAGACGATACCGTGATAAATGCGGTCCTCCAAATAAATCAGACCTTGGAATGTAGAAGGCGTATACCGTCGGGAAAAATTCCTGATTGGGGTCGCGGTCAAATAGCAGGTTTCCGAGTAACGAGACGTCCACTGCAGGAATCGTTTATAGAGTCATAAATTCCATTCCCCGAGGTTTTTTGCTACAATCCATCTGCCGCCCCGTTCGTCTAGCGGCCCAGGACATCTGGTTTTCAGCCAGAGAATCGTCGGTCCGAATCCGACACGGGGTACTCATGAAAAAGCCCGGCATTTGCCGGACTTTTTTTTATGATAATCTCGAATGAGAACCGACCTATCGGTCCGCAATCCAGGAGTTAATGAGCCGAGTAACCGAGGCGAATCTTACTCCTGGTGAGTGTCGCGTGTCCGCGACAATCCGACACGGAGTACTATCTTTCGCTGAAGCTACGGCTAGCAAGCTCCAGCAATCTATCTCCGGAATCCCTTGCCTTCTCTGGGAGGTGACTGTTCCGCTCTTGCGGATTCTAAACGCGCGGATAACGTATTTGCGAACGTATTGGTTAAGTCACCTAATAGATGCGATTCCATAAAAGTGGTTAGGCCTAAGAAATCATTTACTCCTATCTCGGTTCTTGCGGATACCTTGAGGACGGTGCGGTTGACGGATAAGTTGCCTAACGGATTTGGAATGGTCTCAACAATCGATACTCTCCATCTCCCGTCGTTCATTAAGTCAGCTCGTAGCTGCCGACTGCGATCGATGCGTAAATTTGCTCCCATATTTGGTATGATGCTCATGAGAGCGGTATCATAGGATAAATATCGAATTTTGACAAGGAGTGATTATACGAGAGCACAATCTTACTTTCGGTTTATTTTCATATCATTTGCTCTAGTTAGATCCAGTTGACCACCATTACTTTCGGGTTTATTATGGATTAACCCCCACTTCGTCCCGATGAAATTGTGGACTATGAGGGGCGCAGTATGCCCGAAGTCATCAATGAACCGATTTCTGTCGCACTTTGGAGTAACCATTCGTCCGGCAAAGTCATTCCCTACAGTCTCTACTGGCATGGCAGGCGGTATCAGATCAAAAACGTCGGCCTCCACCATATGTACCGTCAGGGACGAGTGCTTGTTCATGTCTTTTCGGTAACTGACGGGGTCACATTTTTTCGCCTGGAGATGAACTCGGAAACATTGGAATGGCGTTTACTGGACGTAGAAACGATCAATTAACTAGAAGCCATGGATTTTCACAACACTCCTCCTGTCGTCATGCACGTCGACCTCAATTCCTGTTTCGCGACCGTAGAACAGCAGGCCAATCCGTTGTTTCGCGGCAAACCGACCGTCGTTGCGGCCTATACGACCAATAACGGCTGTATCCTGGCTGCTTCCAAAGAAGCCAAACTCCTGGGGATCAAAACCGGTATGCCTGTCGGTGAAGGAAAAAGAAGATACCAAAAGCTTATTGTCCTGCCGCCGGATCCGGGAAAATATCGTGTGGTCAATCATCAGCTTACGAAACTCTTAGGAAGTTACACAGATCTTCTTAGCGTGGAATCTATAGATGAGATGGTGCTGTCCCTTCTGGATACGCCCGCGTTATACCGGCAAATGCAGAAAGACGGCGACGTTTTATCAGCGATGGCCTCTATAGCCCACGAGATGAAAGCGCGTATACGAAACGAAATCGGCGAATGGCTCACCGTATCCATAGGGATTGCACCAAACAGATACCTCGCAAAAGTCGCATCCAACCTCCAGAAACCGGACGGACTCCGATGGATTACCAAAGAAACGATCACGGAAGTATTTCAAGGCCTTGAGTTAGAGGATCTCTGCGGGATTAAAACCGCCAACGCGACCAGGTTGCGGTTTGCCGGAATTCCGTCGCCGAGCGCCATGCTGGAAGCCTCTGAGGAAGAATTGGCGCGGGCGTTTCATTCGATTCTTGGTTATCACTGGTGGCGGAGGCTTCACGGCTGGGAAGACGGCGGCATGTACAAATCGTTTGATGAGACAGAAGATCCGCAAAAAACATTTGGGCAATCCTACGCGCTGCCCAAAGGATATACGCCGACTGATCCCAGGCTGTGGCAAATCCTCGCACAGCTCGTGATGAAGATGGGTAAACGCCTGCGGGAGGCGGGCTGTACCGCACATGGCGTGGGGTTGTCGCTGCTTTTTACCGATTACAGTCACTGGCACACACAGGAAAAGCATATGGTTCCGCTCTTTGCGGACAGTGATTTTTACGAAAGGATGCGCGACATTCTAAAAGTTGCACCGGAGAGACCGGTCCGGATACTGGCGGTTTTTTGTTACCAGCTGGACCATGATATCTATACGCAGATGTCATTACTTCCGGAAGAGAACAAGAAGCGCGATATCACGATCGCGATAGATAAAGTGCAGGAACGGTTCGGAGATTTCGTCATCACTCCCGGCCGTATGATGAATATGGAGCAGAGGGTGCTTGACCGCATCGCATTCGGAAAGGCAAGCATCTAGTCCGTGGAATTTCTGCTTGACAAGAGGTCAAAGGAAGCAGTATCGTAACAAATAATATAAAAAATCAAGAGTGGCGGTGAGAGATCTCGCTCATTGATCCGCCCGGCAACCGAGTTTAGACAAATTACGGTGCCACAACGAGTCCCGCCGGAAGGCAGGAACTGATTGGCCCGACTGAGGAAACACTATAACCCTCTCTCCGGAGGGTTTTTTTTGTTTCTTACGGCAGGCCCAAAAGGAGTTTTATGAAAAAAATCATGCACTTCACCTCGGAATCGGTGGCCTCCGGTCACCCGGACAAGATTTGCGATCAGATCTCTGACGCGATTGTTGATGCAGCACTCAAAGCAGATCCTATGTCCAGGGTCGCAGTAGAAACCCTGGTCACGACCAATCGTGTGGTACTGGCCGGAGAGGTGACGTGCAAAAAGAAATTGGATTATGAAGGTATTGCACGTAAAACGATCAAATCTTTGGGATATACTAACCCGAAGTATAATTTTTCCTATACGTCCCCGATATCCGTCTATATTCATCAGCAGTCGCCGGATATAGCGGTCGGTGTAGATGACGGCGGAGCGGGAGATCAAGGCATGATGTTTGGGTATGCTACGAACGAAACTCCCGAATATATGCCTATGCCTCTTGTTCTCGCACACCGTTTAGTCGAGCGTATGGATGAAGTACGGGAGAAAAGAATCCTTCCGTTTTTGCGTCCCGACGGGAAAAGTGAAGTAAAAGTCGTGTACGAAAATGATAAACCGGTCGCGGTCGACCAAATCGTACTTGCCGTCCCGCATGATCCCAAGGTGACAAACGAAAAGCTAAAGCTTTCTTTGTATGAGAAGGTCGTTAAGCCCGTACTTAAAAAGTACAAAATGACCCCGCCGAAAATTACAAATGTCATCGTGAATGGCAGCAAAGGACGATGGGAAATCGGCGGTCCTGCTTCCGATACGGGGGTGACCGGGCGGAAAATCATCGTCGATACCTATGGAGCGTTTGCCCGTCATGGAGGCGGCGCTTTCAGCGGTAAGGATCCGACCAAGGTGGATCGAAGTGGCGCCTATGCGGCCCGATATATTGCGAAAAATATTGTCGCGAAAGGATTTGCGGATCGTGCGGAGGTGCGGGTTGCATACGTCATAGGACAAAGGGAGCCGCTCGCAAAAGCCGTTGAGACATTTGGTACGGAAAAGAAGCCTATTGCACAGATTGAAGCATTTGCCTGGTCGCTTTTGGACCTTTCCGTTCCGGGCATATTGAAGGGTCTCAATCTCCGGCGTCCTATTTATCAGGAGACGGCTCGATACGGGCACTTCGGCCGCAGTGGTTTCCCATGGGAAAAAGTAATCAGTTAACACAGAAAAGCAGTGTAATTATGGTAAATTGTGTTGACAAGTCGAATCTGTTTGTGTAACACTGAGTTGACCTGTCCATCAAAAGGAGATATATGTCTGAAAACTCTCACTCTGCGTTTGAACCCGTTAAACGGTTTTTCCATGAAAATATTCAAGCCAAAACGGAGGTATCGGGAGGTGCGTGGGATCCGAAATCAAATACCTATTCAATAGTTGATCTGGACGGGGGTATTATTACGGAATATAAAATCTGGAAGGCGAGGGTGGAAACAGGATTAGGAGGCAAGGTTCATACATACAAAGATATAAAGGACCCCGAGACCGGTGAAATGAAAAAGACAGAAGTGACGTTTGATGATTTGAAAGGCGAGTGGGTAAAAAAGAATGCCGCAGCAACAGCCGCCGGAAATATACCAAACAGAGTAAATACCCAATTTATGGCAACATTGAATGGAGTTAAAACACCGGATAATTCATCTGGAACATATACGTTAATAGTTGAACCTACGAAATGGAAAAGCTCGAATATTGATTTTGCCGTGCCGTTAGGGACAATTGGGGATGCTCCGGTTGTTCTGCGCAGTGGAAACTTCGGTAAATCGAAATAAGTGGTACCCTTTTAACATCGCGTGGTAGAATAGGCGCGATGGCAGAACAAAGGCCACTTGCCGATACACTCCGACCCAAAACGCTTGATGATGTCGTTGGGCAGTCTCATTTAGTCGGAAAGGACGGCATCGTCCGTAAGCTTCTCTCGTCAGGGTTTCTCCCGTCTCTCATTCTGTGGGGCCCGCCCGGTTGTGGGAAGACGTCTTTGGCGGTACTTCTTGCCGCTCTCACAGATAGCTATTTTGAGTCCCATTCCGCAGTGACGGCGACGCTTTCGGACGTACGTCGAGTCATTAAGGAAGCTCTCGAACGAAAAGCGAGCGGGGAGAAACGCACGATATTGTTTCTGGACGAAATCCATAGGTTTAACAAAGCCCAGCAGGACGCACTTTTACCCGCTGTAGAACACGGGACAGTCATATTTATAGGGGCGACGACGGAGAACCCTTCATTTGAAGTCATATCACCGCTCCTCTCACGGTGCCGGGTGCTTGTACTGAAGCCCTTAGAGACGTCGGAGCTTACGGAGATAATGAAGCGTGGCCTCACATATCTCAAAAAAACTATCGACAACGAGGCAAGTACATTTTTGTTTGAAGTCGCAAACGGGGATGCGAGAGCGCTTCTCACGACCCTTGAGATCGCCGCGACGCTGACTAAAGCCAAAAAATTGACGACGGCAAACATCGAAGAAGCGGCGCAGCGGAAAATGCTCCAGTACGACCGTGTGGGAGAGGAACATTACAACACCATTAGCGCATTCATAAAAAGCATGAGAGCGAGTGACGTCGACGCGGCGCTTTACTACCTTGCACGCATGGTTGCTGCCGGTGAAGATCCGCTGTTTATTGCCCGCCGGATGGTCGTATTTGCAAGCGAAGACATAGGACTCGCTCAGCCGACGGCTCTGGTTGTCGCCAATAGCGTTTTTGACGCCTGCAACAAGATCGGATATCCGGAGTGCCAGGAGAATCTCGCCCACGGTGTCGCGTATTTATCGCTCGCCAAAAAAGACCGCAGTGCGTATAATGCGTATTTTGCAGCGCTTGAGGATGTCAAGAAGTTTGGGAATCTGCCTATACCTCTTATCATTCGCAACGCGCCGACTAAACTTATGAAAGAGCTAGGATACGGCAAGGGCTATACGTCATACCCGCCCGCCGGCGAGGCAGGTGTCAAAGAAAGCTTGCTACCTGATAAACTAAAAGGGAAACGATATCTTGAAGACAGGAAAGACGAAAGGAGGTGAGATGAGATGGCGGATATTCAAGTTGGGAAAGTGACGCATTATTTTGACAAAATAGAGGTGGCGGTCATCGATGTAACCAAGCCTCTGAAAGTCGGGGAGTGGATAAAAATTTCCGGACATGACAGTGAATTCGAGCAGCAAGTGCATTCACTTCAGATGGAACACGAAGCAGTCACCAAGGTAGCGAAAGGTGTCTCATGCGGTATGAAAGTCGATAAGCCCGTGAAAGAGGGAGACGTACTGTATCGGCTACCAAAACACGACTAGGAAACAGCATACAGGAGCGACAAACGCGCATCCGGCTCATTGGCGTATGGGAGTGCGTATTTGTGGATTTTGTAGCATATGAACAAACAAAAAAGCAGTACAGAAGTTTCTGCGGGAGGGCTCATTGTTACGAGAGTAAGGGGCGTATGGTGGTTACTTCTCATGAAGGACCGTGGCGGCAACTGGACATTTCCTAAAGGCAAAATAGAAACGGGAGAAAACCATATCACGACGGCCCTGCGCGAGATCGAAGAAGAAGTTGGAATGAAGGGATTAATCTATCGGGCGACGCTCGCGCCTAGTATGTACTGGTATTTTCGTAAGGGTTCCATAAAGAAAACCGTGCATTATTTCGTATTTGAGGCCGCTAAAAAAGTTGCTCCGACCGTACAAACGGAAGAGGGCATCAGTGAAGCGATGTGGGTGCCATTTACCAAAGCCGTCACCAGAATCGGGTATCCCAAAACCAACAAGCCGCTTTTGGACGAAACCCGAGAAATTCTAAAGACGTTGTAACCCATTCTTATGGATATAATGCTCGCGCCTGATGTCAAAAAGATCATGAAAGCGATTTTAAAAACATCGCTATTTGTCCAGGTCGATCCCAAACGTATCGTTTGCATGCGGAGTACCGGAGCCACAAGCCGTGCGAGGGCACGTATCTGGAGTTTTCCCAAAATCTGGCAGATGGCATTAGGTGTGCCGGCTCATTATGTCATTGAAGTGCTTTCTCAGCATTTTGACCACCTGTCGGATGATGATAAAACGCGGGTCATCATCCACGAACTTATGCATATCCCGAAAAACTTTTCCGGGGCACTTGTTCCCCACCGGGGGAGGCATGCACACATAGACAGCCGAACGGTAGAACAGTTATTTCGCCGGTATAAAGACTCGCTCACTACATAATTATGCTGACCATACTTCACGGGGATAATATTGACGCGTCGCGTACAGAACTCCTTGCTATGATTGCGGCTGCCAAGGGCAAAGAGATCAGGGAACTCAATGGCCGCTCGCTTGACACGAATGAACTTACCCAAGCGCTCGAATCGTCATCATTGTTTGGCGGAAATACGCTTGTCGTCATAGAAAATCTATTCAGCAAACTCGGGCGTCAGGTCAAACGCATAGAAGCCTTATCGTCGATACTCGGCGGTTCTTCAGCGTCAACCGACATCATAGTCTGGGAGGACAAAGAATTGGGAATTACCGCTTTGAAAAGCCTGGGAAAGGCGATCGTGCGGACATTCAAGCTTCCTGCTGTCATCTTTCAGCTCTTGGATGGACTGAGGCCGGATGCCGCGCGTCCAATGGTATTGCTTTTTCAGAAGGTAGTGGCTGTACAGCCCGCCGAGATCACGTACACGCTTCTTGTGCGCAGGGTACGCCAACTCATCCAGCTCCGGGACGGAGTAGCTCCGGAAGGTTTGGCGCCATGGCAGGCGTCTCGCTTGACAGGCCAGGCGCGATTATTTACGATGGATGAACTCGTCGTTATGCATACGAAACTTCTGGATATGGATATTGCAATAAAAACAGGCACGTCCCCTTTCACCCTTGCCCAACGTATAGAACAATTTCTTATTTCCTTATAAAGGAGGCATATGGCACAATTCATTCCTGATCATGTTTTCCGTGGTTATGACCTGCGGGGTTTAGTCGGAAGCGAACTGAATGCGGAAACCGTAGGACTTCTTGGGAAGGGATATGCGACGTGGCTTTTGCAGCGAAAGATTTTTGACTGTGTCCTGGGCTACGACTGCCGCAATTCGAGTCCCGAGTTTCGGGATATCATGGCAAAGGAACTCACGGATGCCGGCATTACCGTGTATGACATCGGGATGACCCTGTCGCAGATAGCGTACTTCGCTTGCTATCTTTTCCGTACGCGGGGGATGATCATGATAACCGCCTCCCATAATCCCAAGGAATACAACGGATTTAAATTTGGTACCGGCTACTCGGAAACTATGCTGACGGAAGACATCATAGAATTACGGGATCTAGTTAAGTCAGGCAAATTTGTGACCAGGACGCCCAAAGGTGTCGTTATTCAAAAGGATATCAAGCAGGACTACATTGACGACCTCAAGCGTCGTATAGACCCGATCAAACGCTTTAAGGTCGTTGTAGACTCCTGTGCGGCCACGACCGGGGTGTACCTGCCGGATATTTTGCGGTCAGTAGGGTGCGAGGTCATTGAGCAAAATACCACGCCGGATGGAAATTTCCCGGTCGGAACTCCCGATCCCACGGAGCACGAGGTGCAGCAAAGATTAGCGGACCGGGTTCTCAAGGAAAAAGCCGACCTGGGCTTCTCCTATGATGCAGATGGCGACCGTATCGGTATCGTCGACGGCACAGGCAGACTTATATGGAATGATGTTTTGGTTGCGCTATTTGCCAAGGACGTCATTGCTTCCTTACCCGGCTCGAAGATCGTGTATAACACGCTCTGCTCGAAGATAGTTGATGACGTGATTCGTGACGCCGGAGGAAAGGCTGTCATGTGGAAAACGGGCCATTCATTCATCAAAGCCAAAGTCCATGAAGAGCGTGCGCCGTTTGGCGGCGAACTCTCCGGGCACATCTATTTCGTGGATAATTTTTACGGACATGACGACGGAGCGATCGCGAGTCTTCGGCTCCTGGGATATCTTACCCGTGTGGACAAGTCACTTGCCGAAGCGGTGGATGAATTACCCAAATACATATCGAGCCCGGAAATAAAAGTCGGCTGTCCGGACGACGTCAAATTCCAGATCGTCAGCGACAAAATCGGCGGCGAGATGAAAAAATTGTATCCTTCGGCCAAATATGTGGAGATAGACGGAGTTCGGATGGATACCGAGAAGGAAATGCTTATCGTGCGTGCGAGCCAGAACGGCCCGTATCTCACCGTGAAGTTTGAAGGAAAGACGCAGGACGCCTACGACACGCTCAAAAAACAAGTGAGCGCAATCCTGCATACATTTACGGAAGTCGATTTTGCAAAAGGCGTCAATACAGACGCGTTGGTATAAAGGAGGATTATGAATAATCTGGACGATACAGAGGCTATGAAGGTCATCGATCGCGTGAACGTGAGAGGTTCTATAGAACAACTCGGCGAACAGAGCAGGCAAGCATGGGACGAAGTGCATGCGATGACATTCCCTGATGCATACAAGGCCGCAAAGTCCATCGTTTTTTCCGGCATGGGCGGCTCTGCTTTGGGCGCGTACGTCAATAAGGCACTCTTTTGGGATACGCTGGCTATACCTTTTGAGATCGTCAACGATTATCATCTTCCTGCCTATACGAAGGGTGAGACACTGGTCATCCTCTCGACGTATTCGGGTACGACCGAGGAAACACTTGCGTGCGGCGTCGAAGCCGTCGCCAAAAAGTCCATGGTCACCGGGGTTACGACCGGCGCGAAACTCGGGGAATTCATGAAGGCAAATGCCTTGCCGGCGTATATTTTTGTCCCGAAATTCAATCCTTCAAACCAGCCAAGACTCGGCAGTGGCTACTCCGTAGTAGGATTGAGCGCCATGCTCGACGTATTGGGCTATGTGCATGTCGATGCCAAAGACATAGAAGAAATTGTTGCCGTGCTTGCGAAAGGAAATAGCGTATACGGCGTGGACATTCCGGAAAAATCAAACAAAGCCAAACTCCTCGCGCGTGCCTGGGTACAAAAAATTCCGGTAATCGTAGCCGCACGCCATCTCATGCAGGTAGGACGCGTTCTACGAAACCAGATACATGAATCGGCCAAGTCATTTGCGGCCTATCACGACGTGCCGGAACTCAATCATCATTTACTTGAGGGGCTGACCAATCCGGCGACGAATAAGGAAATGCTTCGGTTCCTGTTTCTCGACTCGGTACTTTACGAGGATAAGATCAAGAAACGCATGGATATTACGAAGGTCGTCATCGAAAAGCAGGGTATAGCGGTCGAGCGCTTTGCCGCAACAGCGCAAAGCCGGATCGCCCAGGCTATGGAGTGCATCCAATTCGGGGCGTACGTGAATTACTATATGGCGATGCTTTCAGACCTGGATCCCAGTAAAATTCCTTGGGTCGACTACTTCAAAGCAGAGTTGGCAAAGTCATAACAAAGGTCCGTCAATTCCTTTACGGAGTGCACATATCGGTCTATTCCATGCGGAAGTTCGCCTTCTGCATGAAGGGTAAAGCAGCAGACGTGTGCTCCTGATGCTATGGCCGCATTTATTCCCGTCTGAGAATCCTCGATGATGAGCGTGTGTTCGGGTGTCACTTTGAGCGCGCGCATCGCGGCTATATACCCGTCAGGCGCGGGTTTTGGGCGTAATTCAGGGTGATCATCAACCGATTCAATAAATTGGAATGCGTTGCCGTTTGTTAACCTACCCACAACCGTCATAATCCACGGCTTACGGGAGGAGGACACAAGTCCTAATATGACATCTTTTTCATGAAGAGCTCTAATAAGTCCGTCAATACCTTCCGTAATGGGTCCTTCTTCGTATATACGTTTGGCAAGTACGTCGTAGCCTTTGTACATCTCACTTTTTGATCCTCTGTAGCCGAGACCCTTCGCCCATTCGTATATCATGCTCGCCGAAAGACCTCTGGTCTTTCCGCTAATTTGTGATGCGATGTCCGGCCCTAATATACGCCGCAAATAAGGAGGTTCCCGTTCATTCCAAAGCTGTTCGCTTCGTATGATGACCCCGTCCATATCAAATATGATTGCCGGACTCATGTGAAGGATTATATCACTTGCGCTTTTCTTTAAAATTGCCGATACTAGTTTTATGACCGAAAAATTTGTCGTGTGGTTTAAAGAAGTGGGAAAAGAAGATGTGGGTACCGTCGGCGGTAAAGGGGCAAATTTAGGAGAGATGACGCAGGCCGGGTTTCCGGTACCTCCCGGATTTATCCTGACCGCCCAGGCGTACTTTCATTTTTTAGATGAAGCAGGCATTCGCGATAAAATACGGGATCTTCTCCATGGATTAAACGTCAATGACAGCGCAAGCCTCGAAGAGGTAGCCAAAAAGGTCCGTACGGTCATCACCGGGTCTCTTTTCCCCAAGGACATCGCAAATGAAGTGATCCCCGCATACTTTAAACTGGAAAAGGGAGTACTCAAACATCCATTGGTCGCCGTGCGGTCATCAGCAACTGCCGAGGATCTGCCCACGGCGTCTTTTGCCGGCCAACAGGCAACATATCTCAATGTTCAGGGGGAAGCGAACCTTCTCGAAAAAATTAAAGAAGCATGGGCGTCGCTTTTCACGGCACGTGCTATTTTTTATCGGGCGACGAATAAATTCGACCATTTTAAAGTCGGCATAGCAATCCCGGTTCAGCGTATGGTCGAATCTGATATGTCGGGCATTATGTTTACGCTTGATCCGGTGACGAACGATAAGTCAAAGGTCGTTATCGAGGCAATTTTGGGTCTTGGAGAAATGATCGTCCAGGGTGCGGTCACGCCGGATCATTATGAAGTCGATAAAAAATCCCACACTATTTTGACGAAAGTGGTCCATGAACAGGAAAAGATTATGGAGCGCACGAGCACTAAGACCTATGTGACGCCGCTTCCTAAATCCAGGGGCGCCAAGCAAAAGCTTACTGATGAGCAGATCCTCGCGCTTTCAGAGGTCGGGATGAAACTGGAAAAGCACTATTACTTTCCGCAGGACAGCGAATGGGCGATCGAAGACGGAAAGGTATATATCGTTCAGACGCGTCCGGTCACCACAACAGGTACGAAACAGATGAAACAACAAGCAAATGCGAACCGTGTGGTGCTTCTCAAAGGTGATCCGGCTAGCCCCGGAGTCAAGAGCGGTCCGGTAACTATATTGGAAAGCCCGAAGGAGTTGGGGAAAATTCACGCCGGTGACGTCCTGGTCGCGCAGATGACGAATCCCGATTACGTACCAGCGATGAAAAAGGCAATTGCTATTGTGACAGAACGTGGGGGCAGAACCTCCCATGCCGCGATAGTTTCCAGGGAGCTTGGAATACCTGCGGTCGTTGGTGCCGCAGGAGCAATGAAAACTTTGAAGGACGGCATGGTGATAACCGTAAACGGCTCTATGGGTGAGGTCTATAAAGGTGCAATAGCAGTTTCAAGTTCCGCGGTAGAGCCGGTGAAGCCCAGCGAACGACTGAAAACAGCGACGAAAGTCTATGTGAACCTCGCTCAGGCCGCCCGCGCCAAAGAGGTCGGGAAATTATACGCGGACGGCGTAGGACTTCTGCGTGCCGAATTTATTATGGCTGATGTCGGCATCCACCCAAAAAAAATTATTGCCGACGGCAAGCAAAAAATGTTTATAGACCTCGTGAGTACCGAAATCGCAAAAATTGCATCGGCCTTTTCTCCGAGGCCGGTCGTGTACCGTACGACGGACTTTAAAACGAACGAGTACCGAAACCTGAAGGGTGGGTCTGCATATGAGCCCGAAGAGCCAAATCCCATGCTGGGCTTCCGGGGAGCCGCGCGGTATATCGCAAGTCCGGAAGTATTCGAAATGGAACTCGAGGCCATAAAGACCGTACGCAATAAGATGGGCTACAAAAATCTCTCAATCATGATCCCGTTTGTACGGACACCCGAGGAACTACGGGGAGTCAAGAAGATGGTATCAGCGAGCGGACTTGCACGGTCAAATAACTTCAAATTGTGGATGATGGTAGAAATTCCTACCAATGTCATCCGCATAGAAGATTTTCTGGATGAGGGTATTGACGGCGTTTCCATAGGATCCAATGATTTAACTATGCTCATGCTCGGAACCGATCGTGATAACAGTGAGGTCGCGCACGATTTTTCCGAGCTGGACGGCTCGGTCATGTGGGCTTTTGAGCGCGTCATAAAGGCCTGCGCCAAGCGGGGTGTCACGACATCCATGTGCGGACAGGCGCCGTCGGATTATCCGGATTTGGTAGAAAAGCTCGTCTCCTGGGGCATAACGAGTGTTTCGGTCAACCCGGACGCTGTCGATCATGTTCGCGCGACCGTCGCAGATGCCGAACACCGTTTGGTGTCCAAAAAAGCGAAGTGATTCTAAACTGCTATGTCTGAAGTGAATACCTCCATATACGCGGTTAACGCTCGCGAGATTCTTGACTCCCGTGGGGATCCAACCGTGGAAACAACTGTTGTTTTGGCAAGCGGCTATCGCGGTACGGCCTCTGTGCCGGCTGGTACTTCGCTCGGGAAATATGAGGCGGTAGAACTACGGGATCACGACGAGAAACGGTATAACGGCATGGGCGTATTAAACGCCATGAAGAACGTAAACACGACGATTGCCTCCCGGGTGCGGGGCATGGACGCTCTTCTGCAAAGCCAGATCGACAAGACGCTTTTGGATCTGGACGGCACGCCGGACAAGCACATATTAGGGTCAAACAGCATACTCAGCGTGTCGCTTGCTACAGCCGTCGCAGCCGCAAACGCGAAGAGACTTCCATTATACCGATACCTCAACGCCATGTTTCAGCAGTACCGGCCGACGCAGATGACGCGCATACCGACTCCGACATTTAATATCATAAACGGCGGGAAGCACGGATCCGGGAATTTGGATTTTCAGGAATTTCACGTTATACCGGCCACAAATAAAAAATTTGCGGATGCGCTCCGAATCGGCGCAGAAATTTATAAAGCTGTCATGCGCATCCTGAAATACCGGAATGCAATTTTTTCCGTAGGCTACGAAGGCGGCTTCGCACCGAATCTGTTTACCAATATAGATGCGATACAAATACTTTCCGAGGCCATCCACAATAGTCCCTACCGGTATGGAGTCGATGTATTTTTGGGGTTAGATTTGGCCGCAAACAGCTTCAAGCGGGAACGGGGATACCAAATAAAGGATAGGCCGGGAGCCTTGAGTTCTGATGACTTCATCACCTACCTCAAAGAAGTGCATAAAACGTATAAACTCCTGATCCTGGAAGACGCGTTGAGCGAAGACGACTGGGACCATTGGGTGCGTTTAACAGCTGACATGGGGAAGGAAGTCCTTATCGTCGGGGATGATCTTCTCGCCACAAACCCCGAGCGCCTCAAACGCGCTATAAAGGAAAAAGCATGTTCCGCCATCCTGTGCAAACCGAACCAGATCGGTTCGCTCTCTGAGTTTTTACAGGTCGTCACGATTGCCAAATCAAACGACATCAAAACAATCGTCTCTCACCGGAGCGGTGAAACAAACGACGCCTTTGTCGCGGACCTTGCGGTCGCTACCCAATCGGATTATGTCAAATTCGGTGCTCCGGCTCGCGGGGAACGTGTCGCGAAATACAACCGGCTTCTGCAAATAGAGCAGGAACTTTTCCCGTAGGGATAGATCGCACAATTTTATGAAACGACCAATCGTTCTATGCATCCTGGACGGCTGGGGACTGGCACCTCCCGGACCGGGCAACGCCATATCGCTGTCTGACCTCAAAAACATACCGCAATACTGGTCTTCATTCCCGCACACGCAGCTTTCTGCCTCAGGGGCAAGTGTCGGCCTTCCTCCCGGAGAAGACGGTAATACGGAAACAGGACACATAAATATCGGTGCGGGGCGTGTCGTATATCAGGATCTCCCGCGGATTAATATGGCGATAAAAGACGGTTCTTTTTTTAAAAATGAAGCATTTAGCGGAGCGGTATCCTATGCCACCAAACACCAATCCCGCATCCATCTTGTCGGGCTCCTGTCCGATTCAGGGGTGCATGCGAGTCGGGAGCATCTGTATGCCCTTTTACAGTTTATGAAGGATGAGCACTGTACGGCTCCCGTATATCTGCATTTATTTACCGATGGCCGCGATTCTTCGCCGAAAGCGGGATTACGATTTATCCGCGAAACTGAAGCGAAGCTGCAACAGCTCGGCATAGGAAAGATCGCGACTATTATGGGCAGGTATTATGGTATGGACCGCGATCACCGTTGGGAACGCACCGAGCGGGCGTATCAGGCGCTCACGGAAATGATTCCCAACCAAGCGTCGTCCGCGGAAGCCGCTGTGGAGGCGTCCTACGCCCAAAATGTAACAGATGAATTCGTCCTTCCGGTCGTCATAACGGATAATGGTGTGCCGCTCCCTCGGATTTCGGCGCATGATGCCGTTATTTTTTATAACTATCGCATTGATCGTCCGCGCCAGCTCACCCGGGCATTCGTTATTTCAGATTTTGAAGCGCATCCGACAAGCGGCGCCTTTGACCCGTACGCCGTCAAATATCACCATAAGCATATCGTTGAAGAGGTCATACGGCCGCCGTTTACCCGTAGAGTAGTACTCCCTGATCTCTTTTTCGTGACCATGACGGAGTACGAGAGGAACCTTCCCTGTGTGGTTGCGTTCCCATTACAGCCCGTTCCGATGCCTCTGGGAAAAGTCTTTGCGGAAAGCGGCGTACGGCAGCTTAGGGTGGCGGAGACAGAAAAAGAACGGTTTATAGGGTACTATCTCAATGGGATGCGTGAAGATCCGTATACCGGCGAAGATCGGGTGATCGTCCCGTCTCCCAGAGTCGCGACATATGACTTGCAGCCCGAAATGTCCGCGTTTGAACTGACCAAACGGCTCTGCGACCGGCTAACGAGCGGCGTATACGGATTTATTGCCGTCAACTTCGCTAATCCCGATATGGTGGGCCACACCGGAAACATACCCGCCGCCATTCGTGCGTGCGAAATAGTAGACCAGTGCGTTGGAACGATCGTTTCGCTCACGCTGTCTCTTGGAGGAGCTTGCATGATTACCGGAGACCATGGTAACGTAGAAGAAATGCTTGGTCCGGACGGGGAAATGGATACCGAGCATTCAACCTTCCCTGTCCCTTTTATCATGATAGAAGAAAATTTTCGAGGATATCCCACGTCGCTTCCGCTCGGCAATCTTGCGGATATAGCACCGACCATCTTAGGACTTGCAGACATCACTTGCCCCTCTGAAATGACGGGTAAAAATTTATTAGCCGATCTTGAGATCGGAAGGAGGTAGGTTATATGAAAGTGACTATTTCTGTTATCAAAGCAGACACGGGGTCGGTAGGCGGGCACAATCGCCCGAGCGACGCCATGGTTGCCAAGGCCAAAGAGCGCGTCTCGGAAGCAATTTCGTCGGGACTTCTCCTGGACGCCCGGGTATCGTATACCGGTGATGATATTGCGCTTCTCATGACGCACGCGAGAGGCACGGATAATTCGGATATACATAAGTTTGCCTGGGACACATTCGTCGAGACGACCAAAATAGCCAAAAGTCAGGGACTCTATGGTGCAGGCCAGGATCTTCTAAAGGACGCATTTTCCGGAAACGTACGTGGTATGGGTCCCGGATCCGCAGAAATGGAAATAGAAGAGCGGCCGGCAGAACCGTTTATTTTGTTCGCCGGAGACAAATGCGGACCTGGGGTCTTTAATTATCCGCTTTTTTCGTGTTTTGCCGACCCGTATCATAACGCCGGACTGTTGCTCGCGCCGGAAATGAGAGATGGATTCACCTACCGCATCATGGATGTGAATCATACGGAAGCTGATAAAGTCATTACGCTCAAGGTTCCGGTCGACTATTACGATATCGCGTGTCTGCTTCGTGATCCGAACAGGTACATCGTCGAGAGCGTCACGGAAAATGCCACGGGGCTTATAGCGGCTGTCGCATCGACGAGCCGCCTCCACAATATCGCCGGCAAATATGTCGGGAAAGACGACCCGGTAGCGTTGGTACGCACACAGAAGCAATTCCCGTCGACCGGAGAAATTCTTTCTCCCTGGGCGCTTGCACACTATGTCCTCGGGGATAATAGGGGATCACATCACGTTGCGGTGATGCCGGTCAAACAGAATACGATCATCTCCTACTTTGACGGACCGACGGTCATGTCAGCCGCAGGATATTGTGTTCATGAAGGGAAGCTCACGGAAGCCGTGGATTACTTTGACCAGCCGTTCTGGGACGTGATCCGGGAAAAGGCGGCCAATAAAACCATGGAGATGCGTGCACAGGGGTTCTTTAACCCGGCCATGGGTCCGCAGGATGAAATGGAATATACAGGCGTCATGGAAAACCTGAAGCGTCTCGATGCAAGATTCGTGAAAGAAGCAGGCAAAAAGGCAGTCTAAACTGATTCAAGGTTTAGGCTAGCTTCATGCGCACATCGACGACCTTGGCTCCTTTGCCTTTGGGGTAGAGGGTGAAAGGGTTGATGTCGATTTCAGAAATTTCCGGGAAATCCTGCGCAAGTCGTCCCAGCCTCCCTAACCCATCAATAAGCGCGTCTACATCAAGAGCCGGCGTTCCTCTGTAGCCGTCAAAAAGTGCCCGTGCATGAAGTGATGCGATCATTTCCTTTGCATCGAATAGATCAATCGGTAAAACCCCAAAAGCAACGTCTTTGGTCACCTCGACGTAGGTTCCTCCCATACCCACCATGACCATTGTGCCGAAATGAGGTTGTTTGACTATCCCAAGAATGCATTCAAGTCCCAAAGGTGCCATTTCTTTCACGATGACGCCGTCAACTCGCGCTTCAGGTACGTGGGCCCGTACATTTTTCATGATTGTCTCGTACGCGTCGCTTGCAGTATTTGCTGTCACATTCAAGATGACTCCGCCGACATCGCGCTTATGGGATATTGCGGGAGAACTTATTTTGACTGCACAGGGAACACCAATCTTTTGGACGGCCGCTACCGTTTCTTCGGTGGAGGCCGCCTGTATAGTCGTAAGAATGGGAAATCCGTACGCGGACAGAATAAGCCCGGCCTCCCGTTCGGGAATGAAGCCTTCGGTATTCGGTAGGTGCCATAAGATACTGCGAACGCGTTCTGCATCCATGTGACCGTAAGAAAAAGGAGATGGTATCGGGCAGCCACGCGCCGCGAATGCAGAAAATCTTCCCAAAGCCCGGGCGGCGTCCTCCGGATACTCGGTGACTGCTATACCCTTTCCCCGCAAGATGGTAATACCCTGCGTGACCGCGTCCTGCCCCATAAATGAGGCGATGACAGGTTTGTCCGTCGGAAGACCGGCAACCACTTCAGCGGTCTTGGTAATTTCGGTCCCGGATTGCGGCGTGAGAAGAACCAGTAAACTGTCGACTGCAGGATCCGCAAGAAGCGTGCGTGTGGCTGATTCATACCTCTCTGCCTTGGCGTCGCCGAGTATATCAACAGGATTATGAACGCGGGCGGTCTCTGGCAGCTGTGATTGTAATTTTTCTATCGACGCCGCCGATAGTTCAGCCAAATGCAGACCAAAATCTATGGCCTCATCTGTTATGAGGACACCAGGACCGCCTGCGTTGGTGACGATAGCAACATGAGAGCCCTTAGGTGCGACGTTCGATGAAGCGACCATGGCAGAGCTTAAAAATTCCGAAATTGTGGCAACTCGTATGCTTCCGCTTTGGCGGGCAAGCGCGCTATAGTACGCGTCGACACCACCGAGGGCTCCGGTATGAGAAGCGGATGCGTGCGAGCCTTCCTTTGTGCGTCCTGACTTCAAAAAAATGATGGGCTTGGGACTTGGTACGCAGGATACTTTTTTTGCGGCCGTGATAAACCGGGAAGCATCCGAAATGTCCTCAACATAAAGAAGGATCACTTTAGTTTTTTCGTCGGTAGCAAGGTACGAAAGAAGGTCCGTCTCATCAACGGTCGCTTTATTGCCTGTACTCACGCATTTGGAAAACCCAAGCCGCCACTTTTTGGCATAATCAAGTATGGCGGTCATCAAAGCACCGCTTTGCGAAACAAATGCGATCGATCCATCCATAGGCAAGTCACCTGCAAAAGAC
Source organism: Candidatus Gottesmanbacteria bacterium (assembly GCA_023245335.1). Taxonomy (GTDB): domain Bacteria; phylum Patescibacteriota; class Microgenomatia; order UBA10105; family UBA927; genus UBA927. The sequence continues at coordinate 816,681 of JAHFKK010000001.1, forward strand.
GTGTTGAGCCCAATTTCAGGATTCATGATTCCGAGACAATTCGGGCCAACAAGGGTCACATCATACTTGAGAGAGAGATCCTTCGCCTCTTCCTCCAGCTTGGCGCCTTCCGGACCTGTTTCCCGGAATCCTGCAGAAATAACGACGAGATGCTTGATCCCAAACTTACCGGCTTCCTCCACGATAGAGGGTACGGAGGCGGCAGGGGTCGCGATAACAGCAAGATCAACCGGCGCGGGAAGTTTGGATACGCTCGGATAACAGACAGTCCCATCAAGGTCGGTATGATTTGGATTCACATAGTATACCGCCCCTTTAAATGTGTTGAGGTTATGCCGAAGACTGTTGCCAACACTATCAGGCTTCACGGATGCGCCGACGATAGCGACAGAGGACGGGTAAAACAATTTCGCAAAATCACTGGCCATATGTCTATCATACGGCACGCGCCTTTTGTTGGCTATTCGTCTTTTCCCGAGATACGGGAGGGTCGGAAAGAGGCTGCACGCCATCTTAAGGGCTAAATACTATTAAGCGGGTTGATTCACCCGGTACCTCAGGTCTGAATGGCCCTTTGATAACGATCACGTTATGTTTGCGGCTGAATCGGAAATGATCTCCGGAATTGGATTCGATCACGACGCGTCCATCCTCTTTCCGGTCAAACTGCCAACCGGCTTCTTTAAGCTGTCCCATGAGTTCCCTATGAGGGAGTCTCAATCTCAGAGAACGTGACCATGCGATTCCCAAGGATGTCACACTTTCGTAGAGTCGAATTTCAGCGCCCTGTATTACCTCTGTGTCCTGCGGCATGCGGGGATTGTATACCAAATACGAGTACAATTTCACCTTTTGGGTCTTTGAAATGGGCTAAAGCATCCGCAATAGGTCCCCGCCAGTGCTCCTCGTGGACTTTGGTGAGCTCACGACAAATCACGATATCTATGTTTCCCATGACTTCCTGCATATCCTTGAGAAGCGAATCGAGTTTGTGTGGCGCGCTATACATAATATATGTACTATGTACGAATTGGTTCATCGATACGATGTTACGTAAAAGCGCTTGTCGGTGACCCTCTTTTTCCGGAGGGTATCCCAAAAAAGTAAACGTATCGGCAGGGAAGCCGGAACTCGTGAGGGCAGTAAGGACGGCAGAAGCGCCGGGTATGCTTACGACAGTAATATTCCGCTTTCTCGCTTCCGAAACCAGCACATAGCCGGGATCCGAAATAAGAGGAGTACCGGCATCACTCACCAGCGTCATATTTTCTCCGTTTATAAGCCGCTCGATAAGCTCCGGCATGAGCGTGCGTTCGACAGTGTTGTCGTAGCGCAATAATTTCGGATGTTTTGCGCCCGGGGGAATGAGAAACGGAAAACGCTTCTCCAACAAATCTATAAGCATGCCGGTTTGCCGCGTGTCCTCGCACAGAAGCACGTGTGCCGTGTACAGGATGCGCGCTGCGCGGATCGTTATGTCTTCAAGATTTCCGATAGGTGTCGCGACGATATAGAGCGTTCCCATAGCGGCATTATACCAAAAATTCATGAGGCACCCGGTTGGCCTACTTTTTGTGAGATGCAATACTTGAGACTTAGCCCAAACTCCCGTAGAATAATCAAATGGTTGAATTATTCGGCAGTTGGATTATTCATTTCATCTCGACATTGGGCTACGCAGGCATTTTTGTGTTGATGACCCTGGAATCGGCGCTTATCCCAATACCATCCGAGATCACGATGCCGTTTTCGGGTTCCCTGGTCGCGCTGGGACAGTTTAATTTCTGGCTTGTGGTCCTAACAGGCACGCTCGGGAATTTAGTCGGGTCACTCCTTGCGTATTGGCTTGGTTGGTGGGGTGAAGAGGCGGTTGTCCGACACGTCATCGTCAAATACGGAAAGTACGTCCTCATCTCCGAACATGAATATGACCATTCGGAACGTTGGTTTCGAAATCACGGAGAACTCGTCGTATTTTTAAGCCGCGTGTTGCCGGTCCTGAGGACATTCATCTCGCTTCCTGCGGGGGTAGCGAAAATGAAACTCCCTAAATTTATAGCGTACACTGTCGTCGGCTGTTTCATTTGGTCAATCGTCCTCACGCAAATTGGCGTAGTTCTGGGCAATAACTGGAAATCGCTTCAGGTATACTTCCATAAATTTGACATCGTTATCGTCATCGCAGGAGTTCTGGTGGTCGGATGGTACGTGTGGAGGAAGCTGAAGCACTTCCGTAAGCCGAAAACGCTTTAAACGAGTTTTCGTATAAGCCCTACGCATTTCCCCTGAATTTTGACATGGGTCGTGAATATCGGGGACATGGCTGCATTTGCCGGCATTAGCTTGATGCGATCTTTCTCAAAATATATCCTTTTCAGCGTCGCGAGGCCGTTAGGCAAAAGCGCTACGACGATATCGCCGTTTTTCGCATCCTGCTGGTGCTGGATAACCACATAATCGCCATCCAATATCCCATCTTCAATCATGGACTGGCCTTTGACCTGCAATACATAGTGCGGCTGACTCGATGCGATCATGGAGGGAGCGACCGAAATATAGAAGTTGGGGTCGGTATACGGCTCGAGCGGTGAACCGGCCGCGATAAATCCTAAAACAGGCAGGTCCATGGTCGCGGCGTTCCCCGCAGGTCGATAATTCTCGGAGACAATCTCGATGCCCCGTGCGGTTCCGTCCAGTTTACGGATGAATCCTTTTTGACGAAGCCTATCTACGTGCTCGTGGATGGTCGCCGGAGAATGGATATTCATCGCCTCTCCGATTTCCTTCAGGGTCGGTGCGTACCCATAGCGCGTTATGAATTGCGTGATAAAATCAAGGAGTTGGCGTTCTCTTGGATAAAGTATTGCTGGCATACTATACAACAAACCGAAACTGTATTAGACTTTAATGCAGTATTCCAAAAATATACCGAACTGTCAAGAGAACAAAGTGGATATTTCTCTATCAAAACCGAAAGAAAACCGAATGAAAAAAATATAATACGAAAATGGTACGTATGGATCTATGAATCAATTTAAGCTTGTTTCCGACTTCAAACCGACCGGGGATCAGCCCGAAGCAATAGACAAACTGACAAACGGACTCGCAAAGAAGCGTCCGGACCAGGTGTTGGTCGGTGTAACAGGGAGCGGCAAGACATTTACCATGGCCAACGTGATTGAGAGGGTACAGCGGCCAACGCTCATTATTTCTCATAACAAGACATTGGCCGCGCAACTCTATCAGGAATTCCGTGATTTTTTCCCGGAAAGTGCCGTCAGCTATTTCGTTTCGTATTATGACTACTATCAACCCGAGGCCTATATACCTCAAACGGACACGTATATCGAAAAGGAGACGGAAATAAATGACGAGATAGATAAATTGCGCTTAGCCGCGACAACCAATCTTTTGACGCGTCATGACACGATCATCATCGCCTCCGTTTCGTGCATTTATAACATCGGTTCTCCGAAGGAATACGGACATTTCGTATTGGAACTCAAACCGGGCATCAAGATCTCACGCCAAAGCATTTTTGAGAGGCTCGTGCAGCTGCAGTATGAGCGGAGCGACTATGGATTCCACCGCGGAACGTTCCGCGTCAGAGGACCGAACATCGACATATTCCCTGCGTATGAAAGTGAAAGCATCCGCATCACCCTGACGGAAAAAGGTATAGGTACCATTACCCGGCATGATCCGCTTACCGGTAAAACACTGGAAAATCTCCTGGGAACCGTCATATATCCCGCCAAACACTACATGACTGATCCGAGAAACTATAAAGAAGTGTTTGCCGTCATAGAGAAGGATCGTGACGAACGCGTCGCGGAATTTAAGAAACATGAGAAATTTATAGAAGCTCAACGCATACAGGAACGAGTCACCTATGACCTTGAAATGATTCAGGAGGTGGGGTATGTCAACGGCATAGAGAACTACAGCCGTTATTTTGACGGCCGGAAGCCGGGAGAACCGCCGTATTCACTTCTGGATTACTTTGAGGAGGCGGTAAAAAGAGACTGGCTGCTATTTATAGATGAGTCGCACATGACCATTCCTCAAATACGCGGCATGTATCAGGGTGACCGCTCACGGAAACAGACGCTTATTGATTATGGCTTCCGTCTGCCGGCGGCCATAGATAACCGGCCGCTTCGGTTTGAAGAATTCCTGCGGCGCATACCGCAAACGATCTATGTTTCAGCGACTCCCGATGAATGGGAAGTCTCACGGGCCATGCAATCAGGCAGCGAGGCTATCTCGGAGCAGCTCATACGACCAACCGGTCTCACGGATCCCGAAATCTCCGTACGCCCAAGCAGAGGCCAAATAGAGGATCTCAGGCACGAAATTGAAGACCGCGTCACCCGTCACGAACGCGTCCTTGTGACGACTCTTACCAAGCGGACAGCCGAAGATTTGGCGAAGTTTTTGTCGGATCACGGGCTCAAGGTACATTATCTTCACTCGGATGTAGAAACGCTCGAGCGAAGTGATATCCTCGCGGATTTGCGGGGAGGCACATACGACGTCGTGGTCGGTATTAATCTGTTGCGGGAAGGGCTGGATTTGCCGGAAGTTTCTCTCGTCGCGATCCTCGACGCCGACAAGGAGGGCTTCCTCCGGAGCCGCACCAGTCTCATCCAGACTATGGGAAGGGCATCGCGCCACTTACACGGGAGGGTCATTCTCTACGCTGATACGATGACCAAATCCATGACGGCCGCTATCTCCGAAGTGGAACGTCGCCGCGAAATCCAATTGTCTTACAACCGAAAGAACAATATTACGCCTCTTTCTATCGTCAAACCGATCCGTTCGCGGCTGGTCGAAAAGGAAAAGGAGATCGTAGATGACCTGGAGGCATCGCTCAAACCGGAAGCCCTCGAAGCGATGACGCCTATGGACAAAAAGAAAAAACTCGTACAATTAAATCAACTCATGCGCCAGGCTAGTAAGGACTTGGATTTTGAAACAGCAGCCAAATACAGAGACATGATTAGCGGACTCGAGAAGTCCTAAGCCGCCTCCCCAAATGGTGGACAAACACACGCGCGACATACCATGAATCCTTGAGTATTTTATAATGGCTCGCACGGTTCTTGTTGAGATAAATCGTTTCAATAGGGAATTCTACGATGGGTATCCCGGCGTTTATTGCCTGGACGATCATGTCGAGTTCAAAATCGTATTTATCAAATACACTCCCGACGCATTGCTCCATAAGTCCGGCCGGTATATAGCGCAATCCCGACTGCGTATCTCCCACATGGGTTCCGTGTAAAAGACGCAAAAATCCGCGTGTCAGTGCGTTGCCGGTACGGCTTTTGAGCGGCATGTTTGACCGGGTCACCCTCGTCCCGATAAGGAAGGCTGTTGCGCTCTTACGTGCGAGCGCATCGCAAATGAGTATGTCGTGAGCGACATGCTGCCCGTCAGCGTCGGCGGTTATGATGCCGCCTGCTTCCGGCATAGTGCGGAGTATATGCTGCATAGCAGTCTTCAAAGCCGCGCCCTTTCCTTTATTCTTCGTGTGTACGAGAAGTGATGCTTCATACGAGCGGACTAAACGCCGAAATAGAGGGTTAAAGGAAGGATGGCTGCCGTCGTTGACGATCACAATCGGAGCCGTGTGATTTTTCCTAAGCGAGTCCACAAAGGGCTCAAATTCACCCGGAGGATTATATACGGGTATGACGACCGGTATAACGCTCGGCTTTTTCATCGTTTCCATACTATATCAGGTGCCCTCTTATAAACAAAGCTGGATGGTGAGTTGGCCTCGAGAATCTGTATGCAGGAATACAAATAATTAGTGTATAATGCATAAGCCACGGTGCATCGGTGGTCATTTTGCTTATGGAAAATATAGTAATTAAAGGCGCCAGACAGCATAATCTCAAGGATATCTCGCTTACCATACCCAAAAACAAACTCGTGGTATTTAGCGGGCTGTCCGGGTCCGGCAAGTCATCGCTTGCCTTTGACACCATTTATGCCGAAGGCCAAAGGCGCTATGTCGAATCCCTCTCCTCGTATGCGCGGCAATTTTTGGGCGTCATGGACAAACCGGACGTAGATACGATAGAGGGCCTGTCACCATCTATTTCCATAGATCAGAAGTCCGCTTCTCATAATCCCAGGTCTACGGTAGGTACGGTCACCGAAATATATGACTACCTGCGGTTACTATTCGCGAGGGCCGGCCATCCTCATTGTCCGAACTGCGGCAGAGAAATTTCACGGATGTCCTCGGACCAGATTGTGAACGCGATCCTTGCCATGGGCGCCGAACGGCTTACTGACAGACGCGCCAAACAATTCCGTATGGCCGTTCTTTCCCCGGTTGTACGCGACCATAAAGGCGAATTCACCAGTCTATTTGATAATCTCAAAGCCAAGGGCTACCGCCAGATCCGCGTAGATGGAGTATTTATGGATCTCGATGAGGATCGGACACTCATAAAGACCAACAAACACACGATCGACGTCATCATAGACCGCATCAGCATGGATAAACCAAGCCTCAAGCCGGAATTTGTCGGCAGCATACGGTCGAGATTATCCGACGCGGTCAGTCAGTCACTCGCGCTATCCGACGGACTTGTTGTCGTAGGCGAGATTACCGATCGGGGCTTTGACCTACCGGACAAGCCCAAAAGCATGAATGACCATATATTTTCAGAAAAATTCAGTTGTCCCGTATGCAACATCGCCTTACCGGAAATCGAACCAAGATCATTTTCCTTCAATTCACCGCACGGAGCTTGCCCGGCGTGTCTCGGGTTAGGTACCATCCTGACCGTAGACCCTGATCTGGTGTTGAGTCCCGAACTTTCCGTATCCGAAGGCGGCGTATTGCCGTTTGCCAAGACGTTTTTGCATGATACCTGGTATGCACGCGTCGTGTCGACCGTTGCTGCCAAACATGGGATTAACTTGCGCGCGCCGCTTAAGAATCTCACATCCAAGCAACGCCAGATTCTCCTCTATGGCACAGGGGACGACATCCATCATGTCAAGGGAACCAACCGTTTCGGTGAAATGACCGCTATAGAAGAAACATTTCGGGGATTCGTACCGGAACTTATGAAGCGTCATGCCGAAACCGATTCGGATTTTCTGCGTCTTGAGATCGAAAAGTATATGCGTCAGGAGGTATGCAAGTCCTGTAACGGACGCCGCCTCAAAAACGAAAGTTTACAGATTACGATCGATAAATTTTCGATCGCAGACGTTACGGATCTCAGCATAACCGACTCCCTCGCGTGGGTAAAAACTCTCGTCAAACGCGAGGAGCCTGTTTTGACCGAAACCGAACGCCAAATAGCGACTCCTATCGTGAAAGAAGTCATGGCTCGTCTCGGATTTTTGGTAAGTGTGGGACTCGAGTACCTGACACTCTCTCGAAGTGCGACCACGCTTGCGGGAGGGGAGGCCCAGCGCATACGCCTCGCGTCGCAAATTGGATCAGGGCTCACGGGGGTGCTCTATGTTCTGGATGAGCCATCCATCGGACTGCATCCGCGAGACAACCACCGTCTCATCGCGACGCTCAAGGCGCTTCGTGATTTGGGTAATTCTGTCATTGTCGTCGAGCACGACCGGGAAATGATTGAATCAGCGGATTGGATCGTCGATTTCGGCCCGGGAGCCGGCAAATACGGGGGCACGGTTATTTCCGAGGGGACCGTTGCACATGTACGTAATGACCCAAAGTCCGTTACCGGCCAGTATTTATCCGATAAGAAACGAATTAAGATAACCAAATCGCCGCTTTTGGATTTGACACCCCGCTCAATTACCATAACGGACGTCACCCATAATAACCTCAAGGGCATCACCGTTTCTGTCCCGGTAGGGAAATTTGTTTGTTTTACGGGAGTGTCCGGCAGCGGCAAATCGTCACTCATCGTCGAAACGCTTTTCCCGGCGCTGCAACGGCAATTCAATCCTTTTATGAAAGAACGGCCCGGAGCGTTTACGGGGCTTAAAGGCACAGAAGCGATAGACAAAGTCATTCTCATTGACCAGTCGCCCATAGGCCGTACGCCCAGAAGTAATCCCGCGACCTATACGGGACTGTTTTCGTACATCCGCGAAATATATGCAGCCCTTTCGGAATCCAAAATCCGCGGATACAAAAGCGGAAGATTTTCTTTTAACGTTAAGGGCGGCAGATGTGAGGCATGTGAGGGCGAAGGACAGCGCAAAATAGAGATGCAGTTTCTTGCGGACGTCTATGTCACCTGTGAAGTCTGCGGCGGCAAGCGTTATAACGCCGATACGCTTGAAGTGACATATCGCGGCAAATCCATAGCAGAGGTCTTGAATATGAGCATCGATGAAAGCCTGGACTTCTTCCATGCGCACCCGCACGTACTTCTAAAATTGCAGACACTCTTTGACGTAGGTTTAGGATATATGCAGCTTGGACAGGCGGCGACAACCTTATCAGGCGGCGAAGCGCAGAGGGTCAAGCTAGCGACAGAACTATCCCGCAGATCAACGGGAAAAACCGTCTATATACTCGATGAACCGACGACCGGTCTCCACTTTGCCGATTTAGAAAAGTTGCTTGCCGTCCTCCATCGGTTGGTCGGAAGCGGCAACACGGTTATCGTCATAGAGCACAATCTGGATGTCATACGATCTGCTGATTGGGTCGTTGATCTCGGGCCCGAGGGGGGAGATAATGGCGGACGCATTGTCTGCGCGGGTACGCCTCACGACGTCATGAAAGAGAAACATTCTTATACCGGACAGTTTTTGAAAAAAGCGCTAGAATAAGAGAATCAATACGCAAAACCCCATGAAGAAACGTGCGTTTAACGTGTATCAGATCCTTATCTTCCTTTTTGGATTTGTTTTGCTGAGTCTTTGCCCCAAACCCGTCTATGCGACCGGCGAATTCCAAGCGGATTACGACGTGCAGTACGCCATAGCCCCCAGCGGCAAAACCATTGCGACCCAGCACGTCACACTGACCAATAAACTATCCAATTACTATCCCAAGCAATATTCACTCCTTCTGGACAGCGACAAAATTTCAAATGTCATCGCCTATGATGACGGGGGCGTCATAAGCCCCGCCATCTCGGTCAAAGATGGCAAGACTGACATTACGCTTGCGTTTAATGTCAAGACGATCGGCTTAGGCAAGTCGTTTACGTTTTCCCTACGGTACGAACATAGCGGTATCGCCGCACAAAACGGCAATATCTGGGAGATCTACGTGCCCGGCATCACGAATGACCCGGATATAGGGGAGTACAATGTGACGCTTGCCGTACCGCCAACGTTTGGACCCGCGGCGTATTTATCACCGAGGCCCGCAAGCGGCAATACGTGGAATAAGGACCAAATGATAAGGGGGGGAATTGCCGGCGCATACGGGTCTTCACAGAATTTCGTCGCAAATCTAACGTACTCCATATCAAACGATGCGCTCGTTCCGAAGATCGGCGAACTTGCCCTACCGCCCGATACGGCATATCAAAAAGTGACCGTACAAAACCTTGATCCCAAACCGCAAACCGTGGTTCGCGATTCAGACGGCAACTGGCTTGCCAGGTACGAGCTTGGCCCCAGGGAATCCATGGCGGTTCATGCCAAGGTTCATATAGCTACCTTTATCGCAGCGCGGTCCGATTATCTGGCTCCGCAGGTTACGACGCCATCGTATGTGACGCCGCAAAAATACTGGCAGGTAAATGACCCCCAAATACAGACGCTCGCGAAGCGCTATACCACGCCTCGACAAATATATGATTATGTTGCCTCCGCCTTGAAGTACGATTATTCGAGGGTAAATTCCGGCACGGTACGCCTCGGAGCAGTAGGGGCACTAGGCGCACCATCTCAGGCCGTCTGTATGGAGTTCACTGACCTATTCATTGCAATAGCAAGGGCGGCCGGCATACCGGCACGTCGCGACGTGGGATATGCCTATACCAACAACCCCAAGCTTCGTCCGCTTTCGCTCGTAACTGACGTCCTGCATGCGTGGCCCGAATATTACGACAGCGACCAAAAGCTATGGATCCCTATAGATCCCACGTGGGCAAATACGACCGGTGGCGCCGATTACTTTACCAAACTCGATTTCAATCATATCGTTTTTGCTATAAACGGCGCCGACAGCACCCTGCCGTATCCCGCAGGGTTTTATCATGCGACCAGCACGCCAACCAAAGATGTCGACGTGACGTTTGCCCCGTCCGTATCGCTCACCAGCCACCCCGACATCGTTTCTCACATAGAATTCCCGTCCCAAATAGGTGCCGGCACGAACCCGACCGGTGCCATAGTCATAAGCAACAACGGAGATACTTCGGCATACACGATCTCGGTAAGCGCACAATCCAATGTCGGGAATGTTGGGCTGACCCAGGTGATACCTGAGCTTTTGCCATACGCGACGGTGCGCCTGCCATTCACGGCGACCATACCCCAAACCTTTGCATCCGTAAACGGCACGATCAAGGCACAGGTCAATGATGCTACCTTTAAGCAGAATTTCACGGTCCGCCCGATCGTATGGCTTATTGCGGCTATAGCAATTTTTGCCGTTACAAGCGTCGTTATCGCCGTCAAATTAGTGCAGCTTCTCCTATGGAAGATCTTCAAAAAACATTAAAAACACTGCCGCACACTCCCGGTGTGTATCTCTACCACAACGCTTCCGATGATGTCATTTATGTGGGTAAGGCGAAGGATCTGTCGCGTCGGGTCAAACAGTACTTCCAGAAGGGAGATGCCGTCGGAGACAAAACTAGGCGTCTCGTATCCGAGATAGCAAGGATCGAAATTATCACCGTCACCAGCGAATTTGATGCGCTGCTTCTTGAGGCCAAGCTCATACGGTCGTATATGCCGAAGTACAACGTTATTTCCCGTGATGACAAAAGCTCCCTCTATATCGGCATGACGCTTTCAGAGGAACTGCCGCATATCAGATTTGTACGGAAAGGCCAGATCGCGGAACTCCTTACGAAGCGCAAAAATGTGATATATGGGCCATTTCAATCAGCTCATGCAGTACGCATAATTTTACGGCAGGTAAGAAACGCTGTGCCGTATTGCATGCAAAACGAGCGGAATGGGCGTCCGTGCTTTTATACTCATTTAGGTTTATGTTCGCCGTGTCCTTCAGTGATCGCAAAAATGTCCGATGCGGACGGACGAAGGAAGCTCATCCGTCTCTACCGCAAAAACATATACCAGCTGAAAGCGCTTTTTGACGGAAAAACCGCTGAAGTCCGACGACAGTACGAAGCTCGTATGAAATTGGCCGCCCGCGCACTCCGATTTGAAGAGGCAGGAGATCTAAAAAAACGTATCGATGCCCTATATAGTATCGCCGAATACCGCTACGATCCGGCAATATTTCTGGAACGTGGCGCCCAGGATGTGTATGAGGATGAATTGGAGGAACTTACGGCGGTTCTCCGAATATTTTACCCTGACCTGACAGACCTCACGCGCATAGAATGCTTCGATATGTCCCAGTTATTTGGCACCAACGCCGTCGGCTCTATGGTTGTTCTCGTTGACGGCAAACCTGACACACATGAGTACCGCAGATTTCGTATACGCGACAAGGGCACCATCTCCGATACCAGTATGATGGCTGAGGTCCTTGCAAGGAGATTTAAACATACTGATTGGCCGATGCCGCAGTTTATCCTTATAGATGGCGGTAAGCCGCAACTCGCCATAACCTATGAGGTCATGAAGAAGGCGGATATCCAGATACCGTACGCAGGGCTTGCGAAGCGCCAGGAGGAGCTCATCATTCCGCTTCCTGACGGGAGATATAAAACAGTCCGTCTGCCGCTTTCCGGTAAGGCGCTCAAAGTGCTCCAGCGTGTGCGTGATGAAGCTCACCGGTTTGCCATTTCCTATCACCGTCTGCTACGGGGAAAGAGCGTCATGGCGGTTTGACCCGATACCTCAAACTTGATACCATTGAGGCACGATGAAGTACCTTATCCGTACGTTTCTGTTTAATTGCTTTTCCCTTTGGTTCGTGTCGCAGATTCTCCCGGCCCTCACGATTTCCGGCAGCTGGCAGGTTCTTTTGTTTGCCGGATTTGTCTTAAGCATACTGATGCTTCTCATCGCCCCTCTTCTCAAGATACTTTTCATTCCGATAAACATCATCACATTCGGTCTTCTGTCATGGCTTATAAACGTGATCGTGCTTTACCTTCTCACCTTCTTTGTGACCGACGTATCGATCCATGCATGGAAATTTCCTGGTGCAACATGGGCCGGGTTTGTGATCCCTCCGATAACCTTTTCGTACATTCTGGCGCTTATTTTGGTATCATTGAGTGTTACGTTTTTTTCCAACCTCCTGCACGACATCTCGGAGCATTGACGTATGACGACTAAAAAAGATCAGAAACGGATCGTGTGTATCGGTGGAGGCACCGGCACGTTTGTGGTGCTTCGCGGGCTAAAGCAGTATCAGTATAACCTCACGGCGATTGTCACTATGAGTGATTCAGGCGGGAGCAACCGAAGGATCCGGGACGAGTTCGGTCTCCTTCCTACCTCTGACATCCGTCAGTGTTTGGTGGCCCTCTCCGACGAAAACGGCGGGGTCGGATTACTCCGCAAGCTTTTCATGTACCGGTTTGAAAAAGGCACGGGCCTCGCCGGTATGACATTTGGAAATCTATTTATGGCCGCCTTGACCGACATCGTCGGGAGCCAGGAAGAGGCCATCCGGAAAACCGGGAAAGTACTTCGTATCAAGGGATCTGTCATTCCCGTCACCTTGTCCGATACAAACCTCTATGCCACATATGCGGACGGCCATACCGTCACAGAAGAGCATCTCATTGATGAACCGACGCACGACGGCCGTATGCCTATCACCGAGGTCTCCCTGAAGCCGAGAGCCGTTCCCAATCCGGAAGCGATTGCGGCAATTATGTCCGCCGACCTCGTAGTCATCGGTCCAGGAGATTTATATACGAGCGTGTTACCGAATTTATTAGTGCCCGGCATCCCCGAGGCACTCAAGGCGACCAAAGGAAAAATTGTGTATGTCATGAACCTGATGACGAAATTCGGTCAAACGTATAATTTTACGGCAGCGAAGCATCTTTCTGTACTCGAACAGTACCTCGGCCGGGCCATACGGTATGTCGTGGTAAACAGCGCGCCGCTAAGTCCCAGGGTTCTTTCCATTTATGCCAAGTATCATGAAATCCCTGTCGCGAACGATCTCATGAAAAACGCATATTATGGCATTACTACGGCGCCAGTCGTCAGCCGTACCGTTTACGGTAAATCCAGCTCAGACGAACTTATACGAAGCCTTATCCGTCATGACAGCGATAAACTCGCTAAAATCCTGGTATCATTATTAGAAAGGAGCGTCATATGAAAATGGGATTACTCATCCTGCATGTTCTCATATCCGTAGGTCTTATAGGGCTCATACTGCTTCAAAGCAGCAAAGGAGGGCTCGGGAGCGCGTTTGGCGGCGGGGGATCATTCCGCACAAAACGCGGCGCAGAAAAGATTGTGTTTCATTCTACCATCGTTTTGGCGGTCTTGTTTCTCGTCACATCGATTTTGAACGTGATGGTTCGTTAATACATTCTTTGTTATGGCCGTGCCACGATCCATACGACTTTTTTATCTCATCGCCATTGAACTTGCCCGTAAATATACGCGGTCGCTCGTATTGGGTTTCTGTGTCGGCCTATTCTTGTCGTTCCTTTTTTGGAAACTCTATCCGGTTGTCATAACCCCGCTTATTCATCATGTCGACCGCGTTGGAATCATCGGTGACTTCACCCCGTCAAATCTGCCGCAATCTATCCAGGAATTAATAAGCGGCGGTCTTACTGCTCTGACGCCGGACGGTTCCGCGAAGCCAGCCTTGGCAAGCAGCTGGGAAGCCACGAACAGCGGTAAGACCTATATATTTACTCTCCGCCGGGATCTGACATGGCACACCGGGAGAGCGGTGACGTCACATGACATCAATTACAACATCCGCGGCGTGACGCTCATACCCACAGGAGATGACACCTTAACCGCATATCTGCAATATCCATACAGTCCGTTTCCCACACTTATTTCCAAACCTATTTTTATGCCCGGGCTCAAAGGGTTCGGACCGTATGAAGTCAGCGGCATCTCACTGCAAGGGGACTCGGTCAAGTCGCTGCAGCTCACCCCCGTTAATCTTGCGGGATCATCTCCCAAGGATTACGTTTTTTATCAGACAGAAGCCCAGGCAATCACAGCGTTTAAGTTAGGTGAGGTGAATGCCCTTGAGGAGCTTTCCACAAGCTCCGGGCTCACCAATTGGCGTAACGTGAGTATAGAAAGGAATACGAAATACAATCGAATCGTGACGTTATTTTTTAACATGCATGACCCAAAACTTGAGGACAAAAATATTCGACAGGGATTGGCGTATGGCGTCCCAGATTTATCATATGAACGGGCGCGGTCGCCGCTCTCTAAAACCTCATGGGCCTATACCACGACCAATGTCCGGCAATATGACTACGATCCTGTTCAGGCGAAGAAGCTCATCGGGCATACCGAAATCGCGACCACCTCAGCACAACTTACGCTTTCCACATTTTCCCAGTACCTCGACGTCGCCCAGTCTATCGCCGCCTCATGGACCTCGCTCGGGATCAATACCAAAGTACAAGTTGAAAATGATGTCCCCTCGACTTACCAGGTACTTTTGAGCGCGCAGGATGTACCTCCGGATCCCGACCAATATCTCTTTTGGCATTCGACCCAGAGTCAGACAAACGTGACGGGCTACGTGAACGTCAAGATTGATAAGCTTCTCGAGGATGGCCGTCAGGAGCTGGATCAGACAAAACGAAAGGTCATCTATGCCGATCTCCAGAGAAGATTAGTAGAGGACACACCGGCAGTATTTCTCTATTACCCGACGACCTATACCGTTACGAGGAAGTAGCTGCCTTATCCAGAGGTATCTCAAGAATAGATTCAAAATCGTCGAATCCCAAGGATTTATAAAATCGTCTCGCATCAGCATTTTTTGCCATCGCCGCGACGCGAATCCTTTTTACGCCGCGTTTCGCAGCAATTTTTTTCGCTTCTGTTATCAACCTTGTGCCCAGCTTCTGATTTCTATAGTCTTCTCTCACAAACATGTTTTCTATCTCCGCGATCGGATTGTGTAAACGGTATGCGAAGACATGAATGAACAATAATATATAGCCAACCACTGTACTGTCCGCTTCAGCAACCAGGATGATAGAGGAGTCGCTTTCTAAACGTTTTTGGAAATAACTTCGCCCTTTTTCGGAATACGTCCAATCAAGGTTATATTCGTGATCAAATTTAGACTCGTAATCAAAAAGCGCTTTGTTTAAAGAGAGGATTGATTCCAAATCTTTACGTTCTGCCTTTCGAACCGCGATATTCATACGCATACATTGTCAAAATCTTATTCCTTGCTGCGGGGCTTGGATTCGGACCAAGAATACCCTGCTCCAAAGGCAGGTGTCCTACCATTGAACGACCCCGCAAACCTCTAATCTGAGCGGCGGACGGGAATTGAACCCGCTACCTTCTCCTTGGCAAGGAGACATTCTACCGGTGAACTACCGCCGCCGCGTTTTACGCGGCGTAGAAACGTTTAACGTTTCGCTTTTACACCCGCTACTGAGAGTAATTATACCCTAGTTTAAAGAATATGTCATGAAGTTGGAGCGCTAATAACTTCCTTCCTGCACCACTTTTTAGAAACAATTCCCGCCTTCGTCCATCCGTCTCTAAAGAGTAAGATTCGTAATATATAAGTTGTACCGGCAATCTATTTTTCGTGGATAGAACGTGTCCCGAAATATGTTTATGGAATCTTTTTTGAAGGTCAGGAGTAGAGCCGATATATAATTTACCATCTTTTTTGCTATAAAGCACGTAAACGTAATACATGTATGATCGCAGGTGGTGGCGCGTTATACGCGCTGGCACCGCGTTTAACGCGGTGCCGAGACTAGGAGTTGCACCCAGATAACGTGTTTTTCAGACACGCGCCTTGACTACCTCGGCCATCTCGGCATGAACAAATACATTGTTAACGAAGTGATTCCCGCGCAAGCGTACGCCTGCGCCTTGTCCACTCAAGGGATCTATGGAACTACCTCGGCTGTTCAAATTCAAATTGGGTGGACGATGAGGGATTCGAACCCCCAACCCCTTCGATGTAAACGAAGTGCTCTAGCCGTTGAGCTAATCGTCCGCCACCGTACTCATTTTATCAAATAGAGAGACTAAGCCACAAGGCGCATCATTTGACAAATCCTTTCAACTCTGTTTGTGTAATAGATGACATCATTTATTTGTAATGTATGAAACATCGAAAAATTAAGCGCGTCCATAAACGGACCATCGCGCTCCTTTACCATTACGTCCCCAAGACTATTACGGACGAGTACTTCTCCAAAGAACACGCGCTCGTTGACAACCAGACCGATGAAATCGTGCAGTATATGAAACGGTTATTCGCTCGGCGCGGGTATAACGTGCAAATCATCAAAGTCGAGCCGGACGATCTTTCGGGCCTCAAACAGCTCAAAGCGGATTTCGTATTTAACCTGGTGGACAGCAAAAAAATGGAAATGGAAATCGCTCGGATTCTCGGACGCCTTCATATCCCGTACTCCGGTTCGTCTTTTGCCGCGATTCAAACGTCGAATAACAAATTACGGACAAAAAAGCTTTTTGAAAAACATGCATTGCCGACTCCGAAATACACCATCATCGGGCTACACGACCGCATTACCCGCAGGCTTCTTCCTGGGAAATTTCCGGTCATCGTCAAACCGGCCTTCGAGCACTGCAGTATCGGCATCACGAGTAAATCTATCGCGACGACGTACGAACAATTCAAAAAATTAGTTCAAAGGATGAAGAAAGTTCATCGCCAGGCACTTCTTGCAGAAGAATTCATAAGCGGTAAAGAACTGCAGGTAACGGTCCTCGAGACTCCGACCAAAACATTTGCCTTGCCGATTGCAGAGATTGCATTCCGCGGGCAGGTGAAGAACAAATGGAATATCTATGGCTTTGATGAAAAGTGGACCAAAAATCTACCGGTCTACAGCAGTTGCCACTTCGTCGCGCCCCCGAAACAATTACGGGGAGATGTCGACAGCGGCATAAGAAAGGACAGTATCCGGGCATTCTACGCCTTGGGCTTACGGGATTATGCAAGGTTTGATCTACGATATAGTACCAAGGAGAGCCGTTGGTATTTCCTGGAAGCCAATGCCAACGCCGGCTTTGATCCAGATCCCAGAGACGCCATGACGGCATCCATCCGCGCTCACGGCATGACGCTCGACGACTTCGTTTTGCAGATTGTGCGAAACTCTATACACTGATATTCTTACCATTATGAAATGCATTGTAATCTACGGTACACTCTCGGGTTCCACCATGACTGCGGCGACCGTGCTATCGGAATCACTCAAAAACGCGGGTCACGAGGTCTCACTCGTGATGGCAGATCCTTCGACGAAGGACCAAATCAAAGATGTACAGTCAGTCGTATTTGCGTCCCCAAGCTGGGAGGATAACGGCGTAGACGGACAGCCGTTGCCGGAAGTACGGCAGGTTATAGAATCCATGACAGCCGAAAATTTCACCGGCAAAAAGGTAGCCATATGCGGTTTAGGAGATGTCAGTTACCCGCACTTCTGCGGTGCAGTAGACGTCCTGGAGGGATTACTCAAAGATAGGGGAGTCACACCGATTGTCGAGTCACTCAAAATTGACCGGTACTACTCTTCCGCAGACAACGAGCAAAAAGTAAAGACCTGGACCGCCGCTCTTGCATCCATTCTCTCACAATCATAACTTCCAATAAAAAGCAGTTATTTTATTCGTCCAAACATTTCGGTGAAACACTTCACATTGCCATTCGTGCCTCATACACGACAAATTTTCTTTAGGTGTTTATAGAATACGTGAACCCAGATTTCTCCCCAGGATTATCCAATAACTTCGCAGATTAGTATTGATAAATTCACGCGTTCCCTCAGATTCTTGTATAAACTGGAGTATACTCGGCGTGGCAGTAGTTAGGGCTTCTTGTGGATTTTTAGAACTTTTAAACTCTTGTAAAAGGGGATTATCGCGCCTACCTTCTGGCATGTAATTTGTATATCTTCCTGGACGAAATATGCCTACGAGAGCAAACCGCCCTTTAATAATCTGAATTCTCTTCTCATATTCCACACGTGAAGCAGCTGATCAAAGTTGTCATCCGGTTTTATCATTAATTCCGCGAGTCTATCTATTTCAGTCAGTTGTTCTTCGCCGTTTTTATCAAAATTCTTCAACAGTACCATCTCGGGATGGTGATAGTAAGGGATTTCGCTATTCATTAAACAATGGAAATCGTAAAACAATTCCCAAGCGACTACCGTAAGACCGGAATACCCTCCACCATTTAAAAAATGGTCCGCATCGATTTTTCCTTTTCTCACATTTAGCCAGGATTCAGCCGAAAATTCAAATTCGCCTCCGGGAATATCATACAAATCAAACGGGATGTCATCTTCTAAACTGCCATCTACGTCAATTGACACCCACCGTAACTCCGTCTTATGCCAATATTGAGTAATCCAGTGGTCGTCGCTTTTGCCTTTGTGTGGGCCATTCGGGTTAAAGTACGGAGCGAAACCGGATCGCACTCTTGCAGGAATTCCTTTCGTTTTCAACAAACTAGCCATAAGAATAGAGGTAAAACGGCACGTTAATACGAGTTTATTTTCTGAGAGCCGATCCGCAACCAAGCCCCGTCTATCTCTGCGATATAATTCTACGAGCATAGCCGCCGCAGTGACAAAAACGTCGTCTTCTTTTTGCCGATACCACGGGATTTTTGTCACATCCCCGTAGCGCAGATCCGTGTTTGAGCCGATATTACCGTTTTCTAACGTCCTCCCGTGTATGAAAGATTTTCTTACCAAAAATCCGATATCTTTTACACGATCGGGGAGTGTTAATTTTAGAGAATCTCTATATAAACCGGGGTATGTATATTGGCTAAATTGGAGATAGAACGTAAGGATTTTTCTATCCATGGCTGAAGTATATCAGATCTATTTACTCGTCATAAATAATAGATTGTCCGTATAGTCCAAATACAAACTTGTGCGGGCGAGAGGACTTGAACCTCTAAGCCTTACGGCACAGCCTCCTCAAGACTGCGCGTCTACCAGTTTCGCCACGCCCGCATTTCAGAATCATCATTATATCAGTTTTGTGCCCAGAAGAGGACTCGAACCTCCAAGGGATTACTCCCATACGCTCCTGAAGCGTACGCGTCTACCAATTCCGCCATCCGGGCTACAAATCAAATTATATCATAGCGGTTTACTCTCCTGGGAGATACAATTGATCGTATGGACGACCCACTCAATGCATTACCGACGGACTTTATCCGCAGACTGCCGCAATTGGTTCCTGCCTCTCGGTTAACGGAAGTTGCGCTTGGCCTCACTACGGAGCGTGTAACGACACTTCGAGCTAATACGCTGAAAACAGATGCGACGGCACTTAGAAACGCCCTCACTAAAGGTAAAGTCACGCTACTTCCTGTCGATTGGTATGTTCAAGCGTTTATAGTAGACGGCACGCCGCTTCGTACGATCACGGAACTTCAGGAATATAAGGAAGGCAAACTGTATGTCCAGAGCTTGTCCAGCATGGTTCCTCCTCTTGTCCTTGACCCTCAGCCGGGAGAAAGGGTCCTCGATATCGCGGCGGCTCCGGGGAGTAAAACTACACAAATGGCCGCCATGATGGCAAATACCGGGGAACTTGTCGCAAATGACACGAGCCAAACTCGTCTATACCGTCTCATCGCAAATCTCAAGCTTCAGGGTGTCACAAATGCGAAGGTTGTCAAAATGGACGGAAGAAGTCTCTGGAAATCGTATCCTGAATATTTCGACAAAGTCCTTGTGGATGTGCCGTGCAGCATGGAAGGGAGATTTCAGGCCTCAGATCCTAAATCATTTGAAGACTGGTCACTCAAAAAGGTTCGCGACCTATCACTTTTGCAGCGGTGGCTTCTTCGATCAGCGATAAGTGCTACCAAGCCCGGAGGCACAATCGTCTATTCAACGTGCACGATGTCTCCGGAAGAAAACGAACAAGTCATCGACTGGGTCATGGACAAAGATAAAGGCGTCTTGAAAATTGAAGAGATTCACATTCCACACTTCTCTTTCGAGCACGGTATGGTTGATTGGGGAGGAAAGCACTTCAATGGCCAAATCGAAAATACCGCCAGAATTTACCCTTCGCCCACCATGGAAGGATTCTATGTCGCCCGGTTTAAAAAGCTTAAAACATCAATTCCGAAGGTACTTTCAGGCATGTCTTGAGGTATAATAAGGGGTAGCGCCGCGGTGGTGGAATTGGCAGACACGCGGGCCTTAAGAGCCCGTGTCCCTTAAAAGACGTGTGAGTTCGACCCTCACCCGCGGCACCAAACGACAGCATAAACCGTCAATCATATACCAAATGGACCTCAAAAAATCACTTCATGGCGGCTTCACCTATTACCTTAGCGATCCTCATCCGTCCGCACTGATTATTTCCGGCATGCACGGTGACGAATTTGAATCAGGTAAACTATTGGAGGAGCTATTCACCGCCCGCGTTTTTCCTCTCCCCTCATACCTCTTCATTCCCCAAATCAGCCCGAGTGCGGTTTCCTCTCACACACGGCTAAACGGACAGCAGCACGACATCAACCGCCAGTTTCGTAAAGACACGGATGACGAAGAAGCCAAAGCGGTCATGGAACTGCTCGCTCCCTTTCGTTTTCGGAGCGTCGTCGACGTCCATGAAGACCCAGATCGGACGAATGAGCTCTACCTCTATGACACCAAGCAAATGACTCATGTAGAACGCGCGGCCTACGAAGATTCCGCACGACAAACCGGTGTCGGTCTCTACACGGGTATCGACGACGAGAACGACCCGACGCTGCAAAGCTATATAAAAGACGGATACTTGTTGTTTGATCCCGAACGAGTTTCCGCAGACTCCGGATTCTTAAGTATCTGGATGGCACGCCTCGGTATCGCGAAACGCGTATTCACTCTTGAGATACCGGGTAAGGCACCCAAAAACCTCAAACGAATGATCCTCACGTTATTACTTCCGTATCTTTCTACTCTATAAATTTTTACCTGTGTGTTACACTACATATCAATGAAATATCAGTCCGCAACAAATTTCTTTGAACAGGTATATACGCTCGTCCGTACTGTTCCGGCGGGGAAAATCACGACCTATGGCGCGCTCGCAAAGGCACTTGGCACTCCGGACGCAAGACGCGTAGGTCACGCGCTCCATAGTAACCCTGACAGCGACAAAACGCCGTGCCACCGGGTTGTCTTTACCGACGGCAGGCTTGCACCGGGTTATGCGTTCGGCGGGCCCAATGAACAGATGCGGCGACTGCAGTTTGAAGGCGTTACATTCCTTACGGACGGCCGCGTAGATCTTTCCAAACATCTCTATATCCCAAAACGGCTCGGTGAATAATTTATCCTGCACTATATGAAGATTACGCTTATCATGGTATCTTCGCTCGACGGCAAAACGACGCGCGGGGACTCTCCTGACGTTCGATCTTGGACATCTCCCGAAGATCACAAACACTTTATCAACACCCGGGACAAGAGTTCCCTTATTATCATGGGGCGTAAAACGTACGAGGCGGGACAAAAGCACCTCAAGCTTTCTCCGAACATCTTACGCGTTGTACTCACCAGGTCGCCGGATGAATTCGCAGACAGAAAAGTCTCCGGCCAACTGGAATTTACGTCAGAGAAGCCGACACAGCTCATTCATAGCTTAGAACGTAGAGGCTACGCGGCAGCGCTTTTGACCGGCGGGAGTCATGTGAACACGATATTTCTCAAAGCGCACCTCATACAGGAAATTCTCCTGACGGTAGAGCCCCGCATATTGGGCACCGGGAATCCTATATTTGGTGAAAATGACTTAGACATGCGGCTTACACTTATGGAAAGCCAGACCTTGAATACGAATGGAACCATCTTACTTCATTACAAAGTACAGTATGAACCTACAACCAATTAAGACTGCGAAAATTGTCGCGAACCAAACCTCACTCATAAAAATTTTGGACACGGCGGTAGAAACACTTTCTGAAGGATCGATTCTGGTCATCACCTCAAAAATTGTCTCGCTCTGTGAAGGCCGGGTCGTCAAAATTGGTACCAAAGATAAGCAAGAACTCATTCAATCCGAATCGCAATTTTTCATCCCCCCCGAAAAAAGCAGCTACGAATTCTCGCTTACCATTACCCGCAACACACTTATCCCTACCGCGGGCATCGACGAGTCAAATGGTGACCGGTACTATGTTCTGTGGCCGAGCGATCCGTTCGCTACTTCGCGCACCGTACGGACGTATCTTACAAAACGATTTTCATTGACCGACGTTGGTGTCCTCATTACCGACAGTAAAACAACACCGCTTCGATGGGGGACCAGCGGTATTGCCTTAGGGCACGCCGGCTTTGTGGCGCTCAATAACTATATCGGTACACCGGATCTCTTTGGGCGTTACTTGAAAGTAACGAAAGCCAATGTCGCAGACGGTCTTGCCGCAGCCGCAGTCGTCACCATGGGCGAAGGAAACGAACAGACGCCGCTTGCAGTCATTTCGGACATACCGTTTGTTCATTTCCAATCAGGGAGTCCCACTGCCGAAGAAATTAAGGATTTAGTAATTGACCCGACTGAAGATTTATATGGACCGATTATCCAAAGTCCGCTATGGGTAAAGGGGAAGGGCAAATAATTTCCTAATTCTATCTGACTATGCTTACGCGGACATCTTTATTAGAAACCTTGTTATCACCCCAATCATTTTAGAAAAATGATAATAATACGCAAGGTGGCCAGTATTGTGAAAGGTATAGACCTCGGCTTGCGGGTATACCCGCTTAAAATCACCTTCATCTTGCACCAATGGGTCATCGTCGGATCTGAGAATTAATATTCTTCCCTTCCAGTCTGTAAAATCTTCAGGATCTAGTGTCTCTGAGATAAATTCCTTGTGCAAGTTAATCCATGTTTTAAGAAGTCTTTTTGTTAGATAGTATTCTCTAAATTCCATATCGAATGCTTCGGTAAGTTCTTTCACATCATTATTTCTCCCCGTTTTAAACACTGGAGTATTTCTAGATACACCCTGTATCCTGCCGGCAAAATTACTCGCAAAAAATTTGATGAACGCGGATGGAACAATAAATAGAAATACATTTAACAGTAATAATGGCTGTACCACGCGCTTCCTATATGTACTTGATTTCGGTGTACAGCACTGAGAAAGAATTAAGCTCGTTACTTTATCTCTATTTCGTTTCAAATAGGATTGCGCCATTAATCCGCCAATGGAAAGCCCATATAGAATAACTTTACTGACGCTTTCTCTCTCAAGAATTGTGTTGATTGCAAAACAAAATTCACTTATACCATCAGCGCTATAAATTGTCGGAACAATGACCGTATATTTACTCTCAAGCGCCTGAATTAATCTAAAATTTGCTTGAGCCGACTGCCCACCACCGGGAAATATAAGAATAGTTTTTTTTCCTTGACCGGAAACAATGTATTCCCATTCTGTGTTGTTAATCGTTATTCTTCGGATTGGGTGTTTGGAGTAGAATTCCTCCAATAATTTAATACGCATGAAGCAATTATATAAAGGCTATTGACGCGATTTGATATAGTATTTGTCGGGGTGGAGAGACTCGAACTCTCAACCTCATCGTCCCAAACGATGCGCGCTAGCCAATTGCGCCACACCCCGCTATTTCTGGGACGGAAACTACGTTTCCTTCCCAACGATCCTTCCTATATTGTATCGCGACCTATTCATACGCCGCAGTCACGGTCGCGATAAATTTGTTATAATTATTTTCCTACGTCTGAGCAGTGCTCTCACGTGTATTTTAACAGAATACGATACAATAAGGCTATGACAGCTCTAACGCTCGCAGTTCTCGCATACAAAGCCAAAGTAGATGCACATCTGACTTCTTCCGTCCTCTCTCTACGCAAAGAATGGAACGCACATCCGTGGACCGAAGATGCTCTTACCAGGATTTCGAAATTCGCGGTCGCCGGAAAGACTGTCCGAGGGAGTCTTGTCGTTTACACATATAATCTTTTTCGAAAAGAAACACCGGACGTTGTATGGGACGTCGCCTCAGCTATGGAATTATTTCAATCCGGACTCCTCATCCACGATGACATTATGGACCGGGACACCATCCGACGCAGTATGCCCACACTTCATTCTCAATATGAACAATTTGCGGCATCACAAAAGGGAAGCGACGTCTCTCATTTTGGCGAAAGCCAGGCCATAAACCTCGCCGACCTTTGCTATTTTATAGGTTTCAGGCTGCTAAGTAGTGCCGGCCCGGCTGTGACCCATATGGTAACTACGGAACTTTCCGTTGTCGCACTCGCACAGATGCAGGATGTCGCAGGCGGTCACCTGACCAAGACCTACGAGAAGAACGACGTTATCGATCTCTACCGACATAAAACCGCGCGATACACATTTTCTATGCCCATGATGGCCGGCGCAATTATGGCCGGTACGGATACTCGGGTACAATCCTCATTTGAACGGCTTGGTGAATCGTTGGGGCTATTGTTTCAAATCCGCGACGACGAATTAAACGCGACAGGCGATACGGACGTGACCGGCAAGTCTGCCGGTTCCGATGCTACCAACCACAAACAAACACTCTCCAGCGTCCTTGCCGCTTCTGAACTTGAGAAGTTTCGTCGGCAACTGCGTATCGATGCGCAATCTATCATACGTACGCTCCCTATAAGCGACGACCATATACGGGAGCTGACGGCACTCTTGAAATTCTGCGAGGAACGAACCCACTAACATGAATAGAACCATTCTTATTATCGGCATCATTATTCTCCTCATTCTCGGTTTCTACTACCGCTCTCACCCCCTCAGCTCGAAAGTAAAAATACACGATACGGTATTTACCGTAGAAACCGCAGTCACCGAGCCTCAAAAACAATTGGGATTAGGCGGCAGAACCAATCTAGAAACTAACCATGGGATGCTGTTTATCTACGATCACAAAGAACAATACAATTTTTGGATGAAGGATATGCATTTCCCACTCGACTTTATCTGGATAAACGGCAAGACAGTCGCTGACATAACCAAAAACGTTCCGCCACCAACGGGGGATGGGCAACCCGCGATCGTCGTACCCAAAGAGCAGGTGGATAAAGTGTTAGAAATTAATGCAGGAACGATCCAAGCGCTTCATATCCAACCTGGCGACGAGGTGGAATTTCTTGATCGGTAAACAGTTTATTCTCACGCACAAACACGATATAATTGGTTTCACGCGGGTGTAGCTCAATGGTAGAGCGCCAGTTTTCCAAACTGGTGACGAGGGTTCGATTCCCTTCATCCGCTCCAAGCCCCAGTAGCTCAATGGATAGAGCAGATCGGTTCTAACGATAAGGTTGGGGGTTCGAATCCCTCCTGGGGCGCCAACGAGACGAAAATAATAAGGAATCCTCATGTACGCGATACTTTGTTTCATCATAAGCGTCTTTATCCTTGCCCCGGCGGTCTACGCAAAATATGATCCTGCGAGCGTTCCGAACAACAAATTCGGCATCCATATCGTGGACGTCAACGATATCGCAGACGCGGCAACACTCGTCAACAGCACCAACGGCGATTGGGGGTACATCACACTGGTCATCCAGGAAGACGACCGCAACTTTGACAAATGGCAGCGGGTATTTGATCAAATGAGGCGCCTACACCTCATTCCGATTGTCCGGCTCGCGACCCACGTACAGGGAACCTCCTGGGTCATTCCGTCGCGCGACAGCGCAGAGGATTGGTCTCGATTCCTCAATTCCCTAAACTGGCCGACGGAAAACCGCTATGTCATCCTCTTTAATGAACCCAATCACGCCAACGAATGGGGCGGACAACTGGACCCGGAAGGCTATGCCGACATAGTGAGTCTGTTTACGGATACCTTGCACAAAACGTCAGAAGATTTTTTTGTCATGCCGGGAGGCTTAGATGATTCCGCCTCATCTGATGGCGAAGCACTGGATGCGGCAACGTACTGGTCACGCATGCTCGCCCATGCATCGACGGTCTTTGATGCTGTCGACGGCTGGAGCTCGCATTCCTATCCGAACCCGGGGTTTTCCGGTTCTCCCTATGCGACAGGCCGGGGCACACTCTACTCGTATATCTGGGAACGAAATATACTGCGTAATCTCGGATTCGCCAAAACCTTACCGCTTTTCATCACCGAAACAGGATGGGTGCATTCGCAAGGAGAAGTATTTAACCCGGGATTGCTCACCACGGACCAGGTGGGAAACAACTTGAAAATTGCAGCCCAAAACGTATGGAGCGATCCGTCGATTCTCGCAGTTACGCCGTTTGTCCTCAACTATCAGGCGTACCCTTTTGATCATTTTTCCTGGCGTGTTTTGGGATCAAATGACTATTACTCACAATACGGCGCATACCAGAGTATCGCAAAAACTAGCGGCACCCCCAAGCAGCGGGAACGCTTTACCTTTGCTACCCGCATTTTACCCTCTACTCTCGTCGCCGGGTCTACCTACACCGTATCAGAAACGCTAAAAAACGAAGGACAAAGCATTCTCTCAGATCAGGAAGGATATTCGCTCACGCTGAAAACAGACGGTAAATTTGCTATGGTGAGCGACCCCTTACCTATACTGGAACCCAAACAATCCGGCACGGTGACTATACACATAGAAACTCCAGGCACACCATCCTTGTTTACCTATGCGCTTGAACTCACCCATTTGGGGCAGGCAACGACGATCGAATCGGGGACGATCCGGCTCGTCCCACCGCCTTCGGTCAGCGTGTCTGTCCAGCTGGGCTGGAGATCGGTCAATACCGCCTCAGACGCAACCATTCTTATCTACGATGACAAAACGCTTCTTCACAAAGTAAACGGCGTGAACCTCAAGGAGGGGCAAGCCACAATAGAAGGGCTCCGGAACATCGTACCTGATAAACCGTACCGTGTCGTGGTCCTTGTACCGTATTATCTGCCCCGCCAGGCGATCAGCAAATTATCCGCGAGGAATACCAAAGTCGCACTTTCCCGCATGTATCCTTTGGATTTTAACCTGGACGGGAAACTATCACTCGCTGACCTTCTTGCGGCCCTTCAGTTAAAGCCCAACTTTATCGCATCGCTTTTCGTCGGACCCTAGCCTCAAATTCTGCAAACCCGCACCAAATAAGGTACAATAATGATGGGTGAATCGTGAGGAAAGCGCGCCGGATAAGCCAGAGGGCCTAGACCTAATTGGGTATAATTCGTCGTGAGCGTGCCTTCAAGGGTGAATAGCTCACGACACCTTGGTAGAAAGGATCGTTGGGAAGGAAACGTAGTTTCCGTCCCAAGAATGGTGGCTGTAGCTCAGCCTGGTTAGAGCGTCTGCCTGTGGAGCAGAATGTCGGCGGTTCGAATCCGCTCAGCCACCCATAATAGCGTTGAAATTATTTTATACATAGAGGAGTCCATGACAGACGTAATTCATCACGAAGAAGAGACGGAAGAACCGAAACAGTCCAAAGATCAGCAACTGACGACATCTATGCCGACGCTTGCCCCGATTGTCACCGATCTTATTACGACCTATGGTGAAGGAACCGTCATAGGAAAGACTGGCGTCGGGTATAACGTCAGCCGTGCGGTTTCTGCATTCGCAGTCTTATTTGAAAAAGTCCGCAATGCGGTCGAATTCCGCGCAGAACACCTCATCCGCAGAGCCGCCATTGAACGCATCCTCAAACGGCGTGTGCTTTTAAACGGTGCTGCCGGATCCATCGCAGAAAATCTCATTACCGAGCTTCTTTGGGCCAAATATATAGATAGTTCTTTCGTCGATGAAGCAAAAATCTCGGAGATCACCCTCATTATCGACAAATATCTTGTCATCAAACAGGCCATCTCCGCAGGGCACGCCGATATTCCCTGGGATTATGTTCTGGGCGTGGCATCTTCAGAAATCGACGAAGCGATCATTCCGGCCAAAAAACGACAAGCGCTTCTGTACTTCTTTTACCAGGCCAACCGATCGAAAATATCCCTCGTCGGCGTCGACGAACAACAAACAAACCTTATAACTCTCGTCGCTTGCGAACGAGCATATATGCAATCGGATGACGCGCTCATTGCGTTTCACATGACCATGCTTCTGTTGCCGGAATGGTCCAACAATGCCAAGGAAATTGCCGCTCCCTCCGTCTCGCAATTCCTCCAAACCGCCCATACTATCCGGGCGGCCCTCACGCATCCATTAACAAGCGCCGTATTCCGGTATTTGCGCCGACAGGTGCCGCCGTTTCTCTTGCTTCGGGACTTCTTCGCGGATGCGGGTCCGGAAGTAAAGAATTATATAGAAGACCCGAAAAAATTTGATGAAAAGCTTACGGAAATAGCGATCCGCCGGTATAACGAAACCGGACAAAAAGTACGACGGGCCATGGTCCGCAGTTTCATCTATATCTTCCTCACAAAAATGGTTTTCGCATTCGCGCTCGAAGCGCCGTATGACATGTACATCATGAAAAAGCTTGCGGTGATCCCACTTGTCGTCAATACGCTTTTCCCGCCCGTCATGCTTTTTCTTGTCGCGGGGCTCTTCAGCGTACCGGGTGCAGACAACACGCGACGGCTCATCGATCGGATTCATAAACTT
This sequence comes from Candidatus Gottesmanbacteria bacterium, assembly GCA_023245335.1. GTDB lineage: Bacteria > Patescibacteriota > Microgenomatia > UBA10105 > UBA927 > UBA927. The sequence continues at coordinate 845,547 of JAHFKK010000001.1, forward strand.
ATCTACCACTTTGACCAAATCAAGGACGAAAAAGACAACTTTAGCGAAAAACAAAAAGACCGCAGGCCGGTTCTCTCTGCCGGGTTTTCGTTTATGTATCTTGCGACATTCGCTATCACGTTCGGTCTTATCAATATCGTGCTCTCCGCACTGCAGTTTAGTATCCCCAGCAAAATTATTTTCGTCTTCTTCGTCGCCTTGGTATCATTTTTTGCTTACCGGATCCGGCATTCTGCCAAAGAATACGAAATGATCGACCGGCAGGGAATCCTCGAGCCCCTCATGGACTTTTTCCTCCTACCCGTCCTGCAGGCCGGACAATTGCTGTCTCAGGGGATAGCCAAACTCAACATATTTATCTTTGTCTTTGACTTCATACTAGAAGCGCCGCTCAAAACTATATTTGAGGTTGTCGAAGAATGGATCCGCTTTATCCGCGTCAAGAAGGACGAGATCGTCTAGACACCCCCATTTAGCCCTAAAGATGATATAATTTACTGAGTTTGCGCCTGTAGCTCAGCGGATTAGAGCATCTGTCTTCGGAACAGAGGGTCGGGGGTTCAATTCCCTCCAGGCGCGCACAAAATGGTAATCGAGAAGACACATAGGAAGAACCAGATTACATCTATTTGTAGAATATAATTCGTCGTGAGCGTGACTATTCGGGTGAATAGCTCACGACACATTGGTAGAAAGGATCGTTGGGAAGGAAACGTAGTTTCCGTCCCAAGAACAGGGCGCATAGCTCAATTGGCAGAGCAACTCCCTCTTAAGGAGTCGGTTGGAGGTTCGATTCCTCCTGCGCTCACAAACAATATGTCTGCTTTTAACCTCAACGAACATTTAGTGAAGGACCATAAACGCACGCCGTTCTCGAAATACCTCAGAGAAATTACCTACGGAGGAAACGACGGGATCGTGACCACGTTTGCTGTGGTCGCTGGATTTGCCGGGGCCGCTGCAGACCCAGCTTCCTCTACCATCCCTATCATCACCGTACTTCTTTTCGGTTTAGCAAATCTGCTTGCTGATGGTTTATCCATGAGCCTGGGAAGTTTTCTGTCGCTACGGGCAGACCAGGACATGTACAAAAAAGAACGGCAGAAAGAGATCCAAGAAATTGCTGAAACACCTGATCATGAAGTAGAGGAAACGATCGAGATTCTGAGACAGAAAGGCTTTTCGCTCCCGGATGCGAAAGTGATTACCCGTATGTACCAAAAAAATCACCCGTACTGGATTGAATTCATGATGAAAGACGAATTGGAGATGTCGAACCCCGAACAGGAACATCCGACATATGTTGCTCTTTCTACCTTCCTTTCTTTCGTATCTTTCGGCTCTATACCGCTTATTCCGTACTTTCTCCATCTGCCCGGTAACAGTTTTCCGTACTCCGTGATGGCAACCATTGTAGCGCTCAGTTTACTGGGAATACTCCGCGGTTCTGTCTCCCATGAAAAGCCATACCAGGCAGTGTTTGAGACCATATGCGTTGGTGGAATCGCAGCAGCGTCCGCCTACATAGTCGGATCATTCTTCCGAATCTGACGCTCTACGCACCAAACTGCGTTGACAGCTCTCCTCCGACATGGCAGTATCTATATATGGTACGAAACGTGCTTATAGCACTGTGTTGGTTTCCGTTGACGATCGGACTCTTGGTGGTCAATTTATTCCTCCTCGTTTCCCTTACCCAAAAAGCTCATCTCGCATCACTTGAAACCTCGCCGCTTGTTAAAATCAATACGTCTTCCTACGGCACGGAGCAGGTCTTAGGCGCCAGTGTGACGGCGGGGGACGCACGATCACTGCTTCTCTCCAAATTTTTGCGCGATAATCAATCACCACTTCTAGACTATGCGGACTATATCTTAGACCGGGCGGATCATTATGTTATCGACTTTCGTCTGGTGCCGGCGATTGCGATGTGCGAAAGTAATGTCGGCAAACATATACCGTCACATGACTCCTTTAACGCTTGGGGCATAAATGTCGCGACCGGTACGATGAATGGGGCCAAATTCCCAAATTGGTTATACGCGATAGACTGGGTCTCACGCTATATCAAAGAAAAGTATTATGACCGGGGACTCACATCATTGGTCGATATCGGGGCAATATGGGCACCCCCCTCGGTCGAAAATGGTAATTCCTGGGCAAACTGCGTCAGTTACTTTATGAGTCAAATAAAGTAACGCCCCATAGTCTTCGATTTATTTAAGAAAAAGACTATCTTATCAATATTTCTCATTCGATCATATTACCCCATAAGACTTGACAAGTACTATATTATAGGCTATACTTCTCACTTAGATCCTAAGGTTAGTTATCTAATACATAGCTTGCTTTAGGGTTTTTAATGGATACCCAAGCTCGAAGCTGATCTTGAGTATCGATTAAAAGACGCTTCATTCGAGGCTAAATAGCCTCAAGATTCCCCAGGTCGTCCGCTACTTAAGATGTCTCTTACCCCACCTTGAATCCCGATAGGATCGGGACTCGATGTGAGGCAGGACTAAGCCCTAAACGTTACCCGGCGAAACGGGAATAGACACATATGAAAAACATACTTGCCGCCCTTACGATCGTGAGCATTTTAGCGCTGTTGCGTCAACCTGTGTATGCAATAGAGCTTTCCATGTCTGATCCCTCCGCGAAAGCTAATGGTACCGTCGTGGAGACGGATCCACGACCCATGCGCCTCAAAGCCTATTTGACCGCTAAAGGCTCTCCCATGGCCCAGGATGCTGATTTCTTTGTGAACGAAGCTGATCGTCTGAACGTCGATTGGAAATTGGTCGCAGCCATCGCCGGCGTAGAATCAGGTTTCGGGCAGCATATCCCCACCGGTTCGTTCAACGCCTGGGGTTGGGGAGTGTTTACCGGGACCAATGACGGCGTCCATTTCGCGTCGTGGAAAGACGGTATCACCCAAGTATCCGAAGGACTTCGCACGAAGTATCTCGATAAAGGTGCCCACACCGTTGATGAAATCGGCAGTATATATGCCGCTTCTCCTGTCTGGAGTTATAAAGTCAAATGGATGATCTCTGACATAGATGGGTATCATCCTCACTCTTCCGACTTACTAGCCGTTACCATCTAACATACTCTCGAGAGGAAACCTTGGTTTCCTCTCGACGCGCACTGAGCATAGCTCAGTAAAAACAGCGCTGCTCTCTTTCCTTTAGCATAGCATTTCACATATAATAAGTTCGCTTTGCTCCCGTGGCGGAACTGGCATACGCGTACGCTTTAGGAGCGTATCCCCAAAAGGGTTAGAGGTTCAACTCCTCTCGGGAGCACAAATTGATTTATCCTGAATAGCTGAATAGAGCAATCCGGACACGAGGCAAACGGGTCTCAGGAACACATACCGTTGACCTACAACTTTCTCTGATGCTAGGATTGATATATGAGGAAACTCCTGTCCGCAGTACTTCTCCTTCTTGTAATGCTGTTAGTGAGCAAGGTGCCGGTCTATGCCTCGTCAGCCCAAGCCTACCAGGATTTCCAATATCAATTTGACCTTTATCGCACGAGCTTGTCTAATTACGTGACCGCCCGCAACCAATACAAACAATTCAACACACTCGAGTCTTCGCAGGATACGCTTGATAAAGTAAAAGTCTATATTGCTCAACGCAATCAGGTAGCCAAAGCATATTTTCTTTTCCTCAATGAAAAAATAAGCGAGGACCCGGGACTCATTTCGACGGATCTGAACTTATACCGCGGCTTGATCACCAATCAAGTAGGGTTCCTTGACCAAAACACGGCAGCGCCTATCGGATCCCTGGACGATGCGACAAAAACTTCGACCGCATTTATCAAAAATTACTTACCCATGCAGATGGGATACCGGCAAATCATTGTCGGACTTGAGCTCGGATATTTGAGCTTTTTCGCGACAAAATTTGATGCAGCAGCGGCAACGGCTCAGAACCTCATTACGGCCTCCCATGGCTATGCTTCACCCGAGAAACAAGCGACATTGGATCGCTGGCTCATCGCGCTTTCCAATAAACACAGTCTCTACCAAGAGCAGGATAAGGCGATCCGCAAAGCGATGACGAGCATAAAAGGCGATATTCAGGAACAGGACCGTCAGTTGGCTTCTGTCCAAAAGCTGATTGTCAGTGCCCGTCAGAATCTGGTCGAAGGAACCTCCTATCTCGGCGAGGTAGAAACGGCTTTACAATATGAATGACGCACCACCCACACCTGTCGCACCCGTACCGTCGATCCAAGAAACTCCCTTGCCGGCGTCGCTCACGCCCGAAGTTACTCCCACACCGGCCGCACCCGCTCCTATGCCGCCGCAACCGAAAAAGCCGTTACCCAAAAATTTCGTCATCGTGGGAGCGGTCGTATTCGTCATCCTCATCGTCGTACTCGTCTACCTGCAAGCGCTTCAAAATAAGCCGGTTGCGCAATTACCGGCTCCCACTCCTGCGCCACTAGCCACACCCACACCCATGCGCATACTGACCCCCATTGCTACCACCAGCGCATTTATGTCATTTCATGAGTCGGTAGCATCTCTTTCTGCGACCATCAACGGATTCTCATTCGTGGACGGCACGCTCACACCACCCGTATTGGATTTGGATCTTGGATTATAGCGGTAATTTCGCCTTTGCAGGAACGCCCGGGGGTATGATACACTCCTCTCGTATGAAAAGCGCAATTGAACGCACCTCCGACGGCACTATTACCCTTACCGTCACTATCCCTTGGACCGATATCAAATCCCTCTACCAGGTCGTCGTGGACGAAAACGTCGCGAATGCGGAAATTTCAGGATTTCGGAAAGGCAAGGCACCCAAAAAGATGGTAGAGGAGAATCTCGATAAAACCAAAGTATATGAAGAAACGATCAGACGGCTGGTACCAAAAGCCTATAGCGACGCTGTCAGCGAACACAAATTGACGCCGATCATGATGCCGCAGATCGATCTAAAATCCGCAGAAGAAGGCAAAGATTGGATCATCCTGGCAAAGACCTGCGAGAAACCCAAAGTGACGCTCGGCGACTACAAAAAGGCGGTCGGTGATCTCAAATTCTCCAAAACCAAAAAAATCTTTATACCGGGAAAAGAAGAAGCGCCCAATGATGACAAGAAAGGTCCGAGTGTCGACGAAGTACTCGCAGCCCTTCTCACAGCCGTAAAAGTTGCCATCCCGGCCATCCTTATCGACCACGAAGTGACGCACCAACTATCACAGCTTGTCGATCAGACCAAAAAACTGGGCCTATCTGTCGAGCAGTATCTGGCATCCACCAATAGGACGGCCGATTCGGTTCGGACCGAGTACGCAGGAATTGCGGAAAAAAATCTCAGCCTGGAATTCGCACTCGAAGCTATTGCTGATCATGACCACATCGAGGTGAGTAATGATGAAATTGCAAAAATTCTAGAAAGCGCCAAAACTCCCGAAGAGCGCCAAAACCTCGAAAGTCAGCGCTACTACCTGACGTCTTTAGTTCGACGGCAAAAGACCATGGATGCTCTTATGGCCTAAGCGATGGTGAATTTTTTGTAAAATTGCGTGCCCTGTAGTATAATGCGGCCAAGTATGCAAGCGGCACAAAAGAAACCAATAGGCTCCTACAAAAACGACAATGTGCTTGAGACGTTGGGGTCCATCCCTTCCTCCATAGGCACAAATACCGCAGCTGAAGTAGGGAAAATAGGCACGGATATCGTTTCGGCGCTTTTGGGTGGAATCCCGAAATCCGGCGACCTGGAGCCAAATCAGGTCATCGAATTCGGCCAGCAAAAAGCCGAACAACAGCCGCAACCCATAAGTATGCCCCGACTGGAAGTCCAGCCCAGGCCAAATATGACCGAAATAGAGGCGCAAACCCGCCAGCAAATTGAGGCTATCCGACAGGAACTCAAAGCCCTTTCTAAATCAATTAAGGGCCTGAACCAGGAAGTGCAGGCAGCCGTTAGCCAGGAACCGGTCGATCCGGGCATATATCACATGAATTTCTATGAACAACTGCGCTCCTTCATCGCGGTACTTCGCCAACAGATCGAAGACAGCCGGAGCTGGCTCGCAACCTTTAATTCACGGAAACAGAAAAAAGGATATTGGGGCATGTATAAAAAACACGGGACCAACTTCGGACTCTCCAGCGAACGGTCTCTTGCGACCTCTGCTGGCTAATCAATGAAGCAGTTTTCTTCTATTGTCTCCTTTGAACCGCCTATATATAATAATGTTGTTGGGGCGTCGTCAGGGCGCATAGCTCAGCTGGCTAGAGCGTTGCATTCACATTGCAAAGGTCCGGGGTTCAAGTCCCTGTGCGCCCACACTATCGGCAATCTACATAATATAAATTTTTTAGGAAGGGAGGCTAGCCAGTATGGCAGCTAAACTATTTGTCGGGAGTCTTTCGTGGGATACCACGGATGACAGCCTGCGTAACTTTTTTAGTGCTGCGGGTACCGTCGTTTCGGCGACCGTACTTACAGACAAATTCACGGGGAAATCCCGGGGATTTGGTTTTGTGGAAATGTCCTCTGATGAGGAAGCTCAAAAAGCAATTGCCGAGCTAAACGGTAAAACGCTGGATGGTAGAGCAATCGTCGTCAACGAGGCCAGGCCCATGGCGCCCCGTGATAACCACGGCGGCGGGGGTGGGGGACGGTCCTTTGGTGGTGGCGGTGGAGGCGGCTACCGCGGTGGTGGTGGCGGGGGTGGATTTAACCGCGGTGGCGGAGGTGGAGGCGGACACCGTGGCGGTGGACATCGCGGAGGCCGGGATTTCGGCGGCGGCGGTGACGACCGTGGCGGCAGGGATTGGTAAATCGTTATATAAACATTGCAAAAAGCCACCCGCGAGGGTGGCTTTTTGGTTTTGTGAAGTAGCATACAGACAAAAATACAAGATGGGCGTAGGATTGCTGGGATCTGCCGAATATCGAACTTATCAACATGAAAACCCTGAAACGGGCGCATAAAGTTGTATCAATCCTCTCGAGCATCGTCATGCTCGTACAGCCGCTTATTCCGGCTTTCCAAACGTTCACTCCGAAGGTATTTGCAGAGGCCACGACTGACCAATCCACGCCATCTCAGGAACAGACAACCGAAACCAACACGGTCATTTCTCCTCCATCAGACTCCCCTCAATCTTCACCGACAAACACTACATCAACTACAGCCGAATCACCAACTGTAGCACCCATACCAACCGCTACAACGAGTCCGAATTCGACTCCCGACGGAGTCACACAGACTCCTACAGCCACAGTTCAACCCTCCGAAACCGGGCCTCCGTCAGATGTAAATGGAGACATCGGACCCGACGGCGCCTCTACGACGACTACCGCTAACCAAATCGATTTGACCGAATCAACAACCTCAGCCTCTTCCGCCAAACAAGTAATCCCAGTTGAACAAGTATGCGTAACAAACGACCAGCAATTCTCCGACACCACAAATGATAGTTGGAATATTGACCTCGAAAAAGGAGCCGCGGAAACCAAGGGCAGCGTACAACTCGGCGTGAAGTACCAGTTCCCGCAGGAAAACAAGGTAACCGTCACCTTTAACTGTCTGCCGAAGGACGAAAGTCTTCGGACTTCACTTAAAATCCAAAAAGTAAAGTTGAGTGATCTGAAGGTTCCTGATGACGTTAAACCCTCTGGTGAGTTTGCTTATGACATAACTACTGGCATGAAGGACGGAGATTTCAAATACGACGTCACACTACCCAAGCCAGATAATCAGGCTGTCGAGGTGGCATACATGGAGGACCCAAACGCATCGGTACAAACGGTTTCAAGTGACAGAACAAGCCAAGAAGGAGATAAGGTTAAAGGTGCCGACTTGAATCACTTTACCATATTTTTCGTCAGCACCACCATGTCGGTATATGCCAGCTTTACCGGCGCTAGCCAAGTGACTGTGTACCCTTCCGCTCCGATAACTGCTAATCTTCAGGTAACCACTTCTTCTGTGGGAAACAATACTGCTGACGATTGGAGCTCCTCTCAATACCTTATCGAGGGTGGATCATGGTCAACCTGTGATAGCTCCCCTAGTTTTACAACCGATGGAACATATTCTGGCACTTTGAATATAACGGCTCCATCTATAACTGGTACGTACGACCTAAGCCTTAGAGTCTTTAACAGTAATAACTGTACCGGTGGAGCGGGCACATTCGCAGAAACGACACTTCCCGACGCCATCACAGTCACGGCAAACACCTCTATACCGTTTACTGAGGAGTTCGGTTTATCCAACGCATCAACAGTAGCGAATTGGTACGAAAATGACCCGGCAGAAATTTTTAGCGGTACCGGAAATGACGCGCCCACAAACGGTGAGTTTGCCCGACTTGGCGAGGGTGGATGGATTTGCCGTCCGTTTAATGCGACAGGAATCGCCAACCTAACCCTAAGCTACGACTGGAAGGGAAACGGGAATAATGGAAATGACCATGGCATAGTAGAATATAAATCCGGGGGAAACTGTGGAGATTCAAACGGATGGACCAATGTAGATACAAACGAATTATCGGATACCACCTGGGGCACACAAACTCATACATTTGCGGGTAACAGCATCGTCCTCCTCCGGTTTAAAACAAGCGGAGCTGAAACGGGAGAGTACTTCCGGGTAGACAACATTACACTGACGGAATTTACCCAACCAGATCTTACCGTCCAAAAATCCCATACGCCGACCGGTAATGCAATGAAAACCCAGGCGTTTACCTGGAAAATCCATGTAGCAAACGGTGGTACGGGGGCTGCAGCTTTTACCACAGGCCAAAATGTTTTAATTGATAATTTGCCTTCCAGCGGCGCGACCTATGGAGCGCCATCAGTTTCTAACCAAACCGGCATAACAGGAACGATCGGCTGTGCCATTGCGTCAAACAACCTCACCTGTAGCGCTTCCGGCGCAGTCAGTATCGCAGCGGGGGGGTCATTTGATGTCACTTGGAGCACTACACCTACCGCAACCGGCTCTCTCATAAATCCTCGGAGTGGTTCTGGGAATAAATGCGCGGTAGATCCGGATTCTCACATCACGGAGTCCGACGAAAACCACAATAGCTGTTCTGAAACTGTCACGGTCGACGCCTATAATGCTCAGAATCCGGCACTCGGCCAGGCCTGCGGACTCGACGTAAGCTTAGTTATAGATAATTCAAACAGTATTAGCGGCACTGAATTGGGACAGATACAAACGGCGCTCACTCATTTTGTCAACACATTAGCAGGGACGCCTACACAATTTTCGGTTACTAAATTTGGTACGAACGCATCGGTCCCCCAAGGTTTCACCAGCGACACCACTGCCGTAAATAACGCCATCAACGGAGTTACGACTGGAGGAGGGGGTACTGATTGGCAGAAGGCATTTATAGCCGCACGGGGAACTTTTGACCCGAGACCAGACAAGCCCAACCTCATGATTTTTGCGACCGACGGTAACCCTACCTTTCCAAACTGCGGAGGGGCATCCTCCTGCCAAGCTGACGTTGACGCGGCTGTAACAGAGGCAAACACCACAAAAGAGTATCCGATCAGGGTATTAGCTTTAGGCGTAGGTGCCGACGTAAATGTCGCGAATCTAAAAGCAATATCCGGACCAACCCAAGGATCCAGCATGACTTCGGATGTTGTACTTGTATCCGATTTCGCATCTCTTGACAGTCAGTTCGCAGCGTTTGCCAGCGAATCCTGCGGCGGTCACATCAGTTTCAACAAATACGTAGACGGCGTACAAAAGAGTGATGGTAAAACATGGACATTCAATGTTGACGGGACGACAACCCTGACAACCGACACAAACGGACAGGCCGTGACGGGCACGTTGAGTGTCGCGAACCACAGCGTGACGGAGCCACAAACCAGTATTCCAAGCGGCTACTCATACGATCACGCTTCCTGTACGAAAGACGGCAGCCCGATAGGAACGGTCGATAATACGAATCATGCCGTAAACAATATACCGATAACATCGTCAGGAGTTTTCGTCTGTAATTTTTACAATACCAAAAATCCGGTCAAAGGAACGCTCACAGTCAAAAAGGTGGTCGTGAATGACAACCTCGGAATCGAAAATGCGAACGACTTCACGTTCTCCGTGAATGGCGGCGCGCCTATCACGTTTACCCAAAGCACCGACAGCTTGCATGCCGAAAATGTTTTGAGTCTTGATGCCGGTACGTACACCGCTACGGAGGCGGCCTTCCCCGGTTATGCCACCACCTATGACAACTGTTCCGGTATTGTCCTCGCGGCCGGGGGTAGTGCGACGTGCACCATAACCAATAACGACATCTCTCCTGCGCCCGGAACAATTATTGTGAAAAAAGTGCTGGTCGGGCCAACGTCATGGGCGACCGGCTTCGACTTCAGCGGCGCAATCACAGGGAAAATTACCACTAATAACGGAACGCTATCTTCAACAAGCGTCGCCGTCGGTGCCCACACGGTGACGGAAGGCTCGACGGATGGCTGGGATCTTACTGGTATCGCATGCGACGATGGAGCGAGTACCCAACCGAGTTCGGGTAATGTGAGTACAAAAACGGCAACGTTTAACGTCGATCCGGGAGAAACGGTGACCTGCACATACACCAATGCGAAACGGCCGAAGATCAAAATCACCAAAACCGTGGTAGGAGGGACTGCTGCGCCGTCGGATTTCCAAATATCGCTCCTCAATCCCTCGGGGCAGAACGTACAATCCAGCCCGATCTTCGGCTCGACTGCCGGAACATCATTTGAATTAGGCCTTCCACAATATACTTTCCCCGGAGTATTTACCGTTCGGGAGGCTTCGACGTCCGGCTACACCACGACGTTTAGCGGCGCCTGCACACAAACGAACGCGACCGATGCAACGGTGACCCTGAACTATGGAGACAACGGCACATGCACAGTCACGAATACGAGACAGGCCGGCACTATCAAAATTATAAAAGACGTGGTTCCGGACGATGACCATCAAAGCGTATGGAATTTCGCGATTACCGGTCCCACGAACAACAATGTCGACGGATTACACGATGATGGCCAATCGAGCGCAATAGTATCAAACGCAGGAGATTATACGATTCGAGAAATAGCTCAGGCAGGTTCAGACCTGGACAATTATCGTGTCTCATACGCCTGTACCGGATCCTCAACGCCCATAAGCGGCAACGGCAGCTCAGCGGGCTTTACGCTTTCGGCCAACCAAAACATCGTCTGCACGTTTACGAATGCAAAACTGCCCACCCTCAAACTCACAAAGACGGTGGAGAATAAAGGAGTGGGCACGGCGACACCCGCGAATTGGACGCTGGGGGCGTATGCAATCGGTGATCCCATATCGTTTACCGGAATTGGCCCGACCGTAGGTCCCTATCGGGTAAATCCCGGAGTTGAATACATTGTTTCCGAGGCCCCGGGAGGACCGTCCGGATACAGTCCATCCGCTTGGACATGCTCGGGTGGAACCACCAGGATATCAGGCGGAAATATTCTCGTCACACTCGCGATGGGTCAAGACGTTACCTGCGGCATCACCAACACCCGCGATACCGGTTCAATCCTCGTTCATAAAGTGGTGGATGCCAATGGCGACAGCACGTTTGAGACAGCCGACGCCGTCGCCAATACCCTGGGATTCCAATGGGGACTTGATGGCGTGACTCCCGCCCGCGATATGGGCTCGACAGCCAGCGGGGTCACAACCGGTACCCATAATGTATCGGAAAATTCGGTAACGAATTATCATCTGGTCGGCTGGTACAGAAACGGTGGGGAAGGCAGTTGTTCCAATCCGGACAGCCGCCAACTTCCGGCATCCGTTGATGCCTTCAAGGACACCACAACCACGATAACGCTTTGCAACGCCGTGAACACGGGAAGCATTATCGTCCACAAAGATGTCCAAGGCCCCGACGGTGAAGACATCACGGACACAGCACACACATTTACAATGCAGGTTGACGACTCCAATAGTCAGGATCTCACGGATGGGGGCAGCGTCACGTATACCAACCTGCCGGCCGGCAATCACACGATCACAGAATCAGTTGTTGACTCACACTATGATCTTTATGGCATAAGCACATCCGTAGGCGGATCTGGAAATACGGGCGGGCTTTCGGTGAATGTCGCTACCAACCAACAAACAAACGTCTACGTCACCAACAGACAGCACTATGGTTCGATCACCGTCCATAAAGAAGTCGATGCCTCGGGAAGCGGCACATTTGTCTCAGCAGATCCGGGAGATTTCACTTGGACCGTAGACGGCGCGGGAACCAACGCCATGGGCTCCACCCTCACAACCGTGACACCCGGAACCCGGCTTATCTCAGAAAATAATGTAGACAATTATCATTTCGTCGGATGGTATCCGACCGGAGACGAGAGACTGAGCTGCACAAACATACCGGAAGCGACGCAGTATGCCGAGCTGCCGATTCATGTGAGTGTAGGTCCGGACGGCACCTCTGACTTCACGATCTGTAACACGAGGGACACAGGAAACGTAACGGTCACCAAATTTGATGATACAAACGGCAACGGCACCAAGGATGAAGGCGAACCGGTATTGAGCGACTGGACCATCAACTTGTCAGGATCGGACTCACAAACGACGGACGAAAACGGACAGGTGCTGTTTAACCCAGTCCTCACGGGTACGCACATATTGAGCGAAGACCTCAAACAAGGCTGGAAGCAAACAGGTATCTATTGCACAAACGAACAAACCATTGAAACGGGTCCAATAGAAAATACCCTAACCCAGTTCATTTCTTCAAAAGTATATGCACAAGAGGACGCGGGACACCAGGTACACGTAGGGGCAGGTGAAAACGTCAGTTGTTTCATCGGCAATCTTCAACAGGACCCGATCCTGACGATTACCAAAAGTAACAACGCCACAGGGGATCTGTCACCGGGCGGCACTGTGACGTTTACGATCACCGTGACCGCAACGCAAAGTGCGGCCTACAACGTGCAGGTCATAGACCTTCCGTCCAAAGGATTCAACTATCACGTCGGTTCACAAACTGCAGTATCGACTGTCGCAGGGCATGATTTGAGCGGCGCATTGACGCATGCGTACGCGTCACCCGGTATTTGGAACCTTGGAACTATGAGCGCCGGCGAGACCGTCACGCTCACATACCAAACCGATATAGACTCCGGGCTAAACCCCGGTCTCTATAAAGATTTGGCCCTGGCCTACGGGTGCAAATCAGATGCGTCGTGTGCTACCGGAGATTCTATGAGCGTCTTTGCGACAGCCATAAATCCAGGATTTGTAAGCACCAATCATGTCGGCACTCAGATAAGTATCGTAAAAGACCAGCAAAACGGTGCAACGTTGAACCCGACGACCGGTGAGGTATTGGGAGCTTCCACAGAACTGCCGGCAACGGGTGCAAGTGAGATTTGGCTGGCCATTGCAGGTTTGTTGTTCGTAGCCGGTCTCGGATTCATGGCTGCAGGGCATTTCACACGGAGGAACTATGTTTAACAAAATAAGGAAATTGACGATCATAACGCTCGGTGCATTGCTCGCAGGTAGCATGCTCGCCGCGCACGTGTATGCTGCGAATCTCAGCGTACGTGTCGAACAACCCAAAAGCCCAACCAACCAGACGAGTTTTGATATCAACTTTGTAGTCCTGGACATTCTTGGACGTACTGTCACCGTCAAATGCTTCAAACAAGGGCCGTCTGACGGAAGTTATGTCCAGTTTGGAAGTGATCAGTCCTTCGCAAACGGCGGCAATAGCGGCAGCTGCAACACAGGAAGCGGTGTCTTTAGCCCGGAGGGCAACTATAGCTTTCGGATCGATGCATCAGCGGGCGGAGACGGTGCATCCGATACGACCAGCGTCACGTATGATAACAGCGGCCCAGGAGATGTGCGCGATTACAATAAAAATCACTCTGGGAGCTGCCAATATACCATCCACTTCAGGACGGCAGACGACAGCGGGAAAACCGTCAAAGTGGAACTCTACCGAAGTGATAGCGTACCGTTTAACGCAGATAGCGGCTCACGGACACAGTCAATTGCCGCGGGATCCAATGAGACACATGATGTGACCGATACACCGCCGGACTGCGGCAAGTCCTACTACTACGCCCTAAGAGCATTTGACAGTGCGGGGAACGGATCGGCGTTAATCGGAGATAACGTAACGAATAATACAGTCATCACACCGACCCCCGGACAACAACAAAGTGCTATACCGGTTTCTTCGACCAATGGGAACGTCCTTGGGGCAAGCAGCGGCACGCTTGGGGCAGCGGGTACGACGGGGGAATCAGGGCAGGTGAAAGGACTTTCCACACCGAGTGCTGAAGTCGTGAATGTCAAAACACCAAGTAAAAACAACACGGCGCGCAATTTGGTCATCGGCGGTGGTATACTCCTTTTCGGAGCACTCATCTATGTCTTCTGGTCACGCCGAAAAAATCAAACACCCGCCTAAACCCACTGTTCGTGGCAGACGTGTATCTCCGTTTACCCTCGCGGGTTTGAGTCTTATTGGCATTGCCTGTTTTATCATTCTTGCTACCTACTGGCCGATCCTTATGGTTGAGCTGGGGTACGACATCCATCAGATAACACCCCACACAGCTCCCCCGAAACCCATGACTCCTGTCGATCTAGAGTACGGCATCATGATTCCCAAAATCGGTGCAAACGCTCATGTCATCGCAAACGTAAATCCCTACGACAGCCGCGCATATCAGGCAGCACTCACCAAAGGAGTAGCCCAGGCTACGGGAACCGGCATTCCGGGAAACCCGGGAAACATTTTTTTGTTCTCTCATTCGTCGGCTAATTTTTATGAGGCCGCCCGGTATAACTCGGTATTTTATCTCCTCACGAAGCTCGGTATCGGCGATCAAATCGTACTGTACTATCAGCGTAACCGCTATCTCTATGCAGTCACGGCCAAAGAGACAGTGAAACCAACCGCGGTCCAATACTTACGGGCTCTTGACGACACGCGCCAGACAGTGACGCTCATGACCTGCTGGCCGCCCGGAACCAGCTTCGAACGTCTGCTCATTATCGCTGAACGCATCCCGTATAACGTCCCTGCCCCTAAATAGCCTCATATATTAGTAAATACAGATATAAGAAGCCTTGTATCTCAATATAGAGTTCGCAAGTATTTGTGACTCACATACCCATATATACCCATAGATTCCACGCCTGAATAGATAAACAAAATCACTAAAACGTATATACCTCTTGACAGCTGTTTCCGGTTTGTGATATAGAATATATTACAGTCATAATGTGATATATATCACATAAATAGACGATACAAACGCTCTTCTCAGGGAAGATGCATAGCTATATACAACAGACGATTATTCAAATCGTCTGTTTTCTTTTTTTATGAATGACCAGGAGCAGCAAACAAATATTGAGACCATGCTTACCGTCAGACAAACGGCGGCTCTCCTGCAGCTCACCCCGCTCACCATTTATGAGTACATACGGCTCGGCAAGCTCAAGGCAGTCAAATTCGGACGCTACTACCGTATACGGAAAGAAGACCTCAATGATTTCATAAACTCACATAAATTCACCATATGAAACCCACCCCACCAAACGGAATCTCTGTCATCATCCCGAGTTACAATGAAGCCCCAACGATTCGCGAACTCGTCAAGCGTATAGGAACCGCACTCACTGAGGCTCAAGAACCACACGAGATTATCGTCGTCGACGACCACTCGATCGACCGGACAGCCCGCATCGTCAAAACTCTGGCTGCAAAATATCCTGTCCGTCTTCAGGTAAAAAAGGGAAAACGGGGGAAAGGGTTCTCGATCATGGAGGGAAGCATCAATGCCAATTTTCGCTACATCGCAATGATAGATGCGGACTTACAGTATCCTCCGGAACTTCTGCCCGCACTTCTTAGCCAAGCCAGAGAAAAGGGGAGTGCTGTAGCCGTACGACGAACATACAGGACGACGCTCCTTCGACGGCTGATTTCGCGGATAAACGCATTTGTTTTCGGAAGGATTCTCCTCAACATCCCTACGGACGTACAGTCTGGACTCAAGGTGTTTCACCACGAAGTTTTCGAACACGTGGATAAGAATCTCATAGGTCCTTGGTCCATAGACATGCCGCTTCTATTTACCACCTACGAACTCGGTTATACGGCAGGAAGTGTCGAATTTGACTTTCAACCCCGCGAGGCGGGCGCCTCCCGGGTCAACCTCATCCCGACCGCAATCGAAATAGCGCTGGGAGCCATTCGTACCCGATTCTCAGGTCGCGTGCACAAAGTTGATGTCCATAAGGGCGACGTCATGCTGGGCACGGGACTCGCGTACCGAAGGAAGCGATACGTCACGCACTCGACGCTTCCTCATGAACAATCGGCCTTACAACCGCTCGCGCTTTGGCAGGCAACCGTTATATTCCTTCTTTTGGGCCTTATCACGACCGGCATGATCGTACGACCGCTCTCGACCGCGATAGTGCTCGTTGCGATTCTGAGCGTCATCTATTTCCTGGACGTATTCTTTAATTTATTTTTGGTATTAAAGAGTCTCTATAATCCGCCGGAGTTGACGTTTACCGATGACGAACTCAACGGCCTGGATGAGGCAAAACTTCCTGTCTATACCGTCATGTGTCCGCTCTACAGGGAAGCTGCCGTATTGCCGCATTTCCTCGCATCAATCGATCGTATGTCTTGGCCGAAAGATAAGCTCGATGTTCTCCTTCTTCTGGAAGAAGATGATATCGAGACCCGCAAGGCGGTGGAAACACTCCGGCTACCCGAGTATATCCGTGTTCTTGTCGTCCCGGATTCGCTGCCGAAAACCAAGCCCAAAGCCTGCAATTACGGGCTTATGTTCGCAAACGGCGACTACATCGTCGTCTATGATGCTGAAGACGAACCCGACGTCATGCAGCTAAAAAAAGCATATCTTGCCTTTGAACGTTCACCGGACACGATAGGCTGCATGCAGGCCAAACTCAATTACTATAATCCGCAGGATAATGTCTTGACGAGACTATTTACCGCCGAATACAGTCTGTGGTTTGATGTGGTACTCACCGGACTCCAAACCATCAATACCACGATCCCTTTGGGCGGCACCAGTAATCATTTCAAGACTGTGACATTACGTAAACTCCATGGATGGGACCCGTTTAATGTGACAGAGGACTGCGATCTCGGAGCGAGGCTCTTTCAGGCCGGATATCGCACGGCCATCATTGACTCGACGACCCTGGAAGAAGCCAACAGCGATCTCAAAAACTGGCTGAGGCAACGATCCCGCTGGATCAAGGGTTATATACAAACGTATTTTGTACACCTTCGGAATCCCGTACGATTTTTTCGGCAATACCGCGGACACGGACTCATCTTCCAACTTGTAGTCGGAGGCAAAATCGCGTTCATGCTTATTAACCCGCTCTTATGGCTTGCCACGATCGCATACTTTACCCTCTACGCCTACGTCGGGCCAACCATAGAATCCGTGTACCCCAGCGCCATATTCTATATGGCCGTCACGTCTCTCGTTTTCGGCAATTTTTTGTGTCTCTATTACTACATGATCGGTGTTGCCAAACGCGAACATTGGAACCTCGTCAAATATATATTTCTCGTTCCCTTTTACTGGCTTATGGTAAGCGTTGCCGCAGGGATCGCCCTGATTCAATTTATGTTCAAACCTCACTATTGGGAAAAAACTATTCATGGCCTGCATTTGGTCAAGCCTGATATACGTACGAGGCAGGAAACCGCCATCCGCCTTCCTTCATTCGCTGCCCAAGGCAGACGTCTCGCTACTCTTATCGATACCGTTGGTAAAGAAGGATTAAGCGGCGGCGTACTCGTCGCCTCTATTGTCGTTATCAACTTTATAAATTTTCTTTATAACGCATATCTCGGCCGTACAGTAAGCTTTGCGGATTTTGGTCTTATTAGTGTCATCGGCAGTTTCGTATACATCTCACAGGTACCAGTTGGGGCCCTCGGAATCGCCATGACCCACCAAAGTGCATATTTGTTCGGCCGATACGGCGGAGCGGTGAAGGAATTCTGGCAAGAAACACGCAGAAAGGCTATTCTCGTCGCGAGTGTCGTCACCATTCTTTGGCTTCTGGTCACACCGTTTATAGCCAGATTTTTCAACGAAAAAACACTTCTACCGTTTGTTCTTTTTGCGCCGGTCTGGTTTATCACGATCGTTAACAGCGTTGATGGCGGGTATCTTACCGGCAATCTGCAATTTATCACGATCGGCGTCGTTGGCGTACTAGAAGCAGCCGTGAAACTTGGCGTCACTGTGGGCTTAGTCTCTTCAGGAAATACCGCGTGGGTATATGCGGCGATACCTATCTCTACGTTCGTAGCGTTTGCCCTGGCCTGGTGGCGAAGTGCGGGGAGCCCGGCAGTCAAATTAAATGAGGCGGAACGCACGACATCTGCCGCGTTTCCTTTCCGATTCTTCTTCACCGCGGCGTTGGTAAAAATGTCCAGCATTGGCTTTCTCGTTTTTGATGTCATTCTCGCCAAGCACTACCTGTCTCCGGAAAATGCAGGGCGCTACAGCCTCTTGTCGCTAATCGGCAAAATGGTGTTTTTCGCAGGAGGGCTATTCAGTCAATTCGTACTGCCAATCATAAGCCGGGAGGAAGGGGCCGGCAGAAAATCAGATACGATATTTCTGAAGCTTCTGACGGCAACCGCAGGCGCATGCACTTTTGCCTTCCTGCTCTTGGGACCGCTAGGCGCTTGGGTGACGCCCATCCTGTGGGGCGCCAAAGTCCGTTCCGTCGTACCGCTTTTGTCCGTATACACGTTCGGTATCGCGCTCCTATGCCTTTCGCAGACAATCGTTATCTATCATCAGAGCAAAAAGCAATATCTCGTCGCCTATGCCGCATTTGCCTTGGGACTTTTCCAGATTGCCGGTTTCCTGATGTTTCACGAAATCATAGAAGACTTTGTGTTCGTCACGGCGATTTCGGGAGTCGTGACTCTCTTCTCGATGTATTTACTCCATAGATATTACGCACTCGTTGAAGCCGCTGCACGTAATTTCGGAGATTTTGTCGGGCTGTTTAGAAAAATTCCTGAAGGCCGCCCCGTGAAGGGCAGCAAGCTACGGATATTGGTTTTTAATTGGCGTGATATCCGACATGTATGGAGCGGAGGGTCGGAAGTATATATACAGGAGCTCGCAAAGCGCTGGGTAGCAGCCGGTCATCAGGTCACTGTTTTCTGCGGCAATGACGGCAAAAATAAACGCCACGAAGTCATACATGGCGTGCGTATCGTCCGACGAGGCGGATTCTACTTCGTCTATTTCTGGGCATTCTTCTATTACATGCTGCGCTTTAGAGGCAAGTATGACCTCATAATCGATTCGGAAAACGGGATTCCGTTTTTCACACCACTCTATGCGAAGGAAAAAGTATACCTACTTATTCACCATGTGCATCAGGAAGTATTCCGTAAGCGTCTCATCCCTCCATTTTCCTGGATCGCACAGGGTTTGGAACGATACCTTATGCCGCTCGTATACCGCAATACGGAGCTCATCACCGTCTCGCCATCATCTAAGGCCGACATATTGGAACACAAACTGACACGGCGGGAGCCACACATTATCTATAACGGCGTTGATCTTACGACCTACACACCGGGAAAGAAAGAAAAGACCCCGGTCATCCTGTATCTCGGCCGTCTGACGACGCTCAAGAGTCTGTCAGTATTTATCCAGGCTGCGGCCTTGGTCGTTACAAAAATCAAAAAAATCCGCTTTATCATAGCCGGCGACGGACCGGACAAACGCCGGTTGGAGCATCTGGTAAGGAAACTCAAGCTGGAAACCTATATTTCCTTCATGGGTCACGTATCAGAAGAACACAAGGTTGAATTATATCGGCGTGCATGGCTTTTTGTAAACCCCTCCCTTATCGAGGGATGGGGCATTACGACCATTGAAGCAAATGCCTGTGGCGCACCCGTCATTGCATCAAACGTCGCGGGGCTTCGTGACGCTGTACACAATCCTCATAGCGGCATATTAGTCCGCTATGGCGCGGCCGACGAATTCGCCAAAACAATAATACGCTTAGTGAAAAATACCAAAGAACGCGAAAAGATGTCCCGAGAAGCAATGGCGTGGGCGAAATTATTTGATTGGCAAAAAAGCGCGGATCAAGGCATAGAGCTTTTATATGAATAAAACATTGTCGGTCACCATCGGTATACCTGCCTACAACGAAGAAGCAAATATCAAATTGCTTTTGGAAACACTGCTTCACCAGTCCATGGCAGGCGTAAGCCTCGACAAAATCCTGGTGGTCTCCGACGGATCCACAGATGGGACAGTCCGGGAAACGCTCTCATTGCACTCTGCAAAAATACAGTTGATCGTACACAAAAAAACACGTGGTCAAACATATGCCCAAAATGAAATCTTTGAGCGTGCGAAAAGCGATGTCGTCGTAGTGCTCGAAGCTGATACTCTGCCCGCAACCGGCATGTATCTCACCAAGCTCATCGATCCGATACGACGTCATAAGAGCACGGGGTACGTGCAAGGAAATATTCAGACCGCCCCGCCGCATACCTTTGTGGGTAAGGTGCTTTCATTCCAAAAAACGCTCTATCACGATAACACAGTTCATGATACCGCCATCGCCTCCTGGTTCTCCTCTGGGAGGGGAGGGCGGGCATTTCGCAAAGATGTCTACCGTGCACTGCGGTGGCCGCGCAACGTTCCCGAAGATGACTTTGCACTCCTATGGTGCGTGAGTCACGGTGTACGGCGTGTATTCCAAAAATCCGCAATCTGTTTGTATCAATGTCCGCAAACATTTAGTGACTACCGGAAACAAATACGCAAAAATGATTCTGCGAGAGAATCGTTGACGAGATACTTCCCGCCGGGGAATATCGAAAAAGTTTATACACGGCCGATATCGGACAATATATCTATGATGACGGACTTTCTACTGGCAAATCCGTTCTATTTCCTCGCATATGTCGGACTTACGGCCGCTGCACGCCTGACGCCCTTAACAAAGTTTTCCGATCATTTAGCCGCGGCAAAAACGACGAAGCGTTTATCTGTATAACCATATGAACATATTACATTTTGATTATGACGACATGAAAAATCCCTATGCCGGTGGCGGACAGGCCGTCACGACATGGGAAATATACCGCCGCATGAAAGGCAGACACACCGTCACGGTCGTCACGGGCAATTATCCGAACGCCAAAAATGAGACGATCGACAATATCACCTATCGACGGATCGGCCTGGGGAACCATGGTGCCAAACTCAGCCTATTGTCCTTCTGGCTACTGATTCCATGGTATGTACTCACTCTCCAAAAACGGTATGATCTCATCGTTGAATTCTTTACTGCTCCGTTTTCCGTATCGCTTGCTCCCTGGGTCGCACGTACGCCTATTCTTGCCTGGCCGACGGCTCTTTTCGGCAAAGACCTCGGCGAAAAATATCATTCTCCGTTTGCAGTCATCGAGCGCATTGGTCTCAAGCGATACCACTACTTCGTCGCATCCACAGAAGAAATGAAAAAAGACCTGCGGGCGCAAAATCCGAACGCAAATATTGGCGTCGTACCCTACGGATTCGATAAGAAGTTACTTACCATCAAACCAACAAACGGAAATTACGCGATATATGTGGGCCGCATTGATCTCTTCCAAAAAGGAGTCGACCTCATCGTCCACGCCTGGGGACAGCTTGCGAAACAGGGAATACGCATACCGCTCGTCATCGTCGGAAACGGTAAGCCGGAAGATGTGGCGAAGCTTAACAAACTTATCTCTGACTACAACCTCGCCAAAGACATCATATTGACGGGCAGGCTTTTCGGGAAAAAACGTGACGAACTCGTTTCCAAAAGCCTATTTGTCCTCTGTCCGTCGCGATATGAAACATACTGTATTATGGCGCTCGAGGCGCTCGCCATGGGGAAACCGCTCATATATTCTGACATCATCGGCTTTTCCTGGATGCCAAAACATATCGGGCTTTCGTTTCACGCAGGCGATGCCGAAAGCTTAGCCCAAAAGTGCAAACTACTCCTGACGTCAAAAGACACCCGTACCGCTATATCCAAAAAGGCCAAATCATATGCGGCCTCCTATGACTGGGACCATATAACGCATATGTATGAAAGGATGTATGCATCGGTTGTCACCAATGCATCTGCACATATATGAAACACGCCAAAAAAATATTAGTCACCCAATCGTATTTGCCGCCGCTTACAGACTATGTGTCGTATCTCAAAACTCTCTGGGGGACAAAGTGGCTCACGAATAATGGGGCACTCGTCCAAGAACTCGAACAAAAGCTCGCAGACTATCTGGGAGTGAAACACGTGCTCTATCTGTCAAACGGCACGATTGCCATACAGCTCGCGCTCAAAGCGCTCGGAATCACGGGTGAGGTGATAACGACGCCATTCACCTATGTCGCGACAACTACCTCCATCCTGTGGGAAAACTGCACACCGGTATTTGTAGACATAGATCCCAAAACCTACTGCCTGGACCCCAAAAAAATAGAGGCGGCCATTACTCCCAAAACACAGGCGATCATGCCGGTCCATGTATACGGGTACCCCTGCGATGTCGAAGCCATCGAACACATTGCAAAAAAGCATCACCTCCGAGTCATCTATGACGCGGCGCATGCGTTCGGAACCAAAGTTAACGGCCGTTCGGTGTTGTCATACGGCGATGTATCGAGCTTAAGCTTCCATGCAACCAAATTATTTCACACCATAGAAGGCGGAGCGGTCGCGACGAACGACGATGCTCTGGCCAAAAAGATGGCATATTACCGGAGTTTCGGACACGTGGGGGACGATTATTACATGATGGGTATAAACGCCAAAAATTCTGAATTCCATGCCGCCATGGGCTTAA
The DNA here is from genome assembly GCA_023245335.1 of Candidatus Gottesmanbacteria bacterium. Lineage (GTDB taxonomy): Bacteria > Patescibacteriota > Microgenomatia > UBA10105 > UBA927 > UBA927. The sequence goes on from JAHFKK010000001.1 coordinate 868,519, forward strand.
CGATATTTCCGAAAGTTCCGGCCATCATAAAACATAGAAAAGCCCTCGTCGAACTCTACGACACAATCCTCGATGGTGTCCTATTCCGGCCAGAGATCTCAAAAAACGTCATATACAACTATGCGTACTACCCGGTGCTATTTACCGAAGAATCCGTACTACTCAAGGTTAAAGCCGCCCTTGAAGCACATAACATAATCCCAAGACGCTATTTCTATCCCTCTCTCAACACGCTCTCTTATTTGGGTACCTCACAATCCTGTCCGGTATCCGAGGATATCGCACGTCGCGTCCTATGCCTACCGCTTTTTTATGATCTCAAGAAAAGCGAAGTACAAAAAATCGCAAAACTCGTTCGAAAAAATCTATGAAAAAAATACGGACAGTCACCATAGGCATACCGGCGTATAACGAAGAACAAAATATCGCAGGACTTCTTCAGTCTGTGGTTAACCAGCGGACAAAAGGGTTTACGGTGTCAAAGATCATCGTAAACTCCGATGGGTCCAGCGACCGCACGGATGCGATCGTAGACGACATGAACAGAATAGACCCCCGCATCAGCCTGCACCGTGACGGAAAACGCAAAGGAAAAATGCGCCGACTTATGGAGCTTTATCATATGAACACGAGCGACATCTTCGTCCAATTGGATGCGGACATTGTGTTAGCCGACAGATACGTTTTGATTAAAATACTGCGCCCCTTTGCCGACGAAACGGTGACCGTGGTCTCCGGAAACAACCAACCTTCTCATGCAGTAACCTACATCCAAAAACTTATGAATACCTGGTACGTCATTTGGTATCACATGCGGAGAGACATAAACGGCGGGGACTATATCCAAAATCTGCATAGCTGCGCCATGGCCGTTCGCCGTGATTTTTTACCTTTCATAAGGCTTCCGTATGACTTTACTTCCGACGGCCAATATATGTATTGCCTTCTCAAAAAACTGAATAGGAAATTCGTATTCGCCGATAACGCTATCGTACGCTTCAAACTTCCTGCAACCTTGCATGATTGTGTCCTGTTAGTTAACCGTGGACCTGATGAACAAAAACGGCTGCAAACGATGTTCGGGAGCGGAATCACGGAATATTCCGTTATGAACCTATGGCATAAGGCGTTTGTATTAGGAAAAGAATTGCTTCGCCATCCCATCGATGCCACTTCTGCTTTCTGCTTTTCGCAAATCCTCGACCATATGCCCAAGGATAATACGCACAAAGCAAAAAACGGCCTCTTTGAGACACTCACATCGACAAAAAATTTATCGCAAGGAGGTATATGAACCATATATTTAATCACGCAAAAATCTTAGTCACCGGCGGCACCGGTTCCTGGGGCCACGAACTCGTCCGTCAGCTTTTGGAAAAATATCCGGACCTTACCGAAGTCCGTATCTATTCCCGGGGAGAACATCGTCAAGTCGAGATGAAACAGGAATTTCACAACAATCCCAAACTCCGGTTCATTATCGGAGATATCCGGGATAAAAATATTCTCAATTTTGCCATGAAGGACATCGACATCGTTTTCCATCTGGCGGCTCTCAAACATGTGCCCGTCTGTGAGGACAATACGTGGGAAGCGGTGCTTACGAATATATACGGCACGCAAAATGTGGTTGAGACAGCAATCGCAAATCACGTGAAGCGTGTCGTCGATGTGTCGACCGACAAGGCGGTCGAACCATTTAATCACTATGGCATCACCAAGGCTGCGGGCGAAAAGCTCATGATCAATGCGAATTATAACTACTCGTATAACCACCACAACGAAACGAGTTTCATCTGCGTACGCGGAGGGAACGTTATCGGGACCAATGGAAGCGTCATCCCTCTATTCCGTAAACAGCTTCGGGAGTCAAATGAAATCACCGTAACCAACATGGATATGACCCGGTATCTCATGAGTACACGGGAAGCCATAGGACTCATCTTTACCGCTGTCGAACGCGCAATCGGCGGTGAACTTTTTGTCATGAATATGCCAGCGACCAGTCTCAAAACGATCGCCAACGTTATGATAAAGCTCTTTGGCAATGCAAAAAGTAAAATCCGTGTCATCGGTGAACGGCCCGGTGAGAAGAAACATGAAGTATTGGTATCCAAAAACGAGAGTCCCTTTTCGTACGTCGTTTCCAAACGGTATTATGTTATCCTGCCACAGATACATAACGAAAAACTCGTAAAAGCATACGAGCATCTCGTCAAATTTGATAAGGTCGAATTCACGTCGGAAAACGCGGGACAGCTTTCTGAAAATGACATAGAGGCATTACTGAAAAAGGAAGTGTGGTTATGGGAAAAATAAACAGTCTGGTCGCCATCACCGGAGCCCGTGGTTTCGTCGGTTCGCATGTGACCGAGCTTTTCACGCGGCGGCGCATTCCTTTCGCCTCATACACAGGTGATATAACGAACGCAAAAGAACTGCAATCGTTTATGAAACGGACGAAACCATCTATACTCTTGCACCTTGCTGGAATTACGGACCCTACCGCACATACGGTTACGCAGGTGAACATCGCGGGAACGTGTCTTACCCTCGAATCTGCGTGGAGAAACGGGGTTCGAAAAATTATATTTGCCTCTTCCTGTGCGGTATATGGAAAACCTCTTCATAGCACCGGATCGCTGGAATCCGACCCGCTGCTCCCTGAATCTATGTACGGAAAGAGTAAGGCGGAAGCCGAAAAAATAATCGCGCAGTTCTCAGGCGTTCACAAACTTACCGCCATTATACTCCGATTTACGAGCATGTACGGACCGGACGCCGCCAAAGGGGTTATCGCGAAACTCATGCGTAGTATACATGCAACACAGTCCATCACCGTCTATGGCGACGGCACACAATCCCGGCAATTTCTCCACGTCAGTGATGCGTCGGAGGCAATATACCGTTCTTTAGCCTACCGCTCATCCCTCACGGTGAACATCACGACCCGACCGGTATATAGCGTCAATGACCTCGTCGGCATACTCGCCAAAAAATACCGGTTTTCCATACGGCATAAACCGGCGGAAAACGATATCCTCCATACAAACCTGGACGGTGAACTTGCCGCATCTGCATTGGGATTTACTCCGAAACACACACTACTTGAAAAGGAGCTTTTCGCCTTATGAACATACCGCAACGAACTATGAGCCTCCGGAAATACGCCGTAGCGGCAGCGTTTGTCGTCGCGGCCCTTCTTCTCGTGCTTTCCGTAAAGGGGCAACCGGGGAAACCGCTTCACTTCCAGTACGATCTTGACCCTGCAACCGGTGGCCCGTTTGAGTCGTCCAACAGTAGATCGCGATACGCGCTGGTAGAGTCTCTGGTAGATAATCATACGGTATACCTTTCGCCAAAGCTCAAATTATTTGCCGATCCCGATATAAATAAACGGGATAACCGATACATAAGCGTCTTTCTTCCGGGAATATCGTTCCTCGCCATACCGTTATATATATTGGGGAAAGCAGTGGGACTCCCGCAATTTGTTACGTATCTATTCAATCCGCTCATCGCACTCGGCAATATGTTCCTTATCTCTATGCTCTCACGCCGATTCGGGGCAGGGAAGTATGCCGGACTGTTGTCGGGATTCCTTTTTCTTTTTGCGACCAACGGCCTTGCCTACACGCAAACCCTGACCCAGCACCAATTCACCTTGAGTCTCGTATTGCTCGCGCTGTATGCGATACTCGGCAAGTCAACGTTCAAAAAAAATGTGCTCATGGGAATACTCATTGGGGTGGCGCTTATTATCGATATTCCGAATGTATTCATCCTTGCGCCATTTGTACTGTATTTGTTTTTTCAAAATCTCGTCATCAAAACCACATTGAGACGTGTGGTGGTAAAAGTTAAGTGGACACTTGTAGGCCTGGTTATCGGCACGCTCCCATTTCTTATGGTGTTTATGGGGTATAACTATCTTACGACGCACTCGCTATTCACGGTCGCGCAGTCGGTCGGATACGGAACCTATTCTGCTCCGGGAAAAACCGCCTCACCCGTTATCCCTGCCAGTATTTATGACACAAAGCTCGCCATAGACTCGCGCGCTCTTCTTCAGGGACTCTCTGTGCTTCTCATAAGTAACGAGCGGAGTATTTTTTACTATAATGCCATCGTTCTTATCGGCATTCTCGGACTCGTTCTGGTCATCAAAGGCAGAAAAACCGACGAGTACCTTGCACAAACTATCCTTGGCAGCCTTATCGTGACCGTACTTCTCTATGCGATGTTTCATGACCCCTGGGGCGGATGGTCATTCGGACCCCGGTATCTTATTCCCGTAACAGGATTGCTCACCGTGTTCGCGGGATCAGCACTCACGAGATACAAACGAAATTTCTTATTTATCGTGTTATTTGCTGGCATCTTCCTCTACAGTACTTCCATAAACGTGGCGGGAGTTCTGACCACCAATAATATACCGCCGAAGCAGGAAGCCGACCGGCTGCTCACGCCTATACCATATACCTACGCATATAATTTTCGCCTTATACAGGACAACACGACAAGCTCGCTTGTCTATAACGCGGTTTTCAAAAAAGCCATGAACGTACAAACGTTTTTTATCCTGTACACGAGCATCATCGTCCTTATGGGATTGACGCTTTATGCTCTCATGCTCAGGCATGATGACACAAACCTATGATATCGTTTGACAAAAAATATCTATCGTTCGGTATCCAGATACGGTCTTTCCGCCGTTTGGTACCGTTCTTTCAGTCGCTCTCTACATTCACGATTGGGGCGATACTCGTGTTGATCTCCGTGTATGAATATGTCCTGTACACCAAAAACGGTTTGGCCCTCGCCTATAACGATGCCCGGAGCCATTTAGATATCGGAAGGCGCGTCGTAGAAAACCTGAAACCCGGTATCGCACAGTTGGGGTCGGTCTGGCTGCCGCTCAATCATATACTCATGGTGCCAACCATATGGAACAGTTTCATGTGGCACTCTGGTCTCTCCGGAGCCATACAGTCTATGGCAGGATTCGTCGTAACTGCGCTCGTCATTTATGCCATGCTCAAAGAACTCAATGTCGGACTCTTGGGTCGACTGGTGGGGCTTGGCATATTTGTGGCAAACATAAATATTTTGTATCTGCAGTCAACCGCCATGACGGAGTTACTCCTCCTAGCCACCATGACGATGGGTGTCTACGAGCTTATACTCTGGCACAAATCCGATAACATACTCAATCTCGTCAAGGCGGCATTCTGGATTATGCTCGCGACCCTTACCCGCTATGACGGGTGGTTTTTGCTCGCCTACGCGACGGGATTGGTTTTCATCCAGACATGGCGCCGTTACGACATAAAACGGACAGAGGGAGTCACAGTTCTCTTTCTCACCTTAGCTGCGTGGGGGATCGTGCTATGGTTACTTTGGAACCTGCTGATTTTTAAAGACGCATTCTATTTCGCCTTTGGCCCCTTTTCCGCCCACACGCAACAGGAGCAACTCAAAAAAGCGGGTGTATTAGTGACACAGGGAAACTTCCTTCTCTCCCTGAAAGTCTACATGTATGCGCTATTCTATAACTCATATACCTATCCCATCATCCTTGCGATTATCGGCGCCGTCGGACTATGGCTCGATAAAAAAATAACTCAATCTGTACGCATAGCGTCAACCGCACTTCTGGCTCCGCTATTCTTTAATGTACTCGCACTGTACTTGGGATTTTCCGTTCTATTTGTGCAGGGTATATCCGGCAACACATGGTTCAATGTGCGCTACGGCATCATGCTCATGCCGACTATCGCCGTCTTCATCGGATACCTCGTAGACCGGGCCAAGGCATACCGGCTGCTTATTATCGGCACATTGATTTTTGTTTTATTATTTGCATTCGCCAACCGGGATGCCGTGACCATCGATGACGCCCGGGTAGGGAGCAGTCAAAAAAACGTTTCTCAGGTTTCGGGATACCTCAAAACCGCAGCAGCAAACGAAAAAGGATTTATTTTGATCTCTGCCGCCTCTCACGATGCTATCATTTTCTCTTCGGGACTACCGATGAGCCGATTCATCCACGAGGGTACCGGTTCCTATTGGCGCTCGGCGACAACCAGTCCGGATCATTGGGCGAAGTGGATCGTCATGCGAACCTATGACAACAGCGACCTCACCTGGAAATCAGTGAGCAAAGTACCCGGTTTCAAATACTTCCATAAAGTAGCGAGCTATCCGTTTGCGGACGTCTATGAACTCGACGCGGCGCACACAACTCAACTCATCACGAGTCCCATTCTCGGCAAACAAAAATAAGTACTACCTTTATAGGGCGGTACTCATGAGAAAAACAAACAATTTGTTATAATTACCATAATGCTCCGCTCCTTTGCCATCAGCTTTATTGTCATCCTGACATCTATATTTCTCATCCGATATTTCGTCTATAGTAACCGGTCACAGACGGCAAACGTGCAGCAAGTCTGGTGGCAGGTGCAATCTATCGACACGATGAAGTATTCACGCGATCTTTCCCGCCAGATGCTAAACGATCCTGCGTTTGATACGACGATAGATATGCAGGTCGGCAATATCGCGAAAACCGGCGCGACGCATGTGGCCATAGCTACCCCGTATGACGAAGAATTCATTCCCATTCTGTCGCGGTGGGTAGCCGCTTCCCGCCGCTACAATCTGCACGTCTGGTTCCGCGGCAACTTCTCCGGCTGGGAACAATGGTTCGGGTATCCCAAAATATCAGGCGATGAACACGTACAAAAAACAGATGACTTTATTCGCAACCACCCGGACTTGTTTGTGGATGGCGACATATTCACACCCTGTCCGGAGTGCGAAAACGGCGGTCCCGGGGACCCGCGGCAGACGGGAGATGTCGCAGGTTTCCGACGGTTTCTGATACATGAACACCAAGTGGCCGCAAACGATTTCGTCAGCATTCACAAAAATGTTTCCACGTCATATAACTCAATGAACTATGACATAGCAACCCTCGTCATGGACCCCGCTACCACGCGGGCGGTGGGAGGCGTTGTCGCCATAGATCATTATGTGGAAACACCCATTGATCTCGTCACCAATATACAAGCCCTCGCCACCCGTTCAAACGGCAAAATATTTTTGGGAGAATTCGGCGTACCGATACCGGACATAAACGGCACAATGAATGACGACCAGCAGGCGACATGGATCGATGACGCGTTAAACAAGTTGAGCCTGATGCCCATAGTCATCGGCGTCAATTACTGGGTCAATGTCGGAGGTTCTACTCAAATGTGGTCTGATAACGGAACAGCAAAACCTGCAGTCGGCGTCATCACGCAATATTACACACCCAAAATACTTCACGGCAGCGTATATGATCAATATAATAGCCCCATAGCAAATGTAGAAGTGTCTACGTCGTATAAAACTGCAAAGACCGACGCATACGGACAATTCATTCTCCCCATACTACCATCGGACAAGACCGTTTTCGTACATACCAGTAAATATGATGATACAGAGACCCAAATATCCAGCGATGATACGAATATACATATAATTATAACGAAAATACCTAAATCATTTTTTGATGCGATTTTAGGCTATATTAACGGCTTTCTTCACTAATTCCTCGAAATTTGTCCCACTTGCCATTGTATGATACAATACAGCCTATAATTTACGCACATAGTCAGGTGCGGCACTTATATGAATCGAATAGGCTGGAAAATCCTTACATTGCTTAGCTTAGCGGTGCTTATCACAAAACCCGTCTATGCCGTTGACGCGCCCAATTTCCCGTCCTGCTCGTCTCCACAAGGCCAGGTCATAGCCTCCTATAACAACGGCACACACGGCATTCCCGGACAGGAAGGCACATTCACCGGCAGTGACACTGTGTATACGCTCAACTCCGATACTGTCATGCAATGCTTCTGCTCTGATGGAGGACAGGGTATGCAGACCAACTGGTGGAAAGCCAGCGCCCTGACACAGGATCAGATCTCCATACTGGAATCACAGGGTTGGTATTACATACCGGACGGCAGTCTCTGGGGATTGAATTCCGACCCGTATATTACCCAAAACATGCCTTTCAACTGTAAACCCGGGAGTCCTCAAAGTACGAACGGCGGGGGTGGCTCAAACCAGGGCGATGGCAGATCAGACGGTAGATCAAGCTGCCCGGAATGTACGGCAGCTCCCCAAATTTTATCTGCCCAAACCGGTCAGATACTGGGACTTGCCGACACTGGAGATATTTGGATTCTCTATTGCGTCTTTGGCCTTGCCATTGTTCTTCTGGGACTCGGATCCCGCATGCTTCGACATTCAAACAAGAGATTATGAAACTTTTGCTCGCCAAATGTTTCGTAGGAATTTCCTGCATGCTCTTTATTGTGGGCGCGTACCTTATCTGGGAACGCACCAATCCGGATCGACTTACCCTCATTCCGTATACAGCACCCGCACGTTTAGCGGGCCAGCCGGATACACTGACGATACCCGCCGCACATATTTCGCTACCCATCTACCCGGCACACCTCATCGGCACACATTGGGACCAGACAACCCGGGGTGTATCGTACCTTGTTTCTTCACCGCTCCCAGGAACACAGGGCAACAGCGTCGTATATGGCCATAACTGGACAAATCTCTTAGGGCCACTCAACAAGGTTAAACCGGGAGACGCGCTCTTCGTGAAGTACGGAACCAACTCAATGAAATTCACCGTACAATTTGTCGGTATTGTGGCCGCCAATACCATGTCTATAATTGCTCCCACAACGGATACGAGGGTTACTCTATATACCTGTACCGGGTTTTTGGATTCCCAGCGGATTGTCGTCACCGCGATCAGGGACACACCGACGACTAGTGCCCAAAGCGCTTATTCTTCTGTATAATCTTCGTAAATGGGTATCATTGTATTTATCGCATTCACCATACTCCAGCTAGCTTTTGCCGCATTCATCCTATTCCTCTGTCTCGCCTTTGTGACGGGCGGACCGTTTGTCCCATCCACAAATACCGCAGTAGAGGCGATGATAAAAGCCGCGCATATACATCCCGGTATGACCGTCTATGACGTGGGGTCCGGCGACGGAAGGGTGCTCTTTGCTGCAGCCCGGGAAGGAGCCAATGCCGTCGGCATAGAGATTAACCCCTATCTTGTGTGGTATACGCGTATCCGGGCCTTCTTTTCGCCTTACAGAGGCCGTATTAGGGTCGTTTGGGGTGACCTTTGGCGGACAGACCTCAAGCGGGCCGACCTCGTGTTTGTCTACCTCATTCCCTGGCGGATGGGGGACTTCGCCGCCAAGCTGACCAGAGAACTTCCCAAAGGCGCCGCGGTCGTCTCCAACAGCTTTATTTTCCCAAACTGGAAAGCTATACACAAGGATCCCAGGCACCATATCTACACATTTCGCGTCTCCTGATACCAGGAATACATAGCTTGACAAAGCACCTGGTCTCGGTACAATACAATTACTTCCCGTTTGCATGAGATCTAACCAACCTCAAAGAGAAGCGCGACTTCCCGCGTAAAGGAAGAAATTGAGTCACCAGTTGGATGGAACCTTCCGGGAAACCGGGATCCAACAGAAGGTGACTTTTTTGATGGGAGGAAACTATGTCACAAATCTTGAATGAAAAATTGGGAAAGCTCACGAAAGACGAACAGCATCTCTGGGCGCTTCGCCATACTGCCGAGCACATACTGCATCAGGCGGTAAAGGATTTGTATCCGTCCATACTTCTTGCCATGGGCCCGGCGACGGATGAAGGATTTTATTTTGACTTCGATCACTCGCCAAAAGGAAAAACGCCGGTTAAGATTTCCGACGAGGATTTACCGAGAATCGAGAAACGGATGCAGGAAATAATCGACGCCAACCTTCCGATGATACGGGAGGAAGTAGCCCCAGACGAAGCGGCCAAACTCTTTGCGGGCAACCCGTACAAAATGGAATGGATAGATGAAATCAAAAAGCGCGGAGAAAAAGTGACGATATACTGGACGGGTGAACCACATCAGCCCGGCTCCATGGTAGACCTCTGCGGCGGACCGCATGTCAAATCCACAGGGGAAGTGAGGGCGTTTAAGCTACTTTCGGTAGCCGGTGCATACTGGCATGGGAGTGAGAAAAACAAAATGCTCACGAGAATTTATGGGACGTGCTTTCCTTCTAAAAAAGAACTCGATGAACATCTTCATAATCTCGAAGAAGCCAAAAAAAGAGATCACCGCAAACTCGGTAAGGAACTGGGACTCTTCGTCTTCTCCGACCTGGTCGGTGCAGGACTGCCGCTCCTCACGCCGAAAGGCGCTACCATCCGACGGATACTCGAACGGTTCATCGTCGACGAGGAACTGCGTCGCGGATACCAGCACGTCGTCACCCCGCCGCTTGCGAAAGTAGATCTCTACCGTACCAGCGGGCACTACCCGTACTACAAAGACACGATGTATCCGCCGATGAAAGTCGACGATGACGAACTCATATTGCGTCCGATGACCTGTCCGCATCATTTCATGCTGTACAAATCACAGTCCAGGAGTTACCGGGATCTGCCGGTACGCTTCGCCGAGATTTCCCCGCAGTTCCGGTATGAAAAAAGCGGCGAACTCACGGGGCTTATGCGGGTCCGGATGTTTACGCTGACCGACGCGCACATCATAACACCGCCGAAAAAAGCCAAAGCTGAAGTTCTTGCCGTTTTGGACCTCATTGACTACATAAACAAGTGTTTTGGGTTGGTCAAAGGCACGGATTACCGCTATCGGCTTTCTTTGGGGGATCGCAAGGACAACAAAAAATATTACAAGGATGACGCTGCATGGGATAAAGCAGAGTCGGTACTTCGCGAGGTACTTGTCGAATCCAACGCGCCGTTTTTTGAAGCGCCCAACGAAGCGGCTTTTTATGGCCCCAAGATCGACGTCCAGATGAAAAACGTCTCGGGCAAAGAAGAAACCGCATTTACCGTACAGTATGACTTTGTCATGCCGAAACGGTTCGACCTCACCTATATCGACTCGGACGGCAAGGAAAAACAGCCGGTCGTCGTTCACCGGGCCAGTATGGGAGCTCTGGAGCGGACGATGGCGTTTCTCATCGAGCACTATGCCGGGGCATTTCCGTTGTGGCTCGCGCCTATCCAAGCCGTCGTCATACCGATTGCTGAGCGTCATAACGATGGCGCTCAAATGATCGTTGATGCATTGAAAGCCGCCGGCATCCGGGTCGAATCCGATACGCGGAGCGAACCTATGCAGGCTAAAGTACGAGATCATACGTTGCAAAAGGTGCCGTATTTGGCTATAATCGGTGATAGAGAAATCGAAAACAAAACGGTTTCCGTTCGGAAACGGGGGATGAGGGAACTTCAAGCGCTTGCGCTTAGTGACTTCATCGCCCAATTAGTACACGAGATTGAACAGAAAACCAATTAAGTTTTACAGGATCAATTACCAAATCCAAAGCCCGCAAATACGGCTTTTGGATGAAAAGGGCAATCAGATCGGCATTGTCTCCAAAATAGAGGCATTGCAAAAGGCGAAGGAATTGAGTTTGGACGTAGTCGAGATCGCAGGAAACGCCAAACCTCCGGTTGCGAAGCTTATCGATTTCAAGAAGTTCAAGTACCAGGAATCCAAAAAAGAGCGTGAGAGCCGCAAAAACGTTAAAAACGTCGGCGTCAAAGAAATACGATTGCGTCCGTTTATCGAACAGCATGACTTTGACACCCGCTTGAAGCGCGCGCAGGAGTTTATTGACGACGGCAACCAGGTCAAAGTGACCGTTTTGTTTAAAGGCAGGGAACTCGGAAGAAAGCAGTTCGGATTTGAAGTCATGAACCGCTTTATCGCTTCCGTAACGGGTGCGAAGACGGTACGGGATCCGCGCATGGAAGGGCGAGTACTTGCTTCCATGGTGGTTCCGGATAAAAAGGGAGATACGAAAGAAAAAGCCGAAATAATCGAAAAATAACGCATATGCCAAAACTGAAAACCAAAAAAATAGCGGCGAAGCGATACAAAGTAACCGCGACAGGCAAACTGGTACATCGGGTACAGGGAGCACGCCACCTGCGGCGCCGCAAAGACAAACGCCGGCAACGCCGGCAGGACCGGGAAATAGTACTAAGTAAGAGCATGGCCAAACACGTTCAACGATATTTACCGTATCGGTAAGGAGGATCTTATGAGAGTCAAACGGGGCACCACATCACGAGCGAAACACAATAAATTATTCCAGGCGAACAAAGGATATCGCATGACCAAGCGCCGGCTTACTTCCGTCGCGACAGAAGCATACCTGCATGCCGGAGAATACGCATTTGCAGGACGCAAGAACCGCAAACGCGACTTCCGCGAACTTTGGATTACCAGAATTTCCGAAGCGGTCAAGCTTCGGGGCCTCTCCTACAGTTCATTTGTACACAAACTCAAAGAAGCCAATATTGAGCTTGATCGGAAAACACTTGCAAATCTTGTCGTCGACGATCCGGATGTATTCGATTCCATTCTTGACGAAATAAAATCCGTCAATTAAGATATTCTGTACATGCAAACCCAAAGATTTTTCTTTTGTTTCTTTACCTCGCACAAGCGGGGTTCTTTGGGTGAGTAAAAAGAAACAACATAATCCCAAGGATCCCGCGAAAGCGGGATTTTTTGTGGTTGAGGAGCAGTACATCTCCTTTTCCTGAAATCCCGCAGAACGGATTCCGGAAAGGAGGTGATTAGTCGTGACACATAGAAGAAAAACAATGATGCATCATTTAGAGGTATTGGCGAGCGGAAAAGAAGGGCCGGGTTATCAGATAAGTCCGAAGCTTCTCAACTCAACGGTTTTTTTAGAATGGAGGAGGAATCTCGTCCACTCCGGGACGAATGAACACAGACAACGGATGAGCCTGCTTGTCGGAGACAAACGGGTCAGAGAGGCATTGGACCTCAATGTTCTGGAAGGGAATCACGGTTCATAAGGGAATCAAAAAAAGAAGAGGGCCCGGCCGGCCCGCTTCGACTCAACGAGGCGAGCAGGCGGGCCCTCTTCTTGCCAAGATTGTAGCGCGAAACGTACAATGATTATATTGGTATGACTGATCTAATATATCTTACGGACAGTTATCAAAAGGAGCTAAAAACCAAAGTGGTAAGCGCCGAAAAGCGCGGAAACCTTTGGGAGGTGGTACTCGCGTCAACCGTTTTCTATCCCGAAGGCGGGGGTCAGCCGTCAGATCGCGGAACCATAACAACGAAAAACGGTAAAGCTCACGTAAAACACGTACGAATGAAGGGAGAACTGGTTATCCATGAGTGCACACTCGAAGGTATGCTAAAGCCGGACGACGATGTGCAATGCGTGATCGACTGGAACCTCCGCTATCATAACATGCGCGTCCACAGTGCCGGCCATATCGTGCATGAAGCAATCAAAAAAATCTCACCATCCCTTCTCCCGAAAAAAGGTCACCACATGGACTCTGCCTATATCGAATATGCCGGCAGTTTACCGATAGACAAAAAATATGCCATCGAACAGGAATCAAATACTATCGTGGGAGACAAGCTTCCCCTAAAAACAGAGCTTGTCACACTTGCAGAACTCCAAAGACGAAGCCCATGGGCACCCGAACACTTACCCAAAAACAAACCACTCCGTATATTATCGATCGGTGATTTGGCTCCTATCCCCGACGGCGGCACACAGGTAAAAACTAGCGATGAGGTCGGGCCCATCACAATCACCAATATAGATAACGCAGGAGACGTAGTTCGGGTATATTACAGTATACAAACTGAAGGACCGAAGGAAGCGAGTATTGAGTCGGAAAATTCGATGAAGGCTCCTGCATTTATCGGCCTTTTGCTGGAAGCACAACAAAATGCAATCCGTGAAATGGAAACGAGCGATGCTTCCGCATTCGAACTCCGTTTGCAGCTCCTGGGACCTAAAAGCGAACTGACGGCGCTCACCCGTCAAATGCGGCAGGTCCCTGCGGCAGACCGTCAACAGGTAGGCATAGTGGTGAATCAGGTAAAAAAGGCAATTGAGGAAAAACTGACCGAACGCAAAACTCCCTCTTCTTCGCCAAACAAGACACCGACCATTGGTACGGCACGCACCGACACATTTGACGTCACCATGCCCGGTATACGGCCGCCGGCTGGGCACCTCCATATAGTGAGCCAGGCAATCATGGAAATTACCCGCATTTTCGAACGCATCGGCTTCACCCGAGTGCGATACCCAGAAGCTGATTGGGACTGGTATGCATTCGAGTCTCTGAATATGCCCGTAAATCATCCAGCCCGAGATGAATGGGAGACATTTTTCATCGACTATCCCGGCAAACCGGGCAAAGACCCGCATAAACAAAAGATGGTTCTGACGCCACATACTTCAAACGGTCAGGTCCGCGAAATGGAAAAGGGGAACCTCCCCATACGCATGATCAATATAGCCAAATGTTACCGGCGCCAGATAGACGTCTCTCATACGCCCATGTTTCACCAATTTGAGGGATTGTATGTCGATAAAAATGTCTCTATAGCGCACCTCAAAGGGGTCTTTGATTATTTCGCCGGAGCTTTTTTCGGGCCGGGCCGCAAAACGCGCTTACGGCCGTTTCATTTCCAGTTTACCGAACCGTCATTTGAAGTAGACATCACCTGCGGCATCTGCAATGGCACCGGGATACTCGCAGGCGGCACAAAATGCCGCTTATGTAAGTCCGGCTGGCTGGAACTGGGCGGCTCCGGCATGGTGCACCCAAACGTTCTTCGAAACGGCGGCATCGATCCTGACGTCTACTCGGGATTTGCGTTCGGTTGGGGAGTAGAGCGGACCGCAATGATGAAATCAGGAACACAACTTGATGATATCCGATTGCTTTACGATAACGACGTACGGTTTTTGGAACAATTTTAACCATGAACATCCTGGTACCCGATAGCTGGCTGAGAAAATTTTTGAAGACGAAGGCAACGCCATCGCAACTGAAGGAGTATCTCTCCTTGTGTGGTCCATCGGTTGAACGGATTTACGAGGAGTCAGGCGAGCCAGTGTATGACATAGAAATTACGACCAACCGCCCGGACGCAATGTCCGTCTTTGGCGTCGCCCGGGAAGCTTCCGTCATCCTGCCGCGGTTTGGTGTCGCAGCGACGCTCCTTCATGATCCCTATGCGACCAAATCTCTGAAGGATAAAACGGTCAAATCGGATACCGCGCTTTCCGTCACGACTGATCCTTCCCTCAATCCGCGATGGACCAGTGTCATTATAAAAAATACTACGGTGAAGGACTCTCCGAAATGGCTTACGGACTGGCTGACCAAAACCGGCATCCGGCCCATAAATACCATCGTTGATGTCACGAACTACCTCATGCGGGCCTATGGCCAACCCGCACACGCATTTGACTATGATCGCATCGGCAAAAAAAATGGCGTGCCGACCATGAAATTGCGCGCGTCCAAAAAGGGAGAACGGCTCACCACGCTCGATGGAAAAACTCATACGCTACCGGGTGACGACATCGTGATTGAAGACGGTACCGGAAGACTTATCGACCTATGCGGCATCATGGGAGGGGACAATTCAAGCATCACTGACACGACGACAAGCGTTATCCTGTTTCTTCAGACCTACGATGCCGCCCATATCCGCAGGACATCCATGAAACTTGGGCACCGCACCGAGGCTGCATCGCTCTTTGAAAAAGGAGTAGACAGCGAGCTTGTTTTACCGGCTCTCCTTACCGGCATCACACTACTTAAAGAAATAGCAGGAGGCACGACTGAAGGTCCGATCTATGATCTGTATCCCTCGCCGTACAAACCATATGCGGTATCCGTCAAGCACGACAAGGTACATAGCTATATCGGTAGAGCGTTATCTGACAAAGAAATCACGGCGATCCTTTCTTCATTGGGTTTCGAACCCAAGATAACGAAAACAGACATAACGGTTTCCGTACCGAGTTTTCGCCGTGATGTCGCGCTCGATGTCGACGTCATCGAAGAAATTGCACGGATATACGGATACCACAACATACAAAATCGTCTGCCCCAGGGGGAGATGCCTTCGGCCGGTACTGATAACGAACTCACGTGGGAAGAGGAAGTCAAAACGCGTCTCCGCGACTGGGGATTTACCGAACTTATTACGTACTCGATGATATCCGAAAAAACTATGGATCTGTTTGAGCAGGACAAAAATAAGGCGTACAAAATAAGCAATCCGCTATCAGTTGATTGGGTGTATATGCGCCCTCATCTCATACTAAGTATGCTCGATGTCGTACGGCAAAACCTGAATACACGGCCCCAATTACGGCTGTTCGAACTTGGAAACGTCTATAAATACCGCCACAACGACTTACCGCTTGAGGTGCCGACGCTTATGGTCATTTGGACCGGACGTCATTTTCTGAAAGCAAAGGGGCTTGCCGAATCACTCCTCAATCTTTTCGGGCTTGACCCGGACGCCGTCTTTGCGGAACGGAGTGACCAGCCTCTCGCATGGTACAACGACCGGAGACTATCCATCGGCCCATTCGGTTCGCTCGGGGAATTAAGCGACGAAAAACTTGCCGCTGCAGGAATTAAGGCACCGGTTACACGCGTGTATTTGGATTTTGCCATGCTCGCGGCTCACGCAAAATCCATGAAAAAATACATCACGGTGCCCAAGCATCCGCCGTCTGTTGAGGATCTTGCGTTTATCGTACCTGGCGGCTTTGCCATAGGTCCTCTCATGACGGCGCTCAAACACGCGGATCCGAAAGTATGCGCGGTAGAGCTTCTTGACATACACGACAGCACACGCACGTTACACATCACCTATCTCGATCCCGCAAAAACGCTGACGAGCGATGATATTGCCGGGATCAGGAGAAAATTACTTGATGTCGCGAAGAAAAAGTTTCACATCGACCTGAAAACGAATTAAGGAGTGGGAGCAGGAGCAGACGTCGGGGTCGCATATGCCTGGTTCACCCCGATATGGACATCCCGGTCTGACGACGTGCCTCGTTTATCCACAGCATGAACATGTATCGTGTACTGCCCGTTGGACACGTTGAATGATTGGGAAAAATTCTTGTCCGACGACTCTTTCGTTGTCCCATTCATGGTGACCTGAACCTTATCTATGTCGGCTGTCGAAATGACCTCGCCGGTAACCGTCACATTGTTATCACTTACCTGGCTCTGATCTGACGGAGATTTGATATTGATGACGATCTGGTTCGTGCCGTTATAGGTGTCCGTCGGCGGCTTGTATTTACCGTTGTCGCCCAAACCGTTTATCCAGGCATTAATTGCGTCCTGCCAGCGGTTTTTGCCGTCGCCGGACACGGGATCGTCTTCTTTAAATACAATGAAATCCTTTTGATCATAATCGCCGGTCGCAACTTCCACGGGATTAGCAAGCTTACTCGAATCGTGATGGGAAATCTTGAGTTTCTGATAGATGACTGCTGGCCCCGTGGGTTCCGTTCCTTTGACAAAATATTCCTTTCGTTTCGGCTGTCCGTCTACCGGCAACCCGCCGCCGTAGCCGTCTATGTCCATTTGTATGACAGTATCCGGCTGAGTGAATGGCGCGTCGGGCAAATCTTTAATCGCGGCTTTCATAATCCGGTTCCAGATGGGGGCGGCACCGGTAATGCCGGAGGCAAGCGCAGGATTCATAGGAGAATTATCGTTATTACCGACCCACGTCACGACCACCCGGTCTTTGGTGTATCCTGCGGTCCAGTTATCCCGCTTGTCATCCGTCGTACCGGTTTTGGCAGCGACCGTGCGGCCGGGAATCACTAAGTAGGAATTTGGTCCGAATTCGTCTTTCCTGGCGTCGTTATCAGAAAGAATCGATGAAATGATATAAGGAATAGACGGATCAAGGACTTGCCTCGGAGGTGTCTGTTTATACTCATAGAGTATTTTCCCTTTCGTATCGGTCACTTTCAGAATCGCGACAGGGTCCATACGGTTGCCACCGGTCGCAAGAGTCCCGTATGCGACCGCTTCATCGATCATATGCACTTCAGCTCCACCCAAAGGAAGCGAGAGCCCGACACGCTTAAGCATTTCATCGGTCGGTTGCCAGGTGGACACTCCCATGTCGTACCCTAACTTCAGAATGTCCTTGACCCCGACGAGCGCCGTCATTTTCACTGCGACAGTGTTTATGGAATTGCCCAACGCATACCGCATTTGTATAGGCCCGCGGAATTTCCCGTCATAATTTTTGGGCTCATATTCCGGCTTCGTTGGATCCCCGGAAGGATATTTGGTATCGACATCCATAAGGAGGGCAGAAGCGGTGTATCCCTTGGAAAGGGCGGCCGCATAAATAATAGGTTTGAGCGACGAACCGGGCTGACGCTCCGCCTGAATAGCAACGTTATACTTGAGCCCCGAGCTATCGGTCGAGCTATAGTCTTTACTTCCCACCATGGCCAGAATTTCTCCCGTGTTGGGATTCAAAACGAGCGCGGCTCCGTTACTTACTTTCAATTTTTTTGCTTTATCGACTTCTTCACGGACTACGGTTTGTGCGGCTTCCTGCAAGTTCCAGTCAAGAGTAGTTGTCACCGTGAGACCGCCGGCATTCACTATTTTTTCACCTAACTGCTGTATCAACAACTCTTTGACGTACTGGACGAAATGCGGCGCCCGCAAATCCGAACCAGGAGAGGAGAATGTAAGTGAAGGCAACGCATTATCCGCCTGTACTTCCTGAGACGCAGTAATATACCCGTCTTCCCGCATACGGCGAAGCACGTGCTGAGCTCTCGCAATGTACGCTTTCGCATCACCGGTAAACGGCGAATAATAACTCGGGGACTGAGGAAGACCCGCGAGGACCGCACACTGTACCAGCGTCAGATCCTTGACCGGTTTGCCGAAATAGTCTTCTGCCGCAGCCTTCACTCCCGCAGCAGTCCCTCCATACGGCGCTTCATTGAGGTACATGAGAAGAATGTCGTTTTTGCTGTATTTACGCTCGATTTGGATCGCGAGGATAGCCTCTTTTATCTTGCGGGGGAGTGTGCGTTCCTGTGACAAAAGAACTGTTTTCACGAGTTGTTGCGTAAGCGTTGAACCGCCCTGAAGAACTCCACCTGAAAAAACGTTGCTTAAAAGCGCACGGATGATGCCGGTCGTTGATAATCCCTGATGCTTATAGAAATCTTTATCTTCGACCGCGACCGTTGCATCCCTCAAGTATTGCGGTACTTCATCCCAGGCCGCCGGTATACGGTCGGCCTCCTGGAATATGTCATACAGCTTCACACCGTTTCTATCCAAAACGACAGTCGAAAGCCCTGTCGTCCGCTGCACTTTATCCGGTCGGGGAAGATCGCGCGAATACCAGGCAAAGAGCCCGATGACAAATATGATGCCGACGACAAATGCGATGAATCCGCCGTAGACCAAACGGCTTATGAGGGTAATTCGTGCAGTTCTCGTTCCAAAAAGCTTTCGGCGCTGGCGATCGAGGTAGAAATCAAACATTTGAACCACATCCTTCATTGTAGCTACGATTGACAAAAATGACAAATTACGGAGGAAATATGGTATAGTGAATACGATTCTATGGATGCAATTGATCATCTACTTACACGCGGTGTCGATAGCATATACCCCAACCGTGAAGCGCTGGAAAAAGTACTTCGGAGCGGCAGGAAACTCCGGCTTTACCAGGGATTTGATCCTACCGGCCCGCAGCTTCATATCGGACACGCGGTGGCGCTGCGAAAACTTCGGGAATTCCAGAAATTAGGCCATCACGTGATATTTTTGATCGGTGATTTCACAGGTATGATCGGGGATCCGACCGGTAAACTCTCGGACCGAAAAATTTTAACAAAAGAAACGGTGTCGGAAAATGCAAGAACATACAAAGAGCAGGCGTCCAGAATTCTTAAATTTGACGGCGACAATCCGGTAGAAATACTTCATAACAGCGACTGGTTAGGAAAAATGCCGGCGTTTGAATTTTTGCGAATCGCAAATCTCTTGTCCGTTCAACAAGTGGTCGAACGGGATATGTTTCAGGAACGCATAAAAAAGGACCAGGATATATTTATGAATGAGTTCCTGTATCCGGTTCTGCAGGCCTATGATTCGGTAGCTATGAACGTCGATCTTGAGATCGGGGGCTCGGACCAGATGTTTAACATGATGATGGGGCGAAAACTCATGCGTCACATGCTTAAGAAAGAAAAATTTGTCATGACCGTGCCATTGTTAACTGACGCGAATGGAGTCAAAATCGGCAAAACAGAAGGGAACGTCATCGGTTTGACGGATGCCCCAAATGAATTTTACGGCAAGATTATGTCATTGGGAGATGATGCCATCATTCCGTGCTTTAGGCTTTTAAGCGATGCCTCAGATTTGGAAATCAACGCTATGAAAAAGAGCGTGTTGGCTGGAGAAAACCCAATGAACTTTAAAAAGAAACTGGCTTTTGAACTTACCAAGCAATTCAATTCGGAAAAAGAGGCAGCAGTCGCGCAGGAGGAATTTGAAACCCGTTTCCAAAAAGGCCAAATTTCGGAGGCGGCACTCCCGACCATGTCCATGAATTCCATGAAAACGAACTCATCGATCGTCGAGTCTCTTGTTTCTCTGGGGCTCGTCTCTAGTAAATCCGATGCTAAGCGCCTGATCGAGCAAAAAGCAGTCAAAGTAAATGGGGGAGTCGTCGCGACATTTAAAGATGCCGCGAAACTTAAGCCGGGGGATACGGTTGAAGTTGGCCGGAAAGCTGTTAAAATAGTTTCTTGATATGAACTTCTTCCGCAAACACGAAAAATTTTGGAAAGTGGTCGTCGTCATAGCATCCGTCGCGCTTATCCTGTCGTCCTTTATCCCGCTTCTTGCGGGCGGACTCCGGTAATTCGCGATATAATCTCCTCATGGAGCTCTCTCTCAATTCTTCCGTCCAGTATGTTCCCCGCGTCGGGCCCTCCATGGCAGGTAAACTACGAAATCTTGGCATAGAGACTGTCTATGACCTTTTGACATACGTACCGTTCCGTTATGACGATTATTCCCTGATTTCGCCCGTTGCCCGTGTGCAGCCCGGCGAAACCATCACTGTTCTGGGGACGCTCACATCCATAAAAACATTCGTTACCAAGCATGGCAAACGGCTAGTGATGGCACGACTGACCGACGACACCGGACATATCGATATCGTCTGGTTTAATCAACAATACCTCGTAAAGGTATTACATCCGGGAGACACACTAAGTGTTTCGGGCAAGGTCGACTGGTTCGGACCCAAATTCGTATTCTCATCACCCGCCTATGAGGTCATTCATGATGAAGAAGGGAAGGGGAGTCTCCATACCGGACGGCTTGTACCGGTCTACTCTGAAACTGCCGGATTATCTTCAAAGTGGCTTCGCGGACGCATAGATTATGTCCTTACCCATTGTCTCTCGCTCGTCACGGACCGGTTGCCAAAAGAAATCATAGAAAAAGAACAGCTCATGAATGTACGCGAAGCGATCCAGACCGTGCATTTCCCTGATAGTGCGGAGTCGGCCGACCGCGCCCGGGAAAGACTCGCGTTTGATGAGTTATTTCTCCTTCTTTTGCGTGCGTATGAACAAAAACATCTGTGGGACACCACACTCAAAGCGCATCCGCTTGGCGTGTTTGCGCCCTCCCTTCTTGCCTTTGAAAAAGCATTGCCCTTTACCCTCACGACCGACCAAAAAACCGCTATACAGGAAATTCTCAAAGACCTCGCCCGAAAAATCCCCATGAACCGGTTATTGGAAGGCGACGTAGGAAGCGGAAAAACCGTCGTTGCCTCAGCCGCCATGTATGCCGCGTATATAAACGGACAAAGCTCCATCCTCATGGCACCAACCCAAATCCTCGCGGAACAGCATTTTCAGACGTTGCAAATGATATTGAAGCCACTCGGCATCGAGACTGGGCTCGTCATCGGGGGACAGAAAAAGTCTAAACAGATCGAAACGAAGACGGCACGCATCCTGGTCGGCACGCACGCTCTTTTGACTTCGGACATTTTACCCCGCAAAATCGGGTGCATCGTCATAGACGAACAGCAACGCTTCGGGGTCAATCAGCGCGCAGAACTTCGTAAATTAACTCACACGGCATTTACCCCTCATCAGCTCACTATGACGGCAACCCCCATCCCGCGAACACTCGCACAAACGGTGTTCGGAAACGTAGATCTTTCGGTCCTCATAAGCCTCCCAAGCGGCAGGAAGCCAGTGAAAACCTGGGTTGTCCCGCAAACGAAACGCGCAGCCGCCTATGCCTGGATAGACAAAGAGCTCACGAAAGACCGTTCACAGGCATTTATCGTCTGTCCGCTTATAGATGAATCTGAATCGTTAGGCGCTGTAAAAGCCGCGACAGCAGAATACGCCCGTCTCAAAGAGCGTGTATTCCCCAAGCGCACCGTGGGCCTTTTGCATGGACGGATGAAATCGGACGAAAAAACAGCGGTACTCGACGCATTCCGCCAAAAATCCATCGACATCCTCGTCAGCACCCCGGTCGTAGAGGTTGGCATCGACATCCCCAACGCCACGATTATGGTTATTGAGGCAGCCGAACGGTTTGGACTATCGCAACTCCATCAACTACGGGGGCGGGTCGGCCGGAGCGATAAATCATCGTACTGTCTCCTGTTCACAGAGAACGAGACCCCGGAGGTCATGACGCGCCTCAAGGCGCTTGAATCTGTGCACAACGGACCGAAACTCGCTGAACTCGATTTGACGCTTCGCGGACCCGGAGAACTGTTTGGAACCCGTCAACACGGTGTGCCGGGCCTGACGCTTGCACGTCTTACGGATACTGCGATGGTAGCCCGTGCCAGGCGCTCTGTCGGATCATTAGTTACCAAAGACCCGAACCTTACTGCGTTTCCCCACTTGAGAGAAATCCTCGATCAGAGTAAAATAGACAGTATCAAAGACTAACCGGGCATATTGTCTTTATCCGGCATATGTTCGTCCGTCAAAAGTTACTTTGTCAATTTGTTAACTGTTACATACTATGACTCCATTACCGAAACGCCGACATTCGACCAGGAGACAGGGGAAACGACAGGCGGCACTGTCGCTCAAGCTTCCCAGTCTTCTTACGTGCCCGAACTGCGGCAGTTTACGCTTGCCGCATCGGGTGTGTGAATACTGCGGCTACTACGGCGGCAAACAAGTTATGACGGTAAAATCGAAGGACAAAAAGTCCGCCAAAGGCGGATCGGCCTCGGGCCGAAAAAAATAACGTGTCATGCGTCACCTGTTATGGGAATAACTCCATAATGTGTGATACCTGATACCTCGACATGAAGACTGCGCTAGACCCCCGACATCAACATCGCATCACCAGGATGCAGCAACTATTCAGCTTCAGTTTTGACGATAAGAATCCGCCGGAAGCAATCACTCCCATTCTCAAAAACATGGATGCTCTGGATGCGCTTATCCAAAAAGCTGCTCCGGAATGGCCGCTACCCAAAATCGCCAAAATCGACCTCGCTATCCTTCGGCTTGCCGTCTGGGAGCTCGCGTATGAGGGCAAGGAGCCCCCAAAAGTGATTATCGATGAAGCGGTCGAACTCGCCAAATCCTACGGCAACGAGCATAGCGCCAAATTTATAAACGGAGCACTGGGTACCGTATTTAAATACATAGGAGAAAGGAAACCATGACCCTCACCGACCTACGGGAAACGATTCATATTACGTTCAAAAACGAGGCGCTACTGAAACAAGCGTTTGTACACCGCTCATACCTTAACGAGTCCAAAGAATTCAGGGAATCCAACGAACGGCTGGAATTCCTGGGCGACGCCGTTTTGTCCTTCATCACATCGCATTACCTCTTCACAACCTATCCGCATTTCCCCGAAGGGATCCTCACCAACATACGCTCGACACTCGTAAAAACCAAAAGTCTATCGGATGCCGCGACAGACCTCCATCTTGGCGAACTTCTGCTTTTAAGTCATGGGGAGGAGTCCTCCGGTGGCAGGAAGAACGAATCACTCCTCGCAGATTGTTTTGAGGCTCTCTTGGGAGCCATATTTCTCGATCAGGGCGTCGACGTCGCACGACAGTTTTTGCTCTCGGTTTTACTCCCACGATCCGAAGAAATCGTGCGTACCAAAAGTTATGTGGATTACAAAAGTCTGCTCCAGGAACTGGTACAGGAACAAACGAAAGTTTCTCCCACATACCGCGTCATCAAAAGTGAAGGACCCGACCACAACAAGATATTCTGGGTAGAAGTCCTGACGGGGGAAACGGTCCTCGGAGAGGGGAAAGGCAAATCCAAACAGGAAGCAGAGCAAGCTGCCGCGGCAACAGCGCTTGAGAAGTACCCCAAACCGTGATAAAATATCATTCTTATGCTCAAAATTCGCTTAGCCCAATACGGGTCTAAAAATCGCCGGACATTTAGGATCGTCGCGATCGATGAACGCAAACGCAGGAACGGCACCCCGGTCGAGATACTCGGGTTTTATAATCCGCTCGTTACACCCGCACAGATTTCCATCGACCATGACCGTTTAGCCTATTGGCAAAAACAGGGAGCTATCGTCACCTCCGGAGTGATGAAGCTTCTCACCCCTTCAAAATGAAAGACACCCTTCTCTACCTCGTGACCGCCCTTGTCGATCATCCTGAAGCGATCGAAATCGAAGAAAAGATGGATGGAGACGCGACGATATATATCCTGCATGTGCACCCCGATGACATGGGAAGAGTTATCGGCAAAAGCGGGCGCATCATACGAGCCGTTCGGGACCTCATGAAAATCATCGCAGCCAAACGGGATCAATTCGTCGACGTTGAGCTCTTTGAAGAACCGGAACCTCCGCAGCCGACTCCATAGATATGATGCGTATCTCCATTCTGACTCTGTTTCCCGAAATGTTTAGGGGACCATTTGACGTGTCCATCATCGGGCGTGCCCAAAAAAAGCACGCTGTAGACATACATATGGTGAACCTACGGGACTATGCGACGGGCGCCTACAAATCCGTCGATGATCATCCCTACGGGGGAGGCATCGGTATGATTCTCCGGGTAGACGTCGTCGACCGCGCGATCTCTGCGATCAAAAAAACGGATCTCTCCCAAAAAATCCATACGGTACTCCTGGATCCCTCAGGCGTTCCTTACAAGGAAAAAGATGCACAAAGGCTTACGACGTACACACACCTTATTCTCGTCTGCGCACATTACGAAGGGGTAGATGAACGCATACGCGGCCTGGTCGATGAAGAAATATCAGTCGGGGACTATATCCTGACCGGCGGCGAATTGCCTGCGATGATCGTGACAGATAGCATCGTTCGACTCATCCCCGGAGTTCTTACAAAAAAAGAAGCAACGGTCGACGAGTCATTTGGCCCATCGGGAATCCTCGAATACCCGCAGTATACACGTCCCGACACCTATAAAAAACAAAAAGTTCCCTCTATTCTCCTTTCCGGGAATCACGCTGAAATTCACTCGTGGCGGAAGCGAGAAGCCCAAAAGCGTACTAAAATACGCCGTCCGGATCTTTTATTTCGAGAGAACGAAAACCACGACCGTTAGATCGTGGGATTTTTATCCTCTGACTAGGGAGCAAACGGGTTGTCTTTAGCTTTTTCGGTGACCGGCGAAGGCAATATGGCCGAGGTCTGATCAGTGAGAAGTGTAAGATTGGCGATTTTCTCCAAGGTTACTTGTTCGGCGTCGGTAAGCGGTGTCACTGCTTCTGCCGCGACCCCCAGAGTCGTAGGGAACGGCTCATAAAACGCGTCCATATTCAGTACGACCGATATCGTGTTTGTCGTTTTCGGGAATGAGATAGCAAACGTACGGATCCGTAGAATTCTGCGGATCGTCGGCGCCTCGGATATGAATTGCTCGATCCCCGTAAACGTACCGACTATTGTCACGGTGAATGGTACCAAACGGGTGCCAAGCTGTCGTTCAACCGGTGTTTGTTTTGTAGCTGATGCTGTCGCTATGTAGCCACCCGCTGATACCTGCATTTTATCTACCGAAACGCCCGATTGCGCAGCCAATGATTCTACCGTGTTAAAAACCGTCGGAATGGATTTATCGGCAGGGACTGCCGATAACGCAGTCAATAACTGGTCACGCAAGGTGGATTCATCCAGCGACTGAAGGTACGAGAGCTTTTGTTTCAGGCCATCCCGTTCCTGAGTCAGGGTCGAAAGCTGTCCAAGCTCATCGGCAATTTTCAAAGCCGACGGGATGATACCGAAAACAAATCCGGCAACACAAATAATCAGTATGACGCCTGATATGATGAGATGCTCGTACGTTTGCAATAGTTTCTTCATAGCATCGGAACGAATGTGAGACCCAGCTGTACCGTACCGTCCGCAAGCATGCTAAATGACGTGAGCTGGCTCAAGCGTAGCGACCCGTTATCGGACAAATCAATCACGTTTTTCACGAGCGTTACCACCGCGTCTACGCTGCCAAGCTTAAACTGCACGGCCACATGACCGGTACCGTCGACCGTTAGAGAATCATACGCTTCAGCCGGAGCTATAGCAGTCAAAAGCGGAAAGAGTTTTGCCCAATTTGTCGTGGAGCTAAGAGCCTTGCCGGCGAGGACAATGCGCTGTTTCAGGGATATGATGATCCCTTCTTTGACGCTTTGCGCCTGTATCTGTACGGCTAAATCTACTTTCTCGTTGTTGAGGGCCTGAGCACGGGAAGCGATAACAAAATAGCTTATTCCTACCGTGATCCCGATACCGAAAAGTATGCCGAGCGACCAAAGCGAAATGAGGCGGAGCCTCGCTTCGAGATCCTTGAAACCAGCGGATCCGCCGGTTTTTTTCAATAAGTTGATATTAGCGCTTTCCATGCGGTGCCTTCTATTCTCTTAGCGCCAATCCCATCGCGACGGTAAACGTCGGGCCTTCGCTATCCAGGACCCGGAATCTCGGATCACGCGTGATACCCACCCAAGGATTGGCAAGTTGCGCCTCTATGCCCACATTTTGTGCTATGTAGACAACCATTCCCGGCAATTTCGCTGTGCCGCCTGATAAAATAATCGCTTCTACACGCTCATCTTTATGCTTCTCTGCATAAAAGGCAAGCGCCCGCTTCATCTCACCTATTATCGTATCCATGATGGGCTTGACTGCTGTGACGATCTTGCCCTGTAATTTATCCTGTTCTAACCCGTAGGTGCGCTTAAATTCCTCCGCCTGATTGGTGTTAAAGTCCAGGCCGGAAACCAGAGCCCGTGACAGCGCTTCACCTCCCGCAGCAATCGAGCGAGTGAATGCGAGTACACCGTTTCGCAAAATCGCGAGATCAGTCGTCTGCGCGCCCAAGGACACCAAAAGCACGGCGTTTTTGACGGTCGCGACCGACCGGGAGAGGGCCCTTGCCGTCGCGATAATTTCCGTTTCCGCAGCGATAGGGATAAGCTCCGCCATCTCGATAATGGTAAGGTATTTTTCCAATAAGTTTTTCGGCGCTGCAACCAGGAGGACATCCATTTTATCCGTGCCGGTTTCTTTGGCATCACGCAATATGGAGTAGTCGAGATTGACCTGATCCAGGGGGAGGGGAATATATTGCTCCGCTTCCCAGCCTATGGCAGAGGTGAGCTCACGCTGTGACAGAGACGGCACTTCTATGACACGGGTAAATACCTGGGATTCGGGAAGGGCAAGTGCCACCTGATCTGCTTTTGCGCCAGTTTCCTTTATAAGCTGTGTTATGGCTTGTGCTACAGCTCTATGATCTCCTTCTACTGCTGACGCGAGGGCTTTGGGCGGCGTGGGGATGCTTCCTGCGGCGAGTAAAGTGAGTGTGGTACCGGATTGTCCTATTTCTATAAGCTTGATGCTATGCGTACCGATATCCAGCCCGAGCAGGGATTTAGCCATACATTCAGTATCGGATATCGGATATCAGGAGTCAAGAATGAGAGAGGCCACATTTAATCTGACAGATCTTGCTGGCTATACAGGACGTTATCAAATAGGTTGAGAGGAGCCCGAAATTGCTGATAAACGACGATTCTGCGTGTGACTCCGGCGCCTGACGTGCCGACCGACTCCACGCGCTTGCCCTGCTCGGGCAATGTGTTTGTACCCGTATCTATAGCGACATTGGTGTCAGCATAAATCGCACGAATCCGCATCATGCGTAAATTGCCGGTTGCCGCACTCACATCTACTGTATTGCTAAAATCAGTTGCAAAAACTATGTGCTGGCGATACATAGTTGCGTTCCCGCATCCGTTACTCGTTGCGGTAGGAGTGATAAATCCGTTATCAGTCCGTCTCGTAGCATCCGGATCATAAGTTCTTCGAAATACCGTACCGTTTGATAACCACACGCTCACCTCCAGAGCCGGTTCCACGGTTTCCTGAGACCAGCAGACATCAATCGAATTGCCCCTGTATGCGGTCCCGGTCGGTGGCCCGAGCGTATTGTCCGTCGCATTATGACTTGCAAGCCATAACGTCTGAACCGTGCCTTGCAGAGTCTTTTGCGGAAATGTATACACCCCGGTCGCTCCTCCGATGGATGCCACGGATACGGTGTACTGACTGCCATTAGACAACACCTGTGCGGAGGTACTGCCCTGACCGCTTCTGAGAGAATCTTCTATCCCTGCTTCGGCCGCATTAAATGCCCGGGCGGAATCTTCTACCTTATTACTAATCGACAAATCCGTCGTCGTACGCGCAATAAGAGCTAGAGCAATCGTCACGGCTATAGTGAGCACCAAAAGTGTCACCAATAGAACTTGCCCTTCTGATTGCCGTATTATATTTCTTCTCATATATTATTTTTTTCTACTTACTACTTTCTATTTACTGTTTACTAAGTTTACGGTTCCACCTCCTGCCACGTCGTACCGACTTCTTTCATGGCGTCCGGCATAAGCCAAACGAGATTCGGATTGTAGATGAAAAGTTGCGCCGCATTATCCTTATTATGGCCTATCGACTCAAAACTTCTGCCTAAGGTAAAATTATCTGCGATAAATATCCCCTTGCCGACGAAACGCTCTTTACCGGCTACTGTGCTTAAACCGGTATTCAGTGTGCCGCCGCTTATGTAGATACCCTCCACATTCGGCGTCGTACTGTTGTATGCATCACCGACACTCGGATCGACAGTAATATTATTTCTCACAATAAATGTAACAAACCCAGTGCCGGTGATACGGATGTTACCGGCGATATTCAGGTTGCCGTCGATGATGAAAACAAGGTTCTGCCCGTCGCCTACTGACCAATCGCCGCTTGTGGTGACGTCTCCGGTCAGATAGTAGGGAGTCGTGCGACTTGCGGGCTGAGTGAGGGGAGTGGTCAGCGTATCCGGAGTCGTCGGAGCCCCAAGCCGACCGTAAAAATAATCATAAAAACTCATCTTCGCATTTGGTTTATCATTCACCAGCCAATGATCATTATTTACATACGCCGCACCCAAACCGCCTTCCGGGTTGAAGTCAAAGCTTCCCAGTGCACCTCCGTATGTCACCACTCCGGATGTCCAGTCCGTTCCCACGGGATTATCAAGACCAAAGAACCTCGGAGTCACGGTGCTAGGGACACCGGACGAGATAGCGTTTGCGGCGTAGACGTCTCCTCCCTGAGTTTGAAACCACGGTCCGATCGGGCCGTACGCGACGTCAAATTGAGCGCTGTCACTCGCTTGCATAACCACCGAAAATGAACCGAAATGATGACCCACTTTATCAGTTAAACAGTCTCGAATTGATTCCGTCGTACTAGCCTGCGGTATGAGTGTATATGTATCAGGAGGAACGAGAAAATGGACATATTCGCCATCTGTTTGTGTTAAAGGATCAGATGTGCTTGATCCTACCTTAATCGAAAATTGTGTTCCATTTCGTGTTGCAGAATCCGTACTATTTAATATCTCGTCACATGTAACTGGCATATGTGTCATAGTAACGGCGCGAGCCTGTATATATGCCGGGCTAATGGCTATTGGCGGCGTTGGGGTACTACCGGAGCCCCCACCTCCACTCCCATTATTCGTTTGGTTCGTGCTAAATGGAAAAAAAGCTTTTGAATATATTGGGTTATGGTTCGCGTCGTACCCTGTTATCGGTCCATTCCCTATATAATACCCTTGCAAACTCGACCCGGAGCTTATTTTAGCAATGAAAGCACCCCATTGACCGGGAGCGTCCGATAAACCTAAAAATCCCTGCATTACCCCGCCAGTCACTTTTGACAAATCTATAAAACACGTACTGCCTGAACACGAGCCGGGAGTTAATTGTAAACCTAAGCTGGCTAATTGATTTTTGAGATCAGCTACCTGTCTTGACATCTCATTGTAATATGAGTTCGCCGCAGGATTATTCGCCAAAAAATTATTCAGCGCTTCCCCCGATAATCCACTCGTGGGATTCCAGCTTCTGCAGCCACTGCCGCAATGTGGATTTTCATTACTATTCCACTTGCCCCCCGAAGAAAAACCATTGTGGATACCTGCTTGAACGGGAGATAATACAGATATAGAAACCGCTAAAACTAACGATAATCCTAAACTCACCAAAATGTTTCTAATGATTTTATGCTTCATATATTATTTTGCGTTCGGAGTCACGTTCGTATCCGGAATCGCCTCGCCATTATAAGACGTATTTACACAGCTAGAATTACTCGTGAACAATATGACGTGTACTAGGGGATATGTACCATCCTTATCCTGCATCGGACGCAGTAAATAAAGCTTCGCGGGGTCACCGCTTATTAGATCTTGACGGAAATTGTTCAACGCGTCGGGAGCTAAATTCCCCCGGAATGCATCTCCGTTAAAAATAAATCCATAATTTACTAAATCAATTTTGGGGTTTACCGATTGGGGCGTATGAACAGTCACCATGTCCGGAGCGGCACATATGTAGCTCGTATCATTATTAAACCGATACCGTCGTTGTTCGAGGGAATTAAACTCATGAGCATAAAGAATCCCTTCTACTTCGTGATCAACAATGACGTTTGCGACATATTTGGGTATCCGAATAGTTTGACCATCAGAGCCAATTTTTTTTTCAAAGGCCGACTCGATAGACTGGGACCAGACGCTCTGGACAAATCCTCCCAGTTGCAATATACGTTTACCCGCAATCACCACTTCAAAGCCTCTATCCGTATAGAGCAGAAGCAAATGGACACCCAAAATAAATACAGTTAGCAAGGCGAAGGCAGATGCTAAAAGCAGAATACGTCGCCTTATAGAACGACTCATATTATGATCATAGAGTCATTGGAAAAAAATAGTCAAGTAGCAATCGATTGATAACCGCAGAGTATTTATAGCTAAGGGAGAAGTCCCATTGAAGTTACTGGCCAAAGGTATTGTCCGGGGTCTTGGTCGCTTGTGCCGTTGAGTATACCCCGTAAAGTAGCCTCATTTGGGTTTTGTCCTGACTTAAACATTTCGACAACATCACTATCTCCTAGTTGATCCATGTTCGAGTCTTCGGTATACGAAACAGCTGGACCAATATAATTCACCTGAGAACTTAGCGCTATTTGAGAAGGCCAGTAAACCTCACTGTAAACCGATTGACCTTTATAGTTATGACCATTTACACTGTAATCAGGAGCCGTATTAATTCTATCTGTATCGCAAGGAGTCGGATACAGAGAATATGGATTACCCGGCTTGTTCGTGTATCGGATAATAGGAAATACCGACGTGTTGGGATGATCTACGTTTACCGTAAAAACCGGAAACGATCTGAATGGTACCTTAAGCCAGTGAACAGGCTGTGCCTGAGCTGGCGAGAAATCCCTAATCCCCTTTGGCAAGTAATATTCAGCGCCCAACGAATCGGGTTTTCCATCACCATTGAAGTCATCGGGGAACTTTTTATTAATCGACACAAGATTGAATTGCATATCCGGATTTGCATCACCAAACGCAAGTTCGAACGAGCTGCCCCCTTTTTCCAATGCTTGTTTTAGGCCAGGCATCAGCCATTGTTCGTATGTCCCATCAGAATAGAAAGAATCGGTTAGCCAAACAGACTGATCGTTATTCAATACATCCGCGACCTGAACGACATCGGTCTTCCCAGTAGAAGGGTCAAGCTTATATAACGCTGCATGTAATTCATTGTTATAGAAATGAAACGTTCTCGCAGGTACCGATTTCCATCCATCAGACATTTCCACATAGATATTTCCGTCAGTTCCAAGAAATACATGATCGATTGTGGCGCCATCCGTACCCATAATCGCATAATCACCCGGATGGGCACTGTCGGCAGTAAATACATACGGACCTATGTCCTTTTGGGTATCAGTAATAATCTGATTAAGCTGATCGGGAGTGAGAGGAGTCTGTTCCGCTACACGCTGCGGCAAAGCGCTAGCGGGTACTTCTACCGTTGGAATGGATGATGCCACGGTTTCTACAGGGGTAACCACGCTTCCTTTGTCAATATTTATCCAGCTCTCGGGAATATCTTTAGCGTCTACATTCACGAGTATAGGCCACGCCCCAACGAACCCAATACGGTCTGCCGTAAGCTGCTGGAATTCAAAATTATCCGTCCCTACGTCAACGAGCTTACCACCCTGAAAAACGTAATCATACGGAAGCTTGAGAT
Source organism: Candidatus Gottesmanbacteria bacterium (assembly GCA_023245335.1). Lineage (GTDB taxonomy): Bacteria > Patescibacteriota > Microgenomatia > UBA10105 > UBA927 > UBA927. The sequence continues at coordinate 901,185 of JAHFKK010000001.1, forward strand.
CTCGGGTCACCTGACCATCTACCTTCGGCACTTCAAACGTTCCGTCGGATTTGCTACGGATTAATTCTGTTAAGCCTGCGTTAGTCGAATACAGCAAATAATCGTATTTTTTGTCGAAGTCTCTGTAGAGAGCATCGACATCCGTGCCCGATATCTTCTTCTCTCGCCCCAATTCTGCTATATATCGATCGAAATAACCGCGAGTCACTTCGTCCATATTCGCACGGCCTTCCGGACCGCCGTAACTGTAGACTTTCGGCGATTCGACCGTACTCACGGCGGTCGGGTAGGAAGCGATTACGGGAACTGACGTCTCTACCGGAACTACCGGAGTACTGGTAAGAATTTCATTTACCAATGGAATGGGTGTTACTTCAGCCGCGTGAGTAATTCCGACAGCAGGTCCGGGTTTTTCGACGGTCGCCGGAGCTGCGATGGGCGCACAGGCTGCCAGTAAACTGACCGCTGTGGTAAGTAATACAGCTGTATTCCTTTTTTTGGAGTCACTGAGGATGCCGCCAAATATCACGGGGAACATTAAGCTCGTTTCGCCGGTCATAGGTATTTGAACCGGGACTTCTGTATGATTGGGGGAGGCAATTGCCCACAGTACGGTCGACCGGAGTGCATCAGCTTGTCTTCCTTCACGAGCCGCACTACCGGCCCGTGCGACCCATCCTTCCTTTGCCCGTGCCTTTGCGCCGGTAGTCTTCGCAGACTGTGTTTCCCGTCCGGATACCGGTCCTCTGAACCTTCCCCGATCGGTAAATTGATGAGCGGGGATGGTGATCTGCTTTCCCTGATAATCAACCTTCACACTCCGAGAGGCACGACCCCGTTGTTCACCTTTCGCATATGAAACGGCGAAGTCCGGAGCCATCTGGCTTAGGCTTTGTCGCGAGGAAAAAATCTCTGCACTCCGGGGAGCCCGTGACGCTTGGGATCCGGCGGCTGCAAGTGAAAGTATTGTAAGTGCCGCAGGAAGGGGATGGAGTTGCCGATGCTTCCTCGGATATATTTTCGGACCTTTGTCTACTTGTGATTCAGGCATAGTCATAACTACCCTATAGTATCAATTTGACTTATCATTGTCAAACCGGTTTTCTACAAAAAATCCCCTCACGGGGATCGGACATATACGACTCGGACTGATCAAAAAGCTATATTGAAATCCGTGCCTCATAATATATAGTACTATACCTCACACCCGGACCTGTCAAGATATTAGAATCCCATTCTTACGAGCGATATACTAATTCCTCAGTGTTACCGTCGTACCAAATTTATTTGACGCTTGCTCATATGTTTTTGGTGAAGAACCCTTTTGAGTCAGAGTGAAATCTATTTTTATGCTCTGAGATCCGTCGGGCGCAACCACACAGGTAAATGCCAGGGCTGTCGTACAATCAGTACCCGCAAGCGTGACCGATGGACTGGAAAGGTAGGCGGAGACTCCTGCGCTGGTCGATGCTATACGGAGGATCCCACCGTCGTCCCGGCATTCAAACGTCGTCGTGCCGCCATCAGGATTGACGATATCAATAGAAGGATTAGAGGAAACCAGTGATCCACATGCAGAGGATACTTTTCTCGAATTTTGTATCATCCGGGTCATGATATCGAGGACGAAATCACCGTTTTGTTTCACTTCCTTCTGTATCTGAGTCTTCGTGTTCGTGCGGAGTGTCGCAAAAAACACCGAACTCAAAACTCCGCTCATGAGCGCAAATATCCCGATTGCTACAAGAATCTCGACGAGGGTAAATCCTGCATCAGTCGAAAAGTACTGAGTAAAATTAAATTTCATATAGTTATTGCCACTCAGTAAAGTCACTTTCGACGTTACTGCGATAAACATTAACGCCGTCCTGCCAGGCGACAATGACCGTAACGTGCATATGCTCTTTATTGGGATCAGGATCCGATTTCCAATCAAAAAAAACCAGTCGGGAATACCTGTTATCTATATTATTCGAGCATTCATTTGTTACTGGCTGCAATACACTCCAATCGCCATTCGCGTTCAAACACCACAAACACGTTCCCTCATCGTTTTGGCAGGCCACATCATTCAACTTTCGAAAATCTGACCAACCCTTATTCCGAAACAGCCTGGTCATCTCCATGCCCTCTTGGGCGTATTTTGTGGCTATACTCCTATCCTGTGCTAACCGACCCTTTTTGAGGGTGGCAGTCGTGGCAGCGACCAATCCGGTCACGAGAAGCAGCACCACGCCCAACATGACGGAGACTTCCAGTAAAATCTGTCCGGAGGAAAACGTCCATCGCCTCATACATCAAGTATCATGTGTCTGATACCAGGAATCAAGGGTTAAGTATCTAAAATAATCCTGACACTCACCGCACTCACTGTAGCCCCTGGTCGACAACTTCACCCTGCTGGGTGACGCTTATGACGTACGTGAAATTACCGGAAATTGTGCCGATCGTTATGGTCGCGGGAGTATCCACACCGCGATTCAGCACGCGAAAAAGTATTGGTGACGGGACAGGCGTAAAATAAAGTTGGTTATTGAGAGAAGTCGCAACAACTGGCGTCGTCACATCCGGATCACACACAGCTTCTACCCGATAACTATTCGCCTGGAAGCTTACTTGGTAACCGGTCAGACGCGTACAGGCGATATTTAGAGGTTTTTCCCCGGCAGAAGCCTGCGTCTGCGCATTTCTCAACGCGTCTTTCAAAGTCAGAGCCTCCTGGATAAGGACCTGCCGCTTCGTGTAGTTATTATACCCGACCGCCGTGATACTCATGACGATAGAAAGTATGACGATGCTTATGAGAAGCTCTATGAGGGTAAACCCTGTTTCACGCGGTGTCTTATGGATTACGGCGGCCATAATTGCATTGTGTGGTGGTGACGTTGGCTTCACAATTAGAATCTATATTGCTTGCATGTTCTATATACGCACACAGGCAATATCCGTAGTATTTACTGTTTGCCGCGTCATAATCAGTCGGGGTGTAATAGTAACGGTACAGGGACGGCATGGGGTCGGGGGGTATATCCGGCAAATAGTCACCCTGAACCGTGAGCGCATCGGATAGATTTGTCGCCACGTCAAAGCCCTGCGGATTCACGGCCGGGTACGATCCGACATCCGCCCGATACATCTCGAGAGCAGAACGAAGACCTTCGACATCGCTTTTCCTTTTGGTATTCCGGGACTGGACGTTCACCGTCGCATACGAAGCAATACCTATCGCCATGAGGATCGCCATAATGGATACAGTGACAAGAAGTTCTATGAGCGTAAATCCGCGCTTTGCCATATGAAAAATAAACCCGCCGGGTTGATTAGGTTCAAACCTCTTCTTCTAACCCGTTTTCCTACAATTTCTCAAAATAAGTGCCCCCACCAACCTAAAATCATTTGCCCCCAAAGCAGGGTCACCGCTATGCCGAAAATGAGAAATGGTCCAAAAGCGACCCGACTTCGCATCCCCGCTAACCTCAATATCATCAGTATGACACCGTACATGGCACCGGTCAAGAACGCCACATACAGGGCTATAATGACGCCCGGATAAGCTAACATTAGCCCTATGATTCCGGCTAGTTTGACGTCGCCAAACCCCATACCGCGCCGCCGGGTGATGCGATAGAGAAGGTAAAAAAATAGTCCCGACAGCACTCCGACTTCCAGATGCATGAGTTTATCGGCAGGGGAGAGGGATATGAATCGCGGGAGATAACCCACAAGACCTACAACCAGCATACTGTCGGGGATAAAGTACGTTTTGACGTCTACCATAAAGATAACCAAAAAAGCCGACGAGACGACGAGAGCGCCGACAAATTCGATGACGCCGCGGGCGTCAGCCATCGGCAAAGCCGCCATATATATGAGAGTGTAGAGAACTGCTGTTGCTACCTCCATGAGGGGATATTGCCATGAAAGTCTTTTGTGACAGCGGGCACATCGCCCGCGCTGGAACGCAAACGAGAGTAAAGGAATAAGTTCGTACCACCGGAGTATTTTTTTACAATGGTCGCAATGACTCCGTCCGTATACGACATCCTCGCCTTTCGGCAGGCGATCAATAAGGACATTGAGAAACGAGCCCATGCATAGTCCCGCAATCCCAACCAAAAATGCATGCATATAGGCTAGTGTCAGCTTTCCTTGTAGAGACTGTCAAGATATAGAACAACCCGCCGGGTTGATTAGGTTCAAACCTCTTCCTTGACATGCGTATCATAGATGATACGTTAACATCATGGGTTCCCCGCGATCAGTAAATTTTCGTAACGACTATATTTATCACGTCTTCAATCGCGGTGTAGAAAGACGCAACTTATTCCTTTCCACCCGGGACAGCGAACGATTTATCATGCTTCTCGAATATTATCGATTCTTAGATATTCCAAAAAGCTTTTCTCACTACCTCAATCTCTCAATAGAAGAGCGCCAAATCTACTACGATACAATCCAAAAACTCCCTCTTACGATTGATATCCTGGCTTATTGCCTCATGCCTAATCATTTTCATCTACTCGTACGCCAAAAGGGTGATCTCGGAATCATAAAGGCAATCTCAAATATCGCAAACGGCTATGCGAAATATTTCAATGCCAAAAATAAGCGGGTAGGCCCATTGTTCCAAGGACCTTTTAAGGCGGTGCGGATAGAGTCTGATGAACAACTCCTTCACGTCTCCCGATATATTCACCTGAATCCTGTCGTCAGCGGAATAATTCCCGAAAAGGAGCTTTTATCTTATCCTTGGTCATCTTTATCTTCTTATGTCGGCAAGCAACCATCGCGATGGGTAGAAGAACGAACCGTGCTTTCTCATTTCAAAAATTGTCAGGAATATCTGACGTTCGTATGTGATCAAATCAGCTTCGCTAAGGAATTACAGAAGATAAAACATATCATTCTAGAAGATGTTTGAACCTAATCAACCCGCCGGGTTTATTTTCCGCGCATGGAAGGATATCGGGGCCCTCGTCCTCATCGGTGTTGTCGTCGTGATATTTTTTTTCCGTCTGTTTTTCCCAATCCCGAAACTCATCATGACACCGGACTTCGGCCGGAGTGATGCGTGGTCCTTTAGCTTCTCGACAAAGTATATGCTGGCAGAAAATCTGAAACACGGCACCTGGCCCCTCTGGTCGCGGCTCGTAGGTGACGGGTTTCCTATCCAGGCCGAAGGACAAATCGGAACATTCTTTCTCCCGAATCTCTTGCTATTCCGGCTATTTGATGTCGTCACCGCCTACAACATCGCACTCCTCCTTACCTTTGTGACAGGGGGAGTAGGCATGTATGCCTGGTTACGACTCACGAAATTTCCGGTCGCGGTATCGCTTTTTAGCGCCCTTGCATTTACGTTTTCCGGGCTCATGGTACCCCACCTTACCCATATCACACTCCTCCAGGGATTTACGTTACTCCCAGCTCTCATGGCGATTACGTATCTTTTTGCCAAACGACCGTCCCCATTTCTCATGTGCGTGTTTGCCTTGGTCGCAAGTCAGCAATTTCTTGCCGGATTTCCGCAGGCGTCCTTTGTCACGCTCATATTTACGTCCGCCTATTTCATCTGGATCATACGGACCGAACGCCACAAGGTATCCTGCGTATTCTATTACACCGGCGCACTCCTTCTCATGGGACTTTTATCCATGGTACAGTTGCTGCCGTCGAAAGAATTTCTCACCACAATTCTCAATGCGGATGGTTTTTCTCTCTATGACGCATCGTTTTATTCATTCCCATTCCGGAATATCCTCACGCTCATCTATCCGTTTATCTTTGGGTCACCCGCCAACGGATCATACATGCAGGCCAACATATACGGAGGCAATGTCTTCTGGGAAAACGTCGCCTACATCGGCATCATTCCGACGTTCAGTATTTGCGGTCTCCTGTTTTATGATCACCGGAAATTTTTTCGGGCTCCTCAGATATTTTTTGCGCTCTCCGCATGTGTTGCGTTTCTTCTTATGACGGGACGGCACTCACCCGTATATTTCATTTATTCGTTCTGGCCGTTTGAACTCTTCCGCGTTCCATCCCGGTTTATCTGGATATTCGTGACCTCGCTTCTCGTTCTATCGACCGCAGGTCTTCATAAACTCTTGCGTACTATCCGCCCTGCGGCCGGAAAGGTACTGCTTCTTACTATCTGTGTACTTATATCAGGGTACTTTGGCGTACGATATTGGTGGAATTATCACATATTGGAACCGGCAAAAAATGTGCTTAGTGCGCCTGCATTTGCCCGTTATGTGAGTCCCGACGACCGGACAGACGGACTATTCACGACAGAACGCTATTCTTCTGAATTCATAAGAAGCGGTTGGACGCACCCCGAGGTATACCAGCTTTTTCAAAATACATTTCCGGCAAACGGCAATGTCATATGGCATATAGATGCACACGAAGTGGCTTCCGGCCGGTCTCTGAGACGAGCATCCATTATCGACAGCCTCATCGGCGTCAGTGAAACCATAGATGATACGCGGACCACAGCAACAGTGAGCGCATTCGGAGAAAAAGTCCTGAGCCTCACGGGAACGTCGAAACTTATAAGCAATGTGCCGGATCTTCGGACGACGTTTGTGCCAATGGCTACCATAAGCGCCGGAATCCAGCATATGACCATGTATCAAAATCCGTCAGCTGTGCCGAAGGCGTATGTGGCGAGCGATGTCCGATTGGCGCATTCTGTCCAGGATGTAGGAATGATACTCAAGGACACGACGTTTATTCCTGGGGCGTCCGTCATACTCGAATCATCGCCCTCGGCAGTATTATCAGACTCACCGGTATCGATACAACGAGTGCGTGAACGGGATACCGAGGAAATCTTTCGGGTCACCGGCGGAACCACCAATCAGATGTTTGTCGTAAACGAAACCTATTACCCCGGCTGGAAAGCATATATTGATGGGACAGATGCTCCCATCCTTCCCGCAAACATCCGATACCGTGCCATCTTCCTCCCCAAAGGTGACCATACGGTACGATTTGTCTACGACCCGCCATTTTTTCGAGTAGGGTTATGGATCAGCATCTTGTCTTATGCGGGTGTCATTGGATGGGCATTTCTGTCTGCTTTTTTGTCTTCTCGTACTCGGCCATGAGCGCATCCCCGCGGACTGCATCATGAAGGCAATTTTTATATGTTACCCCTTCGTAGTAGAAAAGGAGGGCAGAAGGCGCAAGAGCCATCCGTCGTGACTCGGCAAAGTTTACGAGTGCTTCTTTGCAACTCCCTTTCGCAAGGTACGCGAGACCCGCATACTGATATGCCTGACCCAATGTATCGTCTCCAGCAAGCGTAATAGCATTGGTAAATTCCTTGATGGACTCATCAAATTTCCCGGCACGGAGAAGTGCCGCCCCCAGCGCGTTATGTGCGCCTCCATACACATCGTTTACGTCAGTCAACATAAGATGCGGGTAGCGCGATAAAAGTCCGGATTCGGGGTTGTGGAGTGAAGACCAGAGAAGGATATTTTGGGCATACACATCAGCGATACGTGGTGTCGTATCATCCCGTACCAACTCATAGAGAAGGCCGTACGGGACCCACGAATACCCCGCACCGACCGGAAATGCAGACGTTGCGAATATGGGTCGTTTCCCGTACGTCTCACGGACAATTGCTGCCATTGGGTCTTTTTCGCCTTCAAATATCGGGAGATTAAACCCGGGGAAATTCTTTTGTATGGTGACAAAATAATCTTTGGACTGGAGGCGGCTCGCATGAAGCACAATGGTATCCGGCCGCATATGCAGGGCATAGCGCATATAGAGCGCGCTAAAAAGCGGTGTATCGCGATCCAAAAGGATAAGGCTTCCCGACGGAGCAGACGACAATACGTCACGGCCTAAATTTTCCATCGTTCTATCGGCGGGCAGTCCGTAAAATCTCCATGAGGTCACGAACATCTGACTCGCGGGGAAAAAAAGAAACACGACATATGCGCATATGAGGATGACAGAACCAAATTTTTTCCACAGTTGCGGACGAAACGACTGCGCATATTCCAACATTGCGTAGGCACCAACACCAAAAAGTATTGACAAGAAAAGATAGCTGGGGAGGAGAAACCGTTCATATGTTCCGAGCGTAAACCGGCTGATAAGCGGGAAACTTGCATACGCAAAAAAAGCGGGTCCCACGCAAACTAACGCAATCAGGAAAAAATACGCAGTTTCACGGGCTTTTTTCCACAGATACCACCAACCGATAGCGGCCAGGAGTAACCCGATCCAGGTAAAATCAAGGAAAACAAATTGCACGTATGCCTGTACTTGGAGAGCACGTTGTATAAAAAGCGATCCGAACGCGTTACTCGAGACAAATGTCCCGTAATCCGCCCGTGTGATAAGACGTATAAATCCCGCGATGTCACCGGGGCGGTCCCAATTGATCATGGACGAGCCTTGTCCGGCATACACGACGTAAAGATAGGGGAGTAAACCCGCCAAAAGCCACGCGCCGAGTTTGACGGTATAGGAACTCAAGCGCATGTGCCTGAACTTCTTGTCCTGTATAAGGAGATATGCGCAGGCAGGAACTAAGAAAAGTATGACCTGTTGATGCGTGAGGGACAATCCCAAAATGAATGCCGCAGCATACACCCACATCATCCGATGTGTACGAATCCAAAGAAAAATAGTTGTCGTGAGAGAAATAACGAAAAAATCAAAAAGTCCGAATACTTCCGGCGTCACGCTATAGAGAAAAAATACGTAATTGCCGGCAAGCAGAAACCCGCTCAATAATCCCGCCCACATGCTTCCGGTCAACATGACCACTATGGCAAAAACAAGGCCAATCGTGAACGCGTGGGGCACGGAAGACAACAGCCCTACCCGCCAGGCAACCGTTTGTAAAGGAATCTTCGTGAGTATCCACCCGAAGCCTGTATACAGCGCATATCCCGGCGGATGAGGCACACCCATAGTCGCAGCTGCTGCTACTAAATCACCACTGTCGCCGCCAAATATGGCTTTAGCCTGAAAAGCAAGAAACAAGAGAAGCGATGCGGCAGCCATGACAACCGCGCCTAGTATTATCTGTCGGAATTGAGGTTTGTGAGGTGACCTCATTCGTTATTGGATACAGTAGTAGCAGACACTGGTACCGCTTCCGCAACTGGCTCCAGATCCACCCGTCTGATCATAGATGGTGTTGAGGTCAACCTGGAATCCTTTGGATTCGGGCTTGAAGCAAACGTGAAGATCTTCGGCCCCTTGGGAGGTGACGAAAATTTTCGCTAGATTGCCGGTACCCGCTAAGTTCATGAAATTTTGTTTCAGCTCACCTGCATCCATCAGAAGATTAATCGAAGTCGCCATCGCATCAACCGATGTCGTCGACATACCGGTCGTACCCCACGGAAACCCGCCTTTGGTGGAATAATACCTCAGGCTTGCGTTATAAAATTCAGAGACGGTGTTACGGGTTGCTGTATCGCGTCCTTTTTTGAGTTGTTCAAACGGATCGATGGTTGCAAGCAGTCCTACTGCGAGGGCACCCAAAAGTGCGATGACGATCAGAAGTTCGATAAGGGTAAACCCACGAGATTGAGCAGAATTATTTCTCATATATATATGGTGTATCATGTTCCAAAAACCCTTGTCAAGAGATCACTTAAATTGATTCGTCAAATTATAAATTGGTGTGATGACCGAGATGACGATAAACCCTACGCCGACTCCCAAAACCACCATAATGAGAGGCTCAATCGCGGTCGTCAGCCCTTTCACTAAATTTTCGGATTCGGATTGGAAGTAGCGCGACAGCTTGAGAAGTGTGTCATCAAGTTTTCCCGTTTCTTCTCCGACCTTCATCATTTGGGAGACAATCGGCGGGAATACCGGATATTGGGCGAACGTCTCGCCGAGCGGGAAACCGCGCTCGACTTTTTTGGAAATATCCACGATCGCATTTCGAAAAAGCACATTGCCCATGGCATCTTTCAAAATATGCAGCGCGTCAAGTAATCGTATGCCGGAATTGATAAGCATGGACAGGGTCCGGGTAAACTCAACCAGAATAATCTTCTTTTGCAACTCACCGAAAAGCGGAATTTTGAGAACAAGCGTGTCCAGCACTAATTCACCGGTTTTCGTTTTTTTCCACCGGTTAAATCCATAGGCTAACCCCACGATAACAAGGATGACGAACCACCACCAATGAACAAAAAAGGTGGACATCCCGATAAGAATCTGCGTCGAAACAGGGAGATCAACCCCAAAATCCTTATAGAGTTCTGTGAGTTTAGGGATAACGACCGTCATCATGATCCCGATGACAACCGTCATTGCGACCAAAATGATGATGGGGTATATCATGGCCCCCGTAACTTTGCTCTTGAACTCCCGCTGGGATTCCATGCTGTCCGCCAAACGCGCGAGTACTTGATCCAGCTGTCCTGACGATTCTCCCGCACGAACAAGCGCAATATAAATGGAAGAAAAATGCTGCGGGAACTTCGCGAGGCCATCACCGAAATTACCGCCGCTCACGACATGATTCTCAATATCCGTAATGACGGTCGCGAAAAGCGGATTGGTCGTTTGTGTTTGAAGAATGCCGAGCGCCTCCGGCAACGACAATCCGGCAACAACCATCGTGGCAATTTGTCTCGTGAAGTTGACGATTTCACCGAATCCTACCCGCTGTAAGCGTATGATCTCCGAAGGATCAATCTTCCCTTTGGATTCCGAAACATCGATCACAAAAAGCTTTTTATCGTGAAGCAGCTTGGCCGCGGTTTCTTTGTTGGGCGATTCGACCAACCCTTCAACAACCTTACCGGTTGTATCGCGTGCTTTATAAGAAAAAAATGCCATAGATAAATCGTTTAGATCGTCGTTTTGAGAAGGCGTCCTAGTTCTTCCGGTCGGAGTGCAAATGATTCGGCCATATCCATACCGATAATTCCGGCTTTCACCGCAGCTGCGAGGGACGTCTCGAGCGTCATCATGCCGAATTCAGCGGATGTTTGGATAATGTTGTCAATCTGGTGCGTTTTTCCCTCCCGGATAAGTGTCCGTATGGCAGGAGTACCGGTCAAAATTTCTACGACAGGCACACGCCCTCCACTGGTTGCGGGCACCAGACGCATAGAAAGTATGCCTTCAAGAACGTTGGACAACTGTAAACGGATCTGGATTTGTTGGTTCTCCGGAAATACGTCAACGATACGGTCAACGGACTGCGCCGCTGAATTGGTGTGTAAGGTCGCAAAAACCAAATGTCCGGTTTCGGCAATGGTGAGCGCCGACTGAATCGTTTCCAAATCCCGCATTTCACCGATAAGAACGACATCGGGATCCTCACGGAGCACACTCCGGAGGGCGACAGTCCATGAATGCGTATCCCCATGCATTTCCCGTTGGGATACCATCGCCCGAGCCGGAGGATATACATACTCGATCGGATCTTCTATGGTTACGATGTGTACGTTTTTTTCCTGATTGATGAGGTTGATCATGGAAGCAAGCGACGTGGATTTCCCGTGCCCCGTCGGCCCGGTCACTAGAATGAATCCTTGCCGGAGTTTGACAAAATCTTGGCATATGGACGGCAACCCCAATTCTTCAAGCGTCTTTATACGATCCGGTATCAGTCGAAATGCGCCAGCCACGGTATTTTTTTGGATATACGCGTTGACCCTGAACCTGCCGACCAGAGTCGCTAGTGAATAGTCGATTTCCTTGTTTGTCGTGAAAATCTCTTTTTGTTCGGGATTGAGCGTGGAGTTGATAAGCCGCTCTGCCTCTTCTGGTGTTAAAACAGACGTCCCTTCTACCGGCGTAAGCAACCCGGAAACGCGGATCATGGGCGGAAACCCGACGATGAGATGAAGGTCCGATGCTTCTTTCCGGGCCGTTTCTGAAAATAATTGCTGAATATCCATAGGTTTAACTATTCACATGTAACTTGTAACGGTGCATTAAAAATATTCTATTTATAGTCAATTGTTAATTTAATCCTGTGCAACCCTTAGCACTTCCTCAATGGTCGTTGCGCCCTCAAGTGCTTTTAAATACCCATCCTGTTTCATGGTTATCATACCTTCTTTGATAGCCTGCGTCTCAATATCTTTCATGGTAGAACGCGTAAGCGTCAGCTTACTGATCTCATCTGATACGGGGTAGAGCTCAAACACGCCCAGCCGTCCGAGATATCCCGACCCGCCGCACGATTCACAGGTGACGCCATTTACCGTGCCTTTTCCACGATAAAGCACCGTCGGCTTATCCGACGGCCAAAGCGGACCGACAACAGCGCGTATATCAGCCGCAACCGCGGCTTCTGGCGTATATTCTTCTTTACAGGTCGGGCAAAGTCGACGGGCGATACGCTGACCCATGACCGCGTTTAATGCCGAAGCGACAAGAAACGGTTCAGCACCAAGGTCGATAAGCCGGGGGATTGCTCCCGATGCGTTATTAGTGTGAAGCGTGGAAAACACAAGGTGTCCGGTAAGCGCTGCCTGGATAGCAAGCTCGGTCGTCTCCTGATCCCGGATTTCTCCGACCAGAATGATGTTCGGATCCTGACGCAGAAATGACCGCAACCCAGTCGCGAAATTGAGTCCCGCGGCAGGATTAATTTGCACCTGATTCACGCCGGCAATCTCATACTCGACCGGATCCTCAAGTGTCATGATATTGACTTTGGCATTATTGAGTATTGCAAGAACCGAATACAGTGTCGTCGTTTTGCCGGAACCCGTAGGCCCGGTGACGAGAATAATGCCGTGGGGCCGACGAATGGCTTGTTCCAGATGCTTGAGCGCCAACCCTCTAAGTCCTAATTCCGGGAGCGTTGGGATACCGCCCGATTTTTTGAGTAACCGCATGACGACCTTCTCGCCATGCACGGTCGGTAATGTCGACACACGAAGATCTACTTCCGATTCTCCCATCTTGAAGTTAAACCGTCCGTCCTGCGGAAGACGCTTCTCATCTATTTTCATGTCGGCGAGAATCTTGATGCGGGATACGACAGCATCCTGCAGCCGGTGGGGGAGCATGAGACGTTCCTGTAAAATACCGTCCACACGATACCGGACCCTGGTTTCTCCGATGAGAGGCTCTATGTGTACGTCTGACGCTCGGATGCGTATAGCTTGTTCGAGTATTGCCGAAACGATCTGCGCGATCGGCGCCTCGCGTATAACTTGACCTAACTTGCCGGCTTCATATGTTTTGATGATGGGAGCCGTCTCCTCCATGGCGGCGGTCACGTCAGCCCCGAGATTCTGTGTATACAACGCCTCAATAGACGCAAGTATATCGTCGCGAAAGGCCATAAAAGGCTTGATCGCGCGGCCTGATTTTTTCTCCAAAAATTCTATGACCTGGAAATCCAAGGGGTCGAGCATTGCGACGGACAACGCGCCCTTGTCACCGGATTCTATCTGAAACGGGACCAAGGTATAACGGCGGGCGACGGGTTCGGGGATATAATTGACGACATCAGGCGTGATTGCCTGGCCGCTCAATGTGACAAACGCAATCCCAAGAGAGCTCGCGCGTGCACGGGCGTAATCTTCATCCGAAACCAAATGTTTCCGGCGCAAAATTTCTTCCACTTGCTCACCGGTGTTTAGAGATTCGGTCCGGACGGTCTCCGCCACATCACCAGGGATATGACCTGCGGAAACAAGGTTTGATAATATGTCTTGGGCAGCTGCAGCCATATCAAAAAGAACGAGTTACGCACTCCTTTATTCATTATGAGACAACCATCGTTTATAATGCAAGAGCGATGCACGCCTTTCTTTTTATCGGTGGAACTGCGACGGAACGCCAGGACGCAATCAATCTGCAACTGGATACAAATGACATACCGTTATACGACCGGCTAACGCTTACACCACAAGAAAAAGCATCTATCGGCGTTGCCGACGCTCGCGTATTCATCCATGAGCTCTTCCTTAATCCACGAGGTACCAAAGGCACTGCAGCTATCATCCCGGACGCGGGGCTTCTGACGACCGAAGCGCAGCAAGCGCTTCTCAAAACCATAGAGGAACCCCCGCCCCACGTACAACTCTATATAGGTACTGCTTCCGAGACCGTTGTATTGCCGACCATCGTATCCCGCTGCCAACTCGTACCCATATCCGCAAAAGACTCACTCTTTACCGAAAGTGAATTAGCCGCATGTACCAAACTCATAACCGAGATACGTGCAGCAAGCGCGGGGCACAAAATTTCCTCCATACAGACCATCGGAAAAACGAGGGATGATGCGAAACGATGGATAGATTGCGCGGTCATTGCCTGTACAAACGCCGCACTTCTTGCTACCGCAACGGACGGGGAATCCCAGGAAAAACTATACGTTGCATCACTCGTCCATGAACTTCTGGACGCAAAGAAACTATCACAAAATAACGTCAATCCGTTTCAACTCATAGAACATATATTTTTACACTAAGCCGATCTAGACAACGCCAGTAGGCTTTTGTACAATGGTACTAGATGCCCCGACGGTCCGATGGTCGGGGCAACGACGTCAATACAGCTACATAGATAGCATAAACGAAAAAGCGACATGGCAAAAAATTCCGACAAATACACAGCAGAACAAATCGTCGTCCTCGAAGGCCTGGAACCGGTACGGAAACGGCCGGCTATGTACATCGGCACGACAAGCTTAGCGGGCGTCCAGCACTGCTTAAATGAAATCATCGACAACTGCATAGACGAGGCACTCGGAGGATACGCGCATCACGTCTATATCACCATTCACAAGGATAATTCCGCAACGGTCCGGGATGACGGACGGGGAATCCCAGTCGACAAAGTCGCCAAATACAATGTCTCTGCATTGGAGCTCGTCATGACCAAGCTCCACGCGGGCGGTAAGTTTGAAGGCCAGGCGTACAAAATCTCCGGAGGACTTCATGGTGTCGGTGCATCAGTCGTCAACGCATTGTCCACCTATGTCAAAGTAGAAGTGCACCGGGATGGCAAAGCATGGATGCAGGAATACAA
The DNA here is from genome assembly GCA_023245335.1 of Candidatus Gottesmanbacteria bacterium. Classification (GTDB taxonomy): domain Bacteria; phylum Patescibacteriota; class Microgenomatia; order UBA10105; family UBA927; genus UBA927. The sequence continues at coordinate 916,194 of JAHFKK010000001.1, forward strand.
ACGCGGTAAAGCATTAGCACCGGTCAAAACAATCGGAAAAGCCAATGATACGGGCACAATCGTCACCTTCATGCCGGACACGGAAATATTCAAAGAAGGCATAGAACTAAGCTTCGATGCAGTGAAAAAACAAGTCCGGGACCGCGCGTACTTAATCGCGAAGCTCGCGTTTCATCTCGTCGATGAACGAAACGGTGAAGAAGCGAATTTTTATTTCGAGGGCGGTATCCGATCACTCGTTGCCGCTTTGAACAGGAACAAGGTACCGCTTCACGACCCCATCTACCTCACCCAAACCTCCGGCGATATGTCGATCGAGGTCGCTATACAATATAATGACAGTTTCTCCGAAACCATAGAATCCTATGTCAACGTCATTCCGACTCCGGAAGGCGGCACGCATCTTACCGGATTCCGGATGGCGCTCACCCGGGTCATAAACGACTATGCCAAAAAAATCGGCGCCGTAAAAAGCGACAAGGATACCGTCATAGGCGACGACACCCGCGAGGGATTGACCGCTATTGTCTACCTCAAGATGCCCTCGATGATCCTGCAATTTGAAGGACAGACCAAAGGCAAACTCGGTAATGCCGAAGTCCAGCCGTTTGTCCAATCTGCGGTCAATGATGGGTTGGATACGTATTTTGAAGAAAATCCGTCCGACGCTCGCCGGATATTGGAAAAAGTATATTTAGCGTCCAAAGCCCGACTTGCCGCCAAAGCCGCCAAAGATGCCATCATACGGAAGGGTGCGTTGGAAGGCGCAAGCTTACCGGGCAAACTTGCCGACTGCCAGGAAAAGGATCCGAGCGTTTCGGAACTTTTTATCGTCGAGGGTGATTCCGCAGGCGGCAGCGCGAAACAAGGCCGCGACCGTAAATTCCAGGCTATTTTGCCGCTCCGCGGAAAAATTCTGAACACGGAACGAGCTCGACTCGATAAAATGATTGAATTTGAAGAAATTAAAGCGCTCGTTATCGCACTCGGCATGGGGATCGGGGAAACCATCAATACGGAAAAGCTTCGGTATCACCGGGTCGTCATCATGACCGATGCTGACGTCGACGGCGAACACATCATGACACTGCTCCTCACATTCTTTTACCGGCATCTCCCAGTCATCATTGAACAAGGACATCTTTATATCGCACAACCGCCGCTTTATAAAATCACGTTCGGCAAAAATAGCCACTATGCGTATTCGGACGACGAACGCGACGCGATTATCAAAAAAGAAGGTGCAGGATTTAAAGCCCCCCCAAGCATACAGCGCTATAAAGGTCTAGGAGAAATGAATCCGGAACAACTATGGGAAACAACCATGAACCCGGAAAAACGGGTCATGCGCCAAGTAGTGATTGCCGATGCAGCTGCCGCAGATCAGGTATTTGCGATGCTTATGGGGGACGAAGTGCCGCCAAGAAAGCGTTTCATCCAGACACACGCGAAGAGCGCGACACTGGACGTATAAACGGATCTTTTGATATAAATTGAAAGCGTACATGAAGGAGGAATTATTATGAATTCATTAGTATACATTGCACTTGGAGGTGGACTTCTCTCGGTTTTGTACGGACTGTATCTCTCTTCCAATATCCTGAAGCTCCCGGTCGGCACACCAGACATGAATGCTATAGCCGATGCGATCGCAGAAGGTGCTGCGGCATTTCTCAAACGCGAATACACGGCTATAGCTGTATTATCCGTCATTATCGTTATTCTTTTGGGATTCACGCTCGGTTGGATGTCGGCCTTGGCATTTGCTATCGGTGCATTTTGTTCCGCACTTGCCGGAGCGATCGGCATGAATATTGCCGTACGCGCAAATATACGGACCAGTGAAGCCGCCAAAAAAGGTCTCAAAGAAGCGCTTGGCGTGGCTTTTTCCGGAGGAGCAGTCACCGGACTTATGGTCGCGGGATTAGCACTTCTTGCTATCGCGGTTACCTACGTCATCACCATTTCACACCAGGTCGGCGTCGTGAGCCTGACGCCTTTAGTCGCGCTTGGATTTGGGGGATCGCTTATTTCAGTATTTGCCCGGCTTGGCGGCGGCATCTATACAAAAGGCGCTGATGTCGGCACGGACATGGTCGGAAAAATCGAAAAAGGGATTCCCGAAGATGATCCGAGAAATCCGGGCGTCATCGCAGATTTAGTCGGCGACAATGTCGGGGATGATGCCGGTATGGCGGCAGATCTTTTTGAAACCTATGTCGTCACCGCCGTCGCCACAATGCTTTTGGGGCACCTCGTCATTCCGCAGGCGGCCAATGCCATGATGTTTCCCATGGTCGTGGGAGCTGCGGGTGTCGTCGCGTCAGTCCTCGGCACATTTTTTGTCAAACTCGGCAAATCCAAAGCCATCATGGGAGCTTTGTATAAAGGACTTATCGCAAGCAGCGTTATCTCAGCAGCACTCTTTTACCCGATTACGACCATGCTTATGGCTGATAACGGCAAATATGCAACGCTGAACCTGTATGGCGCGAGCCTTATAGGTATTGTCTTGACCGTTGTCATGGTTGGCATCACGGAATTCTTTACATCAAAGGATTTCGGATCAGTAAAAAGGATAGCAGAAGCATCCAATACCGGTCATGGGACCAACATCATTGCGGGCCTTGCGGTCTCTATGAAATCGACATTTCCTCCCGTGCTTGCTATTGCGGGGGCTATGTTGGGAGCCTACTTGTTCGCAGGACTCTATGGTGTGGCGCTGGCGGCTATGGCTATGTTGTCTTTGGCAGGTATTGTCATAGCGATCGACGCATTTGGTCCGATTACGGACAATGCGGGGGGAATTGCGGAAATGACCAATCAACCGGAAAAAGTCCGCGACGTCACTGACGCTCTCGACGCCGTAGGCAACACGACAAAAGCAGTCACCAAAGGATACGCAATCGCCTCAGCGGGATTGGCGGCTTTAGTTTTGTTTGCCAGCTACACACAGGAATTGGGAAGCAGAGCATCCATGGGATTCAGATTGGATGATCCGTTTGTCTTAGTCGGACTCTTTGTGGGAGCCGCGCTTCCGTACGTATTCGGGGCTCTAGCGATGGAGGCCGTCGGAAACGCCGCAGGAGCGGTAGTTGTCGAAGTCCGACGCCAGTTTAAAACGATCAAAGGCATTATGGAAGGCAAAGCAAAGCCGAATTACGGCAAAGCGGTTGATATAGTAACGCAAGCCGCCCTAAAGGAAATGATTTTACCGGCATCGTTGCCGGTCGTTGTTCCCGTCGTCGTCGGATTCACTCTTGGAGCCGCAGCCCTCGGAGGATTTCTCATGGGTACGATCATCACAGGACTTTTTGTCGCAATCTCCATGACGACAGGAGGAGCAGCCTGGGATAATGCCAAAAAGTATATAGAGGCAGGTCATTTCGGCGGGAAAGGCTCGCCGGCCCACCAGGCCGCGGTGACCGGTGACACGGTTGGTGATCCGTACAAGGATACGGCTGGCCCTGCCATCAATCCGATGATCAAAGTGGCAAACATCGTCGCCCTGCTTATCGCGGCGTATATTCACTAGAAATAACACCGACAAAACGCTAAATATACCGTATGAACATAGGAAAAATTAATCAGTCGGAAATAGTGACGGAAATGCAGAAGTCGTACCTCGACTATGCGATGTCTGTCATCGTGGCACGTGCACTTCCGGACGTACGGGACGGATTGAAGCCGGTGCATCGACGGATACTCTTTGCGATGCATCAAACCGGTCTTCACCACACGAGTAAGTATAAAAAAAGTGCGTCTGTTGTCGGAGAAGTATTGGGCAAATATCACCCACATGGCGACTCATCGGTCTACGAAGCGCTGGTACGTCTGGCGCAGGATTTTTCCATGCGCTATACATTAGTCGATGGCCAGGGGAACTTCGGCTCAATAGACGGCGATCCGCCGGCCGCCATGCGGTACACGGAATGTCGCCTTGACAGTATTGCCGACGAAATGCTTCTCGACATAGAAAAGGAAACGGTTGATTTTATACCGAACTTCGACGGCACCATTCAGGAGCCGGTTTACCTTCCGGCCAAACTTCCGAACCTTCTCCTTATGGGTTCTGAGGGAATCGCCGTCGGCATGGCGACCAAAATTCCGCCGCACAATCTCTCCGAGATCATTGACGCGATTACCTTCATGATCAACAAATCCAAAGTGGAAAAGGCCCCGAAAAAAGCAGACGGCACCGAAGCCGTCCACAAAAAATTCTCTCTGACGTTTGACGTCACACTCGAAGATCTCATGGAGTTTGTCCAGGGCCCTGATTTCCCGACGGCCGGAGCTATCTATGACATAAGCGAGATCAAAAACGCGTATGCCACGGGTCGCGGCAAGATCGTCATGCGCGGCAAAGCGGAAATTGAGGAAATGGGCAACGGCAAAAGTATGATCGGCATTACCGAGCTTCCGTATCAGGTCAACAAAGCCAACTTGGTCGCAAAAATCGCGGATTTGGTCAAAGACAAAAAACTTGACGGTATTTCGGATCTCCGTGACGAATCCGATCGCCGGGGCATCAGGGTCGTTGTCGAACTCAAACGCGATGCCCAACCAAACAAAGTATTAAATAATTTGTACAAGTTTACCGAACTTCAGACCACATTCCCCATGAACGTCGTCGCATTGGTCGACGGTACACCCCGAACGCTGACGCTTCGCGAGATCCTGGAAGAATACTTACGGCATCGTCATGACGTCATTTATCGACGAAGTGAATTTGAGCTCAAAGAAGCCAAAGCCCGCGAGCACATCCTTGAAGGACTCAAAATCGCGGTCGACCATATCGATGAAGTCATCGCGATCATCAAAAAAGCCAAGGATGCCGACGACGCCAAAGTGAAGCTGATGGCGCGGTTTAAGCTTTCTGACCTCCAGGCAACGGCAATTCTCGACATGCAACTTCGCAAGCTTGCGGCCCTCGAGCGCCAGAAGATCGAGGATGAACTTGCCATGGTGCGCGAAACGATTGCATACCTTGAAGATCTATTGGCCCACCCGGACAAAATTCTCAAAGTGATCAAAGTAGAATTAGCCAAACTCAAAGAAAAATACGGAGACAACAGAAAAACCCGCGTATATAAATCCCGAGTCGGCGAACTTTCCGACGAACAACTTATTCCAAACGAAGAAACGATCATCACCATGACCGAAACCGGGTATATCAAACGCGTACCACGGAGCACCTTTAAACTCCAGGAACGCGGCGGCAAAGGCGTTATCGGCATGGCGACCAAAGAAGAAGATGCGATCGACAAACTGATATCCGCCCACACGCACGACAACATGCTCTTCTTCAGTGAAAAAGGCAAAGTCTATCAGGTGCGGGTATGGGATATCCCGGAGGCAAGCCGCCAAAGTAAAGGCCAGGCCGCCGTTAACCTCATAAACATCGAAAGCAGCGAAAAGGTGACGTCGATTCTGACCTACAGTCTCAAACGCACAGAACAAAAAGAAAAGGGGATCGAATATATCCTCATGGCGACCAAAAAAGGAGTCGTCAAAAAAACCAAACTCTCTCAATTCGAAAACATACGGAGAAACGGCTTAGTTGCCATCAAACTCGAAGCCGGAGACGAACTCATCTGGGCGAGGCTCACCGGCGGATCGGATGATGTACTCCTCGTCACACACGACGGCAAATCCATACGGTTCTCCGAATCCGAAGTCCGGCACACCGGACGGGATACCATGGGCGTCCGGGGTATTTTACTCAAACCGGGCGATTACGTCGTGACCATGGAAATTATCAACAGCGAAACCAAAAAGGCCGATTTCCTGACGATCATGGAAAAAGGCATCGGCAAAAAAACAGCCGCATCCGGATTCCCCAAACAGAAACGCGGCGGGCAAGGGGTGAAAGTTGCCGAAATCAAAGAAAAAACCGGTAAGGTCGCGGTTTCCCAGATGGTCCCTGCGGGAAGTGAAGAAGTCATCCTCACTTCAACCAAAGGCCAGGTCGTCAAACTCCCGATGAAGTCCGTGCCGGAGCTCTCACGTGCGACCAGTGGTGTCATCCTCATGCGGTTTACCGACAAGCACGACACGATCGCCGCGGCGACCTGCCTCACGAAATAATATGCGTGGACTAAATTTCAGGGAAGAAATTCCTCTGGCGACAACCCGGCGGGTTAAATAGGTTTAAACCTCTTCTTATTCTAACTCGTAGGTCACGGTAACCGTCTTCGTCACCGTCCCGCTGCCGGCTTCGGTCGGTGCACCGCTTCCGCCTCCCAATCCGCCTCCACCCATCATATAGACAGGAGTTGACGGGTTATACCCTTCGGTCACATTGACGACCTTGCCGAGCTTCCTGCCGCTTGATTGTGCTATCTTTGCTGCCTTATCAGAAGCGTTCTTCAAAGCATCAGCCATGAGACCGTTTGCGACACCGGACGTATCATCCATGTTAAACGTCGGACCATTTACGTTGGTCGCACCGCTTTTAGAAAGGATGTTCGAAAGCGCGGATGCCTGATCGACATTCCGTAACTTTATGCTTATGGTATTTCCCACGTTCCACTGCCCGGGCCGGTATTTCTGATGGCCATCGCTATCGTAATATGACTCCTGATTCTGATAGATACTCATATTTTCCGTCTGTATATCCTCGGGCTGAACCCCAAATGTCTTGACCGCATCGACAATCGCCGTCACTTTACGGTTTACCTCATCGACAGCCGCCTGCTTGTCGTCATTAAACGCATTCACCCCGGCACTAAACATGGCAATCTGTGTTTTCGTTTGGGATTTCGCCTCACCGACGACCGTGACGCTCTGGATGGGCTTCACCTGAAAACTCCCCCATGACGGCAAAAACGTACCGCCTGCAACGATAAGGAAACCGATAATGACCGTACTGATGATGACGGCAACACCCGTTGATTTGTCTGGCATAATAAATAACTCCTCTATATCCCATTGAACGCCGAAAGTCGTATGCGTGTCAATCGTGAATTTGGTATACTTCCTTACAGAGAAACACACACCAACCATGAAATCCCTCCGCAAAACCTACGACATCAATGCACCGGTCGCCCGTGTCTGGCAGGCGTTAGTCAATCCGAAGGATATCGTTGGCTGGGGGGCGGGACCCGCAAAAATGTCGGCAAAAGTAGATACATCTTTCTCCCTCTGGGGCGGGGATATACACGGCATGAACATCGAGATTATTCCCGAAAAGAAACTTGTCCAGAACTGGTACGGCGGCAAATGGCCGGCCCCGTCAATCCTCACGATCGCCTTGCACGAAGAAAGGGGAGGCACTCGCATTGAACTCACGCATACCAATGTTCCGGATGACGAGGAAGAAGGCATCGACGAAGGCTGGACAGGCTACTATTTCGGGCCGATGAAAGAGTATCTGGAGTCCAAATGATCATTGACGGTAAAAAAATAGCCGACGACATCCTTTCCCGCTTAACCACGGAAGCAACAACACTGAAAACGTACGGCATCATCCCGACGCTTGCCGTTATCCAAGTGGGGGATGATCCCGCATCGCTTGCCTATATCCGGCAAAAACAGAAAGCCGCGGACCGAATCGGGGCAAAAATTATCTTGAGCCATCAACCCTCAGATATAAACAAAATACAACTCAAAGCACTCGTCGATCAATTTAACGGCGATCCGCACGTCCATGGACTCATCATCCAGCGCCCGATCCCTCCCGGACTCGGAGACGTATCAACAATTCTTGACTCTGTGACCCCACGAAAAGATGTAGACGGATTTGTAAATAATTCGCTCTTTGAAGTACCCGTTGCGGCTGCGGTGCTTGCGTGTATTCAGGTTGCATATGCGCACATACAGGCACTTCATCCTGAACAAAAAAATCCATTTGATATATGGCTCAAAACACAATGCGCTGCCGTTATAGGTAGGGGAGACACCGCAGGCAAACCTATCTTTACAAGCCTTTCAGCGAGAGGATGTGCGACGTCCGTCATCCATTCGCAAACCGCCGACCCGGACACATTAGTCAAAAAAATGGTGCTTGTTGTCTCCTGTGTAGGGAAAGAACGGGTAGTGACACGGCAGATGGTGACCCGCGATACTATCCTCATCGGGGTTGGCATTTGGCGCGATAGCGATGGCAAACTGCACGGCGATTACGACGAAGAGGAAATAAAAGACATCGTCGCCTTTTATACTCCGACGCCCGGCGGGGTGGGACCCGTAAATGTCGCATGCCTCATGCAAAATCTCGTAAAAGCGTGTACACTACAAAAAGGGGGTATACTATGAAAGACATTGCCGGTGCCGTGGTTGTTTTCTTCATTTGCTTGTTCGCATTCACCAAGTTTGTCGGTCCGATACCCATATCCGTTTCCAGTGTCGTCACGCAAAAAACAGATACATTCAGCGTTTCGGGAGAAGGAAAAGTGACGATGGTTCCGGATATCGCACTCGTCAATGTCGGCGTCACGGCCCAGGGACCGAACGTTACACAGGTCCAGCAACAGCTCAATAAAAAAATGAACGCAATATCCGATGCCGTCAAGCGTCTGGGTGTTGACGGTAAAGACGTAAAGACCACGAATTATAATATTTCGCCCACCTATGATTATACGGACGGCACCCAACGGGTAACCGGATACCAGGCGAATTCAAATCTTACGATAAAGGTCAGAAAAATCGACAATGCTAATGGTGTCATAGACGCGGCAACAGCAAATGGCGCGAACCAAATCGGCGGAATTTCATTCGACGTCGATGACAAAACCAAAGCTGAGAATCAGGCGCGCGAACAGGCTGTAGCAGATGCCAAATCGAAAGCGGAGATAGCGGCGCGCGCGGCGGGCTTCAGGCTTGGCCGGGTCATCAATTACAGTGAGGGAGGCGGGTCATCGCCTCGGCCGGTCCCGATGATGGACAAAGCCATAAACGGCATGGCAGCAAACGCCCCCACCCAAGTGGAACCAGGCTCTTCCGAGCTCACACTGACGGTCAATTTAAGTTACGAAATCAACTGAAAATGAGGCTATCTAGCCTCAAAAAACCTATTCTTATAGGTCTTGCTCCTACTACCCCACGGGAGTAAAATGGTTGTTCCGACGCCCCTTTTGTCATATTTGGAGTCTCATATGGGAAGAAGCCACATCAAAGCGATCAAACAACCGGACGACACGACCTGCGGACCCGCTGCTTTGCAGATCGCACTCCGCGTTCTCGGCGTCCGAAAATCGCTCGATACACTTATTACGCTTTGCAAAACCAACAGAAACGGTACGTCTACCGCACATATGATCCAAGCGGTCAACAAACTGGGACTTTCGTGTCTCGTCATGGAATATACGACGCTTCATCATCTACAAAGCGCTTTGAAATATCGTCCCAACGAAGCACGCGCCGTCTTGGTATCGTACCTTTATGATCTGGACGACAAAGACGAACCGCATCCTGAGTCCGGCCATTGGGCGACCGTCGCCTCATATCTTGCGAGCAAAAGCAGAATCGTACTTCTCGACAGTTCGACAGGAAAACGCAAATCATATGACTGGGCGGATTTCCGCGACCGCTGGTACGATTATGATTACAAACGCCGGAAATTGAAGCGCCGCGGGCGGAAATTCCGGCTCATTCACAAATGGCAGGCCCAACTTATGCTGGTCGTCGCGCGGGATCCGGAATCGCTGCCATACTTCCGTATCGCGACTGCACGAGTATTCATACCTTAACCTCTGGGACAAAACCTTACGGTTTTTTCCCAACGATTTTCCCTCATAAGTGTCGCGAAGGGCTCAGGTCATAAAGCACTCCTTCGCGACAGTTAGACTGTGCGGCGACGCAGGGCAGACTCTACAATCTTCCAGACAAAGTCCGCAAACGACATACAGATTGCTTTGTACGATACGGTCATCCCATATTCAGGATCATCTCCTAATCCGGGATTGGAGTTGACCTCCAGAAAATACGGGGTACTGTCGCTGCTGCAACGTATATCAAACCGTGCGTAATCCCGAAATCCCAGAGACCGGAATGCAGCCCTGCTCATCGACTCGACCATAAGAGCGAGCTTAGGTTCTATCGCGGCAAGTGTCACGTTCGAATTGTTATAGTCGGGATGCGTCATATCCCATCGGCTCTCATAGGTGAGAAATGGTACGTCCGTCGTCTTGGTAAAAATAATTTCCGACGGGGGCAACATAAAAAGTTTCTGATTCATTTCAAGGAGCGTCACCTGAAACTCCCGCCCCGACAAAAATTCTTCCGCATACACCGGCTGTTTATATTGGAGGAGACATTTGCGAATTCGATCCCGGAGTGCCTCTTCATTTTCGACAACTGCTTCTTTGGATAGTCCGACACTCGAGTGCTCACTGCTTACTTTTACGATGACGGGATAGTGGAAATCTGTACGTATCGGTTCATCACCGCTTATATATAATTGCCAGCGTGCGGTCGGAAGGCGGAGCTCCTCAAGCCGCTTTTTCATGAGACTTTTATCACAGGTTAAGAGGTAATTGTCTTTCGTCGCGCCGGTATAACGCAAATGCTTTGCATCCATGAGATCAAACGTCTGCATGGCATACTTCGTATCAATACCGGTCCACTCAATGAGATTAAATACCAAATCCCCGGTGAGGGACGCAACCGTTGCATCAATCGTGTGTTCTGTGATGGGCACCAGCCGGGTCTGAACGCCTTTGGTTTCTAACGCGTCGGCTACTTCCTGAGCGGATTCCTCTGTATCTTCTTCCGCTTCCCAATGCGCAGCGTGTTCAGCGAATCTCTCCGTCGGCTTGTTATATAAAACTGAAATTTTCATGATTTCTTTCTATAAAGTATCACGACGGATGTATATTCCGTTTGGCAATTTGTTCAGTAATATAGGAGTTTGCTTTTTCTAACCGATACGGCAACGTTCTTGGATCTTTCCATACATCCGTAACCATCTTATGCACCTGCGTACGAGCATAATCATCAGGGGTCATAACATCTTGAAGAATATCCGGCATATTCAATGCAGCGTTCACATAGCCCAGCTCGACCCCTGCCTGAAATTTGTATCCGTCTGTCGAAGGGCTTTTTAATAAATCTTGTGTGATTTTGATCACTTGCTCCTGATCAACCAATGAAGGATTTTTTCGCATGCCCATGAGCAAATCATTGGTCTTTTTGTCATTAATCATTTCTTTGACGCCATTAATACCAATACCGATCGCAATAGCAACACTTGTAAGTCCCATAAGTGCCGACACAGTTTGGGTGAGCTTAGTTTCTGGAAAAATTCCATTTTTCAATTTGACTCCAGTCTCGAATCTAAAGGCCATATCGGAAAGAGAACCATGAAAAAGATATAAATTTAATAAACCTAAACTGTTGTTAACTACATGCACTGTCATTGACTGGGCAAGACCCTTTTTTTGTGATTCTCCTGTCAAATTGGCGGCATCGATTGTTTCCTTGATTGGTTTCGCTAACCCTAAAGACCGATAAATACCTCCGGTATGTCCGAATCCAAAAAGGACGTCTGCCGTGCGTCTGGCAACATCCGGGCGTACGTCAATTCCTACGATTTTACCAACAGCTGTTACTATGGTAGGAATTGCTTTACTCCGAAAAATAAGTTCTTCTAAAACTGGCGCCCCTAAAGTACCATACCAAAGCATTTTGATATCACGCGAATCCATGCCTTTTCGTGCTCCGGCAACCGAGATACCCAAATTAGCTAGCCCAACGCTACCTAATGTTGCCAGAAACAGCTTTTTTGACGACGAGTGCTCCCAGGTCTTAGCCAACCACGAACCTTTGATCTCTCGTTTATTATCGTCGATGGTTTTTGTCGACCAGTCAACGAATTTTTGTGTTTCGGCAACGGCATCAGCAACAAATTGTTGTCGCTCTGTCGGGCTCAGTTGCTCCAAGTGTTTTTGCGAAATTCCGATTTTATGATCCTGACGTATCCCGGATGTTGTTTCCATATGGGCTATATGTGATGAAACTTATCGTGGATTTGTTTCAACTGCGGGTTCGTGACATGGGTATAAATCTGCGTCGTCGAGACATTTTTGTGACCCAAGAGTTCTTGGATCGCCCGCAGATCTGCGCCATTTCCCAAGAGATCTGTCGCAAACGTGTGCCGCAACCCGTGCGGCGTAATTTTGATCGGGAGCTTCGCCTTTTTGGCGTACTTTTCGACGAGGCGCTGGACGCTTCGCGCCGTCAGGCGGATGGATTCTCCGGTCTTGTCATCCTCATCGGGTTTTTTACCGGAATAGCGGATAAAAATCGGTTTCAAATCATCCTCACGGCTTCCGATATATCGCTTCAGCCAATCGGCTGACGCGTCGGATAAAAATACGACGCGTAGTCTGCGGCCTTTCCCGATGACGCCAAACTCCCGGCGATCGAGATTTATCCCGTCACGGTTAAGCGCCACGAGTTCCGAAACCCGCAGTCCGGTAGAAAAAAGCACTTCCAGAATTGCTTTATCTCGTAACCCCTCGGGCGTAGAAATTTCCGGCATGTTCAGGAGCCGGTCCACTTGCTCCCGATCCAAAAATTTTATCGAGTGACTTTCCGCTTTCGGCAAATCAATTTTGTCCGGCGTAATCGAGGGGATATCGCGCTTGGCGAGATATTTGAGAAAACTCCGAAGCGCTATCAGATGATAATTTTGCGTGACTCGCTTGAGCGTCATGCCGTGCGGATCAGAAAAACGCGCTAAATATAACCGGTATTGCCGGATGCTTTCAGACGTAATGTCATTCACCTTCGCTGAAGCTACGGTGGACAAGGAAGTTTTTCCGCCAGAGGCGGATCGGCCTCCGGCCGACACATCAGCTCCGGCAGGGGAGGGGATTTGGCCTGTCAGAAAGGCCAAAAACCTAGTCAGATAATGTTTGTAATTGCGAATCGTCAATTGCGAAACATTTCGTTCAATTTCGAGATATTCCAAAAATTCTTTCAGAAGCTTTTCGAGATCCATAATGATACAGTAACGTCTACACAATCAATAATGTGCGACATTATATGATTTGTCAATATGGTACAATGTGTATCATGACGCTATTTCAAAGGACACAACTTGATCTGATGCGTCAAATGGAGCTTACGCTCGCCTCGGATTCAAACACTTCTACGATCGTACCGTTTCAGGCTGATTACGCCACAGACAACCAGATGTGTTTGAGCGTCAACGCCTTCTTATCTCGTGCAATTGGATTGTCCATACAAACCAAACTAATCGACCCGTTACGGCAAATCGATCCTACCCAATACTATTACTCAAACGGCTCTCTACATATTACGTTTCACAGCGTCCGAATCATCCATAACCCGCCATCATATACGGACTTGGATATCAAAAACTCCAAGCAGTTACTAGCGAAATTCGTCCCGCCGGAACGACCGTTTCCGTTTGTCCTACAGGGCGTTCTATCCATGCCGACAAGCGTTTCGCTCATAGCGCTTGTGACTCCGGAATATGATCAATTTATACGGCGCCTTCGGCATGAATTTATTTCATCCGGTATCCCTGATGACAAAAAATATTTCACTGACAAAATGGTTTTTGCCAATACAACGATTTGCCGGTATACCCATAAACCGTCACAAGAATTTTTGGAAAAGGTTGCGGAGTTAAAAAATTTGTTTATCGGAGAGTACACCGCAGAAAAAGTCTGTCTGGTAGAGACCAATGCAGGGGCATACCCATCAAAAACGACCGTTTTGGCTGAATATCGGTTCAGCCAAATTTAGCCTCAAATTTGAGCTCCTGTAGTGACCTACAAGGCCTTCGTTTCCACAAAGACGTACATGCGATCGTCTTATCCAACGCACAAAATGAGTTTTGGCCCGTTATGACAAAATAAAGGTCAATTGTCAAAAAATCATAGACAGCTAAAACTAGGTGTCGGAGAGATCCTATATATGGAGGCAAATAAATAGGAGAGCTATAGAAAACAAATGAAGAACAATGTGTAAACAAATGCGCATATTTATGATGAAAGTATCGTATGGCAAAAGCAGCGGTTTACAGCACACCTCGTGCATGACGTCGCAAAAGTATTATTGTGCGACATAGTATATCATTTATTCCCCGGGCGGGGGTAAATCGCTTAAAGACCTGAAACCTCCCAATAAATAATGGCAAGGCATGTTATTCGGGGAGACGGAAGCCCTTTACTTCGTGAGAGAACCCTTGCTTGAGGCCTTTGACTGCATGAACTGGTTCTCCCGCCGATTGTGCACACAAATGACCACAGTTATGTAAGCCTCAAAGAGCGTCATTCGGGTTATTTATGACGTCGCTATTTAGAGCATCAATATGCGCTAAACGACTGGTTTCGAGGCCAGAACTGCTCCACTCTACGCGATGTCCTATATGGCACATTTATGAGTTTAGCGCATTATTACGTGCTATAGTTACATTATCAAGGCTACCTATTCGTCCTGTCAAACGAGCGTCATGTAGTATATGTGTCATTTTGGCGCTTTAATACGCTCTATATCAATATATTTGAGGCTATTCTGACAATATCTTTTATTTAAGGTGTATATGCATAGATAGAGCGTAATAACAGCCTGTATATGTTATTTTAGCCTTACATAGACATACTCATACGAGCTTCTGCGCTCATGGGGAATGGTAATTAGCGTTCACCAGGCGTGGCTGCCAGTCATTATTTCTTTTCGGTTATATTTAGCCCATTAATACGCGCTAACCAGGTGTTTTCAAGGCTGATTCTCATCTATCTTCGACGTGATATATGAGTATTTAGAGCGTAATAACAATCTAAACAACCATTTTATCGCACAACTTGTGTACTCAAGGGAGCGGAAGGAGTGCGGTCCAGGCTCAATAGTATGGTTGTATGTGGTATTACCCCTACCCTGGAACAGACGTTTCATGAAGCTAAATGAGGCTGTGAAAATAGTTTAGCCAAACCGTGAAATAAATTATCCACATTGTGTCCTATAATTCTATAGGCCTATGACTTAACTATATCAAACTATATCTACCATAAACACCCATACTATACTTCCCTCTTCCCCAGTCCTTATATGGCTGTATACCAGTCCGCCGTAAGCATCAGAATCATGAATACGATCGCAACGACCGCAAAAAATTCCCAAACGGTGCGTTTATAAAGCCGGTCAGATAGATACTGTTGGGCCATCCCTACCAGCCCATAAAAACAAGTTGCCAAAAAAAGCGCGAATAATGTCGTCCTGACGGGCCAAAATGAAAATATCCAGGCTATTTCACACAAAACAACAGTTATGACGGCGGCCAAATCTCTTACCCGCTTCCCTATCATGGGTTCAAGGTCCATCGCCCATAATATTTGCAGTGTTAAAGGATACGTCATGACGCCTATGAGAATCCCATTAAAAACTGCGTTTAATCTGTATGCGACAATCGTCTGCGCCAAAAGATAATACGTAATGAGGGTAAGTAAAAATCCTACGGAATGTGCAGCCCGAAGAAGCGCAATAGTCCTGGCCGCCGCGACATTATAGATATTTTCCGTAAGAAGAAGTGCATACATTCCAACAGCGTAAAGCACCGCAACCGGCAGCCTCGTCAACCATCGGGTCGGCAATAAGAAATAAAACACGGCTACAGCCATGGTAAAAAGCGTCGGTAACGTCAAAAGGGTCACCCATTCCGTGCCACGTAAGTCCTCCCGCAGACCAAATGCACACAATAAGTACGCGAGGAGAGATAAGACGGCAACCATGGGATACCGCCAATCCAACGGCACCAATTGCGTAAACATGAGGACGGCGGTCAAAATCCCCGTAATCACGACAAACTGTTGACGTTTGGTGAAGGCGTTTGCGCGATCCCATCGTTTAAACCACTTTGTAACTTTCGAGATAATTGCGATTTTCATATGACTCCTACTCCCCTATTCGAGATTACTGAACACTTGTTGTACATCTTCCAATATTTCTAATTCAGAAATTAAGGTTTCATTTTTTTGCCGGACATCTTCAGTTGGAGTAATGTGGGCGGTGGGTTTCATAATAAGTTCCCAATTATCGACCATCCACCCTGCGGTCATGAGGTTTTCCCGAACGGACATGAGCGTATGTGCTGACGTATAGACCTCAAACATATCCGTGCGTTCAATGATGTCATCCGCTCCGCTAGAAACCGCCGCATCCAAAATCGCATCGTACGACTTACCGTTTTTTTCCACAACCAGGACCCCCGCCCGCGCAAACTGAAAACTCACGGCCCCAGGTGATGCCAAGGATCCGCCGCCCCGGTCAAACTGATGTTTGATATTTGCCGATGTCCGCTGATGATTATCCGTCGCGGCTTCCACGATGATCGCGACCCCGCCCGGTCCGTATCCTTCGTACATGACCTGCTCATAGGAAGCTCCGCCGGCCGCTGCGGCTTTTTCGATCGCGCGCTCTATGTTTTCTTTGGGCATATTGACGTCATGCGCTTTTTCGATCGCAAGTCTCAAGTGAAAATTTTTATTCGGATCAGCAATGCCCCCACCCTCGTGGACAGCAACGGTAATAGCACGCGAGGCTCTAGTAAAGGCCGCACTTTTCACAGCGTCCGTCGTCGCCTTCTGATGTTTCACTTTACTCCATTTGGAATGGCCGCTCATAGCCTACTCATTCTATCTTCTATATTGACTTTTCTCAAGAAACCGATACACTTTCACCCCATGAGCGATTCTTCAATTTCTGACAGAGACGCGATCGCTGCCGCCCTCCGGCAGGACTGGAAAGAAGCCATCCGTATAAACGTAGCTCTCCTCAAAGCCGATAAGCAAAATATCAATGTATTAAACCGTTTAGGCTTTGCATACATGCAAAGCGGCCATCTCACTGCCGCAAAGAAAACATTCCTCAAAGTGACGAAGCTCGACACATATAACCAGATCGCGGTCAAAAATCTCAAAAAACTGAGTAACGTGCGCCAAAAGGATCTTCTGAAAACGCCGAAACAGCAGGTTTCTCCTATGTTTTTCCTGGAAGAACCGGGGAAAACCAAAATCGTGGAATGCGTAAACGCCGCGCCTGTTGCGGTACTCTCTACCGTATCCCCAGGCGAAGAAGTCATACTTCATGCACGAAATCATGTAGTCGAAATACGAAACGCCCAGAATGCCTATCTCGCGGCTCTTCCGGATGACCTTTCGTTTCGCCTCATCAAATTTTTTTCCGGCGGCAATACCTATCAGGCGCTCATAAAATCAGTTAAGAAAAATTCCATTTCCGTGTTTATCCGCGAAATGTCGCGCGGCAAGCGATTTGTCACACAACCATCATTCGCATCGACCGGGATCTACATGCCCTTCGGAGGCACTGAACATGCGGTAACCGGCCAGGATCAGGAAGAAACGGCGGACGCCGAGGAATGAAAGGAGAAAGAGCCAACCTCGTCAGTTTTGAACCGCGAACTGCGTCGCATATTGTTTCCCCAGTAGCACAACGATATCTGCCCCGGTGGGATTATCCAACGCGCCTTGCGACTCACCGTTTTTACAGTGAAAATAATCTTTGATAAATTGAGTAGTTTTTGTCACCAACGCCTTCTGGCTTCCTACGACCGCACAATCTTCCCTCGCGGGATGCGAATTGCCTACAAACAAAAGTTGAATCCCTAACCTGGTCATAAGCCGTGCGGCGTGCTGGCCGACCGAGGGAATGTCCGTCGTATTGTAGACGGCAACGGAAAGACCTTCGCTTCGGAGCCCGCTATCCAAAAACGCATTGTTCGTGAGGTAATCAAGCCTACTCTGATCAAGCGCCCTGACGCTACTTCCGTCCGGCAACCCGTGATCTATAAACGCATTCCGTGCGTCAACGGAAACGACTCCGTCGGCAGAAATCGACTGTGACGCGGCAACGAACGAGAGCCACACGCCCAACGGGACTGAACTTTTTATCTGATGCGTCAGTATGGCGAGGATACTGCTCCAAGAAAAGAGTCTTCGTATCATGCTGACGCCGGGTTCGGTAAGTACCTTTGGGTCGCTTGGAACTATATACCAAGAAATCGGCAGGCCGACGGCATCGCTGACGCTTGAGACGAAAAGCGTGCCGTTTTTGTGATCCAGATCATCGAGTTTAAATAAAGATCCTACAGCATACTTCCCGTAGCCGCTCGTCGCGTCTATGGTGACATCCTGAGGTATATCTAGGATGGTTATTTGGCTCTTGAGAGCGTTCCAGGATACGACGCGCACGGGATCTCCTACGATGACGACGCTCTGACGGTACGGTGCAGTCCGTACAATGCCTTGCATCGAAAAAAACCCAACAAAAATGACACCTATGACAGCCGCTATCCATCCCACGTGTGCAATCGCGCGCTTTCCCTGTCTTTTGTATGACGAGGCTTCTTTAGTCATGGCAGATTACACCCAATTACCAGTCTTTTTTCGTCTTTTTAATTATCTCGACTTGCGGGACCTGCCACGAACCGCCGGATAGTTGTTTCTGCGCTTTTTTCTCAAGCGATGATTTCTTTTGTTTCTTTTTCTCGCCTTTATAAAATCCGCCAAATGAACCCATATGTATTTCCTCCTATTCACCTATTGTAAAGCCAGCGTTTCTTCAATTCAAGGAACGTCCCATGCTCGATAGACCTTCGAATCTCAAGAACCAACGTGTTGATGTAGTGTATGTTGTGAATGGTCGCCAATCGGTATCCTAGGAGCTCACGAACCCTGAACAGATGATGGATATACGCGCGCGAAAAATGACGGCAACAGTAACAGGCACAATGCTCATCAATCGGCCTTGTATCCTTTTTGTACGTCGCATGGGTTATATCTATTTCGCGCTTGCCCTTTGGATGATTGGGCGCGCTGTATAGCTTCCCCATGCGCGCGAGGCGGGTGGGCTGCACGCAATCAAATGTATCAATCCCGTGTTCGATAAGTGCAAATATATCGTCTATTTCTCCCACGCCCAGTAGGTGCCGTGGTTTGGCATCGGGCAGGAAAGGACTCACCCAATCTAGTACATCTACCATTTCTTTCTTGCTCTCCCCGACCGACACACCGCCAATGGCAATGCCATCCGTATCAAGGTGACTGATAAATTGCGCTGACTCTTTACGCAAATCCTCGTAAACACTTCCCTGCACGACCCCATAGAGCGCCTGATATGGATTGTCATTGCGAGGAGTTCCCGACGCGGCAATCCCGTCATGCGCGGGCCTGCTTCGCTTCGCCCGCAATGACAGTCGCTTGTGTTCGCTAAGACTCCGTATTGCCCACCGATGCGTTCTGTTCATGGCTTTGACCGCATATTCATGCGTCGCGGGATATGGCGTACACTCATCAAACGCGATATGGATATCGCTCCCGAGCGTCCACTGATACTGCATGGAAGACTCGGGACTGAACCGGTGCTTCGTTCCGTCCCAGTGCGAGGTAAATGTCACCCCGTCTTCGTCGATCGCGACCAGTTCTCCGATCGGTTTATAGTCGTCGGGATATATATCGTTCTTCGCATCTTCCCGATGCGACCGGCGCTTGGCAAAACGCTCTCGATCAAGTACTGCGGATTCTGATATGGCGATATTGATAAGCTTTTTGCCTCCCAAGGAAAATACCTGGAATCCCCCGCTGTCGGTAATGATGGGACCCTGCCAATCCATGAACGTGTGCAATCCGCCGAATTTCTTGATTACGGTGAGGTCGGGCCGCAAGTACGTGTGGTACGTATTGACGAAAAATAACTGAACACCAAGTGTGCTCAATTCGTCCGGTGTCAATGACTTCACCGCAGCTTGAGTACCCACAGGCACGAATGTTGGAGTTTTGATGATCCCATGTGGAGTGATAATTTCACCGATCCGTGCATTACTTTTTTTATCCCTCCTACGCACGGAAAAATTAAACACGTTCATTGGTTTATTTTAGCATGTCCTAACTGACACATAATAAGACTAAACCACTCCGTGTTCAATTTTTAGTCTGCTCATTTTCCCGGCGATCTCCTCTTCCTCGACGCCGAAATCAGAAAGTAATCGGTTCACGATAGAGAGCGCTGCCTCAAACTCAGGCTGGACGACGACCTGTACACCCAGGGACTTCAAGTGCCGCTGATCTTCTTCGTGATGCGTACGGCATATAATTTTTATCTTTCTGTTGAGGGATAACGCGTTCCCGATAATCATTTCCTGCGTATGCCGGTCCGGAATCGCGATGACTATCGCCTTAGCTAGATCGACCTGGGCATAGTCAAGTACTTCCTTGTCCGCCGGGTCACCGTATATCGTCTGAATTCCGGATTCTTTCAGAGTTTTCAAGGTCGTCTGATTATAGTCAACGACAAGAAACGGGACTCCAGCCATCTGTAGCGCACGGCCTATATACCGCCCCACTCTGCCGTAGCCACATATGACCACGTGATCCGTGATGGGATATCCTTCGTCCCTCGGAAATTCATTCTCCCGCTCTTCTTCCCGAAAAAATTTCGGAAAACGTCTGGCAAGTGCGGCGAATCCATAGTACACGTCGTGACTTCTCGTAATAAGCGGTGCGCTTATCATGATGGTGAGAAATGTAACCGCAACGAGAATCGCGGCATGCGTGTCATTGAGGGCGCCGGCGGCAACCCCCGCACGAGCGAGAACAAATCCGAACTCGCTGACCTGCGTGAGGTAGAGCCCAACCAAAAATGCGGTCTTACGGTGATAATTCATGAAACGAAGCAATCCGAAGCTTATAAACCATTTGACCAAAACGACGCTTGCGGTCAACGCAAGGACAACCGGCCACACCGTGAACACCGCACTTATGGGTAACGACATCCCCAGAGACACAAAGAAAACGACGGCAAACAGATCCCGCAACGGCCTGATTTCGGCAAATATCGCGTGATTCTGACTCGTCTCGGCAACGAGTAGACCCGCGAGAAACGCACCAAGGGTTATAGAAAGACCGACCGCATATGTGGTGAGTCCCACAAAAAATACGATCCCGATGGTCGTGAGAAGCAAAAGTTCGCGGTTACGGAATGAGCTCACTGCCGTAAGGAGTTTGGGAACCCCGTGTCGGCCCAGATAGACGACAACGGCAAGGACGACTCCCGCTTTCAGCATCGCGAGGATGACCGTCCCAAAGGAGGCTATGACCGATGTGCTTCCCGAACTTTTAGAAACCGCTGCTAGAAGGATAAGAATGGGAACAACAGCAAGGTCCTGCACGACCAGCCATCCGGTGGCTACCTCACCCGGTACAGAATCAAGTTCACCGCGTTCGGAAAGGAGCTTCACGACAATTGCCGTCGAGGAAAGGGCAGCGGCAGCTCCCAAGTACAGAGCCGGCACAAAACCCACCTGAAAAAGAACCAGGACAAGAAGGACCACAAAAAATGTCACGAGAATCTGTGCGATTGCTGGCCAGGCAATGACGTGCAGGATACGCCGGAGTTTATGAAATGAGAACTCTATGCCGAGAGCAAACAGTAGAAGCGTCACCCCACCTTGGGAAACCATCTCTACTATCGGGTGATTAATTATGCCCGGAAGAAATGTGGCAACCACGATGCCGCCCGCGATATACCCCAGTATAGAGGGCAGCCGCAGCCGGATCGCGATGACTCCCCCGCCGATCGCTGCGGCAAGGAGAAGAAGAAATGTCGTTATGAGAGAAAGACTGGAAGACACATCAATGTCGTCACACCGGCAAAGTCAAAGGCAACATCTCATCAATATTTTCTTTACGCTTTTGACGTTTGATGTATGACGCTATTCATATCATCCGGTATCGGAGCCTCGACGTCAACCCGAGCCCCTCCCGTCGGGTGGGTAAATGTCACTTTCCACGCGTGCAGCATGACACGCGGCGCCCACACACGATCTGATCGTGACGTCTTTCTGCCGGCGTATTGCCAGTCTCCGACAATCGGATGGTTTATATATTTGAGGTGCACCCGAATCTGATGCGTGCGGCCCGTTTCGGGATATAACTCAACGAGACTTATTTCTTCTTTCTGTTTGCCGTTGGGCGTGATCCATGAATTGTGGACGGTATATCGCGTCACCGCTTCTTTTCCTCCGGGGACGATACCGAACCGCTCGCGGTTCCAAGGAAGCCGACCTACCGGCGCCCGAATTTCTCCGATCTGGGGAACCACACGCCCGTGCACGATGGCAAGATACGTCTTTTTGATGATGCGTTCCTTAAATTGCCGCTGAAGTTCAACAAACGCTACAGGGTTTTTGGCGATGAGAAGACATCCGGAAGTTTCTTTATCTATCCGGTGTACAATGCCGGCGCGTTCGGAGAATATCTTTTCTTCATCTGTCGAAGGTGTAAACTCATTACTTTTTATGAAGACCTCGGCCCAATCCTGCACCGTCTCCCCTTGAACCGATTCAGCGCGATTGACGACAATTCCCGGAGGCTTATTTACAACGAGCAGATCCGAATCTTCCAATAGTATGGGAATGGCTATCATGCCTTCGCTTTTTGTTTCGCAGTCAATTCCTTTTCGTGCGTGAGACACAATGTGGCAGTCGGCATGATGGCTAATCGATCCGTGTCGATCATCTGGCCGCAGACGCTGCAAAAGCCATACGTACCGTCGGTGATCCGGCCGAGAGCCTTTTCTACATTTGTAAGCTGCTGCTTGAGCTCATCAACGAGCGCGGCAACCCGATCATGATTCGATTCTTCATTTGCTTCCGTATCGGAGGCTGCGTTGTCGTTTGTCCGGTCTAGATCAGTAAACGGATCTTGGACATTGAGCTCTCGCATCCGCGCAAGGAGCCGGGCTTTCTCTTCCGTCAAATGCTTCTCGAGATCAACGAGTGTGTCTTTTGGAAACTGTTGCATAAAATATTTTCCCTTTCTCCGCTATAAACGAATGAACGGCGTGGGTGATTGGTCGTATCGATTCTCTCCCTCCGCCGCGCACATACAGCACACCAATACATTCAGCAAAAATGCCAATCAAGATCCATTGATTGGCAGTCAAGCCTCCCCAGTATACTGTACTTTCTTTCAGAAATTCAAGAGCAAACATAAAAACACTGTATAGAAAAAAGAACCAAACGCCGACAATGCCATACGCCCACTTTTTGGCGGCCGCAATCGTGGTGAGCTTCACCATAAGGGTACTCAACAACACCAGTGCCATCATTTCATAGAGTTCTACGGGATGACGCCCCCCCGCGAAGCCGACAAATCGAATTGCCCACGGAAGTGCTGTTCTCTTCCCGATTTCTAATCCGCTCATAAGTGCCGCTGTCTCGCCGATGATGATAGGAAGCGGTAACGCAACCGGCAGCGAATCCAGGACAAGACCGAGACGTACTTTATACCGGCGGCAGAGGACGATAAGCGTCGCGAGTCCCCCGACTAACGCGCCGAGCCAGGATAAACCGGGGGCAATCCAAAGAGCCGGTATAAGAAGCAATGACTTCCCGATAAAGAGATTTAAATGCGTTACGACAAAACCAAGCCGGGCGGTGAAAAGCGCAAAAATGGTACTGTAAAACGTGAGGTCAAACACCCGGTCCTCCTCGACAGCCCACCGCCGGAGCGACCGCCATACCAAAAACGAATATGCCAGCCATGCCAAAACCAAAAGGATATTCGAGACGAAGACCGATACATGCGCTATGGGAAACTCTATGGGCATCATATATCTATTCTACCGCATCAAACTTTTTTTGCGTATCGAAATCGGTAGAGGCCGTATGAAAATACACACAATCCCAAAAAGAATATGACTTTCCCGACGCCGATAAGATCCGCAAGTACCCCGCTGACGACAACGGGCAGGATGCCTGCTCCGCCGACGGAAGCAGAAAGGATGCCATACACCCGGCCCCGGACTTCACCGACCGCTTCTTTCTGGATAATGCTGTTTGACGGCACGTCCAAAAAACTGTTCGCGACACCCAGTAAGAAAAACAGTCCGAGAGCGATCGTCAAAACGAGTCCGCGGGGCACTAAGGTAAACCAAAACGCATTGGTAGCCGCAAATATTGCCGAGACGAGCATGAGAATGGATCCTGCGGAAAGGACGCCGATATTAATGAGTCTGCCGGCAGGAAATTTGTACCCTCGGTTGCCCATCCACAATGCACCGGAAAGAATACCCAAGATAGTCGGTCCCACGATAAGAACCGACGCATCCCGTATATCGATCCTGAGAACTTTATCTGCAAAGCCAGGGCCGAGCGTCCCGAGAAGGACGAGGATAATTTGCGTACCGGTGAGAAGAACAACCGCGTCACGGAGAACGTGTGAACGAGCCACATACTGGAGACCTTCCCGCAAATCAGTCAATAGCCGCCTGAAAATATACGCCAAGTCATAGTGGAAAATATACCGGAGACTGCGCACCCCCTCACCTTGTGGTGGTATGCCGGAGACAGAAATTGCCGCACCGACAAACAAAAGAAACAACATAAGATGTGCGCCTTCCCGACCGAATATCCGTAAAGCCGGGCCTGCAAAAATAAATCCGACTGCCATACTGCTATAAAACGTAAAGGAAAATAAGCTGTTAGCGGATACGAGGTGTGTTTTCGGAACGAACTGCGGGATAAGCGGAACTTCGGAAGGTGTCGTCAACTGCATGATAATGGCGTAGAAAAAGACCAAAAGATAAATCGCTGCAATCTGATGGGGCAAAAGAAACACGGGAATGATAAGTAGCGCCCGGGTGATATGCGATACCAAAAGCACTGCACGCCGGTCAAGCCGGTCGACTATGACGCCTCCGACCGCGCCGAAAAGAAGAGACGGCAAACCATATGATAAAAAAAGGCCGGATACGGCAGTGTTACTCCCTGTACGTCGGTAGAGTAAAATCGCGAGCAGGAAGATAAGCATGTTGCTCGCAAGCTGTGATGCCATCTGTCCCAGCCAAAGTCTCCGAAATAACCGATTCCGAAGGACGTCCAAAATAGGGTGAACCTGCTGGGTAATCTGTGTGACCTTCATAATCGTATGTATTTTGCAACTTTTCTCATCTTATCATACAATTTCCTTATGACCGCAACCGCTCATGCCCTGGTCGCAGGCAGTATTGCCGCCCATTTCACCGACCCCGCAACCGCCATCCTCCTTGCGCTCACGTCTCACTATGTCATGGACAGCATCCCCCACTGGGACTTCGGAACCGATTGGCGAACCCGTCCGAAGGCACAAACCGGCGCGCTCGCGATCCTTGAGACACTTTTTGGCATGACCGTCGCCGTATGGGCATTCCATGGTATTGTCGCCTTACCGCTTCTTCTTGCGACCATCGTCGTCTCATTGCTGCCGGACTGGCTGGAAACGCCGTGGTATATATTTTTCGCGCGCCGTGACTCTAAAGGAGTATCGAAACATGCTCCCCTTTTGGAAAAATTATCATACGGATTTTATAAAGTGCCAAACGTCTTTCATACCAAAGCATCAATGGGTTTTGGATTACTCACACAGGCAGTCACCGTCGGGTTCTTCTATATCCTTCTCAAGTAACCGTGCGTCATGTACGTCGTACACGAATGAGGCCGGAGCACGGAATAATCTTGATCGTATTCTTTTCAAACTCATCTAGGAGTAGGTTCATCCCGAGACTATCGGAACTCATGTGACCCGCGATAACCAGATTGATGTGGTACTTGATCGCTTCCTTACGGTGTTCTTCCCCGGCGTGCATACCGATAACCGTGCCCACTCCCGCCATAGCCAATTTTTCGTAAATAATATGTGAAGGTTCTGTGCCTCCGGTGAATTCGATAGGGGCAATCTTTCCGGCCCTGTTTTTGGGGTCACCGGCAAATATCACGGGACCTGCTTTCCCTTTCATCGCTTCGATGTATTCCGGTTCTGCTTTCAAAACTTCCAATACTTCTCCGACTGTTTCCGGTTTTCGTTTTTCGAAAAGCTTTTCCATGTACGTATGAACGAGATTGTCCGTGATCGTATGGGTGCTCATAAATGCAAAGCCCAGTAATCTCGCGGCGTCAATTGCCTGGGTGTGATTTATAGGACTAAACCGACGCTGGACCTCACCGATCCTATCGCGCATGACGCCTTCGGCGATATTTATCGGTACGCCGTATTTCGCCCAAATATCCGCCTGCACATCCATAACTTCATGAAGAGCCGCGAGTGACCCGCCTTCCGGATGATGCGTCAAAAGTAAATCGATTCCCTCGCCTTTTTGGTTCAGACGATCGGCAAGAAGCACCTCAGCCGCGTTTATATCTATGCCGGCCATAATGGTGTCTACGTCGAGGTCGGACTTCCCGAGATAAATGCGCGAATCCGTATACGGATTCGTCAAATCTTCCGTGTCAAATTCTTTTTGCTTGGATTTGGGAAGTTCTGCGTATTCCTTTTTCCTGCGGGCAAGCATTTTTTCGACGCCTCCCTTTCCGCGTGGATCCGCTTCTATACCCATTTTTACCGCTAACGCATACAGGTTTTGTAGTTTCATATCCAAAATTGTATCACATCTTCCTTGGAGTGGCGTGGGAGAGACTCGAACTCTCACGAAGTGTTATCTTCACAGGTTTTTGAGACCTGCGCGTCTACCATTCCGCCACCACGCCCTATGGGTATTATACTGCAAAAACGCGGGCAACGAGAAGCCGGGGTATTAATTAGCGGCGGGTGGTTGTACCTCCGTATGTTTCCGTTCGACGGAATAGAATCGGATCCGGTCACCGCGGAAAATAAGGTCTATCTCGCCCAAGGGACCGTTCCGGTGCTTGGCGATCCTGAGCTTGGTCGGAATCTGTTCGCCCCACATCGTCTGATCGGCTTCCTCTCGGTAGATAAACATGACAACGTCTGCATCCTGTTCGATGGAACCGGACTCGCGTAAGTCAGAAAGTTCCGGTACTCTCGTCCCCCGCGCTTCTACCGCCCGCGACAGTTGTGAACAGGCAAGAACCGGAATACGGAGCTCACGCGCGAGATTTTTCAGACTCTGGGATATGATGGATACTTCCTGCACGCGGTTATCAAATTTACGGCCGGCATCGGCAAGCTGTAAATAGTCGACGATAATGAGCTTCACGCCGTGCTCCACCTGAAGCCTCCGGGCTTTCGTCCGCATTTCGACGATATTCATGCCCGGCGTATCGTCGACATACAGCGGCGCCTCGGCCAACTCCCCCATGGCATCGGATAGCTTGGTGAAGTCATCGTCGGTAAGCCGTCCGGTTTTCAACCGCCAGGCGTCTATATCCGCCTGCGATACGAGGAGCCGGTCCACCAATTCTTCCTTGCTCATTTCCAGAGAAAATATGCCAGTCGGAATTTTTTCCTTGACCGTCGCGTATTGGGCGATATTGAGTATCATCGCGGTTTTGCCCGTGCCGGGTCGGGCGGCTAGGATAATAAGGTTCGCGTCCTGCATCCCGGCGAGCTTACTATCGAGTTCCGTAAATCCGGTCGGTATTCCCCGGAGTCCTCCGGCTCGTTTATGAAGTTCGTCCAACCGGTCAAACGACGAGGCCAATGCATCCTTAATCGGGATAAAATCGCGCCGAGTGGTTGACTGGGATATAGCAAAGATCTCCTGTTCCGCCTCTTCGACGATATCTCGTGCGTTACCTTCTTCTTTGAACGCAAGTTCCGTAATTTTGGCGGCCGACTGGACGAGCTGCCGCTTGGTCGCCTGCTCCTGGATGATGCGCGCATATTGCTCCGCATGCGCGCTGGTCGGAACGATATTGAGAAGTTCCGAAAGATACGCGGCTCCTCCGACACCCTTAAGTGACCCTGTTTTTTTCATCTGCGCCGTGACCGTCACGACGTCAATTGGTTCATGTGCTTCATAAAGCTCCATCATCGCGGAATAAATGAGTCCGTTGGCGTCTTTGTAGAAATGGTGCGGCCGCAAAAACTCAGCGACATCTATCATGGTGTCTTTATCGATGAGAATAGCTCCCAGGACGGACTGTTCGGCAACATCATCATGGGGCGGGACTTTCACGTTTGGCATAGAAACAACGAGCAGAATAATCGTTGACCCATACCCTGTTCATGACGAACAGTATGAGATTACTCAAGGACGACTATCTGCATCTCCGCGGGCAGTTTGTCTTTGGTGACGGACAATTTGGGAACCGGAACAACACCCTCTTTGCCCATTTCTTTCAAAAATAACGAGACCGGGGAAAGTTTTTCTTTCAGCATGGCGCTCGACTGATTCGCCGCATAGTGCATCGGGATAACGATCTTCGGATCGATCGCAGCAACCACACCCGCCGCAACCTTGGCATCGATCGTAAAAAACCCGCCAACCGGAACAAAGAGCACATCGACGCCATCCAATATATCCACCTGTTGGCTCGTGAGCTCGTGTCCGAGATCGCCAAGATGCGCAAACCGTACGCCATCCAGCTCGATACGATATGCGGTATTTTTGCCGCGCACATTTCCGCCTTCCGCGTCGTGAAACGTCGACACACCGATGACCCCCGCTCCCTTTATCTCATACTCGCCCGGCCCGCGAATGACAAACGGCGTGCCCGAAACGGAAGCAACGTGATTGTGATCCGGATGTTCGTGAGAAATCGTGACGACGTCTGCTTCTACATTCTTGGGAAATTTCAGGCCAACTTTCGCTGAATCGTACGGATCAGTTACGACGGTCACCGTCTTGCCTCGGAGCTTAAAGGCTGCATGTCCAAGCGGAAGTATATCCATAGTATTTGCAATTTATAACAGATTTGGGTATCCTAATCAACGCCCCCTCTTGCTATAAGCTGTGGGGACTGCCTCTTTAGTCTTTTGATTTTATTCTCTTTAATATTAATATTTTTATATCGCCGGCATCGTATTGCATATGAATAAAGACGCGGTACTTGCAACAGTCATAGGATTTGGCGTCGGCCTGGTCATTGCCGGGCTGGTTTTTTTGGGGCCTACGCTTTTCAAAAATCTACCGCATTTCTCTCTGCCGAACCTGTCATTTTTATCTTCACTTGTACCAAAAAATCGAGGGGCACACCCTACCCCCACTCCGACCCCGGGCACGCATGCACTTACCGTAGAGAGTCCGCTTCCCGAAGCAATAGAACCCAAAAATGAAACACTCATTTCCGGTAACGCCCCGGCCAATGCAATTGTCGTATTAGAGGGTGAAAGCAACGAGGCGGTCGTCATAGCAACTCCACAAGGAGCATACGCCGGAAAAGTGTCGTTAGGAGAAGGAAAGAACGCTCTTCGTGTCACGAGTTATTCTGGTAAAGAAGTACAAACTCAAAGCTTGACGGTGTACTACACACCCGAAAATTTTTAACGTATGAAAAAAAATCTCTCACCATTCGCTTTCATTCTTCTCGTCATCTTCCTCGCCGCATTCGCCCGGCCAGTCTATGCAGTCGTCGGAACGACACCAACCGTGCTTCCGACCTCACCGCCCGCTACAACATCGGCTGATATACAAATCGAAAAGCTCAAAGAGCGCCTTGCAACCAAAGTCGCGGAACTCCGGACGCTCGTGAAGCGCGCGATGTTCGGCACGGTCAAAACGGTCTCGGTCGCTTCCGCAACAGTCGAAACCAGCACCAAAGACATAAAGATTGAATTGGGCGACGGCGTGTCAGTCGCACAAATAATAAGCGGCAAACGGACGACGCTCACAACCGATGATATATCCGTCGGCGATCCGATCACAGTGTTCGGCACCTACGACAACACACTCGATCTTCTGAAAGCGCAGTTTATCTTCATAGAAAGTAGTATCGTCACGCAACACATCTCCGGCACGGTCAGCGACATAAGCGCAAAAGATTTTACGATGACAGTACATACACCGGAAGGTCGCACCATCGTTGTCGATGTCGAGAAAACCACAAAAGCGACGTCCTGGAATAAAGCTGATGGCGTTACCAAGTCAGGATTTTCCAAAATCGCAGTCGGTGATACGGTCCATGTGGCGGGCGTCGCCGAACCCAAAAAGGACGATCACATAAGCGCGAACCGCATACTGGATCTCGGTAACCTGTCGGGGGCAGTACCCAGCCCGACAGCAACACCTACCGTGGTTGCCTCCGATAGCGCGACTCCCAAACCAACCGCCAAATCCGCGAAAACAACGCTGTCTCCCACCCCATAGCGCTTGTCCTCCGATATATTCACGTGTTACCATGCTGATATGAGTAAGAAACTTGCCGCATATCCGACATCGGAAATGGTCGCGTTATTTAACGCGATTCAAGAGATTCGTTCAGACGAGGAAGCAGCCAATTTTTTTCGGGATCTTCTGACGATTGCGGAACTTAAGGAATTCGCCAATCGGTGGCAAATGGTCAAACGCCTTGTACGCGGAGAGTCATATCTCAAAATCGCTCGTGACCTGCACGTTTCCACGACAACCGTCGGAAGAGTCGCCCACTGGCTCAATAACGGTAGTGGTGGATATAAAGCGGTAGCTTCCCGATTGTTCGATACCCGTAAGAATCCGGATTATCATGAATCTCCCAGATTCCGATCCGGCAAACTTGCCGGCTGGCGCAAACCCAACGAGCTATAACCTACGTTAATTATTGGCCGGACACTTTCCCTCCCCTCACCTATTCTTTCCCCGCTGCACATACTCTTAGGCATGTAGTACGGAAGCTGTATGTTGACACAATTGTATTAACGTGTTAACATGCTAACATGTTAATATGATAACATCATAACCAGAAAGCAATATGAATATCACGACCAACATCAATATGATCAATGTCAAAAGTCTCACTGACTTCTCTATGACCGTAGCCTTTGCGGCTTCTTCGCGTTGCCATCATCGCCTCAACCAAACCTACGCGTGGTTGAGTTGAGAATCTCTTTCTTCTAAGCATCAGCACCATTATTTCTCCCCTCTCCCATTCGCGGGTTTATATGTTCCGCGTCATAAAAGGAGGTGAATACCTTGAAAGAACAAAATGGGGAACGGGTCACTATAACAGTACAAACACTTGAGGAATTACGGGAATTTGAGCCATGGGGAAATGAGTATAAACAAGGCGAAAAGGCCCGGGCACGTCTCAGGCAACGGATCCAGCTTGGATTACCAGTCAGGATATCGGTTTCCAAAAAAAGTCTATTAGACCGGTTAGTAGGATCGTCTCGTATCATCTCTAATCAATCGACCATGTATGACAATAAAGGCGGGCATTAATACCGATAGAATTTATGTATAATCGGACTACTATGAACAATCCGATCCTCATCACCAACCCGACAAACATCCGGTACCTGACCGGATTTGTCGGCGTGGCGCCCGAAGAGCGCGAAGCGTACGCTTTGCTGACTCAAAAACATATATTCCTTTTTACAAACGCTTTGTATAAAGAGTCAGCAAAGAATCTCCAATCTCCAATATCCAATATCCAATTACAATTCGTAGAAATCTCACGGGAAAATCCTATATCTTCCGAACTCGCAAGGATCACCGCTGAATTCAATATAAAAAAGCTTGGATTTGAAGACGACAACCTGACGGTCGCAGAGCTCACCAAACTGAAACAAGTGTTGACTGACGTTAGCCTCGTTTCGACAAGAAATAGAATCGAAACGCTTCGGATGACAAAAAACAAAGAGGAAGTCGAGGCCATCCGACTGGCAGCAAAAATCACGGACCAATGCTTCACGTATATCATCAAACGTATCCGACCCGGAATCACCGAGTCACGACTCGCATGGGAAATAGAAAGCTTTTGCAAAGTCCGGGCAGGAGATAACGCATTCTCCCCCATCGTCGCCTTTAACGAACACAGCTCCCAACCGCATTATCAGTCCCGGAGCAATAGTCCCCTGCGGCGTGGGTCGCTTGTTCTTATGGACTTCGGCGCGAAAGTAAACGGATACTGCGCAGATATGACGCGCGTCGTTTTTTTGGGGTCTCCCAAACCGGAATGGAAAAAGGCCTATGAGACGGTTCTAGCGGCTAACGAAAAAGCGCTTAGTCTCCTTCGTTCAGGCGAGCGCCACGGCGCAACACTCGATGCAGCTGCCAAAGAAGTGATCGCCGAAGCCGGATTCCCCCCGTACCCGCACAGCCTCGGACATGCCGTAGGACTCGCGATCCACGAAGCACCAAGACTAACTACTATGAAGGATGAAATGCTCGCGCCCGATATGGCCGTCACGGTCGAACCCGGCGTGTATATCGAGGGCCGGTATGGCATTCGCATCGAAGATTTGGTGCGTATCAAAGATACAGGGATTGAAACACTTTCAGGTAGCCCAAAACAGCTACAAATCGTGTAAACCCAAATTATTGACACGGCAGTACTGTCAGG
Source organism: Candidatus Gottesmanbacteria bacterium (assembly GCA_023245335.1). Classification (GTDB taxonomy): domain Bacteria; phylum Patescibacteriota; class Microgenomatia; order UBA10105; family UBA927; genus UBA927. Next base: position 948,397 of record JAHFKK010000001.1, read on the forward strand.
ATATACTACAGGACATATGAAGACCGCACAGAATACCGTTTGGTATCATACCCACCAGGTAACTGGCGGATTTTCCGTGCGATAAAACACACACGCATAGAAAATAGTAACCCGCCAGCCCGGCGGGTTTTTTTTGTGGGAGGAATCTATGAAATTACCAAAAGCTTACGCAACAGTTGTACAAAAACGCACGATAGACATGACCGTGAGCGTGAATCCGCTCGGGTGTTCTCCCCGTGCGCTCCAAGCGCTTAATTCTATGTCGACTGCCGATGTCAGTACCTACCCTGACCAAAAAAGGCTTCTATCCTCCCTAGCGGTGAGGTACGATATGCGACCGGATATGATCCTTTTGGGAATCGGGTCAGAACAACTCATAAAGCTCGTTTGCCAGACATTTTTAAAGCGTCAGGATACTGCATTCGTGGAATCCGGCTCCTTCTTTCTTTTCTCCAGAGAACCGAAAATTCTTGGCGCAAGAGTCGTATTTTTTGACTTTAACAACGCTAAGAGATTCCGAAAAAGGCCCACACTTCTGTTTCTCGCCAATCCGACTACGCCCGCCGGTATTAATCGGACAAACGAAGAAATACTTCAGGTTATAGACCTCGTTAATCCTATGATTGCAGTGGTTGATGAGGCAAACGGTGAATTCAGAAATGGTTCGCTTATTTCGGATATCCGGAAACGCAGGAATCTCGTTGTTTTACGGACGTTCTCAAAAACACTCGGCCTTGCGGGACTACGGATCGGCATGGCATTCGGGAACTCGGATGTCATATCCCGCATGGGTGAACTGCAACAACCGTTTCCTGTCACGTCAGCGGCCTTAGCCGCGGCGGAAGCCGCACTCGACGACATATCATTTACCCGTAAAACTATACGGTTCGTGAAGGCTGAACGGGCCTTCCTGACAAAAGAATTGATTACGAGAGGTTTTTCGGTATCTCCATCGGTGACCAATAATCTGTTCATATCCGGAAAAAACATAAAAAAAGTGATCTGCGAATTAGAAAACCGTGGTGTAAGCGTAATCGACGGCGCATACTTCCCCGGTAATACGCAGCCCGGATTCCGCATATCTCTGAGAGATAGAAGAACCAATCGTAAATTCTTGTCGAAAGTTGACGAAGTGCTCGCTTGTATGGGACAAAATAAGTTGATAGGATCAAAGGAGATTCTATGAACACAACACAACCGCTCAAGGGTTTCCGGGATTTCCTCCCGGCCGAGGCAGCCAAAAGAAAATGGCTGAGGGATAAGCTCGCCGCGATCTGCGAATCATGGGGGTATTTGCCGGTTGAGACGCCGACCCTCGAACCTTTGGAAATTTTTACCGGCGCAATCGGCGAAGATGAAAAACTGTTCTTTAAGTTCAAAGACCAGGGCGATCGTGATGTAGCGCTCCGATATGACCAAACGGTGCCGACCTGCCGGCTCATCGCCGAATACCAAAACTCACTGACATTCCCTTTTAAGCGCTACCAAATCCAGCCCGCTTTCCGCGCCGAGAAGCCGCAGAAGGGCAGATACCGCGAATTCACCCAGGTGGACGCGGATATCTTCGGCATCAAAACTCCGGACGCAGATGCCGAAACCATCGCGCTCTCTCTCGATATTTATAAACAGCTTGGATTTAAACGCCCGCTCGTACGCATCAACACCCGCGCCCTATTTAAAGACATACCTTATGGAGCAATCGTTTCTATCGACAAAATCAAAAAAATCGGCGGCGAAGGCGTGCTCGCCGAGATGAACCGCAAAGGCATTTCGTCCGATAAGGCAAAAGAGTATCTCAACTACGTCAAAAATCTGACTCCCAATGAAGAAATCACGTTTATCCTGAAGTATCTCAAGGACTACGGATTCCCGGACGACTGGTATGAATTTGATCCGACGATCGCCCGCTCCTTCTCCTACTCCATGGGCCCCATATGGGAAGTGGAAATACCGGAAGCCGGCGGATTATCAGTCCTCGGTGGAGAGCGCTACGACGGTCTAATCGAAAAATTAGCAGGCAAAGATATAGGCGGCACGGGATTCGGACTGGGATTTGACCGGACACTCGAAGCGGCTGACGCACTCGGGCTCACCCCGACCATCACGACAAGCGGGCAGATATTGATGACGGTGTTTGCGGTGGGTAGCCTGCCGCAAGCGCTCGAGATCACCCGTTTGCTACGAAGCGGCGGCGTCTACACCGACCTGTATCCGGCTCCCGATAAACTGGACAAACAGTTAAAGTACGCGGACAGGAAAGGCATCCCCTACGTCGTCATCCAGGGGCCCGATGAAGCCAAACGCAACGTCATGAAGCTCAAAAATATGCAGACCAAAGAACAGGAAGAGCTCACTGTCCAACAGGTCATCGACAAACTCACCGTCGCTTCATAAGTCTTGATACTTTCCCCGCAATACGGAATACTGATGAAGTGAGTAAAAAACGCATTAACGCATATCTTCTCCTCCTTCTGGTCTCCGTCATATGGGGAGCCGCAAGCCCGATCGTCAAGTATGCACTCACCTGGTTCCATCCCGTCATATTCCTCACATACCGATTTTTTCTTAGCTCCATTATCGCGCTTATCATTTTCGGCGCAGAGCCCGCTACATTCCCCAAAAAAGCGAGAGACAAATCACTTGCGTTTCTGACTATGATGCTCTCGACGCCGATCGCGTTGGGGCTTTTCTTCCTTGGATTATCCAAAACGTCTGCACTCTCCGGAAGCCTTATAACCGCAGGCGCCCCCATCCTCCTGGTTGCGGCGGGGGCACTTTTTCTCCACGAGCGAGTCTCAAATACGGAAAAAGTCGGAATAGTCATAACAATTATCGGGACGTTCATGATCGCAATCGGCCCCCTGGTCTTTAACAACACGGCGAATCATTTCGGTACGCTGGAAGGAAATCTCATCATGGTGCTGGCAACAATTGCCGACCTATCGGCGACCCTATTCACCAAAATATGCATGGATCGGGGTATATCGTTGCGGCTTCTCGCACACGGACAATTTGTCCTGGGGCTTATTATCTTCCTCCCGATCCTTCTTCTCCGGCATCCTATCGTATCCATAGCAGCAACCGTCGTTGACGCTCCCTGGTCTGCACATGCGGCCGTGTGGTTTATGGCGCTGATCTCGGGATCGCTTGCCTATACTCTCCGTGACCATGGACTCCGATGGGTTGAGGTGTCGGAAGCGGCAATTTTCACCTACCTGCAGCCAATCTGGGCAGCCATCCTTTCCATTCTTTGGCTCGGTGAGCCGATTACTACGTCATATATAATTGGCGGCGGCATACTCACCCTCGGCGTCTGTATCTCCGAATACCGGGGAAAGCGGGTTCCAGCCGTGGTCCACCGTCGACACAAGCGTAAATAGATGCTATAATAGCCTTCTTATGAAATCCGGCATCCACCCCAAATGGTATCCAAACGCCGTCGTTTCGTGTGCCTGCGGCAACACGTTTACGGTCGGGTCCACCAAGGATAAAATTCAGGTTGATATCTGCAGCCATTGTCATCCGTTCTATACCGGTGAGATGAAATTTGTCGATGCCATGGGTCGTGTCGAACGATTCCAGACCAAACAAAAACAGGCAGCGACCAGCGGCTATGTCTCCAAAAAGAAGAAAAAGCAGCTTCGATCCGCGTCCGACCAAACGCCGAAATCCCTCAAGGAAATGCTCATGGGCTTGAAGTAGCTCGTTCTTTATTTTTCCATACATAGAGTATGAATACTGATATCGCCATCATGGAATTCCGTGCGGGTCCCGGCGGAGATGAAGCGCGGATCTGGTCGCAGGACCTCATGCGCATGTACTCACGATATGCGGTCATTCTCGGATGGAAAGTCGAACAGCTCGACGAGGGCGTCATACGCATCCGTGGGACCGATGTATTTACCAAACTCCAGTACGAGGCCGGTACACACCGCGTCCAGCGTACCCCGACTACAGAACGCCACGGGCGTATACATACCTCAACCGCGACGATCGCGGTACTTCCCGATGTCCCGGAAAATGAAATATACATCCGTCCGGAGGACATAGAGTGGGATTTCTATAGAAGCGGCGGCAAAGGCGGCCAAAATGTGAATAAAGTAAGTTCGGCCGTCCGCATACGCCATAAGCCGACCGGCATCGTCGTCCAATGCCAGACGGAACGGGATCAATACCAAAACCGCCAAGTCGCGCTCGGCATGCTGAGGGCAAAGCTCTGGGAGCAACAGCTCCTCGATCGGGAAAAGTCCGTGAGTGAACAGCGAAGCGTCATCGGCCGGGGCATGCGCGCGGAAAAGATCCGCACCTACAACTTCCCCCAGAACCGCGTCACCGATCACCGGATCAACAAAAGCTGGCACAACCTTGAGGACATCATGAACGGCAAAATGCAAAAAATTACGGAAGCGATGATTTCTATGCAAACCTAAGTCTTCTCTTTTTTTTATTTAAAAATTGCGGAGCGTCCCCAAAAATTATTTCTTTTTTTTCGGATAAAATTCCGGATTCTGCTTCTCAAATTCAGCATCGATATCATCAAGGTCTTGCAGTCTCCGAACCTCAGGAATTCTTCGCTGAAGTATACCCTTCGCAAGGCGCTCAAGTTTACTCGATACGTGCTGAACTCGCGCACCTGCATCAGGATCAGTCAAACTGAATGCGCCGCCGTTATTACCGTGGACTTTCTTAAACCCCTTATGAAAACTGTCACTCTCGTCTTCTATCCCCTTTCTTAGCCTTGGCTCGACGGGCGCAAGCGGAGGTTGTCCTTTTCTATTGCGTTGATGCGCCAGTGTCATTGCGTCAGATACCGCAGCTAAATTGTGCTTCTCCTTCCCGTAGTTGGCTAAATCTATAGGCAAAATCTCTGAGTAATCAGCATCGGTTGACATAATTAGGAGTTATCCCTGCGTCCCCAGTGTAACAGATTTGGTGAGGGTCTTGCCATCCCGCCAGATTTCGACGGAGATCGTATCCCCGACCTTCTTGCCGCTCACGACGTGGGAGAGGTCATTGGTGTCCGTGAGCTTATCACCGTTTATTTTTGTGATGATATCATCCGCCTGTATGCCCGCTTTATCCGACGGACTGCCGGATACGACACTTGCCACATAGGCGCCCTCCGGAATATCATTGAGAATCGCCATCTGGCGCGTAATCATGCGGAATTCTACCCCCATATACGGCCGGTTAAACTGACCGGTGGAATTGAAGTTCGAAACGGCATCCTTGACCACATTTATGGGAAGCGCGAAGCCGATGCTCTGTCCTTGCTGTGCGACAGCTGTATTCACGCCGATCGCCTGTCCCGCGGAATTAAGAAGCGGCCCGCCGGAATTGCCGGGGTTGATCGCCGCATCCGTCTGGATGACGTTATCGAGCTTCTCCGTCACGTCACCGAACGTCCCTCCGGCCGTGATTCCCCGCCCGACACCTGATATGACGCCGGTCGTCACGGTGTTACGGAATTCTCCGAGCGCGGTGCCTATGGCTATGGCTGTCTGACCGACTTTAATCTTTGTGGAGTCGCCCATCTCTATGGGTTTGAGGTTAGTCGCGTTAATTTTGATGATCGCCAGGTCATTATCCGGATCGCGATATATCTTGATGACGTCATATGATCTGTTGTCATTGGTGATGACACGGTACTTCATCTGCGTGTCAGAGACGACGTGCTTATTGGTCACGATGAGCCCATCAGTACTTATGATGAAGCCCGATCCGATATCCTGTTCCTGATTCTGACCCTGTGTTGATCGAGGTAACGGCTGCTGAGGGATCGCCTGGTTAAACGGATCGAATGGATTCTGGAAAAGATCGCTTATGCGGCTGGTTTGCGTGACCCCTATCGTGACAACCGAGGGCGATGCTTTATCGACGACATCGGTGACGACGCTTTCTTCGTTAACAACTCTAAAATTAGCACTGGGCAGTGTCGCCGGCCCTTGCGGCAGATGGACGTACCGGTCAAAAAATTGCCAGTTGAGTCCAAAAACTCCCGACGAAACCGCCCCGCCCACAAGAAACAGTACTACAGCAATGCCCAATAGCCATTTATGTAGTTTCATACCATCTTTTGAACGATATTCCTTGCCCACTGCGCCTCCTAGTTATACCTTCGTTACCTGAAAAAATACTGAAAAATATTCGCTACAAATCCGATCTTACGGCGAAACAAACCCTTATTCGGGATTACCATTCCGCCTCCCTCAGGGATCGCAATAAAATTATTGTAATAGGAGTTCGATCCCTTTGGCAAGTTGTGCGTCTTGGGTGGCAGTCGCAGTATCTGATAGTGTGACGACGACGTCGGGAGTAAGTCCCTTTTGGCTGATCGAGTTGCCGCTCGGAAGTAACCATTTACCGGTCGTCACATGAACTGCGGCCCCGCCCGAAAGATCAAACGGAGTTTGTACTGTGCCTTTGCCGAATGTGGTTTCTCCTATAAGTTTCGCGCGCTTGTCATCATGGAGAGCGCCGGAGACGATTTCCGCGGCAGATGCACTTCCTTTGTTGACCAGAACGACCATGGGTATATCCAGAAGTTTGCCGGTGCGGTCTATGGGATAGTTCTGCACGCTGCCGTCACTGTTTACCTGGGAAACGACCGCTCCGCTGCGCAAAAACTCGCTTGCGATGTAGACTGCGCCGTCGAGGTACCCGCCGGGATTATTGCGTAAATCAAAAACCAGACCGGTTATCTTCCCGCCGGATTGCTGTTTGGACAATATATCGGCTACGGCTTTGTTCCAGTCGGTATTGGTCGTGTCGCCAAACCGGCTAAGGGATATGTAGGCAATCCGCTGGGATTTATCCAGAAGTTGAGCGGCGTCTGATGCGCCCGATATCTCGGTAATTTCAGCCGGAGTTTTCACCCACCAGACGACGGAGGGAACCGTGATGGTCGACCGCACGATATCGATCTCTACCGGCTTGCTCGTTGCCTGCACGTGGAGGATAAGAAGCTTCACTTTAGAGCCCTTCGGACCGCGGATTTTATTTACCGTCTGGTCGACCGTCCACCCCGTCGTATCGACATCATCGACTTTGAGTATGAAATCATTGGGTTTGAGCCCTGCGGCTTCCGCGGGCGTACCATGGAGAGGAGAAACGATGATCACCCGGCCGTCTTTCGTGCCGAGCTGTGCACCGATCCCTTCAAACGCTCCGCCCAGATCCTGTTTGAACTGCGTATTCTCCTGCGGCGGGAAAAATGAAGTGAACGGATCGCCGACTGCGGCGACCATCCCGGAAATCGCGCCGTACACGAGCTTCTGCTGGTCGATCATCTTGGGATCGACGTAATTTTGCGTCAGCTTAGTCCAGACGTCCCAAAACAAACTAAAGTCAACGGTATTGCCGGCCGGCTGCTTCATGTTTACCACGACCCGACGGTCCGCGACACCGCCGCCCACAGACACCTGATGGGTACCCAACTGATAGCCGATACCTCCGGCAATGAGGAGAACCGCAATAGAAAGAATGAGGTTTCTGATGTTGGAGACCGGGAGGGGTTTCATCAATATATAATATCCAATACCTGACATCGGATCAATAACCTATCTCTGGGTATCGCTCATTGTGAATTGGGAATAGAGGGCATTAGGCCCGTACGACAAACGGAATAAGTGCGACGATGCGTGCGCGTTTGACAGCGTTTTCGAGTCTACGCTGATGCTTGGCGCAGACGCCGCTTCGTGCGCGACCCAAAAACTTCCCGCGTTCGGTGATGTACTTCCCCATCATGGGGGTGTCTTTGTAGTCCGGATTCGTTTTCGCTGCGCAAAAAGGACAGTTCGTCGGAACCGGTCTCAATTTCTTTACAAATTTTCTCGATTTCATCATATATGTGTATTAAAACGGAATGTCATCCGGATTTACATCCTCAGCTCCCGTCGGTTTCCCGTCTGCTTTCGGCTCTTCTTTCACGGCCTTTTTCTTCGGTGCCGCTTCTTCTACCGGCTTCTCGACTTTCGGCTCATCGACTGGTGCCGTCTGCCCTTCGTCTCCTGCCGTAATCGGGCGCCTCGAGTCCAGTACGATCATGTCTTCTATGACGATCTCTGTACTGGTCCTTTGCGAGCCGTCTTGGGCCTGCCAAGCGCTCGTCCGGAGCCTGCCCTCGACATACACTTTGCGTCCTTTGGCGAGCAACTGGCTGCAGAGTTCTGCGAGTTTGTTCCAGGCAACCGCCCGGTGAAACTCTGTCTCTTCCTTCTTCTCTCCGCTGTCGGTGACCCACGTCCTATTCGTCGCTATGCCGATCGTACAAACTGCGGCTCCGGTCGGTGTATACCGTAATTCCGGATCCCGGGTCAGGTTTCCGATGAGCGTGACCTTGTTAAGACTTCTGCTCGACATATACCCTCCTTCCCAACCTATTACTCCTTGCCCGCCATAGCATTCTTGTCCGTCGTAGTTTTAACGGAGGCGGACGCGTCGGCGGGTTTGACCGTCAAAAGGAATCGTAATATTTCTTCCATGAGTTTCGTCTTTTTCTCTATATCGCCTGTTTTGAGTGTTCCCTCGACAGTAGCAACAAGATATGTCGCTTCCGTTTGCTTTTTGATGTCGTAGGCAAGATGTTTTTTGCCAAGAGAGGTAACTTCTTTGACTGTGGCGCCATCACCCACGAGTTTTTTCACAAGATCAGTCTGTGCTTTCTCCGCCGTCATGTCGACTGCGGGAGAAACCAAAACCATAAGTTCATACGTTGTCATAGGAGGAATCTTACCATAGGGAGGCTAAAAATCCAAGGAGGAATCAGCTTCCAATCTTAAATTCGACCACATCGCCGTCCCGCATTTCGTATTCTTTGCCTTCACTTCGCACTTTGCCCTGCTCGCGGGCCTTTACCCAACCCCCTGCTCCCACAAAGTCGGTTAAGGACACGACATCCGCCTTGATAAATTTCTTCTCAAAGTCCGTGTGGATGACGCCTGCGGCCTGCGGCCCTTTCGTACCCTTCACGATCGTCCACGCACGCGATTCGATGATCCCGCACGTGAGAAACGATATGAGGCCAAGCATCTCGTAGGCTTTCGCGATCAAACGGTCGAGTCCGGACGCGTCGAGTCCGAGTTCTTTAAGGTACGCAACCTGCTCATCGACCGCCATGCTGGCAAGTTCCGATTCGGTCTTCGCGCAAATCATGATCGAAGGTTGTACGTCGCCTTTAACCGAATTCAGTTGATTTTCCGACACGTTATAGACGTAAAGAACGGGCTTCATGGAAAGTAACTGCAAATCCCGGACGAGAATGCGCTCTTCCGAATCCGTAATCACCTCGCGCGCGGGTTTACCGGTATTGAGTCCCGCGATGAGCTTCTGGATGAGGACCCAGCGTTCCTGGATCTTCTTGTCATTCACGCCTCGGGGTTCGGCCTGCTTGGTAAGCGTCTGGAGGTCAGCGAGTACTAGCTCCGTCTCCACGATCTCCCGATCGCGCCCGGCATCCACATCCCCTGCCACATGCACGACGGAAGGATCTTCAAAGAATCGAAGCACGTTGACGATAAGGTCCGTTTCCCGGATATGCGACAGGAATTTATTTCCCAGTCCTTCCCCCACCGATGCACCCTTCACCAATCCTGCAATATCAACAAATTCTACGACCGCGGGAACCAGGGGCGGCAGTTTCCCTTCCGTCGCTTCGACTACTTTCGCTAAAGCCGCTAAACGATCATCCGGCACGGGCACGACGCCGATATTCGGTTCGATCGTCGTAAACGGATAATTCGCCGCCTCCGCAACCTGCTTTTTCAAAAGCGCGTTAAATAGCGTGCTTTTCCCCGCGTTTGGAAGTCCGACTATCCCTATCTGTAGTCCCATATGCCATGTACTCCTTTCATAATATTTCTAATTCAGAAATTGCATTTGCTGCAGAAACCAACTTCGCTTGCAGTGACTTATCTTGTTCTAGCATAACCAGATACAAGTCGATTGCTTGAATAAGATCATAGTATAAGCTATTAATTGATATCGCTAGGTATTCACTTTTATCATCTGGTCCAGAAATCTTTCCTACATGCCTGATTCCAGAAACTTCAATCTGCCCAATTCTAACTGTAGCATTCTCTCGTAGTCCCTTATAAGCAAGCCAAAATAGAGCCCGGCCATCTTGCTGAAGAAATGACTTCGGCTGGTACAAATGAACTAAACCATGTCTATACATTTTGTAAAGAACCTCGCCATTTAACTTGTAATAAGGATCAATTTTTTCACCCATTACCTCCTTGATAAATTTAATTGACTGATCTGAAGTGGATATTTCTCTTATTTTTCCTTTGCTGTTCTTAAATTTTTTATCCAACTTCTCGTCATACCCGCTATACAAAGTTCCTAAAAAATCGATAAAACACAGAATTTGACGGCTGGCACCAAAGTAACCACCTTGGTCTTGTCCAATATGGAGAATCGGTGCAATTTCGAGAAGTATTTGCTCCTTCAGTTCTTCTCCTAGAAAACTCTTCATTCTTGCCAAGCTCATGTTTTTATCTATTGCCATATTTTTGCTTTTCTTAAATTCGGTAAAACAAAATTAAACCTAAATCGTATCGATGGGATAGTGCAATGTAGTTCTCGACTTTCAGATTCATGATGGAATTGTATCAGAGTGGTGAATATTTTGTGAATTCAGGTGACAAGGAATTTGAACGTATATGGCTAAGGACGCTGTTACTATAAATTATTTGGCGCAAGTATTTCCGAACAAAGCTATATTCCACGACACAGGTCAGCACCAACATACGTTTCTCTGACCATCAAGGTCCACTTCGTATGTTTTCTAACTGTGTATTGAATTCCCTCTTGTACTACAATGAAGTAAGTGGACAAGTTGGACAAGGTCATAGAGGATATCACTTCCCTGAAAATCCAGGGAGCGACGAACGTCGCACTCGCGGTCCTCGACTATATAGAAGAAGCGATCACCACAAACCCCAATCACTCCCCGCCTGACATAGAGTACCTGGGGACCAGACTCGCCTACGCAAGACCCACCGAGCCGCTCGCACAAAATGCGATCCGGTATATTTTTTCCGATACGTCCGCATCCCTCGTTTCCAGAATCACGCACTACCGGACATTCATCCAGGAAGGCAAACGGTCCATCCCGGCAAACGGCAAACCGCTTCTCGTAGACGGCGGATCGTATCTCACGCTCTGCCACTCGTCGACCACCGTATCGCTTTTCCGCGAGGCACGGGCGGGCGGCGCGATGTTTAGCATGTACGTCGCGGAAACGCGGCCTCTTTATCAGGGCAGGATCACCGCCAATGAACTCATCCGCTTGGGGTTTGATGACATCACCATGATCATCGATGACGTCGCGGTCTCCTTACTTGAAGGCCGCAAAGGCAAAATCGATGCGGTATTTATCGGCGCGGATCTCCTAGCCGATACCGGGTTTGTGAATAAAGTCGGAAGTCTCGCCGTGACGGCAGCTGCGCATCGCAACCACATCCCCGTGTATTCGTTATCGACATTACTGAAATTTGACCCGCGGCCATACACCCCGGCAGTCATCGAAAAGCGGGACTCCCATGAGATATGGGACGACGCGCCTAAAGAACTGCAATTTTACGCGCCTGCGTTTGACTACGTGCCGTATTTTCCGAACGTCCACATCGTCTGTGAGGCTGGCATCATTCCGGGCAAGAAAGTAAAGTCAGCCGCAGTAAAACAATATCCGTTCCTGGCATAATAAACCTATGGCTAATCCCTATCAGCACTACTTATCGCTCCATGAATCGGTCGATCCCACGAAGCACATCATCGCGACATTTGCGCTCTCGGTAACCGGTGAGCCGTTTGACCAGACCGCAGGGGGTGTCGCTGCGGAATCATCGGTCGGTACGTGGACGGATGTCGGGCTTGAGGACAAAAAAATCTGGGATATGCTGCACGCGAAAGTGACCGACGCGGATGAAAAGACGGGCACGATCACGATCGCCTATCCCCTTGACCTTTTTGAACCCGGCAGTATCCCGCAGCTTCTCTCATCTATTGCAGGCAACGTCTTCGGGCTCAAGGAAATATCACGTCTGCGGCTTCTCGACCTCGCGTTTCCGGAAGTCTACGTCAAAAGCTTCCCCGGCCCGGCGCTCGGCGTAGACGGCATCCGCAACCTCACGGGTGTCCGTGACCAACCGATCCTGGGGTCCATCATCAAACCCAAACTGGGACTCTCAAGCGCCGACCACGCCAAAGCCGCGATGGAAGTTTTTGATGAAGGCATACACCTCGTCAAGGACGACGAAAACCTGACCAGCATGTCGTTCAACAACTTTTACACCCGCGTGGATGAAGTGACGGACCGCATGAATGAGAAGCATTATCTGGAAATCGGCAAGGCAAAAGTATACGCGTTTAATATCACGGCAAGTTACGAAGAAATGATGAAACGGGCAAACTACGTCCGGGACAAAGGCGCTAATTGTCTCATGATGGATGTCCTGACCGCAGGATTCAGCGGGGTCGCCGGCATACGAAATAGGAACTACGGCCTCATGATCCACGGACACCGCGCCATGCACGCGGCATTTACCCGGTCCCAAGAATACGGCGTCACCATGATGGTCATCGCCAAACTCGCGAGGCTCACTGGCGTCGACTCGTTTCACACCGGCACCGTCGTCGGCAAAATGCAGGGCGGCAAGGATGAAGTGGTCAAGATCAACAATTTCCTCCGCTCGGATTGGTATGGCCTTAAGCCGGTACTGCCGACCGCTTCCGGCGGACTCCACCCCGGACACATTCCGGACCTTATGCACATCCTCGGCAACGATATGCTCCTCAACTTCGGCGGAGGCATCCACGGGCATCCCGACGGCACACCCGCAGGCGCAAGGGCCGTGGTCCAGGCGACCTATGCAACACTATTAGGCGTTCCCCTCGCCCAAGCGAAAGAAAGCAAAGAACTCCAACGCGCACTCGAAAAGTGGCAATAATGTCATCCTTTATGCGGCGCATATTCGCACTCGCTTTACTCGCCCTCCTCTCTATCGCGCTTGCCACAGCCATCGCAATAGTAGTGTCGAGGTACATCGCAATAAAAACGCATTTCGTCACCAACATTCCGAAAGACTCGCTCACGTACCCGTCTCCAAATGCCCCGAAATACTATTACGAACCCAAGCCAAACTCGACAAGTTCCGAAAAGCCTGATTGGCTGCCCTATACGGCGACATACACATATAATAATGAGGGATTTAATACTGCGGCCAACGTTTCAGCCGATAAACCGGACCATGTATTCCGCATTATCGCCTTGGGCGATTCTTTCACGTTCGGGCAATATGTAAATACCGCCGATAATTATCCTTCCCTGCTAGACACTCGGCTCAACAGTACGGCGTGCACGAAACAAACGAAATTTGAGGTACTTAATTTGGGGATGTCCGGATATGATCTCCAGTATGCGGTCGAACGCTTCGCCCGCCACGGACAACCATACCATCCTGACCTTGTCATCTGGCTCATCAATGACTTTAATCTATTGCAGATACACGAACTCCTGACTCCCCTGGAACAAACGATCATCCAAAATACGACAGATTCGTCAAGGCAAAAATATTATGCGGAAAACGATTATTATTTCGCCCGCATCCAGGCGACTGCTGACCTGCAAAAAAAATACGGGCAGGCAAATATTTTGGACCAGCAAAAACAATTTCTCGCCCGGCTGACTTCCGTATATCCGGGACCGCTTGCGCTATTTATGTTTACGGCCCCGATGACCGGCCCGAGAACTATCGTCCGCGACTACATAGCGGCACGAAAAAACAGTTACTTCGCAGAGCTGCCAAACCTGACTGATACGTCTTTGTTCCCTGACGGGCATCCGAGTAAAATAGGTCAGACAGCAATCGCAGACGGCGTGTACACCTATCTCACGTCCCATAAGCTTGTTCCCTGCCCATAACACACCATGAAAATCCGGCTCCACATCATCGCATTTCTTGCCGGCATACTTCCTTTCGTCTTTCTCACCAAGGCACTTCTCTTCACCAATCCTCCGGTCTGGCCGGATGAACCGGTATTTACGTCGATCGCAAAGCATGTTGCGGACACCGGCAAAATCGGCACCGTCATATACGGAATCAATGATTTCAAAACCGACCAGGGATCATTTCCCTACCCGCCGGTGTATTTTTGGGTGTTGGGAGCGTGGGGGAAATATTTCGGATTCTCTATCGCATCTGTTCGCGCGTTATCGATCGGTATCGCACTCCTCACCCTCCTTATTCTCTACGGCATACTTATCGAGCTCTTTAAAAAACCATACGTCGCCACCATAGGGCTTATCCTCATTACGACCGATATTTGGTTTAACCGAATTTCCCGGCTCGGCCGGATGGAAATATTAGTAAGCTTCTTTACCGCCGCCGCCTTCTATGCGTTTCTTATCATGCGAAGACAAAAACGGATACGCGCGGGTCACATCCTCCTCACGGGCGTGCTCGCTGCCGCCGCGTTTCTCACGCATCCCATAGGCATACTCGCGACCATGACGATCTCCGCGCTGACCGTCATGTCCCGCATACGCAAAAGCGACAAAATCAAAATAATTTCCTGTTTGGTTATTTGCCTTACCGCCCTCACCGGCATATGGCTCGTAAGCTTGGGCACGATATTTCCGTATTTCCTGAAAGAGCTTCGCTACGCGGCGCTTCGCAAGTCAACGCTCCCGCCATACATCCTGCATCTTGTCACCACGTCCGACGTCTGGAAATATATATGGCTCGGGCACCTCACGCTCTTTGCTATCGCGCTCAACCAGATCTATAGGCGGAAAAAATATTCCGTACTGTTTTTTCTCGTTCCTGTCATCCTCGCGTACGGTCTTGTCTATTTCGGGACAGAGATGTGGTACATAGGATATCTCCAACCCTGGATGACGTTCTTCTCTATCGCGACCCTGCTCTCTATAAATAAGCGCACGCTGTTGTATCAGTTCACTGTTCTTCTCATTATTGTCATAACCGTTATCAACGTCATCATGTTCGGGACAAACGCCGGCGTCTCCGACACCATCCATGCCGCCGGTGGGAATTATGCAAAGTTTTCTCAAGCTGTCGATAAAGAAGTACCCCAACGTGCACGGGTGCTTGTCTCCGTGATCCCGGATCCGACGTATCTCCTTTGGGAAAAAAGGAGTACTACCGGCGTATTGGAATTTTTCATGCCTCCTCTGAACACCGCATCGAATTATAAAAAAATCCTCGATACTGTCGACGTAGTCGTCGCCAATAAGTTTCTTGAACCGATGCTGCCGTCCTATGTACGGCAAAATACCGCAGGGACTCCGAGGACGATATACTCCGGGGGCTATTCCGCAACCGTATATATCCTGGTACCCAAAAACCAGCGCGTCTACACCGCGGGCAAATAGGGACAAGGGGCAATCGCCCATTCCCTGTATACCTATCGGATATCTAGAAACATCAAGGACTCACTCGTCTTTTGGCATCAATAAGAAATTCGTTTTTATCTTTCGGGTCAAGAAAATCTACAGTAAAATTTGCCATCTCGCGCTGGGAATACCGGGACGGATTGCCATCAAATACGGTCCGTTTCTCAGGCCTGATAGCGGTAAGCGGAGATCGGGCGAGTCCGTTCGGATTGACGAAGAATGAAACGCTGTCGTCGTTATTCCATCCAGTTATAAACCGAAACCCGACCGCTTGTGCTATCTCGCGTAGCCGGCCATAAAAAGAAGTGGCTATCCGCTTATGCTGGAGATCAGTTCTATCCGTATAATCAGAGACGCGCAGCTGACCGTTCCCGTAATTTGCCAAAATTATTTTCAGAAACACGAAATCATGGAAATTTATCCCATCCTCCAATACGCTTGGGTACGCGTTATGAAACGCATCCACTCCCCGCGGAACGGGAGTACTATGATCCATGTTGTACTGTTCCTGATACGCATAAAATACTCTCCGACTGCTGACCGGTCGTTTGCGGCGCTCCGCTACTACAAACTCCAGCTTTCCCGCCATCCGCGGCAGACGGACCACGCGGACTTTTTCAGGATCCTCGGCGAAATCAAATATGCGGGGTGCAGCGAAATACCGTAATGCACGCTTAGGGATAATAAATTTTTGAAATTCAGGAGGGTTGAGCGCCTTATAAAAAGCCTGCCGATCCTGCGCTAGTATAGCCGGTGTCGTTGTTGATTCGTGTGCCATACTCTTATGCATAAGTCCCTTTGGAAATTATCGTGAAGAATTGTACCATAGATCTTATGAAACTCACGATCATCGCCCACCCCAACGCCAAAAACCCCCGCGTAGAAACGGATCTTTTGGGGACACTCCATGTCTATGTGAACGCTCCTCCTTTGGAAGGCAAAGCAAACAAGGCGGTCGTTGAGGCGCTTGCCGAGTATTATACGGTGAAGAAAAGCGCAATTACGCTCCTCTCGGGCCATAAATCCAAAAATAAACGGTTTGAGATCATGGGCATATAACGCATCGCTCCCAGCTAGCATGGGAACGATATACACGTTACCCTTTCAGGCTTTGGTCTTCTGCCGAGCGTTCTCGACGATGATCCCTATCATACTGTGCGCCTATTCGCCGCGCTTCCCGTACGCTCAAACCACGGGACTGGGCATTTCTCCAAATACTAAAACGTATTGCCCTGCGCATCCGTGCATCATGTAACCGTTGCTCTGCGGCTTCCATAAGACCAAGTGCTCCGTAATGAATTTGTTCTATTAGCTTCATACCACTCACCTCCTTTCGTTATCGGAGCATACAAGGGAGATGTTGATATGTAAAATTTAGGGATATTTGTTACTTTTATATGATTGTGTTATATTTATATTAATGATAAAAATAACTGACATAATTAAAGAAATGCTCGAGGCTGATGACGTGGCCCGAGAAGCTTTGAAGCTCAACTATCTCAACCTTTCCGCCTACGCCAAGCGGATACGTCCGAGTATCGAAGCCAAACTCTATAAACCCGTTGCCATGGGATCGATGATCGTAGCGCTCTCACGACTACAAAAGACGTTTGAGGCGGAACCGGACTATCGCCCGGCTATACGTATAGAAACCATGTCCATACACCCCAACCTCGCCGAAATTACGTTTGAAAAAACCACCGACACCCTGTCCGCAGCTTCCACACTAAAGGAGGCGATCACCAATACGGACGCGTTTTTTGCCGTGACCCAAGGAACGAACGAACTGACCATGATCTTTGACGCCAAACACGTCACGGAAGTACTCGCCCATTTCATGCGCAAGCCCAAAGGCCAGTATGCGGCCCTGACTGCCGTCACGGTCCGTTTCGTGGAGGCAGACTATATAGAAGTACCCAATATGATCTTCACTCTGGTCTCCGCGCTCGCCGTCAAACGCATCAACCTCATCGAAATAGTCTCCACATTTACGGAGTTATCCTTTATCGTGCGAAGTAAAGACGCCAACCGCACGATCGAAGCGCTATCATCGTTTTTGTCCGCTTAACTCAACTCAAGGCTGCCGGAAGCCCGAAGTTCCGTAAGTATTGCAAGAATCTCTTCGGGGCTATTGGTCTCCATGCAACGCACCCGCCACTCGGTTGCGCCACGGAAGCCGGAAACGTAAATCTTAAAAAATTTACGGAGTATCGGGAAATTTTTACGGTCTTTCCACACCTCATCGAATAACCGTACGTGCCGTTCCATGATATCCAGGAGTTCCTTGGGCGTCCCTACATGGGGACCCGACCGGTCGAATGCCCACATATTATTAAATATCCCTCTGCCGATCATGACGCCGTCTACGCCATATGTTTGATGTTTTGCGATCGCATCTTTCACGTCCGCAACATCGCCGTTACCGACGATGACGGTAGGAATCTTCATCCTGTCCCGAATCTTCACCACTTTGCCTATTTCATCCCAGTGGGCCGGAACTTTCGACAGTTCTGCGACGGTCCGGCCATGTACCGTAAGTGCGTCTATTCCCTGCTCCAGAAGAAAGGTCAGCCACCGTTCGGTCACGATCGCCTTATTTCCTATCCGTGCTTTGACGCTCACCGGTATCGTTTTGCCCGCGGCTTTCACTCCATCTTTCATGGCCTGAATGACCGCTTTCGCAACATCGGGAGTGTCGATGAGGGCACCGCCGGCACCGCCCTTCATGACCGTTTTGTCCGGACAACCGGTGTTTAAGTCGACGCCAACGAAACCCATACCCGCGATTGCTTTGGTAATCTCAAATATCGTATCCGGATTCCTGCCCCAAATCTGGGCGATAATCGGCGACTCCACATCCGTAAACAACAACTTATCCCTGACTATGTCTCTCCCCGGCGAGCAATAGCCGTCCGCACTGGTAAACTCGCTGACGAAAAGATCCGGCCTTGCGATTTCCGCGACTATACGCCGAAATACCGTATCGGCAACCCCGTCAAGCGGGGCTAGGACAGTAAATGGCCGCGGGAGTGACTGCCAGATGTTCATCGGGAAATTGTAGCACAGGAGGGAGAATCATAGAATGTGAGATATCTCGTTTACTTTTTCCTCCAAGATGAGTAACCTTATAGTAATCCTGAAAGGAATCACGCTATGAAATTATTTATCCGCACCTGTATCGCCGTCCTCGCCCTTCCTCTCATCCTCGTGGCACCCGTTGCCGCACGGGGCACGAATCCCCCCAAAATCGTCATGCTCGAAAAAAATACCATCGTCAATCATGATTATTTCGCCGCAGGCGACTCTATCACTGTCTCCGGTACCGTAAATGGCGATGCATATGTCGCGGGCGGCACGGTCACGATGAACGGGACGATCAATGGAGACTTATTTGTCGCGGGCGGCACGGTCAACATAAGCGGCAACATATTGCATGACCTGCGGGCCGCAGGCGGCACCATCAATATAAGTGCACCTATTCCTGGAAACATCACGGTCGCCGGAGGCAATGTAAATGTCGCAAAAGATGCGCGTATCGGAGGAAGCATCCTTGCCGGTGCCGGAACTCTTGAACTTTTGAGCCCCGTCGGACGGGGCATGAACGTCGGCGCAGGTACGCTCACGATCGGCAACCGCGTCAATGGTGATGTCACCGCAGGAGCAGGCACCCTCTCAATGCTTCCCGATGCCACTGTCACGGGTAACCTCAATTATTGGAGCAAAAACGATGCGACTCTGGGGACGGGAGCCACAGTATCGGGCTTACTGGTACGTCACGAACCGCCTGCGAAGATGGAACGTAAACTCCCGGGGATGACGGCAGATAAGGGTATCGTCATGACGAAAGTATTCGCCGGCATATTCGCCGTATGGAGCGTCGTAAATTTCCTGGTCGCCTTCATCCTGGGCCTTATTATCTTTGCTGTTCTGCCGGTGTTTACCGGGAAAACGATCGACGCATTCCGGAAACAACCGCTTGCTGATTTTGGCATAGGATTACTGACGGTTATCGCGCTTCCGGTCCTTGCGATTGTCTTGTGTGTCACGATCATCGGTCTGCCGCTCGGAATTTTCCTGTTTGCGGCACTCGGATTACTCGTTGTAGTCGTGCACGTCTATATAGGACTCGCGTTGGGAACGATCATCATGGGTGGTCTCAAGATGAAATCCGGTCGGACACTCACCTACCTCGTCGGGTTAATCGTGCTTCTTATCGTATCGTTCATTCCCGTAGTGGGAGGACTCACGAAATCCATCCTGGGACTTATCGTCCTCGGCGCGCTCGTAACCCAAAAATACGAGGTCGCGAAACAGATGCGCGCAAAAAAACTGGTCTGAGAAACGCACGCAGGTCGGGAATTACTTTTTCTCTGCAAGAATGAGTATCCATGGAAACGGAGTCAGTATCTTCGTGACGGTAAATCCATGTGTTGCGACGAACTCGATGAATTGCGACCGCGTCCAGTGACGCAGATGTTCTGCCGGATTTCCCCAGCGGCGCCAATTTTTACCACGGACAAAATTTGCGACCCTGAACCACGGTTCGTTCGGCACCGACAGAAGGACATATTTTTTCGACACGCGACGAAGCTCCCGAAGCGCTTTGGCGGGTTGTGTAAGGTGCTCGAGCACTTCGTTACACAAGACGAGATCATACGATGCGTCCGGAGCGTGCAGTCCGTAGATATCCCCCTTGCCGATATCCAGCGCGGGCAGCTTCGCGCACGCGATCCCCAACGCCTGTTCCGATATGTCAATGCCCGTCAAATTCGCTCTTCGGACAACTAACCTCGCAAGCGTATATCCTTCTCCGCATCCGACGTCTATAATGCGCTCGGCGTGAACGGTATCGACCAATAGTAACAACTGGCGGTAAAAATTTTCTATGAGCATCCGCTGGATGGGATTCTTGCTCTGGTGCTTCCCGTAGTTAGTGGATGTCATAGTATTACCGCACCACCACCGCTTTATATACACTATGAGTGTGATCCGGCGCCTGAAAGGTATAGACCGGCTGGTCTTTGGGAAATACATCCGTATTCCCGTTGACGATAACGAGTGACCCTTTTGGAAAAAAAGCTGCTGCATGCGGCAATTTCTTCACGTCGTCGGGTATGAAGACGAAGTACAGTGAACCAAACTGATATCCGTTGAGATTCCATACCGGTATCGTATGCGCGGTATTCTGATGGAAAACAGCCGGGGTGAGCCCGGTAAGAAACGCATATTGTGTCACCCAGGGAAGCGTCCCGTCAAAAAAGACATACGAGTATGCATACTGGTGTGCTACCCCGTAGCGTATAGCATCGTTTTGTTCCTTTGACCACCATTCGGACGCATAGACCGGATAGTCAAAAAAATATGTGAACAGGTACGATGAGATATATACCGCAATGATGACTACGGTGCCGACTTTTGTCACCAGCTTCACCACCCCCTGATACCGCGAGACTCGGTCTAAAACGACACCGAGTCCATACGCGCTAAACATAATCGGCACCGGAAGCATCATGACACTCCTATAAATATAACTGCCGGATGATAGCCCGCCCGGCAACGGACCGATGAGGAGCCACGAAAGAAGCAAATAACGTAACCTCTTCTTTTTTGTCCATACATAGAAGAAACCAAGAAAGAATAACGGAAGCTCAAACAAGTGATATTCTCCGTGATTTCCGACCGCGCGCTGCAGGTTCCCGGACCCGTTGACGAAAAACCAGTCCAGAGAAAAGATATTGACGTAACTCGTAAGGACATGTTTATACCCGACCGTCACTTTATTATGAAACAGGCGTGAAAGCCAGCGCGGCGCAGTACTCAATAGTTGTTCTCCTCCGGCAGTCGCTGCTATCTGTTGCGGATCGAAGACGCTCGATCGCTCATAATCATGAATCACGCCAGACGCAAAAATACGATACAGGACCGTCCCAAAAATTACCCAGAATATGAATGACGTTTTCAAAACCGACCACCGAATCGGCTGTATATGCGGCCACTTATAAATCGTCAAAACGATCAAAAATGGAACCAAAAAGAGCCTGGGCGCATCATATGAATATAAAGACAGTGCAAAAAGGGCAAACGACAGTGCGTATCGCCACATATGCCGTGAGGCCGTCAAAAAATAATACGTACCCGAAAGCACCAAGACCAGAGACAGTGATTCCAAAAGTCCCTGACGCGAAATCTGTATCGCCCAGGGATTCACCGACATAAGAAACGCGGCAATAAGGGCAATACGCGTATCCCGGGTTAGGGACTTCACAATACCAAACAACGCGAGTATCGAGACGATGCCAAGGAGTGCCGACGGCAAACGATCCACGTATGTGTGTAGTCCGAACGCGCCTACAAACGGCACGAGTATCCAGCTGAGAAGCGAAGGGAACGTTCCGCCGATATTCGTATCCCGAAATCCAACGAGCTTCACCTGACCGGATAAGTCTTTTCCGGTTTTGAGGAGACTATACGCCGTATAACCGGTAAGCGCCTCATCCGCGTGCAGTCCCGAGGGTATCGAATCCAACTGCCACAGCCGGATGAACCCTCCCGCAATGACAATAATCCCAAGTACATACCACACGACTCGTTTGGACATGATGATCGTAATAATAACATGAAAACAACCGGATGTACTCGAAATGACCCGCATTGGGTTACGGGTTTCCTTTATTCATCCGGTGTCTCGCCGGTTATGGTAACGAGTGTCCCCGGGTGATCTGCGGTCGCATAGGTCGTCGTCGTCGCAGTCACGGGATCGGCCCAGTCAAAAAGTTTCCCTGCATCCTCCGGCCGGATGTTTACGCATCCGTGACTCATCGGATGCCCAAAATTATTATGCCAATACGCCCCATGTAGACTGAAGCCGGCACTTTTCGGTACTTGGTCGTTATAGAAAAACATCGTATACGGTACGTTATAGAGGTTGTAATATGTCCCGTCCGCCTGATCCCCGCCTTCCATATGGGTATACCGGAGCTTTATCCATATATGGAAATCTCCCGTGGGTGTCGGATGCCACCTGCCGGAAGCGATGGGAAATGACATCGCGACATTACTCCCCTCATAGGCGGTCAGTGTTTGCGTCGAAAGGTCTACATAGATATGTTTGACCGCCGTCGTTTCCCCTAAAACCCTTGAGGACTTTTGGAGATTGGTAAGCGACGATGGGAGTGCGACACGCTCTCCCATAAACGTACTCGTCTTCCCCGGCTGAAAGCTACCGGTGAGATCATTGACACAGCTAATGGAGTTGGCACAGTAGGCAGTGCCATCAACGCGGAAAAGCAGCATATAGAGCGCAACAACCACGATGATGAATCCTGTCAGGAGAAAAGCGACAAGAATCCAGGGTATATGCGTTCGTTTGGTTCGCTTCTTTTGTTTCATAGGTCATCTACCGATGGGCAAGCTCGATAAAATTTCTCCCCCACATATCAAACCAATACGAGAACCCTATCGATTTATCCGCGGCGTAGGTCATGACATGGAGAAGCGACGGATCATCCCAACCCGTTACATCACGAAGTGCTACATCCGGCAATTTTTCATGAAAAATCTGAGAAACATCAACGGCAGGTTGTCCGTCGCCGAATGCTTCTCCGTTTGACTGAAAGACCTGAACCGAGAGCCCTTGGGGAGAAGTTATTTTTACAAAAACGAATTTATTATCCGGAGACCAGCTGTTCGGAGGCAGTATGAGGTCATCTGACACTGGCAGGACGGTTTGATACAAAACGGTGCGGTTAGCTCCTGATATATCAGACGTCGTCACCACATACGCCGATTCGGTGGCCGTCAGGGTGACCCGCTTCATGGTAAGCTTCCTGGTCCCGTCGGGCGCGTGTACGTCCGAAAGCGTCGTCGTGACATGCGTTGACGGCACGGATACCGGGGGCGCTTGCGATACCGCAAGGAGCGTAAACGGCAGTGTCCTATGTTGCGTCACTGCAATTGCCACGGTGATGATAACTAAACTGCCCACTGTTATAGCAAAATCCCTTAGAGTAAAGTGATTCATAGATTATGACCGCAAGCCCAATGATTTGTGGACGCGGCGTTTTTTCGTCGTGCGGCGGGCGAAATTTTTAGACATGACACTTATGTTACCGTCGATTTCCAGGACCGCCAAATCTACATCGGCAACTTTTTCTACGCCGTGCTCCCGGACCGCAGCCTCCAGCTCTTCGTAGCTAATTTCCGCCCGGCGCAGATGATCGTCATTTACCTTTCCCTTATAAATAATAAGGAGCGCCTCGCCCTGCAAGAAACGACTGATATGTCGTGACCGAAACAGGAGGTTTTTCAAAAGCCAGTTCGCGATGAATAAACCACTCGCCGCTGCGACCCCGCCAAGAAGCGACGTATTATCCCCCACCATGGCATTTTGCACGGCGTTGGACAAAAGAAGAATAAAAACCAGATCGATGATTGATAGCTGTGCGAGTTCTTTCTTGCCGAAAAGGCGTATGGCAAGGATGATAAACAGATAAATAACGATTGAGCGACCTATAACGGCAAGAACGTCAACCATATGATTGATTACTTCCCTGGTATCAGGGTACCGCGTTAGGCTCCGAAAGAAAAGGGTTATCTCCCGTACATCGGTTTATCACACAAAAAAAGCGGCCCTTGAGGGGCCGCCTTTTTCTGCGAATGATGTTTTTATTCCCGTCCGGACTGCAATTCCAATCCTTCGTGTAAACCCTGGTTTGCATGATTACCAAACTGTCCCCGCTCTTCCGTCTGCACATTCACGCCCTTCGAATGCTCATCCTGTTCGGATGATTCTCCCTCGTCTTCCTCTTCATCGCCGCCCCGTATAATCGAGTGCAGGAATCCGGTCGGAATCGGCGTGATGGTCGGCGTAGGACTGACCGTTACTTCCGTGGTCGGCGTAGGCGTAGGACTAATTCCCGTCGCTGACGTAGGAGTTGGTGTCGATGTCGGACTGTCTGTCGGACTGGGTGTTATGTCGTCATTGGCGGATACCGTTGCCTGCGTATGGACGCCGCCCAATAATTCGCTATTGTGATTAAACGCAACGATTGCCCCGAGACCTCCTAATCCGACAAACGCAGATAACAAAAGACTGGCAAGTGATACAAACCCATTTTGTGCTTTCATACATGCCTCCTTTAAAAGGAAAACCGCATTGTATTCGGTCTTCGTGTAAAGTAGTAACGAATGAGGAGCGTATTCGTAACAGCGGATCATTCATCCCGTGATGTCTCGCCTTTTTGATCGCCGGAGCGCGGAATTTCGATCTGGATTCCCTTCACGTCCGCAGGCGGCGTGGCGGACAGATCAACGTGTTGCAGTTCAATCGTCGGATGCGGGGTTATCTCGGGAGTCGGATGCCTATCGCCCGATTGCCTGCCTTCTTCATGATTTTTTCCATCGTCTGACTTCGTATCAGTACCACCGTGTTGTGTAGATTGCCGGAAAGACTCCAGCGTCTTTTCTGCAGCCTTTGCATGCGTCTCCACCTCGGAAGCATCGACGCCCTTTGCTTGTTCCATGGAATGTACCGTATCGTTAAAAGACGACACGGCACGCTCGACATCTTCGCTGGTCCTGTCATCCCTACCATCCGTTACCTCCTGCACGCGCCTATCAATAAGAATCGTTGCAACAGACGTCTTGAGCCCTGTCGTTGGCGCGAGATGGAGAGCCGCCTGTTCGCTTGCGGTTTTTATGGGATAGAGCGGGTTTCCGGGCTTACTATACTGCGCGGCATATACAACCGCGCCGCCGACAAAGACCGATGCCAGGGCAAATCCCCCAACCAAACGCGCGATATGATACGTGAGATGTATGCGCTCAAGTATCGAAGCCCGCCTTCCGATGAATGCCGTATTCATGAGCCGTATGCGCGCATTTTCCTGAAACGTCGCCCGGGGCGCTGCCTCAGGAATAGTTTTCATCGTCCGCAATATGTCTTCTAGCGATTGTTTCATACCCGCAAAATCTCCTTAAGTTTCTGTATCGCCCGACTCTGGAGGACCCGGACATGACTCACGGGTTTTTCCAAAATCCGACTAATCTCTTCATTATCCAGCTCTTCAATAAATTTGAGGACAATAATCTCGCCGTAGGTCTCCGGCAACTTCGGGATGGCGCTGCGGACGTCCTCCATCTGCAATGCGGTCACTGTCTGCTCCTCGGGAGATGTGCCGGGATCAGGAACATGTAATGCCTCCTCAAGCGGAACGACCGCTACCTTATGTTCCCGATAAAAATCAATAATCATATTACGCGCAATGCGGAAAACCCATGCTTCAAACGGAATTCCCCGCTCGTCAAACTGACCGATATGCTCAAATATCCGCACGAATATCTGCTCGGTCAGATCTTCTGCATCTTCCCGGCTCGTGACACGAAAATAGACGAACCGATAGACACGTGCGACTAACGCGTCGTAGAGTTCGCCCAGAGCCGACCGATCGGCAGCCTTGCAGCGAGCGACGATATGATCGATAGTACTATCTCTCCTCATATACTGAAACGAGACGCAGCCGATTTCGTAACAGCATCATACCAAATTCAGCCTACTTCGGGCGATCGCCTAAGTGATACAATCACCTCACCCATGAGGACTCACCGGATACTTTGGCTCATCGCGCTTCTATTTTTGGTCATCGGGTGCCTCACGATACATGACTACAACATCACCTGGGACGAACCCGAGAATTTCATGATCGGCAGGATTTACTTCAACGCATACCTCCATCCGCTTTCAGACATCCTTGCACACCCGACGACACTCCCAATCCCTCCACCCCTGCCTTTCCGAACGGAAACGCATTATGAACGATATCCGCCGTTTGCGGACACGCTCGCCTCCATTACCTCGTTCGCCCTTGGTGAGCGCGCAAAGCTCCTCGATCCTATCGCGGCCCATCATCTCACCGCAGTTATATTCGGATCTCTTGCCATACTTACGACCGGACTCATCACCGTCGAGCTGACCGAGTCCCCGATTGCCGCTATAGTCGCCGCACTCGCGCTTGCCACCTATCCGCTGTTTATCGGGTTAAGCCACACCGACATCAAAGACGTACCGGGGGCCGCGATGTTTACGCTCACGATATATACGATTCTTCGCGCTATCAAAAAGAAATCATACATCACCACACTTATCGCGGGTATGACGTGGGGTATGGCTCTGGCAACAAAAGTTTCAAATACGTTTGCACCGGTTGTTATCGCCGTCACGCTTCTTCTGACAATGCGTGTATGGCATCGCCGCCTTCTCCATCAGTCGATAAACCATGTCGTACTTTTTTCCCTGGCAGGTGGCACGTCACTTCTCGCTGCTTGGCCCTGGCTTATCACGGACACTATCCCACACCTATTATTAATTTATCAGTATATAAACGAGGTTGGGAGAGGATTACCTGTGTTGTTCGCCGGCCGAGTCTATCACGCCGGTATTGATACACCTTGGTATTATGCGCCAGTATCTATTGCTGTCGTCACTCCTATCCCCATGCTTCTTGCCGCTATCTTAGGTATCGGGGTAAGTATTCATCGCCAAAAAAATGAACAGGGAAAGCCTCTCCTCCTGCTTCCGGTCGTTTGGGTATGTATCATACTTACTCGCTATCTCTTTCCGTCTATCACTGTCTACAACGGTATACGACAATTTTTGGAAGTTATACCTGCTATAGCCATACTGACCGGCATCGGCGTCGGTTGGATCATACGGAAATTCGGAACTATGACACGATTTTCCCCAATATTGACGGCACTTACTCTCGCGGTTCTTTTTATTCCGACCGCACGAAACGACGTCGTATTACATCCGTATGAGATGCTCTATTTCAACAGAATGAGCGGCGGAATCCAAAAAGCCTCAACAACGTATGAATTCGACTATTGGGGATTTTCTGCCGGCGAACTGGTTAAACGCGTCAACGCATTGCCCGAAGTCCAGGGGAAAACGGTAAATATAAATTGGCTGGATTTCCCGTCCTGGTATTTCCCTGATAACCGCCTTACATTCGTCCCGAGTGACGCAAGCCCCGATTACGTGATCGTGCCTCATTCCGAAAACTTTTTTGTAGGCGCCAAAACATACTGGGACACACACGGGAGACGTCTCTACACCATAACACGGGTGGGCGCTGAAGTCGGCTACCTGTACGAGGCGGTGAAACCCTGATTTATCCTACCAAATCATACTTCTCAAGTGCCTTCATTCGCTCCTCTCCTGTGGCACCCAAGAGCGTTTTCTGAAGCATGATCATCTTGGCGTAGAGTCCCGACGTTTGTTTCATGAGATCCTTGGGGGTCCCAAACTGCGATATTTTTCCCTCCGAGAGAACGAGGATCTTATCCACTCCCGACAATGTTGAGAGCCGGTGCGCGATGATAATCGTCGTTTTGCCGCGCGTCAGATGATCCAATCCCTGCTGGACCAGAAGTTCCGACCGGCTGTCGAGTGAACTCGTCGCTTCGTCGAGAATGATAAGCGGTGCATCATGGAGAATGGCCCTCGCTATGGCAAGACGCTGCTTCTGTCCGCCGGAAAGTTTCACCCCGCGCTCCCCGATAGTGGTTTCGTATTTCTTCTCAAGCGTATCTATAAATTCCGTCGCATTGGCGAGTCTTGCAGCTTCTCGAACTTCTGCATCGGTCGCGTCCGGGCTGCCATACCGGATATTTTCTGCAATCGTTCCCGAGAATAACAGCGCATCCTGGAATACGATGGATATATGTTTGCGAAGCGATTCAGCGGTAACACCGCTGACGTCTTTTCTCGCCAGACGGATACTACCCAAGCGCGGGACATAATATCGGAGGATAAGGTTCACAAGCGTTGACTTCCCCTGCCCGCTTTCGCCGACAAGAGCTAGCTTCTCTCCGTAGCCCAACGCAAACGAAATATCTTTAAGGACATCTCGTTTGTTCCCGTAGGAAAACGATACACCATCAAATGATAGGCTCGATCCTTTGGGCGTCTTCGGCCAAGTGAGTGCTGCGGCACCAGCCCGATCCTGTATGATCTGCGACGTAGCGAGTACGGCAAAAAAATCTTTACTGCCGGCATCCGCCTGCTGTATTTGCCCGATGATAAACGACATGGCAAAGAGCGGAAACCGGGCCTGATTGACGAGCTGAAGCATAAGGGTCATTTCACCCAACGTGTAAGATCTCCGGTACGTCATAAACAGGATATAGGAAACGATACAAAAAAGAATGATGTTGAGCGCAATCCTCCTATAGAAATCAAAGATATGCCATTCTTTGGATTGCACGCGCGTAATTTTTTCGATTTCGTCACGGGCCCGCCGAAACGCACCAAATTCGAATACTTCCCCCAAAAACGCTTTCACTACCCGTATGCCCGCGAGACTTTCAAGCGCTCTCCCCTGAGACATATCTGCGATCGCGTTTTTTTCTCCTTCGTGTTTCCCCCACGCCATCGAGGACCGATGGGTGATCACGATATAGATCGGAAACAACGCGGCCAAAAGAATTGCGACGATCGGTGAATAGAACATAAGGATCGCGATCGTAATGATGGCGGTTAAGAAAAACGGCAGGAAGTTGTTCGTCGCGTTCTGGATGAAATTGGTGATGCTTTCTATGCCTCTATACATTTTGTTCACGAGATTCCCGACCGCTATGTTGTCAAAGTACCCGACATCCAGACTTAATACGTGCTTATAAAATTTTGCCGATAAATACGACTGCAGTTTCACGGCTAACAGATCGCCGATATACATGCCTACCGCGGTAAGTATCGTACCAAAAATGTCGGAAACGATGAGAATAGCGAGCGCCACATAGAGAATGTGCAATTCGTTTTTACCGGTCAACAGTTGCGCAGTGATGCCGTCAACGATTTGCTTGAGGACAAAAGGCCCGACGAAACTCAAAAGCGATGATGCGATGATAAAAATACTCATCCCGACGTACCAACCGGTGAACGACTTGGTGAAGCGGAATATATTGAAAATGTTTTTCATTCCGGGTTAGATTATGAATCTTCGAAATATGACAACTCCCGAATTTATTGTACGATTCGTTACAAAAATTGTCGATTCCATGAGTTTCTATCATACTACAATTCCACGGGTTTCGTCCTTTACAGAAATGACATGATAGAGAGGAGTGACGGAACGCTGTCGATGAAAGGAGCGGTATGAAAAAATATTGTCAATCCTCCACATCTGACTTGTGACCAAAGTATACGCATAAGGAGCAAGGCCCGGATCCCGCATGAATGAGCACACGCTTGATTTTCGACCCAAAGCGTAGCACAATAGTATGCAATGAGGAAAACACCAAACACATTCATCTACGTCATCGCGCTTTTCGGACTCATAATCGTCGGCGTCGTCACCACCGCAATTATAAACGTCGTCAAAAACAACCAGACAGCACCGACGGATATACGCGCTCGCGCAGGGGTCGTCAACATCATCAAATTGGTAGGCACGGTCGCAAGCGTCAATAGTGCGGACGGGACGCTAATGGTCGAGAATGTACAATTCAGTCCGGAAAGCAGGAGCGGTCCGGCAATCAATTACGGCACGTGGACAGTCACGATTCCGACAAGCTTCAACCTTTTATCCGCTTCCGTGGGAACGAACGTGAGTTTTGTCGTGAACGCATCTTCATTTGATGTCGCGACCCACAAAGTCAGCGCAACACAAATCACGGTAACCCGCTAACGAAGTCCATCGAGTGTATGACTCTCCCCGGCGTTTACTGTCCGTTCTGGCATATCGTGACGAATGATATGGGCCGACCCTGTCCCCAACACCTCAAACGTGTTCTTTGCGCTGTCGATACAGCAGGCTGTCGTTTCGTCGATTCCCAGAATTGTTATGTTGGGAGGCAGCATACGACGAAGTGTCTCAAATCGCTTCATGCCCATCCAGCAGCGCGTCGTATCAAAATCCTCGCCCTCCGTGTTATTCCAATGGGGTATCACGGCAATGGAAATCCCGTAGGGCTTCAATATATCTAATCCCTCTATCCAGTGGATATCCTCACCGGCTTTATATATTTCGTACACCGGAAGTGCTACGCGGCCGATCGCGACGGCGGTCGCCGATCCCAAACAAAGCGTCGCTCCCCGTGCGTGAGCCTCCATCATGCGCTTCCAGGCGAGCGTATCCCGAAGGTGGGTAATCACATAGCTCGGGCTCCCTGCCCCGCTGTAGAGATAATCAATCTCCCGTATGACATCGACCGTGCTTGGGGTATTTGTACTTTTCTCTCCGTCTCTGCGCCAGGCAGGGATGCGCACGATATCGGGTTTCCAGTCGCGTAAATGCTCACGGAAAAAGTCTTCCATACGCTCCGGCCATCCGTGCATCGCGTTCACCTCGAATCCCGTCGGCGTTTCTAGAATTCCGATTTTTACCGGCGCTGAAAGCGACACACGCCGAAAAACATCTTCATGTATTTTCCGGCCCGTAGGGGTAAGCTCACCGGAACCGAATAAAACGATGACGCCGGGGGTACGGCTATCACGGCCGGAGCGCCGCGTCATATGGTCTTTTTTTTTACACGGGAGCCCTGAGGCGTATCCTCTATTTCATATCCGCTCTTGACGATTTGATCGCGGACCGTATCGGATTCTGCGAATTTTTTGGCGGCGCGGAATTCATCCCGTTTACGAAGCAGCGCTTGAATGCCGGCAGGCGCCTCTTCCTCCGTCGGCGCTTCAGAAATGTCGGCAAGCTTGAGACCCAAGACGTCATCAAAATCGAGAAGTAAATCAAAT
The DNA here is from genome assembly GCA_023245335.1 of Candidatus Gottesmanbacteria bacterium. GTDB lineage: Bacteria > Patescibacteriota > Microgenomatia > UBA10105 > UBA927 > UBA927. The sequence goes on from JAHFKK010000001.1 coordinate 979,557, forward strand.
TTATCCTGACTCGGCACATTGGATTTGATAAGCTCCCAGACGACCGCGAGGGCCTGCGGAGTATTCATGTCGTTTCCGAGTGCCGAATCAAATTTAGCGCGATACGCGTCTACTTTGGCAAGCTTCTCTTCACTAAGTGCTGAGCGTTCGCGTTTCTCCGCTTTCAGTTTGCTAATCTGAATTCGTAACTCCGACAGTGCTGATTGCGCAGCATGCAAGGATTCCCAGGTAAAATTGAGTTCGCTGCGGTACTGACTCGTCAAGTAAAAATATCGGAGCGCCAAAGGATCAATTCCTTTCTTTATCACGTCCTCGACGGTATAAAAATTACCGAAACTCTTACTCATTTTTTTACCGTCTACGCGCAGAAAATTATAGTGTATCCAGTACTTCACGAACGGTTGACCGGTCGCTCCCTCACTTTGGGCGATTTCATTGGGATGATGAACCGGTATGTGGTCAATGCCGCCGGTGTGAATGTCAAAACTGTCGCCGAGGTATTTCATGCTCATCGCCGAACACTCGATATGCCAGCCAGGGAAACCGTCGCCCCAGGGGCTATCCCAATGCATCGCATGATCCGCAAATCTCCCGACACGTTTAAACCATAGCGCGAAATCCGCAGGATGTTTTTTGTGTTCTCCGGTTTGCACGCTGTCGCGAACCGCTGTTTTTTTCTCCGTGAGTTTCTGGCGCCCGAAAAGTTTATCGTATCCCGGAAAGGTCGTCACGTCGTAGTAGACCGCTTCAGGCGTTTCGTAGGCGTGACCGCGATCCACGAGCTTTTGTATGAGGGCAATCTGCTCGGCTATGTGCTCCGTGGCTTTACAGATAACGCTCGGCCGCAAGACGTTTAATGAATCCATTGTGGTATAAAAATGATCAGTATAAAATTTCGCTACATCCCACACGGTCTTGCCGTACTTTTTTGCACCCTTTTCCATTTTGTCCTCACCCTCATCCGCGTCTGATGCCAAATGTCCGACATCCGTCACGTTCTGAACATGCGTCACGTCATACCCGAAACGCGTAAGTATGCGCCGTAATACATCGTCACCGACATACTTGCGGCCATGGCCGATATGCGCGTAGTCATAGACGGTCATACCGCACGTATAGAGACCCACTTTGGGAGGATGTATGGGCACAAAATCTTCTATCTTCCGGGTAAAACTGTTATAGATATGAAGCATAGGCAATCTCCACAAAATACCTTATAGGAGTATATCATACCAAAAATCTCAATTCGGTTGATGCAGGATTCGGTATACGGATGTTTCATGCGACCGGAAGAAAAGGTCGATATTGCCGTTCTTCTCTAAATTAATAACGCTCGTGATGAACCGCTCGCGGGGGATGAGAAAGCTTCGTTCATCCCAGTCTCTGGACGTATCGACGATAAGGTAAGAGGGCTTCCCCGCCCAGCGTAACCAATCACAGGTTTTTACCCCGCACGGGCTATTTTCCGTAAAGTCCTTCGTCATCGGATATAAGGTGAAAACCAAGGGTCGTTCACTCAAATGCGGGGTAATGTTATTTTGACTGACCACGGATGCGTCTTTCGGCAGCTGCCGTATCCCCCGCTCGATATCCGTAACACTAGCAGGCATTGTCCAAAACCATCGCTTGGTAAGGTAGCTTAGCGGCAAATGCAGAACGTACTGCAGCGCGAGCGCGCAGACAACAAGATAGATCGCGATATAGACCGTGTTCAATTTCTTCCACCGACTGATCACATCTATCGTCGGCAACGCAAGTAATACCCCAAGTGTCACCCGATAATGCATAAATAATCCCTGTGCAGCAGTGAAATTCGGAGCGAAAACAAAATAATGGGCCATATCCCCTATCGCTGGAAGGAGCGTAAGTACGGAGGCGACAGGAAGGAATCCGAACCAGCCAAGCGAATAGAGCCAGGTCTGTCGCTTGTCAGCCGAATCGTAGAACAAAGAAAGACTCACATGCTTTCCCAGACCATCCGCAGTTGCATACCGATAGCCATCATGAGTGAAGTGCGGAAAGTAGACGCCAAAAATCGCCGCAAAGTACAGGAGGGATATGATTCCGGCAAAAAGAGAATTTCGGTCGCGGCGACGCAAAAAATATACTGCGCTGACGAGCCCGGTCAGAAGTGCTACATCTTCTTTTGAGATAATGGCAAGTACGAGCGTGATGAATATCCAATGGGTTTGCTCCGCATCCAGAAAGTATATAAACCACGCGAGCGCTGCGGCGCCGAAACTAAGACTGTGTACGTCAAACCACACCGCGTTCTGCATGCCGTAAAACATGAGAAAACTTACAAGGAGAGCAAAACATACAACCGGACGTAGCTTCTTTTTCCGGGCTAATAGATAAACAGGAATCCCTGAAAAGCTAAGCGCTGCCGCCTGCAGTACGAGAAGCATTATCGGACTCCGGTAGAGCCAATAAAACGGTGCTATGAGTACATACATAAGCTCGACATGATCCGTGAGGATTGAGGTAAACGGATACGCCTGGACCGTCGTGATGGGTGCGCGCAAAATGCTGTAGAGCCAGACAATCTGATCGGTAATACCCAGATCAAATCCATAGGAACCGAAGTGAAGGTGCCGGATAACCGAAAGAACAGAATAACACACGGCAAAGCCCAAACAAATGAGGATGACCCAACGCAGCTCTTTTTTCACAAAAAAAATTAATTAATCCTGCCGCACGTTTCTACTCATCTCCGTGCTTGATTTCTTCGCCTTCATTCCGTAGAGATCACCCCTCGGACGTTTGCCGCCGCTTTTGGGCAGGGCCTGTTTCTGCGCCTCCGCCTTTTGCTTCTTTTCTGCTTCCTTCTTTTGTTTTTCCTCTTCCTGAAGTTTCTCCCAAACGGTAGGTTCCTTTTGCTGGGAGGTTTTACCGGAAATTTCCTCAAGTGCCTTTCGCGCAATTGCGGACTTCACTTCCTCGCTTTGGCCTGAAGCCGGCGCTTGTATTCCTTCTTCCTGACCTGGAATTTGCGGGGTATTTTGCGATTGCTGCTTTGGATTCTTTTTTCCTCCCGACGAAACACCAAGACTTTCAAGCGCCTTGCCTGCAATGTCTTTGGGGGCCTGCACAGCTTCCTGTGCCACGTCTTTGCCGATTTGTTCTATCGACTCGCCTATTTGACCTAAAATTGATCCGGGATTTGCCATATTACGCGAATCCTAATTGTTGTTTCGCAGCTATACTCATCCGATCCATATTCCACGGCGGTTCAAACGTCAACTCTACGCGGACTTCTTTGACACCGGGTAACTTCCCCACTTCTTTTTTGATGGGGTCTGCGATAAGAGAAAATAGCGGGCACCCGATGGTCGTCAGGGTCATAGTGATTTCGACGACCGACCCTTTGGATTTGATGCCGTATATAAGACCCAGATCCCACAGCGACACCCCGATCTCCGGATCCGGTATGTTTCTCAGTATTTCTTCAACTTGTTTTTTGGTTACCATATCTAATACTGCGTTCGTCCTTCCAGCGCTCTTGAGAGCGTCACCTCATCGGCGTATTCGATGTCCGCCCCGACCGGCAAGCCATGCGCGAGTCTGGTAATTCTGATTTTTCGCTCACTGCCTTGGTCAATTTGTTTCTGTATATACATGGCGGTCGCCTCCCCCTCCATGTTGGGATTCATAGCGAGAATGACTTCCTCCACATGATCCTCCCGATCACTCACCCGTTTCAACAAATCAGCAAGATATATTTCATCCGGGCCGATGTTATTTAAAGGATCAATCGATCCGTGCAGCACATGATAGACGCCTTTAAACTTTCCGGTCTTTTCTATCGACAGGACATCGGTCGGTTGCTCGACGACGCAGATAAGCGTTTTTGTTCTCCCCGGATTGCTGCAAATGATACAGGGATCCTGCTCCGTCACATTTTTGCATAACGAACAAAGGACGGTATTTTTTTTGAGATTCGTGAGACTGTCCGCAAAACCTTCAAGATCCTCCTGCGGTACATGGAGAAGATAAAACGCCAGCCGTTGGGCCGTTTTGGGACCCACACCCGGAAGTTTCTCAAAACTCTCTATTAATCGCGATAAGCTTTTTGGTAGAAGTGACATGGGTTCGTCCTCATACTATACAACAGTCAGAATAATTCAGCAGGTAGACTCGTTGGTAATAGAACAATTTTAGCGCATTTAGTGCGCAATGGCATCAGAGAGAAGCTTAGCTACCGAAACAACGGTGAGTTTGGCGAAATGTTTTGATCTCGGAATCGCTATCGTATCAGTCACGATAACTTCGTTTATGAAACTGTCGGAAAGAAGTGCCACGGCCTCACCGGCAAATACGGCGTGCGTCGCGAGAAAATAGATCGCTTTAGCGCCTTTTTCATGCAGAAACTCACTAGTTTTTACCGCGGTCGCGCCGGTATTTATGATGTCATCAAAAATAATAATGGGTTTCCCCGCGACATCACCGGAAATACCGGTCACTGTGACTCCCCCCGTTTCGACACTTCTCGTTTTATCTAAATACACGATCTGAAGTCCGACCTCCTTCGCAAACCGTTCGGAGCGGGACTTCCCACCTTTGTCCGGTGAAACAACAACTGCTTGTTCCCATTTGCCCTTACACTTGGCTTTGAGAGCCTCGGCAAGTACTTCGTGGGTAGACAGCTCGACTGCCGGGATATGGAAAAACGGGACAACTGCCTCTGAATGCAGTTCGCAGGCAATGACCCGGTCAAAGCCCGCCGCTTCAATAAATTTCGCGACCAACTGGGCGGATATGGCTTCTCCTTTGCGGAACGCCTTATCCTGTTTACTGTATCCCATCCACGGAATAACTGCGGTGACTCGTTTGGCACTGAGGCTCTTGAGCGCCTGGCCGACAAGGCATAATTCAACCAAACGCTGATCCGCAATTGTCGAAAGCGACTGGATGACGAAGACATCCTTGTCAGCGACGTCTTCTTTCACATATACCCGGCATTCGTTATCGATGAAACGCGTTATCTCGACTCCCCCTAATAGTGTATGTGACTCTTTCGCGACGGATCGGGAAAGGGACGGATTAGAAGTACCCGAAAGAAGAATCATTGGCTTAATCCTAACAAAGTAAGTACCCGTTCGTCCAGAAGCGAGCTGACCGCAAGGTCAGCGCCTGCCGCAATGAGCGAAGCGACCGTATCCAAATGACCGGTGGCGACGCCCAATGCCATGACGCCCGCAGCTTTTGCGGCACGGATGTCATGAACCGTATCGCCGATGACGACGACTTCCTCTGCAAGAAACGTACGGCCGAAACGCTTCTTTGCCTGAGCGATGCCCTCACGAACCAAATCCTCACGTTCTTCCATGCTGTCGCCGAACGCACCAAAATGAAAATGTCCGTCATATCCGGCGTTTTTTAGCTTCAGCCATGCGTTCTTTTCCACGTTACCCGTCACCAATCCGTAATATATGGCAGGCGGTGGCGGAAGACGGCGAACCAACTGCATTGCATCCTGAATAGGGGCATACGTAATGCTTCCATCCTTCACGGCGGCTTTCAGATATTTATGAAATACGTCCCTGCCCTCCAGAAATTTCTCGTCGAACCGTTCACGCGATATGCCCACGAGCTGGGCTATTTTCCACATGATCTTTTTGTCTACCATCCCGTTATAGGAGTTTACGTCGAGCGGGATGGTCACGGGTACGTGGTAGGTTTCCTCAAATACGGCACGTAAACGGAATTCCCAATAGGCGATACTTTTGTCCGTAACCTGGGTAAGCGTCCCATCGATATCAAATAATACGAGTGTTTTGTGAGAATTTTTCATGACGCGATGGCATAAAAAACTATGCCGTCTTCTTTGGGTATATTTCTAATGCTTTTTTGAGGAGCTCGACACAGCGGGTTATAGCGACAGTATTTAATACGTACGCAATACGCACTTCGTTTTTCCCTTTGCCCGGCGTCGCATAGAACCCGGCAGCCGGAGCTAACATGAATGTCTCGTTGTTATCCCGAAAGTCTGTAAGTAACCATTGGCAAAAATGTTCTGCATCATCAATCGGTAATCCGACGATCGTATAAAATGCGCCTTCTGGTTTGGGGATGACGACACCGGGTATGGCACGAAGCCCTTCATACAAAACGTCACGGCGCTTTTCGAATTCCGCATGTATCGCATCCAAAAACGGTTGCGGCACTTCCGAAAGTTTGGCGGCGACCAGCTGATCGATAAGTCCGGCCGACAATCTCCCCTGCCCGATATGCAGGACGCCTTGCATAATTTCCGTATTCCTGGAAACTAATGCACCGATACGCAAACCGCAGACACTATACCGTTTCGACAAACTGTCGAGCATGATCGCCTGATCCGGGATCTCCTCCATATAGGAAAGAAGCGACGTTTGTTTCCTACCGTCATAGGCATATTCCCTGTAAACCTCATCCGAGAGCAAAAATAATTCATGCTTTTTCACGATACGCACCAGCATCTCCATCTCTTCTTTGGTATAGACCGTACCAGTGGGATTATTGGGCGTGCAGATAAGAATTGCTTTGGTTTTGCGGGTGATCATTTTTTCTATTTCCGCCTCTGCCGGCAAATGAAAGCCCGTATCGGCAGTCGTCAGCACCGGGACAAGTTTGACGCCATGAACGATCGCATAGGAATTATAATTACTGTAAAACGGCTCAAATACAATAACTTCGTCAGCGGTGTCGCATGTCGCAAATAGCGCCCACGAAATGGCTTCTGATCCTCCCATGGTCACCTGAATATCTCTCGTCTCAAGAAATGAAAAGCCCAAACCGTGATAATAGGAATTAAGTGCCGTAAGAAGCGGAGCCTCCCCGTGAGAATTGGCGTAGCCGATCGGATTCCTATCCCAGGCACGCACGGCCTCCATCATGACCTCCGGAGTTTCTATGTCGGGGTCGCCGATATTGAAATGATACACTTTGACACCCTCTTTTTTCGCAGCGTCTGCAAACGGCACGAGTTTACGGATGGGTGACGCGGGAACAGTCACCAGACGATCTGATACAGGAAGCGGTTTCATCATGTTATTGTATCAAATCAGTCGAGTCCTGTGGAGAAATCATGCAGATACGCAACAAAACGGATTATGTTCCCTCCTGCCAGCTGGTGAGGTAATGCTTTTGCTCTCGGGTCAGGTGATCTAACTTCACCCCCATCGCAGCAAGTTTCAGTCGTGCGATTTCGGAATCCATCTTCGGGCTTATGGTATAGACTTTGACCTTAAGATTCCCTTTATTCTTCACAAAAAATTCTGCGGCGAGCGCCTGATTCGCGAAGCTCATGTCCATGACCTCCGCCGGATGTCCTTCCGCGGCCGCCAAATTGATAAGCCTGCCTTCGCCCAGAATAAATCTGCGCGTGCCGTCCTTGAGTGTATATTCATCGACAAACGGCCGGATCCTTCGGGTGGATTTGGCTTTTTTCGCAAGTGCTGCGACAGCAATCTCTACGTCAAAATGGCCGGAATTTGCCATGACCGCGCCATCTTTCATGCGCAGCATGTGGTCTAGAGATATGACGTTTTTGTCCCCGGTCACTGTGACAAAAATATCACCGGTTTTGAGGGCGTCCTTAAGCCGCTTGACGGAAAATCCGTCCATGACCGCTTCCAGGGCTTTAATCGGATCTACTTCGACGACAGTGACGTGCGCTCCCATTCCTCTCGCCCGTGACGCCAGTCCCCTGCCGCACCATCCATAGCCGCACACCACAAACACTTTACCGGCGAGCAGCATATTGGTCGCCCGCATGATGCCGTCCAACGTCGACTGTCCGGTGCCGTAGCGATTATCAAACATGTGTTTGGTATTGCTGTCATTGACGGCAAAGACGGGAATTTTGAGGGCTTTATCTTTGGCCATCGCCTTAAGCCGTATGACTCCCGTCGTCGTCTCTTCATTGGATCCAATAAGTTCTTTTAACTGTCCCGGTCTTTCTTTATGAAGAAGTGAGACGAGATCCGCTCCGTCGTCCATAGTGATCATGGGATGCGTATCAAGGACCGCATTGAGGTGTTTGTAATACGTCTTGGTGTCCTCGCCCTTTATAGCGTATGTGGGTATACCATGGTCTTTGACCAGACTGGCAGCCACATCATCCTGGGTAGAGAGCGGGTTACTGGCGCACAGAGAAATTTCTGCCCCACCGGCTTTCAAAACAAGCATGAGGTTGGCAGTTTCTGCAGTGACATGGAGACAAACTCCAAGCCGCATACCTTTCAGGGGTTTTTCTGCAGCGAACCGTTTGCCGATACCTCGCAATACACCCATCTGATTGCCTGCCCATTCGATCCGGTTCTTCCCGAGGGCCGCCAAGGTCATATCCTTCACATCATGCGAAACAATTTTTGCCATAGGTCTCCTTAAATGAATTTAAACATTGTCTGTTATAACAACCCAATTTCATCTAGTCAATAACTGATTATTTTTGCAGACACGCTAATAACTCTTTAAGGGCGTTGCTTAACTTTATCATGCTGAGGTCAAGTCGCGTAGCAAAACTTGCAACCTCTTCCTTTTCAACGATATCAACAGGACTTTTTAACGCCATAAGTTTTATGCCATTCATATAGCAAACTTGAGCGATCGACCCTAATTCCATATCGACAACCGCTGGATGAAACAGCTGATATAACCGGCCTCCTTCTTTTTGATCAGAAAGAACTTTATCGCCGGTCAAACAAATCCCTTTTTTCCAACTATGATTTCCTCGTATTGTCATAAGAGGTAACTTTATTTTTTCAACTTTGTGTATTCTCCCCAACGGATACCCTAATTTCGTCTGATCGAGATCATATTGGATGACATGTGTCGGCATAACAATGTCGCCTAAACTAACCTCTTTCATGAATCCGCCGCTTATCCCGACGTTTATAATCCACTCAGGATTATCATGATCTATAACATACTGCGTGACCGCAGCCGCGTGAACTTTGCCGATATTCGTCTGGACGAGACGGTATGAGTTTCCTACCCAATCCTTGGTAAATCCATACGATTGTAGCCTTTTGAGGTGAAGATTCTTTGCGAGAGGTTCGGTCTCAAATTCTGCTGCAGCGAGAACAATTATTTTCATGGAGGTATGTGTAGACTGACTTACAAATTCGCGGAATCGGCAGTGAGAGGCAAATATAATTTTACTTCTCCGACGAATCCGTCTTTGTACGCGACTGCGTTGGGTATGATCCCTGCTTTTTGAAATCCCAGTTTTTCATACACGTGCAGCGCTCTCGGATTATTTTCAAAGCAGGATAACGTGAGCAATCGTAGCCCGAGAGCTTTCGCCTCGTCAATAAGCGCTTTCATAAGTTCCGTCCCTATGCCTTCATCACGATAGGCAGCTGCTAACGAAAGTCCCAGATGACCCACATGACTATGCCGATACTTACCCCGATCTGCCCGACCATTACCAGCAAAGGCGCCGTTTACAAATACCGAAATATTGACTGACTCATTTTTCTCGATACGGTCCAACATCTCGTCAAACCACTTACGTTCCTCTTCTTCTGTCGGAGCAGTTCCCGCAAGTTCTATAAACGTGTCTTCTGACACTAAATCACAAGCGAAATTCCATACGCCGGTGAAATCATCCTTCGTCGGGTAACGAAAAACGACATCGTTCCCTTTTTTACTTTTGAATTGTCGCACGACCTTGCCTTGTTCCATATGGTAATGTGTTAACACGCTAATATCTTTCGTGACTACAATTGCGGGCGTTCATCATACGTATCTTTGTATCTTTTCACGAATTCCTTAACAGTATAGTGATGCGTCACCGTACCGTACTTCTCGACCGTGTATACTGCGGCGACCGCGCCCATCTGGCCGCACGCCTCAAGCGGCAAGCCGCGGACATATCCGGCAATAAATCCGCCCCGATAGGCGTCACCCGCACCCGTAGGGTCGCTCACCCTTTTGGCTTTGGCAGGCTTCACGTGGATCGCTTCATGTCGGGTCTCGATAATCGACCCTTTGGCTCCGAGTGTCGTCACCACAGCCTTGGGGCCCATGACGAGTAAGTCTTCGTGCGTGACATCCAGCTTATCCGCAATAAGATCGATTTCATAATCATTGCCGATGAGTATCTCCGCGCCCGTTATTCCTTCCCGCAACTCACTAGCTGTAAACGTACCGATCTGAAAGGCCGGATCGTAAAGGTACGGGCACGCGAGCTTCTGACATTCCCGCACAAAGTTCTTCATGGCGGTCGGATCCTGCGGTGAAATGACCGCAAACGCCGGATGAACGTCGCTTTTCGTGACGGAAAGTGATGACGCAAATTTCTGCGCACCGACATAAAACGAACCGATCTGGTTATCGTCCGTATCGGTGACGACGAAATAACAACTGGTCGGCTCTTTCTCAAACACGGATATGTGCGACACACTGATGGCATGCTTTTTGAGAAACGCCGCATAGGGGGCAAAGTCATTGCCGGCAACGGAGAGAATATCCGGCTCTACTTCTAGAAGCTTCAGGGAATACGCGATATTGCCGGCTGTGCCGCCGAACTGTTTACTTAAGCGGTCCGCAAGAAAGGAAAGGGATATTTTGTGGATATTATCCGGCATGATCCGGTCTGAAAATCGCCCGGAAAAATCCATGATGTAATCAAACCCAAGAGAACCGGTGACCAAAACGTGCTTCACGTTATTGTTGGAAATTTTTGGATAGCTCGGCGAGTTTCATCGCAGCCGCTTGTTGGGATTTTTTGATAGCTTCGTTTAATCCCTCACGCATATTTTCGTTGGGTACGCCATCAATCTCCACCACTTTGACATTCTGATTACCCGTAAGGACGATCCGGACATTTCCTTTGACCACTTCGAATTCCTCCTGCTCAAGGGCGGCTTGGATCTGCATCGCCTGCTTTCGCATCGCATTGACATCACCTAACGCTTTAAATGGATTAAACATACAATATCCTTTCTGTCATTGCGATAAACGTTCGTTTTGAAGCAATCCCGATGGAATCGCCGCACTTCGTTCGCGATGACGGATCATTTCTTTCCTAATACTATCTCAATTTTTACCTTTTCGCCAAATAATTTTTTGAGGACATCCCCGAGCACTTGTTTCGTGTGCACTTCTGCAAGTTTTTCCTGATGAAACTTATAGAACGCTTCGATGGTTACTATACCACCTTCCACTGCCTTGGGTCTAGAGGAACGGAGGACTCCTGCGACCGAGTGGTTATAGGGCTTGGTCGCGACGATAAAATCAGGCCAATGCTCAACGAGCTTCTCAAACGTCAATAATCCCAAAGACGGAACGGGCGGATCTCCTCCCGCAACGGCCGGAGGAGCAGAATGAACGACCGGTGCGGGATCCGGCGCTTTCTCTTTGACTACCGGCTTGGGCTCGACCGGCGGATCCTCCACTATCACCACTCGTTCGGTACAAAACTCTATGATTGCAACTGTTACCGGAAGTTTCGGGACGGGGCTTAAACGCAGTTCGGTATATGCCCTCATGAAAACGCTGATGGCGTGATTTGCTTCCGAGGATGTCCACCCGGCCTCTTCCGATCCTGTCGCTGCGGCAACTAGTTTCTGTTCCAAGTCTCCTAAAATATCAACGAGGAACGCTTTCATGTCACGCCCGTCATCCTGCATTGTATCGACGTCGTGGAGTGCGGCTTTCGTATCATGAGTAAGAAGGTGGGATAAAAACGCCCCTCGCTCGGTCGCGTCCGAGAGGGATAATGTCTTCCCGACCGTAGCTGACGTAATATCCCCTTTGGTGAAGCTCACCTGCTCGAGGTATTTCACGGCATCCCGAAAGGATCCATCGGCATTTTTTGCGATACGCGAAAGAGCTTCCGCATCGATCGTGATCTTCTCCGCTTTTGCTATACGCGAAAGCGCATGGAGTAATTCCTCCGATGTCGCTTTGCCGAATGATATGATCATGCACCGGGATTGTATGGTCGATGGCACTTTCTCGCGATCCGTGGTCGCTAAGACAAACACGGCGTGCGCGGGGGGCTCTTCGAGCGTTTTCAGGAGTGCGTTAAATGCTTCGGTCGTCAGCATGTGAACCTCGTCTATGATATACACGGTGTATGGAGAAGATACGGGCGTAAATCCGATGCGGTCCCGAAGCTGACGGATTTCATCAATGCCGCGGTTACTCGCTGCATCCATCTCTATGACGTCAAGACTCGTGCCGCTTGCGACCGCCCGACACTGTTCGCAATTTCCGCATGGACCGTGCTTCGTCGGCTTCTCGCAGTTAAAAAGTTTTGCGATTACTCTCGCGGCTGTCGTCTTCCCCGCCCCCTTGGGGCCGGTAAAAAGATATGCATGAGGTAGTTCTTTTTTTTCTTTGTGGAGAAGCGCGAGTAATTGCTCTCGAACGACGGCGTTATCTATATCTTCGATAACCTGCGGGCGATACGTGCGGTAAAAGGACATAGGCCAATCTTAAATCGAAAATGCTAAAACGAAAAGCTATCAATTTATATTATTCCGGATGATGGATCCCCAAGAGATGATTAATCCCGTGCTCAATAAGCTCAATGATTTTGTCATCGACGAGTTTATTCTCATCTGTCGCCTCCAGTACCGCCTGCGGGTAAGACACGACGACGTCGCCTAAGCGGAGTATCCCATCAGGCACCTCTACGAACGGAGCTGCGGGCTGAGAAGGATCGTTCTGGGGAAATGATAAAACATCGGTCGTCGCGTCTAGTTTACGATAGGTGAGATTTAATTCCTGCATCCTCCGGTCTCCGACAATCGAAATACTAACCTCAGTCTTACTCTTCACGCGCGTGGAAAGATAGGAAATAACTGCATCTTTGATTTTTTGAGTGGTGACCGGAAAGTGGGATTCTGTGTGAAATAAAACGGTGATCATTCTTATTGAGTTTTGGCAGTCATGAGTGACTTCAGTATTCCTGACACGCGCCCTCCATCGGCTTGGTCCTTCACGGCGGCCATCGCTTTACCCATCATGGGACCGAACTCGCCGCCCCCGGCTACTACAGGCGCAAGTATTGCTTTAAGTTTCTCATCAGAAAGTTGTTTGGGTACGTACGACTCCAGAATCGTAAGCTGTGCCTTTTCTTTAGCGGCAAGTTCTGTACGCCCGACCTTCTCAAATGCCTCAACGGATTCTTTGTGGGTTTTGACCTGTTTTTTGATGACGTCTAAGACATCCGCATCGGTGACTTTTGTATCCGCATCGATACCGTATTTGGCAATCGCTACGTTTTTAACTGCAGAAATGAGAAACCGCAACGTATCGACGGTCATGGCGTCATGCCGTTTCATCGCGTCAGTGACGGTTTGCTGTAGCATTTGAAGCATCATAAAGCGTTATGAGTTATTACGCATTTTTCGTGCGTGACGCAATCTGCGTTTCAATTCTTTTTTCTGCTCTTTGCGCCTCTCGGCGGGTTTGACGTAAAATTCACGCTTTTTGAGGTCCTGTAAAATTCCCTCGTTGAGAACTTTGCGCATAAATTTACGGATAAGTGCATCTGATGTATCTCCTGGTTGTGCTTTGACGAATACCATAAATGAAAAAACACCGCCTTTCTTAGAAAGAGTTTCCCGATATACAATCGGGATTACTCTTTCTTAGACCCGCCGCTCAACCGCTCTTTGTGCCGTCTACGAATAGTAGTGAAAAGGCACAAAGTAAGGTTAGGCGGGTAATCTATCTCATCTTTTCTTTGATCTTTTCTGCTATCCCGGCGAAATCTTTATTCGTGAGTTTTCTTGCCGGAAGTGACTGTATTATACCACCTCCATCGCCCTCATAGCGAGGCAGAATATGGACGTGAAGGTGCTTCACCCCCTGCGGCTCCCCGTGGTTAATACCGATGGAAAGAATCTTTGTCTTATAGGCTTTTTCGGCGGCGGCGGCGACCTTTTGGACGCTTCTCATAAGCAGCCCCAGTTCTTTCGGCGTATAGTCCAGTATCGTCTCACCGTGCTTTTTGAGGATAACCATGGTGTGTCCGTCGGTTGCTCCGAATATGTCTAAGAATGCCCTGGTGTCCGCATCCTCATAGACCGTGTAAGAAGGAATTTCATTGGCAACCAATTTACAAAATATGCAGTCGCTCATACGCATACCTCCTTTATGACATCGACGATTTCCGAAAGGTTACGTTTCGATGGTTTCATATCGGGATTTTTGGCACTGCCGTTTAGAATCATGTGACGTGAGGCATGGAGGAACCACGTGGCGTACGGTTCGTCCTTTTTCAGTCGCTCATATAATTTGGTGAGATCAATCTCTTCTTTGGGAAGCGTTTTAATCCGAAGATATCCTTTCTTAGGATCCTTCCGGATGACGAGTGCAAATCCCCGCTTCTGTGCCTGATGAATGACTTCATCGTTGACCGTTTCAAATGCCGCGCCTTTCCCCCACTTGGTTTCAAAGACCGCCGCGTTTTCCAATTCTTTCTCCGCCCAAATCTTATTGAGCATGACTTTATATATGCCATCCAGAGACTGGAATCCGAGTTCCATAATCTTCACCGGATTATCGGAAAACAAAAGCCGCCAGCCGTCGATCTGGGCGACCATACCGAAGTCCCAAAAGTCCGCTGCCGGATTCGGGAAAAATACTTCCCGGAAGTGATCGATTTCATTGACGACCGCGATCATCCGCTCAAGTGCAGGATCCGGGCCATGCATACGTTTGGCTTCCTCATACACAAGCATAGAGGCACAGGTGTCCGCATCCGACTGATGATGGTCGAATTTCCCGAAGCCCGTATCGGTATGCAGGATTTCCGGGTCGCTGTCGGGATCCATTTTATTGAGTGTCGTCCCCGCCGGCACAAATGCAAGCATCGCCTCCTCCCATCCCGGCCAAAACGTCTTCACGATCCAGGCACTGGTTATCGCATCAAGATCCGGACCGATATGGACGACTATAGTTTTCATACCATGTAGTATACCATGTGAAAAAGCGACTGAGTGATATTCTCAGAAAGAAATCAATGAGGATCAACCTACGCCGAATCAAGGAAGCTTATTCGTTAACTCATCCAGTTTTGTAAGGACTTCCCATGCATGAACCTGGATAGCCTCCTTCGAGGTATTTCGCTTCGCACTTAAATTTGCACGCCTGCCTCTCATCAACGCCTGTCCGAAGTTCCCCCATGATCGGTCTACCTGTACCCCGACGGATTTCAGATCTAGACCCTCTGCCCTCGACACATCAACCTTTGCACTCCCAACCACTACAAGAACTGCTCTTGTATGATCCGGAAACGGTAATTTCTTCAAAACTTCCAGTGCGCTTTGAGCCATAGATATCCTTTCGGGGCAGAATGACGACTACAATTGGCATCTTTATAACTCCCCGTAAGAAAAAAGTCAATAAAATATAGGTCTGCTATGTCCCTGTCAATGTAGACATCACCGCTTGTAAAGGAATCAGCTTCGCCTCTTTCTCACTGCGTTTCTTCAGCTCAATCTGATCTCCCGTCTTGGCAGAGACGACAAGTCGAAGCGGTATACCGATGAGATCCGCATCGCCAAATTTGACCCCTGCCGATACTTTTCTATCATCCCAAAGCACTTCAACATGATTTTTTTGCAGTGTTTCATAGAGAACGTGTGCTTTTTCCTCCCCGCCGGGCAAGGAAACGAGATGTACCGCAAACGGCGCAATCTGCGGAAACCAAACAATACCCCGGTCATCATGGGAGACCTCTACGGCGGTCCCCATGACGCGCGTCGGTCCGATGCCGTAACTGCCGAACCATACCGGTTTTTTCTGTCCCGTTTCGTCGGTAAAACTGACTTTCATTTTTTCGGCGTACCACTTTCCCAATGGAAAAATGTTACCGACTTCGATAGATTTGCCTGTACGGATATCCTTTTTCCCGCACAAAGGACACGTATCTATTTTTTCGTCCATCAATTCTTTATTGACTCCCCAATCACAGGTACCGCAATAAAATATAGTGTCTTCACCGCCGTCTGAAAGCACCTGAAACTCATGCGTGTGTTTATCGGTAAATACTCCGCCGCTTGCTTCTGTAACCCTAATCTCAAATCCCAATCGCTTAAAGATCTTTTTATATGCTTCTTTCACCTTTTCGTAGTATTCCATGAGATCTTCTTCCGATACGTGTGCGCTATAAAGATCTTTCATCATAAATTCCCGTCCTCGCAGGATTCCGCTTCTCGCGCGAGGTTCGTTACGGAACTTTGTCGAAAAATGATATACGGCGACGGGCAAATCCTGATAACTTTGGATATGCTTTCGCAGCAAATCCATAACGATCTCCTCATGAGTAAAAGATAACGCATACTCGTGTTCACGCGAGTCTTTCAGTTTATACAAAATTTCTGCTGCTTTATCCCACCTACCGGTTTCATTCCAAATTTCCTTCGGATGCAGAAGCGGCATGAGCATCTCCTGTCCGCCTATGGCGTTCATTTCTTCGCGGATTATCTCGTTAATCTTGGTAACCACGCGAAATCCAAGCGGCAGAAGCGTCCAACTCCCCGCCATGAGTTGATCCACAAACCCTGCACGTACCAAGAGTTGATGGTTGACGCTCTCTGCGCCGGTTGGCGCAGTTTTTTTCGTTTTTGGAAATACATTCGAATACTTCATATACCCTCCTTAATAGAGTTTACCACCAATAACTGCTTTTTCTTTATCAGGAACGATCAGTATACATTCATGATCTCCATCCGGCACACCTAACGTCAGTACTTCCGATAAAAAGGGTCCGATTTGCCGGGGAGGAAAATTGACGACGCCAAGGACCTTTTTCCCCTTGAGCGCGTCTTTCGTGTAGTGCTTGACGAGCTGTGCACTGGATCGTTTGACCCCGATCTCCGGACCGAAGTCGATCGTGAGTTTATACGCGGGTTTACGCGCTTCGGGGAAATCGTCAACGGCAGTGATGATGCCGACCCGGACATCCAATTTTAGAAAATCATCATATGTTGCCATATTCCTCCTTTTTTACCATCAAAAAACCCGCCACCCCACTCTCGGGGTAAGGACGGGTAATCGTGGTACCACCTTACGTTACTTCTTATTACTGCTGTCACGGGCTTACCCGTTTCCGTTCTTGGCGGAACCGCTTGTCCTGTTCGGTGGCAGGACTTATAACGCGTTTATGAACATCCATTATTATATCTTTTACTGCTTCTCGCCGTCAACCTCCGTGGGCCAAACGAAGAATGTCATTAATGGAAACTAACAAAATCAATCCCAAAAGGATGACCATACCAATCTGATGCGCATTTCGTTCAAAGACCGGATTTACCCGTCGGCGGAATATCTTCTCCAAAAAGACAAATGCGAGCCTACCGCCGTCGAGTGCGGGAATCGGCAGGATGTTGAGAATCGCAAGATTGAGAGATAGTATGCTCGCAAGCTCCAATACCGCTTCCCACCCGAACTGTATTGCCTGTCCGGTTACCTGCGCTATACCTATGGGTCCGGCCACTTCTGCCTGGGGCCGCCGGAGTTTCGCAAGCTGTCCGATGGTAGTTCCGAGCGATACGATCATATCCCGCCCGCGGGAAAGGTTGATGACCAAGGCTTTTCCCGGAGCTTCCGTAAGACTGTATTTATGAACCTTGAGATCCGAAAGGATAGCGACACCCATCGGTCCCTGGCCGCTGGGCGGGTTGACGCGCGGCGTAAGTGTCAAATGATACGTCTGGCCACTGCGAAGAACCGTCACGTCTATCGCCTTCCCTGCGTTGATATGGGTAAATTGAATAATCTCATCGGTCATGATCGGATTGTGAATACCCGCGGCATCGGGATTCTCCGCTAAAGTCATATCCGTAATGACATCATGAACTTGAAATCCCGCAGTTGCGGCAGGCGTCCCGGGCATGACGGTCGCTATATGCACGCTCACCGGTTCCTTCACTCCATGGACCAGAAGAAACGTGGTGATCCCCACGGCCAGGAGAAAATTCATAAATACTCCGGCGGTCAGGATGACGGCACGCTCTTTCTTGGTTCTCGCCCAAAAGTACTCTTTTGCCTTAGCGCCTTTTACTTTTGATTTTTGTGCGTCCTCAAGGTCTTCTCCTGCAAGGCGTACAAATCCGCCGATCGGGAGCCAATTCAGGGAATAAATCGTGTTGCCGAATTTCTTGCCGGCGGCCCGCGGGGGCAAACCCAAACCAAATTCCTCGACGCGGACTCCGATGATTCTGGCTGCGGCAAAATGTCCAAATTCATGAATCAGAACGAGGACGGTAAGAATAGCCAAAAATATAACGACCGTAAGTACCATAAACGAGTATGTAACCAATATACCAAGTTACTATACCAACAATCGAGGGGGAAATTAAAAACAGTGAGGTCTTCTTATACCTGGAGGAGTTCCGCTTCTTTTTTCTCTCCCATAGTGTCGATTTCTGCTATCATCTCATCGGTCAGCTCCTGGACCCTTTTTTCACCCAATGCCTTTTCGTCTTCCGATACGGTCCCTTCGCTCTCCATTTTCGTAAGTTCCTTCATCGATTCGTGCCGCACCTGCCGCACCATGATACGGCCGCCTTCTAATTTGGTTTTAGCGAGCTTGATGTATTCCTGACGGCGTTCTTCAGAAAGCGGCGGCAGAGAAATACGTATGATTTCGCCGTCGATGACCGGTGTGAGTCCTACATTAGCCGCTTCCAACCCTCGCTGGATTTCGGTAATAATAGAAGGATCGTATGGCGAGATGACGATCATTTTCGCTTCCATTGTCGTGATCGTCGCAAGTTCCATCATTTTGAGATACTGTGTACCGCCGTAAACTGCGATAACGATATTTTCTACAAGCGCGGGGGTAGCTCTGCCGGAACGGATGGATGCAAGGTCCGCATGCGTGACGTCTATCGCTTTCTTCATCCGCTCGCGCGTAGCATTAATGACCGGGTCTATCATGGATATACGTATACTATCACAGCATTTTTTCCATTGCGAGAAGCGAAGCGACGAAGCAATCCCAATAAGATTGCCACGCCGTCGGAACGGACTCGCAATGACATAAAAGGAATTATTCTCCCAGTTGCATGCGGGTAAATTTGGCGACGGTGATGTTCTCGCCGAGTTTGGCGACCGTGAGCTTAATAAAGTCTGAAATTGCCACTTTCGGATCCCGGATATACGGACTTTTGAGAAGTTCCGCGACGTTTTTCGGATTCATCGACGCAACCTGGAGCGTGAGCTCATGAGCAAGCGCTTTAAATTCATCTGTTCTTGCGACAAAATCCGTTTCGCACCGCAGTTCTACCAATACCCCGACTTTGCCGTCTTGATGGACATAGGAACTCACGATACCCTGTGAGGTTTCTTTGCCTTCTTTTTTGGATGCCTTTTCCAAACCGCGTTCGACGATAAGCTTCTTCGCTTTCGCGTAATCGCCTTTGGCGTCCTCAAGAGCCACCCGGCAATCCGCAATACCTGCGAGTGTTTCCTGACGAAGTTTTTTGAGAAGATCTATAGAAATATCCATACGCCTCCTAACTCTTCGGGCTCATCCCAAGATTATTGCGCTCGGCCCATCTTCACAGATGACGCGACTACTTTTTCTTCTTCTGCCTTCGGTGCCGCTGCGGCCGTTTCCTCTGCTTTCTTCTTGGCTTTCTCCGCTTCCTTTTGAGCTTTCTCTGTGGCTACCGCCGCTTCTTTTTCCGCTTGTTCGCGGCCCTCGCGGTATGCATCTCCTAACGCGTTCATGATGAGCTGTACGGAACCCACCGCATCGTCATTTGCCGGAATCACATATTCTATATCCTCTGGATTCGCATTGGTATCGACAATGCCGACGACCGGTATGTTCATACGGTGTGCTTCCCGTACTGCCGCCTGCTCTTTACGGACGTCGACAACCACAATGGCATTGGGTAACGCTGAAAGCGCGAGTACTCCGGCGTAATCGACATTTAGCCGCTCAAGATATCGAGCGAGCTTCGTTTGTTCGTGTTTGGGAAATTTTTTCCATCCGCCGTTGACCTGATCGTCCATCATTTTTTTGATTTTCAGGAGATTCTTATGCACGCCCTCCCAATTGGTCATGAATCCGCCGATCCATCGCTGGACGAGATAGGACGCTCCTGCGTTGACCGCTGCTTCTTTCACGACACCTCTCGCCTGCCGTTTGGATCCGACGAAAAGTACCGTCCCGCCTTTTGCTGCCGTATCACGGACAAACTCCATAGCACGATCGAGCCCTGACTTGGTTTTCGCAAGGTCGATGATGTGGATACCGTCTTTTTCCTGCCAGATGAAGGACGCTGCCTTCGGGTGCCAGCGCTCGGCTTTATGACCGAAATGGCATCCTGCTTCCAATAGTTGTTCCAGTGTTATGTCTTGCATAAAAAAACTCCAAAGATACGCTCTTTGGAGTCCAAAGTTGCGTATCTCTTGACCTTCCACCCGATACCCTTTTTGGGGAGAGATACTTCTTCAGGTGTGCAGAATAAAGATGATTATATCCTAATTACTATGCTTGACGCAAGTTCGCCATTCTCACGCCTATTGTTGGTCCGAACCCAAACAGTCCGCTTCTTACCGTGCGCTGAGGATGATCGACATCTAACGTCACTTCTATTCTCGGTTCTATCGTCCTTCTAAAACAGCGTACCTCTAATGTGTCGGCCGGATTCCAAAATGCCACGCGCAACTGAGGTAATCCCCTATTTTTCCCCGATACCGCGTGTTCAAGATGCGCGGTTAATTGAAGATTGCCTAACGCGCGAGGGACGACCACACTATGTGCATCGCTGGTAGATTTGTCTTTATCAGCCGGCAATTCGGCGGGGTAATAACGGTCATGTTCACCTTCCTTCTGTATCACCAGATGCAACATATGGCGCCGTACTATATACCTGTCAATACATAAATGCAAGCCTTACAGAACTGATTTGCGCGGACTGTACAACATGGTTTATACTTTCCGCCTATCCATATATAGCGTTTATGATATGCACAAAAATATAGAGCAACGAAATGCTTTAGAACGGCAGGCCGAACAGTTATTGCGAGGATGCAGAAGAATCGGCTGCGTGCATGCAGTCCTTCAGACCGGCGGTTGCGCTGCCGGAAATACTCATAGGGACATTATCGTCGCGTTATCTGGACGGGAAGGATGTCGGGACGCTCAGATCTCGGAGGGCGGAACTACCGTGCGGGTCATATTTGACGGCGTCAAAGTGACCTATACTCAATAACGTTCGGGAACCGGAAATTTTGCGGTCAGTTCGGTCACTTCTTTCGCGATCCGCTGAATAGTTTTGTCGGCGGGTAACTCTTTTTTCATTCTGATAATGAATGCTGCCCGCTCTTCTTTGTTCTCCGGCAAACGAATATCTTTTACAGACGAAATAATCTCCGTTATCCACCCGCCTATGAGCTTCATCTCTTTCTCTTTCATTCCTCTCGTCGTGATCGCGGGAGTTCCCAACCGAATACCGGAAGGATAGACGGATGTCCCGTTGTCAAAGGGAACCGTATTGCGGTTGACGACGATATTCGCGTACTCCAAGGCCCAGGCGACAACCCACGCTGAGGCGCCGGATGACCGGAGATCGATTAATACCAGGTGTTTATCCGTGCCCCCTGACACCACATCCAACCCTGCCTTCATAAACAGCCCGGCGAGTATCTGTGCATTTTTTACGACTTGCTTCGCGTACGCGGAAAATGCCGGAGTTTTTGCTTCTCCGAGAGCGACTGCTATTCCTGCGATCGTATGTTCGTGCGGCCCGCCCTGAATGCTCGGAAATACCGACTGATCTATAGCGGATGACAGCTCTTTTTTCGAGAATATCATGGCGCCCCTCGGACCGCGAAGCGTTTTGTGCGTCGTCATCATGACGACATCTGCATAGGGAAACGGCGACGTATTCACGCCACCCGCAATAAGCCCAGCTTCGTGGGATACGTCAGCGAGGTAATACGCGCCGACACTGTGGGCAATACCGGCCATCCGTTTGTGATCGATTTCCCTTGGATACGCAGTGCCACCGGATATAAGTAATTTCGGCTTTACTTCTTTGGCCTGTTTCTGAATCTCGTCATAATCAAATACCCGTGTTCCTTTGTCGACGTGATAAAACGTGACATCCCAAATTTTGGCGACAAGCGTCACTTTTTTCCCGGGAAGTTGCCACCCATGGGACAAATGCCCGCCGTCAGGCAAATACATAGATAATATTCTTTCTCCCGGTTCCAATAGGGCCGCGATGACGGCAAGATTTGCAGGACTCCCGGAAAGCGCCTGGACATTGACGCCCCATTGGTCAGGATCAAGCTGAAAAAGCTCAAGCGCACGCTTTTTACAAAGGCTTTCCAGCTCATCCACGACACTATTTCCCTGATAATATCGCTTTTTCGCCTGCCCTTCGGCGTATTTGTTGATAAATACCGACCCTACTGCCTCCCGGACGGCCTGACTGGTATAGTTTTCCGAAGGAATCATCTCCAAAACTTCCTGCTGGCGCTTGGATTCAGCTGTGATAAGTACTGCTACTTGCCGGTCGGATGTATTTATTGCCATGTATGACAATTATATATGAAAGACAGTATGGATTGTATATACGCCTTAAGAGGAGACTTGAGTCTTTTGTACCAACCGGACGACAGCGGGTTCTATGGCACCGCAGATAAACGGCCGTAGGACACGGTCCGGTACCAACGCCCAACTGTCAAACCGGAATAATTCCGACTCATTACCTTCTATCGAATCCTGAACCGATACGACGAGCGGCCGGTCGGTATCATAAAAATGCCTGCCGCCGTTTGCCAAGGATATCCCGCCTGCGTCATTTTCTACCGACTTCCTGCCGCTTCCTTTGGCATAAGCTACGACCTCATCACGGGTATACGGACGCATGTGTGCGTGTACCCGGAGAATGACCGTCTTCGGTTCGGAGACACCGTCTTTACCGCATCGGACCGCGGTAAGTGCGTTCACGATCTCCACATCCTTGTCTGACTGGGCCATGGCCTCCGCCGACTGACTGGCCCATGTGTCCGGATCCTGGTGGGGCTTCTCGAGTATCGTGAGGCTGCCGTCATCCTCATGAACAAACTGTACCGAATCCGTATAGAGATAAATCCGGTCTTTGCCGTCCGGAATGACACGCGCGCCTGCCGTATACGCCTCTGCCGTTCCGCAGATCGCACTCACCCAAGCGGCATCTTCGCGGGCTTTCTCCTCAGCGATAAAGACCGGGCGGATCTCCGTATGCGGTGCCATCCGCTGGATGCGCGTCTCATCAAACCCCGGTTCTTTCCGATCTATATGCCAACCAGGCAAGGCCGCCTGAAATATGGCGTCTTTGTTGCTGCCGTTGCGGGTGACGATCGTGATATCCGGTCGTTCGATATTCATAGGGTGTAAAAAACGCAAAAAGGCCCGCGAAGGGCCTCTTGAGAACGAATAGAACGAACTGACTGGTATATCCGGTTTTTCATTTGGTGAACCCCTTCTTCCCGATCTTTCGGGACTAGCTTATCCGCCAGCTGGCGGATGGGCTTCGTTTCTTGAGAAAAAACCTATGTAAAAAAATAAAACGCCCAAAGCTTTGAGCGCTTTTATTGTTTATATCAATTTCACCCGCAAAAGTCAAATTAGCCACTCTTCGTAATTGAGCTCACCTCACAGCTATTTTTCGTGTCGTCAAAGACGAACTTGTAGCCTCCGGCGAGCGGGATCGCGACCGTGCGGCTGGTCGGAAAATCTATGGGCAGTCCCAGATATTTCATAGTCACAAACCGCATCGGATCGCCGTGCGTGACGACCAAGACTTCCTTTCCCAAGTACTCACGCCGCTTTTCCTCTATAAATCCCGCCATCCGCTCTGCCAATTCCCCCATGGATTCAGCTCCTCTGGAGAGATATTTGGGGGTGTAGGAAAGCTCTCCGTTGGTCGCGTCAAAAAGGTTCATAGACGCTCCCTCCGCGTGGGTCAGCACCTCGAGCAGACGGTCATCGAATTGTACCGGCAGATGGAGGGCCGAGCTCAAAATTTCCGCAGTCTCGCGCGTCCGCAAAAGCGGACTGCTGTAAATAGCTCCCACATGCTTATCCCGGAAGTACGGCGCGAGTAATTCTACCTGTTCCCGCCCGCGGGAAGACAGCGGGTAACCCGGAGACCTCCCCGGATACATATATCCCGGATTGTCGTACTCTCCGTGGCGGACAAGATAGAGCGTGGTCATTTAGATAATGATCTTTTTTTTACGAAGAACAGCAAGAATTTTTTCGTGAATGTCTTCTTTGGAAAGAATTTTTCCTTCCTCCGCACACTCTATGAGCGCCCAGTTTTTACGCGTTTTGGCCAAAGATAGATACATTGCTTCAGATGCCTTTCTATGGGTGAGATCGCTTTCCAATATGTCGCTTCTGGCACCCAAATATGCGCGGTCGCCTTTCTTTTTCGTGAGCTCCATCCCGATTTGCCACGGCACGTGGAGGTAGATAACGACATCTTCCCGGGGAATTTTGTGTACTTTGTACTCCAGCTCGTCTATCCAATCCAAAAATTCAGTGCGTTTATCCTCCGGGAGGCGCGCGCCCTGGTGTGCCATATTACTCGTCGCATAGCGGTTACTTATGATGACTCCCCCGTGCGCAAGCCACATATCCATCTCCTCTTTGGCGGACGCACGATCCAATGCATACGCGAGCGAAGCCAGGTACGGCGAGACGTTGTCCCCGAATTCACCGGCGAGGAACCGTCCGGCTATCTTGCCGTGAAACGAACTATAATATCGCGGGAAATCAAATCCCTTCACCGGAATTTGGTGATCTTTGAGATAGTGTGTCAGGAGTTCCGCCTGCGTCGTCTTGCCGGATCCGTCGCCGCCGTCTATGACAATAAGCATTCCCCGGCGCTTCCTCTCGACATCTACCTGCTCCAAAAAGTGTTTGAGGATAATGGGCAGACCTTCTTCATCATAATGTTCCAAAAATAAATGATCAGAAGGATTACCGGTGATCATGGCGGAAAGTTCATTGACCGCATCTTTGTAAAACATCGCCAATACGGGTTTATGATGCGTGAGCGCGTACACGATTTCTCCGCCGACGCCGCTACTGGGCTTGGTCACTTCGGCAACGACACAATCGGCTTCGTCTATAGCGGTTTTCTCGCGCTGGAAGATCTCTTCGGCAGACCGCGCGGCATCTTTTTCGAGTTCGTGGTGATCCAGAATCTGTTCACCGGAGGTCAATGTATGCCCCAGTGTCTTGAGGTTGTCGATAATTGCTTTTTCCTGTACGAGATAATCGCCGTTATTTGTCGTCGCCGCCGTAAAATATATTTTCATGTTCTCTTCATGTATCCTAGCATATCCGCGACTTCGTAGACGGTAGGCAATGTGACATCCGCGACTTTTCCCGTCGTTTCGCTCCAGACAAGGCAGGTACGCATACCGAGTATATGTGCCGGCACGAGATCTACCGGTTCCCTATCTCCGATCATCATATGAGCGCCCGCAGGAAGCCCGGTTTCCTTCATGATATATCGGAATCCCTTCTCGCTTGGTTTGGTCTCTCCGACGACCTCTGATGTCACGATCTTCTCAAAAGTCGAGGGGTCGAGCCCGATAATCTTCAGCCCTTTCGCGACCGACTCCTGCGTTCCGTTGACCAGCATGAAATGCCGGTATCGGGAAAGAGCCCGAAACATACCGGCAAGTCTGGCATCGGGCTTCAAGTACTTCGCATAGTCAACAGCTGCTGCCGTCTCTATCGCTGAGGCTGTATTAGAAATTTTGGCGATGATGGATACGGTCTTGGTACCGCTCGGAGTGATCACTTTATAAACTTTATAAAATTCTTCACTCGCTTTCTTCTCGGACCAGCCGGTATGCTTCATGATTACCCGTATCTCACCCGCCCGGATTTCATCCCATAACGCGAGTTTTTGGCGGTAGAGTGTCCCGTCAAAATCCCAAACGATGATCTGAACGTCCTGAAACAGTGTATGCGGCATAAATAGACGCTACGATAAAGTGCGGAGTTTCATGCGAACCTCATGGACGAGTGTCACGCGTGCTTTGGCACTTTTTATAATATTAAGCTCATCCGTGACCACCTTCAATACGGGAATATCATTATCTTCGGCAAGCCATTTGTGATTGAGCATATCCAGAAGCTCCAAATATTTCATCGTGATGTGACGTTCATATCCTCGGCCGCGGGCGTCGATACGATGTGCAAGCTCGCGAATCGACGTCTCGAGGTAAATGATGAGATCCGGTTTGGGGAAATACGGTTCAAATGAACGATAAATTTTCTGGTACAACCGCCACTCACTTTCGTCCATATTGCCTAGGACGTGCTGTGCCTTGGCATAGGAAAACGCATCCTCCTGGATCGGTGTATCCAGTACGACCGGCCGCACGACAAGCATATTGCGCGTTTCCAAGATCTGCGAAATTTTTTCCATGAGAAAGAACGTCTGCGAATGAAATGCCCATCGTTTCATGTCCGTATAAAATCTCGGGAGAAACGCATTTTCCCCGAAATTTTCCTCGATGAGCCCGAATCGGAACTCTTTGGCGAGCAATCTCGAGACCGTGGTCTTCCCGCTTCCCATGGTTCCCATGACGGTAAGATAGAATAATTTCTTCTTCACTCAAACGTTGTATCATATAGAGAGATATGAGAGCAAGAAAGACGAGGAGCGCGTGGATCGAAATTATTTTAGGCAGTATTCTCCTTATCGCTACATTTTTACGTTTGTGGCAATTGGGATCTGTCCAACCCGGTTTGGCAAATGACGAGGCAGGCATTATCTATAGTGCATACTCCATCTGGAAAACAGGGCGCGAGCCGGCAGGCAAATTTTTACCCACTTCTATACAACTCGACAATTCATTTTCCCCCGTATACATCTATATAACCGCGCCATTCGTAGGTCTCCTCGGCTTATCCCCGTGGGCAGGAAGGCTTCCATTCGCATTAACTGGAATCATGAGCGTGCTTCTTCTCTATTTCATTGTCAAAAAACTTAGCGACAACGATATCGTGGCATTAGGTGCTGCTGGCATCTTGGCACTTATCCCTTGGCATATATACGTTTCCCGCGCGGCGTTCGACGCTAATTTTGCACTCGTCTTCTTTTTGGCAGGAATATATGCATTTCTTACATCTCAAAACAAACGGGTTAGGTCAATCCTCTGGTCACTCCTTTGGTTTTTTCTCGCGTTTTATAGTTATCACGCAACCAAACTATATTTCGTATTACTGCTTCCGACTCTCATCCTCATCTATTGGAAGTCACGAACTACCATACAGCGTATAGTCTTTATCCTCGGTACAATTCTCATCCTCTGCTCGTATGTGATTGTCCTCAAGACAAATGGACCGAATACACGAGCCGATGTTTTGATTTGGCAAAACATGGACCAGTATAGTACCGAAGTTAATTGGCAACGCGAAAAATCTACCCTACCCGAAGGCCTTCGACCCGTATTCTCTAATAAAGTAACCGTAGCGGTACGCAAAGCAACCGAAACCTATCTAGAGGCGTTCTCAACAAACTATCTCTTTCTTTATGGAGAAACTGGTGCACTAACGAGTGTCTATGGCGGCATCATTAACCAAGGACAATTATTTATTTTCATGCTACCATTTCTTATCTTTGGTGTCGTCGGTCTTTCAAAAACTTCAACGCGCACCAAACTACTTGTTACACTGCTTTTTTTATTCGCTCCAGTACCATCAGCCGCAGCATCGGACCGCACGCTTATTTTTCGAAGCTTCATGCTTTTAATCCCGCTTCCTATACTCGCGGGCTACGGCATTAACGAATGTATTATGTGGCTCAATACACAACGAAGCATCACAAAATGGATTGTTGTAGCGGGATACAGCATCTTTATTATAATCACACTTTGTTCATATATTGCACATCTGTGGTACCGATATCCCGTCTATGGCGCAGAACGATGGTTTAAAAGCAGCACAGATCTCAGTATCTATGTACGAGATCATCATACAGACTACTCTCGCGTAATCATTGTTCAATCCGGTTCCATGTTCCTATTTCAATTCGGTATATACGCTAAAATAGATCCAATCATAATACAGCGGGCTTGGAACGCCAGACCACGAAGTGTCATAGACAATATCGTCTTTGCTGAATCTCCGTCATGCCCACGGATAACCCTCCCCACACGAGAAACCGCGTCATTGACAAACCTGCTCCTCGTATGGCCGGATAATTGCGCAAATAGTTTGCTATCCACGCTGCCCCAAGTTTATACAATCAGGGAACGTGGCGAGCCTCTACGCTCCATATGGCGAATGTATTCGCTACCAGCTAACACAACCTTCCAAACGAATTATCCGATGGATTTTTTCAGTCTTCCGACGAACCAATGACACTGGAATCAAAAATAGTCAGTTGCGTGACATGACGATTTGACACCACATGACCTAATGTATAGCATACGAGTTGCAAGGAGCACATTTACAGGGAGCGGAAACTGGAAATTTTTTAGCGTGTGGCCCCGGTCACGACACAATCGGACCGTGGGATACGAGGAAGGCGTAAGCGAAACTATCTGCGGGTACGCCTCGGTTGCACTCTCAACCGCAATCCGGATGAAAAACCCAACCGTAAGGCTGGATATAGATCAACCGGTTATGAGTCCGCCTCTCTAGATCATTCTTACAAATTTACAAACAAAGGGCAGCACATAGCTTGTTCTGTCTTTAACTACGTTTATTAGGTGTGTCACGTATCATGTATCAATGTGTCACGCTCACATTCCTGACACTTGAGACCTGACGCCCATGACACTATATATCTTATGTGTGGAATATTCGGATACATCGGTCACAAAACAAACGCTCCGACGATCGTCCTTGAAGGACTCAAACGTCTCGAGTATCGCGGCTACGACTCCTGGGGAGTTGCCGTGGTGCCGGAGGGAGACGCCGAAAACATTCTCGTCAAGAAAAAGGCAGGAAAAATCGGCGCCGCGACCGTAACGAGCATGCCGAAAGGGACACTTGCGTTCGGACATACCCGGTGGGCTACCCACGGCGGAGTGACGGACGTGAACGCCCATCCGCATCTCGACTGCACCAAAACCATTGCAGTCATCCATAACGGGATCGTCGAAAATTACGAAGCACTCAAGGAAATGCTCACGAAAGAAGGGCACCACTTCGTATCCCAAACAGATACGGAAATCATCGCGCATTTAGTGGAAGAAAATCTTAAGGCCATGAAGCCCGCCATTCGGGACGCCCAACCTGCTTTTTCCAAAGCGGTACAAAAAGCGTTTAATGCTCTCGACGGGCTTAACGCGATTATCCTTATAAACACCACGTCACACGAGATGGTGGCCGCAAGAAACGGCTCACCGCTTGTCGTTGGATTCGGTGACGGAGAAAATTTTCTCGCAAGCGATCCTGCGGCACTTCTCCCACATACCAAGCAAGTGCATTATCTGGAAGATGATGAGATGGTCATCGTGAGACCGGATGCCATCCATATCTTTAACGCGAGGACCGGCGAACGGGTGCGGCCGCGGAAACAACTTCTCACGTGGACCGAAAAAGACGCGGAGAAAGGACAGTATCCCTACTTCATGCTCAAAGAAATTTACGAGCAGCCCGGTCTTATGAGCGAAATTGCATCAGAATCGACGGAACAAGCTAAAGAATTGGCAAAGCAATTCGCTACTGCCTACCGCGTATACGTCGTCGGAGCCGGCACATCCGGTCATGCCGCGCGGGCCGCATCGTATTTGTTTTCGGATATCTCCGCACATCTTATTAACTGGGGTATCGCAAGCGAATTTGATCATCGGCTAAACGTGATACCGGAAAAAAGCCTAGTGGTAGCACTATCGCAATCGGGAGAAACGATGGATCTTATGGAAGTAGTGAAAAAAGCAAAGGCGAAAGGGATTGGTGTCGTTTCTATCGTCAACGTGGTGGGTTCTTCCCTATGGCGTATGGCCGATTTCCGTATGCCTATCGGAGCCGGACCGGAAAAAGGAGTGGCATCGACCAAGGCATTTACGTCAAAAATAGCGCACCTTATCCTTATCGCGTATGCAATGAAAGGAAACATCAGTGATGGACAAAAACTGCTCATACGGGCCGCCAAAAGCGCCAAAGAAGCGGTAAGCGAATCAAACGTCAAGCGTATCAAAGCGCTTGCGGCGAAGATGAAATCGGTCGAACATATGTTCGTCGTGGGTAAGGGTATCTCCTATCCGGCAGCGCAGGAATGCGCGCTCAAGATAAAGGAAATATCCTATATCCATGCGGAAGGCGTCGCGGCAGGCGAACTCAAGCACGGCCCCCTAGCGCTCGTCACCAAAGGGACGCCATGCATCGTCATCGCGCCCAATGATGAGACCTATCGTGACGTCCTGGGAAGCGCGATGGAAATGAAAGCGAGAGGCGGTCATATCATCGGGTTTTCATATAAAAATGATGAGGTCTTTGATGATTACATACCGGTCGCCGATGCGGGTGAGGCGACGATTATCCCGAACGTCATCGTGGCCCAGCTCCTCGCCTACTATCTGACGCTTGAACGGGGCTTTGACCCCGACATGCCGCGAAATCTCGCCAAAAGCGTAACCGTGAAATAATACAGGCGTGGCAGTGTACACATTTTTCTGACTCTCCGCCAAACGCTGGCAATCCACGGGTGACGGTCGCGAGAGCATCCTGCGATGAGTCCTCACTTCAGAATGAGACGTAGCAACATGGAGTGGAAGCTATTATTTCATGAACGAATTGAGGCGAATCGCGGGACACACGACCGGCAGGCCCCGCTACCAGTGAACTTCGCATGGCGGATCGCAAAAAAATGCGTGCACTGCCAAAGCGCCATTCTAATTTATAAGGTGCTACAATATGTACCATGAATAAGCGTATTGCCATGATTTCCGTGCACGAGTGCCCGCTCGCATCCAGTGAAGGCAAAGAGCGCGGAGGCATAAATGTCTATGTGTACGAACTATCCAAAGCCCTAACGAGGCTCGGGTGGCAAATCGACATGTACACCCGCATGCAGGACTCTGTGAATCCCGCGGTCGTCCAGGTGAACGATAATGCGCGCGTCATCCACATCCCTGCCGGCCCAAAGACGCCGATTCCCAAACAACAGGTCATCGGACATCTCGATGAATTTTCACGCAATATGGCCGAGTTCATCCGTGACGACGGAGCAACCTATAATTATATTCATGCACACTATTATTACTCGGGAGTAGTCGGCCGATATATAGCCGATAATTCGCAGTATTCGATACCTCTTGTCATGACATTTCACACCTTAGGACTACTCAAACAGCTAACGACTACGAATCATGCCGATGATCCAAAGGAGCGCATCCTCATAGAAAAAGAATTAGTTGCGGCAGCCACAAAAATTATCGCGACGAGTGACAATGACGCCACATACCTTAAAGCACTGTATGACGCTCCATCCGCGCGGATAGCGATCATCCCTCCGGGCGTCGACACGAGACTTTTCCACAATGCCCCCAAAGAAGAGGCGAAACAAGCTATAGGCGCAGACCCCACGCATCGGATCATCCTTTCCGTCGGTAGGATTGATCCGGTAAAAGGATTAGATGTGTTGTTATATGGGCTCAAACTCATGATTAACGCACACCCCGAATACGCACAAAATACCTGTTTATGGATTGTCGGCGGCGATGTAGAAGAAAAACGCCGTGAATGGAATTCCGAACAAGCCAAGCTGGAATCCATACGCGAGACGCTCGGACTCCGGACGACGGTCAAATTCATCCCGGCGCAATCGCAGGAAAAACTCCCTGATTATTATAATGCCGCAGACGTCTTAGTCATGGCCTCGCACTACGAGTCTTTTGGGATGGTCGCTTTGGAGGCCTTAGCCTGCGGGACACCGGTTATCGCCACAGACGTTACCGGTATCTCCCCGCTTGTGAAGGCGTTCCCGAAAGGACATATCATATCCGCCAACAATCCGATTCTCCTTTCACAAAAACTCGCGCACGTCTTATCGCACCCGCCATTGGTGCAGGCAGATACCCAAAAAATTATTTCGTCTTTGGATTGGTCAGAAACCGCCAAAAAAGTGATCTACGTCTACGAAGCATTGTGAAGGATTAGAGCGAGTTAGCTTGTTTTTGTAGCGCATCCATACTGGCGACTCCCCCGTCATCCGCTGATGCGTCAAACTGCTGTCGAAGATCCGCAACCGGATTAGCGGACTGCAGACTTCCGAATCCGACGGTCGGTTTGCCGGCCGTCGCCGACAAAGACGGAAGAGGAGCAGGGACGGTATTTGCCGGTAAAGAGGACTCGGGAGATGCCGCGGGGGCCGCAGACATCACCCGCAAAATAACAACTCCCGCAATCACAAGACCCGCGATAGTGAGCGGGATAGCGATGACAAATAATGATGATTTTTTCATATATTATGGTGTCGGCGTCACTTCTACAGGTTTCGTCAATGATTCTACATCGTCTAAAGCGACACCGACCGCTTTGCGTGCTGCCACAAATGCCGCATAGAGAGAGCCCAGCTTCGTTTTGGCATCCCCGATTGCCTTCCCGGCATCCTCTCCCGCACTCGTTTCGCTGGTTACCGGAAGCACGGTCGAAATACTGCCGGTCAAAGTAGTCAAAAGGGTCTGGGCGGTCGCTACTTTTGCCTGGGCGGCGGTGATATCGGAGTCGATACCGGACACGTCTTTTCCCTGCGCCTTGAGCGCTGCTGCGGAAACGGAAATCTTATCAAGAAGCGCTGTCATAGATGCAAGCTTTTTTTGCATGGACGTCAAAGCATTGGTAACCGTCGACCGGAATTTGTCCGCCACGGAAAGTACTCTTTGTTTCTTCCCGGAATCTTTAAACGCCTCTACCTTTCGAAGGAACCCCGTATGAGATGCTTCATCTTCGCCCGCACGCTTATGGAGCGCATTGGTAAACTCATCTTCGAGCGTCCGCACCTTTGCGTCTGTTACCTTGAGAATTTTCGCCTCCCGAGCGGCACGGTCCTCCTGGAATGCATCCTCCTCTTTTTTGGTCAGTACCGGTGCCAGAACCCGGAGCGTCGGCCTTGGGTTTTCTCCTCCACGACCACGACCGGAACCGGAATGCGTATCCGCTTTGAGTTCGGGAGGACGCTCTGCGGAACCGGTAGAACTAACTACTTCCTGAGTTTGGTCGCCCAAGACGTTCGGCCGCATCATGGGGTGACCGAGACCTAAACCAAGAAGAATAAGACCGAAAAACTGATCGAGCATTGTATCCAGTATGGAAAGAATCGGAGTGGATTGTCAAGTATATTACAATTGCAGAATTAATGACCAAGAATTGAACATGACGTCACCTCGTAATCCTTAATTCTTTTCTCAAGAGGTAATGCAGCGTATTCGTACGAATTTTGGTTTTCTGGACGGTCCATCCCAACGTATGTGCTAAAGCCTCGACCGATGAAGAGCTTTGTTCTGCTTCAAAGAGTTTTTGTTCGCTCGGAGGTATCTTGGCAAGTGCACGCCTGAATCCTGGGTGATTCGTGATCGTCTCAATCGCTCTTGCCCTCCTCTTTTGGGATTGTGTCGGGACAGTTGGTAGGCCGTCCGCAAATATGCGTGCGACTGCCGTACGTCTTTGTGTCGCACTGCGCGCACGCAACTCTCTTTCTGCACGCTCTGCTTCAAGGATAATCTGTTGGAATACGCTTGGCCCTGCGGGTGATTTCGACAATCTCCGTTCGTCATCCATACGATTCGATTATAGTTCTTTGTTCGCCGCTGGGTCCTGATTATACTTCTCAGGTTTGCCGAGTTTGATGTAAAACTCCGCCCGCTGCAATTCGGTGCCGATATAGATAAGGTGACTTGGCAAAACGAGGTACTCACCGATATTCACCATTTC
Source organism: Candidatus Gottesmanbacteria bacterium (assembly GCA_023245335.1). GTDB lineage: Bacteria > Patescibacteriota > Microgenomatia > UBA10105 > UBA927 > UBA927. Next base: position 1,013,422 of record JAHFKK010000001.1, read on the forward strand.
AATGTAGAGTTCCATAGCGGTCTTTTCCCGCCATTCCTTGAGAAGCAGTCCGCCGTTTGGTGCATAGAGTTTGACGACAATTTCCCATTCGGTATCCGGGGGCTTCGTAGCGTATTTGGTAGGTCTTCCGACACTATTTTTGTCCGTTTGCTCGACCGAAACGACCACGTTCCCCCGCGGATCATCTTCAAACATCTGCCTGCTCGTGTAGCCTAACTCTTTGTCATAATTTTCTTTCAGGATCTTTTCGACCAACTCGTAATCATCGCTATAGATGTGCGCGCTATGGGTGATCATGACGAACGCCCCCATGGCGACCCCCGACTCGTCGCAAATAAGCTTCTGTAATTTCCGAAGGCTAAATACGTTCCTGGGCCAGCCGTGCACCATATCCTGACTCCGAAAATGCGTCGTCATAAAAAGTCTGCCGTCCTCTATGCTGCAGAGAATCTGTGTGAGGCACGGCGTGTCCCCTTTGTTGACGACCGACCAGTCTTCTTTAATTTTGGCGGTAAATGCAACCATCTTTTTCGAAAACGGTCGTGTTTTGATAAGGTCTATGATGTTTTGGATCTGATCGACGCCGTCATGATCGCGCAGTCTCTGCCCATACGTATATGCGATGCCGGGAATCTGTTTGGCGGAAAGTACCTGCGGATAATACGAAAGCAAATCTTTTTCCGAAAACGGGAAAAAGTGCGGCAGATATGGCTTGTCCGGATCCTCGTCATAGACGACCGCCATGACGTTCAGGAACTCTTTGAGTTCATTTTCCTGCGTGTAGCGGGTCGTTTTGTTGCGGCCGTACCGCATGATATTCATAAGGATTTTGAGCCATGCTTGCGCCGCGGTCTTCCCGTGTATGCGAACACCGATCTGTTCGCTGGGATACGTAAACGGTTTGGGGCGACTGGTCGGAAACTTTTTGGGCTCGGTAAATGGCGCGGGCGGGACGGCCCCCAAATCACTGACTGTTTTCCTCAAAAGATCCGGAGATTTGCCGCGGAGATTGATGACCTCTACGGATGTGCGGAAAAGGTCTATGGCATCCTTACCTATTTCCTTCTCTATCTGCCCGCCTTTCTCGTCCCCGATAATGAAAAAATTCTCGTCGACGCCATTTGCCATAAGCGCCATAAGCGCCTGGCCGCTTCGGGAAAGGTCAGCGCCCCACAAAACGATCTTCCGTACATGCGGGTTGGCATAGACGTTTCTGATCATTGCCGAAATTCCCGCGGACGAATACAGGTTACCGATGGCGCAATAGTTCTCGTCTTTCAGAAGGTTCGCGACCACCTGCCGTTCCGTCCACATGATTGCAACCCCGACGGGATTCTTGGGGTCTTTGACATGCAACACTTGTCTATAGAGAATCGGCCAATCCATGATTATTTTTCCTGGGCAATTCTGCTTGCCAGAGGTGTTTTTTGCCCGGCGTATTTCGCCGTTTTTTTCTTACTGTACGGCACCTGGGCAGGAGAACTTAATTCTTCAAACGTCATACTGCAAATCCGCATCCCCGGATAGAGGGCGACCGCCATACGGCCTAAATTTCCAAGCTCCATGACGACGACGCCATTCCACCCGGGCTCGAATATTGACGCGGTCGAATGGACAACGATTCCGAGCCGTCCGAGACTGGATCTTCCTTCTAAGCGACCAATAAGATCATCTGCGATAGATATGGATTCAACGGTTGTTGCTAACACGAAATCACCCGGTTGCAGGATAAACGCTTCCCCTTTTGTGAGATTGACTTCCCGCATCATGTCTTTGGAAAGCTTAGGATTCGTCGGGTCTATATAGGCCATCGTGCTATGGTTGAAAACCCGGAATTGTCTTCCGAGCCGGAGATCGACCGAACAAGAACCAAGCTGTGTCTTCGCATCTATCTTCGGGGTTATGACAATTCTCTTGGAGAGAACGGCTTTTTTGATATCCCTATCGGACAAAATCATGGGCCTAAGTATAGCCAATACGCGTGCATGAGACAAGTCAGAGGAATAAATGTTTATATTGCGATATACTGTTCCTTATGATCCGGGGCATCATCACAGACATAGACGGCGTCATCGTCGGAGACAAAGTCGGATTCAATTCTCCCTTCCCCCATCCTGACGTCCTCGCACGGATAAAGAAAATACATGACTCCGGCATACCGGTGACCCTTTGTACCGGCAAGCCGCATTATGCGGTCGGGCAAATCATCCGCGTCTGCGGACTCAATAATCCCCATATCACCGACGGCGGAGCCATCATCATAGATCCTATCACCAACACGATTGTCAAAAAACATGTTATGGATCCCTCGCTCGTTGCCGGACTCGTCGCGTCGTGTCTTAGGACTGACATGTATGTCGAGATCTATACGGAGGAGAGCTATATCATCCAAAAAAGCCAAGTCCGGGAAAATCTGACCCCGATACATGAGCACATATTGCAAACCGCGCCGGTCATAGTAGACGACTTGGTCGAGGAAGCCAAAAACCATGAGATCGTGAAAGTTATGCCGGTCGCAACGGATGAGGAAGACAAAAAACGACTGATTTCGATCTACGAGCCGTATAAGGATCAACTGACTCTCGCCTTTGGACTCCACCCCATCGCAAACCCGCACCAGTTCGGTCTGATTACCGCCAAAGGCGTCTCAAAGAAACAATCCGCAATCGATGCGACCTCGGCTCTCCAAATTCCACTACGTGATTATCTCGGAATTGGAGACAGCACCAGCGACTGGTCATTCATGGAGCTGTGCGGCTATGCGGCTACGATAGGAAACGGCAGCAGTGAACTCAAAAAACTGGTCGTAAGCAAAGAAGATCACGGATTTATCGCCGAACACTCCGTCGACGAAAACGGGGCGCTCACTATCCTTGATTACTTCGGACTGTGAATTACCTCTTCGCACGTCCCCGTGCTTTTGGCGTATCGGGAAACTGAAACACCACGCTGGTCCGACGTGGTATCTGTAATCTCTCCACCCGGTGGTTCAGGAGGTCGTGAGGATTTTTGCCCCTCGTGTGGTGAAATTTGACATAGGTAAATTTATCAAACGGACCGCCCTGGATCGAACGGACCAATCCCTTCATATTATTGGCATCTTCCAAAACGCGTCTCACTTCCGGTTTCTGCATCTTCGCAAATGCAACTCGTATGACGTTTCGTATATCCGGAGCATACGCGGTCAGCTCTCCTTCGACACGGACGGGTTTTTGATGTGTCAATATGATATCAGGTGACATAGTAAGGGTGAAGTATAGCACTATGGGTCGAATTATTTCTTCTTCTTACTCCGCATAACGGCAGCATACGCCCCCATGACCCACGGGACTATGGCAGCGGGGTCATCCATGGCGCATGATGGGACTTCCCAAAACGATAATGTTGTAGGTTTCCCCGTATGACTCCTATAGACAAAACGTTTACTTCCCTCGTCTTCATAATCCTTCTGATTCTCTCTATCTACTTTGAGATACAGCGTCCCTCCGTTTATGAGCCCGATAAATATGCCGCGCAAATAGATCCCATGGCCGTCAAACATCCGCCGGATGGCGATGCCGTCTACCTCACGCAGAAGTTCGCTTTCGACGTACACTTTGAAGCTGTCATCCCTCGTCTTCATCCAGGTCATTGTACATCAACTAGTAGCGCATAATTTGTAACACAAGGACATCAAAGCTATAATCCGGATAATGAAATTTCAGGAAGATGAGTACATGCGTTTAGAAGTGATGGATAACATAGAGGTTGACGTCACCGACCTTACAGGCGGAAAGCCGGTCGTCCACCGGACGGGATTCATTTTAAATATTAACCTGAAAGAGGGCAATACGCGCAGAGGCAAATCAACGATCACGATGGTAGACAAGTTTCCCAAAGACGCCCGCCGGAGAGAAGAAAAAATTGAATTACCTACCCCGCCTTTACGAAACTATCTCGACTTATATTCCAGAACGATCATATATGTCCCCAAAGGAGAAATCTTGTCACCTGATAATAATTGGAAACTCACCATACGCCGGTCAGATAAAACAACTGCTTCATCTACCCACTAAATACTTCTGGGCGAAACTATTTGCTTCCCTCTCCTGACGCCGGATCTCCGAGCGACTCTGAGTGACGAGGATGGAGTTACGGTGTCCGAGGATGACGTGACCGATCTCATGCATGATCGTCCATTCTATATCTTGCTCCGGCTGATCCAATAATGAATCGGACACGATAATGAGGTGCTTCCCCTTCAGTTCGTCCCCGTGGAACACATACGCCCACGCGTCTTCGACGCTTCCCAATATCCACGTGTCCCGTGTGACTTTCCGGATGAGGTCGTCCGACAATTTGGCAACCGTACGCAGCACATATTTTTTCAGTCTCCTGTTGACGTGAAGTTTACCGGCAAATGCATTCGTAATATCTTTATTCATGGATCGTGCTAACGACCTTCGCCTTGGAAGAATTTATATGACTCATGTGCAGTAACACGCCTATGGTAAACGGTAGAACCGGCGCTATATACAGCCACTCTCTCGCAAGCGTCACCTGATCCCCATGCGCAAGGAGCATATACAGCACAATGTAGCTTATGACCCGGGGGACGCCGAGGACGATATCGCGTTCGACGAGGAAATGATATTTGTCCCGCCAGTGATCCTTCACCGCATCGATCGCCTGGAAGGAAACCGTCGACAACCACGTATTGATAAACGGCCCGGTAATCCCGGTGACGATCACAAATATCCAGAGCCCGGTCGTATTTTGCATGACAGCAAAAACAAGATTACCTGCGGCTAGCCCTAAGGATCCCAGCCAAAACCATCGGGGATCTTTCCTCAAAAATTTAGCGCTCACCACTCCGGTGACGGTACCCAAAAGATATGATATCGCCTGCGCAGCGCCTACCCAGAATTCCTGCCGGAGGATAAGGTAAAAAAGCACCCCGGATATCGTACCGAATGCAACATCGTAGAGGCCAAGAAGCATCTGCTGGCCTAACACCAAGTTCCAAGTCCGGGTACGACTCTTCCGAAAAAGGTCACGATACGAAAACTGCGGGATCTCATGACTCGGCAATTTCCCGATAAAGAGAACCATGCAAAGGAGGAGAATAAACACAATGAAGAAAAGGAGTGCATACCCGGGGCTGACGCCGAAATAGAGTGTGGTCCCGGCAAGTGTAATGATGGATCCTCCGATAAACGGCGCTATGGCACTAAGAAAGTTAATGACCGACATGGCCCAACCGAAATATTGTTCACGCCCCACCTCGTTGGTCAGGATATATTGGTTCAGGTTAAACGATGCCCAAAACATTCCCCCGCCGAAGCCGCTGAATATCGCCAAAGGAAATAGGTAGTGTATGGCATTTCCCTGCAAGTAAAATAACAGAAGATAAAATACCGCGCCGCATACGATGGAAATTTTCATCAAAAGACCGGAAGACACTCTGCGTAGTACCCAAGCCGCCGCAACGATAAAGACGAGAAGTGATACAAACGACCATAACGAAAATAGCACTGTGGTCCTCAGGTCGCTATGCGCGAAAATGAATATCGTGACAAAGACCGATGCAAGTCCGTTGACGAAATAATCCAGTCCTTCGATAGTGATGAGATGCCGCTCATCGCGGGAAAGTGAGGCCATATATACATTATATATCAGCACCCGCTTCCGAAGGACAGTATAATAAAGCTGTCTATAATATCTGAAACTCTGGTCTCCCCATTTGCGTGCGCCTATAAAACATAAACGAAAGATAGGCTATAATTAATCAATCCTTACGACTCAAACGCTCGTTTATCTCCGTAACAACATTATCCGCGTTTCCCGATAAAATATGTATTTTTCTCGGTATTGTTGCGCTTATTAACTCACTAGACTCTTTGATTATTTTTTCAAATTCCTCTTGCTTGGCGCTGAGCTGATCAAAAACAAAAAATGACTGATCGAATGTACCGTTATGCAATTCACGGGCTATATCAAATATATAGGCATTAAAATTATATGTGTCACTTCCAAAAAACGTGCTTACCGAAAACTTAATTTCTTCCAGTTTAAAAACTCCATCAACTAAGTCTTCCCCTTTCGTTCCCAGATAACCATTTCCCTTCTTTATGACCTCCATACCTTTTGTGTGCGCTATTCCTTCCAAGACGCTATCTTGATAAGCTTCATATTTTAACCTTTTTGTAGATTTTACCTCTGGAAACTCTTCCTCTAAGGATATAGTCGACGAATCTTTAGAGATATTTCTTTCAAGTTCTTTTATCATTTGTTCTCTATTTAATCCTGACAAACTTTTCTCATCAGGAAAGACGTTACGCACTATGTTTGTGGCCTGTTTATTCATTAAATCTTCAATTCTCTTTTCTGTAACCCCTGTCGATGATTCTATTCGTTTAAGTGCTTGAATTGTCTGAGTATATATTTCGTGTTGCATTTTTATCGAGGCATCACTTCTGTCTGTGATTACCCTTTCGGAATTTTTGCTCAACACAATTGCCGTTATGGCAAGTACAATCGACCCACCCGATAAAATAAATGAAAGGAACATATTAATTATATCGAGGGTAGAAAATATAATGTGTTCTTTTGCTATAATATTTTGGAGTATGAATGCAACCCCTAAACCTAAAACAAATGCGATAACGATATGTATAATGAGCCAAAATAATTTATTCGCATAATTATTTTCGATGGAGCTAACCTTCTCAGAAGTCGGAGTTAGCTCAATTGGTAAATTTACTTTCCTAGTTGCCATAAAAAATCTGCCATTCAGCAGCGAAGCCAATATATTCCTAATTTATTCTTTAGTCAAGTCAATTTTGATCTTATTTCCATCCAAATATCGCCCCGAAGAAGCCGGCAAGAGGTGAGACGTCCCACCAATGAAAAGTCCAGGTTGGGATCTCGGCCGGAGTGGCTGTCTTTGGTTTCGATCCAGTTGTCGGTGAGGCCGTGGTCGTCGGGGACGGGTTTGCGGTGGGTGTTGCTTCCAAAGTCGGACTCGGCAACGGCGTAACAGTAGGCTTGGGAGTCACCGTCGGCCGAGGCGTCGATGTCGGCCTTGGAGTAGATGTGATAACCGGTACGTAAACTGTCGGTGCGACATAAATGGGAGCCTGTTGCACAGGAGCAGATGTCGGTTGAGTGACCGCTCCCCCGCTACTACCGCCGCACATGACCATAGAGGCATACGAACAGGATGAGCCCGTCCACCCGTCACTGCAGATCACATGACCATTACCCTGTGGGCCAGCACTACAACTGACCCCGTTGTGTCCGGAACAACAGCCGCTGGTCCCCAGAACTTTCGCGGGGGAAAAGAAAAACGTGGCAGCGATTATGAGGGGCAGGAGGACTAAGCGCTTAATGTATCCTCCAAACTGAGCAGTCTACCGGATTATAGCACGACCTGCTATCATTGCTACCCGTATGCAAACAAGAGAAGCAAAACTCCTTAGTCTGATGATGCAGGACGATGTCGAGATCGAGGAACGGCTTATCGGCTCAACTATACCGGGCAAACGGATACGCGGCTATGTCAGCAGCTTTTCATTCAACACGAAGGACGGTGGGGGCTCCGGAACAAAATTTTTTGTCCGGGTGACGTCGACGGATTCGTATCTGTTTGAAACGGATTATAAATTGTCCAAATTTCCGGTTCGGATAAATGACTACGGCCAGATCATAGCTATCGTCCCCAAAGTGGCCATGCTCGATCAGGGATTAACGGAAATTCATATAACACGGTTTTCCCGCCCAATGCGTCAACGACCCTAATGGTTGGGGCTAGCGTTGTTCGTTTAAGGTCTCCGGAAGAGAATTGCTCAACTGCATGGCAATATGGTCAGCCAATTCATCCATGCCGCCTCGTCTTAGTATATACGGCGATGTGTTGATGAGTGTGGCTCCTGCGGGCGAATTATGTAAAGAGTAATACCGATCCAGCAATGCCAAAAAATCCATTTCCTTGCCGCGTTTCTTCATGACCGCCCTCCTCGTGTGCAGTCGGTGTTGCGCTGCATCTCCGTATTGCGCAACCACGGCGTACTTTATCCTGGCTTCCGGGACTATTTCGTCAGACGGCAAATCCGTGACAAGCACTCCTCCGCCGGTACGTATAATCCCTTCCCGCACAATCGGCCGCATCAATTGACGTACGACGGTCGATTGCTCTACGGCCCCAGCCGCAATTTCCAATTTTCCGCGGCTCACCGGCCACGTCTCCGATAATGGATGGACAGTCAGATCACGACGTCCGCTGACAAGATGCATTCTGCCCTGGTCACTTCGTACGATTTCAAAATGAGGTTTTCCCTTATCCTCCAGCCAAGTACGTATCAAATCCAGGCCTGCTTGGCGCATCTGCATTGGGCCTTCTTCCGGTTCATCGAAGATATGTTCCCGTAGGCCCTCATGGGCCACACGAAAAACAAGATCATCGGTGTCAAGGACTCGCATTCCCAACCGGCCCGCCAGAGGTAATGCTAACTCCATGCCTCCCGAACTGCGAGAACCCTGTATAGGAATAGTGGACTGCAGGGAAATTTGTTCCGACCGGACTGCCATGATGGGAATTATACCATTACGACGCCACTTCTTTTTTATAAAACCATAATTTCAGAAGTTCGACGAGCGTGATATAGAAAAATACTATTCCCATAAGCAGCACATAATACGTCATGGGCGGACGGACCATCTGGAAAAATTTCCCGACCGGTGTAAACGGGAGAACGAGAGAAATCGCGACGATGACGACAAGCCCGCTTGCGAAAACCAGATTGATCTTGCTGCGGACAAACGGAACGAGGTGGGTCCGGATACTCATGACGATGAGTGTTTGGGTGACGATGCTTTCGATAAACCACCCGGTCTGAAAAAGCGGCGCATTCGCTTTGAAGTACCAGAGAAGTAATCCGAATGTGATGAAATCAAATAGAGATGATACCGGTCCGAACACCAGCATAAATCGTTTGATACTCCCGATGCTCCATTTCCTCGGACGTGCGAGATACCCGGCATCTACCTGATCGTTGGCAAGAAGGAGCTGCGACGTGTCGTAAAAAAGATCGTTGAGAAGTACCTGGATAGGCAGTAAAGGCAGAAACGGCAGAAACACCGACGAAACCGCGATCGAAAGCATATTGCCGAAATTACTGCTCATACCCATATTGAGGTACTTCATGACATTGCCAAACGTTCTCCGCCCTTCTATGACGCCTTCATATAGAACATGCAGTGATTTATGAAGAAGGATGATATCTGCCGATTCCTTCGCGACATCCGCAGCGTTATTTACCGAAATGCCGATGTCAGACGCGCGTAGACTCGGCGCGTCGTTTATGCCGTCGCCCAGGTACCCTACCACTTTCCCCATCGCGCGTAGGCTTTTGAGAACTTGGGCTTTTTCACTAGGATTCAACCGGGCAAATATGGTCGTTACGAGTGCCCGTTTCCCCAATTCCCCTTCGGTGAGACCGGCAATCTCCTCACCCTTCATGACGCCTTTCACGGGAAGCCGGAGGTCTGCGCAAATTTTTTGCGTCACCAACTCGTTATCGCCGGTCAGTATCTTTATCTCTACCCCCGCATCAGCGAGCAATTTGAGAGATTCGACCGCGCTTGTTTTCGGAGGATCCTCAAACGTGAGAAACCCCATAAATACCAGATCTTTTTCATCATGAAACGTGAGCTTACCGGTGGCGGTCATCTCCCGGTAGCCTACGGCGAGCATCCGCAGTCCCTGCCGGCTGAACGATTCAAACGTCTGCCGCGCCTTTTTCATGAGAGTTGGGGTCATAGCGATTACTTTTCCCCCGTCTGCATAGAAATCAGAAAGTTTCAGAAGTTCTTCCGGTGCACCTTTCACCATGAGAAGTTTTTTCTTTTCATGAGCAAAAAGTACGGATACGCGCTTGCGGAAGAAATCAAACGGAAGTGTCGCGAGGTATTGGTATCCGGCAACATCAATCGTTTTATGAGCGATGAGTGCTTCCTCCATCGGCCCTTTGTACCCCGTCTGGTGACGACTATTGAGATACCCGTAGAGATGGATACGCTCATCCCGCACACCCTTGAGATTGACGTAATCCATGAGCCTGATGGCATTCTCCGTGAGTGTCCCCGTTTTGTCCGTCGCGAGTATTTCGATACTGCCGAAATTTTCGATTGCCGGTAAACTTTTGACGATGACTCCTTTTTTCGACATACGTATGGCGCCTTTACTCAAGTTGATGGTCAGGATGACGGGCAGGAGTTCCGGCGCGAATCCTATGGCAAGCGCCAAAACAAAAAGGAGGGATGAAAGTATGTCGTGGCCGAGTACGATGTGGGAAAGAAGTACTATTCCGGAAACGATAAGTGCGGTTTTGGCGAGTAGCATGCCGAAATTATTGATCCCTTTCTCAAATTCCGTCTGTGGCCTGGGGGTAACTAACGATTTCGCGACCCCACCCAATTCAGTCGAGTTTCCTGTGATGACCACGACTGCGACGGCAACGCCGCTTATGACATGCGTCCCCATGAATACGCAGTTAGTTCTTCCCGATACCGGGGCATCTGCTTTCGGTACTATGGTCAGATCCTTTTCCTGCGGATATGATTCGCCCGTCAGGGTCGACTGATCTACCAACAAATCCGTCGCGGTCAGTAATCGGCAATCCGCGGGTACGATATCCCCGACCGACAAGCGTATGATGTCGCCCGGCACGAGACGCGATATCGGGATTTCCCTCTGTACGCCATCGCGAAGTACCGCTGCAGTCAGGGAGACGCGGGCACGGAGCTTTTCCGACGCATCCGCCGCTTGGTGTTCCTGATACACGTCGAGCGTAATACTGATAAGAAGGATGACTAATATAATAATGAAGTCAGTAAGCTGTCCGAGAACCGCAGAGATAAGAGCCGCGGCCAGAAGCAAAAGGATAAGAGGGTTGACGAGCTTCGAGATAAACCGGGTGAGAAGCGTATCTTTTTTCCGCTCCACGAAGACATTACGACCGTACTCCCTCATTCTTCGCTCCGCAGCCTCCTCCGTGAGTCCCTCGGTAGACGTATGCAATGACGAAAGAATATCCTTCTCCCTCGTTACCCACCACCCCTTCAACAAATCCGCCATGAAATCAGTATACCACCGGCCTTTGTAAGCGAGTTCACTTCGCAATAACGGTAAAACGCGCTATAATGCGTTCCTCTATGCCAAACCGGGAATATCAACCCAAAGAAGCAGCACCCTGGAAGGAACACACGACCGCATCAGCATCTGCGTCCGTATTTTTGTCTGATGATCAGGGTAGGCTCCTCATGGTCCAGGATATAGACGCCTACGGCGGAAAATGGTCGCCTATCGCGGGCTTTGTCGACGTCGCAAACAACGAGGAACCGGAAGTGGCGGCCCTTCGCGAAGCCAAAGAAGAATTGGGGCTCGATATCCGGCTCGATGAACTCTTAGGCGTATGGCACTATTATGCGGAAGACGGTCCCAAAAAATCCGATGAAAAAACTCATATGCACGTGGGCTACTCCTACACCGGCACCATCTTAGGCGGTACGTATACGATGCAAAAGGAAGAAATCCAAAATTACGGCTTCTTCACTCCCACTCAAATTGAAGACATGCACCGAAACGGGATACTCAAAACACCGCAGTACAACTATGTGGGATACAAACTCTGGCAAGCCGGCACCCGGCATCCTCTCAACGTCATCCAAACGAACGGGACGACACACTAATTCACCGGATCGTATATCGGCTGTCTACATAGGAAGCAATACGGCCTTCCAGATCCGACAATCCGGCTAGATCTTTGATGTAATGACTCGTATCCAAAACGAGCGCCCCGGACGGGCGGTCCAGAAGTCCGTTCTCTTTGTCCATGCCGTCCCGCTCACGGATATACCGCTGTTCACTGATGACGTCCTTGTGTGCCGTCGGGTCGTGTGCCACGCGGTACGTCGCCGATGCGTCTGGGCTCGCGAATAAATACAGTTTCACCTTCGCATCAGGGAAAAGATCCAGACCCGTTTTCCTGCCGATCACAATCACTCCCCCCAATTGCCCCGCCGAATCCCGCCAAAACTGATAGAGTTTCCATCGCATCGCAGGAGATGAGGCGATGACGGCAGACAAATTTTCGATGGCCTTCTGTTTGGGATAGGTGATGAGTTCACCCAGCATATCACGGTCACCGACCATGACACGTGCCGTATGCGAACCCTCCTTGGGTTTGTCGATCCGTAGCTTTTCCGGTAACTGATCGTAAAAATCGACGATCCGGTCGGCAAAATCGACAGGGATAGTTGTGACGTTTGACCCGTCTGTTTTTACCATTTTGCTTTCTATGGCCAATAGCGCCAGCGCTCGGACGGTCGTACCGGTGTTAAATATAGTGAGGTTGTAGCGGTTCGCGAGCTTCTCGGAAATGACGCGCTTGCCCGCGGTCGTTGACCCGTCCATAGTAATAATCATGGAATGACGATCTATGATTTCTTTGGGTTGGGCTGGCTGGCGTTCGAGTAGGCTCACCATATAATAAATTGCTCCGGGCTGTCGTTCATCTCCGTGTTTAAAAAAACTTGGAGCATTCCGACAGAGCAAATAAAGAATGTTACTGCGTTAGCCCGCAATTATACGCCATTACAGGAAATCACGCTACAAATACAATGGTTCCTGTCCTATAGATGAGAGGCATCCCGTATAGCCATTTCCGGGGATTTTCGCTAGACTAGGGACTACCATGATTACCGAGGTAATCTTTGACATCGAATCCCAAAAGCTCTTCTCCGAAGTCGAAAACAACGATCCGGCAAAATTGGGCGTTTCCATCGTGTCCGCCTATATCCGGGAGGTCAACGAAAATCAGGAAGAAGTGAGCGGTGAAATGAAATCCTTTTGGGAAGACGAACTCGACGGACTCTGGCCGATACTCCTCTCTGCCAAACGGGTCATAGGCTTTAACACCCTCAAATTCGACGTACCGGTACTTACCCCGTACGCGCCTCCCGGAACTCTCGCAAAACTACCGCACCTAGACATCATGCAGCATGTACGAAATGCGCTCGGCCACTCATTGAGCCTCGCAACCCTTGGAGAAAACACGCTGGGACGGGGCAAAACCGACGTCGGCACCAACGCCGTCATCTACTGGAAATCCCATGATCCGGAAAGCCTCGCCAAGCTCAAATTCTATTGCGAAGCCGATGTCGCCCTCACCCGCGACCTCTATGACTACGGAGTAAAAAACAAACTCCTCAAGTACGTGGATACCTGGAACAATCCCCAGACCTTTGCTGTAGACTTTTCCTACCCCAAAGAAGTGGTTGATGCGTCACGGCAGATTGGACTTTTTTAGCCAGTCTACATCTTCATCTCACTGCCAAACTGGAAGTAGTTTCCATCCGGGTCCGCGAATGTCGACAGCCACATATCCGGCGATTCTCCGGGATGATACGGAACCGCTATGACTTTGGCTCCAAGCTTCTTGACTCTCGCAAATTCCGTCTTTACGTTTTTCGTGGAGAAGTTTATGAGAATCCGCTTGGGCTCTTTGGCCTTACCATGGACATCTTTATGCGGACCGACCATGAAATAACTGCCGTTTACGTCAAATCCGAAATAGTCTCCGCCGGTCCAACCCGGTTTCTTCCCGAAAACCTTTTGATAAAACGCCGCAAGCTTTTTCGGCTTGTCGGAAAATACAAGAACAGAATCAAGTTTCATAATTGAAACCTCCTTCGTGACTCACTATACAACCGCTTTTTCCTGTTGTCTATAAGTAAGTGAGATATCGTACAAATGCGGCCGTACTAAACCGGTGATACAATAGATTTCTCATCCATGAATATATCACTGACCGATCGATATCCTGCCCTGCGTTCCCGCGATTATCAGCTCCAGTGGATCGGACAGTTCGTAAGTAACGCCGGTACCCAAATGCAAGTCGTGGCAATCAACTGGCAGTTATATGAGATGACGCACTCCCCGTTTGTATTGGCCATCTTAGGCGCTTCGCGGATCGTACCCGTCGTGTTGTTTTCCCTAATCGGCGGCACGATCGTCGACGCGCATAACCGGAAAAAAATACTTTATGTCACGCAAGCTGTTCAGGCAGTCATCGCGGCGCTGCAGGGATTTCTTACCTTCACCGGTCTCGCAAATCCCGTAAACCTCGTCGTGCTAAACGCGTTGCTCATCGCAGTATACAGCCTCGATGGTCCCGCCCGGGCAGCGTTTATGCCGTCGCTCGTCAAACGCAAACACTACGGCAACGCGGTAAGCCTCAACATGATCGGGTACTACATCTCAACCGTTGCGGGACCCGCGATCAGCGGGTTCGTCATCGCGTATCTGGGGGTAGCATCCGTATACTTTCTCGACGCTGTCTCATACGTCATTCTTTTATTCACATTATTTGCCATCCAAGCCCACGGCAGGATCGAGGGTGATGTACAGCCCGCGAGCCTCGCAGCAATTATGGAAGGCCTGACGTTTATCAAATCCAAAACACTTATTTGGTCCACCATGCTTTTGGATTTCTTTGCCACGTTCTTTGCGGAAGCGACTATCCTCATCCCGGTATTTGCAAAAGACGTCCTTCACATAGGCCCGGAGGGTATCGGGCTCTTGTACGCGGCCCCGTTTGTCGGCGGCACGATTATGGGTTTTGTCGCCGCTACCTACGGCAAACGCTTACATACCGGCCGCATACTCCTTTGGAGCATCATTATGTATGCTCTTGGCACCATCGTATTCGGCCTTTCTCATCTGTATTGGGTGAGCCTGGTCGCGTTAGTAGTAGTGGGCGCGGGAGACGGACTTTCCGCAGTCATCCGAAATATCATCCGACAGCTGTCAACGCCCGACCATATCCGTGGCAGGATGACTGCGATGAATCAGATATTTTATTCCGGCGGACCTAATCTCGGCCAAGTGGAAGCAGGCGTCGTCGCCGGCCTTCTGGGCGCTCCCCTGTCCGTCATCGTCGGGGGCGTAGGGACGCTTATAGTCGTCGGCATCATGGGGTATGCAATTCCGGTATTACGCAATTATAAAGACGCCTAAACTCCTGTGAATTGTCCTCGGCAGCTACTTCTGATAGCCTAGATAGTGTGAAGAAACATGCCGTAAAATTCGTCCATCATGCTAAACACATCGCGCACCACCTTCGAAACCATCGGGCAATCACGCGGCGTAACGTGCTTCTTTTCTTCGTGGGACTGAACATTTTCTTTCTTTTCGTCATTATGATGAATACCATGAGTTTCCCGAACACTATGGTCGGCGGCGTCAACCTGGGACTCAAAACAAAAACCTATATACGAAACTATCTGGCCGGAGTATATGGCACACCATTTAAACTCACCATCAATTCCCATACGTACGATTTGAACTATGAGCACATCGGGGTATATATGAACCCCGATGGCGCCATAAACGAAATATTTGCACCCAATACTAAGCCTTTTCCCGAAAACGTCGGGGCGTTTGTCGCGTCGGTCTTTCAGAAGCGTCCCGTAAAGATCCCATTGTCATTCTCCCAGGAATTCTACGAATACGTCACCAAAATAAACATCGCAGGAAGCAACCACAACGATATAGTGTACGTGAATCAGGAAAATAAACAGGTGACACTCTTCACGCCCGAACAACGATATCGTATAAATACCTCCCTATTTCAGACTGAACTCACGAAGCGGTTCGGGAGACACGAAGATGCGTTACTGGTCCCGCTGGTCGAAGTACCCAATACACTTGAAAAAGACGTAGAGGCAGCAAACACCAAACTCCTTGCCGCCTATAAAGATCCTCTCACCGTGATCGTCGGGATCAACAGTGCCAACCGCTTCCTCACCCTGTCGCCTGATGACCTCCGACGTTACACGGTTGCAAGTATTTCGGCCAATTCCCACGACGTACAACTCAACGTAAATAGCAAAGCGTTTGCCCCGGATCTCTCACGGGCTCTTGCCGTGTACACCGCATCGTTTAACCCGACGCTCGCAAGCGAAAAAATCGGTGACGAGATGAAAAACGCACTGCTTACCCGTATGACCGGCTCACCCATGGATTCCATCAAGGTCGGCATAGACAACGGGCCGAATACGGACGGAGAAATAGCCACGAAATATATAGAGATCGATATTTCCCAACAAAAACTTTTCACATTCAACCAGGGCAAACTGGTGAAAACGTACCGCGTGTCTACCGGCAAGGACTACCCTACACCAGTCGGAAGATTTGCCATTCTCAATAAGGCAGGACTCGGATACTCATCGATCTATAACGTCTGGATGCCATACTGGATGGCGTTTTCGTTTTCCGACGTCTTGCACGCCTATTTCGGAATTCATGAGCTCCCTTATTACTACACCGGGGGGACGAAGATCCAACGCCCGAGGGACTTCATCGGAGCGCCCAATACGGGCGGGTGTGTGGCTCTGGACATCGGTGACGCGAAAGAGGTTTACCAGTTTTCCGATATCGGTACCCCGGTCGTCATTTACCAATAGCACTTGCCGAACTGCGGACTTTCTTTACAATTGCGGTTGTCGAATTGACGTACGGCAACACCATGACAACGGGCTCTATCCGGGATCCCAAATTACGATTGGCATAATCGACCGCACGGATCTTTTGCATGAAGTGCTGATCTTCTACCTCCATGGCTATCTTATCGGGATTCAACTGCACCAGAACATGCGCATTCTCCGGTATATCATCCGGCGGAATCGCGGTTTCGTCGACAAATACGGCGTCCACGTTCTCAAATTCGCTGACCACCACATCACGGAACCGTTCAATGGGTCGGTCCGCACCCTTATACTTCACCGCATACTCAGCGGAGGCAAGTTTGAGTAATACTAAGTCCGCGTATTTTTTTGCTTCCCGTATATGCTGGACGTGTCCCGGATGCGTGAGATCCCATGTACCCTCAAGTAGAATAACGGTCTTGCCGCGCTCATGTGCAACTTTCACGAATTCGCACGATTCATCCCGATTGAGAAGCTTATGTATGGGAGACAACTCTACTTCTCTCAGTTTGATGCGTGACGATACGAGACGTTCAACTGCCATATGTATAAAACATTGGGCAGGAGGATAGTAGCAGGTGTGGGTGATCATGGAGTCGCCCGCTTCCAACGCTAATGCGGAGCATTTGCGGGCAGGGACCATGCACCTTTGTGGGTCAGGATGGAGTCGGACCATCCACCTCTTTCTTATCAGGAAAGCGTTCTACCGCTGAACTACTGACCCAAATGATATCCTAAGATGTCAGTAATTGTATCATACGTGCGTATAGGGCCTCAATTGAAACTTCGCCTCGATGCTGTTACGCTAACGGGTATGTTTGACCGCTGGAAGCGATATCTTCCCGTTGGTATCATCATTCTTTTTTCTTTCTTCCTTTTCCGGAACTATTTTCTGAAAGGCCTGGTCCCGTTCCCGGCGAACTTACTGGTTGCGACATACGAGCCGTGGAGAAGTTATCCGGTGCCGGAATATCCCAACGGTCCGCCGAATAAGCCCATGGGGTTTGACAACATCCGCATTTATTATCCTCTCAAAAAAGTAGCAATTGATCTCGTCAAACACGCGAAACCTCCTTTGTGGAATCCATATAATTTCACCGGCAACCCGATACTCGCGACGTACCAGTCCGCGATATTTCACCCACTTTCATTTCTCTACCTCCTCCTTCCGCAAATCGATGCATGGAGTATTATCATCATCCTTCAGCCTATCCTTGCGGGACTTGCGATGTATGCGTTTCTTTCGGCATTGGAATTTTCGATGTCTGCGTGCCTATTGGGCGCCCTCACGTTTGCATTTTCCGGATTTTTCATCGTGTGGTGGGAAGAAGCCTTCATGTTCACCTACTCGGCATTATTCCTCCCGATCGCGCTTACCGCCGTTGAATTATTCCTCAAAAGCCGTCGCCGCATCTGGCTTGCCGTATTCGCACTGAGTCTTGCCGGTTCAATCGTATCGGGCGCATTCCAAATGACGTTTTATGTCTTCCTTTTTACGGCCGCCTGGATCACATACCGGCTGTGGCACGAAAAAAAGAAGTGGCAGTTTTTTGGGATGTTCCTGGGGGCAGGCATAATCGCCCTCCTTCTTGGAAGCGTTCATCTCCTCCCTAGCATGGAAGCATATTATCACTCCGCGCGTATATCCGCAGACGCCAAGTATATTTTTGACGCGTACCTCCTGCCGCTTACACAGCTTATCACCCTCATCGCTCCCGACTATTTCGGCAACCCCGGCACGTATAACTATTTCGGATCAGGATTTTATCACGAACGTATGATGTGGTTCGGCGTCGTGCCGCTTTTCTTTGTTCTCATGGAATTTATGCATCCGTCTCAAAAACGACATGCATTATTTTTCCGGATCGCATTTCTGGTTACGCTTTCATTGGTCCTTGCTCTCCCCACGACATGGCTTCTCCTCTACTATCTCAAACTTCCGTTGCTTTCGACCCTGACCCCATCGCGCATGATGATGCTGGTCACATTCTCGGCGGCGGTTCTTACCGCTTATGGCGTAGAAACATACTGGCAGGGAATCCAAAAACGGACGCTGGTCATAACAACGCTCCTCCTGGGAGCAAGCATTGCGGTCGCAGGCTTCTATCCTATCTACATCCATCATCTACAGCCCAAACTGACGATGTATTATATGGTGTCACTCCGAAATCTCGTCATCCCGACGGCAAGTCTCGGCATCATCGTTATCACTCTTTTCGTGAGCCGGGTACATAAGCGACTCCGGCCGGTAGGTTTTGCTATCCTCACGGCGGTGCTACTCACCGGCAGCGTTCTGTTTGCGCAAAAATTTCTCTATTTTTCTGAACGGAGATTTATTTATCCGGCGACGCCAGTCCTTAGTGAATTGCAAAAACGCGCCGGGTTCGACCGATTTTGGACGTACGAGAATGGGTATATAGAAAAAAACTTCGCCACATACTATGGATTATTTAGTCCCGAAGGATACGACTCCATCACCATCCGGCGGTACGGTGAACTATTGAGTTTCGCTGACTCGCACGGCGCCTCCATGACGTCTTCCCGTTCGGATGCGCTCATCCAGTCTACCGACCATCTCAACAACATTCTCACCGATCCCTACAGGAAAAAACTTCTGGAGCTCCTGGACGTGCGGTATATCTTGCAACGGTTACTGCCTGACAGAAGCGAAAAAGCCGTATTGCCCGACCCTACGCAACTTCCGACTGTCTGGAAAGACAATACGTATGCAATTCATGAATATAAAGAGGCTCTCCCTCATGCTGCGTTATATAGCTTGGTAGCGGTGATTCCCGACGGAAAAACAGAACTCACCGCCATGTTCGACACAACAACAGATATCCATACCCGTCTGTTTCTTGAACAAAAACCGGAAGGATTAACCCTGAATCCCGAAGCAACAGGAACTGCTTCAATCACCGGTATACAACCGAATTCCGTCTCTATCCGGACGCAAACCACCGACGCCATGATGCTTTTCCTTTCGGATGCATACTATCCGGGCTGGAATGCTTATATTGATAGTGTAAAAACTCCGGTGTATCGTGCGGACTATGCGTTTAGGGCCGTCGCAGTGCCCAAAGGAACCCATATAGTGATATTCAAATATGAGCCGCTGTCCTGGAAGTTAGGTCTCATACTATCGAGCATAGGAATAGTTTTCCTTGGATTTCTCGTGCTAACAAAAAACATCACACAACTAAAAAAGAAGTAATATCGCACGAACATACATATATGGCACTAGGATTTAGAATAGAAAAATTGCTTTTCGGAGAGAAGCGGGCAGAGATTAATGCGGCTGCCAGAAAAGCAGACAAGCTTTTGCGTAAACCCATACCACCTTTATTTGAAACGACGGTTCTTTATGTGGCAAGGAGCTATCTCAGTTGGGGAGCCGCTTCACAAGACAGACAACTCCAACTAGCTCAGTATATTGAAGCGGTCAGCGCAAAAATTCATATACAAACAGAGGGGAAAAAGGAGCTTAGACCAGCAAGAAAACAATCTTGAGGCGCGGAAGGTTGATGGTTGGTTAATGAGTAGATTCCGATATACGAATTTACCAACCATCAATGTCGTGTACTCACGACGTGATTGACTGACTAATATCACTTGAGGCGCGGAAGGGAATCGAACCCTTGCATAGAAGTTTTGCAGACTCCCGCGTTACCACTTCGCCACCGCGCCATATACACTACACTATTTCTATAGACATTCTCCCGCGTTATCCCCTTTGGGGATTGATCGGCTACTAAACTCTCGCGATAAGATCGGGATCGTTAACTAGCCATCAAGCCAATCCCCACCGCGCCAATGTTTCTTATTGTACCAAGAACCTTCTTGCCACGCTAGCTTTTTCGTCGGCCAGTCCATGCAAATCCTAACCAGAATACAAACGATATTATAGATAATGCGATGCCCCAATTCAGTGACGCCGGTTCATACCGAAACATGACCGTATGTTTACCCTTGGGCACCACCACCCCCCGAAATGCATAGTTCGTCCGGTAGACCGTTACCTCGTTTTCGTCTACCGTCGCCTTCCAGCCCGGATAGTCGTTGTCGGATAATACTAAAAACGCCATTGTCTGTGTTTGCGTATGGATACTCACACGGTCGGTCTCATAGGAAGAAATTGTAGCCGATCCAACGACCCCGTCAGTATGTATCCATCCGCTTACCGGGGTTTCGACAAACGACGTTGTAGCAAGATTCGTACCTTCCGCAAACATACTCATAAGTTCTTTGTCCGGGTCCGCAATTGATATCACGCGGTTCGTAAGATATGCCCTTGGATATGCGGACTGCCTTTGGTATACAACCCAATTGGCATCTTCCCACAGCCGATCACAGTTCCTGGAATCTAACGGATCTTTCGGCCTACAACTATTCATTTCTGATTTCCTGACCAGGAGTCCTTCCGTTCCGGTCATATCCCAAAACCGTTCACGGCGCTTTGAAAGCGCCGCACTCACAGAAGCATCCGGAACTACCGTGACATCGCTTCTGAGTATTCCGTTGGATCTGTCCCCCGTATTGACATACGAAACCAGCTCGCCGTACCGCCTGACGTATAACGGATCGTAATAATTATCGTCGTAAAAACGGTAATACGTCGCGAAATCAGTTGCAATGGACGCCGTGCCAGTATATGCCACCCTGTTAGGCGCAAACGACCGGAGCGCGGTAAGAAGTCTGTGTTGCGGCATGACATTTTGCGTGTTGGTAAATGGTATAAATTTGTACGCGTCGTAAGCACCGAATACCAAAACAGTCATGATAACAATCCATCCGACGACGCGGCGGGAAACATTCGTATACAGTGAAATAAAAAGTGTCAGCATTATGATGCCGTAGGCCGCCGATTCGAGCATCGTATTCCGCAGAGCAATTGAGAAACACGCCGTTATAATGGGATTGTTACATGGAACATGCAATCGGACGAGTGTGATTGTGACAAAGAGTATTATTCCCAACATCGCTCCGACGCCGATGATTAGCCACAACATAGTTCGCGTCTTCTTCACCCTCAGAAACGCATCCATTCCGAGTCCGGCAAGCATAGCTATGGCAAATGTAGCCATGCTCATGATCCGGGATGGAGCCCCGGTCGTAAGGATCGGAATCGGCAGCCGATAAAGAAACTCCGTTCCCCACCATCGGAGGGACAAGAGGACGGAACCGATAGCGACGCCGGCAAAAAATATCGGAAGCAAAGGGTGTTTCCCCTTGCGGAATACCATCGCAAATACGGCAAAGAGAAACGCACCGCTTCCGACCGATGAAACGCTTTCAATATATTCGACCCGACCCCAATAATTGTAGATCGCGGGATTGCCGAAAAAATTCGGGACGAGAACGGTGATGAAATGCCCGATCGGGACGAGGAACTTCAAAAAAATAAATGCGGAAGTTTGGGTAGAAATCGCCGCCCTGGTCGAAAGTTCGGCAGTCGGAATGAGCTGAAATGCAACAAGCCCTAGACCCAAAATTCCTGCGATCACAAGCGTCATCCAAAGAGCAGTATCCTTCACCCTTCCGCTCTCGCGTACACGAAAAACCGCGTATGCCACAGCAACGAATAGCATGTAGAGGGATAACTGAGGGAATCCGGTCAATATAACCCAAGAAATCGCGACCGGCAGCCAGCCGACCCCACCCCTTCTTCTCAAAACGAGCCGATCAATGCTCCACAACAGAAACGGGAGTCCGGCGTACGCGTAGAGATATGTCCCGAATATGGAATTGGTGATGACATATCCCGAAACCAGCCACACTACTGCGGCAAATACCATCCCGACAGGAGTCATACCAAGGGATGCGGTATACAAAAAACTAAAGACCGCTATGGCCAGAAATTGCCCGACGTACAGTGTTGTCCACGCGTGTGCGGGCGATGCGACGAAAAACGCGAGACTCAATGGATTTACCAAACCAAAATGTTGTATGGCAAAAAGCGGCTGACCGGCACCATTATACGGATTCCATAACGGCAGGCGACCCTGACGCATAAGGTTTGCTGAAAGGACTTTAAAAGGAAATATCTGGCGGAAGACATCGTCTCCGATTGCTTTATGGGGAATTGCGGGTACGCCGTTTACTGCTGTGTCTGTCTTCCATGGCTCAAACCAAGCTCTTTGAAAATCTCCCGAAAACGGAACTACTCCGCGGGACCAGAGTATGGAAATGGCGACTATCGCAATAAGTACGACGGAGATATACCGACGCATAACACCATGTATTCTACGCTATTTGCTCGAGAGTTATAGCACCGAGGAAATTTTTTCAAACGTGGCGCGGATAGCTTTGTCGGGAAACATCTGATCTTTGGTAAACTCGTTCGGCACTACGAAACACGTCACCCCTGCCGCGATTGCGGATGCCGCACCGACGGTAGAATCTTCTATCGCGATCGTCGTTTTTGGATTCGTATTGAGAAGCTCGATCGCCTTGAGGTACATATCGGGCGCCGGTTTTTTCGGCAGTCCGAAATCGCCCAGTGCCACGATAATCGGAAAATACTGAAGAAGGTTTGTCCCACGCAAATTCCGGATAACTTCCTCCCGATGGACCTGCGAAGAAATCGCCATGAGGATACCTTTGGCATACAGGCGTTTGACTATGTCGACTGCGGGTTCGATAAGAACGATGCCATAATCCCGCTGCATTTGTTGGTACAGACCAAGTTTACGGTAATGTACCTTCAAAAAAATAGATTCAGAAAATTCCTTACCCAGACCGGTGAAGACCCGCTCATAAAATTTCAGCGGATCGACCCCGACGCCTTCATGGACATAGAGTTCTTTGGTGAGCTCAATTCCCACTTCGGAAAGGGCGAGCTTGTGGGCGGCAAAATGATAGGATTCCGAGTCCACCAGTACGCCGTCCATATCCCACACCACGGCATATGCGTCGTCGAATAGTTTGGTAAATTGTGCGGTTTCTTCAGTCATGACCGACTTATTATGGCAGATTTATCACGGATTACAATGGGATTCCCACAAAAAATCCCTGGCGGAGCCAGGGAAATTTGTTTAATCCACCCGATCTTCCTTTGCGCCTTACCTACTATTCGTAGCGCGGCGCAAAGAGCGATCTTTAGCGGACTTCGGTGCCTTTAGCAACCGGATGGTGATAGGGTTCACCCAGAGCAATGAAAAGAAACCACACCGCATAGAGCGGAAGCAATTATCTTTTCGTGCATAGGGTTAGGGATTTGAGAGAAAACTAGAAAAGATCATCCCGCTAAATGCGGAATATCTCGATCATGAACTAGTTTTCAAATAGAAAGGAGGTGATCCATCCCCAGCTTCGGCTAGGGATACCTTGTTACGACTTAGTCCCCATCGCTGAACTTACCTTCGACTCGTAAACGAATCTTCGGGTACTTTCAACTTTGGTGGCTTGACGGGCGGTGTGTACAAGACCCGAGAACGTATTCACCGCGGCCTGCTGATCCGCGATTACTACCAATTCCAACTTCATGAGGTCGGGTTGCAGACCTCAATCTGAATTGAGGCGAAATTTTAGAGATTTGCTTGGCATTACTACCTTGCGTCCCGTTGTTATTCGCCATTGTAGGGTGTGTGTGGCCCAGGGCATAAGCGCCGTGCTGACTTGACGTCGTCCCCTCCTTCCTCCCCCTCTCTATAAACAGAAGTAAATAGTAATGAGTAAATAGTAAGTAGATTAAAAACAAAAACGTTTTCTTTCTATTCACTACTCACTATTTACTATTCACTCTTCCGTCCATAGAGAGGGGGCGGTCTCCGATGACACTTGTAACATCGGATAGGGGTTGCGCTCGTTGTCCCACTTAAGGGAACACCCCACGGCACGAGCTGACGACAGCCATGCAGCAGCTGTGCTACCATCCTTGCGGATCCCCTCCCATTTCTGGATGGGTAAACGGTAGCATGTCAAACCCTGGTGAGGTCCTTCGCTTTGTCTCGAATTGAACCACACGCTCCACTGGTTGTGCGGGTCCCCGTCAATTCCTTTGAGTTTTAAGCTTGCGCTCGTATTCCCCAGGCGGTCTGCTTAACGCGTTAGCTTACGACAGACAGATTGCTCTGCCCATCTAGCAGACATGCGTTTAGGGCTAGGACTACGCAGGTCTCTAATCTGCTTCGCTCCCCTAGCTTTCGTGTCTCAGCGTCAGATATTGGCCAGAAAGGTGCCTTCGCCTTCGGTGTTCCTCATGATATCAACGCATTTCACTGCTTCACCATGAGTTCCCCTTTCCTCTCCAATCCTCGTAGTTTACCCATCTCGTATCCAACGTCGAGGTTAAGCCTCGAGCTTTCAGATACGATGCGGTATACCGCCTACACGACACTTTACGCCCAGTAAATCCGGATAACGCTTGCACCCTACGTATTACCGCGACTGCTGGCCTGTCACACATTGTGACAAACTTTGGACTATATCTTCATCCCGATTCGTATCGGGAGTCTCGCGTATAGTCTCTGAGGACTCTCTCCGCCAAAGGCGGAGGTTGCCTGCTGATTGTCTTGATACATGTCTGCTGTGTAGCAGAATACTTCGCGGTATATCAAGGTGTTCCAGCATATAGCGAGATTTTCTTTCATTACATTACTGTATGACTACGCACCAAACCCCTTACCGGGGTCACGTAGTTTGTAGGTGCTTATTCGCCAAAGCCTGTCGACCTTGGCAAAAGAGGTTTACGATCCGAAAACCTTCATCCCTCACGCGGCGTCGCTCGGTCAGACTTTCGTCCATTGCCGAATATTCCCAGTTGCTGCCATCCGTAGATGTATGGCCCGTGTCTCAGTGCCATTGTGGGGGGTCGTGCTCTCACACCCCCTATCCGTCGTCGCCTTGGTAGGCCTTTACCCCACCAACTAGCTGATAGATGCAGGGCCACTCCTCCTCCGCGCGGTTAAGCGCTTTGACCTTACGGCCTCATGCGGTATTACCCCGTCTTTCGACGAGCTATCCCACAGAAAAGGGCATGTTCCCTGCTTATACTCACCCGTCCGCCACTGTAAATTAAATCTTGCGACTCAAAAAACCGTTCGACTTGCATGCTTAAGGCACGCCGCCAGCGTTCATCCTGAGCCAGGATCAAACTCTCAAAAAAATTGACGTAAGGAGCATTTGTTTGACCAAATTCTGCTTACATCAAAAAAAATCCTATCACCATTCGATTGTTAAAGTACTCTCCTGAGAGAAAACGTAGATTTTCTCCCAACGCGACCTAGTCAAGCTGGCAGGTGCTTTCGCGATTCCTGCCGTCGCTGCTTTTCCCGGTTAGTGAAAAGCGAGGTGATGCAAAGAGCGAAAAAAAGCCCCGCCATTGCGGGGTTTCTTTGGAAAGAACCTCAATGACGTAGCTCTAGTCACTCATTGTTTTCCTATTATATGCGGAACGTCTATAACGCGTCAAGGTCGAAGAATGAGGGTCCGATCCTCTACTTTTTGTTCTTGCCGAATAACGCACTCAATAACGTCACTTTCGCATTTGCCAAGGTCAACTCAATCTGCGCCTGAAATGCCTTTAGGACATCACCAAGACCATCCTGCATCCCTTGTACGGCACTCTTTGCTACAACGGATCCCAAGACTTCGGCTTCCGGCTGTAAACGCGCAATGACGCTCGGGACCTTGTCCTCAACACTGCTCATGAATCCTTGACCTGCCATTTGCCCGGATTGCGCGAGAAACATCGCATATCCGATTTTGATCTTAGTTGGAAATTCACGAATACTTTTTTCTATCTTTCGTATATCCTTTTTCAGTTCGCCTTTTTGTATTTCTTTCCCGACAACGAATGCGCCGGTCAGAAAAAGAGCCGTTCCGATGATTTCCGTGGCTACCTTCTTCGCGGCGTAGTATTTGGCCTCGCGATCGAGCTTTTTTTCAAACATGTACCGGGCTTCACCCTGTGTTTGGCTAAGGAGATAATCATTTTTCGCGCGGTACTCCTGATACCTGCCTGCAGGCGTATGGGAGTAGATCATTTCTTTAAGATTTGCCATAGAGCGTATGAACAAGTTGAATACTGCCGGAGTATAGCAAATATGAGCCTATAGTGCAAATTGCCGCTACCCAAGTCTCATACGAGGAAAAGAAGACTCAAGCACCCGATCCCGGACCCCAAAAGCAGCCCCCCTAGGACGTCAGAAAACCAATGTTCACCCAAATATATCCGGCTTATTGATACGAGCAATACATAAACAACCGCAAGTATGATCGGGACCATTTTGTATACACGCGACTTGCCGTTCTCTTTGGTTAGAGTTGACTTCAAATACAAGAGAACGCCGATTATCCCTATAAACAAAGCGCGGGCCGCATGCCCCGACGGATACGAAAATTGTTCATTCACATAGTTCGCCGGGAAAAGCGACGTCGGGTGCTTGATCATGCTAAACGGCGGTGAAGGATGGTGGACAATGGATTTGCCGTATAACTCCGCAAGAAGTATGAGCCCGAACCCTATAGGAATAACCATCGCCATCGGATAAAACCGCTTCTTTTTCCGGTCGTAAGCCATCCCAACCGCTAACACGATAACAACCACGCTGGTAAATGCCGGGCTCGCAAAAAATGTGGAGCCTTCCATGATATTGCCGACAAGGGACGCGAGCCGTAAATGTGCCGAGCGGTCTATCCGTTCCTGTATCTTCACGGTAACTGCGAAATCGAGATTCCGCAGTTGTGGCCGGTCTTCAAACTTGGAAAGGAATGTGAACGCCACGAGACAACATATGCTCACTCCCAACGCGATGCGTTTCATAGAAACTATTGTATCGTATTTTCCTATGCTACAATGATTTGCGTACGACGAGATGAAAAAAATACTGTTCTTTAGCCTCACCATTTTCCTAAGCGCCATCGCCGTATGGTATGGCATCACCCATCACCGCGGCGTGACCTGCCCCCGATGCAACATTATCGTCATCACGGTAGACAGCATCCGCGCCGACCACCTACCCTGCTACGGTTACGCACTAAATACCGCTCCTCATCTTTGTGCTTTTGCCGACGAAAATCTGCGCTTTACCCGCATGTTCGCAAATTCCACCTGGACACGTCCCAGTGAATTATCCATGCTGACATCTCTTTATCCGGTAAGTCATGGCATGACCGACCCTCTCCCTACTCATATGAATCCCAAAATTACGACACTGCCGCAAGTGTTGTATCGTAACGGTTATGAAACAACATTCGTGAGTAATGATCATCTGAACATGGCACTCGAGTTAGGCTTCGGACGGGGATTTCAGCACATCCAATTCACTCCGGCGATCATCAATGACGAAACGATGCACACGTGGTCGGACACGATAGACTCGATACAAACCGCGAACAAAAAACATAAACCGGCATTCGTTTTTATCCACACGGACCATGTCCATGATTACATCGAAGAAATTCTACGGCCCCCGCAAAAATTCCCACTAGATCCGGCCTACCGGTCAAATATAAACTATCCAAAACAATTTACCGAAGAAACCTGGAAACGTTCCATCGATTATCTTACCCACAGCATGGAGGTTGGTTGGGGAACCGACCCGATAAACGAGCAGGACGCATGGCGCACACAACTGCGGCAGGCCAAAACATTGGACGAGGCACGTCAGGTATTTCTCCAGTTTCCAGAAACTCTCCAGTATGATCTCTATCTCAACATCGCACAGGATGATCTCTATAAAAATAATTTTGCCGATTTCATGGAATTATGCAGACACCTCTATGATGAGAATATCCGCACCTTTGATCTATCATTTGAAAAACTCCTCAAGCGCATCGATGAGGACGGCATCAGCCGGAACACGATTGTCGTCGTAATCGGCGACCACGGACAGCTCTTGGGTGAATACGGGCTCATCGGACACATCCTCGGCATATCCAACGAGGAAATCCACGTTCCCTTTATTGCTCGGATTCCCGGACTATCATCACGTGTCATTGACGGATTGACACAGGGCATCGATCTCTACCCCACGCTTCTGGATGTGGTGGGGATATCGCCGCCGAAGACCGTTGCCGGCATCAGTCTCCGTAAACTCTTGACGAATCAAAAAAACGCGCCGCAGAATAAATACGTCATAAGCCAGACGCTGCTTCCGGATCACTTGGAAAGCATACAAACAGACCGTTGGCGACTTGTCGAAGGATTTTATCCCATTGGAATCTCACGAAATCTCTACGACCTTGCACGCGATCCCAAACAACTCCACAGCGTATCCCCGACGACACAGCCCGTCGTTGATGCGCTCACCAAACTTTTAGAAACCACCATACGCCGGCAACCCGTCTATCCGCCGGTGCAGTCGGCCTTCCCTGATTGGTTTGATGCGACTGTCCGAAAACAACGCATAGACAAAGGCTATTACTTTGACCCGCTTCATGGTTAAATCAGCCACTATCGGCAGTATCATATTCCTAAGTATATTCACGGTGGTTATACTTTGGCGCTCGCCTCTCAGAGCATCCCGCACCCCCGTTTGCTGGCACTGCAACGTCATCCTCATAACCGTAGATAGCCTGCGGGCGGACAGTCTCCCCTGTTATGGATACGCGAAAAATACCGCCCCGTTCATGTGTGAGTACGCAAAAAAGAATATACTATTCTCCCGAGCGTACGCACCTTCGTCCTGGACCCTGCCAAGCGAAATGTCGCTTTTCACCGGTTTATATCCCACCAACCACGGCATGGACACGGCGATGCAGGATATGCTGAACCCACAGATCACTACGCTCCCGATGGCTCTTCAAAAGAGCGGCTACGAAACGACAGCGATCTCAAATGCGCAACCCAACATCGGTTTAGAACAAGGATTGGGACGCGGGTTTACGACAGTAAAAGCTACTCCAAATACTCCACATGATGCGATACCCATGCTCCTTGAGGCAGTCGATACGATTCAAACTACAAACGACAGGCACAAGCCGGCATTTGTGTATTTTCATACCGATGGCGTACACAACTACAACAGCGGTTTCCCTGACGTGCCCTCGTCCTACCCGCTCGATCCTACTTATCATCCGCCGATGATGCCCAAAGACATGTACGCATTTACCCAAAATACGTGGGACGTGATGCTTGATCATCTTCTATGGGTAACAAACGTGGATGGTAACAAAAATATTGACGACCCATATACGCGCAGCTATACGCACCTTATGAACGCAAAGACACTTTCAGAGGCGAAAACGGTGTTTGACTCGCTGCCGTCCGCCGACCGGAATGCAATCAGCTGGGAAAGCGGTAATGATAAAGTACGGGAATTTCTCGGATCGGATTACGCGCCGCTTTCCCGGCACCTCTATGACGAAGCCGTCCGAAACGTCGATACCTATATGACACAGGTATTCACGCGTCTTGCCGAACGGAATCTGGATAAAAATACGATCGTCATCATCACCTCAGAACACGGAGAATTCCTGGGAGAACGCGGACTTTTCGGTCACGGGACGCAATTTTTTGATCCCGAAACCCATGTCCCGCTCATTATGCATGTACCCAACGTTTCGCAAAAGACGGTCACGGGACTCACATCCCTTCTTGACGTCTATGCTACCGTTATTGACCTCCTCGAACTCCGCGTACGGGCCCCCGCAACGAGTGTCAGCCAAGCAAAAACGCTCTTCCTCAAACGTCCTGCGTCTGCCCGCACGTTTGTCATCAGTGAATGGTTCAGCAACATGCACAATAAAAGCATACGCACGAACGAGTGGCACCTCTTAGAAACACGGAGCCCAAGCGGAGAAGCAATCCGCGAACTGTATCATATTCTGTTCGATCCGTCCGAAACGACCAATGTCGCCTCTACCAACGCTTCTGTCGTCGCGGCCCTTTCGAAACTCCTTCGCGACACACCGTATTCCGAACAACTCTACGAACCAGTCTCCCGATCGTTTCCGGACTGGATCGACGAGGCACATCGCAAAAAACTCATAGAAACAGGGTATTATTAAAATAATAAAGACCATGAAAATACACCGGGGGTTCATCGTCATTTGTATCATCCTTCTCATAGGATTCATCGTCTTCATGCGCGAAATGCTCCATCCTCTCTCGTATCGAAATTCCTCCGCCTTATGCTGGAAATGTAATGTGGTAATTATCGCGATCGACCTTCTACGCGCAGACAGCCTCCCCTGCTATGGGTACCGCTTCGATACCGCCCCGAATTTGTGCGCGTACAGCAACAATAACATCCAGTTTTCCCGAGCGTATGCGACATCGTCATGGACGCAACCAAGCGAGGCTTCACTGTTTACCGGACTTTACCTGCACAGTCACGGCATGAGCGCATCCATGCGCACGATGCTCAATCCCCAGGTCGCGACGTTACCAAAAATTCTATATGCTCATGGCTACGAAACTATCGCCGTTTCTAACATACAGCCGAACGTCGGCTTGGAAATGGGCTTAGGTAAAGGTTTTACGTCGGTTCGGTTGATCCCCGATACTCCCAATGATTCTGTACGGGGACTGCTTGGGGCGATCGACGCCATACAAAATGCCAATAATCATCGACGGCCGGCATTCGTGTTTTACCATACGGATACGGTCAGGGATTATCTCAATGACATATCCGACCCCCCATCTTCATTTTCATTTGATCCCGTCTACCACTCACCGGCGTTACCTAAAAATATCTACGAGTTCACTGAGCATACATGGACGGTAATGCGCGACCATCTGCTCTATATCATAAATGTCGATACGCTTCGCGACAAAGACCGTACGTACAGCAAACTGTACGACAAGCTCCAAAACGCAAAAACACTTGCAGATGCACGGAAGGTATATGATGCATTACCGGCGTCAGAACAGGGCGAGATTATTTGGGAAAGCGGACAGGCGACCGTACGAACAACACTCGGTAATCGCTACGCACCGTTTGTCCGACACCTCTACGATGATTCTGTACGTACCATAGACGACGCCCTGCGTCCGGCTATAGAAAAACTCTCACAGCGCGCGCTAAGTCGTCGCACCGTGGTGATCATAACGTCAGAACACGGTGAATATCTGGGGGAACGCGGCATCTTCGGCCACACTCAGCCGTTATTTGAACCGGAGACGCACGTTCCGCTTATTATGCATATCCCGAAAATATCTAAGGCCCGCGTAGAAACGCTCGCTTCACTCATTGATATCTACCACACCGTCTTCGATCTCATCGGCGTACGTACGGCCATTCCGAAAAGCAGCATTAGTCAAATACCGGCAATACTGCATGACACGCGCGAACCGGGACGAACGTTTGTCATAAGCGAATGGGCGCATACTCACCGTGACGAGAGTATCCGTACAAACGAGTGGCACTTCATGATGCGATGGACCTCTAATATCATGACGGAGGAGTTGTATGACCTATCCACCGATCCGACCGAAACCAAGAATGTTGCTTCTACTCATCCGAGCGTAGTGAAATCCTTGAAAGAAACGCTCTACCTGACGCTCGGCTTGGAACCCGTGTATACACCTATCAATCTATCTTTTCCAAACTGGATTGACGAGGCTCATCGGAAAAAACTGATTGAGACTGGATACTACTAGCGGCGCACAGCGTTCGCGAAACTTTGCCACTCTGCGTCAAGCCTACTATTCTCCTTCATGAGGCGTTTTGCGGTGTCCAAATGATCGGCGAGAACGTTATTTGTTTCCATCGGATCCTGCGCTACATTATATAACTCATACGGAACGAACCCTCCGTTTAACCATTTCATGAACATTTTCCAGCCATCATTCCGTACCGTTTTGACTTCATGATCTGTGTTGTATCCGTTGGCAATAAGTAAACGATCCCTCAATCTATTGCCGACTGCACTATCTAAAAGACTGATCCCCTGGAAAAGGTAACGCCGCACCGGTAGCCCCAGCGCATCGATAATCGTTGGGGCGATATCTATGCCTTGCACCGGACCTTCCACAACGTGCTTGTCGTATCCCGGGATAGACACGATAAAGGGCACTTTTGTATTGGAGTCATACAGCGTTATATGACCTAGCCTGCCATGTTCCATAAATTCCTCACCATGTTCTGACGTAATCACTACAATCGTATTTTTTTGTATCGCGGGGCTCTCAAGAAATGGAATAAGCACCCGGCCGATCCATGCATCCAATTCAAATATCTTCTGATCATAGAGCGCCTTGACGTATTCCACCTGACGGGGATCACGAAGGTCTATTTTAGAAAAATAGTTATATTCGGTATAGTAAGAATCCAGTTCGTTCTCTTTGCTTTGCGCAAGTTGTTTTGCAGCCGAGAGCGTCGGCGCATTTTCCAGTTTCTCAAGAAAAGCCGTATCAACCGTCGCATTCGGTTTCCCCACAGTCTGGGACAATTGATCGACAAGGTACCGGTAAAAACCGGGAGAAAAATTGTCGTAAATTCCGTCCCACGTCAGCGGTATATTGGGGAAACGATCATTGGTAAACATCGGTGTGGGATTGTTGGGAATATACGGACCGTGCGCCTCATATGAATGAAGGTATAGAAATGTCTTATGCCCGTTTGTCACGCTTTTGAGGAACGCTGTCAGCGCCGCGCCGAGATCCTCATCCGGACCGTATCCGACGGGGATAACACCAGTGACTCCTTGTTTATAGACGCCGTCGACGGGAAACGCCTGATCATGTTCGGGAACTCCGAAATATGTGGTGTATCCGTTTTGCCGCAATATTTCCGGCAACAGCGGCGCGGTCGCCGGCAACGTCTTCATTTCATCCTCAAGATTGAGGATCCGGTGATACTGCGGATACCAGGAGGTAAACATCGACACATCGGCAGGAAGCGTCCATGACGCATTGCTATATGCGTTTTTAAAAAGAACCGATCTTCCTGCATACCTGCAGAGATTCGGGGCGGTGTTTCTCGCATATCCATAACAGGGCAGGTGGTTTGCGCTCACGGTATCGAGTGAGATCACGATGACATTACAATTTTTGCATACCGGTCCCCTCCTCTGAAAAAATCCGGCGAGACGGGAGAAATAAGGTGATACAATGAGAAAAAGAATGGCGATGAGACTACCGATGATAACCATCGCACGAATGTGTTTACGGTTTGGGAAACAATCATCAATGAACGTACGGTAGCGCATACGAGCGGTATACCTCTAGAGTATACCAGATGCCTATGAGACCGAATCGACATTTCTCGTACCATTTTTCCACAAACTCGCTTCTGTATTCCTTCATGATTCTTATCGGTCTTTTTCTGTTCGCTTTTGCCATGTCGTATCACACGTGCGACAGACTCACCTGTATCTCTGTTTCCGGAAAACACACGTGGAAAGAGATAGACGCGTACGAACATACGGCAAAGACATATCGCGCGCTCTTTCAAGCAAATACCTATCGGGTCCGGGTAGAAAAAAATTCAGGACTCACGACCGACGATGCGGCGCTCCTTATGAAGGTAAACATGATGAAAATTTCCGGCCTGTTCGATGACGCCCGCTCACCATACCCGGGCGCATTGTCCGACCGGATTGTCTGCGATCATGCCTACAAACCGGACATCCGGCATATGACAAACGACTCGCAACTACCGATTACCTACTACACGGGGTGGCTCAATGACCGACTCCAATTCGGCTCATGTTTGGACTCGGAACTACCATACAAAAGCTATAACGCATATGCGTATTGCCCCCGGGAAAAAGCGTTATATCATCTCGAGTGGATTATAAACCGCTCGAAGGACAATGAGGATGAATATATGAATTCGATGCGTACCATGCGGTGTCAAACACCATTCCCATCTCTTTAAGTCCGGGGTAGTATGTTATGGAAGCGATCCTTCTGCCTGTTTCATGATTTCGTAAAGGATGATGCCGCAGCTGACCATCACGTTGAGGCTTATGTTAATCCCCCACATGGGCATCTCTACGATGAGATCTGCCATATCAAGCACCTCGGAAGAAACGCCTTTTGTTTCGTTCCCGACAACGATCGCCAAGGGCAACGCATATCGTACATCGTAAAACCGTTTGCTTCTTTTATCCTGTTCGACCGCCACGACGGTAAGCTTCGGGTTCGTCGCCTTGAGCGTCAAAATAGCCGCGGCTGCGGTCGTCGCATATTCCCAGTTTACCCAACCGGTCGTGTTAATAGACGCTTTTTTTATTCTGGAGTTCGGGGGGGTCAGCGTCTCGCCGCAAAGGATGACTTTTTCAGCTGCAACCGCATCGGCAAGCCGGAAAATCGATCCCACATTATACGTATCCAATACGTTATCGACGATAATAATAATCGGATTTTTTGTAATTGCCCGTTGCACGTCAGCATCCGGTACGGTCGTACGAAGTTCTCGTGCATTCAGTTTGATCATGGACTGATTATACTCGGAAATACGTGATACTATACATACCATACGGTCACCGTTCATATGAAATCTACTCAACAACGTATACTCTTCCTCATAATTCTCTTCTCCGTTTTTGCCGTCGGTAAGACCGCATGGGACCGCTTTTCCGTACCCTGTTATCGCTGTAACGTTGTCGTGGTCGCCATTGATGACCTCAGGGCAGATGCCTTACCGTGTTTCGGCTACCGCCTCGATACGGCATCGAACCTTTGCCAATATGCAGCAAAAAATATCGTGTTTTCTGCGGCCTACGCCAATGCCCCATCGACGAAACCCAGTGAAATGTCATTATTTACCAGCCTATATCCGCCAAGTCACGGGCTGGTATCGAGTGCGTCGGGGAAACTCAATCCGCGGATAGTCACATTACCCCAGGCGTTCCAAAACGCAGGATATGAAACGACGTTCGTCGGCGAAGACACACCGGCACTTGCGCCTGAAGCGGGATTCGGACGCGGGTTTGACACCGTTCACATCACCGACAATATTCTCAACAGCACGACCTCTGCCATATGGAAGGATGCTTTCGATGGCATAAAAACCGCCAACGACAAACACAAACCCGCGTTTGTCTATCTCCACGCAGCTCATGTTCATGATTATGCAAATAATCTTTTTAAGTTTACTGAGCCCGGCAGCTTTTACCTGGATCCGACCTACCAATTCACGGACTATCCGAGTCAGCAGGAATTTACTCAACTCAAATGGGACGCGATGATGGATTTTATCAACAACACCATCAACACGAGCTGGAATGCAGAAGTAGTCGCTCAATATAAAACGTGGCTCCGCCTCGCGGAAAACGCGCAAACGGTTGACGAGGCCAAGTCTGTATATCTCTCGTTGCCGGCCAATATGCAAAGACCCATATATCATTTGTTCGCCGCTACCTACGTGAATCTTTACCAGTTCGACTCGCTCGTCTCGCTTGCGAGGCATAATTACGATCAGTCCATCTGGGCATTCGATAATAAATTTACGCCGCTCCTTGAGCGCTTGAGACAAAACGGTTTGACCGACAACACCGTCGTCGTCATCCTCGGAGACTACGGTGAACTATTGGGCGAACACAACGTCGTTGGCCACGCACTCGCCGGATTCTATGAGAAAGAGTTGCATGTCCCGATGATCTGGCACGTCCCCAATGCCGGCCACCGAACCGTGAGCTCTCTCGCACAACTTATAGACGTCTATCCCACCCTGGTAAACCTGGTCGGCATACCCAAGCCCGACACGCTTGCCGGCATAAACCTGAGAGGACAGATGTTCGGAGATCCCCGCGCACCAAAAAATACGTATACCATCGGGTATCTCATTCCCCACGACATTTCCTATGCCACGCAAATTCCGTTTACCAGTAACCAATACAGTATCCAAACTGACGCGTGGCGCCTCGTGGAGGTACATAATCCCGGAGGCACCTATCAGACGCTCTATGACCGAAAAACCGATCCGGGGGAGCTCCACAACATGATCGTCAAAGCTCCCGATGTCGCACAGACGCTCTCGTCTCTCCTTCACACAACCCTTGACCGCCAAATCATATATCCTCCGATTCTTCCTGCGATAAGCCCCTGACCAAAACACTCAGTGAACCTTTCATTCTTCTCTGATATGATATATCCCATGAATCTATTCGGGGCACTCGTGCTTTCGGTCGTCGAAGGGATAACAGAGTTTCTTCCTGTTTCCTCAACCGCGCATCTTGTGTTGGTGTCCAAACTCATGAATCTCACAACGACAAACTTTAGCAAAAGCTTTGACGTCGTGATTCAGTTCGGCGCGATACTTGCTATCGTGAGCTTATATTGGAAAACCATAGTGACCAAACCCAAAATGCTTATTCCGATAGCCGCCGCATTTGTCCCGACCGCGATCATCGGGCTTCTCCTCTACAAACTCATCAAAAACGTACTCCTTACCGATATTCCGGTCATCATAGGCTCATTGATAGTAGGTGGAGTCGTCCTTATTCTTATGGACAGATTTACGAAAAAACCCAAATTTGCGGACCTGACGAGCATGCCGCTTACGCACGCAGTCATCATCGGGATCGGGCAGTCACTCGCAGTCGTGCCGGGGGTCTCCAGATCTGCCGTAACCATCATCACCGCACTTCTCTTGGGCTGGAATCGGGAATCAGCGGTTGAATTTTCATTTCTCCTTGCGGTTCCGACGATTGCGGCTGCTGCAGGTCTGGACGCAGTGAAAAATATCCATGCCCTTACCAGTAATCTTCCCGCGCTTGGCGTCGGATTTCTTGGGTCTTGGCTAACGGCCTATTTTGCGGTCAAAGGATTCGTCGGATTCGTCAAAAGAAACAATTTTGCGGTTTTCGGATGGTATCGCATCATCGCGGCCGGAGCCTTTTGGTTGATCTCGGGCGTATGATAGTGTTTTTTGCTACACTCGCAGTATTTATTTTCCCAGGGCTCGCTATTCTTCTTCGTTGGGATGTATTCCCAACGGATTATATCAGCGAAAAAATTCCCCTTGGCGTCGCGTTATCTCTCGCCTGGTGGATCATAGGATTTTGGTTCCTCCGCATCGCACCGATCCCGCTCCATATGTTTGTCATCCTTTCACTCGTTTCTGCCGTCTTCCTCATCGCGCTCTCACTTCTTGCGCCAAGAAGAGAGAAAAAGATATCTCCGGCAGGATCAATCCGAACGGACATTGTCATCCTTCTTTTTTTCCTTATACTTCTCGTGCCCGGAAGCCTCATCGCTACCCGTCAAATCGGACCGACCGGACAGGATATGTCTATGCACAGCTACTTGGCAACCATCATATATCATACCGATGGATTTCCGAAAACGATGCGACCGATTGTCCCTTCGGATCAGTTCGGCTACTACCCGGTAGGATTCCCGACTGTTATGGCTGTGATGATGACCATAAATCGCCTCCCGGTAATAACCAACGGACTATGGCTCACTATCCTCACATACTGGCTATTTGCCGTATCGCTCTATACGCTCATCCGTACACGTTATTCTGTCTTCGTCAGCATGCTCGTTACGATTGTCATGAGCTGGGGAAATGCGATGCCCAATGACATCATCGTCTGGGGCTCTAACCCCACCGTATTATCATTGGATTTTCTGATACTTTCCGTTTCAGCGCTACCCGTTCGGAAACACGCGGGGTCATACATAGTTCTCTTTATTTTTTTCTATGCCTCATTCCTCACCCACTATATGCTTCCGGTCGCACTCATCTATCTCGCGCTTACGGTCTCGCCATTCTTCGGTCGGGCGATGACGCAATGCATCCGCTTTGTTCAAAAACATCCCGCGTCACTTATTATCACGCTCATCGCAACGCCTTTTCTTTGGCACATATATACGTACACCTGGTATATTTCCAATGCAACCAAGCTGTATGTCGCAGGACTTCAGAGAAATGATCTGTCCGCATGGGTCGGTGCGCCCGGATGGGAAATCGTACGCGCAAGTTTCCAATTTCTCACGTCCGTATTTTCAGGACCGGTACTTATTTCTTATACTCTCTCGATTCTGGTCATCGCGCTTGTTAATAAACGCCATGCCGCACTCCATATCGTTTCGTTCCTCGGCATAATCATACTTATCGTCAATTCACGATATTGGTGGCTGCCGCTGTCAGCCATCCTGTATCCCGACCGCGTTATTTTATTTGAAATCATCCCCATAAGCCTCGGGCTTGCCGAAGCGTCCACGATAGTATTAAACCGCACATACAAATATTTTATTCTTCACCGCCCGCGGAATTATTTCCTCTTGCATGTCATCGCTATCGCGGTCGTCGTCTACGCATTCGGACCCGGAATTCGCGTCTCATTACAGAAATTCCTGACATCAGCCGACATGAGTGTCATAACGAAAGATGATCTACAAGCCTTCGCATGGATCCGCGAGCGTACAAATCCAACTGATGTCATCATGAACAATTACTACGACGCGGGTATCTGGATACCGGCAGTGGCAACACGCTCGATCACAACGTATCACACCAATCCTATTGATATGGACCTCATCAACGCAAACGTACGACAGCCGGATTACGCGTATATCGGGAATAAGTCGCTCGTGAGTGCGGGCACTGATCGCGTCGATGAGGAAGTCGCACGTCATCCGGAAAAATATGTATTGGTCTACGAAGCGGGAAGTGCGAAAATTTATCGCGTACGACGAGCTGTAGCCGAATGACGGTGTGAGCGGTGGCGGAGACTCTTCGCCCGCTCCGATGTGACGAATGAAACACTCGCCCGGCCGATTCCCCACCCAAACAATGCCCCAAAAAGAACGTCCAAAGGATAATGCACGCCCATATAAATGCGGGAAAGAGAAATGAGTATTGCCAAAAGGTACAAGCCCGTACGGAGTCGGGGTTCATATACGGAGATCACTTCCGCCATAGCAAACGATATGGCGGCATGTCCCGACGGAAACGAATATCCGGAGGCGCCATACACGACGATGGTATCCAGTAGCTGTGAAGGCCGTAAACGCCCGATCAACGGTTTCATGATCCCTTCTACGAGGGCAAGCGTTCCCAATCCGACGGTCACTATAGGAATGAAAAAACGATGATTTTTTTCTTCCTCCCGCAAAAACAGGATGACACCAATCACAAACCAGATAATGCCATACGATCCGATGCCGGAAAAAAATTCCGCTACCGCATTACTCCACGCAGTATGCGGCAAATGATTGACTGCAAAAAATAGCCGATAATCTAGGGCAAGCAGTGTGTTCATGGCTAGGGAGTAGGCGTTGCCGTCGAGGCGCTGACGGAAGCGGCTTTGGGTGTTGCCGTGGGTTTGACTGTCGCTTTCGGCGTCGGCTTCGCCGTCGTTCCCGTAGTCGGCGCAAGCGTATCAGGCGGTTCTACCGAAGTCGTCGGACTTATGAATATAACCCGTATGGCTCCTTCATCCGGCACGGGAGACACGACTTTGCGTCCGGAAATGACTATACCGATAATAACCACAACAAAAACAACGACCCCGACGATGATGGTGAGCGCAGCAATAGTCTTTCTCCGGTCATCCATACTACGATCAAGTATATCATACCCGATCGAATAAATAGTAAACAGTATATAGTAAATAGTAGGTAGAAACTGTCTTTCTTTTCTTTGCTTCCTATTTTCTGTTCACTGTTTACTTATTTAATATCCTCTTTTTTCCACGCAGCGAAGGTGCATTTGGGGTAAGTACTGCAGCCGTAAAATTTCTTGCCTCGCTTACTCCGCTTGACCACGATATCGCCCCCGCACCGGGGACACTTCATATCGACCTTCTCCCCGTACTGACGGGTATACGTACATTCGGGGAAATTTGTGCAGGCGACAAACTTGCCGAACCGCCCCATCCTAATCACCAGATCATGACCGCAATTGGGACACTTCTCATCGATTTTTTCTTCCGTGAGCTTCACCTTCTCTGCATCCTGGTAGGTCGTTTGTATAGCGGCAAAAAACGGGCCGTAAAATTGGGCTATCACGGG
This sequence comes from Candidatus Gottesmanbacteria bacterium, assembly GCA_023245335.1. Classification (GTDB taxonomy): domain Bacteria; phylum Patescibacteriota; class Microgenomatia; order UBA10105; family UBA927; genus UBA927. Next base: position 1,053,806 of record JAHFKK010000001.1, read on the forward strand.
AACCCATTCTTTTTCTCCGTTTGCTATGGCATCCAGATCATCTTCCATATGAGCGGTAAACGGCAGATCGAGAATATTTGCAAAATATTGCACCAAAAAGTCCGTCACGGCGAACCCGAGTTCCGTGGGCATCAGTTTCTTTTCTTCCCGGATTACATATTGCCGGTCAATAATGGTTGAGATTATCGGCGCATACGTTGACGGTCTGCCGATACCTTTTTCTTCAAGCGTTTTGACCAAAGACGCCTCCGTGTACCTCGGGGGAGGCGCTGTCTGATGCTGTGTCGGCACTGTACTCACCAGACGCACAGTGTCACCCTCGTGGACATCGGGAATCACGACGTCATCGGCTTCCCCGCCCGCCGGCGAGGCAGGCCGACCGATGATTTTGAGGTAGCCGTCGAATTTGATGACCGATCCGGATGCCTCAAATACATAGCCGTTACTGCTAGTCACATCAATGGTCGTTGCATCAAACACTGCTTCTGCCGCCTGGCTCGCCATCGCCCGTTTCCAGATGAGATCATAAAGGCGATAATGATCACGGTTAAAATCCCCTTCCTCAACCGGAATGGTCATGAGTGCCCCTTGTGTCGGGCGGATCGCCTCGTGAGCTTCCTGCGCCACTTTGGATTTGGTCTTAAACCTACGAACGCTTGCGGGGACATACTCGCGGCCGTAGGTTTGGATAAGATATGCACGGGCCTCCGAGATAAACTTTTCCGATAAATTCACACTGTCCGTCCGGTGATATGTGATATATCCTTCTTCATACAGTTTTTGCGCAATCTGCATTGTTTTTTTGGAAGAAAAATACAAACGCCGTCCGGCGTCCTGCTGTAATGTGCTTGTGGTATAAGGCGCTAAAGGCTGCCGGTGCACTTCCTTTTTATCAACTGCGGAAACGGTGAACGGCGGCTGCACATCGCCGATGACGGCTGAGGCGGCTATTGCATTCGGGATGGTCGTTGTCGTCGTCGTATATTTGCCGTCAAAAAGGTCAAACGTCAATGTCTTTTCGTACTTCACCCCATCCTTACGTACCAGATTGGCATGAATAAAGGCAGTATCAGTGCTCCCTCCTGCAAAGTCGCCTGCGATAGTCCAGTATTCCTGACTTAGGAATTTCTGGATTTCTCGCTCCCGTTCGACGATAAGTCTCACCGTCACTGATTGGACGCGGCCGGCCGAAAGCCAGCGTTTGGACAACTTTTTCCACAGAAGCGGCGACAATGTATAACCGACAAGCCGATCCAAAACTCTGCGCGCCTGTTGCGCATCAACGAGCTTCAAATCGATTGATCGCGGATTATCCAAAGCGGCTTTAATTGCCGTCTCCGTAATTTCATGAAATGCGATGCGTTTGAATTTATCCGGACTGATATGTAACTTCTCATCCCCAAAAACCGCCGCGATATGCCATGCAATGGCTTCTCCTTCACGATCAGGATCCGTCGCAAGGATGATAGTGTCCGCTTTTTTTGCGAGCGCCTTGAGGGCCGTCACGTGCTTCGATTTATCCCGCGGGATGATATAGGTGGGAGCAAATCCGTGTTCGACATCTACGCCCAATGAAGACTTGGGCAAATCACGGACGTGCCCCATGGAAGCCTCGATAGTGTATGCCTCACCCAAAAAACGCGTCAACGTCCGCGCCTTGGTGGGTGACTCTACGATAATAAGTTTAATTTTTTTCATATGACCCCGTAGGTCTTCTCCCCGAAATCTTTGACGACTCCCCGTAATTCGAGAACCGTCAGGGTAGCGGCCACGACGCTCATTGTCAAGTGTGTGAGCCGGACAATTGTGTCGATATGCTGCTTTCCTTCATATAATACATCCAGTATATTCTGCTCCTCTTTTGACTGACCGGCGACCCGTTTATGAACCCCACGCACCGTTTGTGTGTCCAGACCGAATTCCTCCAATATATCATCTGCCGATTCAACAAGCCTGGCTCCCTGTTTGAGTAGCCTTGCCGGCCCGCGGCTCAATACGCTTGTGATAGGCCCCGGAACAGCGAACACATCTCTCCCTTGTTCTACGGCATTCCTTGCCGTAATGAGTGCGCCGCTATCGTCAGCGCCTTCAGTTACCACGACACCGAGCGATAAACCGCTTATTATCCGGTTCCGGGCAGGAAATAACCCTTTTGCCGGCCGAAGCCCAAGCGGCATCTCTGATACTATCGCGCCGCACCCTGCGGCAATATCATGATACAAGTTAGCATTGCTTGACGGAGCGATAATGTCAATACCGCAGCCGAGTACTGCAATCGTTTTCCCTCCGGCATGTATGGCCGCCCGATGTGCCACCGCGTCCACTCCATACGCCATACCTGACACTATCGTGAATCCGGCACTCACGAGTTCCCCGGTCAGCCGCTCGGTCACTTCTCTTCCATAGGCGGTTATACGGCGTGTTCCGACGACGGCAATCGTCCGGGTGAGATTAATAGGAGCTTCGGTCCGCTTCCCCAACACATACAAGAGAAACGGAGCATCGGGAATTTCCCGAAGGAGTTTCGGATATTTCTCATCCGTAATCGGCACAACGGAAATATGCAATGCCACGAGTTGTTTGCGGTACCCGGAAAGATCGAATGTCTTCCTGAAATGTATAAATGCATCGGTAAGCTTATTTCCGAGTCCGGTTTCACGAATACGTTCGTTCGGCGCTTTCCACGCGGCTTCCGCTGAACCAAAATAATCGACAAGAAGTTTGAACCGCATCGGCCCGACACCCGGAAATACACTGAAGGCTATGTAATACGGCAGGTCATCATCACTCACCTCTTTAGAATATCACGTGATCGCAAGGGCGTGGACGATGATGACATAAAAGTTTATATAATAAATACGTATGCGTGTGAGTCCCGGCACGCGTCTCACCGGGTAAACCACTCTTCAAAAATCTTTTTGGCGATAGGGGCTGCGACATTGCTTCCCTCTCCTCCTCCTTCAACCAATACGGTCACGGATATCTCCGGCGGACCACTAAGGTAGGATTCGCCCTTTTTCACGTCATCCGGAATATATTGATCTGGGACAGGAGCAAACGCGGTAAACCATGCATGCGTCCGGTTTTGCTGCGGGTCTCCAAACTCTGCAGTGCCTGTTTTACAGGCAACGGGTACGGCAATATGCGGGACATTTTGGGCGGACGTGGTCGCGGCCGGTGTGTCGGTAAGCGCAACCGGCGCTTTGGGTACGGAAAAGTTAAAAAGCGGCCACCCGGTGCCGCCGGTCGCGCATGCTTTTTCCATCCCCTGGTTAATGATATCGAGCGTCTGCGGCTTCAGACCGAGCGACTTACAGTTATCCCGTTGCTCTTTGGTGCTCGCAAGGCGATTTATAGTGGGTTTACAAAGGTTGCCGCCGTTTGCGATCGTATTGGTCCAATAGTTGATCTGAAGCGGCGTCACCAATAAATATCCTTGCCCTATGGCGACGTGATATGTATCCCCGAGGTACCACTCGTCATTACGCTTCGCAAGGTCGTCCGGCGTCGTGAAGGCTGTTTTTTTCCACGCGGGATCCGGTACCAAACCGCTTGCTTCACTGGAAAGCTCTATGCCAAGAGGCTTTCCTAAACCGAGTTTACGGGACCATTTCGCAATCTTCGTTATGCCCAAGAATTCTCCGACTTTATAAAAGAAAATATCGTTACTCCTTTGAATTGCTTTCACGATATCGACCGGTCCCTCTGTCTTACCGTACTGCAAATAGTACCAATTCGGAAACGTAAACGGACCGATGGTGATGACGCCGTTATCCTCGACAATCGTATCCGGCGTGATCGCTCCTTCTTCGAGACCTCCGATCGCTAAAATAATTTTAAACGTCGATCCCGGAGGGTAGGTGCCGCCGATCGCCCGGTTAAACATCGGTAGGTCCGGATTACTCATAAGCGCCTGGTACTGGCCTGTCGACATTCCGGTCGTAAACGCACTCGGAGAAAATCCGGGGCTTGAGTACATGGCGAGGATCTCGCCGCTTGATGGTTTAGAAACAATCACTGCTCCTTTTTGTCCCGGAGGAAATGCTGCCGCTGCTGCCTTTGCTACCCCGAGATCCAATGATAACGTGATATCCTCTCCCGGCAGTTCTTCCTGACGACCGAGCGTACGCAGCACTTTTCCGGCGGCATCGACCTCAACAAATTCCTTTCCGTCCCGGCCGCGCAGGCGTTCGTTAAAGACCTCTTCGGCGCCCATTCTGCCCACACGATCTCCTAACCCATAATTCCTGCTGTGATAATAGTCATTCTTAAGCTCCTGCTGAGATAGCTCACCCGTATAACCCAATACGTGTGCAAGGGCGTCTTCATACGGATACTGCCTGAGGTAATCTACTTCCAGGTATTCGCCCGGCGGCAATCCCTGTTTCGTGAGCCGGTCACCCTCATCTTTCGTGAGATATGTGACGCATTCCATAACTCCCGTAGACGTGCATGGCTTGAGGAGTCGGTAGTGTGGCACGTTGGTAACGAGCGGTTGTCCCGTCCGGTCAAGAAAAATTCCCCGCGGCGCATGACGGATAAGTGCGCGGGTCCGGTTGTTGTCAGAGAGTTTCCGGTACTCCAATCCGTGAATGAGGGTGAGGTCTATAAGCCGGACACCCAGCACAAAAAACCCGAGGCTTAATATCGTAGCAAAAACGAGTGCTCTTCCCGCACCGGCCCACCACGGAGTTTCACCCATGCCGGTACGGAAACGACTGCTTTCCGTGCGCGTCACATTGTCGGAAAACGCTGATCCCAATTTCACCATAGAGGAATCATACTACACCACACAAAGAAGAGTTACTTTACCTGCGCCACGTAGCCTTGGCGAAGTGGGGCCTGCCCAATTCCTTAACGAAATGGAGGTACCTTGTTATACAAAAGTAATACCCCCAACGAATACGCGGTTCCCAGAACAACTTCCAGCATATTATGGCGTTTGAGTTTGAGCCTGCTCCACCCAAGGATAGGGACAAGGCTCCCCAAAACCCAAAGCGAGAGCTCATACCAGCTGACGAGTAGCCCTATTGCCAGTACGAAAACCGCCATATGGCCGGAAATTTTTATCCGGAGCGTGATGAGGAAAAACCCAATCAGCCACAGAAGGAACAGTTCAAAAAATCTGGATAACGCGGCGTTGTGCCAGAGGTAGGTCGACCAAAAAAGCAAAAAACAAAATGCGAGGAGAAGGATGAGAAGCCGCACGCGTTTGGGGCGGTTCGAGATATCCCAGTTGGTATGCATCATACGCGTGAGGCGTACCCGCGCGATGGCGACTATGACACCCACGGCAACGATATAGAGCGCGTACGTCGCATACAGAAACCCCCGGAGGTGTACGTGCCACGCACCGATAAGCGCGATTGCCAAAAAAACTACCATCGGTTCAAAAATTTCCGATACGATTCGTGCGAGCACCGACTCTTCTGTCTTCATATATGTATTATACTTTCCGCGCGGCAATTTTCACTTTCGCAAGAAGAATGGGGTCGCTCAAAAGCTTACCGCATCCGCGGACGACAGCGGTTTGCGGGTCGTCGGTAATCCATACGGGCATTTTGAGCTCTGTCGCGATGAGTTTATCAATTCCCCGAAGCATGCTGCCGCCTCCCGCAAGCACGATACCGTGTTCCATGATATCTCCGATAAGCTCAGGCGGTGTTTCTTCGATGGTCTCCCCAAGCGCTTCTATGATTTCGTGGACGACCGGCGACACTGCTTCACGCACTTCTGCCTCCGACAATCTGACAGACTTGGGCAACCCCGTCTCGATATCGCGTCCGCGGATAACCGTCTGTTTTTCGATCTTTTCAGTCGGATACGCACTGCCGATCGTAATTTTCACTTCTTCGGCGGTCTGATCACCGATAAGGAGTGCGTGCTTCAGTCTCACAAACGAAACGATCGCTTCGTCCATCTCATCACCTGCCGTACGGATGCTACGGTTCACCACAATTCCGCCGAGCGACAACACGGCGATTTCCGTCGTCCCTCCGCCGATATCACAAATAAACGATCCGCGGCTTTCCTGGATAGGAAGCCCGGCGCCGATTGCCGCTGCCATCGGCTCTTCTATAAGGTACACTTCACGCGCGCCGGCCATAATAGCCGCCTCCGCAGCGGCCCGACGCTCTACTTCCGTCACTCCCGACGGGATTCCAACGACGACTTTGGGCTTGGGAATGCTCGGGAACCCTTTCCGCTTGGGTTGTTCGTGAACGAGTTTGATGTAATGGGTGATCATCGCAGCTGTTGCGTCAAAGTCGGCTATCACCCCGTCTTTGAGCGGCCGCAATGCTTCGATCGTATCGGGGGTACGCCCAAGCATGTGCTTGGCCTCCCTGCCAATCGCGATAATCCGTTTCGTTTTGCGGTGACGCGCGACGACCGACGGCTCGCGGATCATAATACCCTTGTCTTTCACAAAAACGAGCGTATTCGCCGTACCTAAATCGATGCCAAGATCATGGGAAAGTAAGCTGAAGAGCCAGTCAAACATAATTATTCCGGAATTTTTTCCCGACCGACTCATTCTATCACATCTAAATTTCCTGGCCGTGACGTGTGCGGTATAATACTATATGTATGCGAAATAGATATCCTCACCGAGGTCCTCCTATACATAAAGAAGTATTGCTTGGCTACGGAGACGGCTCTGAAGAAGGGTTAACGGAAGCGGAAGCGCCTTGGAGCCAATTATCGGGGGTGCACCGGCCGTTTTTTACTAGGGAAGAGCGGGTTGGAACAGTATCTAACTTATCGGGTGACTCGATGGGTTTATTTGAAAATTATGATCGTGAAGCTACTCTAGTTGAGAATCCATTAACCGGTAAAACGAGATTCATATCCAGAAAATCCATATCCAATTTTTTTACCTCACATCTCCCCAAATTTCCTGTCGAACCGACATGGGATTATCAAGAAGTTCGTCGTGGAAGGGCCGCGGGAGTGCTTGAACAGCGTGAGTCACGGGCGCTTCATTTCGACATCGATGAGGAAATTAAAAAACGTCACGGCGATCCAAAACACCCGTTAGCCTTTAAACATCCCCAAATAGGATATAAGCCCAAAATAACGAGACAACAAGATATATAATAATGATCGTATGGAAGACAAAATAGACCAACCGCGTACCCCGGAAGAAATCGCAAGAGATGGAGGTCAGCGCGGAGCGATACCTTTAGGACCAGGCGGCAACATCATCCACAGCACAGGCACCGGGGATGAAGCGATTGAGAGATTTGAAAAAACTCACGGATCAATGAATATTCCGGCGTATCTTCGGAAACCTACACTTCGCAAACCCAAAAAGCCCCCTTTCAGCGGGAGTTAGTCTATCTATTTTTTCCCGTCGAAACGTACCCTGCCTAATCCCGTCCCATAGTCCCGTAACCCCCGGTCGGTTCTCACCGGAAGTATCGCATTGGGATGCTCAAAATTTTTGAGCTTCGTACCATTTTCGACCATGATAACTGTATCTTCGACTCTCCCCGTCACCGTACATGCCGCATATCTCTGACAATAGTTACGAACATATCCAAGCGTAAGACCGAACCTACTTGCCAACTTAGATGCATTTAATCGAACGCCCGTATGTTTGACAAGGTACGACTTGAGCTCGAACGTTGCAGCGCCATGCTCGTGATTTGCTTCGGAAGAATTTTTTGTCATAGGGATAATTGTACCACGTGTTGTTCTGACGGTCCAAATGAAGATTATATTTTTGGTTTGAGGTCGACCCCGAAGTACAGCCGCATGATGAGGCGGTTCATGAGGAAACCGAATTCGGAAATCATGCGCTGTTTAAATGGCACCCCTCTGAATCGGAGTAATCCGTCATCAATGATTTTAAGCTTACCGGTATCATCTACCAGGACATTTGATACCTCAAACTCGCTCTTTGCAGAAAATAGGTGCCGGATGTGATGTCTCATAAGTGAAAATCCGCCCGGAATACCGATAAAGTCCAGACTCTGTCCGGTTTGCCGCATCATCTCGCGGTTAAGCCTTGCCATATCGGCAAGCTGTGTCCGCACTGATTGCGTCTCCGTGAGGTGCGTCACGGGTTTCCCCTTCACCGCATCCTGTACATAGAGATACTTGCCCGTCGTGGTGTCCCGACGTAGTTCTGTCGGCACGGCATATACGCCGAAATATTTTTTGACGAGTGCTATATTTTCATTGTCATCCTTATACCCGGTACTCATGAGACTATTGCTCCATTCACGCGGAATTTTTATAACTTTCGGGGTCATTCCCTCCGGAAGATACGAAAATACGATGTGGGTAAATCCCTGCCCCATAGGTACCGGATCTACGTAGGCGGAATCTATGCCGCAGTTTTTGAGAAACGACGAAGTTGCGGGCAAAAACTCTGCTTTGTTCGCCCAAAGCGGGGGTACGGGTTTCTTCTGCAATTTTTTGGCCTTTACGGTTTCCAGCGAATGTTTCTCCGCTGTGACCCGCGGTTCTATGGTCACACGGACTACTTCCCGTGCAACTGCGGTCTCCTTTTGCGGGACGCTACGTTCGGGGGCTTTAGCAGGTGATATGGTGCGTGAAACTTCGGGCGTCAATTCAGGCATAGTAGCACAATTACCATTTTAGCGCATATACGTCGCGTGTGTCACATACATGAAGATAATCTAGGGATTTCACGGATAGCGACCAAGAATTACTTCCCTGTACCTACCTCTACGGGAAGAAGCATATAACTTTTACTACGCGGGTGGTGGACCACTCCGGGACCCAATTTCTGACGCAACTTGGACAAAAGATTCACGGCTTGGGCCTGGGTGAATTCCACATTTCGGTCCCGGGCAGCTCTCCTAAGTTTTTCGGGAGTCAGATCGGTATATCCCACCGGAAGTAGGTAGAGGGCCATCATTTCGTTATCATTAAGGTGTATATCCTCTACTCTATCCGGTACACGTACGACACCGCGCTCGGGATATATCGTTACCGGGCCGCGGTGGTCTACATGTTCTTTACGATCGTTCTTCTCTATCATACTGTTTCGATAATCATTCCCTCCACTTTTGCCAGGGCGGCTTTTCGTTCGTATAGTATTTAGCACAGGCGGCACATTGAAGAATCGTCTCACCAATGACACCGGCTGCGATCCATCCGGCGCAATCAGCTCCTAATGCATGAAACGCAAGTATGGCACCTATTCCCACTGCTATAGATTCAGCCGACCGCACGATGGCCCCGACGGGATTACCGTCTACAGTACTCGGTGCCATCCATAGTAGTGCTTTCTTGATCTCGGGATTCATACCGTTGAATTATACAGACTTGCGCAAGTTAAACACGTCTATATCTTCTTGTTTCAGCTTTCAAAACTCTTAAAAACTGGAACGAGAAGGGAAAGAGAGGCAGCGAATAGCTGTTTTGATGGCCAAGGCCACCTCTCTTTCCCATTTCCCAGCCGTACTCGGCGAATCGTTCTCTTCCCGCTTTCGCAGGTCGAACAAATTCGCCGAGTGATCGGCAAGGAGTCCGCTTCGGCGGTCGCTGGTTCCCGGTAAAGGGAGGCGACCGCCGTTGGGCGGAGTTTGATTTAGTGAACGAAAGAAACGTAATCGTTATGATCGGTCTGCCTCGGCAGTTGACGCTTACAGCGCGTATAGGAAGGGTGCACATAGGCACTTCCCTAACGAGATTCGTCGTTCGTCTCTTGCAGACGCCTTTGCGGGACACTGTCCAGCACTAGAGCCAACGCTTGTGCAGCGTGTGCGATATTTTGCATATTGTTGGTTCTGCCAAGATCGCCTTCGCCAAGCAAAGCTCTGGAAAGAGCAAGTAACGGTAAATTCTCTGATGCGGTTATCGTCGGTTTCTGTCCCGGCAAAAATAACGTTGTTGCACCGGGCGCATCGTCAGAAGTGTGCACAAACATAAATGGAAGCATTGGCAGCGTCCACCCGACTTGCACACCTGATCGCGACGGGACAGGCTTTATGGTAAGGCGGTAGTTCATCGCGCCGAAAAAGGCAACGAAAAGGATCGCCCCAAAAATAAGGGCTATGCCCAAAGCAAAACCGCCAGCCCACCTCATCACAATCTCAATCCCGACAATACGGTTGATTGTCGCTTGTCTTGTGGCGTCATCTATCAGTTTTTGATTCGCTAATGCCTGATCGGCCGTCGCTTGATTGATAGCTGACTGTGTCTGTATGCTCCCGGCATTGGCCTGATCAAGGGTCTTTTGGCCTTCTGCTACCGGTCCAGCCGACAAGTTGATATTCACCGCATGTGCTGTTAAGGCGCCGGCGAAAAATATGCCTGCGACCACTACGAGAATTAGGACAATCCTTCCGACAGTCATGTTAACCTCTCATCCGTGGGTATCTTTGATTACGATCTCCTGAATGCACCTCTTCGGCGACAAATCTGCCAAAGCCTGGAGACACATCAGTATTATGCCGCCGGTCAAAGCCTTGCAACATTGCGAGAATGACGCTTATAGGAATTAATTGACCTTTGGTATATTGCCGTAACTGATTGCCTATTTCCGGTCTGAATTCAGATGGCACTTGGTGAGCTTGCATATACTTCACTAACCATTTCGCCAACGTTTCGACCGGTATGCCATCTGATGTACCTGGAGCAGGCAAAGTCTGTTGAGCTTGACCCTGTTTCATTAACATCGCGGCATAGGCTTGACCGATTTGGACTGTCACCTTGGCTATTGCCCGTTGCGGAGCGCTTATTCCCCAAAATGCAACGTAAAGCAATATGGCTAAAATTAACCCTCCGATTGTACCGAAGAGTAGCCATGGCCAATATCCAGGTGTTCCGGACTGTCCGCTTTTGCCAGAAACCGATGCCCCGTTGACATATTGAATGTACAACTTACCGGGACAACCAAGGACGCCTCCGCATACAGGATTCCATCCTAATGGCATATCACGAACAAACACACCGTCTTCCGTAAACTGTTTCCAGCCGGTAAACGGTGTTGCCGTCGGGGATGGTGTAACGGACGGTGTAGGTGATTGCGTCGGCGTTTCTGTCGGCTCTAACGTTGGCGTTCTCGTTGGCAAATCCGTACCTGCAGCAATTAAAGTATTCGCTGCATTGGCCACGACGGTTGAACCCCAGGCTGTTTGCGTCACTGCATATTGCGTGGCCATAGCATCCTGTTGTTCCTGCGTAGCGCATCCTGCCAAAAGAACTGCAAGGAGAATGAGCGGTCCGTACCTAATGAGATTCACCTTCTCCTCCTTTATCCAATCGCCAGATAGTAAATGGCCGTCAACAGCAGGACTATATTGGCAAAAAACGGCAACAGATGTGTTCCCTGTTCTTCCAATGAGTCAGGAAATGCCACTGTTATAACTTGCACAAAACCAAATAACGCAAGCAAGGCCGTTTTTGGTTGACCAATAAGCCACTCTGTTATAAAAAACGCAATCCATATAAGCATGGCAAGAACATAGGTCCACACAGATTTATTACCGATGACATACTTAGGGACTATATTGCCATGCCCATCATCCTCAGTTTCAATGACCTCTTCTGCAGATGATGTTTGTGGATGCTCGTAACGATCACCGCGCAGCAAAAATCCTGCATACGTCAACGCAAACGCGACGTAGAACCCAGTGAGAATAACCAAGGTCCTTTCACTCTGAGGATTCGCGTATAGTGCGGGAGCAAACCCAGATAAACCTCGGAAAGCCACCGCCAGAAAAAAAACCAATATTCCCCAGAGCTTCGTCATCTGACGTAGGAGGTTTATGCCCCGTCCTGTCGCTAGCTGCAATTGATATTGCAGGTCAAACAGTTGCGTAAAATATTCTCGCATGTCAGCCTCACTATGATTTAATCCCGACGAGATCGAGCAGATCCTTACCAGCTTGGACAAATGTATTCCAGCCGGCAGTGCGCACTGCTTCAATCCATTCGAGTTTCACATATAGAGCTTCGCCAAGGTGATCCGCAGCCTTTTTACGACCTTCAGCCTGAATACGCTCCGCAGTAGCATCTGCTTCTGCGCCGATGACTCTATTCGCTGCGTCGTACATGGATTTCGGGTAGTTGATATCCATGATTCCGAACGCGCGGATTTCAACACCCCATTCCATTAGTAGCGAATTAGTCTGAATGAATCTCAGTATCTTTCGTTCGATATTTGGAAACTGTTTTTGTCCTTTAAGGGTATCAACGGTTTCTCCATGAAAACCTCGAACGACTTCACGCTGGATCATATCGTCACTTTCTATTTCTGGATCACGGTCTGGCACGGAATTCAGAGTCAAATATGGATCTCTGAACCGTATGGCTCGTACATACCGCACCTTGACGTCCGCTGGCTTATCACCGCCGAGCGGAATTGTAATTACACGAACGCGTTTTAGATCGAATGTTGCTGCGCGTCGTATTCGCTCTATGGGCCAGAGTATGTGAATCGGTCCTTCCCCATGCGTGTCTTTTAACGCCTTTGCGAGACGGTAAACTACCGCAACATATTTATTGGGGACGAAATACCAGTTCATCGGTAACAGGACATCGTAGATCACAAAAAGCCCTATCACCAAAGCGAACCAAACGGTCCACTGCATATCTGACGTCGGAGCAAGGACAATCAACGTAGCGAAAACATACACCACGCTGAAAAATGCCCAAATGCCTACACCGATTATGTTAATGAGCGGATGTCGAGTGCCCATCGGTTTTGGCGTTGATGCTTTTACGGTCGGTTTCTTTTCCATCATTCACCTTCCTCGCCTAAAAAACGGCCCGGCCTTCATGAACGGGCTCTTCCCATTGTTCTGCGTCCGCTTCTTCACCGACTTCTTCTTGTGAATCTTTAATCCCCAACAGGTCGCACACGGTCGATTTAGCGGCTTGCAGTAGATTCTGCGGAACGAGCCCATCCTTTATGGCGTTACGTATGGCTTCAGCCGTTGACGCTCGAGCGGTACGGTCATTTGTCACCGACTGTAAACCAAGTTGCTCCAGTAACTTTGCCGTATTAACGGTGACATCTCCTTTGCTACTCGTCAGCTTAATTGCGCTGATGATCTGCTCCGTAACCGAGGGTGTTATATGACCGGATTGTATTGCTTCCGCAATATTTTCATGCGTTTGTTCTTGACCATGGGACTTATTCCCCAATTGATAAAGTATCGCCCCAAAAATCACAATCCAAATCAAAGCACCGGCCGTCGCACCCAACCAGGGCGACCATACAGGCCAATCGCTGGGCATCATCTCTGACCACTGGTAGTAGCCAAATACCATGACCATACTAAAATTCACTAAGAGTAATGCACCCCGAACGAACCTGTTCTGGTTATTGGCAATCACATACAGTGTGAACATGGCATACACCAATGCAGCCATCCCAAACAAACTAAACTTTTGGGATACGAACAACCGGAGAAGCCAGGCGACAAGCAGCGACAATGCTATCGGAACAGTCAGCCAGAAGCCAAAAGTTCCAACTGTTTGTTGTCGGGAACCAGCCATGTCATGCCTCCTCTTCGGTCTCACCCGTGTTACTGGCCTCTGCCGCGATCTTCTCTGCCTCACCACTGAGCTGAGCAGCAATCTTCTCGGCTTCGGCGAGGATCGCGTTTGCCGCCTCATCAAATTCGATCGTCAATTCACTCTTACCTTCAGCGATAGCCATCGAACCAAACAATGTCTTCACGACGGCGCGTACCGGATCAATTAGGTGAATTCTTTTGATTGGTTTGTGACCCGCCAATCCTAAAAGCTCAGCGAAGCCGCTGGCGATCGAACCGAATAAAGGTTGTCTTTCCGTATGAATAGGTTGATCTGCCATCACACACCTTGCCTTTCGTGTTAGTTATTTCATGGTTAATTAGCATGCAACAACCTGGCAAAAATTCTATCGTTATGACTTCCGACTTGTCAGGACTAGTCTAAAACTAGCTTCGGACATCCAGACAGAATTTTCGCTCCTTGCAGAAAAGCCTTTTTCAGCCACTCTCCTTTCGTTGCGCATTTAACCGACACAGGATTGTGCCGGGTGGAAATAAACAGACTCGACTGCATTCGACAGCCGGTCTGACAATTTGTGGGCCAGACCCGTAGGTCTGGGTCTGGCTTTTAAGCAGGAGGTGTTCTTAACGCTTTGCAGGATCGCGTCTCGGTTTGCCTTTACGTTTGATAACGTTGATCTTTTTTCGTTTCACAACGACGACCTTTGGCTTACGTGCTTCGCGATCCGATTTCGGTGTTGTCAATGACATGACACACCTCCTCTTTAAGATACCAACAGACTTCCGTGTGGTTGTCTGCATGGTTTCATAAGTAGCCCGTCCAGACTTGCGTCGTGGATGGGAATTCATGGGGAGAGTCCACGAATATATACGAGTATTCAATTGTTTGAATCCACTAATTCTTTTCTTTCTCTCCTGATATTTGCATCGGTTATCCCCCAAAACATTGGAAATCCCCCGATATGTTGTTATCAGATCTAACTCTGATCTCTTTCTGACTTTCTAACATTATTTAATTCCCTCATAGATATATAGACAAAAGAAACGACCATTGTGGTCATCTCCTCAATCTATATATCTATGCGGCTTACTTATGATGCACTACTTCCATGCGTATTTGAAAGGAGTTTTGCCTTCCGTACCGATCTCATACCTCTAGGAGCCACAAAAGACCGCTATCACCTATGATCTAACGTTTTGACCACAGAGACACTGTCTCACTGACGCCTTTCTCGTTTTGTAACACCCCTCACCTATAACTCTTTATTCAATTTCCTTCGTTCACTTGTTAACGTGCGCTTTGAGACAACCCGAACAAACCACCTCGATTATGAGGCTATTCAGGCTTGCCAAAGCACTAAACGAACACAATTCGTCTACAGGTGACGCTTTGTCACCCTGACAAACTCTTGGCCTTTATGGGGCCAGGGGCGCGGATCTTCCTGTCCAAAAGATCCGCGCCTCCAACCCCTTTTGTGATCTGCCATATCTTCCCTCTCGCCTCATCCCACTATTCGTAGCGCGGCTCGAGGAGCGATAATCAGCGGATTGATGGTTAGATAAGCCCGCGAATAAGGATTCGCTTGCCAACTAACCATCAAAAAAAGCTCAGTTAAGAGCCTTGTACCGCCAAGCGGATTTATGTATGTATAGATCGGACAGATCTAGACAGCCGGACAGACCGGACAGCTTTCTCGGCAGGGACCAGACAGATCTCGGACAGGACATATCCTATAGCATATTTTGGGTCAAAAATCAACCTAATCATGGTATACTTGGCCCTATGGGACTCATACGTTGGTGTGACAGGCTCATTACGGGTGGTTACTTCCTGCTGTTTGCTCTCGTGCCGCTTCTTTTGACTCCCTGGAATTACGAACTCTTTGAATACAACAAAATGATGGCCGTTTATGGCCTCACGGTCATTATCCTAGCGAGCTGGGTGACGAAAATGCTCGTGCAAAAGGAATTTCGCGTGCGCCGGACGGTTCTCGACGTCCCGATAGTATTATTTGTGCTTTCACAGCTTGTCAGTGCGGCCTTTTCTCTGGATCCGCACGTATCGTGGTTTGGGTACTACAGTAGGTTTAACGGCGGCATGTGGTCAGTATTCTCCTACGTCATCCTCTACTACGGGTTCGTTTCCAACTTCGCTCCTTCCGAAACGCCCACACGAACCAAAAATCAAAAAATGAATGCAAAAAACAGCGCTATGATTCCGCACGATGAATCCAAAGCCACAACCACGAAGTTTCTCCAGGCCTCCCTCATCACGGCGACGCTCGTTGCAGTGTATGGGGTACTTGAGCATATGGGGATCGACAAACACGTCTGGATACAGGACGTACAGAACCGCGTCTTCAGCACTCTGGGGCAACCCAACTGGCTGGCGGCCTACCTTGTGGCACTCACACCGCTTACGTGGTTTTTCGCGCTCAATACTCAATACACAATGACCAATAATACTCAAAAAAGGGTGAGGGACATTCATTGGATATTGAGTATTGTATATTGGATATTGTCCGCTCTCTTTTTCCTCACCCTACTCTATACCCGCAGCCGTTCAGGACTCTTGGGTTTGGCTGTAGCGGATGTCGTGTTCTGGGGAATCGTTTTGCTTCAAAGGAAATTCAACAAAACCACTTCCTACTCACTACTCACTATTCACTGTCTTTTTGCACTCATTATCTTTATTAACGGCACCAACATCGCACAAATAGATAGATACGTTACCCTCGACGGATGGAAAGCAGCGCTTAGTAAGCAGAACACAGAAAGTAGTAAACAGACAACACAAAAAACGACCTATACCGCACCCGCATTGGAATCCGGAGGGACGGAATCAGGGACGATACGGAAATACGTCTGGGAAGCCGCGATACGGGCTTGGCGAAGCAGTACCAAAACCATGCTGATCGGTACCGGCACCGAAACATTTGCGTTCGCCTTTTATCAGTTCCGGCCGGTCGGACATAACCAGACGTCCGAATGGGATTTCCTCTATAACAAAGCCCACAATGAATACCTGAACTACCTCGCCACGACGGGTATCTTTGGTTTAGGAAGCTATCTCCTCATGCTTCTGGCCTTCACCATATGGTTTGGTAAAACCCAATTCACGAAACGTGATCTCCAACCGGATAATAAAAATCTTCAGTGGTCTCCCGACATGGGAGACTGGATACTGACCTCTGCCCTATTTGCCGGCTGGCTGTCCATATTGATCACGAACTTTTTCGGTTTCTCGGTCGTCGTGACGCAAGTGAGCCTCTTTCTTTTCCCGGCCGCCGCCATATCCTTAAGCGACAAAACGGAGCCCGCATATCTTCGCATACCGCTCTCGGTTCCGGCTTGGATATCATGGTTTCCTATCCTCGTCGCACTCTGGCTTATCACGACACTTTCTTCCATGTGGTACGCGGATAAGCAGTTCGCACTGGGCTACCAATATGACCGGGCGGGACTCTATGGTCAGGCCATGCCCGCGCTCCTTTCCGCCCTTGCCATAAACCCGAATGAGCCGCTCTACCATGATGAAATTTCTACGGCTTACGCAGCCCTTGCGACCGGTTCGTTTACGGCGACCAAGAACGCAACACAGGCCGCACAGTTGGCACAAAGTGCTATGGCCGAAAGCGATAAAGCACTCGAGATATCTCCCAAAAACGTGAACTTCCTCAAATCCAGGACCAAAGTCTATTACACATTGTCAGCTCTGGACCCTTCATTCAACACTGCCGCTATACATACGCTGAATCAAGCCGCGAAGCTCTCGCCAAACGACCCGAAAATTTATTATAACCTCGCGATCCTCCTGGGTCGGGAACAACAGAATGACGGGGCGATCAAAGATCTCCTCCAGGCAAAAGTTCTGAAGCCCGACTACCGCGATGCGTATAATGCGCTCAATATATTTTACGGCGAGATGGGGAAAAAAGCCGAAGCGCGGGCAATACTCGAAGAGTATCTGACGAAGATAAACCCTGATGATGCTGATTTTAAAACAAGAGCGGCAAAATGAAACCAATCGTGACCGTCCCCAATCCAGTTCTGACCGCCCCGGCGGCGGCAGTCACCGCGTTTGACCGGACGCTCGCGGCGCTTCTCACACACATGCGGGAAACGCTCCTTGCGACGGTCGATCCCAAAGGCGTCGGTCTTGCCGCTCCGCAAGTCGGCGTATCACTTCGCGTATTCATCACCAAACCAACGGTCAAAGCGCCCATACGCGAATTTATAAACCCGACGATCATGCGGCGTACCGGCGATCTCACGAACGGCGTTCCCGAACGGGGAAATAAACTGGAAGGGTGCCTTTCTATTCCGCATATTTGGGGCAAAGTATCCCGGACGTCATCGCTCACCCTCCGGTATCAGGACGCAAAAGGCACGGCGCACGAGGAATCGTTTAAAGGCTTCATCGCGACAATCATCCAACATGAAACCGATCACCTCTCCGGTATCCTTTTTACCCAACGCGTCCTCGAACAAAAAGGCGTATTGTATCAAATCGTCCACGACGAAGAAGGCAAAGAGGTACTGGAGGAGATACCGTTGCATTAATGTCATCGCGAGCTTGGCGTGGCGATCCCGTCGGGATTGCTTCATCGAAGACTCCTCGCAATGACACATTATATGATGAATATCCTTTTTTTCGGCTCCACGACTGACTCGGTCATCATTTTAGACAAACTATTTACTACTCACTATTCGCTATTCACTCCGCGGATCACCGCGATTGTCACCCAACCCCCGCGCCCCGTTGGCCGCAAACAACTCATGACGCCGACCCCGGTAGAAACATGGGCGAAAACGCGCGCGATCACCGTCCTGTCATTTCCATCCAATACGGCAAAACCCTGGCTGTATCTGGACGAAGCACAGGTCGTAGATGCACTGGAACCTTTGAAAGCCGACCTTATCGTATCCGCCTCTTACGGCCAAAAAATCCCGGCCAAGACGCTGAAAGACGCCAAATTTGGCGGGCTCAACGTCCATCCGTCACTCCTCCCCCGCTGGCGCGGCGGGGATCCGGTTCCGTGGGCCATTATGACCGGAGACCACCAGACGGGTGTCACGATCGTATCGTTGTCGGAAAAGTTTGATGCAGGAATAATCTATGCACAGAAAAAAATTCCAATCACCGGTACGGACACTAGCCGTGCTCTCCGAACTAAACTCTTTGAACTTGGTGCCAATCTTCTTGCCGACCTCCTACCACTCTACATAACCGGTAAGGCCAAAGGAAAACCACAAACCCTATCACAAACCGTATCATCGCAAGCCCATTCATCGGGGCGTGGCAAATCCGCCAGGTTTAAACCTGTTCAACCCGGCGGGTTGATTAGGTTCAAACCTCTTCCTGTTCCTGAAAACGACGAACCGCGGGCGAGGCGCCTTTCCCGCGATACGGGATACGAGCCTTGGGACACCATCCTCAAAGCACTATCGAACGAAACGGAGGCTACTCGCATCGAACGCAAATACCGCGCGCTCAATCCGTGGCCGGGAGTGTGGACCCTCCTTCGCCAAGACTTCGGAGGGCAGGCCGAAAAACGTTTAAAAATTTTGAAATTACATTTGGATAACGGATTACTGGCCATTGATGAGGTGCAATTGGAAGGTAAAAATCCGGTGTCATGGCAGCAATTTTCCCAAGCCTATCTCCCACCGATATCCTCTTGACAGTAACCCATCACACACGCTACCTTGATAGTAAGGAGTCATTATTATGGCACGGCGAGTACAACGATCACGGATAAAGCCTACGTTTTCCACAGTCATGGGGAAAGACCTTTCCTCGTGGAACTTCGTCATATTCCTCACCTTGGCATTTGTCTTATTGGTCGTCATCGTCGCCAGCATGAAGGGTATCGCGCTCGATATGCGAAGCCGCGCAGGCCTTTCCTGTCCCAATCCATTAGCGGCATTTAACGGCACACTCCCGAAAGCGAGTGAATGTACCGGTGAATGGAAACTCGCAAACGACGCACGCGGATGTCAGGTATTCCTCTGTCAGCCAAAATAATGTCATTGCGAATCCCGATTCAATCGGGATGAAGCAAACCCGCTGGAAACGTGTGTACTATATTTATATTCTTTCCAACCTTCGGAACACAGTCTTGTATACGAGCGTTACCAACAACCTCAATCGCTGACTTTCAGAACATAGGAAATCTACAGGGCTTCATTTCACTCAGCGATATAATGTCACTAAGCTAGTATATTTTGAGCAGTTTCCTCGTATTATCGACGCAATTAATCGCGAAAAACAAATCAAGGCAGGATCAAGAAAAAAGAAGGAAAGCCTTATTGACGGCATAAATCCTCAGTGGAGCGATCTTGCAGCAAATCTTATTTAACGGGATTGCCGCGTCGTTCGATGACTCACTTCTCGCAATGACGGTTGTTAGGCAGTAGCTACTGCTGCGGCTTTTTTATTATCAAATCCCGTGCGTTTAATGCAGTTGGCACATGCATGCACACGGCTCATCGTACC
This sequence comes from Candidatus Gottesmanbacteria bacterium, assembly GCA_023245335.1. GTDB lineage: Bacteria > Patescibacteriota > Microgenomatia > UBA10105 > UBA927 > UBA927. The sequence goes on from JAHFKK010000001.1 coordinate 1,073,786, forward strand.
GTTTATCATGAGGCTCACCCAGTGGAGGTTCACGCCGATTGTGCGCTTGGTGTGTGTAGCCCGTCTTTTCCACTGTCCGCCGGCAACTCCCCGGTGATGTACATGGGATCCGCCAGCCACAGATTTCTTGCCGCAGAGTTCGCATTTGAGTGCCATAGAGGCTATACTATACCATATGTTGGGTGATCTATTCAACAATCCATTTACGTTTTTTTCCTGGCTCATTGCGCTCGTTGTGGCAATCACCATCCACGAATTCTCCCACGCTTATGCTGCTGACCGCTTGGGAGACCCTACGCCGCGGGTTCAAGGCAGGCTGACACTCAATCCCCTGGCACACCTCGACCCCATCGGCACGCTTCTTCTTATCGTCGCGCATTTCGGGTGGGGCAAACCCGTGGTATTTGACCCGTTTAACCTCCGCCACCCGAGACGGGATGCAGCAATTATTTCTCTTGCGGGGCCCGTGTCAAACTTACTCCTGGCGGGCGCACTTTCGTTGGTCTTACGGATCGTTCTTGCTTATCATACCGTGATGTTTGCCGGTCAAATCGGGCCGCTCGCGGGATTCATCATCACCGGGCTTCTCCAAACGGTCATCGTATTAAACGTGGTACTTGCTGTTTTTAATCTGGTACCAATCCATCCCCTGGACGGATTCAAGATCGTAGGCGGCATACTCCCGCGTGAGTACGCCGAACAATGGTATGAGCTAGAGCCATACGGCATCATCTTCCTCATCTTTCTCATTTTCCCGTTCTTTGGCGGAGTAGCTCCCATATCGCATTTCATGACACCGCTCGTCAACTTCTTCCTCTCCCTCTTTTTGCCCGGCGCGGGCAACACCGGCATTATCTAAAAGAACTCCTTCTTGAGGCGAAAACCAAAACTTCGTATACTACGCGTATGATAGCCTACTTTACCGCCTCTATCGTCGGCAAGAAATATCATATCGACAAATACCGCCGGATCGTGGATCTTCTGAAATCTAAAGGTGTCAATGTGGTCGACGAACATATTCTGGAAGTATCCGAAAAGGATATTCAGTTGCAATCCCGGGAAAAACGGCTCGCGTTTCATGAACAGTTGGAAGACTGGGTAAACTCTGCGGATTTTCTGGTCGCCGAAACCAGCTTCCCAAGTATCAGTGTGGGGTACGAAATCTCTATGGCACTCGATCGCGGTAAGCCGGTGCTCATCCTCTACAGTGAAGGCGATCCGCCAGCGCTTTTTGCCTATCACGAAAATGAAAAAATCGTTTGTGAACAATATACGTTAGAGTCACTACCGGCAATCATCACGGACTTTCTTCATTTTGTCCGGGGCGAAGCGGACACCAGATTTACTTTTTTTATCTCAAGCAAACAGGCGTCCTATCTTGCGAAACAAGGCAAAAAATACCGCGTACCCAAATCCGTCTATTTGCGTCAACTCATAGACCAGGACGCACGGAAAACGAAATAGCCTCAATTTTCCCCTCTCGTTTGTACGATACCTCACTAATTAAGAGTGCATCAATATGATGCATCACGCTTTCTTCCTCTTTCCCCATACACTGACTAGGCTATGGCAGCTGCTATCCGTTTATTTCATCGTCAATATGTATACCCGTTCAACCAGGCCTTTGCGACAAGCCTTACGCTTAACCACAAGCTCTGGACCGGACAGTTCGAACAGGCGTGGGATAGTCTCCGACTGGATGAGAAGCTTATCTGGGTTACATTTATTGTCAATACGATCTGTATTTTGACGCTCATCGAATTTCTTTTCCTCAAGAAGTAATATTTCACTTGACATCCGTGAAAACTCGTCCTACGATAACTATGCCCGTGTGGAGTTAGAAGACTATTTTCCTCCACAGAATCTTAACATTTGAGGTACGCTCTCTTTGATTACCTTAGAGGGTCACAGGACCACGTGCTCGTTCCACCTTGGTGGTACGGCCAGTCCTACCGATTTCCATTTAATCGGGGAAAATACTTCGAACTACGCACGCGGCGCAATTATTTACTCTTCTCTTGATAACTCCGACGGTTTCCTATTCCTAGATGTTTTGTTACAATAACTAACGTATCATCCCGTCACGGCCGTACCTACAAGATCTGAATAGGACGTGACACAATAGAGGGAAGATCGTTGGGAACCCAGCTTTTCGCGAAAGGCTGGAGGCCCCAAGAACAGCCTCCATAGCTCAATGGCAGAGCGACGGTTTTGTAAACCGCTGACGTCAGTCCGATTCTGACTGGGGGCTCAAACTAAGCTAAGATATGATTTAAAGGGCGGTCAACGTCAGTCCCCCGCCTGCCATCGCTTACGCTCAGGCGTATGCGGGCAAGGATTCTGACTCGCCTCGCTGAGCGAGAGCGAAGCGGGCTGGGGCTCCAATATGTCAGAACTCACACCAAATACTCATAACGAACCGATATTTCAGGCGGCTGTCCTATCGCCTTCCGAAATAGCCAAGTCCAAAGAATTTGCCCCTGTTCTGGCCTGGTATACAGAAAGCTGTAATAAACTTCCGGAAATGCATGTCGACATTACGCCCGTCAAAGACGCCAAAACGACAAACGTGAATCCTGACTATTTTTCCTATGCCAATGTCGACATCACTACTCCCCGAAAGTCGTGGCAACAGGGAGGCATCATGCAGCACGCCGAATCGCTGTCTCTGGGGAATTCCGAAACCATCGACGTCCATGGCGTCACCATCTTGTTGACTGATCCTGATGGCAGGACGTTCGTCACCGTGAGCCAGGAACCGATGGCGAATGCTAAATTTCGCACGGCGGAAGGCCAACTCAAGATCAAAAAAATGACGGATACGACCGAGATACATCCGGTCGTACGCTCTCCGCTTCAGTCCAGTGCAGAAAAATTGAAACGCATCGCCCGATCCGCACACGAAGGTCTTGCGCTGGATCCTTCTATGACGATAATTCTCGCCCGCATAGCGACCGAGCGCGGTCAGACAGTACAAAATTTGTTAGGCAGCATCCCGCTTTCCGAATCGGCAACTGACGGCAATCGCCTGAAAAGCAACGTGCTCTATGGGAATCTTACCGTACCTCATACGATTGCAGCCGAGATCGCCAAGGATGTTCGGAGCGGTCGGTGGGTAACGCCCGCAGAATTAGATGCACTGACGGTCATGGGGGTCACTAACGGCAACCTCAATATCGGCAGGAGCGTCACCGAAGCACAGCGTCGGCTTAGTCCTTAATTTTTTTCAAAAAATCCCGCCAAAAAGGAGTTTCTTCAAGAATCCCCGGTAATTCTTTAAACGCCCGGGCACGGAGTTTATAGAGCTTGTGTCTGCCATCCTGCTCTTTGGTTAACCAACCCGCTCTATACATGGCCTTGAGATGATGCATCAGAAGGTTTTCCTTAATCCGCAGGTGATGGGCAAGATCCTCCCCCCACATCGGCTCATGGGCGAGAAGATACACAATAGCGATACGATACGGATGTGCTAATCCTTTCACCATTTTTGAAAAAGGAGCCACCCGTTGCAGAAGCCGTTTGCCTGTCGTCATACATCTCTAGTATAAAGAGAGCACCTTCAGGTTTCCAGCATAAAGAGAAATACGATATAATAAGAACCGTTCAATAGCTGAGATGGCGGAGTGGACAATCGCAACAGTCTGTAAAACTGTCGCCCGACAGGGCTACCTAGGTTCGAATCCTAGTCTCAGCACAAAAATAAGACTCCTATAGTCCAATTCCCTCTTGCATACCAACGAATTTTTTATCATACTCATTTCATATGGAAAAAGAAACATCTCCCGAAGTCATGGAATCCCCGTCCATGATGACGTATGTCATTGGGGCAGTTTTGGTCGTCGCAGTAGTTGCGGGGGCTTGGTATTTCCGCTCAAAGAGTCCGTCGACAGCATCCATGGAACCGGTCGCCCAACAGGCTCCGGTAGCCACCCCCACACCGGGTCCGATTACCGGGCTCGCCTGTGATAAGCAGTATTACAACCAAAAAGTCGGCTTCACACAATATTATCTTTCTGCAGAAGGCGGAGATCTCACAACTGCTAAAACCGTTTCCTGCGACTTCACAGTGAAAGTAAAAGATAAAGTAGTCGCCAGCACATCGGGCGAAAGCCCATTATCGGATGCACCACAACGCAACGGCGCGACATTCAAATGCACGACCAAGGCAGTGGAGCTTACACCAAACATACCCACCGTCGTAAATGTGGCGCTCAAAGACGATCTGGGAAAGACGTCTACCTGTGCCGCGACATTTACTTTCCCACAGTAAGACGGGACGCATAGAAGGCCACATCCCGCGCAATCACCGTATTCCATCCGGGCGTGAGATCATGATTTGCACCCGGGTACGTAAAGTACCCGATAGTAATATTTTTATCCCGTAGCATCTTGACGAAGTCATCTGTCCATTTGATCGGCACCGCGTCATCAGCGGTACCCTGGTGGATTTGCAGCGGGCCTTTGATATTTTCAAGATAATTGGTCAGCGAATAAAGATCCGCATCATATATTCCTTCAAACTTCGCGAGCTCCCGACGCAATAATGTACCATGGTCGTCTGCCTCATCGGTGTAATACAGTACGGAATATGGAAACGGCTTGGACACTGGTGCCCAAAGAACTGCTGGATAGGCTTTGGGAGCTGCTTCAAGGACCGTAAGGGCAATCTGTCCCCCATTGCTGTGTCCCCACACACCCACGCGTGTACTATCCGCCGTCGGCAGCGACCCAACTGATGCTAAAAGAGTAAGAGCCGCTGTATGCGTCTGAAATCGTTCCTCAAAAACGTCCGTGGAAGGCTTATCACTTCCGCCATATCCCAAAAAGTCGGGTGCGAGGGAGATAAAGCCGTTGGACGCGAATACCTCGGCACTATGCTCCGTTCCCTCACCGGGATAGTAGTGAGCCGGATCGACATAACCTCGAAATTGAACAATCACCGGAAATCCGTTTTGAGGTTTTGGGGTACTTGGAATATGTGCAACCCCGGTAACCTTTTTCCCTTCAGAAATATAGTGAAACGTATAGACAGTATAAGAAGCGGCAGTAGCGGTTACTTCGTCCAAAACAATGTAGCTTGAATCAAACGGGGTTTTTTTGAGATTCGGGATGGCATACCGATCGAGCGGTCGGGCAACCACGGTAATAATCGGCGAAACCATCGATGATTTTGACCGCGTGGCAACAAACATTGCGCTTATTCCTATAACGACGATACCTATGCCTATACCAAAGACCCACCGCATATCCCCCAGTCTATCACGACAGGCACCGCATCGTATTGCATATGCGTGTACTACCCGGGTATGATGGATGAAGTGAGAAGTTATTTGACCGTATGACCGACACTCCCCCCACGCCACCCACGTCCTCCGGGCTTATAGTTGAACCATCGGTTCCCCCACCTAAAGACATACGACACCGCTTCACCAGCCGGGCGGTTTTTATATGGATGAGTGTCATCACCATTCTGCTCATCGCCGAGGCCGTTTTTCTATTTTATAAAAACGTACAACTCCAATCGCTGGTGACCGCACCAAAAACATATGAAGAATGTCTGAACGCGGCCGGAAGCCGGGTGCAGGAAAGTTATCCCTCGACGTGTATTACCCAAAACGGCAAAAGCTTTACCCAAGTGCTCACCGATCAGCAAAAACGCGCGCTCCAGCTGCCTGATCTCACAGCCGATTGGAAATTATACACTGATGCAAAAGCCGGATACTCGCTAAAGTATCCTGATTCAATTTTTACCTACCGGAATCCGAAGTTGGATTTTTTCGTTTCAACCGCAGTCCCGCAAGGCGGCAATAGTCCGAAATTTTTAGGACAAAATGACGTATGGCTGGAAACCGGTTCGTCCTCCGGAGCAAATCTCAGCTCTCTCGATGAATATCTTACCCTGCCGGGACAACCTATATATCCGGCTGATGCAAAAAAAACACCGGTCACCATGGCGGGGGTATCCGGTTATGTCGTCGACTACCGTCTTCCTATTTCTGCGGGTGATCTCGTACAGTACACAAAAACCGGGACTATACTTCAGAATGAAAAGATATACACCGTCACATTATCATCCTGGAGCCCGGATGTATTAGAACGCAACAACGAGCTGTTTACCCAAATCCTCTCGACGTTCAAACTTCTGGATACATCTCCCACGACGGTAACCGGGATCCGTACGGATATCTGCTGCGGATGCCCCACCCGAATTCCTGCGAGCCAAATCGGTAACGACGGGTGGGTGGTGTATGAGCAGGGCAAAAATTACCGCAGTCAACTGCCCAGTCAGTGCAAACTAGTAGACTGTGCACCGTGCCCCCCTCTCACAACCCAACCGGGAAACTGACATACGGGGCGGCACTCCCGAATATACGGCGTATTCAAGACGATGGTGCGTGACATACACCAATGGCAAAGTAGATATATTTGATTACAACCAGCTTGTTGCAAATTTCGGGAAATAGCGAAATAATTACATCCATCCTATGCAACAATCTCCGGACGATACCCTTTCTGACGAAACGACAGACAATCCGACAATTCCGGGCGTCACCACTCCCGACCCCGCAGATGCTCCGACTTTTTCGCCGTCGGGGACGAATCGGAAATTTTCGTGGAAAAAAATCACACCGATTCTGACGATGATACTCCTCTTGGGGGGTGTCATGGTAGGCATAGCGGCCACCAAAACATCGCAGGAAAATCGGTCCAGAGCGACAGTAACCGGCTCGACGCTAGCCATCGAACCCAGTACAAAAACTGCAACCGCCGGTACGACATTTACTCTGGGAATTACCCTAAATACCAACGACGATCAGGTATCCGCTGCCGAACTCCATCTCGCCTATGATCCCGCGGCTATCCAGATTACCGACTTCACTGTAGGCACCATACTCCCGCTCGTTCTGGTGCCAAAAAACATCGCAAACGGCTCGGTAAGTATAACGCTGGGTGCCCAACCCACGAGCCCATTTAAAGGAGCCGGAATCGTCGGGACGATCACGGTGAAAGCACTCACCTCTACCACATCAACCATCACCTTCACCGGAGACACCACGGTTGCCGCTTTGTATAAACCCACGAACTCACTTGTGGAAAAAACGGGAGCCACCATAACCGACGGCGGACCGACGCCTACATCGGGAGGGCTACTCTATATTATAGAAAACAGCATGTGCAAAATCGTGACGACAGTACCGACCGACAAGACAAGTTATCCGTCGCTCAGCGCCTGTGTCGGCGGGCTCAATGATCTCATGTTTCCATCTCCGACCGCTACCCCGTCCGCGACACCGAAGCCATCCAATCCTGATAAGGGAGAATTGCAACGGGAAAAACGACACGAAGCAAAACAGGGACAATAACTTCTTCTCTCCTACTCTTGCCTTACTCTCCACGGTCTCCTATCATGGTTGGGTATGCGTCCGTACAAAAAACAGCTATTCGGGATATGGCATAATCCCTTTTTTATCATTGGCGCTTCATGCGCCATTGTCTTCCTCGCAGGAGAAGTCTTCTATTCCTTTGTCGGACGATATCAATCTCCGATTCCTCCTACTACGGCCACGCAAAACACTACCGCTGACTGGCAAACATTTACCGACGAATCCAATGGATTCTCTTTCCGGCATCCGATCGTCTACGAGGGACCGACGACGATGCGGGAAGGGATGGTGGAAGCATATGACGCCCTCTACCACCTGGTCGTTCTCATAAATATAATCACGACACCCAAAACACCTGGAGACTGGCTCCGCGACCAAAGAATCGAGGGATACACAAATAAGCCCTACACCTGTTTCTCCCAAACCGCCGTTACCGACGTACCGAGCGCCAGTTCACCAGACAAAACCATCCTTCACTTCGATGCGCCGGTTCTCTTTTTGGACAATATCGGAAGTCGAGAAAGTCAGCGGGGAAGCTGTACCAATCACCCATTGGTGAGAATCCTTCTCATCCCGCATCATGGGAAAATAATTCGGATTATCTACACCGCCAGTAAAGAATCAGAGACAACCGTCTCAACGTTTCGGCTGCTTCAACCCTGAAGCATATCCGCGATTGAAGGCATGAGGGACTACTTTTGCACCTGGCCGCTTATCGTATCGAACTGTGTCGTGACTGACGGGAACTTCGGACCGAAGTTCCGTCCGTACAGTGCGACCTTGCCATCTCCACCCAGACTGCCGTTTTCCTCAGACCCGATTTGTTTCCAATCGCTGTCACCGTCTCCTATCCGATACCATGCACTATATTTATCAGCACTGCGGTTGACTCTCAACCACACCTTCGCTGTATTCTCGGCAATGGGAACCGATGACTTTTCCAAAAGCTGACCGTTTGGCGCCCGCACGGAAAATACTACTTTAGACGCCACTTTTGCATCTTTTGTCGTCTGCCATTCTACTGTTGCTGCCTCATCATCCACATTCGTGTTTGACTGAAAAGTAATGCCTGCAGCTCCGACCCCATCTCCAGTGACCTTCGGTCTGAACACCTGTACTGCGGCGTTGAAGTTTTTGTGATTCTGTATGACCGGATCCTTCCGGGTAACCATCACCTGTTTCAGATGATTCTTTACTGCCCCCGGGGGAACCGACAACGACAGATTCTTGGCTGAATTTTCCGCAACAGACGTTCCATTCAGCGCGTTTACTGCCCAACCTTTCGCGATCGCACCGTTGGCGAATGAATCGCTAAAATTATTTGTTGAGGGCGTGGGTGCGGCATTATCCTGCCATCCTACCGACACGCTATCAAATCTTCCAACGACGTTTGGATTTTTATCTTTCGTACCTGCATTGTTGGTCAATAACCGGATCCTGCCGCTGTTCCCAAGCGACGCATTGCCCACTTCACCCAAGATGACATCCTGCGAGTCGCCTGACGTATCCGCGCCGACATGGTATGACCCGCGGTACATTTTATTTACACGCACCAGACTTATCACCGCCACATTGCTATTAATTGGAACAGCTTTACTCACAAGTGATGTCCCGTCGGGCGCTTTGATGCTGAAAGCAATCTCGCTTTTGGTTTGGCCAGAATTGGAAGAAACCCGCCATACGACCGATGCGCCCTCATCGTTTAGGTTATCCGTAGAGCTAAATGCGATACCGGATTGCCCTGTTCCGTCTCCCTTCAGGATCGGTCGATAGACAACCGCTGAAGTTCTGAAGTCGATCTTGTCGTCAAACTCTTTATTAAACACTAATCTCGCGGCTTTCGTTTTTACGTTTTGGGACGCGGCACCTGCAGTAACGTCCATACGAAGGTTATCGGTTGCCGTTTCCGCGACCTTCGCATCACCTATGATGCTCGCAGACCAGTTGCCGGTATTGATTTTGCCTTCCTTGAACGCATCACTCATATTTCTGTTTATTTGCGGCCGTGCATAGGAAGCACGCGGCTTGACGATCGTCGTCACGAGTTTGGAGAAATTACCGCTCAATACAAGCATGGAGACAAGGATTATTACGATCGTGCCAACGGAAAGTATAAGTGAGACTCCCCACCCACCTCGAAGTTTGTATGCCATAAAAAATAAATCCCTTCTATAGAAACAGTACATGGCACGTCTGAAGCTGTCAAGAGAAGTTGTTACAACACATGGAGCTCTTTGCCGACTTTGGCAAAAGCTTTGAGTCCGTAGTCCACGTCTTTCTTGGTGTGTACGGCGGACGGCATGACACGAATACGCGCTTTACCCAAGGGCACCATCGGAAACTTGCCTCGCGTCGCAAGGGCGTGACTACGGGGCAGGCAATCTTCCTATTCATATGTTAAAATCGTTGTATCGCCCGGGTAGTTCATCGGTAGAACGCGTTCTTGGTAAGAACGAAGTAGCGGGTCCAATTCCCGCCCCGGGCTCATATGTCGCGTACAAATAACAGGATAGAGTACGACTTGACTGATCACCACGACGTTAACGCTATCGAGGGACTTGCCTGGAAATTTGAGCGAAAAATGGCAACTCTCGAGAGAATCTTCAAACGACATATAGATGAGGGCCATCGCGTACCCACTATCGCTGAAATATCCCTCTATCAACGAATTGAACGCAAGCGAGACATAGTGAAGAGACTGGCTCGCCAATCCGCCGGTCTCAATCCGTATCTCAGGGAAAAATGACGCTCGCCCGTCGAATATATCAACATGTTAACATGTTGATATATCCCTACTCACAGAACCAGAAGTATAAGCCCCGCGATGACACCTATGACACCGATGAGCTTCCGTGTCGTCAAATCGTCATGGAAAAATAGCGCCGCACCGATGACGACCAACCCCATCGAAGACGCGTTCATTGCATTGATGTAGCCGATATTCGGCGCGGTGACAAAGCCTTCCTGCATACCGTAATTAAACCCAGCGCCCAAAACACCCACCAGCACCAAGTTAATAATTTGCGGTTTGGAGAGTTGCTTCCATCGAAGCTTCTTCCAAAACATTTCTCCTAAAATCAGTATCGTCACCATGGCCATAGAATAGATAAGCCGGGATAACACATTCACCCCCAGAACGAGCAGGTACTTCGATGTTATCGTGAGCATACCCCAACAAAAAAATGCGCCTATGGCAAGCGGCAACCAGGATGGCCGGACAAATGTAGCACGCTTGGTACCTTTTTTATCTATCGACATCATCGCAGAACACGCGACGATGAGGATGATCGCAACGGCCGAACGCACGGTGAGTGTTGATCCAAACAAAAAAATGGCGGCTACGGTCGTAAATACCACGTAACTTTTCGAAAGGACTAGGCTGTAACCCGGATTCGGGGCGTAGGCAATACTCATGAGAGACAGCGCGTTACCCAAATAACTGAAAAATATAGAAAGAATCGCAAGAATCAGCAATTGATACCAACTCACCGACAGGTTCGTATGCGTTGCCGTCGCCATGACGCTAAAAAGAATAAGCGGTATGACAAACATCGCGAGGTTGATAAATTGCGAGGGTGTTTTGAGCGCGACACTTTTCCGTATCAGGAGATACTGCACTACCGAACAAAAAAACATGAGGAATCCGGCTACAATCCAGTTCATAAAATAGATTATACCCTACCTCGATAGCCCGAGAGCCGCCGCGAACATGACAGCTGCGGCAGTTAACCTAATCGCGTAAATTTTGGCGGTATGCTTTTCCAATAACTTCGGCTTAAAGACGGAAAGCGGTATGACGATAAGCATGGAAATCGGCAATGTGATGATCGCGACAGATATGCTGACATTCTGTGCAAACGCCTTAACTTCCCAAAAATATCCTGCGGCAAACAGTATTGTAGAAATGACCAACCCGTAATATTTGTTCAGTTTCACTTTCTTTAAATCCTTATAAAATAGCGGCAGCGTCGGAAGGAATAATATTGTCGCAATGAGATTAGACCACAGAAGCACCTCCCAAAATCCGTTATGCATCGAGGTCATTTTGATGGTTGAGTTAAACCATACCGAGGTCAGAACCGCCACAACCGCGAGTAACGTGCCTTTGTGCCACAACACTTTAAGGCTCAGCTCTTCATCCGTATTGATGAAAATTCCAGCTATGATAAGAATCGTCATGAGCACCCATTGGAATGACGTCAACACTTCGCGATAGAATAACGCCCCGACCAATACGATAAACGGCGTCCGTAAATTATAGAGAGGACTCAGTATCGTCAAATCAACTTCATAGAACGCCAGAATGAAGGCGACGCCAGACACCGCATTGGCGGCGCCGAGCCACAACATACTCCCCCAGTCTTGCGGCAGACCTACGTGGTTCGCTACCGCAAATGGAACTATAAGCACCGTCGACAGAAGCGCCCACATGAAATTATACAGCCACCGATTCGCTATCTGGTGCCGGATTGCGATTTTGCCTACGATAGAACCTAACGCATACACGACACTGGCAAGCCATGCAAATACGATGTAGGACATGCCCAAAGTATATCAGAAACTCTATTGACAATTAGTGCGAAATGCCGTTAAGTATTTTTTATGTTGCATAATCCGAATCCGCACGAAAAAAACTTTTACGGGCAGGAGCTCATCCTCAATCTCTACGACTGCAACTTCAGGAAAATTTCTTCCGAGAAAGAAATCAGAAAATTTGTCATCACGCTTTGCGATAGAGTCATCAAAATGAAATGCTACGGAGAGCCCCAGATCCCCTACTTCGGCCTGGAAAATCCCATCACCGCGGGGTATTCACTCGTCCAGCTCATCGAGACAAGCTCGGTCACCGGTCACTTTTCCGAATACAAAAAAAGTTGCTACATCAATATCTTTTCCTGCGCGTGGTATGACATGGAAAAAACCGCACAATTTTGCCAGGAATTCTTCGGTGCCAAACGTATGCAGGCGACCTTCCTCAAACGCGATTGAGTTGATGTCTTTCCCCGCCTCACCAAACTTAGTATGATGGTCCCATGCGTTGGTTCGCAGTCATCCTTTTTGGCATAATCAGTCTTATCGTCCTTCCGGTATACGCCGACAGTGGCGTCATCTCCCCGCTTGCCGATAGCCCACTCATACCGATCGTGGCCTCTCAACCATCCGCCGCATACTCCATTACCGCACCCAATGTCCTCGGAGTGCAAACCTCGCTGGGAGATGCCGTCACGCAATTTTTTAATAGCACACCAACACCTACTCCCACTCCGCAAATCCAATCGGATAGTGCTGCTATATCACCTACTCCTACCCCCACCCCGATACCACGGACCACCCGCAAAGCCCAAATGACCGTCACTCTCCTCGGAGATTCCATGATCGACACCTTAGGTCCGGACGGAGGAGGACTTGCGGCACGGCTCAATAAAGTCTATCCCAAAACAACCTTCACCATCATTAATCATGGCGTCGGCGGAGAAAATATCGACACCGGGCTCAAACATCTCACGAACGGCTATGCCTACATCGGCACTATCCGGCCATCTGTCATATCCCAGTCACCCGACATCATCGTCGTAGAATCCTTCGGGTACAATCCGTATCCGTACGATACCGGAGCGATCGAGACACACTGGCTGCAGCTCGCGAACATCATGAACACGATTAAACAAAACCTTCCACAAACCAAAATCGTCATCGCTGCAACCATTGCTCCGAACTGGGATGTCTTCGGCGACGGCGCGCCGTTTATCAACATGAGCGCAGACGGCAAACGCCAAAAGGTCGCGACCATCGACAGCTACATCGAAAGCACGATCGGATTTGCCAAAAGCGAACATTATCCGCTTGCTGATGCATATCACCAGAGTAAAGGTTCCGACGGCAACGGGATGATCCAGTATATAAATCCCGGTGATCATATACACTACTCAGATGCAGGTCGGACGTTATTTTCCCAAACGGTCGCGAGTACTATCACGAACCAAAAATTGCTTGAATGACAAACGAGCTTGATTTTTAAAACGTAAGGGGTTACACTCCACTCTGATATGCAGGAACTCGCAGTACTCAATATTAATCCGAACCTTATTCAACTCATTCCGACGCCCACTCCTACATTGGCACTCATTAAGCTTCCTCCTGGTTTCTTCGGACCGAGCGCGACGCCCACACCTCATCCGACACCGACACCGCAGGTCATCGTCGTCACAGCTACTCCCCAACCCGGAGTTCCTTCGCCGACACCAAAAACCTTGACAGGCAACGCGACTCCGACCGAGACAGTTACTCCTCAGGCTTCACCGTCTACCACCATGACGATTACCCCGACGCCTTCACCGAAACCCACGATGATCGCAGGATTTACCGCCCAGACTGCCGTATTAACCGTAGTGGTAGCCGTACTTGTCGCTATCGTCCTTATTCAGGTGTTATTTCCGAACCTTTTCCGCAGGAAAACGGAATAATATCCCGCGCCCCTCTCAATAACCCCTTGGTAAAACGACCATAATGCGATATAATCTCCTCTATGGCAAAGAAAGATCAACGACTATTACTGGCGATGGTTTGCACAGTCTGCAAAAGTCAGAACTACATGACGACGAGGAATAAAATTAACACGACGGAAAAAATCGTGTTGAAAAAGTATTGTCCCCACTGCCGCAAACACACCGAACACAAGGAATCCAGCAAACTCGATTAACGTATGCATAGAAATACGCTCTTTCTCACCGTCATACTCGCGGTGATTGCAGCACTCGTTGTCGGCGTCAATATCGGCCGTCATGACAATAAACCCCAGGCTATACCTACACCCTCGCTGACACCGACTGCAACTCCCATCAAGCATCTGACGTTTTCGAGCGCACTTTGTGGAATTACTCTGGAGTATCCAAGTAATCTTCAACCTTTGGAGAGTACGGCCAGTGGAACCGCATTTGTCGATAACGCGCACCCGGATCAATCCGTCATCCTGGTCTGCCGGCCGGATCTTCCCAAAATAACCGTCACCGCGGACAAGATAGAAAATATAACGATCCAAAATAGCGCATCCAGTGGAGCGACGTTATCAGCCAAACTCTACCATGACGTATCTGCAAATAACGAACCGGTCGATAAACTCATGTTCCACAACGAGAAAAAGGGTCTCGACGTCTATCTCGGAGGCTTCGGCGCGACGTTCAAAGAGATTATTGCCTCAATCAAACTCTTCTAAACGCCCCACGGGGAATATCATTTCATTCACTGGCTAAAGCTGATAAAATAGGTTCGTTAGGGCCATAGTTCAATGGTAGAATAGGGGTCTCCAAAACCTCTGATCGTGGTTCGACTCCACGTGGCCCTGCAAAAAAAGAGGTTACGTCGTCCCGAAGTAGCGATCCCCAAAATCCCCAAGACCGGGAACGATATATTTACGGCTATCGAGCCGTTTATCTATGGAAGCGGTAAATATCGGCACATCCGGGTGATGCGTCTGTATGCGCCGGACTCCTTCAGGGGCTGCAACGATCGAAAGCGCGAGAATCTCTTTGGCTCCCCGTTTTTTGAGGAGTGTCAGCGCCTGATCTTTGCTCCCGCCGGTTGCCAACATCGGATCAAAGAGAATAATCTTATCCAGCGGACTGATATTCGGAAGATGCTCATAATATTTGGCTGCTATAGCTGTTTTTTCGTCCCGTTTGAGCCCGATAAACCCGACCGGTGCGTCCGGCACGTACCCGTCAAGCGATTCAACCATTGCCTGTCCGGCCCGCAAAATTGCTACGAAGATCAGGGAATCAGCAAGTCGTTTCCCGTCAAAGGCCGCAAGCGGCGTATGAATCTTTTTGGTCCGCAAACGCAGACATTTGGTGGCTTCGATAAATACTATGAGGGAAACGATGCTCGTGTGGTGAACGAAATCCGCTTTTTTCGTCTTCACGTCCCGCAGGACGGTCAGAGAATGATCAATGAGCGGGTGCTTAACGACAATAACTTCGGCCATACCTCTTAGTTAATTAGAAATTTTAATGTCGCGCGAATCCAATATGTTAAATACTTACATCACCAATAGAGATTATACCTCCGTTGTAAACAAAAATGTATGTGTGCTACCACACAACACAAATTATACGTACAAAAATGATACACTTATGTCATGAATCTCCGCACTATGACCCTCGCCGATCATCCGTCGCTCATCACATTTTGGAAAGCAAACTATTTCGTCAACGAGATGGACACCAAAAACCAGTTTAAACTTTTTCTCGACAAAAATCCGGACTTGAGCATCGTCATGGAAACGGACGGCCGAATTATCGGTACAGCACTCGGTTCATACGATGGCCGTCGCGGCTATATCCAAAAAGTCGTAACCGCCAAAGAATATCGGAAGCGAGGAATCGGCAAGATGTTGGTCTTGGAGGTTATCAGACGCTTACGTGCTGTTGGAGTACTATATATCCCACTTGCAGAAGACAAGCATTTGGTCGCGTTTTATATAGAGTGCGGATTTAAAAAAACCGAACAAGTCGCCATGAATATGAGTTGGTCAACCTACACGTATACACCTGATACGGCATAACATTCCCGGATATTGACAACGATTGTATGAATTCGTACACTTAACGGATATGAATAAAACTACCGTTCTTGTTTTGGCTGTTGTCGTACTTCTCGGTCTCGGATATGTTGGCCGGCAGCGAATTAAATCCATGTTGGGTATGTCTACCCCCGCTCCGGTTCAGGAGATGGCTCCGGCAAACGGATCCCCTTCTGCATCAGCTTCTGCTCCGACGACTTCTTCGTCTGATAGTGTCTACATGACAAAGGCCGATCCGGCCAAGGGTAGTTACATGACAGATTCACAGGGCATGACGCTCTATACCTTTGATAAAGACACCAAAGACGTCAGCAACTGTTCGGGAGGGTGTCTTGCAGCGTGGCCGGCATACAAATTCACGACCTCTGCAAATGCTACCTTACCGGCTAACGTCACGGCGATCACACGGGCCGATGGTGGCCAGCAATTCGCCTGGAAAGATATGCCGCTCTATTACTACACGAAAGACCAAAAAGCCGGAGACATCACGGGTGACGGCGTCGGCGGCGTATGGCACATCGTAAAGCTGTAACGAATTTTCGTGATAGTTAGTTTACTCGGAAAAATTGTTATACTACTGGAATGGAACGTGTCGATCTGACCCATACGTTTACCGCGGATATGCCGGTGTATCCCGGAGATCCGAAATCAACACTCATACAAATCTCCTCTATCGCTAAAGACGGCTTTACCGATCATCTCCTAACAACCCCCATGCATGTCGGCACACACATGGATGCCCCGCTGCATATGATCGAAGGCGGTAAAACCATTGATGCGATAGAACTGGACCGTTTTTTCGGGCCGGGAGTACTTCTGGACGCCAGGAATAAATTATCCGTAGACCGCGACATCCTCGACAATATCACCGTACCCAAAGGAGCATTTATCCTCGTGTACACCGGACAGGATGCGAAATGGAATAAGGATTCGTATTTCTACGGGTATCCGCTCATAACCGAAGCGTTCGGTACGCGCGCTGTAGAACTGGGTGTTCATGCCGTCGGAGTAGATACACCGAGTGTTGACGAACCGCCGTTTGCGACCCATAAAGCGCTCCTTGGGAAAGGAGTACTCGTCATTGAACACATGACGAATCTCGGCACTCTGGTGAATAAAAAATTTGATGTCATTGCCCTGCCTCCTAAACTTACGACAGACGGCGCGACGGTCCGCGTCATCGCTCAAACCCTCTCCTAAGCTCCCACATACCGTTCGCGCGCCTATGTACGATATACTTGTCATACGATATGGCGATTCATCGCAACATAAAGCTTTTGGCACTGCACAACTTCTTTACGGACTTCGTCCTTTTTGCACCTGTCGCAATCATCTATTTCCAAAAAGTCACCGGGTCATTTGCTCTCGGCATGAGCGTCTTCTCCGTCGCGTACGTATCCTCTGCCGTATTTGAGCTGCCGACCGGCATCTTCTCCGACATAGTCGGGCGCAAATGGACCGTCATATGGGGATCGTTCTTTTCTGTCATCTGTGTGGTCCTGTATGCCGTCGGCGGATCATACGCCATGCTTTTGGCCGGATCATTATTTCAGGGTCTCTCCCGTGCTTTTTTCAGCGGGAATAATGAAGCGCTCCTGCATGATTCACTTCGTGAGACGGATCAGACGCATCAGTATGGTGAATATCTCGGAAAAACCAGCACCACGTTTCAGATCGCCCTTGCCGCAGCGGCCGTCATCGGGAGCGTAACCGCAAGCCGTTCATTTGCCTGGGTTATGTGGCTCTCCGTCATTCCGCAGATCGCGGCGCTTATCGTTGCAACCCAGCTTACCGAACCGACAAATCCCCATAAGGCGGCAACCTCCATCTATGCGCACATGAAAGATTCTGCGAAACTTTTTATCACCAATCCGATACTCAGGGACGTAAACCTCGCCGATGTCACCCGTTTCGGCCTGGGAGAATCGGTGTATTTCCTGCGGTCGGCATTCGTCAATTCCCTCTGGCCACTGTGGGCTGTCGGGATATCCAATATGCTGGCGAACCTGGGAGGCGGACTGAGCTACTATTACAGCGATGCATTAATTAAGAAATTTAAGGAAATCCACATACTGAATTTTGAAATCATCTTTAACCGGATCGTCAATTTCGCGGCTCTTCTTTTCCCGTCCGTACTCTCTCCGGTACTCATAAGTGCGTCATCACTTTCGTACGGCGTCGGATCGGTCGCTCTGGGCTCGCTTATGCAGAAAGAATTCACCGACCATCAACGGGCGACCATGGGATCCATTAACTCTCTTGCCGGCAATGTCGTCTTCGGCATCTATTCCATAGCCCTTGGAGTCATGAGCGACCGCATGGGGGTACGCAGCGCCCTGCTTGCGGCAAATGTCGTCCTACTAGTTCCACTTTACTTATATCGAAGGCTCGCACGGACCCAACAAACTTCTGCTACACTTACCAATGTTCTATGAAAAAGCGGTTCAGAAAAATTAATCATGCCCACGGGACGCATCCCCGACACAAAAAACACACCTACACAAACCTTCTCCTTGTCGCTCTGGGCTTTACGGCAGCCATACTACTCGCCAAGACACCTGCATTTGCTGCGTTCCTTCTGGGACTCGGAGGTTACGCGTATTTGGGGGCGTTTGTCGCCGGCGTACTTTTCGTCTGTACGCCGACGGCCGCAATTGGCGCGGTGATGCTTGTTGTTTTATCCAAAGACCTCCCGATACTGGGGGTATGTCTCATAGCGGGAATCGGCGCAGTGGTTGCCGATCTCGGCATGTTCCACATCGTCAAAGACGGGTTACTCGAAGAGCTTGAGGACATATATAACGAGCTCCACGGCCGCAAGCTTTCGCATATTTTCCACAGCAAGGCATTCCGTTGGACCTTACCGGTTCTGGGCGCTATGATCATCGCCTCTCCGCTTCCGGATGAACTCGGGGTGGGACTCATGGGGATATCCAAGCTTAGCGTCTGGCGCTTTGCGGGGCTTTCGTGGGTTCTCAACTCCATCGGGATATTCACTGTGATATCGGCAATCTTCCTCATTCACCACGCGTAGTGTTGCATCATTTGTTATAATCCTCGTAAAGGAGCGTGTCTGTATGTTTCATAAAATCTCTACAATCCTCATCTGGTCCGGCAACTGGAAGCCGCTTGCCGCATGGTATCAAAAAGTATTCAATCTCAAGACTATAGAGCAAATCAATCATCCGAAGGATACGGGTATATTGTTTGAATTCCCCGACGGGATGCCTTGGCTCTGGGTCGGACAGCACGACAAGATAAAAGGGAAGAATAAAGACCATTTACGAATCATGTTTAATATAAATGTAGATTCCGTTGAGGAAGCGTACACATATCTCAGGAAAAAAGGCGTCAAATTCATCGCCCTACCCTTCCATGCACCGACCATGGAGAAATGGTTTGCGACATTTTCCGATCCTGACGGCAATACCATACAGATTATCGGTCAAAAATGAAACGACCACCTATCAAATCACCATTCGGCAAATACATCACCATGCTTGAAGAAGCCGATACGGACGTCAAAAACAAAGAAGAATACGGCTCATTCCTCATACTTTCGCTTGTCGAAGAAATAGGTGAGATGGCGAGGGCTTACCTTGCCAAACACGGCCGCAAACCGACAAATATCGCTGCCCAGGAAGACGAAACCTACGAACAGGAACTCGGAGACATTATCGTCGCAATCCTCCGATTCGCACGCATCAAAAATATCGACCTCCATAAACGCGTCATGTATACGCTTCGGAAAATAGAAAAGCGGCAACAGGAACCCAAACGTCAGGAAATCTCACGACACAGGGAGGGATAGGGTCCACTTAAGAAATGGGAAATGGGCCGGTAAGACACTCCGCACCAATTTATCCCACCATACATTGCCGCCGTGCGGTACAAACCAATGAAGACTCCATTCCTGGATAATTTTCAGTATGATGATGACCCCCAACCACAACGCCTGATATGGTAGTACTTGGATACGAGGCGTTGGTGCAGGATAAAATACAAATAACCAAAGTACAGCCGCTTCATAAATATTGGGGCACAACAAAAAAATTTCGGACGCACCGGAGGCCACATAAATGACGTATCCTATCGCCCGCCAAAGAAATAGCGGGAGGAACGCCAACCAGACTCCGTATCGCCACACAATATATAGCTCTACACAATAGCCCACCATATCGAGCGCTTTATCCCACCGGTGATACGATAAACGGTCAAAGACGCCGGTTGCGGCAAACACTCTCCCATCCAGAAAATCAAAAATCATAGTGAGTACTATTCCGGGAAGCGGTGCTATAAACATGGAGAACGCCGCGAGTATGCGCGCTAACGTAACAAGTGGAATGATAAGGACGTGTGCATTTTTCATGAGGAGTTTAGCGCGGTCTGCCCCACCGACTCCAATTTGTATTCATTTCGCCCAACTGTATGAGATCGTCCGCGATATCAAACAAATAGTGGCTTACTATGGAGCCAAACAATACGACACCGAGATGCCAATCGACAAACGAAGCAAGGGCCGCAAGAGCAATAAAGATACCTACGATATACACATTGTGATACGACAAACTGGTATTTAGCTTATGGCCCGTCGCGACGAAGTAAAATAATTTACGCCACTCCCGTTTTTTGACGTGGGAAAACACCTGTTGGGTGTAGGTGTCATGACGGCCATACCCCAACCAGTAATTGAAATGGTCGATGTCAGGTAATACCGACCCTATGGCCGCGGTCCAAATCCATTTGAGGTTAAACTCCCCCCACAATTCACGCAAGAACCATGCCCACAAAAGCCCCAGCATGACGTGGTATGCCATGTGTCGTGATTGCCAGAGAATAAATCCAGCGCCGCGCATTCGGGCGAATGTTTTTCGCATGCCCCCAGTTTCGGGTATTGGTCCACTTGTGTCAAGTATTTTTTGACAAACGCCCCGCAGTGCGCAATAGTACGATATATGGCAGACGGATCGAAACACTCTTATGTCTTTGACGCCGTTGGTCTTATCCTCCTCTACGCCGTCGCCATGGCAAGCGTCGCGATACCATACCGGGTGCTTATACAAAAAATCAGCATCACCACGCCCCTTGAGGTAAAGGCGCAAGGAAACCAGCAAATCACCACAACGGGTAAATGAACTTACAGCTTGAGGCTTTTGAGGTACTCCCGAAAATCACCGTTTAAATCTTTGTGTGCCAAAGCAAACTCAACAACGGTTTTGAGATATTCAAGTTTGTTCCCGGTGTCGTAGTAACGGCCTTCTTTTACCAAGCATGCGTAGACCGGCCGTGATTTCATAAGTTCCCGTATCGCGTCGGTGAGCCATACCTCTCCGCTTTTTCCCGGTGCAAGGTGCTCGAGTATCGGAAAAATGTCAGGCGTCAGGACGTAGCAGCCATGGGCTGCAATATTACTCGGGGCCTCTTCTTTCTTCGGTTTTTCGATGAGTTTTTTGATCTGCCAGACGTTGTCCTCTACGTTGACCGCGTCAACGATGCCATACCGGGAAACGTCCTGATTGGATACTTTGATTGCGGATATTACGGGGTCGCCGTATTTTTCGAATACGTCGATACATTGTTTGGCGCGTGGGGGCTTCGCATATATGAATTCATCTCCCCATATCGCCACAAACGGCTCGTCTCCGATGACGTTTCTGGCGCATAGTACCGGTGTGCCGTTCCCATACGGGCCTTTTTGACGGATATAAATAAAGTTAGCAAGTTCTGCCGTCCGTTTGACTTCTTCAAGCTGTTCTTGTTTCCCCTGCTCTTTCAGCGTCTGAATGAGTTCATTGGGATAATCAAAATGGTCCTCAATTGCCCGCTTGTGCCATCCGGTCACGATGACAATGTCGGTAATACCGGAAGCGACTAACTCTTCGACCACATACTGTATGACCGGTTTGTCCACAATGGGGAGCATTTCTTTCGGCATTGCCTTCGTCTGGGGAAGAAATCGCGTCCCAAAACCTGCTGCGGGGATGACTGCTTTGCGGATCTTTTGTGCCTTCGCCATATAAAAAAAGTGGACAGGTACTCCTGATTGTACCGTCGGAGAATTTCATTTGTCAATTTGTTATGATGAAAGTAGGCAGCTCCGGAGGTATGAAAAAATTATTTGTCCTGCTTATTTTGTCGGTCCTTGTCCTCATCCCAATAACACCCGTGTTTGCCGGGGTAGCTTCACATGCGACGACCAAAGCAGGCGATGCGATTGACATCACGCTGCATCCCATACATCAACTCCCCCAAAAGTTCGGATATGACATAACGGGCGACATCATTCCTATCGTCGCGGCAGTAGAGAAAAGAATAGCTATCCCCGATGTCTACCCTTTTGCCGTTTTCAATAAAGCGTTAAGCGATCTCGCGCAATCGATATACGGAAAACAAAAGACTATTGATTTTACGAATAACAACCCCGTGAGCGCCAAGTATTGCGTCAAAATGGTTCTCACGCCTCCGTATATGGAAAAGGTTGTCCGCTATGACATCACCGACACCACTACGGAAATATCGGCCGATTGGCCCGATTCCCGCGTGGCCGGACAGGCGGAAGAATATTTGGCGAGCTGGAACGGGCTTTGGAAAAAAGGGCCGAATACTGCCGGATACTATGATTATAATTACCCCACACATGTCATCGCGACCATCGTCACCGGCGACTGCGGGATGCAGACGTCTGCCGTACCGGTGAAAACAGGTGACCCGTTGGTCGCGAAGCAACTAGCCCGATTCGAGCCGGGTTGTCCTGACGTCGATCATTGTTCCCACTACGAAGATTGGTACTCCGGACCAGAAAAGAAGTACTGGGTAGAAGGTGATGGAATTAAACCAGGCCACTGGGAATGGGTCCATCTCCCCGTACCAATACGGTATGAAATCACCCGCAAATCGGGCGACGGACACTTCACCAACTTACAGGCCAAAAGCGGCAGGTGTGATTCGGGCGATACCAGCGACGCACAAACAGCTGCGCTCTGTGACCAGCGGGGGCAATGGACGTCCGGATTTGTCCCGAAATCGATATTTGACATACCGATCGCCCCGCACGCCCAGGTCGAACAGCAGGTCCAATTGTCCGGGATAACCGCGCAACATATATCCACACTCGATCATCCGGTAACATTGGACACCGCGTTCAAAAATACGCATAGCGCCATGGAGGACACCAAAACAGCGGTCTGTTTTCTGACGCCAATGTCAAGACAAAATGCGGTAAGTATCGGCGACAAAACCGACAGCATACCGCTCACATGTAACGTGCGCGCGGTGAAATGCCCCATAGATGTCATTCTGGACGAAAATCCTCAGAGCAAAGACAACTCCTGCAGTTTGTGCAATACAGGAAGCTACACTAGTTCCGATAACTTTCTCACCCCCGCGGAAAAGCTTGCATTCCCGGGGGGCGTCCCTCCTGCACTTGTCAAAGTGCTTCGCTATGCGGGCGGTGTGTATCATGTGCCCCCTGCGGTACTTTTGGGTACCATGCTGGAAGAAGGAGCCTTCGAACACGCACCCTCATGGACATGGACTGACACGACCGTACGCACATATAGCGACTGTACGATCAAAGACCCTATGCCCCGTTGTGATGAGTTTGCCCACCCGACAACCGGCGCAAAAGGAGCGTTTGGATTTATACAATTTTGGTGGGATCAATCCATGGCACAACTCGGCGAATTCGGTCCGTTCAAACCGCTCGCTGATGACCCGCTATTTAAAGACGTCCTTGCAAACCGGCCTAAAGACACAATGGGTTCATGTAACTTCCTGGACGCCGCGATGATGGCGGCCCAGGATATGGGGACAACACAAAGCCACCTCTATGTTCCCGGCGTTCCGCAGTCCTGCAGTGAAGGAACCTATGGCACGACGACCTATCCAATCTATCAAGGCGGCGATATCCCCGGCTCCTGCAGTGTATGGGAGTCTGATCGTGTCGCGCTCACGCGTTATCAATACTCCGACCGCGTCTGTGATGCGACTATCGGACGGACCGTACGGACGTTCGATGCTTTTAACTGCAGCACCGATGCCGGCGCCCCGTAAGATACCTGCCTTTACAAGGATGGTTCCTTTTTGGTATAGTACGGGTTGTCCCCGGGGAGGGGGCTTTTGTTAGGGAAACGACATGGAGAGACCAAACGCACCAAGTTTGCCGAAGACATTGCCTGCTACATTTTTGCAGGAAGTAGTCTCAGAACTCAGGAAAGTCACCTGGCCAACACGTGCGGAAACGATCAAGCTGACCATAACGGTCATCGTCATATCGCTCCTTATCGGCGCATTTATCGGCGGACTTGATATACTGTTTGTGAACATAACGACATTATTATTCAAAAAATAAATCTTATGGATGATCAAAAACCCACAGCACCGACCACCGAAACTATCCCGTCGGAACAACCGATGACCTCGCTGGATCCGTCCGTCTCCGGGCGCTGGTATGTAGTACACACGTATTCCGGCCACGAAAATAAAGTAGCCGCTAACCTCAAACAGCGCATCGAAACACAAAAACTGACGCACAAAATTTTTGAAATCGTGGTACCGACCCGAAATGTCGTCAAGGTAGCACACGGTAAAAAGGAAGAAATCAAGGAAAAAATTTTCCCCGGATACATCCTCGTCAAGATGATCCTCGATGATGACAGCTGGCTCGCCGTACGGACGACTCAGGGAGTTACTGCTTTCGTAGGTGCAGGCAACAAACCCACGCCTATTTCTGACCGCGAAGTAGAGGCGATCCGCAAGTTTATGGCCATGGAAGCACCCAAATACAAAGCATCGTTCTCTGTCTCAGAAGCCGTCAAGATCGTGGACGGACCGTTTGCCGACTTTTTGGGCTCGATCGAGTCTATCGATGAAGAAAAAGGCAAAGTCAAAGTTTTGGTTTCGATATTCGGACGGGAAACACCGGTTGAATTAGACTTTTTGCAGATCGCTAAACTGTAAACGTCCATGATACATGTCCTCGCCCGCAGGATAACACGCGAAATTGATCATTACCGCGCCCTCCCCACCACAACGCGACTTCTCATCACCTCGTACTTCTACCGGAGTGCGGCCTACCCCCTCATCTCTACCTTCGCGAGCGCCTATATCTGGCAGGCGAATCATAATCTGACGCTTCTCGTCCTCTACCAAATCGCAGCAATGACACTCTTGCCGATAACCTTCGTGTGTAATAAATGGCTATTGAAACATTTTCCGTTTCTTCATCTCTATGGCGCAGGCGTCATGTTCTCTGGGCTCAGCGCATTGCTGGTGGTATTTTTCCGATCAACGGCACCACTATCATATCTCGTGTATGGATCACTGTACGGTATAGGAAACGGCTTCTATTGGGCAAACAGAAACTATCTCACGCTTCGGCATACGACCGCGGAAATTCGCGGTACGTTTACCGGCATAAATATAAGCCTTGCGACCGCAACATCCACCATTATCCCCCTTATCGCAGGTTGGTTTATCGTACTAACGGTAAATAGTCGTATATTCCCCACGTCCCAAATCGGATACGAATGCCTGGTTGGAGTGGCCTTTATCCTGTTGGTTCTCGCTGGGTGGATTATACGGAACGGATCGTTTGCGCAACCGGTCGTGGCAGAAACCTCTCGCCGCCCGTTTTCCGCGCTCTGGCAGAAAGCACGACTGCTTTCCATCGCCATAGGCCTGGTTGATGCACCGAGTTATATCCTCCCCACGGTCCTTATCCTCAAAGTGCTCGGGAACGAAGGTATATTGGGATCGGTGACGGGTGTCTTGTCGCTTATCACCGCCGGTGCGACGTACATCGTCGGGAGAGTACAACACCGATACCGGTTTCTTCCGACGTTTGTCCTGTTTCTCATCCTGTTTGTTATCGCGGGTGCCCCGCTTATGGCGTCAATTGCCGTCTGGTCCGTCGCGTGGTATCTCATACTCACGACACTTCTCAATAACCTCATTTGGACGGTAAATGAGCCGATTCTCATGGGTATGCAGGACGACGAAGCGCACAATAATCACATAACCCATATGCGCCTCATCATAGATCGGGAAATATTCATTGATATGGGGCGGATACTGTGGTTTGTTATATTTTTACTTCTGGCGCTCAAAGACCAAACGCTTGCATTATCGGTAACAGGGACGTTAAGCGGAATTCTTGCCCTGATCTTTATCTTCCCGACCGTGCGTCAACACTAAATCGTCTTGCCTATCTCATCAAATAATTCTGCTATTCTTTCTTGGGCATCAACATCACGTAAAACTTGCTCACGGTATTTTGCCATAAGTGATCGCGCCCTCCGTCTATTTCCTTCAAATCGCGCAGCCGATACTCTATCAAATAGCTGATGTTCTTGTGATAGGCCCCTCTGTATAGATCGTATTTGCCAAGCCACCTCCGGATTGCTATCCCGTATACTTGCTTGTTGCTTGTCTATGAACATATCCTCATTATACATCGGAGCTCACCAATAGGAATCTTATTGATTCGACTTGATGTAGACGTACACGCCGAAGCCAACAGCGCTAAGGATGAGGATAAGAAGTATGATTCCAAAAGGATTCCCGCCGCCACCGCCGACAACCGTAAATTGCTCGGCAGCCTGGGCCTGTCCGTCAGGTTTGGTCGCGACAACCAAGAGATTTTTGGTACCGGGATTCAATTTTTTCGTGAACTGAAACGACCACTTACCGTTTTTGTCCGCATAGACTTCTCCGCCGATACCATCCGGATAGACCGTAATCGTAATTTTGGAATCGGGCTCGGCCGTACCGCTTATCAAAGGAGTCTCATTGGTTTGATGCTTACTATCGGTAAATCCGCCAACCGTGAGAAGAAGCGCGCGCAGCGCATTGCCTCCGGGACCGGGCGTCGGCGTCGCAAATAGAAATGATCCGCCGTTACCGTCACACAGACACCCCGGCTTATCCGAACAGAGTTTGTTCCGACAGGCGCGAAGGGTCGCAAATATCGTAGTACACCCAAGTCCCAACTGGCAGTCAGAGTCGGTCACGCAGGATTTACCGCATACGTCGATGAGCGCAGGTATCGGCGTCGGAGTCGGCGTGATAGTCGGTATCGGCGTATTGGTGGGGTACGGATGATAAATATACGGTGTTGACGTCGGCCGAGGTGTGCTGGTCGGGTACGGCGTACTTGTGGGATTCGGCGTATTGGTGGGAACCGGGGTATTAGTGGGAACCGGGGTATTAGTAGCCCGCGGCGTCGGAGAGGGGCTCGGCGTCGGAGATGTAGGCGCTACACACGGACCCTCGTAGGTATGTCCAGCGCAAGCAGTCATGTCAGTCGTCCATTTGCCTCCGCCGGAGGGACAACACCAGGTATGCCCTCCGCACAGGCCCACCCGTCCGGTGGTGTCACATTGTTGTTGATCCCCATCCGGCTCGGCGGGACAATTCGTCACATTATTGATAACCCAAGCATAACCATTATTACATTGGTTACAATTGTCAAAACTACACTTACTCGCCTGCTGACGAAGCTCCGTGGGTCTCACAGCCGCGACTACCGAAAGGATGATACCGATAAAGAGAAGAACGAGAAAAATAAGCGTTTTCGGATCTGTCCAACGAAACACGCCCATCCGGGAAGAACGGGATACGCCGCGGGCTGAGCGCTTTTTAAACTTGGCCATATGACCTTCTCATCATCGCCAATTTTTGCTCTCAAATCAAGTGGGAGATACGCCGCTCTTGTTTCTCATCGTCAATTTTGCTATAGTACCCCTTACCACAGTTCGTCTGTGGGAGAAACGGGAAAGTTTCGAACGTAAAGTACTATTGCTTCACAATAGCCTCTTCAGTTTGAACGAATCCCCGATTAAACAAAAAGTGAATAGAAAGTAGTGAGTAGTGTATAGAATGTACATCTTGTTTTTCTATATTACCGCTTAACTATTTGCTTAATTACTAACTATGCCAGCAAGAAAAGTCAAAACATTACTTAAGTTAAACCTGAAGGCGGGCGAAGCAACAGCAGCGCCTCCCGTAGGACCGGCACTCGGCCAGCACGGACTCGCCATCATGGAATTCGTCAAAGCCTACAATGAACGCACGGCCAAACTCAAAGGCCAGACGATCCCGGCAGTCATTACCGTATACGATGACCGCACATTTACCTTTGTCACCAAACTTCCGCCTGTGGCGGCCATGATCAAAAAAATTCTGGCTTTGGAAAAAGGCGGCGGAAAAGCGGGCCGGGAATCCGTCGGGAAATTGACCAAAGACCAAGTGAATCAGATCGCCAAAGATAAATTAGCGGACCTCAACACAGACGATGTCGCCCAGGCGGCCAAAGTGATCGCCGGCACGGCACGGTCCATGGGGATCCAGGTAGAGAAATAATATGGGTAAAATCAGACAGGTCACCTTAGGTGACGAGGAATCAGAAAAAGAAGCACGGCGAAAAGCCGAGGCTCGACGTCAAACCAAAGCCTCCAAAAAGGACAAGGTCGAAGGCGTCGGGCTCAAGGGCGGCGAACGCACGGTGTTGGTCGAAGGCACAGACATCAAGCCGGAATTCAAAAAACTTATCGATGAAGTGGAATCAGAAGACGGAACGGGTACCAAAAAAGTCGTTAAGAAGAAAAAAGAGACGAAAGTAAAAGTCCGGAGTAAACGATATCTTGAGGCGGCCGCTCAAGTCGACAAAAATAAGCTCTACAGCCTCAAAGATGCGGTCGGACTGGTGAAAAAAACGAGCTTAACCAAATTTGACGGCACCATAGAACTGCATGTGAGTCTCAATCCTCTGTCTTTGGGTGAAAAGAAAGATTTCCGTACCGGCGTATCTCTCCCCCACGGGACCGGTAAAGAAGTGAAGGTAGTCATAGCGGACGAAAAAATCATCGAGGAAATTACCGCAGGCAAAATTAATTTCGACATATTAGTCGCGCACCCAAGCATGATGCCGAAGTTGGCTAAAGTTGCCCGCATACTGGGTCCCAAAGGCCTCATGCCCAACCCAAAGACCGGTACCGTGACCCCCGACCCGGAAAAGCGTGCGAAGGAACTCTCAAGCGGCCAAGTAAACATCAAAACCGAGCCCGGCAACCCGCTTATACACATGCCCGTCGGTAAAGTCAGCTTTGAGGACAAAGATATTATCGATAACGTCA
Source organism: Candidatus Gottesmanbacteria bacterium (assembly GCA_023245335.1). GTDB lineage: Bacteria > Patescibacteriota > Microgenomatia > UBA10105 > UBA927 > UBA927. The sequence goes on from JAHFKK010000001.1 coordinate 1,102,882, forward strand.
AGGCTGTGCTTGAGGCATTGGGCAGTAAAGTCGCCAAAGTCACGCTCTCTGCCACCATGGCCCCCGGGGTAAAAGTACAGCTCGGATAAAAATATTTACACGTGTTATGAGCGAATCTAAGCCCTCAATTGGAGACGTAATCCGGATTGCCAAACGTGTTCAACAAATAGGTGAAGAGAATCCAACCGCGAACGTGAGCGTAGAACACCCGGACACGCGGGACGCTAACGAGCGGGCCATTGAAGTCGCACGAGAGAAGGGACGAATTCTGAAGGCGACGCGAAACCGTCGCCGTCTCGAAAGCCTGGCAAATCGAGGCTCGAAATAGAGCGACACGAATAAAAAATGCGGGCTTGTGTCAAAGAACGGTTTTCTGATATAATAATTTTATCCTAAAGACCGTAGGTTGAGCGTAGCGAAATCCTGAGCCTTGCGAAGGACCGCTATATTCAATAAATCCTACCGAGGGAAAATTAGTTAATAGTAAGTAGTGAATAGTAATTTTTCTGTTTACTCCTCACTACTCTCTATTTTCTAACTCTCCTCGCTTTAGGCGAGGTTTTTTGTTATTTGGAGGTATATATGCCAACACAGAGGAAGATCGATACGGTAAATAATCTGACGGAAAAACTCGGCAAAGCGAAAGTCGTCGTTCTTGCCGACTACCGGGGCCTCAAACATAAACAGCTGGAGGAACTTCGAAAAACACTCAAAAAAGACCAGGGGGAATTCATTGTCGCCAAAAATAGGCTCGTCAAACGCGCACTCGGTGATAAAGCCGCAAGCGTCGAAACCTCCCTTTCCGAATCTACGGCTGTTCTTTTCGCGTATGCCGACGAAGTAGCACCTCTTAAAAACTTATTGAAGTTTTTCAAAACCGCGGGCTTGGGGAAAACTAAAGTCGGATTCATGGGGAGTACGGTCATGACCGAGGCAGACGTGACGAAACTCGCTTCCCTTCCGACACGGGAGATACTCCTAGGTAAGCTCGTGGCCCAATTAAACGCTCCGATTCAGGGATTACATCACGGATTACAGTGGAACATAAACAAACTGGTCTGGGTGCTTAGTTCTATAAAGGAGAAAAAGACAGCATAATACATATCTTGCCCTCCTTCGCATAAAGCTACGGAGGGCCTAAGAAACGCTAGACTCATTAACATTCATTACGCGTTTCTAAGGGAGGTGACACAAACAATGGCAAAATTATCGAAAAGCGAAATCATGTCAGCCGTCGAGGAAATGACCGTATTGGAGCTTGCTGACCTCGTCAAAGCATTAGAAGACAAGTTTGGTGTCACCGCAGCCCCCGTGGCTGTAGCTGGAGCCGCTCCAGCCGCCGCGGACAGTGGTGAACCCAAAGAGGAACAGACAGTATGGAACGTCGTACTCGCAAACTCAGGTACGAATAAAATCGGAGTCATTAAGGCAGTCCGAGAAATCGTGCCCACGTTGGGACTCCAAGAAGCGAAGACTCTCGTTGAATCCGCTCCGAAAGATGTCGTGACAGGAGTGAACAAATCCGCAGCCGAAGAAGCCAAGAAAAAGCTTGAGGCCGCAGGAGCTAAGGTTGAGCTGAAGTAAATAAAAAAACTTGTGAAGAAGCTCCGTGGCAGTTTCCGAATCTTTGAGGAAATACTGCCACGGATCCTATACTAAACCGCCGCAAGGCGGTTTTAGTATGGGACAAAAAAAGCTTGAGGCCGCAGGAGCTAAGGTTGAGCTGAAGTAACAGTCTTCCGTCATCCCGAGCGAAGTCGAGGGATCCCATTGGGATTGCCACGTCACTTCGCTCCTCGCAATGACACTTACAAAAAATCCCGTCCGCCTCTGGCGGAGGGGATTTTTTGTAGCAGTTTGACAAGATTGACACTTTCCTGCCACACTTACCACAGTGAGCAAGTTTCTCTGGATCTTATTCCTCATGATTGTTCTCGCCGCCCTTAGCGTTATCGGTTATCTAGGGTATACCTACAGTGCAAAGTACCTTAGTCCCCCGGCAGCAACGTCTTTTGTCTTCCCGACAAGGAATCCAACGACAATGCCCACCGGACCGCCCAAAAGCACACCAACCACCGGACCGCCCAAAACCGTCACCGCCGGTCTTAATCATGCTAGCGGAAGCGCATTCCCCAAATACACCATCCAGGTACCTACAAGCTGGACCGTCGATCACAAAAGTACGCCTTCACCTCCTACGGATACACTCACTATCACACAGACTGATTATCAGGTAAAAATTTTCCAGGGAGCTCTGGGTAAAGGCCTACCATGCCTCTACCCCGGTGATCCTGATGTATCCGGCTTGAGCTCCCGGTTTACTTCCTATTTCCAGCTCAGCGGACAGGCTGGAATCACGTACCGAGGCGGGATAGCAGTCGGAACCACGGGGACGGTAGCGACCCAAAAACTCTACAGCGTATGCATGAAAGACGCAAAAAGCAAATTATACGGCCAGCCCACCATGTTCGGACAGATTTCCTTAAGTACTCCAATTGCAATCGACACGAATATGCAAAATCAAATGGGTGCCATGATTTCCTCGCTGAAGACACCCTGATTTGACAAAAGAATCTGATGCTGTGACAATTCTTACAATGGATAAATTCTTTACGGCATTCGGGAAAATTATTCTTATTTTGCTCGTGGTCGGAGGCGTAGGATACGCGACGTATACATATAGTAAAATCTCCGTTACCCAAACGCCGCAAACCAACCAGGGAGAAACTACTACTGTCCCGTCAACGAACCCGGTCATACCCACTCCTACGCCACAGCCATTACAGACTGTTACAGCGGGACTTAATCACTCAGGAGGCATCTCTTTCCCCGGCTATACGATATTAGTGCCCGCGGGATGGACGGTAAACCACCAAGGCACATCCGGTGCTTCGCCTTCCGATACGCTCACGCTTACAAACAGCGGCTACCAGATAAAAATATATCAGGCGGCGACCGGCGGCGCGCCGTGTTTATATCCGGGTGATCCCGATCAGGAAGGCCCAAGCAGCCGATTCACATCGTTTATCGAATTCATGGGCTCCAACAATAACACGTTCCGTCGAAGTTCTTCATCTAATTCTACGGAGGCATCTACGGGATATACCTTATGTATGAAAGGCAACGGCAATACGACGTTTGGGCAACCGACCGGGTTCGGCCATATTTCCTATACTGCGCCTTCCAATAATCCCGACGAATCGGTCCTTTCCCGAATGGACGTCATGATCGCTTCCTTACATGCACAATAGCAAATCGGCCGATAGAATTATTTCCACGACCCCAGCCACGTGAGTGTGGGAATCTGCAGGTGAACATCATTCATGAAAAGATTGCGGACCTTCGTGATCACTTCGGGATCGTATGCGGTACCGCTCCCCTTCGCCACTTCCTCCATGGCTTCCTTAAGCGTAAATGACCGGTCGTGGTAGCTACGTGGTTCACACCGACTCACGACCTGATCTATGACCGCTGCCAGCCGAACGACGGGAGACAGCATATCGCCGATGAGGTGGTTGGGGTTACCGGTTCCGTCAAGCTTCTCGTGGTGCCGGGTGACTATCTCGTACATGACATTCGGCAATGTCTCACCGGAAATATATTCGTAGCGCTTAAGAAGAGTGACGGCTGTCGTGACATGGTTCTGAAGCGCTGCAAGCTCGGGTGCCGTCAAATCGGTACGTTTCCGATGCCAGATAGTTGGGTCGGGTGATACTTCTGATTTTCCTATATCGTGAACCGCATATCCGAAAAGGATATCTTCTAACTTCACATCTTTGGGGAGGTCGTTGGGATAATGTATATAGTAAAGAGCACTAATCGCGGCTTCGTCTTTTCCATGTTGAAACCAGCGTTCCCGACTATTATCCTGCAGTCCTCCATCATGGGACCAAATCGGTGCGCGAAGAAGATTGCCGACCCGCGTATCAATCCGGGCCATCATCGGAGCGATTGTGCGATCCCAATGATCCGGAGAAAAACCGATACGTTCTTTCGTCATCATGAATAATGCATTATATCAGAAAATATTCTCACCGCTTATTAGGACACGTCGTACATTTATTTCCCGCATGAACAAATTATCCACTTTTTATATTTATACATTTCATTGTGCGACTCCCTATTGACAAGGTTTGATCGAGGATGTACGTTTATGATCACAAAAGATAACGTCCCTCCCTCGCTTAAGCTACGGAGGGCACAGTCCCAGCCCAAAGAAAGGAAGTATATGGCACTAGGTGATGAATGGCCCGATTTACTCACTGTCCGCGAGGTAGCAAAAATACTGCGGGTCTCCCCGCTTACGATCAAACGGTGGGGTAAACGCGGCAAGTTGCCCGCTATCCGCATCAACTCAAGAGGCGACAGACGGTACAAAAAAGAAGCAGTACTTTGGCTTCTGGGACAACAGCAAAAGGGGTCAGTTTAGCCTTTCTGTACGGCCCGTAGTATAATAGTCATCCTAAATAAAGCTCATGAGCAATCATGAGCTTTTTTCTTTATGAAATCCTACGAAATACAAGAGGCAATGGGGAAACTAGCGGTAAATCAATATGTTCCGCTACGGTCTGTCTTTCCGGACAAAAAAGATTGGGCCCGTGGGAACGCGGTAATCCATCAGATGGAGTGCGCCGATAATGACGGGAAAATAAGTGGGAAAAACACCCGTCTCGTACACCGAAAATTCGGAGCCGGCCAATCCTGTATAGATTCAGACTGTCACTTCACACAAAGCGGATCAGAAGGCTGTGTATTACAAAATCCGGCGGTACGACGCAAATTTCTCAGAGAAAGAATGAAAAACCAAGCGGAAACAAAAAGTGCGTCTATACCATCTCCCGAAGTACCCGAGCAGCCTCGGTCGGGTCAACGACATTCACGTTTAGCCCCGTCCCCAATTCAAATCCCGCTCGATGGACAAAGCGCGGCGTGATACGGATAAACCAGTTCGTCCAGTGATAAATGTAATAGTTATAGACAAATACGCCCTGTTCGTGGACCGAATGAAGATATCCTTTCTCCTGAGCCGACCGGATGCGCTTGAGCGCATCCCGCAGAACATCTGCTAAATCCGCAAGTTCACTATCCGGCACGCTTCCGAATTTACCACCGCCTTCTTGCTTGGGCGCTATCCACACCTCAAACGGCCATTGGGAAAAATCCGGACAGTACGTGACAAAATAATTATTTTCCTTGACGACGTTGGCGACCGGTTCACGCTCGACTGCATCCAGATTGATCTGCTTAGGAATAACGACCAGCTGAGCATGCGGATGTTTGAGGCTCGCGCCAGCCGCAAATCCGTGATTACTGAATATAAGCACCTGCCCATCGTCTTCGTGCGCTCGATACCGGTCGCGGTAGGCAGTCAGGATGCGCGTCACCTGATCGCTCGGCAAGTCTTCTATGTCCCGACTGTCATCTGTACTGTGGATGATCACTTCATGGATATCGGTAATGGGATACAGGTTTGGTACGACTCGCACCTGCCAACCCGGCTTATCCTTCTCTCCCGGCCCAATACGGTAAATCTCCGGTGGAGTCTGGGATTCATTGCCTTCACAAAACGGGCACACTTTCACGGTGGGCTTCGGTGCACTTTGGTCCGGACGGGACTTCCGACCCGGTGCGATTATGACCCACCGCTCTGTTTTGATGTCCGGAACGTATTTGGCCATAGCTTTAGTATCACGTATCAGGTGTCAGGTATCAAGAAGAGGATAATCAGGTTAAACGGCGAAACTTCTGAAGTAAGGCATTTACTTCTGTCTTTTTTTCTTCCGTCACCGGTACTTCCACAATCCCCTGTGTCACCGGACCGCAAGCCCACGCAGGAATCGAAGGCTGGCCATAATAAACCACAGATCCTACCGGCGCTTCGGCAACTGCCGGAAGCGCGAGTAAATCCTCTTCACCGCTGACTTCCACAACGACCGACCTACCCGCATGAAACGCTTCCCGTATAGCCTCTACCGCTTCATTGCTGATATACCCGGGCCCGCTTTTGACTTTCCGGATTGGCACTCCCATGTCCCTGAAGACCGGTTTGAGCAAAGCGTAGGCTTTCCGTTCTACCTTGTGATCGATGATCATGAGCCCCGGCACTACTGTTCCAGCATCCAAAATGGTTTTCGTGGTGAGGTCACCAACCGTGATAACGAATCGTTCCCTGTTCCTGATAAACGACTCATCCTGAAGTTCCGCAGTGCTCAATACCGTGCCCAAAGGCTGCGACAGCTCATCGCGCATGGAATCGGGCATGGTGAGTCTGCCCGTGACGTCCACTTCCCCACGGCGCACACGGCTTGAGGAAATCGCTTTGCCGTCTTCTGCTTTCTGAATCGGCACGACGATAAGAGTAAGCGGCTTACATCCCCCGCTCACTCGCATTCGATTGAGTTCCTCTCCCCGGCCCTTAGTTTCCTCCGACACGACAAGGCTATCTACCTCTTGGGACGAAGCAGCTGGCTCAAACGGATCATCAATGGAGACTATGGTCACCCGTTTCTGCCATTTCCTGGCCGCTATCCAGGCAGTAAGCGCCTTGAAACGGATGCTGTACGGCAACGCATGACCTGACTTATATGCACGAACGTACGCGTCCGACGTCAATCCTATCATGACCCTGTCCCCAGCTTCAAAAGCCTTCAGGAGTATCGCCTCGTGCCCTGCGTGAATGCCGTCAAACGTGCCTGCAACGCAGACTACCTTATAACTCATGGCTGTATTATATGTCGAAAATCATTGACAACGCCATTCCTCACGCCTAATATGTTCACTAAGCTCGTGAACTATTATGACTATCAGACTCCGGGAAAGACTCATACCCCTCACACAAAGCGACATAGAGTTACTAGAGGCAGGCGCCTGGGTCCATCCAAAATCCGAAACTGTTCGTGCTCGAGAGGGTGAAGTATCAGATCGAATTCCATTTGTCATACATCTCACGCCCGAGAATCGGCTTGAAAAGATATTTAAGGAACGATGCGGATGCCAATACACGCTAGTACTCGGAGCGCCGCAGATTACCAAACATTGCGGAAGTGGAAGAGAATGTGCATTTTCCGCACAGGCAAAATCGAAGTAGATGAGATTACGTACGAACTATTGATACGCTCTAGCCCATAATTGACTCTCTTCAAAGTTAGTGATATAAATAACAATTGATTATGCCAAAAGCCAACCTCATTGAGGGCGAATTCAAACAAAGGCATGCAAGACGGCCTGGCCTGGAAGGATGGAATAATCAAACGCCGCTTCAGCGCCTCGTAAGGAAAGATACTAATCATGGCAATGCTGGAAGCGGAGGATTTATTGGCGGCTTCATAGATTGGGAATATCTCGAACTATCTAAAGATCTTTTTCTTAAAAATCTTCCACTTAATGTACGACAATTATTCCTTTCGGGCAAACTAACCCCATCTGAAATTCTTCGCGGCAAAACAGATAAAGGGGTATCTCTTGGCATACCCAATACGAACGAACCCCTTCATTTAGACCGATAAATCTCGTAAATTTTTTTTCATTTTGAACCTGTTATACTGTCTCTTATATGGATTCTCTTGCCCAAGTCCTCGACTTTGCTAATCACAATGCTAATGCAACCCCGGACGACATAAAAAAACTTGTTGCTGATGTCGTCAAATACGGATTCCACGCGGTCTTCGTCAACCCTACCTATGTCACGCTCGCCAAAGAACTTGTGGCCGGCAAAGCACCGGTCGGTACGGTCGTCTCCTTTCCTCTCGGCGGCGACACCAAGGCGCTCAAAATGGCAGCCGCCAATAACGCGGTGTCCCAGGGGGCGGATGAACTGGATGTGGTCCCGAACATCGGGCTCTACCTTGCGGGCGACACGAATGGATTCATGGGAGAAATGCAGGAAGTCGTCGAAAGCGCTCATATGACGGGTGCTCCTGTCATCGTCAAATTCATCCTGGATGCCGGATATTTTGATCACGAAAAAGACCCCAAAGGGAGTCTCATGCGGGCCGCGGAGATCATCCGGGCCGCGGGCGCTGACTTTGTGAAAATCGGCTCCGGTATGGGACCCCGGAATCCGACCTTAGACGATCTTGCGGCGGTCAAAGAAGCAGTCGGCGGGACGATAAAGATAAAAGTTGCAGGCGGAGTCACGGACCGGAAAACGGCAGAAGCATTTATCGCGGCCGGCGCCAACCGCATCGGCACGTCGCACGCGATAGATATCATCAGCGGAACACTGTCTAAAAAAACTTCTGCTGCGGCGGAATGACTTACCGTTCGGGGTTTGAACGGGCTTCAACTTCTTGAGTGAAATATCCTATCTTTGGCAAACGAAGGCGCGGAAATAGTAGATACCATCGCTCGTTGTACGTTCGTGCGGCTTTGCGTATCATCGGCTCAATCGAGGAATCCTACGGTTTAGTTCGTCCGTCCCGATACATCCCGGCTTGCTGCATCACTCTCTCGCGATACATTGCTTCTTGCGGTTCTGGCTTGACACCTCGAGTTAAAAAGGGAATATTCATGGCTTAACTTCGCAACTTTCTCAACGTTCTTCCTGCCTCTGAGAACCAACGAATAAGAGCCGGCCGATGAGGCCGTCCTGACAGTATTTCCAGACGTGGCGTGAAGTGGGGTCCAACACCCGTAACATTAACTCCTGCGTCGGTACCCACTCGGCTTCTTACAGGTTCTACTTTTATTTTCGTATACACACCACCTCTTCGTATGCCCCACAGTGCGCGTTTTTGATCCACGTCAGGAGGAATTTGTGCTATGAATGTCCGGGGCTGAGTTTCATTTTTATGTCCAAATAAGTTCATATTATGCCTCTACAAATGGAATAATACCCGATTTCATCGGCTAAACGCAAATTAATTAGATAAAACTATATGAGAGGAACTGCTATATATTTTTCAAAGCTTCAATACATTGGGCGACGGAAGCCGGATCTTTGAAAATGAAGTTTGTGGCGACCAACCTGGTGGCACCGGCATCGATCATGGATTTGGCCGTCTGATCGGTAATTCCGCCAACGACTTCGATCGGCAAATCGGGATAATTCTGCCGCAGAAGCTTCACTTTCTCTACCGCTTCAGGTAAAAACGGCTGGCCCGGCTCCCCTGCTTCTGCGCTCAAAATGACGACGAAGTCCACTTCCTCTATGAATGGCTCTATTTGATCAATTTCCGTCGTACCGTCTATCGCAAATCCCACTTCAACTTCTTCAAATTTCGCGAGCTCCAAAAACCTCCTAGGGTCATTGGATTCTACGTGCGCGATGAGCCGGTTAAACCCCGCATCAACTAAACCCTTGATGTATTTATCGGGACTCGCGACCATGAGGTGCCCTTCAAATGAGAGATTGGGATAGCTATCTTTCAAGGCTGATAATTGTGAGAAATCCGTTATAGTGACGCCTTCCACCATAGAGCCATCCAGTAGGTCCACATGGATCCATTTGGTATAGGGTGCGGCTAGCGCGACCTTCTGGACAAACCCTGCCCAGTCTTTCTCAAAAATACCCGGTATGACGTCTATCATATAAATTATTTTATTTCTCCCGTGCGGCAATTTTTGCCAATCGCCGTTTGAACCGCGGTTCATGAGCGGCAAACGGGGTTGTCAAAAATGCCTGTACCCACGTCTTCGCTTCTTTCAAATCCGTGTAATCCGAAGCAATCGCCAAAACATTTGCATTATCGTGTTTTCTGTTATGAACGACATCAGGTACTCCTATTGCCGTCACGCAGCGGATACCTCGCACTTTGTTCGCGGCGATCATGACTCCTCCCGACGACCCGCATAAGACTATTCCATAACTTCCCGGATTAGCTGCCACATGATCTGCTACTGCAAAGCTCATATCCGGAAAATCATCATCTGGGACATACGAAAACGCACCGCAATCCTCAACGTCATATTTCTCCGACACTAACCACGCCTTAAGCTCTTCCTTCAGCGCAAAGCCCCGATGATCTCCTCCGATATACAGTTTCATCTTCGTTATGATACTAGCCTACTTGGTGAGCGGACAATCTGTAAAGAGGGTAACGTCATTCATGTCGAGAATTATCCGGGCCGGTACAACGTGAACCGGAATCGAGGGATCCATCGCACGTTGAAGCATGACGGTTTTTTCCTGCCCAGAGACGTACCAGATACTCGCGGTTATGAGACCCGCAAACGGAACAGTGGTCGTCACCCGCAGGGGATACTGATTTTTGTCGCCTGCATCGTAACCTACCACCCAATGATCCGTATGGACAAACATTCGATCAAAGGCAAGAGGATCCTCCGCATACGGTATCATGCCGAATGTATGTCCGTCGGGCCCCATGCCCACCGTTGCGATGATTTTGCCGTCCGGAAACTGTATTTTCCACTTCCTAAGTTCATGCTCAAATTTCGCGGCAAGCTTGGTGGGTGTCTCGCCGGCTGACGCCGTGGTATTGATAGAACGGGCTCCCCGCCCTATCGCTTTTTTCATAACCGGATGCATAAGAACTTTGAGATAATTACTCGCCGCCGGATCAGAAGAACAGCGCTCGTCGAGGACCGTAAACGTCACACAGGAAGAAAATACGTTTGGACGTAATGAGTCCAAAATTTTTAGAGCTGAACCGCCAGAAAACAATAATAGAATTGGGCCGTCCGCGTCCTCTAAGACTCTGGATAATGTATTTCCTGCCTGTATTGCCGCTTTCGCAGCGTTTCCAGATGTAACCACTGTCACGGGAGAGATGTCTGTCATACGCTTGTCCGGCTATTTTTGGGTAACCTTATGTCCGCCGAATGCATTCCGTATCGCGGCAAGAAGTTTAGCGGTAAACGATTGTTGGATAATTTGATCTGTCTGACTTCGGACACGATATGCAAGCGATGCCTCTATGATGGGCACCGGTACGTTTTCAACTTTGGCCTGTTCTACCGTCCAACGCGCCTCCCCAGTCTCGGCAACCTGACCCACGACGTCATCAAGTTTTTGGTCCCGGGACAAGACGTCATCGGCGCGATCCAAAAGAAATCCTGAAACTAAGGTCCCCTTTTGCCACAAGTTGGATACCGCGGCTAAATCAAATGTATATGGTGCATGTTTCAAGACATCGAACCCTTCCGCCAACGATTGCATGATCCCGTACTCTATGCCGTTATGGACCATTTTGACGAAGTGACCAGCTCCCCCGGCCCCAAAATATGTGTGACCCCCGTTTGGCAATGCAAGCGTATCGAGCATGGGTTTAACTGCTTCGTATGCCAAACGGTCACCGCCGACCATAAGAGGATATCCCTGACGCTCGGCGACTATCCCTCCGGATACCCCGATCCCCAAAAACCGCACGCTTTTCGCCGCACATGCTTCTGCATGGCGGTCGGAATCACTGAAACGGCTATTCGCCGCGTCTATAAGGATATCTTCAGAAGATAAAGCCGGAACAACCGCCCCAAACATTTCATTCGTGGCCGATCCAGCCGGCAACATAACCCACACGATGCGTGGCGAGGGTAACGCCGTAAGGAGCGCCGTCACTTCATTATGCGCCGTTATCGTTTTCTGCTTCGTCACTAAAGCTTCAGCAACCTCCGGCGTTCTGTTCCACACATGCACCGTGTGTCCGCCTGCCGCAAGCTTAGCCGCTATGCGTGATCCCATTTTCCCCAAGCCGATAACGCCGATCGTCATAGAAAAAGTGTAGTCGCTCACGCACATAGACGCAAGCGTACTTTACCTGTCGTGCAAGTACCAAGAACGTTCATCCGTACTCAAAAGCCCGTCTGATGCATTGGGCCCCATGGTATGTGCTTCATACGGGAAAAGCGGCGGCTGACGACTTGTCCAGCCTTCAAAAATTTGCGTGCTGAAACGCCAGCTTAGATTGACTTCACGGGTATCTGCAAATAGCGTCTGGTCTCCCCGCAGTGCGTCCAATATGAGCCGTTCATATGCCGCTTTCCTGCTTCTTCCTGGTTTTTGCATCTCTTCCATGGCAAGTGTCTCAAGATCGAGTCCTGCTCCCGGTTTTTTACCCATGAGACGAAGCCCCACGCCGTGATCCGGGGAAATCCGTATCGCGAGAACGTTGCGCATAACTTGAGGTTCGGGGAAGAGACAGACTGGCCCGACACATACCGCCGGCTTTTTGTAATGAAGGGAAATTTCTGCGACCGAGTTCTCCATGGATTTACCGGTCCGAAGATAAAACGGCACCCCGTGCCATCGCGGCGTATTGAGAGAAACCTTGAGAGCCACAAACGTTTCTGTCTGGCTGTCCCGCGCGACATTCGGTTCTGACGTATACCCTTTATATTGACCCCGTACAACATTGGTGGGGACATCGTTCACACCGATCGGATTAAGAGCCATGAGCGCCTGGATACGAGCTTCCCGCAAATGCATCGAATCGAAACTAACGGGCTGTTCCATGGCGACAAATGCGAGCATCTGCAACATATGATTTTGTACGACATCCCGGAGCGCCCCCACACCATCATAGAACGCACCGCGCGATCCTACGCCGTCTTTTTCGAGGAGTTGGATCTGTACGTGATCGATAAACTCATTGTTCCATGTCGGTTCCACGATGCCGTTTGCAAACCGCAACGCAAGTATATTCTGTACGGTTTGTTTCCCCAAATAGTGATCGATCCTATAGATCTGTTCTTCTGCAAACAGCGACGACACGACATTTTCTAGGTGTTCGCTGGTTGCCAAGTCCCGCCCGAACGGCTTTTCGATAAGAAGCCGCGCCTGAGATTGGGTCGGGCCCGTCCGTTTGCCGACGAGTGCAGCATCTTTGAGATTCGTCAGAATGGTTTCATAATGAACGGGAGGGACGGCAAGATAGAAATAGTGTGTTGATTTGCCGCCGCGCACGGCTTCCTGTTCCTTGAGTATAGATTTCACCCGCGTATAGAGCTCTGGGTCTTCAAACATCCCGCTTTCGTAGCGCGTATGACGCATGAGGCTATCCCAAATAGACGTGGTGAATGCAGAACCGACACTTTGTATAACGGCGTCTTTGACGAATTTCTCGTACGCGGTCTCATCCATCTTCCGCCTGCCGACACACACGATAAACGGCAAATCAAGGAGCTGCCCTTCCGCGACAAGCCAATACAACGCGGGCCAGAGTTTGTGTTGGGCAAGATCCCCGGTCGCTCCGAAAAGCACGAACGAGTTATACATGGACATAGTATAGAGAATACAGACGGGAAGTGCCAGTAAAATGAGTATAGAAGACGCTATTATCTCGCCCGCTGAAGATCTTCGGTCAGTTGCGCGTATTTATCGTCCATTGATTTAAACACTTCATCCGTCACCAACCCCCGGCCCCATGCGACGGCAAGGTGCGTGCGTACGACCGCAACCATTCCTATAGCATCAAGGAGTACCTGACGGCCAAACCGCCGATCTGCCCGGGACAGGCCATCAGCAATCTTCGAAGCGACTGCTGTTGCCGAAGCGATACAATCTTCGACTATTTCCTCATCTGTACTTCCCCGCAGCCCGTCAAACGTATCATGGACTTCCATAAGGACGACAAATGCGTCCTGCCAGAGTTTTTGATCATGAAAATTTTGCATATGGTACGTATAGTACCTTGTGAGGCCAGTCAGGTCAATGAAGAGAAGAATTTACTATAGGTTTATACCAGTATTTACCAATCTTTATAAAGGTTTTTACAAGTATTTACAAATGGCTTTAGCTTGTATTAAGGCGCCGGAATGGCTTTTGTTGGTGCAACAGTAGCAGATGGTGTAGCGCTCCCCACATTGATAGTCCCGAAGTTAATAATTTTATTTGCTTGTTCATCATAAAGTATCGCAAGCCGTGCATTGGGATACAATATGACCCGGTCGTCTTTTTTGGCTTTTGCAAAAAACGGCTGACTTTTTATAAGATCAGGATTTTGGACTGTGGCGACGGTCGGCTGTTCACCAGTCGGTAAATCGATAAGCTTACCTACCTTGGCCAACAAATCTCTTACTGCAATATTTGGATCGTTGGTACGGGCGACCAGTGTCTTATATTGAAAGTAATAATAGATCCCAGCAGTAGATCCGGCGACGGCAAGCAGTATGAGAATGACGAAAGAAATAATGACCGCTTTTTTCTCCATATATTGCAAAGTAAATTTCTTAAAGTATGAGTATTATACACCGACTTCTAAAAAGCGGTATACAAAAAAGGAACCACCGGCGAACTTTGCGCTAAGACAAGCAACACGGCAACGACAATGAGTGTGACGACAAACGGGATCATCCACCACAAACGATTCTGCCAAAAGAAGGAAAGCAATTCTTTCACGGTAGAGGCTTGATGGATGACTTTCATAGCGTTATCTTGTCCTTAATAACATACTTCCCTAACACCAAAACGTCAATGCCGCTCCTCACAAATGTGCTGTAGGCGTCGGCGGGACTGTTGACGATGGGCTCGCCTTTCAGGTTAAATGAGGTATTGAGAAGTATCGGACGCTTGGTCTTTTTATAAAAAGCTTCAAGAAGCCTCCGGTATCGGCCGGGATACCCCCTACTCACCGTCTGTATGCGGGAAGTGCCGTCCACATGAACGACAGCTGCGGCGATGCGTTTGGCCAACCTGCTCGCTTGAAAGGTCCCGAGCATAAACGGTATAAGGTTGGACTCCGTGACGGTAAAATACCGTTTTGTCTGCTCTGCCAGTATAACCGGAGCAAACGGCCGGAATTCTTCACGGAATTTGATTTTGGCGTTCACGATGTCTTTCATCTTCGATTCTTTGGGGTCCGCAAGTATCGTTCGGTGCCCGAGAGCCCGTGGCCCGAATTCTGCCCGTCCTTCAAACCAGCCGACCACACGCCCCGATATCAATGCATCCGTAACTGTCGAATATAACCGTGCATCCTTCATCGCTATATAGGGAATTTTTTTATCAACGAGAAATTGACGGATTGTCCTGTCGCTGTACTCCTTACCCCAAAATACATCCCGTAACGGCTGACGCTTCTCAGCACCCAACACATGATGATATGCGTATAACGCCGCCCCCGCTGCGGCACCGTCATCCCCGGCTGCCGGAAAAATAAACAGATGTTTAAAGGGGGTCCGTTTCGTTACCAAACCGTTGATGACGCTGTTTAAAGCGACTCCGCCACCATAAACAAGGTTAGTCTCCCCTGTCTCCCGGGCAATCACCGACATCATGGTAAAAATGATTTCTTCGGTGACCTTTTGGATGCTCGCTGCCAAATCAAAACGATCGCACCCCACAAATTCCTTCAGAAACACGTCCGAACACATCCGTTCGGCACTTCTATGGAACAGAAAGTAATCAAGATTGAGACGAAGGGATCCATCAGAAAACTGGCGGAACGTTTTTTTGACTTTATTCACATATCTTGGCTTCCCGTATCCGGCCATTCCCATCACTTTGTATTCCCCGTCGTTTACTTCGAACCCAAGGAATGCGGTAAACGCTGAATAAAGCATGCCGACTGAATGCGGGAACCGCATTTCATACCTTGGGAAAAGACGATGTCCCCGGGCGGTTCCCCAGCTCCCGGTAGTCCACTCGCCGACAGCATCCAAAGTGAGATATGCGGCGTGAGAAAACGGACTCGGATAAAAACTCGCCGCGGCATGACTCGTGTGCTGGGGAACAAATAATACTTGTTCCGGCGCTATACCAAGCTCACTCACGATCGTTGATTTGATCCAGAGCTTCTCCGTAAGGCTGTTGCGCATGGATTCGACAAACCAGGAACGTGACTCAGGCGCGTACCGGAGACTGATGGTCAGATTACGTTCGAACTTCTGAAACGGTTTTTCATAGAACGCAACGTAGTCAAGCTCATTGGCCCTCATACCTGCTTCTTTCAGGCAATATGCGATAGCCTGTTTCGGGAACCCTGCGTCATGTTTTTTACGGCTGAACCGTTCTTCAGCGGAAGCGGCAATAAGCCTGCCATCTCGGATGATGACCGCTGCCGATTCGTGATAGTGACTGGAAATACCCAGGATAGTCATACTGGTTTCAAAACTGCTTTCTTAGATCGTCCAGTGTGTTAGCGCGGTAGGACCAGGAATGCCATTCTCCCGGCATGTGCTTCGTAACAACCCGGTACATGAAACCAAGCGGAACGACAAAAAGCCAATAGATAAAGGACAAAAGAATCGTCGTCTGCCAACGGGTAAGGACTCTGGCGATAGTCCGGAATAGCTCCATAGATATGCCCAAACGGCAAAAAATTATTTCTTATCCGCTCCGATTATAATGAGAAAATCCGCTGATGGGGTCGATTCCCCGGCAGGAAGCGGTGACAGGGTAACTCCCAGGCTCTGCGCCAGTTGCTGAGCAGCCTGCGCCTTATCGCCTTTGACATCAACCAGGAGTGTCGTCGTATAATTTTTTCCTTTTGCATTATCCCGATCGGCAACCACGGCATTCGGGGTCTTCCCCTTGAGCTCGACTTCATACTTCTTTGTGAGTCCGACAACCGATGTGCCGTTCAGAAGAACAAAGGACGGCGTCTGCTGCGCAGCGGTCGTTGTGGGACCGACACTTATAGGACCCACATCAACGATTTTATGTTCGCCGGGCCGATAGAGAATTGCTTTTTTGGCTTTGGTATAGATAAGCACACGATCTCCTTTTTTTGCGTTGGCGAAAAACGGATTAGCCTGCAACCGCGAAGCATCCGTCACCGTCGCGACCGTCGGAGTCTCACCGGCCGGAAGAACGATAAGTTTACCGACTTCCGTGACGAGTTGCTGTGCATCGGTTTTCGCCGCATCAGCAAGAGATGTGGGAGACGACTTGAGACGGTCAAGCTCTTTTTGAATCACGAAAAATCTATAGACACCGAAGCCGGTAAGAAAGACAACCACCACGCCGATAACAATGAATACTACCCGTTGGGGCAACCGGAACGAAGAGGTCAAGTGCTCACCAGGACGATCGTCACTCATATGTACTGGTATATCACGGAACGGGCAATACTGACAAGCATATATCGCTTTGTTACGGATAGGTGGAAAGATACCAGGAAACCGTCCGGTTGAGGCCGGTGCGGAACTTGGTCCCGGCACGGAAACCGAATGCGGTAGATGCAAGTGAAGAGTCCAACAATCTCTTCGGCTGACCGTCCGGATGGCGACCGTCAAACCGTATGTCGCCCACGAATCCAACCAGCCGCGCAATCTCGCTGGCAAGCATCCGGATCGACAACTCGCTGCCGCTGCCGATATTTACAGGATCCGGCCTGTCATACTGTTGGGCGGCCAACATGATTGCACGGGCGGCGTCACCCACATACAGAAACTCCCGCGTCGCGAGCCCAGTTCCCCATAATACGACGGTTTTTGCCCTGCGTTTCTTCGCATCACGCATCTTCCGGATGAGCGAAGGAATGACATGCGCATACTGCGGGTGATATGAATCTCCGGGCCCGTAGAGATTCACCGGGATGAGATAGATAATCGGAAATCCGTACTGCTGCCGATATGCGTGTGCCTGCACCAGGAGAGATTTTTTTGCTACCCCGTATGCGGCATTTGTTTCTTCGGGATACCCGTCCCAAAAATTCCGCTCCGAAAACGGAACCGGCGTATATTTGGGATAGGAACAAACGGTCCCTATGTGAACGAGTTTCCTGACACCGGCTCGATAGGCCGCCTGAGTTATATACATACCCATAAGGAGGTTATCATCAAACAGTGTGGCGGGAAATTTTTCATTCCGTCCGATACCCCCGACTTCACCGGCCGCATGAATGACGATATCCGCTCCTACCACAGCCTTTTTGCATGCGCTAAGGGTCCGGAGGTCATACTCATCATGCGTCACCCGACGTAACGCACGCGGGCGGAGTTCGGTAAGGAGTGAAACGATGTGGGATCCGAGAAATCCCGTTGCACCGGTCACGACGACCCGTTGTTTCCGCCAAAATGCAGGAGAAAATGTGCGTCGCATAATCCAATGGGTATTGTATCACGACCGGGTCGCGTCCCTTTTCCTGACACGAAAATCTTTCATCGCATGATATAGGACGACAAGAAGCTTCATGCCGTCGCGAAATCTCGATATTTTGGTGACTCCATAAACACGCGCCCGATACACGACGGGTACCTCAACGATAGGCATACCCAGCTTGGCTGCTCCGAGAAGGAGGGTGAAGTCACCATACGGGTCATGGATGCGGAATTTTTTTGTCGCGTGCCATATGTTCTGATACTGCACGCGGGTCAGGGCCTTTGTTCCGCAAAGAGTATCCGTAATCCGTGAGCCGACCATAAGGGAAAATATCCATGAAAACAGAATGTTCCCAGTATGGTTAAGGAGTCGCATCGCACCGGGCTCCTGGGGATAGATGAATCGCGATCCCATAACCAACGCGGACGGTTTTTTCACCAGTGCCGACACAACATGAACAATGACCGTAGGATCGACGGACATATCCGCGTCATAGATCACAAGCGCCTGTCCGCGTGCGCGCCGCATGCCATAAGAAACGGCATCCCATTTTCCCCTGCCGGGTTGTTGCTTGTCATAGATACGCCAGGAACGGTGACGCCCTCCTCCCAATGTACGAATGGCACGACGGATGGCTTCTCTGGTGCCGTCCGTAGAATGACCGTCGACAAAGATAAGCTCTCCCCGCAGGGGAATTTTGGAAACGGAGACAACGATACGGGAGACGGTCCCTGCTTCATCTTTGCAGGGAACTATAACACTCACATCTATAGCTCTCGTTGTCATTATATTTGTAATTGATTATGATAAGTGAACGCAAACATCAGGCTGCAGACATGAAACAAACGCTTCTTATTGTACTCGGATTGTCCATAATCGCCAACATTATCGGCTTTACGTATATCAGCCTGAACGCACATCCGCCGGACGGATATCAATCCGGCTCGGCAGATCAATATCCGTTATTATCACCAAGGATATTTGCCGAAAAACAAAACGATATCCTCGTGAACTTCGTCAAACTGAGAGCTGACATCGCCGCATATATCTCCGCAACTAATCTCAATACAGACTCGAAAAAATCCCCTTCATTCGGGATGTACTTTGAATATCTGCCATCCGGCATATCAATCGGCGTAGGAGAAAAAAATTCATATATTGCCGCGAGCCTTCTCAAGGTTCCGATCATCATGGGAGTATATAAGTATATAGCCAGTGGACACATACATGAAGACGATGTCCTGACCATCAAAGACGAATTCCTCGACCCGTCATACGGCGATTTATGGAAAAAAGGCGCAGGGAGTACCATATCCGTCGCTGACGCCATCAAGCTCACGCTCATCAAATCGGATAACACCGCAAAGTCGGTCCTCTATGGTAATACCCCGCCGGAAACGCTCACTGACGTCTATCAGTATTTGGACATACCCTTTGAGCTGAACGGGAACGTCCCGGTAGTTTCACCCAAAAATTACTCCTCCATTCTCCGAAGCCTTTACCTGTCAAGTTACCTGACCCCTGAATATTCCAACAAACTGCTCACATTGCTCACCCAATCTGATTTCAATGATAAATTAAGCGCCGGTATTCCGGATGCAGTAAAAGTCGCTCACAAAATCGGCGTACAGGATGTAAACAATCCGAATGGCTCCATCTACACGGATTGCGGTATCGTCTACGTTCCGAAACGCCCGTATATCCTATGTCTCATGATGCGGGATACGGAAACAAACGCACAGACGCACATGAAATCGATCTCAAAAATAATCTATGACTACGTCACCAAAACAAATACGCCGTCCTCCAACTGATGTCCGGCTGTGGATCACCTGCGCCTTTGGTCTGTTGACCCTTCTTCTGTGCGCACGATATCTCCTGGGAAACACCATGTCACCGGACTCGTGGCTCCATATCGGAACGGGGCGATTTATTCTGGAACACAAATATTTGCCGCATCATGGAGATATTTCGTACAAAATCACCGCGCCAATTTTTGAATGGGTTCCCGCAAGCTGGTTATCCGACGTCATGCTCTACGTAAGCAGCGCAAAATTAACTGTCGGCGGGCCGCTCATCAGCATAACCATACTGCTCTTCACATTATGGCTCCTGTATATCGTGGGCGGGTTTCTGACCATTCCGAACGTGCTGAGGGTTGTATCTATCACGATCGCGGCAATCCTGACCCTGTCGTTTTGGAGACTGCACCCACTACTTTTTCTGGTACCGCTCACCGTCCTTCTGGAACTCGTATTCATCCGCTGGACACAAACCAAAATACACCGGCTCCTCTGGATTCTTCCTCTTATTACAGTCCTCTGGGCAAATATAGGCGGAGGATTTTTATTTATTCCCCTGGGTATCATCATCGCGTATATAGCACACTATCTGTTGACTGAAAAATATAGTAAAAAGGAACGGATCGGTATCATCACGCCCGCCGTTACAGGCGCGCTCGTGACCCTCATAAATCCAAGCGGTATACGGGTCTGGATCTACAACGTCACCGTCATCGGACTGTTAGACTCACGAAAATGGTATTCGACCCTCACGGGAGCGCTTGAGGCCACCAATACGAGCATCATCAAAAACGCTCCTTCTACTATTCCGTTTGTTTTGGCCCTCGCGTACCTCCTGGTGACGGTGTTCGCACTCGGATACGTTCTCGTATCGGACTGGAGAATTTCGTACCCGAAGGTACGTCCCGTCCTTCCTTTGGCCGTACTCCTTATCCTACCCTTTCTCTGGATACGGTTTATTCCTATTGGACTCATACCGACATTGCCGCTTTTTATCGTGGTACTATCATTGCTTCTCCGTCGATTGAACGGCCCGGGGACTCGCTTCGCCGGGCTATTCGGCGTATCGACCGGCCTTCTCATACTCCTTGGCCTCCTATCTCTGCCCGCAGAACCTTCACAGTCTCCGCCGGTCCACCAGCTCGATATGATCGAGGCCTTTCAACTCCCCCGGACCGTACTTGTGAGCACTGATTTAGTCGGGTACTCCTACTACCGTCTCTATCCGGATAAAGGTTTTATAGACGCACAGGACGACATGTTTGATGATAACGACACCCTCGCCATTTACTCGCAGTTTTCAACCGTTTCCGACACACAGGCAAAGCAACTCCTCGCTGCGTATCCGAACATAAACGCCGTGATGCTATCGAAAGAAAATGATTACCTGACCGGATATTTCGACAAACAGCCGGACTGGGCGCTCGTCTACCTGGACTACAACGGCCTGCTATTTGTGAGAAAATCTTTTGTTTCCGAATCGTTCCTCCGGGATCACGAATTGAGCGCTCTCGATCTCACGACCGACTTGGGTACTGACCCAAAACATATTCCCGATGCCATCATCCAACTTGAAAAATTCACAAAAACCTACCCCGACAGTACGCTTGCTATCGGTCAACTGGCGAGTCTCTATAGGGTCAGCGGCAGGCTTGATCAGGCGATCGGAACTATCAAACGTATTCCACAGGCCAAGTGGGATTTCGTCGTCAAGACGGAAATGGGCCGGATTCTCGCGGCAAAAGGCGATTGCGCTGATGCGGAACGATTCTTCCTGGATGCTTTGGGCGATCGGAATGAGAAAAATGTCTCAAAAACCACACTGGATCTGGCGATACTCTATGCTGTGTGCCTCAAAGATAATGCAAAAGCACAACATTATTTCAAACGATATACTTCCTACCCTATCCCGCAGACGGAACGGGACCGCGCAACAGAGATCATGAAGCGGTATGTCATCAACCTGGAGCTTGATACCCCACCATGAACAAAATTATTATCAGTGACCTAGCACCCTGGGTCGTCACCGCGGCGCTATGTATTGTCATGGGGTATCTCGTCACCTGCATACCGGCCTGTATACGCTCATGGACGAGACCTGGACGTCGCACGGCGCTATTCTTCTTATTGGTCTCAGTTTCCATAGCGGCGTTTGTACGATTTGCCTGGGTCCCGAATACGCGCCGGATTTATTTTGATGAAGACCGGTATCTCATGTATGCAGTATCATTTGCCAGAACGGGACAGGAGCTGGGAATACGGCTGGCAACACCGACCAAGGTCTTGCTCGGAGATCCGGACCCGGGAGCGCGCGTCACGGTGCCCACTCTCCATGCATGGATTATGCGTTTGTTCGGATATAATGACACGCCACTTTTTACCGCCGCCAAAGTAGCCAGCACCATACAGATCCTTCTTCTGTTTGCATTGTCGTTTCTCTTGTTTGGATCGCCCGTAGGGGCTATAGTCGCCGCCTGCATCTACGCGCTGCTACCGATCACTGCTTATTGGTCTGTAACGACCAATCTCGACTCTTACTTCGTGTTTTTCGGCATGCTCGCGGCAATTGCAGCCCTCTGGTATGTGAAACGTCCATCGCTCGCCCGCAGCATATTCCTATGTGCCACGATAACGCTATTATTATTTGTACGTATCGAGGGATTGGCATTCATACCGATCCTCGTCATAGCGATCGTCCTGCGCAGAAGGGAAATCCGAGCGCCACTCCTTCAACGGTCAGATATTTTCGCTATCGCATTTACTGCACTTTTATTAGGAATGCGGCTTTTTATTGCCCTTCCCTTATTTTCACAAACCTGGTGTTGCGCTGAAGCCACCCCTCTCGAGATATTCCAGATCGGATATGTTGCCCGGAATATCATTCCGAACATCCAAACCTTCGTGATGCAACCGGAATTTCCGGCTATACTCTCACTTCTTGCGTTCGTCACGCTGTTTCTGCCGTACGAGTGGACCAAAAAACGGCTGCCCTCGCTATCTGGATCGGCCCGCTGGATGCTTGTTTTGTGGATTCTTTTTTACTTTGTCATCTACTCCTGTTATTACGCAGGACAATTTTATTCGTTTACGTTTTCGGGCTCCTATGGACGGTTTTTCCTCGTGCTCGTGCCTCCCATCGTACTTCTTGCCGCCTTCGGCCTGACACGCATAGGGAACGTATTTGTTACGGCAAACAATAAATCCAAAATACGGATGCTCGGTGTGGCGCTTATCGTCGGTTTGACGCTCTATCCGACCATAATAAATTATCAAACTATGATCCGAATATCCCCGTGGGACGCGCTTGTTGATATGGGGCCGCGTATTTCCCGTACGCAGCTTACGCAAAATATCCTGCCGAACATTCCAAGATCCGCTATCCTCATCCATCCGTTAACCGCAGCGCCACTCATGGACGGACGGACCATTGTTGCCTACGAGGCTTTCCTGTCATCGCCACAGGCGCAATCCTATGTGAAACAAAAACTTAAAGAAGGTGTCCAGGTATATATCCTGCATACGAATACGTGCGATTCAACCCCGTACAAATGCGCGGGCCTTCGTGGGACGTTCACTTTCGTCCCTACTCCTCTTGGACAAGATACGACACAAACCATTGTCGGAATTGACCAAGTCAAGCTTGTCCATTAGACCCATATGTCATTTGCTCAATATCTCTTCAAACGTATCAATCAAAAATCCGTAGGGATGCTGATCGTCCTTTTGGTCGTCACGCTTTCGTATGTAAATACGTTTTCCAACGCATTCGTCTGGGATGACTTTGATACCATAGTCAACTGGCAGGCCACCCGGACGTGGGCAAGTATCCCTACGATGCTTGCCGGCGCCACGCCACCGGGGCATCCCGGTAATTACCGGCCCGTACGCAATGTACTCTATGTCGTCTCCTATATGCTCTGGGGACAAAATCCCTGGGGCTATCATCTGCAGGCAATCATACTCGCCGTGCTTATGGCGCTTCTGGTGTATGTCATAACCGAAAAACTGGTTAAACGACCCTTTGCACCGCTTATCACGGCGCTTCTTTTCGGCGTGCATCCCATGCACGTCGAGGCATTCACCTGGATCACATCCAGTATGGACATGTTCGGCATCGTATTTGGCTTCGGCGCAGTCGCTGCATTCCTGTCCTGGCGCGACCGGCCAAGCCACTGGGGATGGTATGTCCTGACCTGGGTCCTGACGCTGTTGGCGGCTTTTTCTAACGAAATCGCCCTTACCGTGCCCATGCTACTTACGGCCATTATTTTACTCATTCCCCGATACCGCGTCCGCCGGCCTGTTGTCACGATGACGCCTCTCTACATACCGCTTATCGTCAATGTATTTGTACGGGCAGCCCTTCTTCATATCGGTGCCCGCTACATCTATATAGGCAACAGCTTCTGGAAAACCATGCTCATCATGGGGAAAGCGCTGGTGCTATATCTGCGGCTTCTGGTATTTCCTGTGGGGCTCACTATCGACCATAGTCTGGGCGGCGGACTGACTTCGTGGGCCGTAGAACTCACGAATCCGGGCTCCCGAGGCGAACACGCCGTCACGCTGCTTTCCGTATCGGACCCCATGGTTCTTCTCGCCTTAGCGACCTTACTCACCATCATCATCATGTTTTTCGTATACCGGAAACGCAACCCCATTATATCGCTCGGTATCGCCTGGTTTGGGATCGGCATGCTTCCGGTATCGAACCTCATACCGACGGAAGCCATGATGACCGAACGGTATGCATTGTTCGCTTCGTTTGGATTTTGTCTCATCGTGGGATACGTTTTGACCAAAACGGCAATTCTTACCAAAATACAGATGCGCTCGTCGCAATTACTGTGGGTGACGTTCATCCTGATCATCGGAAGCTTCAGCATACTCACCATCATGCGTAATGAGGACTGGGCGAACAATAAGACGCTTTTTGCATCCGCCGTTGCCCGTAATCCGGACGCCTACGTCTCGCGTCTCCAATTGGCAACCGTATATATAGGAGAAGGAAATATGCAGGCTGCATTGGATCAATATCTCATTGTGAGTAAAATTATTCCTCAAGAACCGCAAGTAGATATATATATCGCTACGATGTACTCCGTAATGCAGAAATATCCGGAATCAGTCATTTATTTCAACCGTGCACTCAAAAAGGATCCCTGGGACATCGAATCTTACTACCGATTGGGTAATATGATGAAGACACTGAAACGATACGACGAGGCGATCGACGTCTACACCACGGGAATCAAATTAGCACCCAATCATATTGCCATGATCAATAACCTCGGAGTCGTCTACAGCATAGAGGGCAAATATGCACAAGCCCACGAGCTCTTTGAACGCGCCCTCACCATAAATCCGTCCTACGAAAGCGCCCGAGAGAATCTTCTGCATCTTAAAGAACGCAACTAGCGCGTAAAGTGTCTTGTATTCTGTCTCCTCATGCTGCATAATTTCACCCATCATGAAATTCCCCGCTCACCCTATCACGCGTTGCAGAATATGCCACCATACGGGACTCCGGGAGATCCTCAGCCTGGGTAATCAGACGGTGTCAACATTTGTCGCTCCCGGCGAAACAGCTCCCGTTGCGCCGCTTACTCTCCTTCTGTGCGACCCCTCAACCAGCGGCTGTGGACTCGTACAGCTCAAACACACCTCCCCGGCAAACTCGCTCTACCGGCACTACTGGTACAAATCCGGGGTAAACGCATCAATGAAGTCTGCTCTCCGGGATGTCGCGCAGTCCGCAGTCAAACGGCATCCGCTCCAAACCGGCGAAATTGTTCTGGATATCGGCGCGAACGACGGAACATTGCTCCGGGAATTCCGACGGAGAGACCTACGGAAAATAGCAGTGGAGCCAGCAATAAATCTTACGGGTGAACTTTCGCGTCACGCCGACACCGTCATCAACGATTTTTATACCCACCGGGCATTTATCAAAGCTTCCAAAGGAAAAAAAGCCGCGATCATTACGACTGTAGCTATGTTTTATGACCTGGAAGACCCGAATTCTTTCGTTTCTGACCTACGTAAATCTATCGCTCGAAACGGACTTTGGGTTAATCAGATGGCTTCGCTATATGACATGGTCAAATACACAATGTTTGATAATGTATGTCACGAACACATTGAATATTATTCGCTTGCGGCTCTAGAAAGACTACTTGCACGACACAAATTCATGGTCGTCGATCTAGAAATAAATGATGTCAACGGCGGCAGCATGCGCGTCTACGCAACGCCGGCGGCGTACGCGCACACCTATGTCACCCCCCAATCGACAATCCGTTTACGTCACTATAGAGCTTTGGAAAAAACAATGCGCCTGGAAGACCCGCAAACCTATAGACAGTTCTCCCGCCGCGTGACCCGGTACAAACACCTCCTTCATACATTCATCGCGAAAGCCAAAACAAAAGGAAAAACCGTATGGGGGTATGGCGCATCTACGAAAGGAAACACGCTCCTGCAGTATTTTCAATTCAATGACCGCATACTCGCCGCTATTGCGGAACGCAATCCTCTTAAATGGGGACGTGTTACCGCCGGCACCCGCATCCCCATCGTTTCGGAATCAGCCATGCGCAAAGCCAAACCGACGTATCTTCTCATCCTACCCTGGCATTTCCGCCCGGAATTTATACGACGGGAACAAGCATATCTACGAGGCGGCGGTACGATGATCTTCCCGCTTCCCCGGCTGTCACTCGTCACTATGAAACACGGGAAACTTCATACGACGTATCTCTAAGAATCCCGTCCGTTATGGCGTCGGACTCGGGGCTGAAGTCGGCGCCGGGCTTGGTGATATGGTCGGCGCAGGAGAAAGTGTCGGTGTATCTGTTGGCGCAGGAGTTATCGTATCAGTGATGACGGGAGTGGGCGTCACGGTGGGTTGTATCGAACCCGTCGGTACCGGTGACACTTGCACGCTACCGCCTAGAGGAATACTTGTCGGAGCTGGGACAGACGGGTTGACGGTCGGAGACGGGGTCGGCGCAACCGTCGACGAACCCGCAACCGTGCCCGTCGCCTCCTCCTGACCGGAAGTGAATGTCTTCGCGCTGTCAACGGCAATAGCCGTCCAGGAGAACGTGAGGTCTACCGGTGTATCTTTATCCAAAAGAATCATGAATCCCTGGGTCGATTGCCCCGTAACCGCCACGTGGACGTTACTCGTAAATACCGTGTTGACGACCGTCTGATGACATTCATCCAGCGTCGCATCGGGCGCACAAATACCGTCAGTCATATATTGATGATATTTGTCCGTGGAAAGCGCCGGTATGACGATGGTTGCGTTCACAATCGGCGTCTGGTCATACGCGGACTGGAACGTAATATCCACAAAGCGCTTTCCCTTTTCGATGACCGCATATCCTGCAGCATCCTGGTTGAATTTCACATTTCCGCGGAAGCTTACTTTGCCGGAATAAATGACGTCTTTCAAATATTCCACCACATCATGGAACCGTACATGCGCCAGAAATTCTACCTGACCTTTAAAGAGTGCTTGTCCCAGGGAGACCAGCATCTTATCGACGGTGATCCCCTGTCCGAAGTCAGCCAGTTTATCCAGAATTGATTGCTGTACTTGGGCCGTTTCCGTTGCCTGTCCCGCGAGAAGTCCTGAGTCTGTCGCGATGGTGAGTTCGCTCAACGCATCCGCGGTATGAGCGATCGTGACTTCGCGCGGTTGTTCCAAAAGTGCCGTATCCTGTTGGTCCCCGAGATAATAGCCGATATTCACGTTCACGAGGAGTTTCGTTTCATCCGCGGGGGCTGCCGGATCATATGCTTCGGCTGCAGTTCCCAATATTTTCCCCGGCTTCGTCGCCTTCATCGCAACCCCGGCAACACCGGAAGATGTGATGGGATCACCGATTTTGATCGCTCCGCCGGTACCGTTTACGCGCGTCTCTACCCGTCCGCTCAATGCGACGGGCCAGGTCATCGAACTCGATGCGCCGATCGTGAGTCCGGGATCAGCAGAGGCGACGCCCAGGAGCTTACGGTCATACGGGATCGCTGACAGCGTCGCTTCGCCGGTCGTATCGGAAATTGCAAGCACTTGCCCGTCGGGTATATCCGCATCTGTGTTTACATAATAATGTTCTGCGACATCAGCACCCGCGATGGGATCGGGCCGAAGTGATGCAGCCGGCGTCTCTTGGGAACCTCCCTGCTGTACGAGCGGTGAAGCGCCGTTCTGAATCGGATCATCCTGAACGAACGCAAACAAATCTACGTTTGCCGTCCACGGGAAACCGTTTGAAACGGCACCGCCCGCGGCACCTACCTGCGCTTGCCCGACGTTTATGGCCGGCCCTAAGTTAAATGTAGGAATGGCATTGGCGTTGGTGGCATTACCACAATAGGTCATGCTGATGCCGTCGGACATATTGTTGTCGACAAAAAACCGGATATCATTGGTTGCCCTCGCTTCTATCCTTAGAAGGGCAAACGCGTTAGTTTTGATATTTTGGCCGGCACATTGGACCACCTGGTTATTGGATGCCGTGCCCATACGGACGTTTCCTGCCCATTGCTGACCCAATCCCGTCGCATTGGCGGAATCACCGTTAAAGAACATAATGGCGCCGGAATTTGGCTGCGTCCAGGGAATCGTATACTGCCATCCCTGGGAATAATTGTTCGCACCGAAGTACATATTTTTGATGGAGGACATTGCGGTAAATCCGGGTGACGGCATGACTTTCCAGTACATCACCCATTTATTCGCGATATTGAGTATGGCCGCCGTTGCTGCCCCGGTACCACTACCCATATGTAACCGACACTCGCCGCCTTTGTAACCTGTATCGGTGAGACTCGTACCATTAGAGCTTGTTTGGGTATCCGGTGAAAGTTCCAAAAGCCCCATACTGCCATTCGTTAAAGCTGATCTTGCCTCGTTTCCAGTGCAGCCGATAGAACCGGAACTCAAACTTCCGAGTGTGAGCGTCCCGCCTTCATCAAATACCCAGCCATACTGATCACCGAACCTGCCGGTAGCGGTCTGATCTGCTGTTGCTTGCGCTACGTTTCTATTGAAATTGTCCATATAGAAACTTCCGTCGATGTTGATAAATCCGCCTGATTCCGTCACCCCGTATCCTTCTCCGGTGAAGTATTCTTTGAGTGACGCGAGTGTCGTGCCTGACGCACTTTGATAACTGAGTGCGCTGCCGTCGGCGAGTTGTATGACGGGTGCGGTATTCGTGAATTGGATATCTCTGTCGTAACCTGTGCCAATTTTCAGCGCGACCTCTGTCGCGTTTGCCTGCCCGGTAACATTTCCTATGGATATTGCTTCCAGTGTTCGGCCCGCAGTATTGTCATTTGAAGTGAGGTTTACACGAAGTCCTGCGTTATCAACGGTAGAACTGCCGCCGTTTGCAAAATCTATCTGTAAACCGTCTACGCCTGCTGTCGCTGCACCCTGACTGGTACCGGTATTGAGGATATTCATCATATCCACAGTGGGTGCAGTAGAGGTTGCCATCGTAACCTGGAATTGTGTCCCGGTCGTATCCTGAAAAATGATACTGCCATTGGTTCCTGTCATAAGCACGGTTTGATCACCCGCAGATCCCGTCGTGTAGGCTTGTTGCAACGTCCCGCCCCCACCGCCGCCTGTTCCCGTAGCCCCGGTGGGACCGATAGGACCGGTAGTTCCCTGAAGTCCCGTCGGGCCGGTTGTACCTGTCGGGCCGGTCACTGCCGCCCCGACGTCTCCCGTGCTTCCTGTTGCGCCGGTCGGGCCGTTGGTCTGACCAGTCGGACCAGTCGGACCAGTCGGACCGTTATTACCGGTTGTACCGGTTACTCCTGTCGGACCGTTTGCTCCGGCACCGCCATTACCTCCGGTTGCACCGGTTGAACCAGTGGGACCGGCATTACCAGTAACGCCTGTTGAACCTGTAGGACCGGCATTACCGGTTGCGCCCGTACTTCCCGTTGGCCCGGAAGAACCTTGTGTTCCGGTAGATCCTGTGGAACCGGTTGGTCCGGATGAACCTGCAGTCCCGTTAGCTCCGGTAGAACCCGTCGGCCCCGTAGGACCATTATTTCCTGTTGCTCCGGTCGAGCCAGTTGGTCCAGCATTTCCAGTAGTACCGGTTGAGCCAGTGGGACCTGAAGTTCCTTGAGTTCCGGTCGCACCGGTTGAGCCGGTAGGACCACTTGACCCTTGAGCTCCTGTTGCTCCGGTAGAACCCGTCGGCCCCGTAGGACCATTATTTCCTGTTGCTCCGGTCGAGCCCGTTGATCCCGTTGGTCCGTTATTTCCGGTAGACCCGGTGGAACCAGTGGGACCGTTTGCGCCGTTTGCCCCAGCTCCGCCAGCGGTACCCGTAGCACCTGTTGAGCCGGTTGGACCGCTCGAACCCTGTGTACCTGTAGCCCCGGTCGACCCGGTGGAACCAGTGGGACCGTTGTTCCCGGTTACACCAGTTGAACCAGTGGGACCGGCATTGCCAGTTGTTCCTGTTGTCCCTGTCGGACCACCTGCGCCTTGTGTGCCTGTTGCACCCGTCGAGCCGGTGGGGCCGGAAGATCCTTGTGTCCCGGTCGCACCTGTTGAGCCGGTACTACCGCTCGGACCGTTGTTTCCCGTTGTTCCAGTTGAACCAGTCGGCCCATTATTTCCAGTAGATCCTGTTGAACCAGTTGGGCCGGAACCGCCACCCGCTCCGGTTGCACCGGTACTGCCTGTCGGTCCTGACGAACCTTGTATTCCCGTCGCACCAGTAGAACCAGTGCTTCCCGTGGGGCCGTTATTTCCTGTTATACCTGTGGATCCGGTCGGACCCGCGTTTCCTGTGGCTCCTGAGGAACCGGTCGGGCCGGAAGATCCTTGCGTCCCGGTTGCACCGGTAGAACCTGTGGGACCGGAAGATCCCTGTACACCAGTTGCTCCGGTAGAGCCTGTTGAACCCGTAGGACCATTGTTTCCTGTGGCACCCGTACTCCCGGTGGGGCCGGCGTTACCAGTGGAACCGGTGCTTCCCGTTGGGCCGGAAGATCCTTGTGTCCCGGTCGCACCCGTACTCCCGGTCGGACCAACATTTCCAGTTATTCCCGTACTTCCTGTCGGACCAACATTTCCTGTTGACCCAGTTGATCCAGTCGGTCCGGAACCACCAGCTGCTCCGGTAACACCAGTTGAGCCAGTAGGACCGGAAAATCCTTGCGTACCTGTAGCCCCGGTCGATCCGGTAGATCCTGTGGGACCGGCATTACCCGTGGATCCTGTTGAACCAGTCGGACCGGCATTACCCGTGGATCCTGTTGAACCAGTCGGACCGTTTGATCCTTGTGTTCCGGTTGAACCAGTACTACCAGTGGGCCCGGATGAGCCTTGAGTACCTGTTGCACCTGTCGATCCCGTATTACCCGTCGGACCAGCATTTCCTGTTGCACCCGTTGAACCGGTGGGGCCGTTATTTCCTGTTGACCCCGTACTCCCGGTCGGACCTGAGCTTCCGCCTGCACCTGTCGCACCTGTTGATCCGGTAGGCCCGGATGAGCCTTGAGTACCTGTTGCTCCGGTTGATCCTGTGCTACCAGTTGGTCCATTGTTTCCCGTTGTACCAGTTGACCCCGTGGGTCCATTGTTTCCCGTTGCTCCCGTACTTCCGGTTGGACCGGAACTTCCTCCCGTGCCGGTAGATCCTGTTGATCCCGTTGGGCCAGACGAACCTTGAGTTCCTGTTGCTCCTGTGGAACCGGTGGGGCCACCGTTACCTGTTGTTCCTGTTGATCCAGTCGGACCGTTGGATCCTTGTGTTCCCGTTGAACCGGTTGAGCCAGTCGGACCACTTGACCCTTGGGCGCCCGTCGCACCGGTTGAGCCTGTGCTACCAGTTGGCCCGGCGTTTCCTGTGGCCCCTGTTGAACCCGTTGGGCCGGTCGGACCATTGTTTCCTGTTGTTCCCGTAGAACCAGTCGGACCTGCATTTCCGGTCGTACCAGTTGATCCGGTGGGACCGCTTGAACCTTGAACTCCTGTCGTTCCAGTTGAACCCGTTGATCCAGTGGGCCCGTTATTTCCAGTTGAACCCGTACTTCCTGTAGGACCGGCATTACCGGTAGTACCTGTTGAACCCGTGGGACCAGATCCGCCACCAGCACCTGTCGCACCAGTTGATCCTGTAGGACCGGAAGAACCTTGGGTACCAGTTGCGCCCGTTGATCCCGTAGAACCTGTCGGGCCATTTATTCCAGTAGTTCCAGTGGAACCGGTCGGTCCGTTATTGCCTGTTGTTCCTGTTGATCCAGTCGGACCGTTGGATCCTTGTGTTCCCGTTGACCCGGTACTACCAGTCGGACCACTTGACCCTTGGGCGCCCGTCGCACCGGTTGAGCCGGTAGAACCTGTCGGGCCTACATTTCCAGTCGCTCCGGTTGACCCCGTGGGCCCATTATTTCCCGTTGCACCAGTTGATCCGGTGGGACCGGATGAACCTTGTGTTCCGGTAGCTCCTGTGGAACCGGTGGGACCCGATGAACCTTGTGTTCCTGTTGATCCTGTAGAACCGGTTGTACCGGTGGGACCATTGTTTCCTGTTGGTCCAGTTGAGCCAGTAGGACCGGCATTACCGGTAGAACCTGTGGAACCCGTGGGGCCAGATCCGCCACCAGCACCTGTCGCACCCGTTGATCCCGTTGGGCCGGAAGATCCCTGTGTCCCTGTTGCACCCGTTGATCCCGTAGAACCTGTGGGGCCTGCATTTCCTGTTGTCCCCGTAGAACCAGTCGGACCGGCGTTTCCCGTTGATCCCGTACTTCCGGTTGGACCGGAAGAACCTTGAGTTCCCGTTGACCCAGTACTACCCGTCGGACCACTTGACCCTTGGGCGCCCGTCGCTCCGGTTGATCCTGTAGAACCTGTGGGGCCTGCATTTCCTGTAGCTCCTGTTGATCCCGTTGGCCCATTATTTCCGGTAGCTCCGGTTGATCCGCTGGGACCATTTACCCCAGCTCCACCGGCTGTTCCGGTAGCTCCGGTTGATCCCGTTGGGCCAGACGAACCTTGCGTTCCTGTTGCACCCGTTGATCCCGTAGAACCTGTCGGGCCATTGTTTCCTGTTGACCCGGTGGAACCGGTCGGGCCATTGTTTCCGGTTGCGCCCGTTACACCTGTTGGGCCACCTGCACCTTGTGTCCCTGTTACACCTGTGGAACCGGTGGGACCGGAAGATCCCTGTGTCCCTGTTGCACCGGTACTTCCGGTTGTACCGGTGGGACCATTGTTTCCCGTTACACCAGTAGACCCCGTGGGTCCATTGTTTCCTGTAGAACCTGTGGAACCAGTTGCTCCGTTTGCTCCGGCATTCCCGGCTGTTCCTGTCGCACCAGTTGATCCCGTTGGGCCAGACGAACCTTGCGTTCCTGTTGCACCCGTGGAACCGGTACTTCCGGTGGGACCAACGTTTCCTGTTGTTCCAGTTGAACCAGTCGGACCATTGTTTCCAGTTGATCCCGTACTTCCGGTTGGACCGGAAGATCCTTGCGTCCCTGTTGCTCCTGTGGAACCGGTGGGACCCGATGAACCTTGCGTTCCTGTTGCACCCGTTGATCCCGTAGAACCTGTGGGGCCTGCATTTCCTGTTGTCCCTGTTGAGCCGGTAGGACCATTGTTGCCGGTTACTCCTGTGCTTCCCGTCGGACCATTGGATCCTTGTGTTCCCGTTGACCCGGTACTACCCGTCGGACCACTTGACCCTTGGGCGCCCGTTGCACCTGTGGGACCAGCATTTCCTGTTGTTCCAGTTGAGCCGGTCGGACCATTGTTGCCAGTTGCGCCAGTACTTCCGGTTGGACCGGAAGATCCTTGCGTCCCTGTTGCTCCTGTGGAACCGGTGGGACCCGATGAACCTTGCGTTCCTGTTGCACCCGTGGAACCGGTTGGACCGACGTTACCGGTTATTCCTGTTGATCCTGTCGGACCGTTATTACCTGTCGTTCCTGTAGATCCTGTCGGACCGGAAAAACCTTGAGCTCCTGTTGCTCCAGTTGATCCCGTTGATCCGGTCGGACCATTGTTTCCTGTTGAACCAGAACTTCCTGTAGGACCGGCATTACCGGTAGTACCTGTTGAACCCGTGGGGCCGGATCCACCACCAGCACCTGTCGCGCCAGTTGAACCAGTAGGACCAGAAGATCCTTGGGTACCCGTTGCTCCTGTGGAACCAGTTGTTCCGGTCGGACCAGCGTTTCCGGTAGCTCCGGTAGAACCGGTCGGACCAGCGTTTCCAGTTGTTCCAGTTGAGCCTGTTGCTCCATTGGCTCCATTTGCGCCGGCAGTCCCGGCAGTTCCCGTAGCGCCGGTGGAACCGGTGGGACCAGATGAACCTTGAATTCCTGTTGATCCCGTACTTCCTGTCGGACCGTTTGTACCGGTAGTTCCAGTAGAACCGGTCGGTCCTGCATTTCCGCTCGGGCCTGTTGCTCCCGTCGGGCCGGCTGCACCGGCTGCACCACCCTGTGATCCGGTCGGTCCTGTTGCCCCAGTAGGACCACCTTCGCCGGTAACCCCTGTTGATCCAGTACTTCCAGTCGCGCCCGTGGAACCACTCGTCCCTACTCCACCGGTTGCACCGGTGGAACCGGTCGGACCGCTTACTCCTTGAATACCTGTTGCTCCTGTAGAACCGGTTGGACCGGCATTGCCGGTAGATCCCGTACTACCAGTTGGACCTGAGGAACCTGCAGATCCAGTTGCGCCACTTGACCCAGTCGGACCATTATTTCCTGTAGATCCGGTAGAACCGGTCGGACCCGCATTCCCTGTAGGCCCTGTCGATCCGGTTGGTCCATTCCCACCATTTGCACCTGTTGCACCTGTACTACCAGTTGGACCTGAGGAACCTGCAGATCCAGTTGCGCCACTTGACCCAGTCGGACCGGCGATACCTGTTATACCTGTGGCTCCGGTAGGACCACTCGTCCCTATTCCACCGGTTGCACCGGTAGAACCGGTCGGACCGCCGATTCCGGTGGCGCCCGTAACACCGGTTGATCCTGTAGGTCCAACTATACCTGTCGCTCCTGTTGAACCGGTAGGTCCGTTTGACCCGCCTCCGCCACCCCCGCTACCGGTACCGGTAGCTCCGGTGGGACCTATGGGACCGAGTTCTCCGGTAGATCCCGCTGTCCCGACACCAGTTGCCCCGGTTGCCCCGTCTACACCAATAGTGCCGTTCGTTCCGTTCGTCCCATTAGAGCCATTTGCTCCCGCATCTCCTTTCTCTCCCTGGGGGCCACTGACTCCTGTAGCTCCTGTTGCGCCAGTTTCCCCAATACCTCCGAATGTGCCGCCGGAATAAAGCGTAGCGCTGCCGGTTTGCAATCCTGTGTTGTTCTGCTGTTGAGTCGTATTGAAGTTGTTGACTGTGGTAAATTGCGGGCTAAGTTGTTGTGTCGCGGTGGGTGAAGAAGTAACTGATGTAGAACCTATCCTAATGATACCTTGTGCATCAAAACGTTGCACGGTCAATCCAATTGTTGGCAAGTTTGGTGCCAATATCTGAGGTGATGATCCAAAAGAACCCGCATCTGTCGAAACTCCTAATACGCTCGTGTCGTTATTCGATACGACAACCATCTTGAGTGTTTCACGGCTTATGAGTGTTGAGACGGCATCCAGAGATTGTAAGGTCGGCTGAATAGAAAGCGACAGCATGGCGTTATTGGCACTTCTATCTCCCGTAATGCGGCTGTGTTGAATATCAGTTATAGCCGAAAAATTACTAATGAGTTTGTCGCCTGCTACCGTCGCATCTGTATAATGAACCGGAAGTATGGAACCATCCGGTAATGTTATACCGGCCACGAGATGCTCTAGAATCTTTGCCTGATTTCCTGCCCCTTGTTTTGAGATAAAAAGCGGTATCACACCGTTCGCATCTTCAGACACGGTCCCGCTGTCGCCGTTTGCATACTGGAGAGTAATATCACCGATAAACTTGCCATTCTGAAGTAGTGCTTCATGAACAAACGCATACGAATAAGAGCCATCCGGTAGCTGGACAATAAGGAGAAGCGGTCCGTTCCAATCGCTTTTCATGAGAAGATCACTCGTAAGTTGTGGTATTTCCGGGGTCGTCGGCGGTTGGGGAGACGTAGTAGTCGTATTTTTCGCTACGTTCAAACCGCGGATGGCCGAATATGTGCCCCACGCCAAAGTTGTCAGAATAGCCCCAACGAGGAAAATAAGAAAGTACTGGACAAACCCAGCCTCAGATTGTGCATGACGACTGTTAATATGTGCACTCCATACAGAATGACAAAATCCGCTTGAGGCGGATCTTTGGTGCATAGCGGGACGCCATTTTTTGTCTTTCACGGCGATCCCCCTCCCACAACCTTTGGACGTACATACAAATAATAAAAAGCACTCGTACCAAGGGTAAGAACTACAAGTATTATGGCAAAGAGCGAAATGACCGAGGCTGTATTGATCATCACTACCGAACCAATCGGTATGCGCAAACTCAAACTCCAACCTAAATTGGGCACGATATTATACCCATCTACTCCCATGTGATCATTAAAAACTATGCTTTCGCTGGCATGAGGAGTCGTATCATTCAAATACAAACGCATTGGATCATCCTTCGGAAGCTCTTTACCGACCATCGCCATATTGCTACTTATGACGTATTGCCCTTTACGATCAACTATCGTGAACCCTTCGCCTCTCGTTTGATCTGCTATCTGCTGCACCTCCAAATTAAGTTGATTTATGTCTATAGATCCAGCCAAAACGCCCACAAAATCATTTTTGGTGGAAATAAGCGGCACGGAGACCGTAACTACTTGTCGGTGGGAGTTATCAGCAAGGGCCTCAAAAACACCGGATACGTATGGCTTTCTCGTATTCCGGGCAGCGATAAAATAATCACGGAATGATAAATTGGATTGATCAAACGTCCCATACGGGTACAAGGCGACTCCTTTTCCTTCCGCATCCAGTATGATGATACGGCGAAGATAAGAATGGCTTTCATACAGCACTTTTGCGTACTTATCGATTGTCGTAAAATCTTTCTTCCCCACGGCAACAACAAGGTCTTGATTTACAGCAGCCGTCGCAAGGACTGCCTGTGCCGTATCAAATGCATCCTGCACGAGCCTTTGGGCAATGATCATTTTATTATGCAATTCGACCTGCTTTTGATTCCATAGCGTCTGCTGAAGTTCATACACCGCGAATATGGAAGCGAGTATGACGACGCTCACTAAGCCCAAAAAGATATGAAGAATTGTTTTATCACGCCGCGAATCATGCCCACGGATCAACATAGACCATAACGGCACAACGAGGCTGAAAAATCCCAAAACGACAAAGTACATAGCCCTGCTCCAATACTCCATGTTGGCGTACCAAAGGGCCGCCACGAAACAAAAACACATAGTTACCCAGGCGCCAATTCGAAACCATACGGAACCCGTCCGATAACCGCGCCAAAAAAGGAACAAATTGGTTCCCGCGACACCGGTGAGCAAGAGAGCCACTGCATAATTGGGAAGGGAAAATAAGCTGGTGAACATCTGCACATGCCCGACATTGGCGCCCAAAAATAACAGCGTCACTACACCTGTTAAAAGAAGGTCGAGATACAAAAGATAGGAAATAATACCGTCAACATCAAATATCGCGTTATATAAAACGACAATTCCCATGGTGCCGTATAGGATAGCGCCATCAAAATCCTGAACATTTATAAAAGGCATCACGCTGCCAAACGCAAGAAGTGCAAGTAATCCAAAAAATACACTCCGCCACTTCCGCATTCCCTGAAATATGTTAATCGTGACAATGCCGGCGCCTATGGCTATGAGGGCAACGCGTGCAGTAATAAGATATGCCGACAACGAGGCGTCACCTGCGGTGTTTGTTAGATTGAACAAAAACAAACTCGCCCCGGATACGATAGCGCCTAGTCCTACCAACCAATCAAAAATATTTGGTGCGGCTACCAGATTCCAGTCATGCTTTTTAGTCCATCGGGTAATATGAGAAATTAATGCTGATTGGGATATTTCATTGCCAGCAGACACAGGCGGGGTGCTTGGAGCAACTACGGTTTGGACTTTTCCTGCTGTTTCTACCGGCCGCTTTGAGAGGTGTAATATACGAGCAAGTTCTTCTTCCGGGATACGGAATCTCCCCTTCCCCAAACGGACTCCTCTGATGCGCTTTTCTTTGAGGAACGCATAGATGCTATTGGTAGAATAGCCTAATATATCCGCGACTTCTTTGACAGTATAGTTCTTCGGCATGCTCGGGCAGCTTGTCATACTCCACCCAAACTTTGGAGTATTCGGATGCTCTAATTAACAAATTATTACAAGTATTTACCTATCTATTTACAAGTCTTTACCAATTCTTATTATTAATTGTGAAACCCTATAAATACTATGCACTAAGATTTCACGGGTTGTCAAGTCTGCAATTAATCATATCGTAATCTTATCGTTATGCTGCATATTTACCGCATATACGTGCTATATACTTAAGTACCAATAAATTGACGTTTGTGATAAGATTACGATAAGAACTGCTTCACTTATGATTTCTATTTCGTATACCATCACCCCGACTATCACTGACCATCTGATCGCTATAGACGCACACCGACGAACAATCCTGACAACGCCTCTTTCTCCTCGGAACGAACAACGGCTTCACTGGGATTCGATCATAGGGCATATAACCGCTTCTCTCGCCCTCGCAAATACCACCATTCCGAAATCACAGATCGTCACTATACTCACGCACCCTTCCAAACACCCGACGGCCACAGAACAATTAGTACTTTCCTATAAACGTGCACTGGACTGGCTGCATGAGGAGTGGTCCGCGAACCCAAAGACGATCACATTTCCGGTGGTCGAGACACTGGCTTCCATCGCACTCCCGGCTCATTCTGCCCGCGCGGCTCTCCGAGATGATGAAGAAAATATCCGGCACTTACTGACCTATCTGCAGTCCCAATCAGACCATCCCATCCTGGTCGCCGGTCTCGCACATGGTCAAATTGCCTCTTCCTCAAACCGCAATCTATCCAGTGGTCTCATTTGTCGGCTTACCACAGCGCTTATTCTTGCCAAATACGGGTACGATTGCCGTGGGATGCTTGCTATAGACCCGTTTTGGACCGAAAACCGCGAACGATATGATCGGGCACTCGAAAGCATTAACCGGCTCGGACAACTCACCGCGTGGCTTGAGTATTTTACGGGTGTCGCACAGGAAGCTTATGACGGTCTTGCCGAGGAAATATCCCATGCGGCCGCTCACCTACCCATTTCAACCTGGCTACTCGCACCGAGGGAAGATCAAATCATGCATCGCCTGGATTCCCCGACCAGCCGCATTACCAACCGTGACGTCCAGCGCTCATTCCATATCTCCCAGGTAACCGCCAGCCGTGTCCTTACCAGACTCGTTTCCTTGGGACTTTTGTTTGCGCATGGCAAAGGAAGAAGCGTATATTACACGAAAGCCTAGCGGGGAATCTGAACGGGTACATCAAAAAAGCTTTCGGTATAAATTTATATATTCTTGTACCTGATGGCTCCACGAAAAGTCTTCCTTCATAGCATTTTTCATCATGGTCGAGAATTTACGAGGTTGTTTTGCATAAACACTTATCGCTTCCTGCATTTTCGTAACCAGCGCTGCAGTCGAATATGGACCAAATACAAACCCGGTCAAACCATCTCGTACACTATCAGCTAACCCGCCTGTTTTCCGCACGAGAGGTAGCGTCCCGTAGCGCATCGCGATCATCTGCGTCAATCCGCATGGCTCAAATTTACTTGGGACGAGCATAATGTCGCTCCCGGCGTAAATCCGCCGGGCCAGACGCTCATCGAAGGTGTTGACGTACGAAATATTTTCATGCATCTCGGAAAGCTTCTGAAACTCCCCTACTAATTTCTTCTGCCCGGTACCCAAAAGTACGATCTGGTACGTTTCCGGCGGCAATGTTTTGACTGCACGCGCGATGAGATCAAGCCCTTTTTGCCTTGATTCAAAGCGCCCCACGAAGCCAAAAAGCGGCACGTTGACCTGCGGAAGACGTACGGCCGATTGCAACTGCTCTTTTATCTTCTGTTTGGCAGAAACAACGGTCGCATGGGTATACTGCACCGGTAGTGCCGCATCATCACTGGGACTCCAGAGATTCGTATCTATACCGTTTAAAATTCCGACAATCTTGTCACCCCTCCGATGAAATACTTCGCGTACGCGCTTGCCATGCATGCCTTTCATGATTTCCTGAGCGTACGTCGGTGATACTGTGGTCACCATATCGGCATATTCAAACCCTTCGGTAAGCAACCGCACCGCCCTTCCGAGAGGCGTCATGAAGGCATGAAAGAGTGTTTTGGGGAATCCGAGCTTCAGCGTGATACTGCTCCCCGCCTCCCCCTGATAGAGAAGGTTGTGAACAGTGAGTATAGTCCTGGTCGTTCGGGATTCTATGGTCTCCCGTTCGCGATACCCGACTTTACTGGCCTCTCCGAGAAGTAATGGGACGAGAGCCGTATGCCAATCATTACAGTGGACTATGTCATACGGGCCGCCAAGAAGACCTGATGAATACAGGTATAACTGGGCGACCGCCTTCGCAAAAAACCCAAACCTTTCTACGATATCCGGACCATCATATTCGTGAAGGAGCGGATGCCGAAAAAGGTATACCGGCACGTCTGTTCCGGGTAACCTCGTCTCAAAAATAAACATGAGCTCCCGTCTGCGGTCATAATCTATGGCCAGCTGGCCGATGCAACTCACAGAATGCCCTTTGATGCTTTGGTAATACGGCATCGCGATTGCCACATGGATCCCGCGCTTCTCAAGGGCTACGGGCAAACTATAACTCACATCCGCAAGTCCCCCTCGTTTATACAGTCCGGCAACTTCGCTGGTGACAAATAATACCTTCATACTTCAATACATTAAATATTTAGAGTATCAATCAATAACTTTATGATATATCTTCTCATATCCCACAGCCATTTTGCTCAAAGAAAAATTTTTCTCGATATACTTCCTGCACGCAGACCTGTCTATCTCATCTATCCGATTAACAGCCTCTATTAATCCTGCTATTCCTCGTTTTTTGATACGGTTATGAGTAGTATTGATACTCATATTGTCAGGTTCTACAATATATCCGTTCAAACCATCTCTTACTATCTCAGAAACACTCCCTCTATCATATGCTATGACAGGTGTGCCGCACGCCATGGCCTCTATCATTACCAAACCGAATGGCTCTTCCCATTGGATTGGAAAAAGGAGTGCTTTCGCAGTCTGGTAATGGCCCACCAAATGCTCCTGTTTCACCACAGACTCCCATAACACCGTTTTGCCGTCGATAGAAGGTTTAATTTCTTTTTCAAAGTAATCGCGGCTCACTTTTTTGGCTTCATACTCCTGACCCACGATAAGAAGACGGATTTTGGTCGTGTGAGCAACAACTATTGCATCGGTAAACCCCTTCTCCGGTACGATCCTACCGGTCATGAGAAGCGGGCGTTTACGCAAATTCATGGCTCCATCCGGCTGAAACAATGTGGTGTCAACCCCGTTTGGTACTACTCCGGCAAATGGAAACGGCACACCGGACTGCTGAGATTTGGATAACGACACCAAATGGATGTTCCCGAGCTCCATAACCTTCTCGAGCGACGGAAAACGTTCCGGCCGGATAGGATCATGAAATGTAATGATAACCGGAAATTTAGGCGGAAGCGCTGCAAGAGCCGGATAAAGCCGCTCTACCGG
Organism: Candidatus Gottesmanbacteria bacterium; assembly: GCA_023245335.1. Lineage (GTDB taxonomy): Bacteria > Patescibacteriota > Microgenomatia > UBA10105 > UBA927 > UBA927. Next base: position 1,144,445 of record JAHFKK010000001.1, read on the forward strand.
CTGATGGATGTGGATACAATCAAGAGTACCTGCTTTTGCCTGTTTGATGACTTCACGGAACAACAGCAATTCCTGCGCTATCACAAACGATTTGTATGCCTCGGAATCAGTATATGTAGGCGCGACGAGCACAGTCGGCGAAATTCCCGCATGGACGAGCTTCGCATTTGTTTTACTTCCCTTCGCGGCAAAAAGCGTGACGTTATGTCCCATACCAACCAAACTGTTAGTGAGTTCTCTCACGAGTATCCATGGCGCCAGAATATTATTCTCTGTCGGCGGTACCGCGTGCGACGGTGATATATAAAGTCCTATACGCATAGACTATTCAGGCGCGGAGAGGATACGAAATTTTCGCAAATCGCTTCCCGAGCTCTAGAACAATACAAATATCAAATGACTGGCAATCAGCAAGACGAATAATTCCTGGGAAATCTCGCGGGCAGCGGAGTAAGAAAATTTCGCACCGACCTCAGCGCCATCGAGCATATCCTTCAACAATTTTTTGGTAGACCGCCTCGTAATCCAGAACCATTCTGTCTTTATGAAAGTATTTCTCGACGCGGGTACGGCAGGCCTTCCGGTCAATTTCACCTAGCCGTTTGACCCCCTGTACCAACCCATCTATCCCAGCGCGTGGCGCCAAAACGAAACCAGTAACACCATCCTCGACCACTTCAGGCACTGAACCCATATTGTAGCCGACAACAGGAGTCCCGCACGCCATCGATTCAATCATGACCAGTCCAAACGGTTCATGCCAGGATATAGGATACAGGACCGCTTTTGCATTCCCATAGAGTGTCATGAGCATAGGATGCGTCATCTCACCATGAAATACGATGTTCACGCCGTCTATCTTCGGTTTTACTTCTTTTTCAAAATACGGGACATCTATGGGATCAAGAGCCGCAGCCATCTGGAGCCGCATTCCAAGCTTCCGTGCGACTTCTATCGCCTCCACCGCTCCTTTTTTCGGGCTCATACGGCCAACCCAAAGTAAATAATCCGCGGTAGGTTTTTCGACATACGGATATTCTTGTATGTCGAGGCTATTGTAGACCGTCGCCGGGTAATTGAGTCCCGGTAACGCTTGACGCTGATTATTGGAGATGGAAATGATGGGCAGGTCGGAAAATGCCCGAAGCGTCTCCCGTTTCTCTTCAGGAACTTCTCCCGGAAAAAACGACCCGTGCCACGTGAAGACGACCGGCGTACCCAAATTCCTCGCACCAAAAAGACTCAAGTATTGTCCGTGACTGTGGATGATGTCAAATTCTTTGGCGCGGCGATAACATGCATCGTATTGAAGAAGCGGCTCCAATGTATCTGATTTTTTGAGTCCGCTGTTTCCGAGGGACGCCGGATACGTACTGACCAGCTTGGCTTTCGTAATACTGTCGCCTGCCGCAAACAGCGTGACGTCATGACCGCGGGCGACCAACCCTTCGGCAAGAAGTGATACTATTTTCTCCGTTCCGCCGTAGGCTTTCGGCGGCACCGGGAGATATGGCGGGGCAAGTAGCGCGATGCGCATAGATACATCATACCACGATTATTTCTTCTGACATTCGTGGAATCCGTACAATCATTTGCCAATACCCCCCTCCTGGCAATATAATCCTCCCTAACCCTATGCCGGAAGTTACGCCAAAGACATGCCTCATTATAGAAAACGAAAGCCACTACCGGCAGGATCTGGCATACGAACTCAGAAGGAACGGTTGGCGCGTATTGGGTCACGCCGACAGGATGCCGGATGCATTGGAGCTTGCCCGACAAGTCTCTAGAGGGACCTATGGACCTATAGACGTCATATTCATGGATGGAAATTTGACAAAAGGAGATACATCAGGAAAAAACGGCTGGGAGCTCTCCGCGCTATTTGAGCAAAAAACACGCCATGGAACCTTCATTCTTCCGTTCACACGAACACCGGAAAACGCTGCCTGGGCTGATTCTCCCGCAAACAAAGACCCGAAAGTTATCGTCAGACAGGCTGATGCATTACTCCTGGGAGAACTCCCGACTCGGGACGTTTTTGATGTAATTAAGAAATAAATAATCCTATTTCATCCTTCCCGAAACCTTCCTACCATCGGATAAACCGTCTCGCGGCTCTGCTCCATTGTCTCAAGGCCCGCTGTCTGAACTCACTATTTATTCGTTCTGACGCTTCAAATAGTACTTCATTCGCAGCGATGCCATAGTCTGCCGAACGGCTCCGGTCGGCTACCTTTGTTGCCTGCTCAAGTCCTCGCACGATATTCGCTTTACCGCTTCTTCCGTGTAATCCTGATGCTTCGATAAATGCAGGGACGTGTTCTTTGAGAAAATCAACCTGATCTCTATGAGCCTTTCCACGCGAAAAAGCCAATTGTGCACTCCACGCGTTCATTCTGGCAACACTCGCAGATATAACCCAATCAGCGAGTTCGTCCGCCACACGGTGAGTGGCCTGAAATAAATCTATTGCTTCCAGAGATTTGCGTCTCATAGTTATCGCCAGAAAAAATGAATGACGTCTAACGTCCGTTGGTAACGGTTTGCACTTGACCGGTGTTCACGGGCAAATCTGCGTAACCGATCTGCAGCCTGGGGTCTCGTCTTTTGTGCCGCCAATACGGTAAATATCCTATCACGCTCGATCTCTTTTGCTTTGAGTGAAGTGAGCTTTTCTGTCGTACGTATGATCCATCTAGGCTTTGGAATACCGATACGCTCTAACATAAGAACGCTAGTATAGCGCAAACGGGGATTACCGTCACTGTATCGGGGACGAAGCATTCACGAGGGATTGTTCCAGGCTTTCTATCATCTTTTCTACCGTAAAGTTTTCTTCCACGTATTTCCGGCAGGCCGACCGGTCAATCTCACCAACGCGCTTGACGGCCATCGCAAGTCCCTCCACCCCCTGCGATTCATCCACGATGAATCCCGTCTTCCCTTCAACAACCACCTCCGGCACGGCGCCGTTCCCATAGGCCACGACGGGCGTACCGCTTGCCATCGCCTCAATCATGACGAGTCCGAAGGGTTCGGGCCAAACGATCGGGAAAAGCAACGCATCGGCGTTTGCAAGTAATGCCGCTTTTTCACCTATCCCCAATTCTCCTTCATGCACCACCATCTTGCCGTCAACGAGTGGCGCAATCTCCGCATCCCAATAGGCCTGATTGCCGATTTTTCCCGCCATGACAATCTTTTTATTCACAGCTTTCGCAGCCAATATGCCGTCTTTCTGATTTTTATGCGGGGCGATACTGCCCATCATCAAGAGGTAACCCTTCGGCGTAGCGTTAAAGGGTAATTCCGACAAATCAGTCGCGTTATAGACCGTCCCTATGTAGTTAAGTCCATCAAATCCTTGTCTCTGGGCATTACTTATGGTAATCACAGCGGTATTATGTGCCCGAAAAAATTCCGCAAGTTCAGTGAAAATCGGCAGATGCATGACCGTGGCATATGCGACACCGACTGCTTTTGCTGCCGGCACAAAAAGAGATTCGCCCGCCCGCATGTTATTCAGGATGACATCGTATTCCTTGCCATGCATAAGGATATATTCCTCAACTTGGGCAAGGTAAATCGATTCCTTACGCATCTTGCGGGAACCTTCGGTATATACGGTCGTTTCGTTCTTTTCGTTGACCGAGCCGACCACGGTATCTCCTCCGCCGATCTCTACTAGATGGTACGCGGGATCTTTCTTGGAGCCCTGAGCCGCAACCAGCGTCACTTCATGCCCCCGCTTGGCAAGTCCGGTGGCCTGCCACCAGGCAATGCGTTCCGTCCCTCCTTGCATCGGAGGCGGCACTGGGAGAGCGACGGAACCCAAAATAAGAATCTTCATGACTATAGCCTACACTATCCGGGTGAAGAAATCATTTCGATCGCAGCTCGTCGTCGCGATTGACGAAAACGGAGGTTTATCCGTATAATTCACTTCTTATGCTGCAAAAATTGGAACAAATGGATGAAGGCTGGCAGCCTCCCGACGAACGAGACAGAGAACTCTACTCGTTAACTCGGAAACGCTTTGGACTAGTACTCGAGGAATCTCGCTCCGACCCAAAAAGGTTGAGTTTATTTCAACGACTGACGGACGGGGCATCCGCCGAAGGCGGACCCGGGTATTGTGAGGTACTCGCCTCGGAGCTGTTCGAGAGACTGCTCGGTCACGTGAGAACTATCGCACAGGAAACACTGTTGCAGCAATCGGGAGATGGTCGCTCCCGTCGGAGGGAATCACGCGGTAGTTTGAGACCGTAAGATCCCGTGTGGTAAATATATAATCCAGCCGGTCTTTCACGGCTCCCGGGTAGCAGGTCGGGCAGCCGTCAGGATACACACACCACGTGGGTTGATTCGCCGAATCGGCAAGCGTCAATGAGTCATTCATGATGCCTATGGTTTTACTCTCCGGCAATGCGTTAAAGTCTCCCATGATGATCGTGCGGTCTTTCGGGGTCTGCCGGACCAGGGAAAGCGCTTCTTCTTCCTGATGAACGGATGCCGACTGATGGGTATGTGTGAGATGTGTACTGATGACGTGAAGTGTTTGGTTTCCAATACGGATATTTGCCAGTAATCCGACATGCCTTGGATCAATCGAAAGTTCCAATACTTTCGACGTATCTATATCATAACGGCTCAAAATCGCTTCTCCCCAATCTACTGTTCGCCCTTCATGAGTGAAAGAAGTCACCGGCGCGAACTCCCAATGGTATCCCAATTTTTTTGCTATAGTTTCTGCTGTGTTATTTTTTCCGCCCTGATCCTGAATCACTTCCTGAAACGCTATAATGTCAGGGTGTTCCTTGCGAAGGAGATCAACTATCTCGGGTAAATATTTCCCCATCCAGATATTCCAGGATAACAGACGAACATTCATAACTACTTTCCGATAGGTTTACCATTGGAAAAACTGACAGACCCATTCTGATTGAGATTCATGATGGCAGGGTTCGGTTTCTTCGCATATTTGTCATAGGTCCTCTCAAAGTGCGCGGCTATGGTTTCCCACGAAAATTTTTCCTCCACGGACTTCCGTGCATTCTGTCCCATTTTGATACGTATTGATTCATTATCTAATAGTTCGTTCACCATCTCAACTATCTCCGAGCTATTCCTCGGACGGACAAAAAATCCGTTGAATCCCTCTTTCACCGCAAGCGGTATCCCACCTTTCCGGGTGACGACAACGGGGGTATTACATGCCATAGCTTCCAAAATTACTAATCCCAACGGTTCGTCCCATACGCTTGGCGCGACGAATACGTCGGCGCGTGAATAGTACGGCACCAATTTTTTCACCCCGGCGCCCAAATGCCCCACCCAATGGACATTGGTTAATCCCATTTGTTTCGCCTTTTCTTGAAGTCGAGCCCGTTCCGGCCCGTCGCCTAAAATCACAACTTCTCCGTGTATCTTTCGGGCTGCCCCGATAAGATAATCCACGCCTTTATATTTGGTAATTTTTCCGGCAAATAACACAACAGGCTTCCCGTGAAGACCGAGCTCTTTATCGACAGCCTTATAGCCGGATTCGCTATAGACGAACTTGTGGATATTGACGCCTCCCGGTATCACGCGGCATTTCTCATGGAAATTTCCCTTAAAGATACGCAAAAACCACTCCCTCGTCCAGCCGGAATTCGGAAATATGCGCTTCGCACGCAACATAGCATCCGCTGTACGCTGATAATAGCGTCTGTCCCTTTCAAGTGTCGGTAACTCTGAACCGTGGATCGTCACCACGTAGTTGATGTTATACATGTCTTTGATAAACGCCGCTACCCACGAGAGAGGAAATGCATGATGTACGTGGATAATATCCGGCTTAAACTCATCGACAGCCTTCATTGAAGCACGGAGGAACGCATCATACAGCTCCCAGATCTCCATACTTTTGAGATCGGTGTAGAGTTTGCAGCCTGGCCATTCCGGGTGTCCGGTATAAGCGACGGGAAACGGCAGGGTGACGGGATATAGTTTGGCGTACTCAATGGGACGGGTATCTGGAGCGAGGATAGCGACTTTGTGGTGTCTGCCCACTTCGGAGGCAAGATGCCGGGCATATGTACCGCTGCCGGAACCCCAAAATGGGAATGTCTGAAGGTATAGTATTCTCATGGGTTTCCCTGCGTTATGACTGGTATTATATCATGAATCCTAGGAAATTTGTCTGTAAGATATCCCGCTTGACATACTTCTTAGCCCGTAGTATCAATACAATCCTATATGACAAAGCCGGGTTTCTACGGAAAAAGTGGCCGAGGACTTTCGTCGAGGGAAATTTTGCATCTTCCTGAGAGCGAAGAAATTATACTCCATACTCATTTGGATGATAACGAATTTGCAGAAAAAATACGTCAGGCGCGTCACCACGACGGACTAATCCCTGTCGTCCAGGCCGTAAGATTTGGCAACTTATCGGTAACTTCAAACCTTATTGACGCCGCGGCACACCTGGGCCATGAATTTAATCGACCCGCCAGAAACTACACTATTGCGCTGCGACCGGTCATAGGAGATCCGAATCAACGGTTACGCACAGGGAAAGAAGCAGGAGGCAAGCATAGGAGAAGGAAAAGATCATTGCCGTCTTGGTTAAAAAAGTGACATCCCCACCGTAAAACATCCAAACAGCGCCGTACATCAAAGAAAACTGATAATCTTGCACTTTTATCTCGGAACTGTTAGATTTCTCCCATGTTTCAGGAAGTCCGAAGGTTTTTCCGTACTGCAGCAACCACGCTCGTCGTGGGCGGCATGCTCACGGGATCTGTCCCGATACGACATCCGTCTGAGGTTCCCGGATCTCACCAGGCCAGCATCCCTCCCCGGGCGGAATTGGCTCTTCCGCCTGTCCCAACCCGTCTACGCCCCACCCGCACACCTATCCCAGCAGCAACTGATTATTACCAGGATGCGGTCTATATTTCCCTTCGGCTATGCAAGGGCATGCACCTTGACGGGATATGTCAGGAAGACGAACCGGGGATAATCGGGGCTGGGATTACTATCTACCAAAATCCGCCAGGCATCCAAACGGTTAATCATGCAGCAGAAATTACCCGACAATCTGATGATTCAGGTCGGGTGTTGCTTTCGTATTTAGCCCGTCCCGGCGAGCTCTTGCATCTCAACTATCCTCCGCTTATAAAAGAATTAGGAAAAAACGGCTCGGAAAGTAAATATTGTGCAGGAAATCTATATACTCATCAAAATACACATACGTACAAATCATTCGACTTGGAATATAGCTCTGACTATTGCGACGTAAAACCTGGAAATGGCTCGTAAGGACGGGCCGTATATATGACCTATACTATGCTTTCTGAGCATCCTCGAAGGGCGGACAGCCGCCGTATCGGTTTTTAAGCCTGACGCATCCTCCACATCGTCTGTCCGGCGGATGGAAATTTATGCGAATAAACCCGATTGCGCCACGACTAACACAAGCTACACGATCCACCTGAACAAGCTGCTGAAGCGTGCTCCATGGAACTTGCGATGTAATTCCCGCCGAAAATTCTGAGATTGGGATGTCTGATTGCGGAATGCGCTTCTGGTCATGCAAAAATGTTAAAGCTTCCCGCACGTTAGTGCCATATCCCATAGATAGTATTCCTTAAGAGACGTATTATATACCAACTTTCTCACGGATCAATAAGACCACAAACGTTATAAGCGCCAGTTGTCTTTTCCACCTCCATGGCTCCTGAAGTAGTCTCCATGCCCACTCAAACCCTATCGATCTAATAAATACTGGTGCACGTTTGAGTCTATCGGCAATTATTTCAAACGAGCCACCGACCGCCATAAGCACCAAAGGTTTATGATAATCGCGCTTTTCCATCTCGCGTATAAGCTCGTTTATGTACGCTTCCTGCTTCGGTGCACCCAAACCGACGAATATCAAACTTGCTTTCGTGCGTTGGATACGATCTGCTGTGTGGAGAATGGCAGCTTTATCCATCGTGATACCGTGAGGAAAGTAAGATATATGAGGGCCATCCTCTCCCCATCCTACCAGCTTCGTATACTTAGAACGTAAGCGCTCATAAGCTTTGACTGCTAATCCGTCAAAACCCCCTATAAGTCCTATTGTATCGCCCCAATTCGCGGCGTAGCCTATCAGATCTTCCATAAATTCAACACCGGGAATCCTCTCTTGTATCAGTGCGTGATTATCCATATCCGGTCGCCTGCCCAAAAATTGACTTGCCCATACTAGGCCAATGCCATCCGGGAGCGCCACATCGGCCTGATTAAGAATAGTCGCAAACCACTGGTGCGACTGGGCGTAGACGATTTGTTCGGGATTCGGGGTAAAAATAATGAACGGTTTCGATACTCGTTGCACATTCCGCGAGATGGATTTAGACGTGTTACCTAAATACTTTTGAATTTCTTCTAGGATCTTTTTTTTAGTATCGGACGTTATAGATATTTTCAGTATTTTTCCCGCAGATAGACTCATAGTCAATATAAAAATCTATAAAAAATATCCTATTAACGTGTTTTCTTTCTTTATTGAGTACAAAAAATAGTAGCTGAATATAGAATCAGTCACAAAGTTAGCTTCACTTGCGGGAAAAATGTTATGAGCCATATACATATTCCGTGATTTTACTCAAATATTTTTTATTATCCCAAAATAAATATTTTCTATAAGATATATAACTTAAAATATTTCTTTTGCGATTTAAGTTCCTTGCTATTTTTTACTGACACTTCGCTTATAGAGCTCTATATTTTCTATCGCGACGCCGGTCCCCCGCACGACGCAAAGTAGCGGCTCGTCAGCAATGTGTGCGGGCACGCCGGTCAATTGAGTTACCAACTTATCGAGATTACGCAGTAAGCTCGTCCCTCCCGCCATGACAATCCCTTTATCAATGATGTCCGCGGCCAGCTCGGGCGGCGTCTCTTCAAGCACATGCTTAATGGCACCGATGATATGATATAAAACCGGAGTTATCGCGTCTGTAAGCTCTGATCGAGTCAATGTAACGATACGCGGCAGTCCGGTCACCGCATCCCGGCCTCGGATTTCCATAGATTGGGCTGGCATTGGTGATTCCGGGTTCAGACCGACAGGCTGTTCTTTCGTTTTTTGCTGTCTTTCCGTAAACGATGAGCTATGTACTTTCGGATCGTTTCCTAATGCATCCGCAATAGTTATTTTGATTGTCTCCGCCATCCGTTCACCGATAATGAGATTGTAATTTTTTTTGACAAAATTTGTGATGGCTTCGTCAATCTTGTTCCCGGCAACCCGCGCGCTTTTGTGCACAACGACACCGCCAAGAGAAATGACTGCGGCCTCAGTCGATCCACCGCCAATATCGACAATCATGTGCCCTGATGCTTGGGCTATAGGGATTTTCGCTCCAATTGCTGCGGCAAGAGGCTCTTCGATAAGATAAGCGACCTTTGCTCCGGCCGAAAGCGTCGCGTCGATGACAGCCCGCCGCTCGACCTGAGAAGCTCCGGTAGGTACGCAAATCATGACTTCCGGTTTAAATATTCGGTTCCGCCCTACTGCCCTATCTATGAAATAGCGAAGCATCGCCTCAGTGATCCGATAATCGGCGATGACGCCATCCCGCATCGGACGGCTCGCCGTGATGTTGCCGGGAGTACGACCAAGCATTTCCTTCGCCTCATTTCCCACAGCGACGACCCGCCCGTCATCTACCGTGACGGCAACGACGGTAGGCTCATTGAGGACTACCCCGCTGCCTGCAAGCCACACAACGCTATTGGCAGTTCCTAAATCGATTCCTAATCGTTTGGTAAGTCCGAACATAAAAAAAAGATAAACGTGGATTGCGCGGAAGCGGCTACCTACTTCTTCGTCACTTGAGCAGTGCGGCGGCGGCCGGGCACGCGCGACATTTCCATTAGCATTTTAACACAGTTCACGCTATAATACTCTCAACTCCGAGATCACTATGTTTTCAAGTTTCCGATCATTTCTGATATCTTTCGTTACATTTATTATCATATTTGGAACGGCTGCCGCGATAATCGCCTATGGCCGCGGCTACCGGTTTAATTTCGGAAACCATGTTTTAAACTCCACCGGGCTTGTCGTCATTCAATCAGATCCGTCAGGCGCACAGATCATCGTTGACGGTACAGTGAAAACCGCCACTCAAGCCACCCTCACCCTCACTCCAGGCTGGTACGACATAACGGTCGCAAAAGAAGGATTTCAGGCATGGAAAAAGCGTGTAAAAGTACAAGGAGAGGTCGTCAATAAAATCGACGCGCTGCTTTTGCCGGCAAATCCCAGTCTCAATGCGCTCACCATAAGCGGCGTCATATCACCTACGCTTTCTCCGGACGGCAGTAAATTAGCCTATGTGGTGCCCGATCAGCCACAAGCGACCATATCCGGTACGTTAAGCCCCGCGACCCCGGGCATTTGGGTTTTGGATCTGGTCGATAAACCCTTGGGCTTAAACCGTGATGCCCGACAGATTGCCCAATCAAACGGTGTAGACTTCACCAAGGCGACACTCGCTTGGTCTCCCGACAGTAAACAAGTTTTAACCACGGATTTAAATGGTCTTTCCTATCTTATGGATACGGACAAACTCAACGCTCCATTTAATACTGTCAATATCAAAACAGTTCAAACCGCTTGGCAAACGATCAAAGAATTACAAACAAAAGAACAACTCAACACTATCCCTCGAGTGTTTACAGATATGGCATCTGCCTCAGCTTCTATCATCAGACTTTCTCCGGATGAAACAAAAATTCTTTACGCGGCGACGGCGAGTGCATCACTTCCACAAATTATCACACCCCCGCTTATCGGCACAAACCCCACCGAAGAATCTCGGACGATAAAATCGGGAAACATATACGTCTATGACGTCAAGGAAGACCGTAATTATCTCGTGGTTATGCCGTCCATGTTGCCCGCTTCCCCCACGCCTACCCCCAGCCGCATCAAAAAACTACCCGCGACAGCAGCGATCCCCCTCGATATAGGCTCGATTTTGCATTGGCTACCCACCTCACGACATCTCGTACTGGTCCTGAAAGACCGGGTGGAAATCATGGATTACGACGGCACCAATACCCGTACCGCCTATGCAGGACCATTTTGGGATAGCTTTGCAGTCCCGTGGGCATCGGGAGGCAAACTCGTCATACTCACGAACCTCAACTCTTCAGCTTCAGCGGTAAACAATCTGTATGTGGTAAATTTGCACTGATGGAAAAAAACTTTCAACCCACTCTTGACCCTACGACATTATACGATCTTCAACCCGGTGAAGAGCTTTATACCACAGCTGACATTCTCACAATACATAGAAAAAAATCTGAAAACGGCCCGGGGACGCCACAAAACTCAACGGGTGTAGTCGCAAGGATGAGACTGACAGAAAAGTATTCTTCTATTCGTGTGGTACCTCAAAGAAACTTGTTTACCGGCGAAGTGGTCAACAATTCTCATCAAATCATCGTCATCCGTACATCATCGCAGCCACGCTGACAACGCATTGTGCCCCTAGAAGGAATCGAACCCTCATCTCACCCTTAGGACGGGTTTGCTCTATCCATTGAGCTATAGAGGCGTATGTCTATTATACCATCGTCAACCTCACGGTTGACGTACGTAAGGTTCAGCGGGATACTCTAATTATGTATTCTACTCATCAAAAGGGCTTGTATGGCGGATTAGCATTCGCCCTGCGGTTAATTGAAAAAACTACACGGTCCTTCACCCCATGAATCCTAATTCCTGTTATGACTTGGCTATAGAGAAGGATGGTGTTTTTCAAAGAATCCAGGTAAAATACCTTACATCACGTAAAGGAGTATTACGAATTGAGCTTAAACGTCCAAAACGCAGGACTCTTCCATATCGTGATCGGGGTATTGATGCGATTGGGATATACGAGTCATCACAAAAAAATATTATCTCATTCCGCTCACATCGATACATACAGTCACCGACTTTTGGTTACGGTTAGATAACCCGAAGAATAGTCAGCGGACAGGAATTCATTTCGCAAAAGAGTTTGAAATATAGCGGGGTGTGGCTCAGTTGGTAGAGCGCTTCGTTCGGGACGAAGAGGTCGTGAGTTCAAGTCTCACCACCCCGACTCGCTAATTTTGGAAAGGCTCTCTTTGTGATATACTCTGCCTCAATATGGTGGCTCACCTACAAGCAATCGAGTTAGAACCGACTAATCTGCAAAAAATTGAGGCGCTTGCCGCGCGTCAGGCAGTTGAAAGGTATGGCGTCGGAAGCGCCTATGATAATTTAAGACATCGGCAGGAAAGACTTCGGGCGCTACTTAAGAACCCCAAAAGAGCACTTCATGCGTGGAACGCATTACCTGATCCCGCCTTCGGGAAGAAAGTCGGGTAACGGCAAGGGTATTGTACCGTGAGGTATAATACATGTATGGCAACGACAGCACAGATTAGTGTCAGAACTGAATTTGGACCGAGTATCCGGATTACTTTGCCCTTTCAGGATCAACAAAACATAGTGCGGGGAGCTATGGCAAGTCTTACGCACACGCTTCCGGATCTAGATGAACGAACAATCCTGAATACTCCTTGGCCGAATTTCACAAGGCTGCGAAAAAACGCTATTCGAAGGGATTTAACCGCATTTGCCAGAGATAACGCTGAATTCTTGCCTGACGCGTAATCCCCTTCTCGCAAATTTCTTCAAAATGCGGTATACTACCCTCTAATGAAGTTATCGTTTTCCTCACGTAACCAGCCCGAAGTACCGCTCCAACCGGACGTAGTTTTGGCTTCACAATCCATTGGCCGACGGTCACTTCTCGAAAAGCTGGGCCTTCGATTCCGTGTCGCAGTTACCCGACTGGAAGAAGACAAAATTGTCGACGCTAACCCTATCAAAACCATACAAAAACGCGCATCAGCCAAATCACAGGAAGTCATCAACAACCCCCGCATCTACATGATCCCGGAGGATCGTGATGTTGTCCTCATCGCCGCAGACAGCGAGGCCATAGTCGGCAAAAAGAGCTACGGCAAAGCGGTAGATCGGGACGATGCCACACGTATCCTCAAAGACCTCATGGGTAAAACCCACACGTTCACGACGGCAGTCGTCATCACCCACCTGGCGATGGGCAAAGTGAAAAAAACCTGGACAAAAACAGTAACAACAAAAGTTACACTACGCAAACTGTCCGGTCCGGAATTAGAAAGTTATGTCACGCATTACGACTTCTCCCGCTTCGCGGCAGGATACGCACTCAACGAAACTCCATGGGACTTGGTAACCAAAATTGACGGCAGCTACACCAACGTCATCGGATTACCATTCGAAGTCCTCCTCCCTATCCTCCGGACGCTCAACATAATCGCGTAATTCAGCCTGATTTGACAAGCCGATAGTATTTTTCGTATCATGAGCGCCTTATGACTGAATTCTGCCCATCCTGCAAAGCAGCTGATTCCTGTAAACTCTACGCACGGAACTCAAATACAGAAGCCGACCTACAAGCAAGAATTGATCGGTTTCAGACTGCACTGGGCAAACGATTTAACAAACCAGACTTTTCTCATATACAGTCATCTATCGAAGCGACAACGGCGAGCATCGAGGAAGCGAGGGGCCGGCACGCGACCGAAATAAAAGGATTCAGATGCTATAGACCCTAATCTTATGAGAGAATCCAACCGGCGCTTAAGCGGAATAATAGTATCCGGAAGACAGCTTCTTCCGGAGGCACGGCCGTACGAGGTTATTCCCGGTAGTGATCTTACGACAATCGTAGGTTTTCAGGCGTTACGAAGAGGGTGGGATCGGGTAAGTGAAGCTGCCGCACTTAAAAGGGCCGCAAATAAACGGGGGATCGAGTTTACTGAAATAACAAAAGAAGGCCATGTGATTGCGGTCAAGGCAAAAGTGCCTCAGGAACAATTACAGAATATATTGGATAGCATGAATCAACAGGGATTTACGAGAGGAAAAACGCCCGCGAAAAAAAAGTAAATCGCACATCGTACGTTCGCTCGTGCGAGTGTTACAATATCTCCATGGATTCATTCCTAGACCGTATAGACCGCTCACCCATACTTGCCCAGTTCATCCCGCTTACCCTCACGGTAGTCGTCATGGCGGTACTCATCGCCATTCTGCATGGCTCACTTCTTCTCTTTAATACGCTACCCGTCTCTCAACGGATTGTCATGAATTTACGCTGGTATGACATAGTGATCGGTGCCACTATTTATCTCAAAACAAGTATCGACTTTGCCATATTTATGGGCCGTATGATGGCCGCAAACCCGGGCTGGCGCAACCGCGTGGCGATCGAAATCGGCACGGCCGCGGGGAACGCAATCGGCACTATCGCGATTATCGGCTTATGGGTGCTCCTGAAAGACATCAGCATTCTCCTTGCGCTCATGGTATTTATCGCTTCACTGGTTTTATTTGAGCTGGCGCACAGTTCTCTCGAACATTTCGTCAGCTGGCAGGCAGAAGGAGGCATCAAGCGCATGGCATTCTTGGGCCTCCACAATCTCCTGGATGGGGTGAAGAAGCTTATTGACCCCATACTGGTCCGCGTCATGCCGGATTTGGGTGCGAAAATGCGTGGCCGCGCGGATCTTCCCTGGGCGGGGCTCCTCAGCTTTGCTGTCACCGTACCGTTTATCCTGGGACTCGATGATTTTGCCGGCTACGTGCCGCTTTTTAATGTCGTCAACGTCTATGGATTTGCGGTCGGCGTTATAGGGGCACATACACTACTCAACATTGCTCTTTTTCTCTCCCCGGCCCGCACGATACGGGCAGTCCAAAATGAAGTTGTTTCTTTCTTAGGCGCTCTTGCGTTTATCGGGCTTGGAGTTTATGGATTGATAGAGACGGGGAAGATACTCATACAACTTGTTCGGTAGAAAATATTAGAGCCCGCGAACCTTTATACCTTGTTTCCCCCACGCTTTCTGAATGTCTTTTGTTCGCTTATCCAGTTCATCTGCTTTTCTCAATAATGCTGTTGACGCTTCGCTTGACCGTGCAAACAGCGACCGCCGGGCAAAACTATTCGCGCTATTTCGAAGTCTGAGTACGACTTCAATCTGAGAAGCAACTTCCCGTAAGTCTTCTTTGTGTATTACTGTTACCACAACTCTCCTGTCATAACGGCCGCCTTTAGTTCGGATAACGAATGGCTCTTGGACCCTAGGTCTCCATAACCAGTCATGCGTAGGCTGTATATCTCCGGTTGGTTCCACTTTCATAAGATGTGTATCCTAATAAATTATCCCAAAAAAAGCAACTCCCGTTACCAATCCTCGAATACACCGCCGCCGAGATACTGATCCACTCGAAATGCCCGAATAGTAAGTTGCTGTATGGCCGAACCAAGCCGCTTCCGATACGGATCCGCTTCAGAAAGGCTATGGTATAAAGCCTGTTTTTCCCGAATTAGTTTTTCCAGCTTGCCAAGCGTCTGAGCGAGGGGGTTATCCGTTCTGAATCGGATACGGCCCGGCTCTCTTCGAGCGCTCCTGCCTCCGCGGCCTTTTTCATTTGGGATTACTAACTCCACATGGGGAGAAGGTCTGGGCGGTCTGATAGGCCTGCCAGGCGTAAATGCACGACCTTTAAATTCGGGAGTTGGCGGTACTGACATAATGCCGTATTGTACCGGAATCAGGCTGGGACACGCAAATACATAGACTCAGACTGCTAACGGCAAATCGTCGTTTTGAACCCTAAATTGCCGCAGAAATGCTTTTGTACGTGCATATTGAATTTCATACGGAGCCCTTCGGGTGCCATATCTTGCCGAGGATAGTTCCTGTAATATATCCCGAAACTGCATGAATTGGTCATACGGCAGACTCAAATGCCACATCCGTACACCACGCGCGCTCGTTTCACCCACCGTGGTTACAAGCCGACCAACTTCATTTATTTCAAACGTACCGTATTGGATGAACTCTATGCGGGGACGATGACGGAATAAATAGTGCGGGCGTACAACTCTATTTTCAGCCAGGATGGCCATACGTTACCCGAAATATATACCTAAACACCTCGAGTTTGCAACTTTTTCGAAAAAAACGTTGTCAAACCAATGCAAATACGTTAATACTCGCAACAATTCCGATTGTGAAGGGTATATCGCGATGTCGCCGTCAAATCAAATTCCGTGACGGATTAATAGACTAAATCTCGTATAGAGCCTGGCTCGATACCGTGTTTACCCACGACAATTCCCTTACGAAACAGGTGCCAGCGCGTGATGAGAGCGGCATCGCGCAGATATTGCGCTTTCATTTTCGAGGAACGCTGCGCTCTTCGTTCCAACTGAAGCACCCGCACAATATCCGGCAAATTCGTCTGGATATCCTCGGCTGTGCCGCCTCGTACTCTGGTAGGAAGGTGGAAATGCCCGTTTCCGTCACGGAGAGATATTTGTACGGTGTGGCGGCGGGAAAGCCAACCTTTTATCCCCGGTTCTTTTGTAACCGGACTGCACGCAAATTCCGCTGTTGGTCCATTCTGGCCCATCATGCTGACCGCATCCTACCGTTTCAGCCTCAAAATTGCAACCTATGCGCATGGCACGACGACGGTTTGACTTTACCCTGCTACGGATCTATAGTGCGGCTGAAACTATGAGCGTTATCCACGAAGTCGCTCAGAGAAACGTAGATGAAAATCCCGTCTATACAGTACAGGATGTGTTACAACGCGGCCGGATACTTGCGTATCCTCACCAAACCGGACCGTTTGTAGTGGGTGATGGATATGTCGGCGACAGATTCGTAGCACCGATAGAGACCACAATCTCAGTGGAGGGCCACATTGACACCATAGAAGACCTGACCCCCTGACCGACAAGATCAATAGAGATCCTGAGGCGCGAAAAGCAACCCTATCTCTTTTTGCGCCGCCTCGGCGGAATCGGAACGGTGAACGACGTTATGAGGCTTGTCGACGCCGTAGTCTCGACGGATGGTACCGGGCTTCGCTTCAGCCGGATCCGTAGGACCGCATATATCAAAGACTTTTTGAATCGCTCCCTCGCCGGTAAGAACCATGGCAACCACAGGGGTCGACATCATTTGTTTGGAAAGCTCTGGGAAAAACGGTTTGTCTTTGTGATGGGCATACCACACATCAAGGATGTGCTGAGTCAGTTGGACCAGCTTTAATGCGGTAAGAGATAGTCCTGCGCGTTCAAACCGATCGATAATCTGACCGACGACGTGCTTTTCCATCCCATCGGGTTTAATAAGAACGACTGTTTTTTCTATCATATTTTCTCCTTTTTATGCCAATGAAACATCATACCCAATCTCGGAATTGTCTCTATGCTTTCCTCTCCGAATTTTTGTCGGAGTCTTTGCGTCGTAGCAGTTACAGAAACCTCTGTAACACCAAGTAATACCGCTAACTCTCCCCTATTCCAACGCCTGTCAGCTATAAGCTTAAGAAGCTCATGTTCCCCCTCCGTAACACGCACGCCCATATATGTTTGTTGATTTTTAGTCATTTTGCGAAGGGTTTTAAGTATATCAGGTTTGAGTATGAAAAAAAATATCTTGAATCTTCCCCTCTCGCCAGCGTAGTGTAGTCCTAACGATGGAACGGCTCATTATAACGGCGTGGAAAAACGGGCGGCTTCATGAATTCCCCTACACCATCAATAATTCCCGGAGACCACCTGTTATTGGTGGCGCAGCATATCAAGCCCTTGCTTTGCAAGAAATGATTCAAACGAGGGAACGATTATTGCAAATACAAGGATTTGCCATAAGATCCTCAAGGATATTAGGACACCAACGATCACGCGGCGTGAATCATTTACTAGAACAAACGTTACACGTGAGATAGCTCCGTTGAATAATGGAATTTTTCAAAGAATTCAGCTACCCCTTCGTTCGTTTCGTGATGGTACAATTGAAAGATGGAACGTTTACCCACAGGTGACCCCTTTACCATGGTATTCCGTGACAGCCTCCACCACCTGCATGTGTTCCGTCTACACCCGGTATCGCCGACAGTAGACCTTCGAACATTTCGCGAGCAGCTGGAAACAAAACTGACGAAACGAGAGGGCATTCAACGATTTCAGCTCAGAACAATTCCCCCGTCGCGTCAAAAACTCTTCCCATAATTATTTTGTCAATTTTCCCAATTGGAAAAATTGACAAAATAATTCCAGAAAATATTCTAGCTTTACCGCCGAGCCATCGCGGGCAAGCTAATCTCCGGATCTAGCACTCTCGATCGGAGTTCGCTATCGATAGCACGATAGACCTTCTCAACGGGCTGCATGCCATCTATTTCGATAAGTCTTCCTTCACGACGCAACCGCTCAATCATAGGTGTCACATGGGCTTCATATTCCTTAAGCCGCACGGCATGCACTTCGGGAGTGTCGTCTATTCTTCCTTCATTCCGGTTTGCGCTCCGTTTATAGGTTTCCTCATCAGTCGCGTCGATGTGAAAAAGAAGTAAGTTCGCATCGGTTTTACGCGCCATTTCCTCAAAGCCATCAAGCTGTGCAATGCCTCTCGGAGAACCAGCCATGACCAGAATCTTTTTTCCTTCGGTAAACTGCTCCGACACCACTTCCTCAAGCATGACAAGCGTCGGTCCGTCGGGAAGCTTCATTCCCTGTTCTAAAAGCGGGGTATATTGCCCGACCAGAGGCCAAAATCTATGCGTCTCCCCTTCTTCCCGCACGGCACGGAGTATGTGACCTGTGGAGATCTTGACGGCTTCCGGATGGGCTGTGACGAGGAGATCGGCTTGGGTGTCTTTGCCGGCGAGGGGTTTACCTATAAAGGCAACGATGGTCGGCCTCACGTAAGAAGTGTAACCTATAGTACAATCAATTGCAATATCCCAAATTTTTATCTGCGGGCCATGGCTGGAAGCGTGATTTCCGGATCAAATTTGCGCATAGTGAGTGCTTCTATCGTGCGGTTTTGGACTGCTTCCCGATTCCCCACGCCATTGATTTCCAGAAGCCTGCCTTCTTGGCGTAAATGATCAATCACAGGCTTGGTAATGTCCCGAAAGTTTTGCAGCCGTACATGAGGCACTTTATCGTCTTCCCGACCATTGTTACGGCCCTCAAGCCGTTTGTAGACCTCCGCATCAGGCACGTCTATATGGATAAATACTTCACGAAATCCTTTTTCTTTCGTCCAGTCATCCAACCACCCCAATTGCTGCAGCGTGCGAGGGCCTGCCACCCACACAACTGCGTCATGTCCTTCTGCGAGCTTTTCTTCGGCAAGTATTTTCAGGCAATCAAATACGGGCGCATCCGGGGCTATACCGCCGGAATCCCCGACCGCGACAGACTCTTTCAGTTGCTGCCAGAATCGATGCTGAGAACCGGTGGATTTCACTTCCCGGATCACATCCCCCATAGATATGGTGGCGATATCGGAAAACTGTTCACGAAGAGCACCAGCTACTGTATCCTTTCCGGCTAGTGGTTTACCAAGGAGGCTAATGATGGTTGGTTGCATAGGTAAAGTTTGTCGGAAAGACAAATTATACCCTATAGTATAAATAGATGCAACTATATATGTATTGGGGAGCAGGCTACTTTAAACGAAGCAGGGAGATAAGTTTTTCGTCCCGCGGCTTATTCCAGACCAGAGCCATATTGAGTGTCGATGTCTTGAAGTACCTCCTCACCAATTTATTTATGTCTTCTTTTGATACTGAATCTATCTTTTCGATATAGTCTTCAAGCGTCATAATCGGTTGATTGTAGATTTCCTGTCTCCCATACCATTCGGTGAAAAATTCCGGATCCTCGCTACGGAATGCTACCACAGTCTTTAACCGTTTCTTGGCGATATTTACCTCATCCTCGGTCACTCCTTTATCTACGGCCTTTGAAAGTTCCGTGACAATTGCGTTCGTCGCCTCTGTTACTTTGGCGGTCGCGACTCCGGCATAGATATCCCAATATCCGACATCAGCAAACGTAGAGCTATCAGAGCGGACATGATAGCAAAGCCCCCGCTTTTCCCGTACTTCTTTGAAAAGCCGTGACGTAAATCCGACCCCCATGAGGAGATTGAAAATATTCCACGCAAACCTGTCTTCACTGCCGCGAGCAAATGTCCGCAGACCGATGATAAGATGTGCCTGTTGGGCATCCGGCTTGGTCACCACTTCCAACTCTGGCTTTTTTTGGGTGTCCCTAACAGCTTCAATGCCGCCCTCAACTTTTCCTTTTAGACCACCAAACCACTCCCGAGCCCGGTCCTCAAGCTCGTTTTCCTTGTCCTCCACATTTCCGGCGACGATAATGACTGTTTTTTCCGGTTTATACCACGCGTCGTGATACGCCCGCAGTTCTTTAGCGGCGACGCTCTTGAGGCTTTTTACTTCGCCGATTATGCGCATGCCGAGTTTTGTACCGGGATAGAGCATGTGATGAAACGTCTCCTCCACTTTGCCCGCCGGCTCATCTTCGCTTCGCTTCATTTCCTCAAGTATCACGTCGCGCTCCTTATCGACCCAGCGCTCTTCTATACGCGGCAGAAGTGCGAGCTCTTTATTGATTTCCAGTCCCAACTCCCAGTCTTCCGCGAGCACCTTGTTGTGATAGTTGGTGATGTCGATGTCCGTATATGCATTCTGGAGCCCGCCGACGCGTTCGATGATCGTCACATCATCCATAGTCGGATATTTCTTGGTCCCTTTAAATACCATGTGTTCCAAGAAATGACTAATACCGTTTATTTTGGTCGTCTCGTATCGGCTTCCGACACCGACCATGACTGCCGTAGCCACACTATTGACGCTCGGAACCGGAGCGAGGATGAGTCGCACGCCGTTTGATAGAAGAATCTTTTTATATGGCAACGATTTCATAGGACCTTATCTTACCAATGTGACAACAGATTTGCTAGTAGAAAAACTGCACTATTTTGATATAGATTATTATGCTTTCCCCTCCTTGACCAACCTCCCCCCCGTTAGTGTATACATAAAAGCGTGAATGACACGTGTGTTGATTCACAATTTTATCCCTGATCGAGTTATCGGTTTCATATCGTATTAACGCGTTCCTGCCTATATATTCATTGAATCAATGGCCATAGAACGGTTGGATATCGTCAGTTCGTCGGCAGCCCGGCACGACGCATTTTCACAGCTCCTCCCTCACACGGATGTCCGCCTGGTCACACCCCGCTTCACCGAAGAACTCATCCAGCGCCCCCTGAACGTACAGCCCGCCGAATGGCCCATGGAGATGGCTGAACGCAAGGCTCTCCAGGATATAAGCGCCGTCATGGTCTTAGGTGTCGTAAATGATCTTTCCGGGCAGAATATGATCAAAGAAATCGGCAGCAAAAACGAAGGCAGGCATTTACGGATCTACTCCGATACCATCACTATTTCGTTTGCCGGCGAAACCTCAGACGAGACCCCGACAGTGCTTGAAAAACCGCGGGACTTGGTCTCATGGTTCCATGACAAAGACAAGGGAGCCCTTGCCTCCTCCGGCAAAAACATCGAAATTTGCACCGGTATTACCGCAATCGACATGAAAAATCCCGATGCCCATCCTGCAACCGTTCTCGTACGGATTTTGTCAAAAATGCGCCCATACTCTATGGAGGACATTAATAAAATTATTGAGACCTACGGGCCCCAAGCGATCCTCACGACCGCCGGCGGCATCTCCATCTGGAACGGAGGGACGAAGCTGTATGATGGGAGCGTGCCACTCCGCGTGTATCTTCAAACCGACCCACTCCAACAACCGGTGCTCGTAAATGAAATCCCGGATTGGCAAAATAAAGACACCGACGCACTCAAACGAGTTCTCTACGGCGCCGTCCCCGAAGCAATGGAGAGTTTAGTGCATAAACTGGATTCTCTCGCAGCCCAAAAAAAGATAATCCAGAGCATTCCCATAACTGTACGACAAGCAAAATCCACGAGTAACCAGGATTTGAAAAACGCAATTTAAACTCCCCAAGCCATCCTGCGGTGAGGCTCTCATTTTTATGAACAAAGAAACACAACCTATCGGCTTATTTGATGCACGACCGGGGCGCACTCCTTCCCGGGAACAATGGGCGCTCTCGCTCACCGAACAACTCCGATCTCGTGACGCGCTCTATATCGTAGACGCACGTACGAAACCGCTTCCGGAATTTTTACAGGACAGACTCACGAAACCGGACATAGAAGCATTTGATCAATATCTGCAAACGACCTTCGGCTCTGACTGGAAAAATCACATGAAAGGTAAGACATTTGTTATCGCATATACAAAATTCGGTCACGGGCACAAACATCAGGCGCTTGATATGGCAACGACACTAGCACAGGTAGCCGACGCGCGGGTTGTGCTGTTTGATCCCATGGACGCGCTTCCCGTCCGAGAACGCATGCTTATGGTCCACAAAAAAGATCTGCATAAGGCGATGCAATTCCGTGATCAGGAAATCCTAAACAAACTCAAAACGGAAATCGAAAATCACAAGAACAGCCCTTGGTGGCAATCGTTTCATGACTTTATTCCATATGAGGAAGCATATCTGTTGGGAGAAATTGCGATGAAAAACCTTCCCGCACAATCGGAGACCGGCAACAACTATGCGGTCCAACATCCCTCCCGACTCACACAACTGTCTCAAAAAATTCTTACTGCCCATCCTATATTTTTTGGACGGGCATTCAGTATAGCGGAAACCGAAGCGACAGAACGATCCGTCGCTGCGGCGACAAGCGCCATCGCGGCTCAGTACGGGGCTGATGCTATACTCGCTACTCAAATCGATTCGATCCGCGCCATGACTCCGGACGTACTCCTCTGGCTCCCGAATAACCTGCATAAAGCAGCGCGTCACGCATTGCAAACGATTATCACGATTACTCCGGATAACGGATATACCAAGCGCAAACCAGGAACGACCGATAACGGCCCATTAACGAAATCCGAAATTATAGAAGACATCGCTATAGCTTCCCCTCATGCGTTCACCCTGAGAAACACCGCTTCGTGGCTTCGTAGGGCGGTACATGTCGTCGCAGATGATGTAGTCGCAGAGCGATTCAGTTCGTATTGGGGTGTACCGAAGCGTGAATATTTTCCGTTCGGAACAGTTGCTGACACGATCTCACCACAACAATATATTGAAAAATGGTCCGGTCCGACTCGCCGAATACTCATCGCTTCCAATGGCAACGGATCAAATATCCCTGATGCCGTACGCGCCATTCAGGAAATGGGCGCTTTGTCGCCTACGTGGCTTCAAGACCATCAATTACATCTTGATGTCTTCATTGCTGATCTTCCTACGAAGGTGCCCATGATACTTGAGGCAGCCCAACAAGCCGGCATGCAGGACCAAATAGAGATTATTGATTACACCAAAGACTTTTTTGAAAAGCAGCGGTCGTTCTCTTATAGTTCGGATCCCAAAAAAAGAATCCATGTAGCATTTGGCGTGGGTGACGCCGCCGGCAGCGACCTCAAACAATTTATGCAACGGGCCGCTCATGTAGAAATCCGCTCTCCGGGAGAAAACGCTCTCACTGGGGCTAAAGTCGGGACATTAGAACTCTGTACCCCGCCGGGCGGCCCGAACGAAGTGTATAATATGGCCTGGTCTGCCGGCGAAAAACTCGCGTACCCTATCAACTGGACGTCTGACACAAAAGCGCTGACATGGGAAACCATGGGGTTTACGGAATCAGAGATAGTCACAGATGGTTCTATGACACATAGCTTTCCCGATATGATGAAGTATCTTCTCAGGGATAACCGCATGGAGACGATGGCGCGCGATGCATATCGACGCGTCAATAAACAGACGAACTACGCGATCATAGGCCTTCTGACGGGAGAAATCTTTCGCCGCAATAACCTCCCGACTCCCGACCGTGAGACGCTCAAACGATCTCTCTCACTATATATGCACAAACGTAACGCAGTACTCGACGAAGAGCTTACTATGGCGACACAGAGCCAACCACACGTCGTTTACTCCCACGATTCCCCCTCTTATCGCCTCTTCGGCGACCCGCCGACGAGGCGGGATACTTGACCGCTGACCCCTGATCCTTGATACTGATTTTATGAGCCCCGACGACATCCGAGAACAACTTGAAGCAACCATTGTGGACCTTATTAAAGCCAAAGTAGAAGCCGAAGAAATGACGGAGGAACGGGCGCAGGGACTCGCACAAATGGTGTTGGACAAATTGAAGCCAGGCATGAGCCTTGAGGAACTTTATAGAGTACTGCCTCATTTGGACGATAACTTTACTGAGATTTCCCACATCATCATTCCCTATTTGCGTGATTATGAAGAAGGGGTCACCCAAAAAGCGGCAGTTGAGGTACAACAACTCATCCATCAGGGGCAATATAAAGAAGCTCAATCACTTGCCGACCGGGTCATCAAACAGGATGTCAAACTCGTATGGACAGGTTCTGCAAAACCCACATAGGTTCAAATCTCTGTCCTGCGGAGCAGGATCTGGCTTCGCCAGAGACAGGAAGCGCAAAACCGGATACATCTCGGCCTCAAAGTTAATTCTACAACCATATCATTCTCGATAAAACTTGATACTTTTTAGCCTAGTTCGTTACATTATTATATAGTTTTGGCCTCCTTGACACATCTTACATAACTCCCGTAGTCTGGTTATATGGACGTTTCTCTGCCCGCCATCGATGCATTTGTCGAAGAACTCATGAAACAAAAATTCGGAGATTCACGCCCTGACGAAGCCACATTTACTGCTATTAAACGGGAATTAACCGAAAAACTTAACCAATACCTCACACTCCGGACCATAGAAATGATTTCGGATACGAACCCTGAAGCAATCACACAACTTTCTGATCTCATCAAAACCAATCCCACTCCAGAACAAGTGAATACGTTCATCGGTAACTACGTGAAAGAGCCGGACATACTCGTTGCCCAAATTTTTGCTGATTTTCGCTCGCTGTATCTTGGCGTAAAGCCAGAACAAAGCAATTAATCGCCTATGCCAGACCCGATACCAAACCAGGAAATACCCTCGTCATTGAATATCGTCGTGGGTGAAACACCGCTCTATCTCAAAACGCCACAAAAAATTGGCGGGCAAGAGGTCACTTCACTCATTATCCAGGCTACCGATAAACGAGGTGCCGCAGGAATTGATAGCTCTGTCTTACTTGTCAAGGAACCCAGCCGCAAAAAGGGCGAAGAAGGGGCTATCATCGATAAACCCGTTAATCATGTCGATCCCATGGATCAAATGGCTTGGGATAAAGTATCCGGCGTCCAGTGGACCGATGAGACAGGAGTTTCCCATATCATACCCAAAGAAGAATTGAGTTTAAATCAACCGGTACCCGATGCAGAAGAAATGACAGGAACGGAACCAAAAGCAGAAGGCGCTGACGGCCTCTCTATGACAGCAAATGAAAAACAAACAGAGCCAGCTCAGCCTGTCGCCGGATCTCTATCGGAAGCACCAGTTCAGGAACCCCCCACAGAAAAACCGGCCGAAACAGTAGGATCGCAATTCGAAACTCAACAACCAGAAGTGATGCCGGAAGCAACTCCTCCCGTAGAACCTTTACCAAAGGTAACACCCGCCAAAGCCCGCGAGGTGCTCTCTTCGCTCACTGAGGATCCCAATACGATAACCATCGTTGGCCTCCGTGCGTACGAAACACGCGCTCTCGATCTTGCTGATCGGGCGATGCAACGCTTGGGAACACCACGGGTGACCGAACGCGCAGAATCGGCCAAAAACCTCTGGGACAAAACCAAAGATGTCGCAATGGGTCTCGAGCACGTACTCGTCGATACCGTCTGGAAGCAAAGTATCGGCGGCCTCTACTTCCATGAGCGTGCCCGGCAATATTACCTGGGTATGATACGTGCCGCGGAAACGCCGTTTGCCGAACAATCCATACGGTTAGCAGAAGCCAGAGCTACCGACCGATATAACAAAAAACTTGCGGATGCCAATTTCCTTAGCCGCGTAGGCATGAGAGGAATTGAGGCATTACGGGACACGTTGGGTATGCGCACGGCCATCCAAAATATGGCGCTAGAAGAAATCGGCGTCATGAAGACAAACGGAGAACTCCAGGGCGCTGAAACATTTGAACGCGAGGCAAAAGCAGTCCGTGTACGATTCGGCCAGGATTTCGACCGCGCGGATCAGTTCGTGCGCACCCAGCTCGGTGAAAAACTCGAGATACTGGATGCCACAAAAGAAGAACACAAACCATTGGTAGAAGGCATACAAGGATTACTCAAACAGTACGCAACAGGCGAGATAACTGACCGCGCTGAATTTGATAAACGAACAAAAGAATTCTTCAATGCGACCCTCAAAAATGTCCGGCCGGATATTTTCGCTGAGGCAGAATTATATAGTTCGAGTCTTTTTGATGCGGCAGAAACACTACGAAATAAAATGTCGCATGAGGCAGGACTTGCCAATATAGACGAAGCGTTATCCGGCATGCAGATCCGTCTTGGCCTGGGACAAATGGGTGAGGTCACAAGTCTTGAACCGACAGCTGTCGAACGTGGCGTTAGCCGAGTCCGCGAAGTGACTGACTGGCTGAACAAAAATAACGTCATCGTGCCGATGGTGTTTAACGAAGTCACGATTGGATCGGGTGTTGCCATTGCCCTGTCCGCAGTGAAGTTCCTGCAGACCGCGCCGTTCCGTGCTGTTGCTGGTATCACCGGACCATTAGGCAGTATCACCGGAGGCGCACTTGCGGGAGGCATATTTGCGGGATGGCGCGAATACGGACA
Organism: Candidatus Gottesmanbacteria bacterium; assembly: GCA_023245335.1. Taxonomy (GTDB): domain Bacteria; phylum Patescibacteriota; class Microgenomatia; order UBA10105; family UBA927; genus UBA927. Next base: position 1,171,265 of record JAHFKK010000001.1, read on the forward strand.
ACTGCAAAAAGATTACCTCACCCATCTACGCGAACGCGAAACAGGCACGCAATTTACCGAATCTATGAAACGACGTGCTTGGTTTGAGCGATTGAGTGTGAAACAGCGAAGCGCGAATGAAATGATGACCACCATGCAAAACGCGCTCTACGAGACTCTACCCGAAGGGAACATTGGAGACACGTTGAAAATAAATCTGACTGATGATGAACTCCGGACGACATTTGCGACCATCGCCGATCTGCAATCGCGCAAGGCAGTGAGCGAGACCGGTCCAAAAAGAATCGGTTTGATACAGTATTCCAGCCGTGAGGCGATAGAAAGTGAGCGAAGCGCTCTCGATATCGTCGCCAATAAGGCACTCACTGATCTTGACACCTACCTTTCCTCGCACGCAGATCAGGCGTCGAGTGTCCTGGGCGGCAACACATTCTCCGAATTTATGGTCAAGCTCACCACCAATCAAACACAGGTTTTGAAGCAAGGAGTCGGAGTCATCGACAGTTTCGACGATCCGGTCAAAGCGACGCTGGGCATTGTTTCCCAACATGCGCCGGAAATTGACCTCGTCAAACGCCGCTGGCCGTTTGCGGGACGGGAAACAACCGGAGAAGAAAAAGTGATGGGGATGGATGCAATACTTATGGAATTCAATAAAGAAGCCCGTTCAGAAGCCATCAAATATGGTGTCAGAGCCGGAGTCATCGGAGCGGGAGTCGGTGCGGTACTTCACCTTGGGGATCTTCATGCCGCCCCGGATGCTTCACATGTAGGAGGAGTAGCTTCCACCGCATCAATCGGTCATGCAGGGAAAGAAATAGGAAATATCGCTTCTTCTTCGACCACGGTCCCGCCCGAGGGTCTAACGACCGCGGCACAGAAAGTCATAGAAATCGGCCCACCCCATCAGGTGATGGTTGATGGAATTACCGGGGCCAACAACGAACCTTTGAGCGCGATGTTACCGCCCGGTTATAATTTCCAACACCTCATAGTCGGAGGTCACATGGATAAGTGGGAGCTCATCGGACCGGATAAGCAAGTCATCCTAAACAATCTAAGCTTCAGTCCCGACGGGACACTTGCTAATGCTACCGAAGTTCAACAACAACTCGCCGCCCATGGTTTATCAATGACAACAAACGCCTTGCCTGCCGAACAGATTGCAGGTGCGGCAGCAAGTGGATCTCATGAGATCGGACTGATTGCGGGACCTAAATTTACGATCACCGGCGACGAGCTTCCGAAGGGTGGATTATGGGATTACTTCCTGATACGCGCACGTGATGCGAATGATCCGAACGGTCTTGCAACGACTAATCTGTTGAAAAATCTTTTCCGTCTCTATACGCACGACCATCAATCAGAAGTAATTAGCTCCACAGGACACCCCGGATACTTTGACGCGCCTGAACACCTGCGCGCGGCGACCTACGGCACTCTCGGGAAAGTCAACGAAGTCGATCTTACGAAGATCCCCAACGACGCACAAATAAAATTGCCCGAATCAGTCTTTGGTCAGGACGCAATTAGTCGTATTCGAGACCTGAATACACAGGCAATCAAAGATTATCAGCATGTCCTCGCAAGCAACGCGAATGTCCATGGACCCGGACAGGCAATCAATGCGATGTATAACGATACCACTAATCCAAACTATAAAATGGAAGCGGTCATCCTCAGGCTTGGTTATCAGGGCCAGGACTCAGCGCTTCCGACCAAACCGGAAGATCTGAAGCTCGTCTACGACGCCCTACACGCGACCGTGCAGTCTGCGCAAGCCCCACCAGAGACAACAATGCATCAAGTCATAATTTCCGCGAGCACTCCTCCCGGAGCGGCTATTTCCGGAGCACTCGGCCACGACGCAAGCGGCGTAATGGATAAGCTTCACGCTGCTGCCGCTGAGACAACGCGAAACATTATCGATAAAGGTGAACGCGACGTGATAGCAAGTGCTGCCAAACAAAATATCTTCGACACGGCAAGTGCTTCCGCGCGTACGTTGGCAGAAAACGCCGCCCATGCCTTCGGCGCCATCCCACAATCTGAAATGCCCTGGTTCCCGATCTTCATCCCGTATCATGCGTCACTTGAAATGGCGCCGGTCGAAATCGTGAGCACACTTCCCAAATCCGAAAACATGCTCCTCTCCCCCTTCGGGATGGAAGATGCATTCCTTACGAAAGACGCGATAACGGCAAGACGTTCTCCTCGTCTTTCCGAAAACCCAGCGATACAACTCAAACAGAATGAGGAAATTTCCTGGTACCTCTCTCAATTACCAGAACAAGATACACAAACGCTTACTGAACTCCTTTCTCAGACGACGGGTAAACCCATATCTCCGGACGTCCGCGCGGTTGTTACTATGCCGACCATCGGCATGACGACATCTGTCTACGATCGTTTGCAAAGTTATGTCGGCCAAACAAATGCCGATGGCTCACCGCTGAATCCGAAAAAGGTGGAATACGTGGTCTACGACGTCGCGGTGACGAACCAAGTCACTCCGTCCGAAATTGCATCCGCAAAAGCTGATGTAGAACGATTCATGAAAGATCATCCCGAAGCACAGGTACTCTACCTGTCACGATCGTACGAACCGCCGGTACAAGCTGGTCGGATCAAACGGGACATGACCAATGTCGTGCTTTCCCGTATCGGAACACTGCCCGTCGACAGCCAGGATGTTTCGATCCTTTCTGATAATGGCGGCATCGCCGTTCAGCCCACATATCTTGCGAGCACGATTAGTATATTCGATGCCGAACCGGCTGTTGATCTGGTCACGGGTGAAAGCAAACTCGATCCCCAAGCATATAGTGAATTCCCCATGTTGTTTGCGCCGCATCATGCATTTGAGTTATTTGATGCATTAGTACGCCACGGTGAATCCGGCCATGTGCCGGGCATCATTTCGGGAAACAATGCGGTCCGTGCCTCCACGCTTGCCGGCGTTGGCGGCTACAATAGTGCCACCCCAATCGCAGAGGATCGCGAGCTTGCCTGGATGATACAAGCTGCCCGCGGAGATTCATCCGACACCATACGGACTATCCCGGCACTCACAACCACAGCCGATCCAACGGAACTTTCCTACCGCATGCTCCAACATGTGGGACTTGCCGACAACAACGTCGCACGAACTGATAATGACACATACAAAACTCTCGGATGGAAAGACTTAGCACAAAAAGCCAACGAGGCCTATACCAAAGAACTATTTGAGGCGGATCTCAATAATCTCTATACGGGTATTTATCCGTCATTGAAGGCTTCTAATCCAGTCCGTTTTGATGCGTACTTCAAGCGGACCATGGATACACTCGGAATCCAATATGAAGTGACCGACGGCAAAATTCACCTTCTGGATACGACGACCCTTCCTGCAAATATGGCGGCAGAGCTCGATACGGAATCATTCGCAAAACAGGCAGCGACCGAAGTAGTCACTGCTACTCCGCCCGAACCGGCAACACCGCGCGAATCATTACAAAATCTTGCAGGCCCTGCGGAGAAGCCCGCTTCGCCAGAACAAACGCAAGAAACCATGGCGGCCTCCATTTCGTCCCCGGAAGTCCGAACGAAAGGGACAGCCGTAACTCCAGAAACGACTGGCACCCCCCAACGAGCGGAAACACTTCCTGAGGGCGTAGAGGATAGGGTCAACTACATACTAAATAAAACTAAAGAATCCACAGCTGCCGTAGATGTCACGACCGGAGAACTCATGGACTATCTGAAGTCAAGACTAGAAATGGCAGGAAATACCCGAATTACGGACGGAAAAATAATAATAGACGGCAATACGGTGACTCTTGCCGATATGAAGGCAAAATCATTTGTCGGCAATGTATTTTTCAACGGCAAAATGGTTACTGATCCCCAAAAAGGGCTGATCGTCGATATGAATACAATCCACTACGAGTTGCCGCTTCTCATGCGCCTATTTGAGGGCCGCATCAAAAACCAGCTTGGACACTTCAACGACACACTCCTCCTCCACATGAGTCAGCGCATCCCCACAACATGGAAAGCCGACCGCCTGGACATCGTCGGGGGGAAGATAGAAGTGAAATTCTCAAAGAATACAAAATAAGAGGAGGACATTACTACTCTGACGACACGTCTGTGTCCACCGCACATACATCTATTCCGCTATAAAGTTTACCGTCATGCTTAAATCTATCCGTACTAGTTGTTGGCCTAAGCCCTAAAGCTCCACCAACGAGAATCTGTATTCTACGCGTTCGGACAGTATTGTCATCGGGATCAGGACGATCTCTTTCTTCAACATAATCACTGGAACCTCTCGCAATATATGGTCCGCTCGTTCTTGCTTTATCACTGCTAAATTCAAGTACGCCATCTCCGTTTACCGTAATCCTTCCATTCGTTCGTGCTCTCCCTTTTGTGATAATCGGTAATCGAAGAAGCGGATTTACTTCCACTGTTTTTGATCCTCCTGGTTCCAGTGAAGGGTTACCAAACAAGCTAACTTCAATTTTTTTTGCCATAAAATATTGCTTTCGTCGATCCTACCGTATACAACACAAATATTCAAGAATAATTTAGCGTGAGATATTTGCTTCCTATAGGCCTATCTGATATACTCCGGCCTCACCATGACCGCAGTACAGGAAGCCCGAAAAGCCCAAACGAGTATTCATCTAGAGCCGGTACAACATACGCAGGAGACGCTCTCTCAATGGGTCGGTTGGATGAATAACCCGGAAGTCCGCAAATGGATGTACGATGACCTCCCCAGTTCCCCTGAAGACATCAACCGTTGGCTCTATAGCGCAACGAGTGATCCCCGCCGACACTACTTCGCCATCACGACCGAAGGGAAACAGATCGGTTTTGTGAGCCTAAGGCAGGACCACGAACCCGAGAATACCGGCGAGATCGGCATCGTCATCGGGGCGACAGAGTATCAGGGACGCGGCATCGGGAAACAAGCCGTCGATGCAATGATGGATTACGCGAAAAATTCCGTCCATCTTACCTCAGTACGGGCTATGATCAGACCGGATAATGAAAAAAGTATCCGGCTATTTACCGTTGCCGGATTTATCCGGACCGGAGAAGCAACCATACAGGGCACCCATATGCTGCGCTTCGACAAACGTCTGGACGTAATCGAAAATCGTTCATCACCCAAAGAAGAGGCGAAAGCGCTATTTACCGAAATAGGCTTAGTCCGTCCCACAGGACAGGAACTGGGCGAGGTTGCCATCGAATTCTCCCGGCAGCTCAAAAACGGCGGCAAGAAAAATGACGAGACCTCAAGTCTCATGATGATCGATACATTACTCTCTCCTCCGGACCCCGAGCGCCTCAAAAATGAAATCGGTAAGCACGTGCTTATCGTTGAATATGGAGGGACCAAAGTGCGCGCGGCAATCGGAGAACTCGGTCCGGACGGCCAACCAACGATCGCCAAAAACCCGGAAACAGGTGTGATACAAAAAATCGAAGGAGAATTTTCTACCTTACGGTTTGACTCCCCCGATGCGTTTTTTGGCGAGTTATTCCGCGTTATCGACACGTCACCAATACGCATTCTTCCCAAAACCATGCCCGACACGTTCGGACTCATCTGGTCGTATGTCGGCTATGCAGAACGAACACCAAATGGAGTGGATGTGCATACGAAAGAAGGATTATCAAAAGGAATTATCGTCCGCGACATGAATACCGTTTCGGTAGGTTCTGCCCTATGGGAAGCTATACGTACGCGCTACTACCCCGATGCACCATCTCAAATGCCGCATCGATTGGTCGTCCTCAATGACACCCCGGCTGTTCTTTTCTCGCATGTCCCGGAGCACAAAGGCGTCAATCAAATCGGTTTAGTCGATGGGACGGGATTTAATATCGCCATACACGTAAACGGCAAAGCGTATAATCTGGAGGCAGGATTCTTTAACCTCCCCCTTCTCCCTGCCTATGCCGAATCGGTAGATCGAGCATATGAAAATTCCGGTAGAAATTTCGCAGAAAAACAATCATCCGGCAAATATGTGGGAGACCAATTCGACGCCATTGTCACACTCATGCTGGAACGCGGTATCATCAAAGGCACCAAAACAGAAAAACTGGATGGCCGGGATATGGACATGCTCCTTCAAGGAAACGCGGATGCGCTTTCTCATACGTTAGGTCGCGCACTCACCAATGACGAACTTACTGCTGTTGCGGATTGTGCCGTACGCCTTCGGGATCGGGCGGCGCTTATCATTGGAACACTGATTGGTACCATTATCCGAACCTATAGAGATGGATTCGATCCATCTGTCAATATACCCGTCGAAGGATCATTTTTCCTAAAAACTCCGGGGCTTTCTGAAATTGCCGCCATGATAGCTGTCGCCGTTGGAGGCAAACCCGTGACTTTTTTACCGGGTGAGAATTTGGGTATCAAAGGCGCCGTTGCCGCAGCCCAAAGCATGTAAATACTTCAGGGAGCCGTTTGCGTAATACTATCTTATAGTGTATACTTCCACATCAATATTATGAAGTCATCTGGCATCATTTACTACTACGAATGGCACCACTTCGGTTCTAAAAGTGCCCCTCCCGCGAGCAGGCACCCGTCATCCCACGCACGAGGGGGCGTCGGACAGACTCTGGGCTTCGGCCTCATAGCGCTTGCCCTGGGAGGGCTCCTGGGGCCCCTTACGCCTTTTATACGCCTCGAGGCTGGCTATCGCCTCGTCCAGGCTCACGCAGCCATAAATGTCGCCGTGGAGAATCTCGACAAACAGGCGATCATCCTCATCCAAAAGGAATCCTTAGCCGCGGGGAAGCTTATCCCTGGGCTCTCGGCTCTTGCTCATAGCCTCTCAGGCCTTTTAAAGCCCAAAACGCCACGCTTGGCAACAAACGCCAAAACCGTACTTTTTACCCCGCTTACCGCGCCTGACGGCTCGGTAATTACGCCTGTAGACACCAATTTTGGCCTCATTATTCCCAAAATTGGTATAAATGCCAATGTGATCCCTGCCGTCGACCCAACCAATCCCGGAGAATACGAAAAGGCGCTGCTAGAAGGAGTTGCGCACGCCTCCACCAGCTACTTTCCTGACCAAAACGGTACGGTGTATCTATTCTCACACTCGACAAGCTACGATTGGTTCGTGAAGGACCTGAATGCGGTCTTTTATCTGGTCAAAAACCTGGATACCGGGGACACCGTCGTCCTTATGTATAAAGGGAAGGAATATACGTATAGGATCACGGAAAAGAAAGTTGTCTCGCCTGAAGCTGTTTCGTACCTGGTACCGCACGCGGGAGCACGAAATCTCATCCTCCAGACCTGCTGGCCACCGGGATCGACAAGTGAAAGGCTACTTATATTCGCTGATCTCATAAGTGATGGTAGTCAAAGTATCTAACATAAGCATGTCCTATAACGCTTGACATGAAAAAAACTTTGTGATATAGTCCACAAACTCGTTTAGCAAGTGTCGCTATCTATATCATATGAAATCACTAAAAACGATTACCAGCGCTTTTGTCTTTAGCTCTCTCTTTTTGCTCGTTGCTGCGACTCCGGTTGCTGCCGATGGGACCTGCACCAATCAATATGGTGCAACCGTCGATTGTCCGACTTCAAACATCGTTATCAATAAAACGGTTCGGTTCCCGACCAACGTCAATCTCTTTGTCGAAAATCTGACGAGCAATGATCCGGCATACTCCCCCAAAGATGAGGTCGAGTATGATGTCGCAGTCTCTAACACCAGTAACGTCAATTTCCCAACCGTGACCGTCATTGACGTATTCCCTTCCCAAGAAACGTTTGTCTCCGGACCGGGAACCTACGAAGCCACCTCCAACAAACTGACCTACGAAATTTCCAACCTCGCAGCCGGCACGACCGTGCATAACCGCATACTCGTGCGAGTCAAAGACGCGAGCGTCTTCCCGGCTAATCAGGATATAACCTGTGACATAGTCAACACAGCAAACGCGACTGGTCCGGGCGGACAATCAGATCGGGATACATCCAGTATGTGTGTACAGACCAAAGTACTTGGAGCTACGACCCTGCCGGTTGCTGGTTTCGATGACTGGATGGTCGCCCTTCCCTTTGCTGCCTCCGGGATCGCAGGCTTAGGTCTTATCATCAGAAAGAATCGGAGGAAGATTTCCTGAAGCTAATCACATCAGGAATACACCTTCTGCCGGAGGCATAATAAATAAAGAGTACAATAGTAAGTTGAGATAACCGGCAAGGGGGTGCCGGTTTTTTGATGGCTGCTTAACGAGTATCCGAGTGTAGCAGCCGATCAATCCGGCGAGAAGCGCTCTTTGCGCCGTGTACGAATAAGTACCAGCCTCGCCGGATAGGCGGGACTGAAAAGGCGCAAAGCAAGCTCTGACGGATTGGTGGTTTTTGTTGAAATATCAACCTAAATAAGTATAGTTAGCACTTTTAAATATAGACTGATAAATATCAATATGTATCTTCGGAAATGAGTCCCGCCCTGTCTTACGGCAGGAAGGCGGGCGGGATTCGTTTCTGGAGGTAACTCTCCGGATACGGATGATTTGTAGGAAGAACAAATGCGTTCTCGCTCTATCAACTTCATCCGTAGCACTTTAACAAGGCATACAGGGGAACAGTTTCTGACCCGATTCACATCGGGACAGAAATACTGTCGCCTGTCCTCTTGAGGACAGGGAAACGACACATGTTGTGTTGCTTCCCGCGTTCATACAGTGGACAGGAACTTAGTTTGCAGCAATGCGGACTAACGATTCTCATATTCCGGCGCCTTTCGCCCGTCCCTACATATCATTGCGGTATTAAGGGGCGTCGAAACGGACCGTTGGGACATGAAGATCATCTCTCAATAATATAGTTAGAAGCGTCAGCCAAAGGCTGATCGGCCTCTGACCGAGAACTGCGGACTATACGGACGTGCTTACTCCTCTTTGATGTCGTCTCTTACGGCGACCCGCCGTTGAGGCGGGAGTGTGTTTCATTTCCCCACTTATGTACAGAATATAGATTCTGTATGTATTGGGGAAATGAAATAAGAATATATTAAGAAATTTTGGGGGAAATTAAGAAGAAAAATAACGCGTCTTTGGGGGAAAATCTTGGGGGATTTCGAAAAAGCATGCGAACGGCATGTTTTGCGACGCAAAATATCCAGATTGTTTGTTTTATTTAAACAATAATCCGGATTATACCCGAAACACCACTCCCCTCCCGACTTGGGAGACCTGGGGGTGTTAAATAAAATCGTCCCGCACCAACGGGATGAAATTCATCATGCCGCCGGCAAAAAAAACCGACGGAAGAGGAGAAAAGGCAATGCGTAATAGAATTGGCACGACCCGCATCTTTGCGGCCCTTGCTCTACTGCTGGTCGTTTTGACAGCAGCGTGCGGACCAAATCCGGTGGCTAATCAAGCGGCAGCTTATGCCGATACAATCAGGGTTAAAGCGACGCCGGAGGTCTCCTGCACTTTTGCTGAGGGGCAAACATACAATTTCGAATCGCGCGATGGGAATCCCGTCGTAGCAACAGAAGCTCTGTGCTCCGGAAAGGGACAGTGCAAGTCTCTCGAACTAGGAAGTCAGTTCACTGTTCTGATAGAGAAGCTGAACTTCCTATACAACTCATTTTGGGTCCGATCTAACGGGGTAATATATGAGGTCGACCTGAATGACGTCAAATGCGTGCCCTAGGAGGGAGCCATGGGTATTTTTAGACTGTTTGGCGAAATGCTAAAAGATATTCCACGATGGTTCTGGATTGCTTTGGCGATCATCACAGCCATCCTAGTCGATTATCACTGGATTGAGATTTACCAGTGGCTCCAGAACTTGGCGGCGGAATTGTCGTAGTTAGTCTAATCGACGCTTTTACAGGCCGGTTAGAAAACCATCCCAAAAGGAGGTGGTTACAGCCAATTTGTTCGTTGCACGTCGTCGTTAATCAACCCGGCCTCTCAAGAGGAAGGGACTATTTCACATACTGTTGCCCATAAGGCACAGGAGGAAGTGATGAACACAGGAATGAACCATCAGCGCACGAACCGTCGCACGCCAAAAACAGGGAAGATGTCAGCCGCTGTTCCAGCGAGTATCATAATTTTGATCGTGCTCTTTGGAATCTGTGGCGCAACGTGGGGGATCTTGAGTGTGTTACGGCCCCAACAGCCGGTAGTCGCTGCGGCACCGATGCAAGTGAGCATACAGCAACAGATTGATGATGCTCATGCAACGCAGACCGCACAGATGCAAATCGCACAGGCGATCTTAGGTTCACCGACACCGACGGCACCCGCTGCTATGGCTAGCCCGACGAACGGTCCCGCCACTCAGGCGCCGACCAACACGTTGGTACCCGTTACAGCCACGACTGGTGCGGTGGTAGTTAATACTCCGGCTTCTGCTGGGGCATCTGCTACGCCGTACTTGTTCGTCGACCCGGCAATTACACCGGCAGTCGGAACCACGACTGGTTTCTGCCCGACGAGACGTCAAGTTGACGACTCGATTTTCGGCAAAAACGCTGACGGCTCGAGCAAGGACATCGTCGTCCAGGTCTCAAGTGAACCCGGGGGCTGGCAAGTCAACACCGGAAATCAGGCTAACTTCTATGACATCACGCTTCCTAGGGATGTCGGCCTGATTGCAACCGTCCATCAACCCGGACACGATCAGGCACAGGAGTTTATCGGTGACGGCAAGCAATACCAGGCATTCCGCGGAACCTTCCGCTTTGCCGGCTGCTACCTTGCGTCGGACGATATGAACCAGCCTGATGCGGCCGTGAGGATCCTAGTCAAGGAGAACTACAATGGTACATTCCAAGACTGGATGATCGGCCACCGGATTCAGGATTGGACATTCGGCGTCATACCCGGCAACTTTACCTGCCCTGCAGGTGTTTGCCCGACGGCCAATGTCACCGGCGGCGCTCCCGCATCATGCCCGCAATTTGCTGGCCACGATATGACACCCGGATCTGACGGCGCTCCGTACTGCAAGTACAAAGGCACCGTACTGACCGGCACTGTTCCATCCGGCTGGAAAGCCGAATATTGGAACGGCTCAGCCGTTGTATATGCGAATGCTGGAGACAGCATCAAAGCTGGAGAGGTCACATATCGACCTGTCCAATAAGTTCTACCCCATGGGGGCTGACCGTCGTGAGACAGGACAGCCTCCATGCTATGGGGAAATTTTTATTTTGAGAGACATCTCTGTATGCACTTGTCACACGCGTGACGATTTTAGTTTGAGCCCTCTTTTGGGCTTAAACCTTTGGTTTATCCAATGATCGTCACGTGTGTATTTTCCAGGAAAGGATTGAAAAATCGTTTCCTGAAAAATATGTATAAACTCACTCTTATCATACCGTTTTATAACGAAACAGACCGTATTCAGGTCTGTCTAAACGCGCTGACTACATGGCGTGTTCCTCGCGGTGTTGTTTTAGAACAGGTGATATTCGTTGATGACGGAAGTAAAGACACTAGTCCTACTGTCGTTAAGCGTCATATTCCCGACCTCAAACGACACCTGCATACACAAGTGAAACTTATTTCCTATCGCCATAACCGCGGCAAAGGATACGCCATAGCCAGAGGTATGCGGGAGTCCGACAGTGAATACAGCGTCTTTTTGGATGCCGATATAGCGACACCGCTATCTGAATTGACCAAGATGCTTCCTGCAATGCGTCAGGGAACCGATATCATCGTGGGCACCCGGAAAAACGGTCATTCTACCGTCGGCGTACACCAACCTCTTTTCCGAGAACTCATGGGCCATGGATTTACCTTTTTGGCAAACAGCTTATTCCGGACGCGAGTCACGGACTTTACGTGCGGATTTAAAGCATTCTCCCGTCGCGCCAAAGACGCCATATTCCCCTACCTTATTTCCCACCGATGGGGATTTGACGTGGAAGCGATATTCGTGGGTAAACAACGTGGTATGAGCCTGCAAGAAGTTCCGGTCCGCTGGGATGATCAACGCGGCTCCAAAGTACAACTCTCAAAAGATATCGTACGCACAGGCTTTGAGTTGATACAGGTGCTTTTTGCATACACCATTAAGCCCATGTCTCTATCAATTAAACCGGTAGCGGTGGTCCTGGATACGATTAAAACGTACGTTTTGTAATCCTATGAAACACAAAACATATTCACTGCTTGTCATATCAAGCTTCCCTCATAAGAACGAAACCCATGGCCAGGCAACGGTGGGAGTCGCTTCCTATACCAAAAATGTTCTGGCCTCTCTTCTCTCCTACGCCAACAAGCACCGTAAACACGTCAAAATAAACGTCTTCGCTGAGCAACTTGATAACTCACCCCGAGCGTATGTTGACCATGGGATAACCGTACAGCGCCTATGGAAAAGAAACAATATCATTCCATTTCTTAAACTTATCCGCAAATGCATGCTTACACCCGCCGACACAACCCTTATAAGTTTTGAGTTCGCTATGTTTGGAGATCCGTGGACACTTATCCCATTTCTCCTCCTTCTCGCGACACTTCGCATCTCAAAGAGGCGCGTCGTCGTCGCTCTCCATCAGGTCGTAGAGGATATTACCCAATTGTCCGGACATTTGGACCTGTCGGGTCGTTCCGTATGGTCCGATGCAACAAGCGTCGCTCTTGCCTTGTTTTATCAGATATTAGTGAGACTAACGACGAAAGTGGTTGTGTTTGAAGACTCTCTGAAGTCCTATCTCGTCAAATTGACCAACCACGAGAACGTTGACGTCATCCCGCACGGGGTCGAAAACGTACCATCGGTTTCTCAGCAAACCGCCCGTAAGCGCCTACACCTCACCAAACGTTTTACCATTCTTTGTTTCGGATATATCGCCTGGTATAAAGGGACAGACTGGGTTGTGAACTACATACATCAATACGCAAAGCGTCTGCATACTCCGATCCGCCTCATTATCGCAGGGGGGCCGAATCCGAATCGCGTTGGTCTTTCCTTTTACCGCAGGTACCTGCATCACATAAAACAACAGGCACTGCAAAGCGAAGACAGTGTTGTCGTAACCGGATACGTGCCGGAAAAAGACATTAAGACATATTTTTCAGTAAGTGACGTCGTTGTTTTTCCGTATCGGATCATGATGAGCGCGAGCGGCCCGCTGGCTCTCACACAAGCCTATGGCAAACCCTATCTTCTCTCAACGGCATTAGCGCCAACGCTTGAAGCGGCTGACGCCACCCGGCAAATGGAAAATCTCGCACTATCTGAACGTCAGCTGACGTTTACCCTCAATGAAACGGATTTGATACATCAAATCAAATTGCTCCAAACGAACCGCAAGCTTCGTACCCGGCTGGCGAAATTTTCGCGGAATATAGGACTATCTCGACGCCTTACCAACATAAACAGTATATGGTGGGATGAGCTCATGGAGGAAGACTACTTATGAAACGCCTCACTCATATACTTCCTATCGTACTCCTCGCGCTTGTGTGGCTTATTGTCGTGGTGACAAACATGCATCCCAACACATGGTTATCAGGTTGGGACAACCTACACCCTGAATTCAACTTTCCGCTCAATATCAGCCGGTCAATATTCGCCGTGTGGCAGGAGTATCAGGGCCTCGGACTGTTGGGTGGGATGGGCCACGCGGCAGCTTTACCCCGGGAACTCATCTTGTGGATTTGGTCTCTGGTTATCCCTACGCAATATATCCGCTACGCCTGGACGTTTGCCATGCTCCTCGCCGGAATACTAGGCACGTACACACTCATATGGCACATTCTTGACCGTATCAAAACTCCGTGGATTCGCGCGTTTGCAGCCTCGGCAGGAGCGCTATATTTTCTATTTAATCTCGCGACGGTACAGACGTTCTTTGCTCCGTTTGAAGCGTTTGTCACCCATTACGGCTTCCTTCCATGGTTATTGTGGAGTGACCTTCTGGTGTTGGAGAAACCGTCGAAACGCAGGACCATCCTGACGAGTTTTCTGCATACCATCGGAGCAACCCAAGCGTATATCCCGACGCTCTTTGTCGTCTATGGCATACTCCTTGGAACACTTTGCATAGATAAAATGATGAGGCTTGGTCGTGAATGGTTCATGATATTCAAACGCATTATCCTACTCGCGTTCATCATATTCTGTACTAATGCCTATTGGATGGGTCCATTTGGATTTTTTACCTTCACCCAAAGTCAGGTAACCGTGAATGCAAAAATCAATCAGATGGCGACCGATCAAATATATCAGCGTAATCAAGAATACGGAACCGTGTGGGATACGCTTATGCTTCGAAACTTTTGGTATTCCAATACCGACTACAATCCGCAAACCAGTCAAATGGAATATATGCTATCTGATTGGACTAAGTTGGATCATAATTCATCGGTGACCGTGGCAAGAGTCATTACCATCGCTCTCATCCTCTCTGCGGCCGTGTACGCAATTACTGTGCCCTCATTGAGGGTTTGGGTGTATATAACACTTTTGGGATTCACATTTGTTGCCTCGGGCACTCCGCCTTTCTCATGGCTTGATACAGCACTCAGAGATCACGTTCCGCTTCTCAAACAATTTTTCCGATTCCCGTTTACAAAATGGAGCATTGCACTTGCTTTAGGATATGGCGTCCTTCTCGGCATTGCGGTGTCGCATCTCTTGTCATGGCTAAAAACGCGTTCGTGGATACAAATTGCAATTGCAGTGCTTTGTATCGGAGCACCCGTCGTAGGCGCCATCGGCATACTACAAGGCCACCTCATATCATCGCGCGTAGAGATAAAGATCCCGCAGGAGTACTTTCAAACGTTTGACTACTTCAAAACGCAACCTCAAGGTCGTATCGCGCTCTTACCTCAACCTTCCTACTGGGACTGGAAATATTATGCATGGGGAGAACTTGGATCTGGATTTCCCTGGTATGGCATACAACAGCCGGTCCTTGACCGTGCATTCGACGTATGGAGCAGCCAAGACGAAAATTACTACTGGGAATTATCCTACGCCATATATCAAAAGAACCCAACCGTCCTTGCGGACGTGTTACATAAATATAATGTTCGATATATTATGATCGATTCTTCCCTTGTGCTTACAAGCAACGACCGGGCATTATTTATCGATGACACAGAAGCTTTATTGGCACAAATACCTGAATATCGTATTGACCAAAAATATGGGCATATTACTATATATGTGCAAACATCCCCCACCGACCAATCGTTTGTACAGCTAACTCATGATCTCCCGGTAGTTAGTCCCCACTATTCGTGGACAGATAACGACATGGCCTATCAGCTATTCGGCGATTACCGAACGCCGAATAACCCGATATCCAATACGGGGATCGTATTCCCCTACCGATCTCTGTTTACGAAGCGAGCCGTTGATGAACGGGATTTTCATGTCAATCAAACGAATGAAAATATCACCATATCATCTACGAATCCGATTGATTCCGATCTGATAACCCTTAGCCTGAAAACAAATCTTGATTATACGTCGTCGGACCACCCGGAAGATCTCTCTCCTGCTAACTTTAAGGCTTGCGGGCTTCTGTCGACCGGCCAAATCCAGGCAACACCCATGACACAGGGGCTTACACTGAAAAGCCTTGAAGAACCGGGTTGTTTAAGCTTTGGTATATCGGAACTTCTCCATAATCAGGCATATCTTGTGGCTGTCGAATCGCGTCATGACTCAGGCAGGCAGCTCATGATCTCATTTATCAATCAAACTGCGAAACACGTCGAGCTGGAGGCATATCTCCCAGACAAATCAACGTGGGAAACAACCTATTTCATACTCCCTCCCCTTGCCTCAGACGGTCAGGGATATACCGTGTATCTTACCAACGAAAGTATTGGGAACGTCATAACGGTAAACGACATCAAAAACATCAGTTTTTATACGTTTCCTTATCAACAAATGGTCTCTTTTCACCTTCCTGAAACAAATACGGCTCCCTCGAAACTAAACGACAACCCAACAGCTTCGATCATATCGGTGAGCCACCCAAATCCGTCATATTATGAGGTGATTGCACATGTCGACGGACAGCCAACGACACTTCTACTTTCCCAATCATATGATCCGAGCTGGAGAGCTTATGAAGTGCCCTGTGCCGGGAACCGAATAGTATGCCAAATCTCAAAGACATTTCCCTTCGTGTTCGGAAAAGAACTATCGACGCACACGGAGATAAACAACTGGGAAAACGGATGGGTTCTGGATGGCTCCTCCATTGGTAACCCCGACATCGTCATTTTCTATCTTCCCCAGCTTTTGGAGTATGCAGGATTCGGTTGTTTCGCGGTTTTACTCGGATTCATTATTTGGAAAAGGCCGCAAGGACAGGATAATTCTTAATTCTCCTGATGCATTTAGCAATTAATCATTTAGATTGCTAACGTTAGCAATCTAAAAATAAGACTGATAATTCTTAATCGTTTAGCCCGTCAAAACGAGTTTTTTCCGTGGTGAGATAATTTCCTTCGGCGGTCATTCAGCGCTTTAACCGGTCCGGATTCGCCGATCAGGACTTGATTCTGCCCCAGTTCGGACTTCGGCTTCTCATCCCGACTCGCATTGGCTTTCGCGTTCGCGGCAAGCGCTTCTTCTTCGATTGACGACGAAGGGACTCCCGGATGTGGAACGGTTGTATTCTCTGGAACTTCAGTTGCGTTCTTATGTTCTCCCATATGGTATGGATAGTTTCACTAAAAGGTAATCCGGTGATGTTGCCGACCGACCGGCCGCATGCGAGTAGTTGGCTCCGACCAGTGAGACACGGTCCCCACTGAAACCGGCTCCCCTTCTTTCATCCTCGTAAGTGTCTCTTCCGATATCCCCGGCGGGTCTCCAAACTGTAGAAGAGCTTCTACTTCTATCGGCGTATACGTTGCTGCTCTGCCCGGAAAAGGAGCCCCGATGTTGTTGGGGGCCATCGAGGAGTTGAGTTCGGGTAATGCGGTGGGTTGCCGCTCATCCATGGGAAAAAAGAGGGGGTACGACCAGCCACCAATACAATCGGATTTGAAAAACCATGGAGTACTAGTATGCAAAAATCGGTGTCCAGATGCAAGGGGTACGCGACTTATGATTCCTTCTTCGTTTCCGGCTCGCGGGCGTGGGATGGATTCGTGCGTTCCGCTTCCCTAGCTTTGCGCTTTAACTCCTGGCGGGCATGCTTGGCGTTTGTCTGGATTGTCCGGTTCATACTATCTAGAATCCGGTCTTGCGGCGGCAGAATTACTGGTTTGGTCGACACATCGATGTGTACCTCCTTTATCTGCTGACCGAAATTTGGGGACAGATTGCTCTTTTGCTTAGCTTTCTGTGACGCTCTCTTTTCTAAAAACAATGCTTTATCCCGAATCGACTGTGACTGTCGTGCGTCATCTTCTTCATTCCGCGCAGCGATCCCCTCTAATGAAGTAGTTGCTGTACGGGGAGATTCTTTCAAGCGTCGCCTCAGGGGAAGAATCCCTTTTTGAGTGGCTTGTCCAAAATCTTTTTGCTCTTCAAAGATGTCCGGTAATTGTTGTTTGAGACGCATGATGACCCGCTCTGCTTTTGATACAGGGAGATATTCTGACGCGAGAAACTCCTGCAATCCCTGTGCGGTAGCGCGGGGCAACCCGGGAAATCCTTCCCGTTCCAATTGGTCCAAAAACGCCTGACGCGCCTCTGGACGCTTTACGAAATTGGGCATAGCGTGATCTACCCAAACCTCTGCAACCCGACGCATAAGGCCGCGGCGATTCTTCTGGGAAAGGGCGCCTCTGTCTTGCGACAACACCCGTACTGCAGCACGCATCGCTTCATAAGCTTCCAGGGGGGGCGGCGTAGTATGCATTTTTTCCAACACAAAGTTAAACCCCGGCGATTCTTTCGGCGAAACAGCTCCATCCGATATTTTTGGCCCAATAGAAGAAATATCGGGGTGTAAATCCGCACGCATGAGTCCGGTGATATGCTTCGCGCGACCGAGCGGTACGTCAGAAGCCCGTAATATGCGCTTCATCCCGGGCGCATCGGCCTGAACCCAAAGATCATACAGTTTGGCGCCGTCAGCCGCACGAGATCCCCAATGATGCTTTTTCGACGCATCAGCATGAGCACGGATGAATAGTTGTTTCATTCCGTTCCCAAGGTCTGTCCGGGAAGCGTCATCGCTCACGCGTGTAATGTCCCTGAATAAAGGGCTGTAGTCCGGATTATGTACGTTTGCCATGATGGTAGACAGTATGGCGGTAAGCCCCGCAATTTCTATAGGTTTCGCCCCGGTCCTGTCAGTAACCGCACCCCCAACACTGGTCAAGTATTGTGCAAGTTGTTTCGGCGGCTTCGGCAAGTCCACTTCAATGCGCTTCAGGTTACGGTCGGCTAAAGTTGTTTTCAACAATTCCAGTAATTTCTGTCCGGCGACGGCTGCACCAAATACTTCCGCTGTCGTGACTCCCACTGCGGCGTACGTCGCCGCCTCTTCAATTCCGACATGATGATCTATAAGCCACTGCCTTTGTTTGGAATTGAGTTTGGGAGCTACTTTTTCTACAGCTTCGAGTATCCTTCTTTTCCAAGCGCCGGGCCCCTGACTCTCTATTACTTTCTTCGTGCCATCCCACGCGCCATACAACACCTGTTTCACCCCGGTGTGCAAGGGTTCCCGATACGGCATTACTGCTGGTGCGCTTTCTATCATACGTTTCTTTTGTCAACTTTCCCAATTGGGAAAATTAACAAATTAATTTATTTTCCCTTCACCAAAATATATTTATATATATCTTTATATATCATAATTTAAATATTTTCCTGAGATCCTCGTCGTTCTCCAAAGAGCATATAGTCGCAATCTTCACAAAATGCGGGATACCATATACTTCCCGTAAAAATTGAATCTGCTTGTCGCAGGGATACGGATACACGTACACACTCTTTTGCATTTGATAAAAGCCTATCGATTTGAGGTGATCGCGAAAGGCGGCGCGGACATGTTCTTCACCGGATGGGATATCAAATATCACCATGCGCCACATACCATCCCAATGCGTTTGCGTCGGCACTTCCAGGTCATGCACATCATACCGAAGTATTTCTGTTTTACCACGATCGGAAAGCGTCACGGCATAACCGCCGCGAGACTCCGTCACCTGTGCATATCCATGTCTCCAAAGTCGAGTCAATTGGCGATTTACTGAAGAAGGATAATAGACCTCCCAATCCGGCCCCATGTGGCTGAGCGGATGACGAAATTTAATGTGAAACGTGTCAATAACTTCAATGGCCAATGAGGCTCCAGACTGGAGAAGCAACAACAATATTTCTTTCGTTATATGCTCATGCGGCTTGGATAGTTCACGATGTCTTGCCATACATTCCCTGCTCTCTATATTTTATGTGCTTCAGAATTCTTTTGTCAATTCTACCAATTGGGAAAAATTACAAAAGAATTTGTGTCTTCATATGACTTGACGCGGACACCGTGTATCTGCCTATACTGGATATATGGAACCCGCACCCATCAAAGCCGAGATGCCCCCGAAGCTCGCCCCCGAAGCCAAACCCTCAGCTCCCGTTCCAGCCAAAGAGCAACCCGTACCGTCAGAAAAATCAGCAACTTCGGCCGATGCTACTACCCCACGCGGTCAACTGGAAGCGATTGCCAAAGGCACACCCGTCAAAGAAGCGACCGCGCAAAAAGCAGAAACCGTGGCACTACCCGACCGAGAAAAGGTAGACGCGATACTCTCTGAAGCAAATACCCTCCTTCTAGATCTCCGAGATATGCGGTTCCTTCTCACGGCCGTCGCAAGCCAGGCGGCGGACACACCGCTCGGTAATGAGATGCGCCTCGATACGCTGCGGATTATCGGAAAGATGAGTAATGCCGATATGCCTCCGGAAGCGGTTATGAAGCTCGACGCATTACAAAAACAGGTAACCGAACTGAAGCTCCCTGACCCCGCACCGGAAAAAAGTGCGCTTCTTCCCATTATAGAAGTGTATAATCAAGCTCATCCGGATAAAGCGGTACCCGCGGAAGTTATTGATCAAATCAAATCCGGAAGCCGTGAAGCTTCTACTACCGTAGCCCAATTCCTCCAAACGAATCCCGACTTAGCCCAGCCGGTTTGGAAAGAATTGACCGGTGTAGAAGGATTTACCGGTTTACATCTCACCCCGACGAACGTACTGGAACTTGCAAAATTACCTGCTTCACCGGAAAATGTGGCTAAAGCGAAAGAGATGTTCGGCACAATCCAAAAAATGTCACCCGCACAGCAGGAAAGCCTCAAGGATTATCTGGTTCCCCGGGCTATGTTTGGAGCTATGCTCCTTATGGCTGTCATCCAAATCGGCACCGGCCAAGGTGACGGCGGACATTAAAGAAAAGAATCTAGTGTTCTTTACGAAGAAATAACGAAGGCCGTATAGATATACCATAACAGTCCCTGCGGCCAATCAATGGAAGAATCGGCCTGAGACTCACGGAAAATACTCTTCCGTTCTCCATATACACGGACGATTCCCATTCCCGTTGATTATTCTTCCAAAGGCCATACGTTACTTCATGTTCATCTCCTTCGCCTAATACAAAATCGACACGCGTTCCCCCTTCATCAGGCCACTCCAACTCGCAATGATTATTTCGGTGAGTCGTGGCTACGCGCAATTCATAGCCTGTTAGGTAACGAGGTAATTCCAGATGAACACTTCGTATTATTCCCGCCATATAGGCCACGTTATACCCGATCATGAATTGTTTTGTCAAACGGATCTTGTAACGAAACTGAAAATAAGGAATACTGCATCTATGGGCATCGCCATACTTATTCTTGCGTTAGAACTTGTTATCCTATGGCTCCTCTCCCGCAGGATGACCCAAAATATATATACTGCGATATTTTTACTCACTACGTCGAGACCTGTCGCAATAAGTTTTCTTTCTATACTTCTTTTCCCGGGTACAGTCATTCATGAATTAGCACATCTATTTACCGCAGAAATATTAGGCGTTCGCACGAGCGGGCTGACATTGGTTCCTGAAGGAATTGAAAACAAAGACGTCCGAACAGGCAGCGTTTCCATAGCCCAATCCGACCCTATCCGCCGATCGGTCATAGGGCTCGCCCCCATATTTGTCGGGCTGAGTACGCTTGGCCTCATCTCCTATTTCCTCCCCGGAGTGTGGCATCAGGTGGGCCTAGATGCGGCAAATGGGATCCTCTTCTCTCACATATCTATTTACTACTTTCTTTTTGCTGTTTACTCACTCTTTGCTGTTTCCAACACTATGTTCTCCTCTCCCGAAGATATGGAAGGATTTTGGCCGGTTGCCCTCGTTCTCACGCTTATCGCCGTCGCCGCCTACATTGTCGGTATCCGTATAAGCCTCACGGATCCTGTTCTTACGAACATCCAATCGTTTTTCACTGCGATGGCGACCAATGTGGGATGGGTTGCAGGACTCAATGTCCTGCTGTTTCTCCTGTCAAAGCTTATGATTGCGGGAGTGGAAAAACTCACAAAACGGCACCTCGTACCCAAAGGGCAATTACGATAGAACTTCTATCCTCTATAGACCGGCAATCACCGACGAACCGTGTCCGCATCATGATCAACGGCTACCGCTACCGACTTCTCACGCACAAACGCCTCCCAATCTATTGACCTCGATTTGCCGGTAACTTGTGCAATTGCTATCGCTTTAGTTCTTCTCACGCGTTCCCGTATTGTGATGGGGGCCCTTGCGACGGCGCTATTTAACCATACCGCATCATTTGGATATATTGAGCTTTCTTCCCGAAGTGTCAGGCTTGTGCCGGGATTCGCTTCTAAAAATTTCCTGAGAAGCACTGCGGCTGTACCTTCCACAACGCCTATCTGATACATATTTCTGCCGGCAACAATCTGGAACCCGCGGGGAATCCGCATACGGAAAGCCCCGCGCATGAGGGAACCGAGTGTTTCCCCAGTTAGTGTCATGTCATCGGGAAAATTCTTGAATTCATCACGCCGAAAAACCATAATACCCCTCTGAATCTGAATGCCTGGAAGTAAACCCTCCGGTTGTGATGGGTTATGCTTCCACGGAAATGCGTACCGATAATCGCCTAACGGATATTCAAACCCGTGCTCATTACGTGAAACAATGCCGGCTTCGATATAGGACATACGAGGGTATTATTATACTATAGGTTGTATATAAGTCCTATACCCGTTTAAGAACGGCGAAAAAAGCAGACTGGGGTATCTCTACGCTTCCTATCCGCTTTCGGCCAAAGGCCAATCCGCCTCTGGCGGACATCTTGCTATGATCCACGCTTTAACACCTGAAAAAATGCGGACTGGGGTATTTCAACACGGCCTACTAACTTCATTCGCGCTTTTCCCTTTTTCTGTGCCTCCAGGAGCTTGTCTTTCCGCGTCCGATCTCCGCCGTAAAGCTTCTTCGTCACGTCTTTACGGAACGCTTTCACGTCAGCTCGAGCAATCACCTGACCCCCGATAGCCGCCTGTATGGGGATTTCAAACTGCTGGCGTGGGATGACCGCAGCTAAACGCTCGACCAGTTCGCGACTGCGGACAATCGAAGCATCGCGGGTGATAAGAAACGACAACGCGTCGACCTTTTCTTTATTCACGAGAAGGTCGACTTTCACTACTTCCACATCCTGCCAGTCAAAAAACTCATAGTCCAGGCTGGCATACCCTTCCGTTACACTCTTCAGCCGGTCAAAAAAATCGACGATCATTTCCGAAAGCGGGATCATGTACACAAAATGCGCCTGGTCACCGACGTATGTAAGGTCCATATAGACTCCCCGCTTCTCTTGAGCGAGCTGCATGATGGCACCTGTATATTTTTTGGGGCTATAGATATCGACATTCATGATAGGCTCTTTGACCGAGGCTACCTGGGACGGATCCGGATACTCCTCGGCAGACTGGATACTCACGGTTGCCCGTCCGTCTTCATAGGACAAAAGCTGTGTCTGTGTAAAGCCCAGCTTGCCATACTCGACGCCGGAAGCCAGTGTTAGCCGATACTCCACGCTCGGGCTGGTTGCGATCATCGTAAGCCCAAATTCCCGTAATATGCGCTCCTGAACCACTTCTGCGTGCAAAAGTCCCAAAAATCCGCAGTGGAACCCGTTTCCCAAAGCCATAGAGGAGATCGGACGGAAGGTGAAAGCGCTGTCGCTAAGACGTAGTTTCTCAACGGCTTCGCGCGAATCCTGATATTCATCGGCAGCCAAAGGAAATAGTCCCAAAAATACCATGGACTTGGGCTCCTTATACCCCGGCAACCGATCGACCGGGCTATTGCCGATCGTCATGGTATCTCCGACTTTGGCAAGCCGCACGTCCTTAAGTCCTGTCGCGATATATCCCACTTCTCCGGTCCGCAACTCTTGCCCATGGACCATCTGCGGCATGAAGTATCCGACTTCTATGGGATTAATTTCTGTTTTTGATGCGAGAAAATTAAGCCGAAGTAGTGGATCATACCGTATACTACCATCTACTATACGTACAAAAACTACCACACCCTTGTGTGTATCGTATTGCGAAGAAAATATGAGCGCGCGTAGCGGTTTATCGTGATCACCGGCCGGCGCAGGAACCTTGGTGACAATTGCCTCCAATACTTTATCGACATTTTTGCCGGTCTTTGCAGATATTTCTATCATTTCTTCATCGGTGAATCCAAGCGATCGCAATTCCGTCTTCGTTTCTTCTATGCGTGCCGCAGGCATATCGGTTTTATTGATAAGGGGAATGACCGCAAGATTATGCTGGCGGGCCTGATGAAGATTTGCGAGTGTCTGCGCCTGTACACCCTGTGTGCTGTCTACCACGAGAAGCGCGCCCTCGCATGCCGCCAAAGACCTGCTCACTTCATAGCCGAAGTCGACATGTCCGGGAGTATCGATAAGGTTCAGGATATAATCCTTCCAGTGCATACGGACGGGCGCGAGCTTGATGGTGATCCCGCGTTCCTGCTCGATGGGATTGCTGTCCAGGAGCTGTGCATGCATATCGCGCTGAGCGACCGTGTGGGTCATCTCGAGCAGCCGATCGGCAAGCGTCGACTTCCCGTGATCGATATGGGCGATGATGGCGAAATTCCTGATGTGGGATTGGCCCGAAGTCATGCAGGTATTCTATCAGATATTCCCGCCTTCTGCGCTTCACTACGCCAATGCACAAAGGCCGGATGAACGGGTATATTCGGAGATGTCAGACTTCGATGTATATTCCCCCGCAGTAAATTCGCGGCAACGTCCAAGGTCTGCTGTTGTAACTTCACGCTAAAAATATCATCAAACGGCCAAAGCACTCCAATCGGTAACGCTAAATCCCCATCAATCAATCTCCCTGCATGCTTGGTGTCTAAAAGGAGTTGTTTCTTACGGAATCCGTCGGGAGAAAAACTGCTGCTCCGACTTACTGCAATATGCAGCCGCGGGTGTACCATACCACCGCCAAACTCATGCGTCGGTGAATCGTGGAGGGTAAATTCCCCACCAAATTGTATAGGATGAGGACCATCAAATAGCCATGTAGCGTGCTGACGATGGAGCGTCATATTTTCCGGATCATCCGGGTCAGGACCAACGACCGTATTGAGTTCGAGCGTTTGCGGCATATCAGGGTTACCCCCGAATCGATGTAATATTTTTTTCGGCAGATTTATCGGTCCCAATGCTTTAATCGTATCGGTTCTGTGAATCCGTCCTGTTTCAATATTTACTCCGGCGGTTTGAACCAATGATACGTCTGGGGCTAATACTTTCATCCGCCCAAGTTCGATAGTATGCTGACCCCAAAACGTCGTCCACGCATCCTCAGGGGAAATTTTTTCAAAAAATGACCGAAAGGCGGTGAGTCGACGCAGACCCTCATCTTGCACGTTTGGATAGGGATGATGGGACTTGACCGCATCCATATAGCGCTGAAGATCAACACGTGCCATATCCCCAGCCTATAGATATACGCTCACCATTGTCAAACCCATGCTCCCCTTTATGGCTCGTGCAGAGCGGGATGGATAGGATCACCGGGGTTTGCTATGGTTTCATCCACGAGCTGTCGGGCAGAAATGCTCATTTCCGACATCAGACTTCCGCGGAGCGTAAACCCGAATAGTTCACGCAGCCGACTCAATAGTCCGGTCGTTTTTCGGCCGGTCGAAAGGCTCGCCGGAGCCTCATCGGCGCCGGTGTAGTAAAAATCCCAATGGGTTAGCCTCAACCTATCCGGCATTGCCTGCGCGTCCGTCGGAATATAAAAGGAGATTTTTGCCGAACGCATATCACTACGGAAAGACAGCTTATCTTCGACCTGATATGTGCCGCCATAGATCAATAGACCAACCGTAGACGTCAATCTATGTGTTCTATCCGATAATGATTTATTGACTCTTCCTCCCCGAACGACTTCCCCATGATTCACTTGAGAAAGCGTTGTCAAAAATTGAAGTGTAACGTTCTTTGCCCGATCAACGCCATGCAACCGCCTCGAAATAATCTTTCCGGACAACACATCTTCCAGTGGTCCCGTAATCGTGTCCTGTCGGTCAATGGAGGCCGTACCTATTTTAATATTTACGTGTTGTACGAGACTCTTCCCTCCTGGGAATTGTCGTGACCTTCTGAAAATCCAACCGTTATTATCGGGACTCGCCCAGGTCCACCCTTCTTGGGGGGGGCGCTTTGAACGAACGGATCCATGATGCGAAGCCGTTCACCAATCGCGTCTCTCCGTGGGGCGGAACCGTGCGCGCGAACTATCTCTTCCTGATAACGATCGAGATTTACCATGGAAATACTCTTCGGGGCAGATGATAATGGTGTATAGTACACCATTTACCCTGGCCGGAGAAATAGGAATCCCTAGAAGAATAAATATGATGATGCGTGAGCCTGATTTGATCCTACGGTTTTGGATGTATGACTTTCCCCCCACGCGTTCTCGTCTCGCCGGAGGGACTGACACCCCCACTTGTCACTTCATGTAATCGATCTTCTGCTTCCTCACGGGTTTTCTTTTTTCTTTTTCGTAGTTTCTCTTTCTTTTTCAAAACATCAATGGCACGTTTTGTAAGCGGATCGGTTGTCGCCGGAGCGTCATCAAACAAACTAATGATGTCTTTCAGCGTCCTAGGTTTCTTTTTTAACGCCGTTGGCGGTACTTCAGACTTAATTTCAACAGCAGGATGAGGAGTAACTGTTGGGATTGATTTTTTTCTCGCCATCTCCAAAGGCGCACTACCTCTTCTTACTGGTTCAACGTCCATCCTTCGTATCATATAATTTTCTCCTATATATAAACTACTATCTTCGGGCCTGTTTGGGAAGTGAATAATCAGCTTTCAGAGTAGCAAAATTTGGTACACTCGCTTCCAGCTTATCATTTTCTCCAAATGTGCCCCGCAACGCAGCCACCTTCTTATTGATCACAACGCTAACACCCGAATCAGCCCGATACAGCCCACAAGTGGGACTATCTTCAAGCTCAAGGAGTAAATCACTCCCATGACTATCTATCCCCAATGCTATAGAACCGGATTCCTTACCCGGTGTTCGTATATTAAGGGTGGTATGAAAACCTTCTACTAATTTACTAATCACTGAATAATGCTGCCCCCGGGCTTTTATCGTCATAAGATGGATATTGTACCAAAATCTAACCTATAGTCAATCGGCCGCACTAATTATGAGCAACCACATTTGCCATCGCTCCTACTTCGACCGTACTGAAGGCAGCTTTTGCTGTACGCAAGTGACGGGTATCGTTAAGAAGTTCATAAAACTCCTGGCGTCCCTCTGCGCTGAACTCCCGACGATTGATAAGAGTGCTGGACCACTCTATATTGCGGTTTGCAGGTACAACGAGAAGCTGGGTAAAATTCGGCGATATAGTAAGAAGCTGTTTATCCGGAGCGAGTGTCGCTCTGGCACGCGCGACTTCCACTAACCCGTGCGATGCGGGATCAGGCAACGTATTTACTACTTCGGCTAGCGCCTTTACCCCGCGGGCAAACCCCGTCTCGGAAAGCTGTTGGAAACTGCGCTCGTTGAGGAGTCCCAACTTGGACTCTCCCACTCCCTCTATCACGACGCCGTCTTCTTTTTCGACGATCAGGAAGGCCATATCCGGATTCCGGTGATACCCAAGCTCTTTGCCGAGGTTAAATGCATCCGGATTGTGCGCCAAGGCCAGGAGTTCCTTCTCCAGCGGAGTACGCTCACCGAATTCCGGGTCAGCCTGAATGAGCATCTCAAAGAGCTTACCCCGAAGCTGTTTGCCTGCGCCCGTACCCGAACCTTTAGATGCTTCTGCAATTTCGCTACGGAAGTTCGCCCAGTCAATTCGGTCAAATACGAGCCTCTGGCGCTCACGATTAGGCACGTAGCCTTTCTCCACCGTAGAAGTATTGAGCGCTTCCCATAATTTTTCACGAACCGGGGTAATTATAGACTCTTTTTGAGGCAAGTTAATTTCGCGTTCAATAGTAACCATAGTATCCGATAGTATATACTAAATGCTTCTCTGATGCACTCCGCAGCCTTGTGATAATCTCTAATATGGCTTATAATTCATATTCTATAAATAACAAGCTGGAGCAACTAATTAAGGTGCTTTTCCGTCTCAACAACAAGCATGGGTCTGAAAGGGACAGAAAATATGCCAAACGTTACGGTGGAACGATTTTCAGGAACGGACAGTTAACGGTTGATGAACGTGTTGTGGCAGATAAACTACACCTTCCACTGGAGGAAACGAAAACCGCGTTAGGATCAGAGCCAATACTTTTCGCTAAACCACCTACTTACGCAGGTGAAACGGGAAATGTCGTCCGCAATAAGGGCAACGAGAATAATAATGGCAGTGGTGTGAAAGGCAGGCTCTCTCTACGGCGTTCAACGGGAAAAGATTTAGGCAGAGAACAAAATGGCCCGATGGAGCATTGAATAATATGTTGGAATTTTTAACTGGTTTAATCATTAGGAAAACCCATCAGGGAGACACAAAGGTGTCCACGATTGTTACCAGATTACCTCGCGGCAAGCACGTCCCGATAGAATTGATTGCCAAAGCTGCAAATGTAACGCCTGAATATGCACAACGGATTATTAACCAACACACAGGCATACAGACTGACGGTACCGAAATCTGGACATCGGATCGCCCAGTAAGAATAGATCCATCACATCTTAAGCGCGGCCAAGGAATAAAGATAGACTCAAATCCACCGGGCAGCAGGCAATCTGCACCCACAAGAAATACGACGCTCTTTGACCAATAAGCGTACACATTCGTATGACCTCAAACAACTTCCTGTCACCATACTCAGACAGTCCAAATTTTGAGTCTGGAATCCCAAAATACGCTGCTACCGCATCCTCTACACTGAGCGATGATCGCACAATTTAAACCGGTAAAGTCAACGTTCTCCGGATCACCCCCGCTGCATTGGGTCTTCGCCACTACCACCCTACGCGACCCACGAAATGATACTCCGCCGGCGACACGGTCAAGTGATATGACGTCCGGAACCTTATGAGGATCCACACGCCGCAATCGTGCAACGCTCAATTCGTTGATACCACCACTATCAGTTCCGCGATCGTTCCGTTCCCATGATATTTTCATATAAGAAATTTATATTGTATATATTTACGAAAAGTAATCAAGCGTGATATCTAAATCCTTTTAAGTATTTTGAAGATTATATGCAATCATTCTATAACATAAAATGTCATTGTAATTTGCATTACAGGTCTATTTTCCGCTATAATCTGTGCCTATGGCAATTTCCGCCGAACGCACACCGACGCTCCGATCACCAAAATCATTTGACTCACTTCTCCGCAGTGTCCCGGAGGCCGTAAGTTTTGCTAAATTAGAAGCCGAAACTTCAGAAATGGCCAAAACTCCAGAAGGGAAATTTACCCTCGCATATCTTTTGGCCGCACGCAACATCCTCAAACCCGTCCTAACCGATACACTCATCAACAACGATCTGTTGCAACCCGTCGGGGGCTACGAGTACAATCCGCAACGGACTATAGACGACGTAGGAACCGCAATTGCATTCAAGTTAGCCCAAGAAACCCCGGACTTACCGAATTTCTGGATCAGAAGCGAAGAAGATGCCCGCTGGCAACCAGCTAAGCGAAACGATGCACATTGGCCCGATGCCAGTCTTTTTGCAGTACTCGATCCTATGGATATGACAGTCGGCATACCCAAAGGAAACCGCGTTCAGACAACCGGAATAGCTATCTATGATAAAAAGGGTGACATCAAAAGCATCGGTATCATGAGTTTAGTTGATGACGGAATGCTCTTCATCGAAAACAACCACAAGCCCTACGTCTACAGCCATACAGCCAGCGAAAAGGTAAACACAAATGAATCAAGCGGGCCCATCCAGATTGCGACGCTTACCCGGAGAATGCACGCTTTACGAAACTTACCGATATTTGCCGAAGGAAATGGCGCCTGGACGCAGGATTGCGCGAGCGGCTACGCTGTGCTTTCACTCCTGGATCACAAAGTAGACACCATCCTCGACCCAACAAAGGGCCAGCCATGGTATGAATACGTTATCTGGGGCAAAGCCGCAGAACTTGCCGGACTCACGGTAACAGATCCCACTGGCCATCCAATTGATACCGCACACATCATGCGGGAAGCAATTACCAAAAATCCGGATGAATCATACCGTATCCCCGTGGTCATGAGTAGAACTCCAGAAATACAGCAAAGAGTATTATCGCTTCTGAGTTCCCAAAAGTAACAAATATAACTTGGGTGGTTGACTCAGAGAAAATTACAGGACTACAATCAGATATGTGCTAGGTAAGACGCCTCCTCAAGGCATAGCTTAACGTAGCAAATACTGTTTTTTTTGGCCAAATCCGATCCCGTTGTGACTGCATTACTTCGGAATCGTTCATAGATATGCTCTACTTTGCTGAGCTCGCGGGCAAACCCGTGGTTTCATCGGATGGCGCAAGTATCGGCCGTTTGCACGACTTCTATTTTTTGGCAGCCGATCAGCCGCTAATTACGAAGCTAAGCGTGACGAGTCCCGTAGGCCCGCTCTATATTCCCATCACGAGCGTCAAAACGATTAATGGAACGATCATCCTGTCCCCTGACCACGAATCCGTGGAACCCACGGAACAAGAGCTCTCCATCCGCAACCATCTTCTGGATCTCCAAATCATCGACATAAAAGGGAACAAAGTCGTACGGGTAAACGACGTCGTCATCCAACAAAAGCCGTACTATGTCATCGCGGGCGTCGATGTCGGGGTCCTTGGTATCGCCCGTTGGTTTAACGTAGAACAGTCGCTCAATAAGCTTCTCGCAAGATTCGGTAAAACCGTGACATCGGATTTCTTAAGCTGGGACGATGTCCAGCCGATCGAACTTTCCCGGGGCAAGGTCATGCTCAAACGGGAAGAAACCAAGCTGACCCGACTGGCTCCCGAAGACCTTGCCGACCACCTCGAACGCCTCTCTCTCAAAAACCTTACCAAAATCCTTGACCTACTCCCCAGTACCTACGAAGCCGACGTTATCCAAAACCTGAATGTCGGGCGCCAACGGGATCTTCTCCGGAACATCAAACCCGAAAAAGCCGCAAATATACTTGCCCGTATCGATCCTGACGAAGCGGCAGACATACTCCTCACCCTTTCGGAACGGCGAAGGAAACTCATTCTCCCCTTTTTGCCTCCCGAAGCCAAAACGCCCATCGATTATCTGGTGTCTCTATCCAAAACCGACATCGGCGACCTCGCCACCAACGAATATGCCACGGCTGATCCCGAAGAGCTTGCCGGAAAAGTCAAAACGCGACTCAAAATCGAAGCTGCCAAGCTCTCACAACTCTCCTACATCTATGTGATGAACAAAAAAAAAGAACTGGTGGGCGTCTTTAACCTTCAAGAACTTTTACAACAGGATAACGATGCCCCGGTCTACAAATTCATGACTCCCAACGTCGTCGTCATATCGCTCACGACCCCCAAAGAAATTGCGCTCAAAAAAATGATCAAATACAAACTCTATGCACTCCCGCTTCTCAATGACAAACGGGAAATATTGGGTATCGTAACCATCGATGACCTGCTGGAGACCATGGAGAGAAGACTAATCTAATATGATTCAAATCATATTGCACTATATCAAACGCAAGTGGGCAAGACTCTTCATCATACTTGCCATCATAGGCCCCGGACTTATCACGGCATTTGCCGACAATGATGCCGCCGGCGTATCTGTGTATTCGGCATCAGCCGCAACATTCGGCTACCAGATCCTTATCATCACTATCCCCATGACCATACTACTCGCGCTCACCCAGGAAATCGGGGCACGGATCGGGATAGTCGCAGATAAAGGCCTCGGAGACCTCATCCGCGAGCAATATGGTGTACGGACCGCTATCACTATGTTTATCCTCCTTTTTATCGTCAACTTTACCGTGGTCGTCCTTGATCTTGCCGGCATCAAATCTGCATTAGCGCTTTTTGGCCTCTCTCCGATATTTATACCGATCATTGTCGGGTTACTTTTCCTGTTTATCGTCATGGTGCAATACAAAACAACCGAACGATTCTTTCTCTTCACAATAGGATTTTATCTCGTCTATATGCTATCTGCCGTCCTGGCTAAACCGGATTGGGGACTCGCCCTGCGTAGCATGGTCATCCCCACTGGCCCATTCACGCCCCGATTCATCTATACCGCAATCGCCGTCGTCGGTACGACAATCACCGCGTGGGGACAATTTTTCATAAGCTCAACCGTCAAAGACAAACATCTCACCGTCGAACACATCCGGTACAACCGCTGGGAAGTGTACTTCGGTGCGTTTCTCACGGATTTATTTTCGTTTTTCATGATGATCGCCGTCATCGCAACTCTTTTCATCCACGGCATCCAGATAAACGGCGCCGCAGAAGCGTCTATCGCGATCCGACCATTTGCGGGAAACCTGGCGGGTGTGCTTTTTGGCGTCGGACTGTTTGTGGCGGGACTCTTCGGATGCATCATCGTACCACTCTCGACCTCCTATGCATTCTCGGAATTTTTCGGCTATCCGGGGAGCCTCAATGAGGATTTTCACAAAAGCAGACTGTTTTATACAATACTTCTCATCCAACTGGCCGCGGGCACGCTTATCATTCTATTTCCTGCGGTCACGCTGTTTTCGATAACCGTCATCGGCAACTTCGTAAACGGCGCCGTACTACCGGTCATATTTTACTTCCTATATAAATTTGTGAATAACGAACGCATCATGGGGGAACATAGGAACAGTAAGCTGCAAAATGTCCTCCTGGTGAGTGCCGGGGTATTTATCACGATCGCTTCCCTATTCAGCGTCGCGGGACAACTACTCCATTGGTGATACAGATTACGCCAATTTATCTCCCATTTCGTGCACTGCCGTCACCATATCCACAGGAGTCGGAGGAGTTGCAGGGCGAATTTTCTCTAACAACTTGAAGCTCTCCCCTAGTCCTGCCCGCTCCATTACATCTCCCCAACCCTCTACCGGAATACTTTTATCCGCCAGCATAGACGTGAAGAACCGTCTCTGATTTTTTCTAAATTTACGTGACGCGGCCACCATATCAGGAATATTTCCTGTCGCCGGATTGAGCAACAGGCTTTCAAACTTGGCGTATGCGGCTTTGGTCCTGGGAGTCATTGCTTCTAACGAAAAGTTATTAAGTCGCCTTGCCCGAACTTCAAGCCGCTTCTTTTTTGCTTCTTCTATCGCATTCATACTATATCCCTTCCTGCTGCGGATTATACGCAAGCCCTAAATATATTGCCTGTATAAAATATTACAAATCATTCCAACACAATATTTACTAGTCAAGCCGCTCAATATAGTCATCCCAGGCTGTCTGGATATGCCGCCTTCCGTCTCTTGCCATTGAAGCACGCAAATCTTTTTCCATATTCTCTGTCCAGGGACCGGGATGCTTCTTCAGGTAGGAAGCGGCGGATAGCGCAGATTCCACTCTTGCCGGATCATCCAGGGCTAAGGTCATGTCAATAAATTGAGAGAGCCGATCCACAATTCGATCATTGCCCACGATTTGACGAAATATTTTGGATCTCGTCTCCCCGTTTTTTGCCGCGAGTAATGAGTTAAGTGCCGAGCGCATCTCAACTTCATTAATTTCTTTTTCAGATTTTATGCCCATGTGATTTGTCACCTCCTTTCAATTACCGGACAAAATAGTGTGTTTGCTTCCTTGATGTCGTTTAAAAAACATCTGCCGCACTAATGACTCTTGCTCATCCAAACTCAACGCATCATTAATACGGGTGACCGTCGCTTGTAATTCTGGAATGCACACATTCTCCATAGCATTTACCCTTCTATTTGTACTAATGACTGCCTTTGCCATCCGTTCCACGCCTAACCGCTCAACCATCTGAGGGACGCGGGATAAGAGGTCCTCAAACGCCCGCCGCGCCGCATCTATAGCGATCGTGTCACTGCCGGGACTGTACGACGGCAAACCGCGGGGTATATGTACCCGGCCGACAACAGGCACAGTGACTCCTAAGACATGGTTTACTTGTATTTCCACTCCGCCATTTTTGGGCACTCCCAACGCTGCCGCCTCTACGCCTGTCCTTCCAGCCAAAAGTATTGCCGCGGAAAGCTTCCGATACGCGTCGACAAAAAGTCCGGGTTCTTCCTGACTGTATTGGACGGCGGCACGTACTTCTGGCCTCATACGCTGTATGAGCCCGTCACGCTTCTGTTTCAGAATCCCGACGCCTGACTCGGCATTTTTGAGATCCCCCATCGTTTTATATAAATTGATACGGGTCAACGCTTCGTTTTTATTTGCCATAGGTTATGTTCCCGTCTCACGCATCGGGAGCAGAAACACCGGTCTTTCGGAATTATTTTTTCCAAAACTGAACGTTTCTGCGGAAGTATCACGGTATCCAGCCACGGGTTGTCCGACGTTGCGATGATTTCTGACGAAGTTTTCGACGGCATAGGCACACCATGGTGTTCCCGGGCCCACTTGGCCTCGCGGGAACGCGCCCTCAAATACCGCAGCGAATCTTCCGTGTCTTCACGGCGTATACCTGTTGCCATGATCTCTTCTAATTGTTTCCGATCGGAGGATACCAATACCGGCCCGACATAGCTGTCCTCCGGTTTGGCACCCGACCAAGCCGACCGCACGCCTTCAGGCAATGCATGGACAATCCCGCGTGCGACACTCTGTTGACGAAAGTTAAACCTCCCGGGCTGCAGGATGTAGTCGTCGTTTACTTTACGAATAGGCTCCCATGGACTTATCAATTCCCCATCCTCATAGATTCTCACTTTCCGCATTTGCGCGAGATCCCGCTTTCCGGTCGGGGTCTTCGCGAACTGATCGGCTTCCCATTCCCTTCGATCCAGAAGGTCTGACATCGTTTCATTTTCTATCTGAGGTGTACTCATAAAAAAACTCCAAGCCTATATACCTAAACCGTGAAATGCGGCAGGCGGGTCGACAAAATAAACTCTGGGATAGCAAAAATTCTTTGATAATATGCAGGCTGTATAGGTAAAACGTCTATAAATGGATCCCACAAGGCGGATATTTCATTTCGGAGAAACGCTTCTACTTGGTAGGACCGCACCTGTCTGTCGATTTCACAAGCGACTGTTTCTTCATCATCCCAACGCGGCTTACGCTCACGATAGTTCATGATGGTTAAATTTGAGGAAATAATTTCTTTGCCATCCTAAGAATACGGGCCGTCAGAATAAGTCGCAATACGACTCAAGTATGCATGAGTTTTTTGTATAGGGGCGTACAGAAATTAGATATGTAACTGCGATGTATCAGAAAAGGATCCTGTTATTTCGCTTCGCATTTTTTTGGGATCGAATGATGATTCAGACAGCCCGGCCGGATGCTGAACTATGAAGTTCTATTGGATTCGTACTACCAAATCCGGAAAGCCGGGGATCATTGTGATCATAGGCTGAACCGTGTTTACGAAACAGGCTCAACCCATACCATGCGGTCTGGGTAAGCTGCCAATATTCATGGGAGCTTTGGAATAACTCTATCGCAGTTGTTTTGTCTCGCCGGAGCATCGCAACATTTGCTCTCCCCAATTCTCCAACTGACTGCAACAACGCATTTCTGACGACATATGCCCAGATATCTCCCTCGGTAAAGCTGCCTTTTGACGACATAAGAACGCGAGTGTACAAAAAGGGAGGAATTTTGTCAAAAAGGATTTATGTGAGACTACATCCGCTCGACCGTAGAAATCCCTAGGAAATAGAGGCCGTTGTGGAGGACCTGGGCTGTTGCCGCCGTGAGCGTCAAACGCCATCCCTTGGCTTCCTGTGCGTCTAGAATAGGGTGCTTCTGATAAAAAAGGTTAAACGCCTGCGCGAGCTGAAATAAATACGTACAGAGGACATTTGGTGCAAGTTCCGTGGCCGCTTGCGCGACATATTGCGGGAAGAAACTAATAAGCCGGGACAACTCGTGTTCTTCGGCATTTAGTTTTACCTCTCCACGCATGGGATCGGCACGAGAACCTTCCGCTTTTCGCAAAACGCTTTTACAGCGTGTGTAGGTATAGAGGAGATACGGCCCGGAATCGCCGTCGAAGGAAAGTGATTTATCAAAATCAAATGCTATATCGGAGGGCAAAGAGACCCGCAACATCCAGTACTTAAGGGCAGCAACAGCAACTTTTTCTGCAATCTCGGCTTTTTGATCATCGGAATAGTCAAAATCCTGAATTTTTTTGGTCACTGCATCCTTCAACCGATCCATGAGTCCGATGACTGTCACGACATTCCCAAAACGGCTGCTCATCTTGCCTTCGGGAAGGTTCACCATGCCGGTGAATATCGGCTGTGTCACTTTGCCGAGCTTGGGGTTGATTTCAGTGAGTGCCGCGACCAAAACGGCGAAGTATTCTTTAATTTCTTTCCCGACAACGATAATCGACTCGTCATACGGGAAGTCCTTATATTTAGTTGGGGCTAGTCCTAATTCCTTTGCCTCATACGTCGGCAAGTTATGTTTATTGATAAATACCCGGGTATGAAGACCCACCTTTTCACCCCGAAAGACCACAGCTCCCTCACTTCTTTCAAAGGCTTTACCGATATTATCTATAACATACTGGTACCCGACTTCCCCCACCATGCTCTCCGGATAATATCCGTCAAATTTAGTTCCCAATCGCTTATAGATCGTTTCAAAATACTCAAGGCTCCATTTCCGCCCGGTGACGTATAAATCATAGGCGCTAAGAACTTCCTGGTCGGTCACTTTGCTTTCGGTGTTGTAGTTAATCGCGGCTTTCCTCCCCTCCTTTTCCCACATTTTTTGGGCTACCACATACAAAACTGTATTAAGCCTGCCTATTTCCGCCTTCGCGTCATCGCTTTTTTCAAACTCTTGCGTCCCCAGCGCATATCCCTGACCCATGTAGTTGACCCGTTCAATAAGAGGTTTCTTTTCGAGATCCGACAGAGAAATATGATCCTCGGACATTTTCTTCTGCAATCCCCACACGGACTTTGCGACATGCGTCCCTACATCACCGAAGTAATCGGCCCGCCAAACGACTGCCCCACTTGCCTCTTTGAGCCGTGCTAACGCTTCGCCTGTGACATTGGAAATGAGGTGGCCGATATGAAATTCCTTAAAAGGATTGGGGTCCGTGTACTCTATGACAATTTTCTTCGCAGAAACTTTATCGGTTTTGGCTGTACCATAGCGCTCCGCATCTTTTATCACCGAGACGACTTGAGTGCTTAAGGCGGATTCGGTCAAAAACACATTGATGAACCCTGGAGGAGCTATTTCTACCCGGTCAATAGAAGACCATATATTGTCTATATCCTGTAATGAATCAATTACACCCTTTTCATCTGCACCTTTTTGATGTTGTTTGCTCATCTTCTGATCCTGATTATTGTGGTCAAATTTCAATTTTCGCTTATCCAGCGCTTCTTTGACCTGTAGTGCGATTTCCATCGGTGACTTTTTCAGTTGTTTTGAAAGTCTCATTGCCACGTTGGTGGTGTACTCTCCGTGTTGGGGATCTCCGGAAATAGTGACATGAGGAGTGACATCTATCACTCCCATATGGGATATTATTTCTTGTAATAGTTTCTGCAGCGAATTATTCATGGTTTTTACCTGCCTTCAACTCTTCGAGCTAAATAGAGGCATCACTCTTTCAACGACTTCCTGGATCCGAAAGGATAGATGATGCACGCCAGGCTTAATATTCGAGATAGTGACACCGTCTTCCGTTCTTCCCACAGTGCAGCCATTTTCCGCACAAACTTCCCCTACTACATATAATGACATTGCTGAGGATCCGAGCCACTTCCGCCTCACTGATATTGTGTACCCCGGAAGCGTAAGCCATTTGTGCTCGTGTGACATATGCTACTGCAACTTAGATTTCTCTTCCAAATTATAGTACCTCCCGATACCCATCACAATGAGTCGAAACATACGTCCACTTTTCGGTTATAAATCGAATTCGGATTCCTCATCCGTTCAAATATTTCATTACGCATCTGATACGTAATATATCGTATATACACATTTGCTAAAACGTTTTTTTAAACGCTCCAAGCATACGCCAGCGACGCGGAGCTTTGGGATGATCCTTATAAAATCCCTGAACTGCGGCCTCTCTCATGAGCTTATCTGCTTCCAAAGAGGCATGCTCCTTACTCATTCCCCGTTTCATAAGCGCTTCAGCAACAACTTCATCGTCAGGATTGTAATTGTTGAGGTCGTTTCAACTCCGGGACGTGTCGGAGTAAGAATGTTAACACAACGTTTTCTTCACTCTCTTTGGCCATATGGCCTCCTTTCTGGTCCGAGGACCAAATAAATACGTAAAAATTAATCCGCAAAAACTGCCATAAAAAATCCCCTTGAAACTCTCCCGGTAAAGACCGAGAGAATTCCAAAGGGACGTTTCGCGGAACGAACTGTGAACTTTTAACTTGTGACAACTAACCAGAAAGTTACCTGTCAATTGTTAAATGTCAATTTGTTCGCGCCTACTGTGCGTGGTGCCACCCTGGTTTCAGAAAAGTATGTGTATAAAACAAAAATCTTCCGTATATCCTTGACGGAAGATTACTTTTCCCTCAAATATGCTTCCTACTTATCCGACTTTCGTCGAGATTTTCTTCGGAAACCGGCTCCCCATCTCGAATGGATCATCGCCTCAACTATTCACTTGTCAGATTAATTAATTTACTACAGGATCTATTTCTTGTCAAGACGTCAAAAAACGGCACAGGGTGGTATACTCCCCGTCGTATGCCGAGATCCATAGAACCGAATCCAATTCCCGGCCTTATTAGGGAACTGATAACCCCGGAAGACCTCGAAGGCGGGACGCTTCTGGCGCCAACATTACCAGACAGAAAATATTTGTCTCTTTCCTGTGCAGGCGGAGAGCGCGTATCAGTCATACAACAATTATGCAGAATAATCACAAAAAAGGCCCCATATGAACGTCGCATTACGGCGTTATTAGTCAGCATCGGTTCCGTAACGGAGGCTCATGCCTTTCGACAAAATGAGGCGATATCGCCGGAAAACTTCCTGACGATAGCTTGTGAGCATGCGGGGTGTGATGGCGGAAAACGCTGCGCAATTCTGCGTCAGAAAGCGGACAAAATACAAACCAGGACTGATATGGGCACACAAATCTGGGAGAAAAGACAAAAAAATAAGGGAAAATAATCCCAAATCATTCCGCTGTTATAACCTGCCAATTTTTTCCGTCACTTACAACATGGATATCTCCTGACTGATCTGTCCTTAGCACTTGAGTCTTGCGGTCTGCTAAAAGCTTGAGCGCTTCAGGTGCCGGGTGACCAAAGGAATTCTTTCCGACAGAAATGACGGCTACCTTGGGGTGTATCCAATCCAAAAGGGCTGTATTCATCCCTGTTTTACTCCCATGATGTGGCACCTTTAGCAATTCAACATCTTTATCTGCTAATGGCTCCCCAATATAATTTCCGGATACTGACGTATCCGAGTCCCCCGGGAAAAACGCATCAAACGAACCATAGCGAAGCCAAAAGACCACACAATCCTCATTCACGCTCTCTGTGGCAGCCCCAAGGATATTCTGATCCCTGTCCATCGCTATTTGGGCTTCTGATGGCCATACAACGGCTAATTTTGCCTTCCCGATAGTGATACGCTCATTGGCTGTCACCAGCTTCTCCGGTATCTTTTTTTCGACCACAATCGATTTGAGCTTCTTATCGGTATCGGTAGACTTATCTATATTGCTTCGGACAAAGTATCCGACATGGTATCTCTGAAATACAGAAACGAGGCCACCGGCATGATCCCTTTCTGGGTGCGAAAGGACAACAAGATCAAGATTCCGATCCCAAAACGGCATGTGCTTTCCGAGGCATTGAAGGACAGAATCATTAGGTCCGCCATCGACCAACATGTCCCGTCCGTCAGGAAACCGGATGTATATGGCATCCCCCTGTCCGACATCACAGTAGACAATGTGGAGTTTTCCGTCCGGAAATGACCATAAGAAACTAAAGACTAGAATTAGGCCTGTAGTAATCCCCGCTAATAGGTAACCTACGCGAAGTTTTAGCATACACACGAAATTTTTGCTTTGATAAATGAACACTCATTGCACGTCATCATACATTTCCGGAATTAAGCGTGAATCTACTCTATACCTATAGAATGTAAATGACGGTCCAATATTCCTTATGGTATCAGCCTCAACCATATCGTGTTTGATACAGTTAAAATCCTAAACTCGCAAACGGCAACCGGCTCATGATTTGGATCGTCCGAATAAGGTATTCTAGAAAGAGCCAGTCTATCCATGCCACCGCTTGTCCCGCGTATAACACAAAAAATCCGAGCAAAACAGTCACCCAACCTGCCAACGTCACTGGCGATATAACCCAACCGATTGCTAAATTGGTTAACGGAGAGACAAGGGATAACCGATGAAAATACAACATCGTCAACGGTATAGTAAATACTTGTGCAGCAAGGGTAAGACGCACGTTTTCTTTCATGAGAGACCATACCGGTGACGCCACCTTCCCCACAATATTGTTCACCCAAAACACATAAGGACGTTGAAAAGAATTCTGCAAATCCGCCGCGGCGGCGAATGTTTTGTTTGCATCTTTGCGTTGACCACTAAACAAAATAATTCCGAGGGTCGCTAGCGCAGAAAGCTGGAAAGAAATTTCAAAAAGCCAATTAAAGTGAATAATGAGCATAATGCCTACCGTGAGTAGTAATGTGAGAAACGCCCAGTATTGACGCCCAAAAAGAACGGCTATAAGGCTCAAACTCCCCATAATGGCGGCCCGGATAATGCTCGATGCCGGACCTACAAACCATACGAACCAGATGATGAGAAGAAGCGTTAATGCCGTTGCAACGCGCTTCCCGACGACCGGAAGGAGCATCTTCCCTACAAGATCTTCCATGATGGTAATATTCATGCCGGATAAAGCGATAATGTGGAGCGTACCACTGGTCACTAATGCATCATAAAAATCCCCAGATAAGGAAGTTTTTGTGCCAAAAAGCAAGCCGGCAAGTAAACCCGCATGCGGCTCGGGGAGAAGCTGATTGATGATAGACGTCAGTCCGGAAACGGTAAACGGAACCATATCTATAGGACAAGCTGGTCTTTTATCTTAGTAAATAGCGCCTGACCTATGACCTTTTTCTCAACCAGCTCATCGAGTCTCATATATGGTCGCCCGGAAATAATCTTCCCGGCCGTTACCGGACCCACTCCGGAAAGTGATTCAAGTTCAGATTGAGTCGCTGCGTTGATATTGACAACCCCTGCCGGTGCAATACTTCCGGATGATCCCGCCGAAGAAGGTTGACCAGTAGCTACGGCCTCATCACCAAGAGCTGGAATATAGAGTTTGGCGCCGTCGGAAAGCTTGGCAGCACGATTAAGTAAACGCGAAATAGCGGCAATGTCGGCGCGTTTCGATAATCCCCCCGCAGCCGTTATACCATTATCCACCCGACTTCCCGCAGGTAAACGATAGACACCGGGCCTTATAACCGCTCCTTCGACGTCAACCGTAAGCATCTGCACCTCGGAACTTCCCGTCGCTTCCGTCGTAATTCCGGAGATTGGTGAACCCGAAGAAAATATGATCGGCGTAGAAGACTGATACGATTTGATAAATATCGTTACAGATAGACCTACAAAAATCAGACTGATGAATCCGAGAATAATTGGCGCATGATACACTCGCCAGAGCATTTCTGGAGTGATGACACGATCATCATCCTCTACCATATATAAACATTAGAGCACGGGAAGAATAAAAATTCTGTAGGATAGGATACGTCTAGAAATACAGAACAAATTCCTAAATGACAAAGTTGATTACCTTACCCCGGACGAAAATAACTTTCCGTATTTTTGATTCGCCAAGAAATTTCTGTACTTTTTCCGATAATCGGGCTTTAGCCTCAACTTTTTCCTGCGAACTTACGCTTTCTATATCTATCTGCATCGAATCCCGAAGCTTACCGTTAACTTGAATGACAACGGTCACTGTATCCTCGACAAGATAGTGTTTATCATACCCGGGCCATGCTTGTTGATGTATGGACCAAAGCTGTCCAGACGCTTCGCGTCGAGAATCCGCGGCTTTGAGCCGGGACCAGAGCTCTTCGGTGAGATGTGGCGCATAGGGCGCCAATACAAGCAGAAATGTTTTTAGCAATTCAGGACTTAAGGTGCCATTTTCATCGGCAACCAGGTTAGTAAACTCCATCATGGCTGCAAGCGCGGTATTGTAGTGACGGCTCTCCGTGTCCTCTCCTACCTTCTTTACCAACTTATGTATTGCTTTGATACATTTGTCAGAATCCTTGCTATGAGTGCCAGGTTCTAAGGAGATTGTCGCCATGCGCCAAATGCGTCCGACCCATCGCGACATGCCTTCCATGGCGGAATCACGAAAATCTCCACCATCAGAAAAGGGTCCCATGAACATAAGATACATCCGAAGGGCATCTGTTCCGTATAGTTTGATATACTCATCAGGATTAACTACGTTGCCTTTACTCTTACTCATCTTCGCGCCGTCTTTAATAACCAGTCCATGCGCATAAAATTCCGGAAACGGCTCTTCCCAGCCCGAGGCTGGTCCGCCTTTGGCGGAAAAATCGAAATATCCCCAGTCACGTAAACACATCCAGACGAATCTGCTGTACATGAGATGAAGCACGGAATGTTCAGCTCCCCCGGTATACATCGTGACCGGTAACCAGTTTTTCGTGATCTTCGGATCAAACGGTTGCGTATCCGCAGTCTTGGAATTGACAGAGGGATAGCGTAAAAAGTACCACGAACTATCTAAAAATGTATCAGAAACGTCTGTCTCACGGACGGCCTTACTACCACAACCGGGGCATATTGTTTCATAAAATTCTTTATGCTTCGCAAGAGGTGCGATACCATCATCTCCGGGTTTGTAGTCTTTAATATTTGGTAATTCTACCGGCAAATCTTTCTCAAGCACTGCATACCATCCCGGCATATCATGACGCTCCCCTTTACCATTCTTCTCGCACAAAACGCAATGAATCATGGGAATGGGCGGACCCCAGTACCGCTGCCGGGAGATAAGCCAGTCTCGCAAATGATACATCGTCACGCGCTTGCCCCAGCCCTTTTTCTCCAAATGATCCATCATAAGACCTATCGACCGTTTGATATCAATACCGTCCAAGAAGCCCGAATTGATCATTTTACCTTCATCTTCCTGCACT
Organism: Candidatus Gottesmanbacteria bacterium; assembly: GCA_023245335.1. GTDB lineage: Bacteria > Patescibacteriota > Microgenomatia > UBA10105 > UBA927 > UBA927. The sequence goes on from JAHFKK010000001.1 coordinate 1,214,168, forward strand.
TGTTCAGGCTTGGTGATAGGACTCGTATCTCCGTCTGCCCCGACAACAACTCGCTGTACAGGAATTTTCATGACTTCCGCAAACTCAAAGTCTCGCATATCGTGACCAGGCACACCGACCACAGCCCCGGTCCCGAACTCCATAACCACAAAATCCGTCACATAAAGCGGCATTTTATATCCTGTAAGTTGATTGACACAGTACAATCCTGTCGCTACTCCCGTCTTTTTCCGACCCCGCGCTATCCGATCCTCATGCGAAGCTTTTTTAGTTTTTTCTACGTAGCGGCCTACTACAGCAGCCTGATCTTTTTTTATCACCGCTTGTATCTGACTGATAAAGGGATGCTCAGGTGCTAAAACGACGAATGTAGCACCGAAGTTGGTATCCGGTCTTGTAGTAAAGCACGTTATCTCTCCTATTCGCTTTCCTTTTTCATCAACGACCGGATAAGTGATATTTATCCCCTCTTTTTTCCCGATCCAGTTCCGTTGAGCGATCAAAACCTTTTCTGACCATTTCAGGCTCGATATATTTTCCAGCAGTTTTCCCGCATATGCGGTAATTCTAAAGAACCATTGTTCTAGTGCTTTCTTTTCTACTAAATTCCCGCAACGTTCACACTTCCCATCTATAACCTGCTCATCTGCCAGTACCGTCTTATCTGCAGGACACCAGTTGACTTCTGCTTTGGACCTATATGCCAATCCATGTCTGAACATCTGGACGAATAGCCACTGGGTCCACCTATAGTAGTCAGGGTCGTACGTTTGAACCGTGCGCTTCCAGTCATACATACATCCGATCATATGGAGCTGCCGGTAGAAATTTTCCTCGCTGCGCTTTGCCTGCTCCAATGGATGCGTCCCAACCTTCAGTGCATAATTCTCACTATGTATGCCAAATCCATCAAGTCCTATGGGCTCAAAAACATCATATCCCTGCATCCGTTTATACCTCCCGTAGATATCTGTACCGGTAAACGCATACATATTCCCCACATGTAACCCTTCCGCTGAAGGGTACGGGAACATCATAAGGTTATAAAATGGCTTTCTGACAGTCTCCATATCCAATGTGTTGAGACTCTTATCGTGCCAAATTTCCCGCCATTTAGCCTCAACTTTCTCGTGAAGATAGGAATTTTTTTGCGCTGTATCGCTCATACTTTACTCAAGTATACCTAATACGGACTATATTTCAAGAGAGAACACGGGGACAGCGTAAACCCTTCATTCAGGACGGACAAATGCGTAAATAGGCCGCCAGAATAACTACTTACATAACAAATGCTTACGCTCGCCGAGTGCCAATTTGTCGATACCAAAATAGTTTCATAAGACTATTCCTTTATAGGCCGATATGACGGGCCACAAAATTATTAGCACCGGTCAATAATATCTGCTAAAAGAATAAATATCTTCTCTCTCGTGGGTATTTGGCTGGTTTTTACCATAAGGATATCGAATATAACCTTTCCCAACCTCGATGTGAAACTATCATCATATTCTTTTACCCACCAATAACTATAAGATTAAGAGCAATATTACTATAGGTATAAACGATTGAAAGCCGATTCTACGGCTCCAAATGATTACCGCATATTTGTTACAGAAGTTGTACTTCGAGCAATGTTTTCAACAAATTAAAATCAATTATTATTGATTGATAGTAATGTTTGATATATTTATTGAAGCTAAGTATTTCTTGCGGTAATTAGTGAAATATACCTATTTCTGCACATTTAACTCAAAAAACACTTTTATAGTTCTAGTACCTAACTATATCAACAGCCTCTTGACAGCCTTATTAGTAATTGTATTAACTATAACTATGGTTGGTGTAATGTGGGAGAATGTACTGAATTACATGAGTAAACTTATCGAGTCGTTCGATGAGTATCTTACTGTCCAACATGCAGCTAAACAAACCAGAAAGAACTACAAAAGCGACCTTAACGCTTTTTTCTCCTGGCTGACGCTATCACAGGAAACACCGATCTCATCCGTTCATCTCGGCTCCCCCACTGAAGTGCTTAAAGTCGTGAACACCGAGTCAATCGAAAACTACAAATATTCGCTCGTATTAACCAAGACACCCGTCGCGACAATAAACCGTCGCTTATCAGCTATACGTGCATTTTGCAGATTTACTGTACTGAACGGTTGGAAACAGGATGATCCCGCAAATACTGTCGCGAATATTCCACAATCTGCAGCAGCCTCCAAAAATGTAAATCCCAAATCCGAAATGAGGCCTGAATTACCGGGCGTACGTCTTTTACCGTCTGTTCACGCGCTTCCTCCGGCGATCGACGTCTTACCGGTACCGATCGTCGTGGCCTCGACAGAATCCTTAGTTGCCAGAAATACGTCACAAGTAGCAGGCCAGACAATTCCGGCACAAGCTGATGCAAATGGTGTGTTGGGTGACACTATCGTCATTCCTCCGTCGGCCGTCCCGGAGGAAGCCGCTGTTGCCGCATCGAAAACAAACCCGTTTGTACACACGCTCCTTTCTCCCCTTGGCCTCGGCTTACTCCTTCTGATGCTTCTTTTGGGCGGCGCATTTCTATTTTTTCAAATTACCGGATTACAGCAAACAACTGCTCCTCCTCATGCACAGGCTCCTCTCACCCCACAACCAATCATAGGAACCAATAATCCGCCGAAAGGCACTTCTTCACAATCAGGAAGTGTTTTAGGCGCCACGGGAGCGACAGGGGCAACAGGAGAAGCCGGTCCGTCAGGCGCCACGGGAGCGACAGGATCAACGGGGGCAATTGGAGAGGCTGGTTCAACAGGGATAATCGGAAATACCGGTCCAATGGGGGCGACGGGAATAACTGGTCCGCAGGGCACAACGGGACCAACGGGCAATCAGGGATCGACTGGAGCAACGGGCGGTGGAGGTAGCCAGGGGCCAACAGGAGTTACAGGAGCCACTGGTTTACGTGGAGACGACGGGCCAACTGGATCTACCGGGCCGTCAGGATCTATCGGACCTTCAGGCCCCACTGGTAACTTAGGGGATTCCGGTCCGACAGGCGCAAGCGGAGCAACGGGAATAGCTGGTACATCAGGCCCGACCGGGAGTACGGGTGCAACAGGGTCGACAGGAGCTACGGGAAATAATGGACCGACGGGAGCAACCGGGCAAGGCGGTCCGACAGGATCAACAGGAGCCACGGGAGCAACGGGGGCTACTGGTGGTGCCGGACCCACAGGAAGTACGGGTGCAACGGGAAACAACGGCCCGACGGGAAGCACGGGTGCAACAGGTGCCACAGGAGATAACGGCCCCACGGGAAGCACGGGTGCTACGGGTGCAACCGGAGGAGCAGGGCCGACCGGAGCAACGGGTGCCACAGGAAATAACGGCCCCACGGGAAGCACGGGTGCTACGGGTGCAACCGGAGGTACCGGAACAGACGGACCCACCGGATCAACTGGAGACGGCGGACCAACGGGAGCAACAGGAGTTACAGGAAACAATGGCCCGACCGGCAGTACGGGGGCAACGGGGGCGACCGGAGCAACGGGAAATAACGGCCCGACCGGAGCAACGGGGGCAACGGGGGCGACCGGAGCAACGGGAAATAACGGCCCGACCGGAGCAACGGGTCAAGGAGGGCCAACCGGAACAACAGGTGCTACAGGAGCAACGGGTGCTACGGGTGGTGCCGGGCCAACCGGAACAACAGGTGCTACAGGAAACAACGGACCAACTGGGGCAACAGGTGAAACAGGAGCAACAGGAACGGCTGGACCGACAGGATCTACTGGACAAGGCGGCCCGACAGGATCTACCGGCGCAACCGGAAATAACGGCCCCACGGGAAGTACTGGAGCCACCGGCGCAACCGGAGATAACGGCCCCACGGGAAGTACTGGAGCCACCGGCGCAACCGGAGATAACGGCCCCACGGGAAGTACTGGAGCCAC
>JAHFKK010000016.1 GCA_023245335.1 Candidatus Gottesmanbacteria bacterium
ATATGGCGATACGTTGCTTTATCAGAAAACCAGAGTTTTTCGGGGTAAACGTATCCCCGCAGATCGTAGCCGTATTTGGAGAGGTACAGGTAATGCGCCGCGCGCGCCAAAAGCCCCGCATCGGGTAAATCCGGCAGCGTGAGGATATGTATATGGGCTATTGCCGCCTGGATAACCGGATGTTCTTCCTGGGCCGAAAGATAGTCCAAGAGTTCCTTAAGACTCGTCTCTACCTTGCTAAATTGCTGACGTTTTTTCGTATACAGCAGATCAAATATTGTTTCAAACGTGGCTATGTTTATCGGTTTGGGGTTTGCGCGCCAATTGGTGTGTATAAAGTCATACACACTACGCTGGGCAAATATCAGATTCACGGCCGCCGTAGGCTTGGTAGGGTGGGCGAGGATTGTCGCGATATGAAGTCTCGGTACATCGTAGTCGGCAAGGGCGAGCGTGGCCCAAATTCGGGTTGCCATACTTTCCCATTGGAGTTTGATTTCTGATTTGACCGAAATGGGGAGCGAGAGTATGGTCGTTCTCAATCTATCAACGGTCGAAAGCGTACCTCGAAGTTGCAGGTCACTCGTGTATGAAAAAGAGAGCATATTTTTGAAATCTATATGTTGCACCCAATTCTTATCATAATCATATCAAAAAAGTCAACAGTGAATCAATTTTTATTACAGACTTTTCTATCGTTCTGATTGGAAAATGTTGATAAGAATATGACGTGATTAATTACCATCTTGACAGGTATGTTCTTTTTAATACATAGTAGATATAGCGCTTGTGAAAACTTGTAACGCGCATTTATAAACTTGTAAAAACTTGTGAATTTTTGAGCCTGCCGGCAGGCAGGGCTAAATAATTGAATATGGCTGCCACATACACCGTCAAGCAAGTTGCTGAAATATTAGGCTACAGCACTAATAGTATCTACACCTTCCTCAAAGAAAAACGGATAAAAGGAGTGCGAGTCGGGCGGGGGAGATTCAGAATTGCGCAACCGGAACTTGATCGGTTACTGCACGTTAGCAAAAATACGCCTCTGATCGCTCAATCAGTCATCACTCCACAAGAAAACATTGCCACAACGAACTTATCCGGGCACAGTGGCGTGTCAGACATCGTCGGACAGTCCGTGGAGAATGTGTTATCTATCGGACGCATGCGTCTCGGGATCCCGAATATATTTGTTTGGTTTATCGGCATTTCAGCAATCATTGCGGGATTATCCATGTACCTCTATAACCAGTCGTTTAGCGGCACTTCCGTGGGTTCGATGATGCCAATTCTCAACGCCATGCGAACTTTGTTTATCGGCGGCGGATTGGGAATCCTTTTGGCAAACATATTCGGAGGATTGAATAATCCTTGGAAAAAGGTGTTTACCGGACTGCTCATTATAGCCGGATGCGTTTTATCATTTTTTCTTTGGCGGACGGGCGACGTTGACGGGTTATCCATTTACGGTACGTTAGTTATCGTACTTACCGTGACAACCATCTTTACGGTTGGCGGGCTGGCGAGTTTTTCCCTGTACCTGACGTTTCTGGCTATTTCAGCAGCAGTGGTGCCGCTGTTTGGACAAAACGACCCGCATGTCATTGGGTTTCTTGGATTACTACATCTGACTAACTGGGAAGCGTTGCTTCTGTTTGCTGCAGCCGGCCTTATTTTTAGCATACTCCTTTGGTGGGGGTACTACAGTAAGCGCAGTATATATTGGGTTTGTACATGGGTTGCTTCTGCGGCATATTTTGCCCTGGCCCTGTGGTATGCAGACGGTCAGTACTGGTCACGCTCGTTTTTCATGGTTATGGTCGGCATCACGAGTCTGTTTGCCGCACCTTGGGAAAGCATACATTCGACGACGAACAGAAAAGAGCAGTTGACGGGTCTTGCGGTCTACGGGATCATATTCGGGGCTTTAGTGGTGGGGATTATCATTGTCGGGGTGATGCAGGTAAACGTTCTGGAAACGCTCAAACAGGAGAATACCAATAAAATCACATATGCCAGGACGTCTGTGGAAGCAACGCTTTCCAGTGTGGAGTCTACGCTTGAAAGTGTGGCGACAAATACAGACTTCGTGAATGCGGTGAGTTCAAGAGATACCGGAGAGCTCAACGATGTCAGCAGGGTAATCTTTGAAAGTAATCATAATATCCGACGACTTATCGTACTGGATAAGGTGGGGAATGGTGTAAACTTATACCCGGTAGGCACGTTTGACCAGTCAAATCTGGCATTTCGCGATTACTTCATACAAGCGAGAGACACGAACGCTCCTTTTGTCTCCGATCTTTTCACATCCCTGGCCGACCAGACGCATCGCTCCTCTGTCGTCATATCGGTGCCTCTCACTAACCGTGATCATTCGTTTGCCGGAGTACTTGCTGCATCATTGGATCTCCTTGCCATAAGCGCGCGGCTTCAGCAAATACCGGTGCCTACTCGCGATGAATATGTGTCCATTGTTGATTCCCATGGGATACGCATCGTGCACCCGGAGACCGCTCTTATCGGTACGCCCGCTGATAAGAATGATCCTCAGCTTTTGGGGATAACGGGACACCGTGGTATCGCCAATGCGGTTACATTTAACGGGCAACAGGCACTTGTCGTGTATGACACCGTAGATGACGTGCATTGGGGGATAGCCATAAAAACGCCTTTATCGAGTGTCTATAAACTTACCAATACGACAACGCTTATCGTCATGGGCGCGGTACTGGTACTTGTCATACTGGCGACATTTTTCCTGCAAGGAGTACACATGCATTTAACCTTTAAACGGAGGGAAGAAGAACATAGTCCATGAATATTCAAGCAGAAACAAAGCAAAACGCCCATCCGCCAGCTGGCGGATTGTTGCATTTTATACGGACTGTCATTTCGAGCCGTTTTTACCTGTTTTTACAAGTTTTTACCAAAAAATGCGCGTATTTGTACCAGTTTGAACAAGTGCGGGAAACCGGTTCCGTTTCCATATTTGCTCTTCTTTTTGTCGTTATCCTCCTGGCCGTTTCTGTACCGCTCCTTCAGGCGGGAGTGAAATTTCCGAGTTTATTACCGGAACAGTCTGCAAGTACTTTAATGGCTCCGGTTACAGTGTTGGACGCACATACGCTGGAAAAGAGTTCGTATAACGGTCCGTTTCTGACGGTACTTTCCCGCGCCGACGGATCATTTTCGTATGCCACCGTGCGGCAAGCCGATGTCGTCAATGGGAAATATTACGGAGAGGCAGAAGTGCAATATCCCAACGGTGATTTCGGAATACTTACCGAAGCAAGCGATTCAGCAGCATTTTTTTATACGAAAAAAGGGACAGAAGAAACCGCAAAAATTACGGACAGGCTCATCGGCGGTATCCGTTTGCCCGATGACACGTATCTGCCGGTTGAATTTCAGAATGCAGTGATTCGTGACTTGCACCTTGTCGGAAACTTTAATTTTCAAATACCCGGCGATAAAAAGCAGGTGCAGGGAATTATGGACCCCAGGGGGAATCTGATTTCTATCTCTGTGCTCCCATCGCTTGCATCGGTAGATCCGACTCAGGAGTTAACGATGCGGGAAATCCTGAAATTATATCTGACTATCACCGGTGAACCGAATTCAAATGTTTTGGGCGTGTCAACGGCTGTGAATACTTCAGCGGGATCTGCTTCTGCGTATGTCGGGTCGGTACTGGCAGCAGTATCGACTCAAAGCGATGCTGAAGAGGGGACAGTGCGACTGGTGCCGACAGGTACAGGTCCAACGGTAGCCGGTACGAATATACTGAGCCAACTTTTGCCACAACTCACGTCCGTCGCCGGCGGACAGGGGCTCACGCAATTTTTACAACAAATTGTTTCTCAGAGTGGTGCGGGTGTAGGAGGTTTGGGAGCAACCGGAGCAACCGGCGCAACGGGAGTAGCGGGAACCAACGGAACCAATGGAACGAATGGCACAAACGGATCAAACGGCGCTGACGGTGAAACGGTTGCAGGGCCGACGGGTGCCACGGGAAATGGCCCGACGGGGGCAACGGGTTTTGGAGGAGCAGGAGGCGGAAGCGGAGCTACAGGCCCGACGGGATCAACAGGAGACGCAGGTGTTGTCGGTCCGACCGGTGCCACCGGTCCCACAGGAACAGTCGGAGCAAGTGGTCCAACCGGAGCGACCGGTATCACAGGGTCGGGAGGCCCAACCGGTCCAACCGGGACGGCAGGCGCTGCGCAGGTTGGGTCAACCGGACCCACGGGTTCGAGCGGAACAGCCGGCTCCAATGGTCAGACCGGACCAACCGGAACAACAGGTGCAACGGGAGCTCAAGGAACAACTGGTCCTACGGGTTCCACCGGTAGTACGGGTATCCAGGGAACAACCGGTCCTTCTGGTTCAACAGGGGGAACGGGTGTTCAAGGGACAACAGGCCCGAGTGGTTCAACCGGATCTACGGGAGCAACAGGAGTGCAAGGGACAACCGGTCCTACGGGATCAACCGGAGGAACCGGAGCGCAAGGAGTCACCGGTCCAACCGGCACTACCGGTGCCACCGGAGCCCAAGGAATCACCGGACCCACGGGTTCAACAGGAGCGACGGGAGCCCAAGGAACAACTGGTCCTACCGGAAGTACCGGGGCTACGGGAGTGCAAGGAACAACAGGTCCTACGGGATCAACCGGAGGAACCGGAGCCCAAGGAGTCACCGGACCAACCGGAAGTACCGGTGGAACCGGACAACAAGGTACCACAGGCCCATCAGGTTCGACAGGTTCAACAGGAGCCACCGGAGTGCAGGGAGTTACCGGACCTACAGGCTCAACCGGAGCAACAGGAGCCCAAGGAACCACCGGACCTTCAGGATCAACAGGCTCAACCGGTGCCACTGGTGCCCAGGGAGTCACCGGTCCAACCGGAAGTACCGGTGGAACCGGAGCCCAAGGAGTCACCGGACCCACGGGTACAACCGGCGCCACCGGTGCTCAGGGTACAACGGGACCAACCGGCAGTACCGGAGGAACCGGGATTCAGGGTTTAACCGGACCTACAGGCTCAACAGGTGCAACGGGTGTCCAAGGCACAACGGGTCCATCGGGATCAATCGGAGGAACAGGAGCCCAAGGAGTCACCGGACCAACCGGAGGTAGTGGTGCCACCGGACAACAAGGTACCACCGGTCCTACGGGATCAACCGGAGCAACGGGAGTTCAGGGTACAACCGGCCCAACCGGCAGTAGTGGTGCCACCGGAGTGCAAGGAACCACGGGTCCCACCGGCGGATCCGGAACAGCCGGGTCGAATGGCCAAACGGGTCCGACAGGTGGCAGCGGCACAGCAGGATCCAACGGTCAAACGGGGCCTACGGGAACGACGGGTGCAACGGGC
>JAHFKK010000017.1 GCA_023245335.1 Candidatus Gottesmanbacteria bacterium
TGGCGGGGCTGTGTCCGTTACGGTTGAAGCCGGAAACTACAATGCCGATTTGATCGACATATTGTTATCACTAAAACGGCTCTCGATGCCGTCCGAACCATACCGCGAAGACGAAGTTCTGGACGTGCTATTGAGTGATGCAGATGAATTGGAATTATTTGAGGAAAGCACAACCGTAACCTCTCACACTGGCAGCTACAAGTGGGATGACGGTTGTAACTGGGGTTTTGCGAAATGGGGCTAAAAATGGATAGTTTTACACTTAATGGCAAGTCAACAATCCGCGCTTTTCCAAAGGGTATAATCCCGCGGCTGTTGGAAAATGGCATGGCGCTGAATGAAGCGGTTAAGTATGCCATTGAAGCTGGGCTGATGTTACACGAGAATGTAAAAGATAACCTGGTTGTCACGGCGGGAAAGATATTGGTGGCTGACTTTTTGATTGGTGAAACAAGGACGGGAATTAATTATCACGCCATTGGTATATCCACAACCGCACCCGCGATTGGCGATACCCAGTTAGGGACCGAGGCAGTAAGGAAGGCCGTTACCTCGATTATAAGGTCGAGCGTATCGGTGATCGTAAGCGCGTTCTACACCGCGGCTCAATGCACGTACAACATCAAAGAGGTAGGCTTGTTCGGGAACGGAGCAACTGCTACGGCGAATTCAGGTACGTTATTTAGCCATGCCGCGCAAAATGAGGATAACAGTGCGGGACTAAACGACCTAACGATGGAATGGGAATTGCAGATCAAATAAGTTTATTGAGTGGTAGTTCTTACACTGGAAGCAGAGGGTAGTTATGGCGATAACAACAGGTCAAGACATTTTAGCAGCGGATGTACTGAAAATAATCCTGCCTGCCGAAATCAATATAAACACATCGTTTCCCGCATTATCAGGATTGCAGGCGGCGGGTTATTCCGTTATTGAATCGAGCGGAGCAGGGACTATTAAGCCGATAATTCCGATCCTGTCTTTTGACGATACAACGGACGAAGGTCGGATTTGGATATTCCGAATGCCGCTTATAACCAGTGGCAGTTTGTATTTATATCACGCTGGATATATGGCGGGCGCGAATACAACCAAGACAGTGAAAATCGCGGCGCAATTAGCCGCTATCGGTTCGGGTGATGCCTCAGTCGCGGCAAAAGTATTCGCGGCAGTAAACAGCCAGTCCAAAGCTGTACCGGACGCGGCAGGTACATATTTCCAAGATAGTTTTGTATTGACAAATGCCGACAGCATCACCGTGGGCGATTGGGCATGTCTGGCAGTATTTAGAGATGTAAGCGAAGATGACGCCGTTGGTGATTACAACATGACAGCGATTAACTTGATGATGCAGGCATGATATGAGTATTGTATTTAGTGTTTTTTTGTCGTATAGTCTAATTGCCAGTCGTTCAACTGGCAATGGAGAATACGATGAAAAAAGAATTTGTAATGTGGATTGTTATTGCAGCGCTGGTTATTGGGACATTGTTTCTCGGCACTACAAAGGCGGACCAAATGGCAATTGATTTTGAAGCCGGAAGCTATCCTCAATATGTAACCTTTGGAGAAATTGATTCATTAAAAGGTCTCACTCAAAAGACAGTATGTGCTTGGGTGAAACCAGAATCTTTATCAGAGTATCAACATATATTTAATATCAACACACAATTAACATTTCAGTCTGGAGAGTATTCACACGCTGGCGGATATCAATTAATGCTATCGAATGGGAAGATAAGGTTTGTCTCGCACTGGAGCGGAGTAAGCGGTGGACACGCTGCCGTGTGGGATTCTGTGGAAACAATTAGTGCCGGAAATATTGGACTTGCGTGTGTGTCATATGATAATTCTTCTGAAAACAACAACCCCGTTCTATACGTGAACGGTAATTTGTCTGACATTACAGAAGTCGTATCCCCAGCTGGAACATTAATGGATTATGCGACAGATTATACACCGTCAACAAAAATTGGCATTAGTTATACTAATACCAGTTCTGATGTTCAACTTGATGGCGTTCTGTATAAAATTCTTGTCTACGATCGCATTCTCACCGCTGCCGAAGTAGCACAAATGTATGTCGCGCGTGGTCGCGATAATATCCGCAAAGGATTAGTATTCTGCCCGATGCTTTACGGAGCGAAGGGATTACAGATATTTGACGGTGCAACTTTAGCCGCTGGGAACACAATTGTCGATCCATGCAGCGGTGCATTGGGTATACCCACCGGAAATCCTGTTGGGATTGTCGAAACATATTTGAGTACAATTATGAGGTAATCTATGACTGGAAATATAACGCACACTAAAGTAAGCATCATAGCGGATGATCCTAACTATGACATCAAACCTAGTGATTGGAACGCGGCTCACACAATCCCGGCAAGCGTACCCAATGTCACGTCGACTGCCGATAATGATTTTATGGCAGGGTTATCCGGCGCCTGGGCAAAAAAGACACTGGTAGAGACAAAGACTATTTTGAATGTCAATGTGAAAAAGGTTCGCGGCACGGTCTCCAACCCGCAAGCCGTGTATGCACAACGAGCGCAAATACCCATCATGCGAGCGGACGCAGCACTGACTATAACCAGGATACACATTGTCGGACCCGACACGTCTCCAGGGGCTGAATTAGCCGGGGACTTGAAGTATGCAGATGACCAGGTTACGGGGTCATTCGCAAACGCAGTTGTTATAGACGTGTGCGACACCACGAGCGGTGTGTTTACAGCGACCAGTGGATTTGATGACGCTACCGTGCCAAGCGGAAAATGGATATATTTTAGCATGGACGCGTCTCCGAACGCCGATTGGAAGGACTTTTCAATCGAGATTTTCTACACCTACGATGATTAGAGGATAGATGAGTAGTAAATTTACGATATATACAACAGCAGATGATTGCTTCGCATTGTCAAACGGCACGTTTAACGATACTAGCGATTATGGCTTTTTGGGACAACAATCCGCTGGGGTTACGTCAAAGATATGGATACCATTCATAGTTCCTGCATGGAAGGGATTGCAGATAGTATCCGCCTATTATAAGGTCGTGGCACACGCAAGTTTATCCGCAAACACAGTCAAGGTTAAGGTTGGGTGTGAGGCGGCGGACAACCCCTCAAAGCCCACAACAAAGAATGATTTATTTGCTAGAACATTGACGACTGCATATTTAACTAATAACTTGGTTGACGCCTGGACAGCAGGGACTGAATATTCATTCGACATAACCACTGCTGTACAAGAAATATTAGACCGTGCCGGTTGGGCGGCGTCCAACACAATGGCGGTTATGGTTTGGGACAACGGATCTAGCAGTGACGTGCAAAGAGCACAATCCATGTATGAACACGCAACCTATGCCCCGCCAGTGCTTGAAATTACCTACGATGCAGGCGGTCAAGTAATCATATGGAGTAGTGAATGATATTCGATGACTTTATTCTACGCGGGATTGACGTAAGCCAATTCAATGATATTCCAAACAATAAACTGCCAGATGTAAAAAAGGCGGTTGATCTAGGCTGTAAATTTATCATTTATCGCAGCGGTTACGGACAAGTAAGGGATTTGTGCTTTCCTCATTTTGACACCACCTCAAAAAGAATAGCAGACCGGGCTATCTATCATTACCTGGACTACTATTCTCATACATCTTTGGGAATATCGAGTTCTGCTTGGGGCAAAAGACAAGCCGCTTTTATCTGGAAGTTGATAAAAGACGACCCTAAGCCCGTGTTTATTGACGTTGAGAAGGCAAGCATAGCCCCTAAAGTAGAAGAGGTTTGGGGAACGGTTGTAACCATTCTGGACAATCTTTTATACGATCTTGACAATCTATCTGGAAAAAAGACAGGTATTTATTGTTCAACCGGATTACTGCCTAAGTTCTATACATATCACAAAAACCGCCCCTTATTTGTGGCTAATTACAACCCTATCACCGTTGAAAAATTGAGGTCACTGGTAAAAAACGCCGGATGGACTGACCTTTTGATCTGGCAATATGCGAGCAACGGGGACGTAAACGGGGACGGTATCGGAGACGGAATCAAGTATGGTATGGAATATAAATACCTTGACCTCGATGTTTGGTTGGCAGATACCGGACGCTATATAGAAATATTTGGTTCCAAACCAACCAGTGAGGATGAGCCCATTGTGGTCCCGGAATTATCAGACAGTCAAAAGTTATCAACCCTTTGGGGTTGGTATAAAGAATTGCACGCATAGGAGATAAGCATGGCAGAATCCGTATCCAATCGACAAATATTTAATGAACTCAAAGATGTTTCTGTAGCCGTAGCGCGCATTGAAGGGCGCGTTGGACACATTGAAGAATCCAACGCGGAGCTGATGAAGGTTGTCATCAAGGGAAATGGCAGACCCCCACTTACTGACCGGATACAAAAAATTGAGGATCGACATTGTAATGAGGACAAGAACAAAAAAGAAGTAAAGGAAAAAAAGGAAAAATGGGGGACAAGGACCTGGGCGCTTATATCCGGGGTTTTGCTGATCGCCGCAGGTCAAGCAGCTGCTCTTATCGTTTTATTCATTCGCACGGGTGGATTAAAATAGTTTCTCTGGAGACACATGAGAAAAAAACCTAGTCGAGACGAAATCGACCGCATTAAAAGCGGCTATGAAATTGAACATCTGACGTGGGAACAGAACGGTAAAAGAGAAGGAATATCAGGGGAGCTGGCAAGGAGTTTTTACAGAACAGCGGTTGGGGTGGGAGCGTATCAATTTAC
>JAHFKK010000018.1 GCA_023245335.1 Candidatus Gottesmanbacteria bacterium
AAGATAAACCCATAAAATTATACCGCGGGACCGGAAAAGTGAATGGCACCGCCTGTACAGCGTGCGGCGGCGCGGGGTACTTGGGGCGGATCGGTATATTTGAAGTGTTGCCGGTGTCACTTGAAGTAAGTAAGCTCATAAGTACCAGAGCGCCCATGGAAGACATCCAGAACGTCGCGGTTCAAGAAGGCATGACGACCATGAAGCAGGACGGGTATCTCAAGGCGCTGGAGGCGGTGACGACCATAGAAGAAGTGCTCAGAGTCGCACAGGACTAGATGAATAAGCGAATAAACGAATAATGAAATAATCGAATAATCTACTGCATGAGTGATTTTATTAGTTTATTCGATTATTAGATTATTAAATTAAAGGTATGGATATAAAAGAACTATTCTCAGAGGCAATACGACTGCATGCGTCGGACCTTCATCTCGTCGTGGGGTACCCGCCGATGCTGCGCGTCGTAGGAGCACTTGCGCCCGTTTCCGGTACGACGAAGCTGACGCCGGCGGACACTCAGGCGCTTGCAGAGGCAACTTTTACTGCCGAAGAGCGCGATCTGTTTCTGACCAATAAGGAAGTTGATTATTCCGTGGCATACGGAACCAACCGGTTCCGCGCCAACGTGTATTTTCAAAAAGGGACGGTCGCCGCTGATTTCCGGCTTATACCGGATACCATCGGCTCATTTGCAGAACTTAATCTGCCCTCCATCGTCAATCAATTTGTCAAACTCCGGCAGGGATTTATCCTGGTAACCGGCCCGACCGGTCACGGCAAAAGTACGACACTCGCATCCATCATCCAGGAGATCAATAAGACAAGATCCGTCCACGTGGTGACGATAGAGGACCCCATTGAATACGTGTACCCGGTGGGGCTTTCGATCATATCCCAGCGGGAAATGCACCAGGATTCTCATTCGTGGACTGTGGCACTGCGGAGCGTGCTTCGTGAAGATCCGGACGTCGTCCTTATCGGGGAAATGCGGGATTTGGAAACCATTCAGGCGGCAATCACGATTGCGGAGACCGGACATTTGGTCTTTGCAACCTTGCATACCAACTCCGCTGCGCAGACGATTGACCGCATCGTGGATGTGTTTCCGGAAAATCAGCAGATTCAGGTGCGTCTGCAGCTTGCTTCGGTCATCGAAGGCGTGCTATCCCAGCGGCTTATCCCCTCCATATCGGGGGGGCGTACGCTCGTGTCGGAAATTATGACCGGGACTCCTGCCATCCGGACGACCATCCGTGACGGCAAGAGTCATCTTATAGACAATATCATCCAAACGTCCGCAGAGCTCGGTATGGTCAGTTTGGAGACGGCCCTGGCGACTGAGGTAAAGAACGGTAAAATTACCCAGGATGCCGCCATGTCCTACGCACTCCGTCCGGAAGAACTCGCTCGGCTTCTCAAGGGGAGGTAACCAACCATGGCAATATTTCAATATAAAGCCCGAAATCCTGATGGCCCGATAGTCAGCGGCTTGGTGGATGCGCCCAGTCAGGATGTTGCCATACGGCTCCTCCATGAGAAACGGATGTTTGTCGTTTCCATACACGAATCGAAAGATCAGTTCAACCTGCAAGCGATCGAACTGTACTTTAAACGGGTCAGTTTCAGCGATATCGTGAACTTCACCCGCCAGTTATCCACCATGGTGGTAGCAGGTCTAGCCCTTCCGGATGCGCTGACCATATTACGGAGTCAGACGACGAATAAAGTCTTTGCTGACGTGCTTGTCGATATAGAACACCAGATTGTCGGAGGCGGCAATTTAGGAGATTCGCTTGCCAAATATCCGAAATATTTTTCTCCGACCTATATCGCCCTTGTCCGTGCCGGCGAGTCGTCCGGTACGCTTGATCAGGTCCTGACCAGACTCGCCGAGACCATGGAATCCCAGCGCGAATTTCGGGGGAAAGTTTCGGGAGCCATGATTTATCCCGTGATCATCCTTATCGCCATGGTGGCGGTCGTTTTCGTGATGATGACCGTCGTCGTGCCGCAGCTTACGGGTCTTTATAAAGACATGAACATACAGCTTCCGATGACGACGCTCATCCTCATCGGCATTTCGCAGTTTTTTGTCCACTTTTGGTGGCTCATGATCCTGGGTACCGCCGGGCTTATCGTCGGCTTTCGCAACTGGCGAAGGACCACCGTCGGGGAGCACATGGTCGACGCGATGATACTCAAAATTCCCATTTTCGGCGAACTGCAGAAAAAAATAATTCTGGTGGAGTTTACCAGGACTCTCGGCATGCTCATTACGTCGGGTATACACATCCTGGAAGGATTGCAAATTCTCAAAAATTCTTTGGGCAACGTGCTGTTTCGCGATGCGATTGGGGAGATTGCCAAAAAAGTCGAAAAAGGGTTTCCGCTGGGAGATTCATTCGGACAGTTTCCGGTATTTCCGCCCATCGTGTCGCAGATGATGAAGGTGGGCGAAGAAACCGGGAAACTGGACGATACGCTTCTCAAACTTTCGCGCTATTTTCAGACGGAGTCGGAGAATTTGGTGAAAGGCCTCACCGCGGCTATCGAGCCGGTCATCATGGTCATTCTCGGAGTGGGGGTAGGTTTTATCGTGATATCCGTCATTACGCCGATCTACAATTTATCCAGTCAGATAAAGTGAATATGTATAGAGACCCTTCGGCTCGCGTACTCGCTCAGGGCGTCATCGGAATGGCACTTGACAAGGACGCTACCAGATGGTTAACTGGATAAAGAAAGGTAATCCTATGAAATATATTCTGCCGTCATCGCGAAAAGCCAGCTTGCGCAGTCAGGGTTTTACCCTCATTGAACTTCTCATCGTCATCGCACTTCTGGGAGCGCTTGCCGTCGGACTGATCGGCGCCATCGACCCGTTTGAACAGCTTAAAAAAGGATCGGATACGGGTGTGCGGGATTTGGTGAACCAGGTGCAGACGGCCATCATCCGATACTATTCGGTGAAAAATCAAATGCCGTTTGCCAGTAACCCGAATAAAACGGATTTATCTACCGCTCCCATGGTGGATGCCATCACCAACATGGTAGCGGCCGGAGAACTCAGAAGCGACTTTACGACCATACAGGCAGGAAGCCTTGCAAAAGTATGGGTGACGGGAACGGGCGCAGTCTCGGGCGAACAGCCCACCGCAGTCGTCTGTTATAAGCCGACGTCTAAATCGTTCCAGAGCGACCCGAATACAAAATATCAACAGGACGGCGCGCTTGCCGCCGGGACGCTCAGCTGTAAGAGCGCTACGCCTCCCGGAACGGATGACTGTTACTGGTGTATTCAGTAAGTGGTTCTCATGCCGCTTATTATTTTTCTTCTCGGTCTTTGCATAGGATCATTCCTGAATGTTCTTGCGGATCGGTTACCGCGCGGAGAATCCGTCCTCTGGGGCCGTTCGCACTGCGACTGGTGTAAAAAGACGCTTCGATGGTATGAACTCATTCCCGTGGTTTCATATGTCATCCAGCGCGGTCGGTGTCTCCGGTGTCACAAACCGCTTTCAATTCAATATCCGCTGGTAGAACTTCTGACGGCGTTTAGCTTTATATGGATCTATAATCAATTTTTGCATACTCCCTCTCTCTTACCTTTATACTACATACTATTTTCTTCTTTACTTGTTCTTTTCATTTCGGACTTGAAATATCAAATACTTCCGGACAGTATGACCGTGATTGGGATAATCGGAGCTCTCGGTGTGCTCGTGTTGTCCCCTGCCCCCCTTACCGTACTTCCTCATCATCTCATCGCGGCTGTAGGAAGCTTTGCGTTTTTATATCTTTTGTGGGCTCTGACGCGGGGGCGCGGTATGGGGTTTGGGGACGTCAAGCTGGCGCTGCTCATGGGCATGCTTCTGGGATATCCGGGGATTATCATCGCGTTTTATGCGGCATTCTTGACCGGGGCTTTGGTGGGTGTCATACTCATTTTAGTAGGGCGTAAAGG
>JAHFKK010000008.1 GCA_023245335.1 Candidatus Gottesmanbacteria bacterium
TGCTTATACTGCTTCTTGTCCCTTGCTCCACCGAGGAAAACGACAGCGCATCAACGCCCGCGTCTGAAATCGCGTTCACCAGCCGGGAAACTTCATCCAGCCAATGCTTAAATTCGCGCAACTGCCCTTGTTTTATCTCTGCCAGGATCACCGCTTCTCGCGGCGGTAATGGTATTGTTGGCATTTTAATTCCTCAATAGGCGGAGATGTAGGTCTATCCCCGCAATCGCAATCTTAGCGGCATCGGTCGTGATTAAAGAAAACTGTCGAGAGCGAAATGTTCCTAAATTATTAAGGGTCTTATACAGTTCGTACTCGCCTTGCTTCCCAAGACTGATCTGCCGCTCGTTTTTCCAGACCTGCCGCCCGTTATCCCGGTATCGCAAAACAAAAACCGGTTCATTCCCGCTGCCCCCCCCTAGACCGCGCTTCAGGTGAAACCTGGCTTGGAGCAGTATCTTATTCGCGGTTGTTTCGCCATCAAACCATCCCGTTTGCCATTCCGACCGGATAAGCGACCCATCGTCGTCGGTGGCGGCAACATCAACCTTATATATCTTCCCATTTATCCGTGACTGACAGAGATGTAATCCCCAATCAGGGGCATAAACAAAATGCCGGGCCAGGAAAGCGTTACGGACAGCCGCGTTTAAGTCCCATAAAGACCAGAGATACCACTCTTTTTTCTTGATGTTGTAGCAGAAGGACTGGTTTTCCGTAGGGAAGGTAATGAGATAAAAAGACTGTCCCCCGACACTGATAATGTCGCCAATGGCATCAGTCAGAACCGTAAGATTGTCTAGTAACTTCTCGATGTCTAAAGAGATAATTACCGGCTCGTTTGCTTGCATCGCGACAACGGCGGCTTTATGATCTACTTTACACAGGGCGTAATAAGTATTGTCGGCTTTCCGGACACTGTAAGGAGCGATCAACCCGGCTTCCGATAATGATCCGAGGCGCGGTTCAAGTGGCGGCTCCCCGCCTGTTGTCTGCCATAATTCGCGTCCCAAGCTCCCCCATGCGGCGATATCGTCCCACGCCTGGTAAAGCCCCGCAATGTCGTCCCCGCGTGAATCGGTTGTCAAGGGGTTTTCCGTCGCTGCCCAATATTCAGGATCGAATTCACCGGATACCGGGCTGATGTCGGTGAAATACATCCGGGCCGTGTCTGTCTCGTTGGCGATAAAGCGCAGGCCGTTATAAACCACGTGGGTGCATGTCTGTGGTGCGGGCGCAGCCTGCTGAGTAAAGTTGCCACCCGTGGAATAGTTCAACTTGCCGCCGTTACAGGCATAAAGGGCCGTCGTGTTGTCAGTCTTTTGGCCTTCAGCAACAATTACCGTCGCAGCGGAAAGAAAGTTCCCCCCGGTAAGTTCTGTCAGCGCGCCGCCGTGCGTCATCTTCCAGCACCGACCGTTAGAGAAGGCCAGCACCGACTGTTCTTTGTCCCACCAGAAAAGGCCATCCCCCGGCATAGAGGTCCCAACGTCAGCATATTCCGTCAACCCGAAACGACTACAAAAGGCATCGGCATCGTCGCGGTAGCCATCATACAAAGCACCTGAGATAATCCGCGATGCAGAGTCAATGTTGTAATAAGGTTTGCTTGGTGTAACAAACATTGCTTGCTACCTCATCCGTGGGTGAATATAGATCGAAGCTGCTTCCTGATCTGTAGATCGCATCTGGTTGAAATAATCAATTGCCTGTTGCTTAATCATCTGCCGCTCGTTAAGCGACAACGTGGACCCGTCAGTCACAATGCCGGCCAGTCCATATTTCAAGGCCAACAGGCACTCGGAAGGCAAATCAGGCGTATCTTCCGAAGTATCGAAAATGTCGATGGCCCGCTGGATAGTCAATATTAAGAGCGGCGGCGTAGTCAGCAGCACCTTGACGTGCCCGGTTGCCAACGCGCCCGGATTGCCTACTGCTAATTTCACGTAAAGCTGGCTTGAACCGATGCTATCATTATCGCCATATGCCCACTCTCCGTCAGCCAGGCTCCCCAGCGTCCCTTCGGTTAGCTTTGTCCCATTGGCGAAAACGTAGGTTGGTTCAGCCGTCACCCCTGCACCGGTATAGTGATATTCGCCGGGGACCGCTACACTGTCCGTCCAGGCCGTCGTCAAGGCCGTTGAGGCCGTATCGCTCACCGGCCAGACATAGACAAGGCCGTCCGTCAAGCGACGTTCGTAGGCGGCCATTACGGTAACGCCTGCCGAATCCTTTAGCGGCAATCTCTTGTAATCTTCGCGGGACGAAATCGGCGGCTCGAATGGCAGGTCGTAACCGGAAGAGTCGCGCCTCCTGGCAGAAACAACGCGCATCGGGCGTCCAATATCCAAATCCCCAGAAGGCCCCAAGACATAGCTTTGTTTCGAATCATAAAGCGGCACTTCCACATCCAGTATCGACGACAACTCAACGCCCCGGCTTTGCCACTGCTTTATCAGGTCGTTGAGCAGGCGCAGGCCGAACTCGATCTCTTCCGGCTCCAGTTCGTTGAACATATCCTTTCGCCCGGCAAGCTGGTAAGCATCGTTTATGATCTGCTGCGCTGTTTCGCTAAGTACCGTTGACATTGGTTATAAATCCTCCGGTGTCACATCGCCCACGTCGATAAAAACGTCTGCCGGTTCTGGTCTGGTAATGGCCGGGAGCATCTTGTCCGCCCTGCCTCTGACAAATTCCTGCGGGTGCCGCGGCTCCCAATCGTTGACGCAGACAAACTCATTGTCCCATCGCCTGCGCCCCTCGCTAACCCTCTTTTTGAAGCCGCAGACCGGGCAAAGGAAGTAATTGTCGCCGGGGATATAGACGCCCTGGACGGTCATTACTTATCGCCCCCGCCCGCCATGTAGATACTCACAGTGGCCCCCGCTGTTACGGCATTCACCAAAAGACGAAAGGCAGATGCTCGCGCCATCAACTGAGATTTTGTGTTTCCGGTAATGCCCGTTAAAGCCGAGACCGCCGTGAACGAAGTCAGGTAGCCGCTTACGCTCTGTACATTAGCAAGCGTCTCCTGGATGGTCATATTGATTGTCCCCGTAACCTGAACATCAAGGCTGAAAGCATTGGCGGCATAGCGGTCAATGGGATATGTCTTGCTCACTGCCGTAGCTGCCCAGCCAATGTCAGCGGTATTCGCGCCCAGAGTCGAAGAAAATGTTACCGCCGTCAGAGTGAGAAAATACTTCGTGCTCGTTACAGTAGAGTTATTCGGCCCCGTTATGTCCTCCGTCTGCGCTTTCCCGTCTGGGTCGGTCCCCGTCAGAGTGAACGTGATCGCAGCCAGATTGACCGCGGAGGCAATCGTCACCTTATGGGCCAGACTATCTGCCGCACTGGTTGCCGTGAGCGTTGTGGTTGCTCCGGTTGCATCATTTTTAAAGCCGTCCGCGTCCAGGGCGGCGGGCGTGTATGAAATAAGCTTAGGTCGCATTTTCGCACCTCGTTTAAGTGCCCGGATATACCGCCGGGCTCGGTGTTACGAAGGTTATTATTTGCCGCCTGTTTTTTTGCTGCCCGGCTTCGGGGTTCCCGCCAGCGGTGTAGGTGGCTTCGGTTCTTTAAACCGTTGCGCCTCTTCGCGGCTCATGCCGGAGGCGATCAGGGCTTCTCTTTCTTTTTCGTATCTGTCTGGCATATTGGTGGTCTCCCTTCTTTCTGTTTATGCCACAACCGCAATGCCGGTAGTGGCATATGTCGGCACTGGGCCGGCAATTGCAACCCCCGTACTCGTGGAGAGCTTCGTGTTGTTGATGCTGGTGCAGTTGTCAATAAGGATGTCCCCCTCCGTCTGAGCGGAAGCGGCGATAACGCACTGGGCAGGATCGCCGGAAGCCAACTTACTGTTATAAAACAGGCTGTCCTTGATATGAAACATACGCTCAACGTCAGTCGCATTGGCGGCATAGAAGTAGCAAGATGCTGTCCCGGCGGCTTTTTTGAGGAGCTTGCACCCATAGAAAGAAACATCTCTTGCCACTTTGCCCGCACCGGCGATTCCCGCAGTAATTCTTACATTCGCACGAATGATGTCGCCCACTAGCAGGTTGGCGCTTGAGCCGATGACGCAGTTGTAAACTTGCGCAGAATCGCCATTCATGACCATTTCAGATGCCGTGGTCTCGTTGAGATCGGTTTCTTTATAAATCTCGCATGAGTCGATCACGGCATATTCGCCGCCTTCCACAAAACAATAAATGCCCTGGGCAACCGTGTTGGAGTTCATAAATTTGACGTTTTTGAAGCTGTTGCGAACGCCCGTGTTGAGGATGGTTCCGATATCCGCCGCCGCCGTAGTTACGCCAAGCGAGACTTTTGCATTTTGCCCGTAAGACCGACCTCCTGGGTCATACCCGAACATATGGATACGGTTTTTTGCCGTAGTAAGCATGCCCGTAAGCGCATGAGTCGAGCTGCCAATTAAGGCAACCCCTTCGTTTTTGTTCGTTGTGAGCGCAGTATAGGCTTTGCTGATTGTTTTCCAGGGGCGGTCGACCGAGTTAGTCTTTTCGCTATGGCTGTCAGAACCATTGCCATAATCCACAAAGAAAACTTTTGTCAATCCGACAGGGAACCCGCCTATCAGGGGAATCCCTGCATAACGCGGGCCCGATGATCCAAATTCATATCTTCCCATTTTTAGAATCCTCCATAGTTTTTATCCTATAGGGCGGGATATTTCACCCGCCCCAGAGGGTTAAATTGTTCTTGTTACGACCTACGCCCCGGCGCTTCCAACGATTGCACGCGGGTCAGCCCAACCGAAAACATAACGCTCATATGCCTTTGCCTTTGCATTAGACGTGTCGAAATCATTGTCCTGCTGAAGGCCGCCCATCGGCTCGCGCTCCTGGTAAATCAACCCTTCGCTGCAATCGGTCTTGATAAACCAAGCGTCAGCGTCCGTGAGATAGTGATTCATGACAATGCCGCCGGGCAGAGCATTGGTCGCCTTCAGTACGTTTGTCGCGTTGTTCGCGGTGTCATTCTGAAGCACGCTCTTCATGATCCGGTTAGCTTCAAACCAGTTCTGCCGCGCCACAATCAGTTTGTTAGCCAAAAACTGGACGAGCAAGCCGACATTGTTTGTCATTCCCATGATCTGGGTAATCATGTCTTCAATCGCGGTCTCCGAAAGATCGGCGTCAACGGAAAGCGTATTGCTCCAATTGCCATTCCTTGAAGGATGAGAAGCGGAAAACAAAACCACGCCATCGCCGCCGGTATATCCAGAAGTCCACCCGCGGTTGAGTATGTTTGCCCCTACCGTTTCCTTGGTGCTTCTGAGAGAAAAAGCTATCGCCTTCGCCCGTCGGGAAGCCACCTGCTCATAAAGATTGTCCTTCTGCTCTTCATGAGTTACGATGAAACCCAAGGCGTAGGCAACATTTGTTAACCGACTTACATACCCCTGAGAATCGGATACATAAGAAACCGATTCTCCTTGCGGTTTGACGGGGGCCAGCGGGAAGGTAGTTATCTCCAGCCGTTCCTCGTAAGCCTTGTCAGAGGTTTGCTTGTCGAAAATTTCCGGGTATTCCGGTGCTCTTTCGGTGTAGGCATTTCCGAAGATCGCCTTGATGCCCGGCCACAATGTTTTGGGATGTGTTCCCGTAGTAATTACTGCCATCAGTCATTTCCCCCTTTCCTTAAGATGCGGTGATGCCGAGGAAGCGTCCCGTGGCATTTTCACATGTGTTAAGCAGCACTTCATAAAGAGCATTGACGCCCAGGGCATTGTCTTCCTGTTTGGCAATTCCAATGATGTGCAGCGTGAAGTTCTGGGTCGTAGTAGGCGCGGTCGTCGTGCCTTCATCAAGCCCAAAACTGGAAAACCCCGTTGCCGTGCTGCCGCCGGAACCGGCAATACATACTGCATTCTGGCCGGGAACAGCCTTCGTTAATGTCCCGCCGCCATCGCCCCTGATCTGGTAAATCACGTCAGGATCGACACAGATGTTGGCGTAACGCTCTGTGGAAGCCGCGTTATAGTTTTTGTTCAGGTCGGTCAGCAGCGGTTCAAAAGAGACAATGACGCCCCTTATAACCGTTCCAGCCGTTCCAGCCGAGCGGTTAACGGTAGGGTGTTGCCCCGTGGTATCTTTTTCCGTCAACGTCGGAGACCACAATATCGGGTCGCCGACATAGAGGGCCGTAGCGTAAAGACTGGAAATATACGCTCTGATAGTCGCGCCGTTCCAAGGTGCTCCACTTATGTGTCGCACCGGGCGCAGGCCGAATAATCCTGTTGCGTTTGGCATTGATTTTCTCCTTTACATTTTTAGGGCCGGTAAGAAATTCCTTCGCTTGGGATATACCGGCCATCTTTGCCGACTTGGCCTTCAATGTTGCCATGCCGGATTTGATTATCTATTTCATCCAATCGCCGCTGTTTCTCCCTCTGATCCTCCTGGTACAAATCCTCATCTATCTCCATCAGGAAGGCTGTTTGTGCGTCCCCTTTTTCTCTTGTGCCCACAATACGCCTTACGCGGCTGCCGGTATCATCGCCATCGCCCATGCCGCCGGGATCGCCGATTTGCATGTCCGGGTCTTTTTCGACAAAGGTATAGCCGCCTTCCTGGGCCAGCTGTACTCTGCCGCCGACATCGTTTATCCATCGCCGGTGCTTTCCGGCTTTCTGGGGTGCGGTCAACTTCATCCTGGAATGGCCGAGGGGAACCCGTTCCCGCCTAGCGGCTGTTCGCGGCCCCGTCGCTGTGCTTTTATCGTCCGACACTGCTTTCGGTGCTTCTTCTGAAGCTGATGTTATAGTTGGGACTTTCGTTTCTTCCATTGGCTTATCTCCTTCATTCTTGGTTGTGGCTTCCTCGGTTATCGGCTTCCGTGCTTTACCTCTTTTCGATTTTGCCGCTTTGCGTTTTCTGGCTCGGTCTTGCTGCGCTTTTTTTTCGGCTATTGTCAATATTCTCTGGGGCTTGGCGTTGTTATCTTCCATGTTATCACCTATTCCCACTCGTAATTATTGACATAATCATCCTTGGTAAATCCGCGGATATCCCTGATGAATTTATCGCATTGCGCCTTGGCAGCCGCCGGGAGATGCGCATAATCCTTAGTGCTGCTTTTTCTCGGCAAGCCGGTATCATTGGAAAACTCGACCGCTGACGCTTGTTCCCTCCGGGCGTTGGCGAATTTTGCCGGGTGCAGAGCCTTAATCCGATCCTGCACCTTTTCAAGTATCTTGCCATAGGGCAGGCCCTGCTTTGCATAAGCGATTCCCAGGGCATCGGCCTCAGCCGTCATATCCGGATCAACATCATACCAGCTCCCGTTTGTCTGCCGGAATGCCTTCATTTCCGGGGGCTCTTCAAACACCCTGGCCGGTGCCGCAGCCTCTTTTTGCTTTTGAAGGGAATCAAGCTCCCTTTCGGCCTCACGGAAAGCTTCTGTATCGGCGTTCTCGACGGCCATCAGCCGCCTTGTTTCCAATTCCCCCCGTGCCCGCTGGAAGGCACGCTCTTCAGCCTTTTTGCTAAATTCGACAAGCTCCTTGACGCTGCCTTCCATGTCGTGCAGCTTCCGCTCAAGCTTCTCATTACGTTCCTTCATAATCGGGATGATGATTTCGCCGCGCTCGACAAATGTTTTGGCATCGCGCCATTGATTCGGATCGCCGCGAAACTCCTCCAGGGGGACCCATCCCTGAGAGCGAGCTTTTTCTTCTACCTCTGTAACTACCGGGACTCCCTCGATAACCTGGGTTTCCCCCCCCGTTTCTTGGACTATCTCTATTGCTTCCTCTACCATAATATCCTCCTCTTACTCCTCAATGATTGCCGCAATGTCCTTGTCATTAGCAATGCGGTATTCTCTTCTGTCCTTGCCCTTAATGACGTAACCGGCATACTTGGCGAAATAGACCCGGTCACCCACTTTTGGCTTCCTGCCGTCACCCCAATCAGAAAAAGTGTTCCCGCCAACGGCAACTAAGGTCCCGACAACCTGCCCCAGCTGCTCCTTTTCGCGGGCCGTTTCGGGAACCCACAGGCCGCTTGCCATCATCTCCTCGACGGTGTCCGGGAGTATAAGAATCTTATACTCTACTGGACTGATTTTTGACTCATTTACCATTTTCACTGCCCTCCATATCTAAAAAACCTGATAATCCCTCACATTTCCCCACTATCCTCGCCAAGCTCAACGCCGTCTTCTCCGGGCTGTCCATCGTCAGGCATAATCCCTGCGATAGCTGCGCCCTCGTTTCCTGGCGGTATCTCTCCGCCTCCGCCAATATCGCCCTGGTCAAGGGGTTCGCCTTCCATAGTGCCAGTTCCTCGCTGTTCAGGGGACATTGAAACATTGCCTCTCACCTCCTCCGACCACGCCTTCATGGTCTCTAACTCGTGCTTTAATTCTTCGAGTTCTTGCCTCTGTACATCAAGCGGAATGGCCGCTTCCTTTGCTTGCGCTTCCGCCATATTCTTCATTGCTTGGCTGTAAAGGTTCAACTTTTCGGCGTTCATCACATCCAATTCAGCCATAATCTTTTCAATCTTTGCCTGAACCTCCATTAACTTCGGATCCGGCGGCGGCTTAATCTGATCTTCACTCAGTAAAATCTTGTCGATATTCGGTTCTTCCAAAGCATCGAGGAAACGGGTCTCCACCTCGCGCTGATTATAAAGCGGATTCCCCACCGATAGTTGCTTTAAGACCTGCGCTTTTGCCAATTTCATTGGCAGGCTGGCTATCGTCGGATCAGCAATCGGCTGAACATCGGTATCGTCACCCCGAAAATCTTCCAGCCCAATCTGCGAGATAATCCCGCTATCGAGAACCCGAAAATATTGCGAAGCAGGGAGGTACAGTCTGTTCAATCGCTTTAGCTTGGCATATTCCTGTTTCAAGGAGCGATAAATTCGCTTGTAGATAGCGGTAAACAGCTTCATCCCCTGGTCAACCCGCGACAAGGTTGTGGTCGCCGTTTCCTGGTCTGAAGCACCGCCGACCATAATATCCTGGATAGAAGTCATATCTTTAGTTGATTGGATAAGTAGCTCCAATAACCGCATCGTGACGGCAGAAGGACCTTGGTGCTGGAAGTCATAAATGGCGTCCCGGATTGCCCCCCCCGTCATGTTGTCAACAGGCTTATATTCACCAGGCGCAAAGGACATAACGCCCTTCTTGTCCGTCAGTAAATTCTTGGAATAAAACCCACCCCCGGCGTTCTGCCGTGTTCCGGCGTCGATCATCTGGTTTATGGAGGTATTGATGCTCTCGTTTAGAGGGTAAAGGATTTGGCCGAATCCGTAATCATAAATGCCGCCGTCAGGGGAGGGGAAAAACGAAAACTTTGTAAAATACTGCACCGGCGTGATGCGGGCCAGCTTAAGAATGTCATAATCTTCATCGCTGAAGCCGCCTTGAACCCCCAGGTCTTCGAGTGACGTCATTTGGTCGCCCATTTTGACGAATATAGTGTCATGGTCGTAATTCGCGGTTATTCGCAGAATTTTATGAGTGTCCTTATGAAGCGTGACAATATAGGGTTCTTTGTATCCATCCTCGTCAAGGTCAATCAGGCAATGTTGCTCTAACATGTCTTGCGGCGCCTCGTTCTCCTGCTCGCTGCCCAAATCAATATCGGCAAGGAAAACGCCCTGCATCTGCCGTTCGATAATCTCGTGTGGATAAAGTTGAAAAACGTGCGTCACCCGCGGGACGTTAACCAGGCTCTGCGCTTTGTAATTTATCACCAGGTTCTGAGGAAAGATCAAATCAGAATGGTTGAGTTTGTCGTTAGGGCTGAAGTATGTCTTTTTAAAAACACAACCGAGAATAGGCAATATCAATAACAACCGATCAACACCTTCCTCCCACTCTTTCATTTCGGTAAGGAGTTGATAGGACATGAACTTGGAAATACGATCAGCCTTGTCCGCCTTCTTGCCATCGGGGTCTTCGCCAATGACCTGGCATTTAACGACCTCCCTCCCCCGCACGACGGCAGGATACGCCCGCGCATGGAACTGAAGGGCCGCTATGGTGAGCTGAGGGTACTTTACGTTAGAAGCGTTCTCAAAAGGGAAATCTTTGGGAGTCGCAATTTGCAAGGCAAGGTCAAGGGCATCCTTGCTTTTCTTCATCCAGCCTTCACGGGAGGTCTCATCGAGGTTGTAATCCTGCATGCAGCGTGCCGCGATCTTGCCGAGAAGATCGGCATCAAGATCGGCGGCAATATTGACACTTTTTAGGCGTGTCAAAAGCTGAGAAATGGTGACAAAGTTTTCTGCCATTTACTTGTGACCCCAAAATAAAAAAGCCACCGCCCAAAATAATGGGTCTGGTGGCTTTTGCTCTCGTATAATAATTGAGAATTAAGCTATTTTTTTATAACAGCGCTAATGCCTCATGCAATTGGCGCTTTGCTCCGTCAAGCGCCTTTAGCGCGGCTATGATCTTTAGTTTTTTAATCTTCTCATTTTCTTGAAATGTCAAGGTTTTTTTATCGGGCGGCTGCTTAACCGTAGCAAAATGAGCACTCTTCCCTAAAAGAAAATCAAGCTCTCCCACACCTGCCCCCGTCCTTAATATCCAGTTACCGCTGACTTGCCCTGTAATGGGGATAAATGTCCACATCCCCGACCTGTCAGTGTTTCATCTTCGTCATCAGTATCTTCATCCTGGCACCGGAAGTTGAACCGCATCATCTCGATGACCTTGTAAATATAAGCAATCATGTCCAGAAAATCGACGTGATATAACGGGAATTTCGCGCATTCTTCGCGCAGCTTGTCCAGGATAGAGGCTGGCAGGCGTGTTGAATAATAAATCTTCCCGTTATTCCAGGGCCATGACAAGGCAGATTCTATCCGCCGCGTCTTTGACTTCCCGTCCGGACTAAGTAGAATCATATTGCCGTCGTCACGTTCCGTCTTTTTAATCTTCACATAGCGCCCCTTTGCCAATAACGCCTTACGGACGTGCTCATAGGCCGAATCCGTACCCACGCGCTCAATCCCTACCCCGGTTATCCTCCCGTTCCGTAAATACAACCCTACCGCCGCATCAACAGCAACATTCAGGCTCATCGAATCACAAACGGCGTCTTCGATAAATATCTTCGACGTTCCCAGGTCATCCATTACCGGTTCAACGGATATGCAACCCATCGCCCAGGAGTCGTTCTTCACACCCTTCGTCTGAGCATCGTCCCCAGCCGGGTCGATCAACACAAACTTCAACCGGTTCTTCGGCATAAAACGCGGTTCAATGGGCTGTAGCATCGCAAAATCAAGCTTAATCTCGTAATCCGGCGTCGGATTGCATAACTGCTGGCTGTTGAAGTGAACAGACATCTTTAGTTTGTCCAGCCGTTCTTGAGATAACAAAACCGGGTTGCCGTCCTTCGTCCCGTCATGAGTTGCCGCCCGAATCCGGGTCAAATACATCGGTGTCCCATCAATACGCTTCTTGTCCTGGATTTTCTTGATCGGTCCATAATGAGAGTAGAACGTCCCTATAACCCGTTCCGTCCCACCATCAACTCCCAAGTTGTCAGACATCTCGAACTTGTCATAACACTTTCGCAACATATCAGGCGATTCCCTGATATCGTCTGTTTCGATATCGTCATAAACCCGGTCATCAAAATGCCGCCCCGTAGGCATGCCCTCGATCAATCCCCAAGCCTCAATCGTGGACTCTTTCCGCGCGTTATTCTTGCGCTTAAAGATTAGGCCGTCGTCCTCCGCCCATTTTGGAGCCTCAGCCTCCGGCTTTGCCCACAATACTTCAGGAAAGCACCACTTCAGTAAGTCGGATTGTTCACACAATATCTTTATCGACCGCAAAAACGCCTTCGCCGCCGGACGGGCGTAAGCAAATATCCCTGTGCATTTATCCGGTTCACGTAACCGCCGCTGTAAAGTCTCACCCTGTGTAATAACCGTTGATTTAAAATGCTCCCTCGCGTAAACATCCAACGTACCGCTCTGAGGCCCAGACTCAATATCCCTACATATCTCAACCACAAACGGATGGTCCGCCGAGACAACACTCATCCCAAAGCGCACCATAAACCATAAGTCCGTCAAAAACAACGCCCTCAATGCTTCACGCTCATCCAACGTCCGTGAAGCTATCGCCGACATGATCGCACCATAATCATTGCTGTACCACGTCTTATATTTACCCGTCGCAAACTCTGACGCGCTTATCGCTATCTCCGGGTGCCGCTCAAATTTTATCATATTAACCTTGACAATTTGCTATTGCTTCCCAAATCTCCTTTCCCTGCCCCGTCTGCGGAGAAGCTGCTGTCAAGTCGCGCGCGTATATCCGGAAAACCAAGCACACTTTCTGCTCCCAGAAATGCTATCTCGCATGGCTTCAGCATGGAAACGGGAACCCCCTCCTTATACACCGGCATTCTGCCAGAATCGCAAGAGCAAAGGTAGAAAAACTCTTTAACCTACTACCCGGTCACATCGTGCATCACGAAGACCGATCACAATTCAATAACGACCCATCAAATCTCAAAGTCTTTGCCAATCAGGGCGACCATGTTCGCTACCACCGAGGATTTATCGTTCCCATACTCTGGGAAGGGAAAACACACTTTTAAAAAATATGCGGCACCTACAGAGAGGGGATATCGTATTCTCCTGCCGGAGTGCTTACCCCCTCCCCTACCGGCCTACACATCCTCCAGCCCCGCCTGCATCTATATTGCCCCCATGTTTACACAGCGGCACGCGCACATAATGGTTCTTATAGGACGTTGCCGGAAAGAACCTAATACTTCCAGCCCCTTACGGCTTATTGACGTGGACATTGATCTGATACTGACGGAGATCAACGTGCGTTCCGGGGTTTTGCGCCTGGCCGGAGTCCTGATCGGCGGGCCTAACCGGCTCGTACCGATCATAGACCATGGCCGCGGCGGCCATGATGTTGCTGTCGGTGGGGTAGATGTTGTCAGTATATTCAACTACTTCGCCGTCTTTGGTGACTTTTTGGTGTGCCTCCTCCCTGCCTCGTCCCCGGAGGATGCGCTTGACCTGAGTTTCGGCCAGCCGGACGGTCGAGGGCTGTGAGAGTGAGTATTTCTTGACCTTCTGCTTGAGGACACACACGGACTTGGCGGTTATCGTATCTTTGTAGTTTACCATTTTTAAGGCCTCGCGGGGGTCTATCCCGGCGTTAACCATTTTGATGGCGTCCTTGGTTTTTTGGCAGAGTTTTGCTTCTGGTTTCGGGGCGGGGTCGGCTATTTGTTGCTTCGGCATTGCGTTCTGCCCTCTCTCTGGTTGTGTGGTGCGTGTCCGGTGGTCCTGGTTCGGCCCCGTCTCTACGCTCTGGGGACGGACGCTGATCGCGTCCTGGAGTCGCCACTCCTCTTTTATTATTACATATAGCGCGGGTATCAACCGGCGTGGAGCATTTTCTTAATGATATCAATTGTTAATTTATTTTTTTTGTCAACCGCCTGCCTGGACATTACATGATAATCTGCGATCTCCTGGAGCGTTGCGGCCAGGTAAAATTGCATCATCAGGGGAACTGAGCGCTCAAGCGGCAGGCTCTGGATCACCTGCATAATATCCCTGGTTTTTTCGGTATCGGCGCACGATTCCTTGATTAGTTCTGTCAGGTCCTCAAATATCACGGGTGGGCGCGGCGTGCCCTTGATCTGGAAGGTTTTGTATGATTCGCATTTTCGGCATTCTTGTTTCCCTAGGCCGTCCGTGTCCCTGTATATCTGGCACGTCGTGCACTTGAGCGGGGTTCTGGCTGCCGTCCTGGCGGGTGTGCCGGCGGCGCCCTCGGGAAGGACATTAATTTGCCCGCCGGTGTCTTGGTAGTGGGCAATCTTCCGCCGGAGCGCGTTGCTTTGTCGCCGTTTTGAGAGCATAATTATCATTACCTCCCGATCTGCCTGCCACTATGCCACGTCCAGGCCGTTTTTGCAAGGCCGTATTTTCGACATTTATTGCCGTCTTCGACGTTTATTGCCAAGCATTGATATTGTTCAGCTTTAGTGCCTTTTTGCCTTTTTACCCGGCAAGATTTGTCGAAATAGCGGGTTACTGATAACTCACGCTTTACAGGATTGGCGCGGGTTTGCTGCGGTTGGCATGCGAATTGCTTCGTTACTTTATAAAGTAAATAAATAATGCTTGACAAGTACCACGATCTTTGGCCCTTTGCCATAATGGCTGTCATATGAAAATGCATCATGTGATGCGGGGGCATAATCAGGCAACTAAACAACCAACAGGAGGTAAGAAATGAAAAAAACATACACAAATGAAACGGAGGGCTCGAACTGGACACCAGTAACGCCGAGGCAAGACGGTTACCTTTGCAACCGGTGCGGCTCACCGGCAAGGCAGGCACGGCAGGGCCGGTGGTACATCTGTAGCAATCCTGGCTGTGATTGCCAGGGCGCGACGTGGTGCGAGATAGATTAGCTTGCCCCGTGGCCTGATAATCCACGGGAACCGGCCTTATCAGCCGGGCGGCACGGGAGCGTGGAGACGCATGCAAACGGCGAGGGGCAAATAATAATACCAACAGGAGGTAGGGAAATGAAAAACCGTATATTTAACGTAATGGAAAACACACAATTAATATCTGAATATCCATTCCCGAAAAACTCGAATCAGGAGCGAATGGCCAAACAATTAAATGCTAAACGTATCCTGTATTGGGATCATGATTGCAGGGGGGAGTTGCCGTTGTATGTAATAAATGCAATCAAATTGGCCGGGTATACAGTTGAAAAAATTGGATATACAACATATGTTTCGAATACATTCGCATTGATGGAGGTCGCGAATCTGGAGAGGTGAGACAATGGAGAGCAAAAAAACCGCAAACCTTCCGACGGAGACGGAGATCCTGTCCGCGCTCCGGGACGCGTACCGGGTGAGACTAGACATCATCCGGGAACTGATCCGGGAAAACGAGGCCCTGGCAGACGAGAACAGGGCGCTGAAACAGGAGGTGGAAAATGAGAGGACAATTGTGGCAGGAATGTAGATGTGGAGCGGAGCCTGTGTGTGCCATGTGCGAGAAATGCAACAGGCATTGCACATGTGGCCAACCGCATGTACGGAAAATCGATTCAACTCCGATGGAGCCGTATCGCCGGGGCATCGGACAGGGATTCGGATCGGGAGAGGATGGAGATTATTAGTAATTGTAGAATATTCCACATAGCCTTATTTTGAACTGAGGGGCGGCTTAAAGGGCCGCTCCTTTTTTGTGTCCGTTTTCACGTTGTCTCATGGGAACCGGCCTTAACGCCTTCCGTAGTTGAAATGGCGGTAGGTTTACGCCGCCGGGTCAGGCGAAGATTGTTTTTCCAGAAGCGCCTCAATCTCCGCCTCCAACATGTTGCGCCGGTGACGCTCCCGCCTGATGATGTTCTGCAGCTCCCTGATCATCGTTTGCCAACTCTCGCAGTCTGGGCACCCTGTTTTAATCGTATCGTCCGCCATAATCAATCCTTCCTCCTTTAATCAGTAAATGATTTGGTTTTCAAAAGGTTGTCGAACCGGACACAATCGCCCCGATACTTGAG
>JAHFKK010000019.1 GCA_023245335.1 Candidatus Gottesmanbacteria bacterium
CCTGTGCCAACTGCTGCATCTGACCTTCGGCCTGTTTTACTTTCTGCTCAGACGCCACCACGTATTGCCGCACGTCTTCCGGGAGGTCCTTCAAATCCTCGCGCATTTCTGCTTCACGCACTTCGGGCGGCAACAACGTCTTCAAACGTTTGGCAACGGCCCCCGCCTGTGGGAAGTCCATGTGCTCAAGAAGAATGTCACCGAGAACCGGGGCGGATTCCGGTAGTTCCCGCATAATGTCGATGAGGACTTCTTTCGTTTCTTCTCGTTGGGTGGCGTGTGATGGGCCAGCTTTCACGGTTACGTCATACTGCCCAACAGTAATGTCGTACACCTTGCTACCGTCCCCCGTGTCTTTCAGCTTAATCACTTTTTCTTTCATATCTTCGCCCAATATGCGAACAACTTCGTACTCGGAGTAGACAGAAGGAATAATCTCCACCAAAATTTCTCCAGCAAACTTTATGGCTCTGGACAGGTTATCCACAAAATGGAAGTTGCTGTTACTCGACTCTACCTTTCTCGCGTTGATGGCCACGCCAGACGTTTCGTTGCTCCTCGCGCCCAGTGACGGGTCGTAAATCCCGAAAATGGCCTTCATGTCGTCGGAGGCATTCAATGATTCTTGCAACGCACCAGCCGGGACGCCCGCAAAGGGGGTGCGTTGCGGCGCTGTACCACCCTCGTACTCTAAATATGCGTACGAACGCGTGTGGGCGGATTCCCACTTAGCCTCTTGGTCCTTGGGGACGAACCCAACCGGGCCAACCCATGGAGCCTTCGGGGCTAACGCCACTAGTTCCGTGGATGCCGAGCGCCAGAAGTTGAACATTCGTTGCGGGTCGCGGGCATCGCGCACCATTGGGCGGAAGTGCCGCTTGCCCTCTGCTATGACTTCCTCGCCCCAGACCGGGCAAATCGGAATGCACGACCCTGGCCAAACGTCCTCTTCTAATACTTCCAACCCCGACACAATATGCCGCTTTATTTCGGAATATGTGGACTTTCTCGTCCTTCTAACTGTGACGCCTTGGCCCATGCCTAACCAAAAAGCTTCTATAAAGTCCTTCTCAGTTTTACCCTTTGTGTCAAAATTGTTGGCTTCAGCTACCTTTTTACCCAATATGGGCAACTGGTCCTCGCGGAACACTCGCCCGTCTGACAACTGAATAAGAGTACATGGCTCTTCGTACTTGCACCAATATTCAGCGACACGCACTTCGTCGTCTCTTACCCAGTGGTTCAAGGCTTCTGAGGAACCGAAATCGAAGGACACCGGCGCGGCCTTCGGGTATTTCATCTCAAACTCGTCTTTGTCGATAAACTCACTCACAAACGCGTATTTCCAATCTTTCGAATCAAAGCGCGTGGATGAAGTGTCCCAATGTACGGAGAGGGGATTCGGGATGCGCTCAATGCCGATCCTCATGTCGAAACTTAGGGGAGTTACATAGTCGATAACGATGCGGAAAAACCCAAAGCCACACGTGGCGGAATGATCAATCGCGGTGTCGTAAGCAATATCGGCGCGGGAACCCCGTTCGATCGAGCGGATAATGCCGGAAATTATTTCCGCCGTTTGAACGTCCGCGCCGTTGTCCACCGGGGCGACCACAATGCTGGGTTTATTTTGCCGAGCAGAATTAACCACTTGACGAATAAACGCCGGATGTTTGTTGATGGTTAATACCGGTCGGCCTTCCTCTTCGCGCTGTTTGCGAATTTTTTCGGGCCATTGTACCCCCAAGCGTGAGAAGTTGAAGTCTTCCACAGCCTCTTCACGTAAAAACGCAGAATCAGATTCCGACTTTTCGAAGCGCTCCAAAACGTCCTTCATGATGTCTTTGTCGCTCATCCCAGCCACCCCAGCGGTTGGGCTTCACGGTATTCTCTGTGCGCGGTTCGTATGGGGCGAATAAGCGACGGGAATAGTTCTGCACAGGCCCACACCAGCGCGTCTACACGGTCGGGGGAGGCCCCCTCCCCGCTGTATTGCGCGTAGTCGTGCGTAAACTGCGTCATCTGGTCTTCCAGCGCGGGTAACACGCCTACGTGTCTCACGCGGCCCTGTTCATAAAGGGCGGAAATCGGCTCGGCACGGGCGTATTTGCCTCGCGAGGCCCTCACGACGCTGATGGGCAAATTGGAAGCCACAGTGCGCAGCGTGGCTTCCACCATTTCGCCGCCGTTGTTAATTTCGGCCACCACCCGGTCGGCCTGATGTAGATTGAAGGCCATTACCACTTTTTTGGCCCACACATGCGGGGGGCCGTTCACGGTGAAATCGTCCAGCACGTACCCCACATTATCCTCTGAAATTCCCACGACGATGATGCCGGTGTCGTTCGCATCTTCTCCGGAAGACGCAGCCGGGTCCACCCCCACCACAATTCTTTTCAAAGTAGGGGCACTCTTGACGCGATATTCGTCGAGGTTTGTTTTATTCCACAAAGCGCCCGGCGTATCCTCCAGAATCTCCGCGTCGATTTCCTGTCGGCCTTGGCGGGTCCCGGCAACACGATCGATGACATATTTCTTGAAAGATGGGGCCAAGTTCGCCAAATTATCATTTGAACTGCCCCGCGTCACGTGAACGGATGGATCTTTTATCAATTCCTTGATGAGTTTGGTGGGACGTGGCGTTGTTGCCGCAACCCAACGCGGGTTGTCGCCCAGACGTAGGCCGTATAGCATACCGTCATACACTTCCTGCGCATAGCGGTATTTCGCTAGTTCATCCATTACCACCAAGTCAAACTGCGGGCCGCGAAGCTGGTCCGGCTCCCGTGCGTCGAACAACGTGGCCACCGCGCCATTCGGCCACGTAATACGGCGCTTCGACGGTTCGTAATGCGGCATGAACCACGGGGGCGATATGTTCATAATACCTGTTTCGCCCTCTACCATAACGTCGCGGCCATCCGCTGCGGTTTCGGATATAATCCCGATGCGCCCGTGGCGACCCGAAAACACTTCGTCGCGGACATATTCATTAGCGGTGCGAGTCTTCCCGAAGCCGCGTCCGGCAAGAAGAAGCCACCCGAACCAGTCCCCTTCTGGGGCCAACTGTTCGGGACGCGCCCAAAACCGCCATTCATATCTAAGACGGGAGCAACCCTCGTCCCCCAACTCCGTCAGATACTTCTGGCGAAGGTCCGGGGGCATCGATGCGAGCCGCGATGCCGTCCAAAAGTTTTGCGAGTTCAGTGGTCATTCCTTCGTGGATGTTCTTACCATCTTTGCCGGTATTTTCTACGCGGGTGATATACCCACGGTCTTTCCCTAGAGTTTGGAGAACGAATTTCGAAGCGTTAAAATCACCTTGGTACACCAGAGAAAATATGTTGTTCTCAGCGTGATCCATCACCGCGTCACGGATATCGGATAAGACCATACGAAGAGTAACATCCGCATTAATACGGCTCATAATACTTTCACGGTTACGCTCAAGAAGGCGGCACACCGCAGCGATATTGCCATTACATATAATAATGGCTTCATGGATTTCATCCTTCGTGACCGGCTCCTTGTTAGGATAGTTCACGAGACGGAAGTCATATGGTTCTGGCGCAGTCGGTTCCATGGGACGCAGTATAGCACAGACGAGGGGAGGAGGTAAGTGGGTATGATAGTACTACGTCGAGGGGCTGGAAGACACACAGAAACAGGGACGTCAATGGGTATGATAGTACTACGTTGAAACGAATTTATTGAGGTCGACGCGGAAATGGGTGTGGAAATGGGAATAAGTCTTGGCTTAAGGTATCCCCCCTATCCCCCCATACTCTGCCCTTTCTCTTCCTTTGCCGGGGCTACTCGCGGCGCGGCGAAGCCGCCTGCCGCG
>JAHFKK010000020.1 GCA_023245335.1 Candidatus Gottesmanbacteria bacterium
AAGTTTTTAAGTAAGGGTTGCGTACCTCCACGCTCCGTTAAAAAATACGTAGAACCGGCGTGTCGCTCCGTTCTCGTACAGTGCAAAGCTGATCTGGTACTTTGGCGGATCAGTCGGCACGCTGTTCAAGATCGGAATGTCACGCAGAATTGAGAGCAGATACCCAAGCGATGGATCAAGCTTGTTTTGCTGGTTTGGATTGTTGTCGTTTGGGTTCATAGTGGTTGCTCTCCAATTTCAGGTTCGACTACTGGTTCCTCTTTAGGAGGGACCGGCAGTTTGTCGAATTCGGAGATGATCTCGCTTATCTCTGCAAGCGATCTTTGTCTGAGTTCGACCTCTTGTTCAAGTTCCTCTTTTTGTTGGCGGAGGATATCCATGTTGAGAATCGTGACTGACTCGGTGTTGTCTGTTTTCTTTGCAGTCTTTTCATCGACCCTCTCGATTGTGAATTTTGCTGTAGGTTCCATAGTGATTGTTATTACTTAATAGTTCGATCCGGTATGTAGATCGTGGACATGTCTCGAAGTCCCATGTCCCACTCTCCGATGAATCCGGATGGTGACCAGACCTCGACCTTGATCTGAATCTTTTTTGCTCGTGCGTTGAATCGCAGGAGTTTGTTTACTGCACCGATGTTGTCGCTTCCTTTGATCACGCCCGCTTTTTTGAATGGTGTGACGAGAAGGTACGAAGTGTTGTTGTATTCGTTTCCGTTCTCAGAGTTGTAGAGTGTCTCGTCGACATAGACTCGATTGAGTGCAGTGTCGATACTTTGAACATGTCGTATCTGTCCAGCACCGCTTCCTGCTACGACTGTCACTTCATCGCCGACTTCAAAGTTTCCAATGCCGAACGAAACCGTGAAGTAGGTACTGGTACCGCCAGTAGCAAAGGCGGTGTACTTTTGATATTTCTCGGTCGTGTTGTACTTCACGACAAATCGGGCAAAAGGCGTATCAATGAGAGGTTTCCAGAAGTTCAATACTTCTTGGATGAATCTCTTACGTCGGTATGGTTCGTCATCGAATACCGGACTGACCACGATGGCATTCCAGTTGTACGGCCGGTACGATCCACCGTCGTGGTTCACGTCGAGCAGATATCGATTGGTGCCGCCCTTATCCCAACCCACGAAAAACTGATCGGAATTAAGAGTTAGTTGGATGCTCCCGACTTGGATCACGCCGGTGTCGCTTATGTTTGTGATGCCACCGTGGGAGAGCGTGTTTCGGAAATAGAGTGCGTTGGTATTTGGATTGAATACCCAGATACCACCAGCGTAGTAGCGTTTCTCCATGTTGAAGCCGTGTGCTTTGACGCCGATCAGGATCACGCCGTTGTGTACTTTCACTGCGTTCTGGTTGATTTGGAACGAGATGTCACCGGATTCGATATCAGGGAAACGATTGAGTTTTTGGAGACCGGAGCCATCGAAGAAATTGATCCAGCCGTCGCCGGTGATGAGGTATAGGCGGTTCTTGTCTACGACGCCGGCCGGACACGAGACGTTCGGAATGCGAAGCACGCGGTTGTATGTTCCGGAGATACCGTCCCAGAAAAAGAGTGCAGAGCCATTACTCGTAAGGTCATGTGCGCCGATCACGAGCCAGTCGGTCAAGACTGCAAACCATCTGATGTCGAAGTTCGGTGGAAGAGTGATCTTGGGAGGGTTTGGGTTGCCGTGCCATGTCAGATTTACGGTGTCCCACGCACAGAGCATATTGTTGAATCCAGCGAGAATGTATTTCAGGAACTTGGTGAGCGGTACGTTTCCGTTTGAGTACAGCACACCGCTTCCGAGCGATTGCCACGCATCGTTCCATGAATTGGAGGAAGCATCGTAACGTCCGAGGGAGTTTCCTATCGTGAAGTAGAGATATCCCTGTTCGGTTCCTCCAAGCCCGGGAGTCCAAAATGTGCTGTCACCCATAAGTGAATAAGCACGGCCACCCGGAAAGTAATAGCTATGCACATAAACCCAATTTGGATACTCATACCGGAAAAATTTTGCAGTGTTGCCCCATCCTTGGGTTACCATCCAGTTGTATATCTGAAGCCCACCCAAATTTTTGCCGAATAGTGCGCCATCGATGGGCATTGAATTAACTTCTGAATTGATGCTCTCGTCGAGATTTTTGAACATCTTATGTGAGACACGCAGATACGGCGGTGTCTTTTCGAGGTCAAGGTTTTGTGTCCACCAGACCATACCCTCGGTATTCAGGTTACCGAGTCCTTTGTCGAATCTTGATGTTTTCCAAACTTTTTTAGGTAATGCCATAGGTTTTATACGAGACTGCTTCGTGGGATTGACGCCTGATCATCTGCGGACGCCATACGTGCAAGTTCTTGGTCACGCCATTTACCGACCATGATCCTTTCAAAGTTACTTTCAGCTTGGCGTTCAAGTTCCGTGTCGCCCTGCTGGTTGTAGTACATCTTTTTGCCCCACTCGACGTACGCTTGGTGATAGAGCTTTTCGACCTCCGGTTCATCACTATCCGATGCGAAGTCATCCGATATGCGAACAAAGACGAACATCATTGCATCGCCGTCTGCAGTCGGAGTCGTAACCGGATAGAAGTAACCGCCAAGCGTGTACACGACGTGATCGTTGTACCGATCTCTCGCTCGAAAATCGACGAGCGTGTACGGTTGCTTGTCGTCGCCGACCTTTAATTCCACGAATGCTCGGTAGTTTTCAGGGACCGGGTATTTCGGCTGGTTTGCTACCGTTGTGTACGGCTGTTCGGTCTTGAGGTAGTCCCAGTAGTCGAATGTCTGGTTTTTATCCTCAGGCGGCCGCCAGCTCTGCACCTTTTCATCGGCACGCTGTACCCAGGAGTTTGCGAGTGCGTCATCGATCGTCTGATCGTCAACCTCGTTCTTTATTGCTTTTCGAATGTCGCCTCTGTTCATAAATGTTTAGATGTCATCACGGATGATGATTGATAATTGTTTGAACCCGGTCTGAATTTTTGTGTCAGGGAACGTTACCTCGACCTCACCGAGATACGTTCCGACCGTGTTCGTGTCGGAGGCTGTCCAGTTGTATCGGCATTTTCCTTTGGTTGCGTCAGTGATCACGCATACCACGCCGTTGATTTTTACCGATCCAGTGGAGGAGTCCTTCATGTAGAACTTCACAGTGCATCCGGTTAAATCCACCGGCGCACCGTCTTGAGTCAGACTGAATTCCAGTGGTGGACGGGTGTCGTTTTGTACGATTTTGATGCTCATAGGTTTATGTCTTGCTTATTGCCCGGAAGCGTCACGTCGGACTTGGCGTTCTGAAGCTGTTGGTCTTGCCGGGCAGTCTTGACCTCAATACTGCTTTTAGATGTTGTAAGACCGAACGTTTCTCTGGCCGAGAGCATCAGCACCGATACTTTCGCCGACAGGAATTCGATTGCGATCTTTAGTCCGGGAG
>JAHFKK010000002.1:0-3526 GCA_023245335.1 Candidatus Gottesmanbacteria bacterium
GAATGAGCCCTTCTTGATTGAGGGCCTTTTCGAGACGAACGATACCGGATGATAACGATGTACCTTTTTCCATGACGAGCCTCCTTTTGGGGTGATCTGTTTTCAGGTGGGAGAATACACGACTATAATCTATATGTCAAACGAAAAAGTAGAATATAATCTATCTGAGTTCCACGGGCGGCTAAAAAAATCCCTTCAAAATGATAAGGGAAAGATCCCTCTGCGCAAGTGGGCAAAAATTCTCGATGTACATCCGACCACGATTAGCCAAGCATGGCTTCAACGCGGTGCCATTCCCGGAGTTGATAAGATAATAAAAATATTAGAGACCAAGCCGGATATATCGCCAAGCTGGCTTCTGCTTGACCGTTCACGCGACGGATCATCGCAGGGCTGCGATCCCGAGTGCCCCTTAGCGAACGGAACCGATGAACTGAAGGAGCATTGCAAGAAGGTTAAGGCAATCATTGACTCAAAGACAACTTATTCTGGTGCTCTTAAAGAAAATATTATAGCCTTCCATGAAGCGGTTGAAGAAAAACATGCAAGACAGGCAGAAATTGACGCCTTGAAAGATGAGATGAGCAAAGCGCGAACAAAACATGAGAATGAAATCAAGGCAATAAACAAAAGACTAAACGACCTCCAATCTCACCAAGGGCATTTTTCTGAGGAGAGCGTTGCCCCGCCTACCGGTACCGACGAGGGAGGTGGTACGGAACGGTAAAAGGCGATAATGGATTAATATATCTGAACATTATGGAACCGGTGTTTTCAAAAAAACTTTATTAAACGGAGGGAGCGTTATGAAAGAAAAGAACATCTGGGCGGCAATTGGGTTGAATTTCGTATATCTGGGCGCGGGCTACTTCTATATGGGGCGCAAGACGCTTGGCGTGTTGCTGATGATTATTGCTACCGGCATGGCAATGCTCATGTTTTCAAATCCTATGGTCTTTTCTGCGATATCCTCAGTATGGCTTGGCCTCTTTTTCATTACCGCCATTGATATGCTGATCCTCAATAACAAGATCAAAAAAGAAACGATGAAGGTTTGCCCCTACTGTGCCGAGCCGATTAAAAAAGAGGCCATTTTCTGCCTTCATTGCAAAAAAGATATCGTCCCGGCCACTACTGTTTAATAAGGAGATTTGTGATGAAACCATGGAAGTTTCTCTTTCTGATAATCCTGCTTGTATTGCCGGTTTATCTTTATGCCACAGAGCCTCCAGAGCGAATTGAAAAAGTCATTGCCACCGGCATAGGCATTGACGCAGACAAGGCACGCCAAAATGCCATCAGGAACGCCGTTGAGCAGGTTATTGGATCGTATGTTTCATCGGATACCATTGTCCAGAATAACGCCATACTTAAGGATGATGTATTGAATTATAGCGGTGGATACGTCAAGGAATCCAAGCTATTGTCACAAGAGAAGAGCGATGACGGGTTGTTTTCCGTAAAATTGGAAGCCTACGTTATCAGTACAAAACTTAAAAGAAAACTTGAATCGCTGAATGTGGCAACGAAGAAAGTTGAGGGGGAAAGTTTATTTGGTGAGGCATTCAGCAAGGTAGAGGAAAAGAAGTCGTCTGGAGAATTGTTAGGGAAAATTCTCGCAAAATACCCCCAGGCAGCCTATGTTTACGAGGTCGGAAAGCCAGAGATTGAATCAACGAGTTCCGGCGCAAACAAGGCAAATATAACCATTCCCATTTCCATAAAGTGGGATCAGTCTTTTCTTGCGGAGCTGAAAGAAACGCTCAAGCATGTCGCCACTGAGGAGCGTAAATCAATTTCCTTATTTTCCATTGACAGCAAATCGTCGTCGGGAGTTAAGGGCTACCCAAAGGGCACAATGGTGGTCTGCTTTTCACCTCGCAGCCCCTTAAGAAGCGAGCGGGCCGAAACATGCTATTTTATAGATCAGTCAGATCAAGATGAGCAGGGCGGGAGAAAAATCAAGAGGAGAGCAGCTAAATCAGATGGAGCAAAAATTAATTCCCTTACGAACTTGCCTCGCCACGCTGCCGACATGCCTATGATAAATATTGCGTTGAAGGATAAGGCAGGAACTACAATCGATGCGGCATCATACAGATTTAAGGCCAGCGACAACGACGGCGTTAAAAAGCAAGGCATCCAATATAATGGCAACAAATTTAAAGATGCCCTCGATAATATATGGTTCCAGCCGCCCAATATCCTTTGGCGGGAAAACGACGACGCGGGCGGCGGGCATATTTTAATTTTGACCGATGGGATGTATCGGTTAAATGTTAAAACGAGCATAGATATCGGCATCTTGAAGGACATCGCAAAGATGGAAATATCAATGGATTCGTGGGGTCAATAAGCGAGGAGGGGCTTAATGAAAAATATAACAACTGCAGCAATAGTGACCATTTTGCTTATATCATCATTTTCTATTGCTGCTTACGCGATAGACCCGGTTGGAACATATACCTACAAGGAAAAGGGCTATTCCGGCGAGATGAAGGTGTCAAGAGTAAACCCTTCTGAGGCAAAATGGAACATAACGATCAACACCCTACATTCAAGCAGCTTGCATATGTGTGATGCAGAGGGGGTGATAGAAAACATGGTTAGCGACGACAAGGCCGTGGAAGCTATCTATGTGGCAGACGATGAAACGCATGGCAAATTCACAGTCAAATTCACAAAAGGGGGTGCAGTGGTTGACCTCGCTGATAGTACTGCTTTTTGTGGACTTAATGGATACTTTGGCGGTGCATGGGCAAAGGATTCGTCAGCAAAGGCCAAGAAGGCAATAAAGAAGAACCCAAGAACCGCGCAATAGAACGAACGTTCCAAGGAGGGGCTAAATTGTGCCTTCGTAAAGGTCCGACAGGGGGAAGCACAGATCGTAAGTCGCCTCCCTTGGGGGTGGTGTGGATTGAAACCAGTCTAATTGCCCGTCCACAATCCTGAACTGTTTGAACAGGTCAAGATTGAGATACTTGCTGATTTCGGGATGCAGGGACCGACGTAGGAACGGTTCAAAATCCACGTCCTGTACATGGCCGTCACTGAATCCTATGGCCAGCCGGTAGCCGTCTAAATATTCGGCACTTATAACCTCTACAAAAGCTTCTTGCGGCAACATGGTTATTTCACCTTCTTTGTAATGCGTTCGCATGTGACCTTTTGATGATAAACAAAGTAGTCAACCCATTTTTCGGCTATTTTGAGGCCCATTGCATTGACGAAGCTCTCAAAATCCGCTAATTGCTGATCTTCCAGCGGCTTGCGCCCGGCAACGGTCTTGATAACCACCTTGGAAACCTTGCCGTTGGCAATGAATATTTCGGCCCTGCTCTCAAGCTTCTGGTAGCGGCCATGAACATGGATCGGCTCATGCTCGTTGGACCAAAAGAAGAGGATGATTCCAAGATAGTCAAATATTTTCGGCATTGATATTCTCCGTGTTTAACAAATTATAAGGCAGCGCATGGGGAAAGTCAATCCACAAAAAACCAAGGAGGGAATATGCCACCCGAGCTTA
>JAHFKK010000002.1:3626-49102 GCA_023245335.1 Candidatus Gottesmanbacteria bacterium
ATTAAAAAACAGGGCATAACCATCGGAAAGCTGTACACACACGACAACGGTACGCTCCAAATGCGCGATGTTGAAGATAACTATACAATCGGCTGGTACTATCCGAAGATAGACAAGACCTATGGACACGGAAACAAGCCCGTGGGCAGAGGAAACCTGCTGCTTAATCTGTTGAATGAGCGATTACGAAAAGGGGACTAAAATCTTAGCCTCTATTTCGTAATAACGG
Source organism: Candidatus Gottesmanbacteria bacterium (assembly GCA_023245335.1). Taxonomy (GTDB): domain Bacteria; phylum Patescibacteriota; class Microgenomatia; order UBA10105; family UBA927; genus UBA927. Next base: position 3,856 of record JAHFKK010000002.1, read on the forward strand.
CCCGTGGGAACACCGATAGAGCCAGTGCGCGTCAATTCCGGCTCATCTTCCTCACCTGCCTGATATATACCGGCGCTGACATGCCGGACATTGGCCAGATCATATCATTGTCCTTAATGACATTTTCGAGCTTGGCCAAGTGTTTTGCAAAATCAATCTCTACCAGTTGCTTAATCATGCCTTAACCTCCCTTTTGCTTTTAATTCTCTGAATTACCATCACTCCAAAAATCTACAGCCTCATCATAATTCCTCCCTGATCTGCGGTCAAGAATAAATGCATATTGCTTTGTATTTTTTTCTTGACAAACACATATTGCTTTGTGTATTATCCCACTCAACAACGAAAACGAATAAGGAGTCGCCGATGCTTGCTCTGACAATCGAAAATAAACTGACTGGCCCCCTCGCGCACAAAGTCAAGCAGACGCAGCTTGAGGAAATCACAGAAAAGGCAACGTCTCTCGAAGAGGTTGCCGTGGCGGTCCAAAAGATCGGCTTGGGAGCATATCGAGGCGGTCACCATGTCGCTATCCACCCGGTTTACAACGGAAGGTTCGTGGGCGGAAGTGAGCGTATTGCGATCATAACAGACCCATTGATTGACAACGCAGGCACTGCGCCTGTGTCAATGATAGCCCCCTAAGTAAGTGGGGCTTCCCCCTCCCACCAGGCGCAGCCCCAGGGCCGTGACCGCCGAAGCCGGAGGGAATCTTTGAAAACCCGTTCTCTTGATTGTTCGACAGCCGCTATTAAAAGATGAGTCGAGATCACAAGTGATCCACCTTCAATGAAATAGCACATGGCATCGACAAATCGTGAACCGGCTCCCTCGGGAAGGCCCGGCCTCGAACGGTAGAAGCAAAAAGGCTCTTTTTATTGTAGCAGGGTAATTCAGCGGTAGAAGAACGGTCTCATACGCCGATAGTCGCGGGTTCGATTCCCGCCCCTGCAACCAGAACGTGACGGATACCTCATAGGCGCTTCAAGGCGTGGAACGTCCCGGATAGCACAAAAGTCCGGCCTAAGCCCGCGAATCCGTCAAATGCGCAGCGGCCAAAACGTCAACAGGGCAGTGGTGAGGGACGGTTAAAATCTTTCGTGGATACGCGTGTTCATGAAAGTCCCGCCCAAGCAAGAACACGAATTAGCGGGCGTGCCTGCCGGGAGAGACCGGCAACAACAGCGGAAGGAGAATGGATATGGCCAGAATCAAGCAGTTCGTTGAAAGCGGAAGATTTGAGAGGCAGGCAAATAACTTCTTTGGATGGATCGACAGGCCGGTAAAGGCTTTCCTTTGGTTTGCTGCCGGGTACTTCACCTTCGCAGTAGTGCGGATACTTCAGCGATGAGGCGGGCCATCACCGTAGCCGTAGCCGCACTTTCTTTATTGCTCTTCTGTCCGGGGCAAGTCTCAACGGCCATCATTTGGGAATATGAGGATTGCGGCGGGTTCAAATCGTATGGTGAGCGGTTGGAGTTCAAGCGGTTGCTGAAGAAACACGGTCTCCATAAACAGGTTTCGATAGTTTATGGCTATCCGGAAAGCCCTTACTACCTGGATTCAAAAGGAAGGCGGTGCACGTTCAAATGAACCTCAAAACCCCTCATTCATTTGTAACTCTCGGCTCTGGCAGAACCAGACACATATCGAACGGCCCGGAACGCTTTCGATATGTCCTTTGCCCAAGGACAGGAAAGATGAAGGACGCATCGAAAAAGAAAGGCTCGACCTGCAAGCACTGCCTAAAACAGTACAGGGAGAACGAGGGATGACTCAGACGGGCTTTGACTTCACTCCTTACCCTGCGAACCCCTTCAAGAAAGGGTCTCAGAATTACAGGCTGTATGAGCGGCTGAAGCAAGGTCCGGTAACCAACGTCAAGATCGTAACAGAAATGTGCATTCTCAATAGCACGGGAAGGATTTCGGAAGTCCGTGAATACCTGAAGGATCACAGAATGAACGTAGCGGCGGCACCACTGGGAGGCGGTTACTGGGAATACCGAATCTCCGGTGGAAATACGATAGCAGCATAAACTTATAGGCGCCGTGAACGGCGCGGACTGGAGGCCAACCATGGCAGAAGAAAAGTCTCTAACAATACCATCGATGTCAACCGACCTCACTGAAGTAAAAAACCTCTTCGATGAGGCAAAAAAGGCTGGCTGGAATGTACTGATTCCGGAAACGCTTATTGTCGGTCTTGCCGATCAATACGCGCTGGCCATCGCCCAAACCACAATCAGCACCGATTTGACTGACGGGGAAATCTATCCCGACGATAACGCTGAGATAAGCGATAAAAAACGGTATCGCCTGCATAAAACGGCGCTTATGCGTATTTCCGGTCCCTATATGGCAGGCTTGAAGTGGTGGCCGAAAGAATCCGGCATTGAAACCATAACAAGAGACTATATCGCCTTTAAGTCGGTCGGGTCGATACTTTCTCCCGACGGCCAGGAGGTCCCGTTCGTTGGTCATGACGATCTTGATTTTCTCGTGCTTGAAGAGAAGTACCGGGAGTCATACCTGACCAAGGCAAAGAATTTAAAAAAGGATGGGGACAAAGGAGCAAAACGACCCGCGACCGACAAGGAAAAGGAAGAATACATCACCTACTGCGTCAAGCGGGATCTGATGCAGAAACGGGAGCACAAGCTCGCCATCGTGGAGACCGGTGCCATGGAAAGGGTTATCCGTGGTGCCATCGGGCTCAAGAACTCGTACTCCTTGGCACAGTTAAAGAAACCCTTCATCACTGCCAGAGTTGTCCAGAAACCTGATTTTTCCACCAAGACCTCTAGGGACCAAGCCATTAGCGGCGGGAATCAGGCAGCCAAAAATATCTTTGGCAAGGAACCCATTGATGTTCCTCCCGCAAGTCAAAATCCTAATAGAGACGAACAAAAACCGAATGAGGTCGAATCACAGGTTGCTGATTTCATGAATTCTACTCATGACGAGCAGGCAGCTACCCTGGAGAGGATGGCAAAGCAGAAGGGATATTTTCTTGATGACTGGCTGAAAAAGGTCGGGAAACCACTGACAGAGGTTGTGACTACCCGTCGCATTGAGCTGCTCAAGCACCTACTGACATTGGAAGACAAGAAAGGGGCATAACCGTGCTGCCACTGATGACATACCGTTCTAAGGAGGTTGATAACATGCCGAAAGTAATTGGTTCATGGAAAAAAGCCAAAGAACAGGCAGGTGTATCATGAAATTAATTCATTGCGCAGACCTTCACTTACGCGAGAAGGATATCGAAGAATGCGGAAACTGCTTGGACTTTTTAGTTGCAACTGCCCGCGAGGAAGCCGTCGAACTAGCGGTGATCGCCGGAGACATCTTCGATTCCCAAGATGTAGAGATGAAAAGCAAGACAGCGAAGCTGGCGGTCAAGACTATTTCCGAACTGGCCAACATTGCTCCCGTCTGTATCGTCCTCGGAACGTCCTCCCACGATGGGACCGCTCCTGAGATCCTCGGGCATGTTCGGGGTAACTTCCCCGTCATCGTTGCTGACAAGCCGATGCAGGTATACCTTTCAAGCTCAGGAGTGTTCACAGATGGGCGAGAACATGAGCGCGTAAAGGCGGTTATCACATTGATACCCCAACCAACCAAACAGTATTTCCAAACGGCTGCCGGGATCAAAGAATCTGATCAAGAGATAGCCCTGGCAATGGCCGATGTCTTTAGGGGATTTGGCGCTCAGGCAGCTCCTTACAAGGAGCTAGGCGTTCCGCACGTCCTTGGCGGTCACTGGAATGTCTCTGGCTCCAAACTCCCCACCGGTCAAGTCCGAATCGGCATGGATATCGAGATCTCCATAGACCAAATGATGCTTGCCCTTCCTGATTTGGGGCTCCTCGGTCATATTCATGAACCCCAGCAAATAGGAGACCGGTTCTTTTTCAGTGGCCCCCTTTACTGCTCAAAAATCGATGAGAAGCACCCGGGGTTCTGGATTCATGAAAAGAACTTATTTACCCATCCCGGAACCATTGATCTGAACGAATGGCCAAAAGAGGAATGGTTACACCGCTTCTTCCCGAGCCCGTGCAAGAAAACGACCCGTCTCATTGACGACTTCTCCTCTCCCGATAACGATCACCGCGGCGGCCTGACCATCACCGACTGCCTAATCGGCGGGGTGCCTGTTGTTATGCCCGAAGTGGCCGGGACCTATGTCCGCCACGAGATCAAGGTCTTCCAGGACGAAGCGGTGCAAATCGACAAGGCCCAGATCGAAAAGTTTTACCTGGAAGCCGGCGCCCTGGAAGCTGACGTCCGGATCGTCCGAGTTCCCCGGCAAAACGTGAGGAGTGAGTCTGTTCTGAGGGCCGAGAATCTGCGGGACAAGATCGTTGCCAGCGCCGAACTAAAAGGCGAGCGGGTACCGGAGTCAATCCTCCTGAAGGCCGATCTCCTTAAAAGCCTGACGACCGAGGAACTTTTGAAAATTGTCACTGGTGAGCGCACCATCAGCGCGGAAAGGAACGCAGCATGAACAGCGGCATGAGACTCAGGCTGAAAGGGTTTAAGGGCGTGAAGGCTGGTCCGTCCATGGATTACACTGGCCTCGATGAAATAGAAATTGATTTCGCGGGCATCCACGGCATCACCACGTTCGATGGAGAATGTGGAATTGGGAAAACGACGGTCATGGAAAGCATGTCGCACTTCCCACAACTCATTTCCCGCGGTGGCCCCCTATGGCAACACGTTCTGCTTCGTAACTCCGAAAAGGAGTTCGAGAGTGATTTTATGGGGAATCACTACCGGAGCGTCATCAAGATGGATGCCCGATCCGAAGAGACCGAAGGTTTCATGTGGGTCAACGGGAAGCCTGTCGTCAACGGGAAGATCTCTGCCTACAAGAAATACGTCGAGAGCGTATTCGGGAACCCGTCAACAGTTTTTAGGTCTCAGTTCTGCCCGCAGAAATCGAAGAAGACCAAGGACATGCAGATCGAGAACATGACGACCGGGGTGTTCCAGAGCCTGCTGGCGGATTTTCTGTATCTGCAAAAGTATGCCATCTGGGAAGATACGTCGAAGCAGTGCGCGAATGCAATCATGGCGCAAATGAATCAAATTACAGCGCGGATCGATGCCCTGCAGAAGCAACTTAGCGCCCGCGATGAACTCAATACGGCATATGCTCAGGAAATGGCCGCCGCCGAGTCGCTGGAGAACCAAAAGAACAGTCTCGTTGGTAATCTCTCGGCTCTCAAGAAAAGGGCGGATGAACTGAGGGAAATCATCACCGCAAACACGCTCGCCCAGCAACGCCGGGCTGACATCGTGGCTCAAAAGGGGCGGGGTGAGGCCGACTTGGCCGCAGAAAAGGTGGTCGCTGAAGCCGAAATTGAAACCCTTAAAGCGAAGTATCGCGAAATTAATGCGGAAGTTGTCAAGGTGGAGGCAATTCTCCGCGAGAAGGACGCCGTACTTAAGGCGTCCGAGAGAGAAAAAGAACTCCAGGCAGCGATAAGCACAATCCTTCCCGAGATTGATCGGCTGAACGAAGAACTCTCGAAACACCAAGAAAGCGTTCACACCGTGGATCTGGAAATTCAGAAGATAGAAGCATCTATCCGGGATCTCGACAATGACCAGATTATTCAGACGCTCCAAAAGGAATTAGCGGATCTGGATAGGGATATAAAAGATGAAGTTCACGCCCTGGAGCTAGCGGTCAACAAATATGCGGCGGAAAGAAAGGCCCTTGATAGTGATGAGGGGAAAAAGAAAATCGTTGCCGACATTTCTGACCTGGACAGAACAATAGCTGATCGCCAGCGTGATCTTGTGGATCTGGATAATGACCGGTTGCTGCATAGCCTGGATTCAGAGGTTAAGCGCCTCGCGGACCGCGTGGCTGAACGAGGCGGTTACGAGTTTCTCCCTGGGCAACCATGCTCAAGCACGACATGCATCTCCGTGATCGCCGCTACGAAGGCGGCCGAAGAGTTGCCGGCAGCTCGCGAGAAGTTCCGTGTCCGCTTTGATGAAATCGAGAACACGAAAAGCGAAATGCGGAAAGGCATCGATGACCTGACTATCCAGAGAGAACAAGCACAGACCCTATTGTCAACTCGGAATACGGAAATAGAAAACGAGAAGGCCCGGCTCGGCAGCGAGATAGAGGCCAAGAGGTCAACTTCTCAAGGTGTTACGCGTGGCTTATCCCGCCGATGCGACGTCGTTAAGGCCAACATTGAGGAACGGGGGAAATACATAACCTCAGAAAAGGGACGAATCGGGGAAGAAAAATCCGCAAAACAAAAAGCCTTAGCTACCGGAAAGCTCACGGTGACCCAAAAAACCGAGACTCTTTCTACCATCAGGAAAAACGTTGCTACCCAAAGACTAGAGATCTCTACCCAGAAGACTTTGGCCGAAAAGGCGAATGACATCCAGATCGCCATTACCAGAAAAGTGGACCTTGACGCGCAACTCGCTGAAGCAACTACCCAAGGGCTGGCAAAAAGAAACGCCTGGGATGCGCGGGAATCACTTGTGAAAGCCACTATCGCTTCATTTACCGATACCATCAGCGAAATAGATAAAAGTATCGACCACGAAGCCGGTAGAAAACTGACAGATTACAGTGAAGAGATTGCCGGCATAGAAGCTACTCATCTCCCGAACATTGAAAAGGAAATATCGCATGCGCGGGAGAAGTTGGCAACCATGCGGGCCGATCTCGCAAAGGCCAACGAGGCCCAGTTGGAACTCACGACCGCGCAGGAAGAAAAGGCCAACATGATGCGCGAGATTTCCGAGTGGAACTATCTCCGCAACACGTGCGGGAAAGATGGGCTCCAGGCCACAGAGGTCGAAGGTGCGGCACCCCTGATCGTTACCGATGCCAATGACCTGCTATCCAGCGCCTACGGTACCTTCTATTCCATCCGGTTACAAACACATGATGAAGCTGGGAAAGAAGATCTGCGGATCAAAATCATCACCGAAAGCGGCAGAGAAGTTGACCTGGATGATATCTCTGGCGGGCAAAGAGTTTGGAATGTCCAATCCCTATGGCTGGCCATGTCACTCCTCAGTCAGAAGAAGTCCGGGCGTAAGTTCGATTACTTCTGTGCGGATGAACAGGACGGCGCCCTGGATACCGAAAATGCCCGGCTTTTTGCAGCCCTCTATGATCCCTTCATGAAGATTGGCCAATTTCAGGATCTATTCTTCATCACCCATAAGCAGGAATGCAAGGCAATTGCTCAAAACGTGCTCAGGTTTGAACACGGTAAAAATCCGGCATGGAGATAAGGGGGGGATATGAGCTTTCATGTATTTTTCTCAATGTCCGTCGGGCTTTCCTGCCCCCTCATGGTTCCCAAAGGGAAACTTGCAGAGATCCTGCGCCATGTCCAATGGGTTGAGGCTGAGCTGGGATATAAAACAGAACAGTATCGGGACAACCCAAAGCACTGGAAGACCACAGCCCCCAAAGAAGGGGTTTCGGATGAAACCTATTGCGAAACAGCGGAGGCACATAACGACTACGTAAGAAGCCTTTATGATGATTTTGGCAAATGGTCAAAGGAGCCTTCCGAAGATGGTGAAATAATCACCCCCGACGATGCCAAACAGTTTTGGCATGGGCTCCAGACCATCAACGTTCCCTTAAGCAGATGGACAAAAGAATATTTCAAGGCCCGCATGGACGCTCTTTACGAAACGATGCGCGGGCGAGACGCAGAAGGGGTTTCATTTGACGCCAAGCCTCTCACCATAGAGCAAGCGAGTGCAGTAATAACCCTGTTCGATCAGTATCTCGATGACCACGATATTCGCCTCGAAGTCCCCAAAGGGTACGACTCGCTCTATTCCTCAGACGATTACGCATGGTGCGACAAGTGCGGGGCCGTCCACTGGGATGATGTCGATTACGAAATCAAACGTTGCCGTAAGAAGGGAGGGTGCTCCCTTCGCAGAGATTATCCGCCTGAAAAGGATTGATCATGGCCACCCCACTTTTCACTGGAATCATCGATAAGGGCAAGCTGATCTTGGATCAGCCGCAACGCTACCTTGTTCATTTAGCAAAGCACGAGGGTAAGCGGATTGAGCTTGTGCTTAGAAAGCGGCGATCAAAGAGATCAGATAGCCAGAATCGCTGGTATTGGGGGGTCTGTGTGGAGATTTTGGCCAACCATTGTGGGTATGATTCGGATGAAATGCACGAAGCTTTAAAAATTAAATTCCTGAGCAACCATCAGGAAGATGAAAAAGGACTCATGCGCGTGGGTAGCACGGCTCGCCTGACAACAGATGAATTCATCGCATATACAAACAGGGTTGTCCGTTGGGCAGCAGAATCACTGAGCGTCTACATCCCAGACCCAAGCCAGGTTGATTATGACAGGGCGGTGAATGGTTAGCACGGAAGCAGCTCACGCAAAAGGACGGTGACGATCATCATCAGGATGTGTTTTCCGTGGAGCGGAAAAAGGAAGAGGGGCCTGAGATGGAGATAACTGCCCCGCGTGATCGGCTCTGCTGGGCCTGTCTACACTATGGATTCAGGGCGGATAACCCAACAGGTTACAGGTGGGCATGTTGCCTGAAAAAACGGTTTTGGTTCCCGGACTCGGAAGAGAAGCCGGGAGGAAGAATAGGGTGCGAGAGGTGGGAATGACAAAAGACGGCTGGCCGAGAGGGCCTAAAAGTTGGATCGTTGACAGGGTGCTTTATGTATCCATCCCTTTCACCTGGAATCTGCCGCAAGTTTTTAAGCGCCTCCGCAATGCTGATATAGAGTTTGATTCGGCTGTTGTCGGTGGCCCTGCTGTCGTGCTTATGCCTGATTATTTTAAAGAACTTGCATACGTGAAAACTGGCGGCGGGTGCATTGGGGCAATGCAGTTGGTAAACAATCGGGCCACCAAAACCACAACGGGCTGTCCAAATAAGTGCGGATTTTGCGCCGTCCCCAAAATAGAAGGTTACTTTCGGGAGCTAGAAGACTGGCCAGACCGTCCAATTATCTGCGACAACAACCTATTGGCTGCCTCAATTGGGCATTTTGACAAAATTATCGACCGACTTAAAAAGCACGACCGGCCTGATTTTAACCAGGGCCTTGATGCAAGACTTTTAAATATCCATCACTCAAAAAGATTGACGGAATTGAAGCGGCCAATAATCAGGCTTGCCCTGGATAATATCAAGTGGACTGAGGATTGGCTTAGCGCCTTTGGATTGCTGAGGTGCGCTGGGATAGCGTTACGCTCTATCTGCTCTTATGCCCTGATCGGTTTTGACAGTGACCCCGGCGAAGCATGGGCGAGGTGCCAATGGATCGAGAGTTACGGCGTTAAAGCCTTTCCGCAGTGGTTTCATGAATTAGATGCGATGAAGGCGAACCAGGTGACAGAGAGGCAAAGGCTTCTTGGCTGGAACGACTACGAACGGCGGCGGATTATGCAATGGTATTACCAACACAAGAAAGCGGTGGCCGCATGAGCGCCTTACGAAAGCACCAAAAGCACTTCAGCCAGGCCGTCGATGGGATAATATCCGGATCCGGCGTCAACACGATCTGGTGCCATGTAACCCCTGGTGGAGGGAAATCTTTACTCCCCGTTCTGGCAGGCAGGCTGATCACCGCCAACTTCGCCGACAAACTTATTTGGATAGCCCCCCGTCTTTCCCTAATCGACCAAGCCGAGCGAGAATTCATCAATCCGCATTTCCGGCAAGCGCTTAACCACCGGCTGCAAATCCGTAGTAGCACGAATGAGATAAACCCGTGTCGCGGTACCCATGGATGCGCGACCACCTATAACGCAGTCGGGATGGATGACGGCATCCTCTTGGATGAGTTCCGGAGGAGGCGCTATATCCTGATCATGGATGAATTTCACCATGTTGCCAAGGATTCGCTTTGGCATGAAAAGATTCGGCCACTTTGGGATTTGGCGGCTTACCGTGTGCCGATGACGGGGACTCTTGAGCGCGGGGCTGGCGACCGTATTGCGTTTTTGCCCTACCGCGATTTATGGACCTCGTGCCGGCCAGAGCTTCCCCGAGACCAGGCCAATTTCTCCATTATGTACACAAGGACCGACGCACTACGAGAAAAGGCGATTATACCCCTTAAATTCCACCTGGCTGACGGGCAAGCCTCTTGGGAAACGGAGGAAGGAAAGACTGTTAACGTAGCAAGCATCGACCGCGTTGATGACGCTAAAGCTTCGCAGGCTGTCTACACGGCGCTACAGACTGGTTTTGCCGACGACCTTCTGCGCAACGGTTTGAGTCATTGGCAGGGGCACCGGAAGGCTGACCAAGGAGCAAAATGCTTAATCGTTTGTTCGGATATTAAGCAGGCAGAGCGGCATACGGAAAGTCTAAAAAAACAGGGAATGACCCGCGTTGATATCGCCACAAGCAACGACTCTACGGAGGCGATGAGGGCAATCAAGGCTATGAAGATGGACAAAATAGACGTTCTAGTTACGGTTGCCATGGCCTATGAGGGATTAAGCATCCCCGCCGTATCCCACATCATTTGCCTGACGCGGGTCAGATCTACTCCTTGGATCGAGCAAATGACGGCCAGGGCAAACCGTATTAATCCCGCGCTCCCCTATGAGACCCAGGTTGGCCACGTTTTCGCGCCGGCCGATCCCCTTTTTAAGGAGATTGTGGGGAAGATTGAGCAGGAACAGGGGTGCATCGTGGCGGGGCAGAGGGCGCCCATGGAGGGAGGGAGCGATGGAAGCGAGTCCGAGTTGTTTTCGGGCGATACTTCTCCAGGCGGAATTATCCCCTTATCGTCACATGCAACTGGCAGCCGGGAAATATTCCTGGGAGATAAAAGTGATGGTGTCCCTCTGTTTTGCGATGAAGCTACGCAATCAGAAATCGAGGCAGACCTCCGCGACAAACTTGAAAGCCATATCAGGGCCTACTCTTTCCAGAACCGCTACAGCCCTAAAAAGATCAATGCCGAGGTCTATGCCCATGCCGGGAAAAAACGGCGCGAAATGACCATCAGAGAGCTGAACGACTGCCTATCCTTTGTGAAAGGGGCCTACCCATTGGCCCATATCAGGGGAACAGGGCGAGACCGCGTTCCGACAAAAGCGACCCGCGTAGCCGTTCAATGGAGGCCATAATGGAATCAGCGCGAAAAACAGGGACCAGAGAGTGGGCTGATGAAACCAGGAATCTCTATATCGGTTGCCATAATGCTTGCCGCTATTGCTTCGCACGCGCAAACGCACTGCGATTCGGACAAATCGAGTCAGAGATACAGTGGGCCGGTATGAGGCTTAACAAGGGCACCATGAAGGATCTGGGTAAAGAAAAAACGCGCACTTCCTGCAAGCCGCGCCGGATCATGTTCCCGTCCACCCATGACCTTTTCCCGGAACACCTGGATGTTATCACGGCCTCTTTGAAGTTATGGCTGGCGCCTGGCAATCAAATATTGATCGTGACAAAGCCCCGCCATGAGGTTGTGAAGCATCTCTGCAACGAACTGCGGGGCTACCGCAGGCAAATCATATTCAGATTCACCATCGGCAGTATGAACAACGACATACTCAGGTTTTGGGAGCCAGGCGCGCCGTCCTACGATGAACGATACGATTGCCTGTGGACGGCTCACGCAAGCGGCTTTGAAACGTCCGTGTCTTGCGAGCCGTACCTTGACAATAAGATTTACGATCTGGCCATGGCAGTTTCGTCGCTCGTAACGGGATCGATCTGGATCGGTAAAATGAACCGAATATCCAGCCGTGTCAACACCGATGGATGGGCAAGCAAGGAGCGATCGTTCCTGCACCGTGTCTTCGATAGCCAAACAAATGAATCCATAAAAGATCTCTACGGTCGTTTGAAAGATAAGCCGCAGGTCCACTGGAAGGACAGCATTAAAAAGGTTTTGGGGCTTCCTGAAGAGGAAATTGGATAAACCATTTAAAAAAGGAGCAAGCCATGAGCGGTTTTTTTATCGGTAACATTTCAGGAATTACGCGGCTAAGGATTGACGGCAGGGAATTGATGAGCACCCCGGGTCTCGAATTTTTTGACAGTCAGATCAAGGACCGGGCCTTTTGCGATCTGTTTCCCGAGAATGCCGAAAAGAACGCAGGATTTGTATCTATCAATGACTGCCTGGATTCGGATTTCATTACCGAAAAGACGCTGCTGGGCGATTACCGAACCTTCTCTTTGAGGATCGACCGCCGTGCGATCCCTGCATCATCGCTGAAAATCAAGGTTCTCGAGGCAACGAAAAAACGCCTGCAGGAAACCGATAGAAAGCGGCTCTACCGGCATGAACGCGAAGAGCTTCGCGATTCGGTAAAGCTGGCTCTCCTTAAGACCATCCCGCCCGTAACGGACATATACGATGTGGCAATAAATACAACAACCGGGGCCGTCTATTTCTCATGCGTGTCCAACAAAGCCATTCAGGAGCTACTGGACATCTTCAAGGATGCCTTCAAGATCGTTTTACAGCCCTACGATGTTGTGGACGTAGATTATCTAAGGAAAAACGAACTATCCCCCTTGACCATTGGCCGGGAGTTCATGACCTGGCTATGGTTCAAGAGTGAACAGAAGGACGGTTGGATCTGCATCAATCGTGAAGATTATGCCGTGAATTTCACCCGCCGCATTGCCCTGGAATCAGGAGAGGGCGACTATACGGAAACGGTAGTTTGCTCAGGCAGAAAATCAGACCTCAATGAGGCAAAAGAAGCGGTTCGGCAGGGAAAGAAAGTCAAAGAGGCACGGCTGAGAATCGAGAAGGACGGCGCGGCCTGGGAATTCGGATACAAGGGCGACTCCTTTCAATTCCAGTCCGTTAAGCTCCCCATGTCCGCCGATATCGAGGAGAACGAAACGCCGGAGGGCCGGAACCTGGAACGGCTCTTTATGATGGCCGCCATTACCGAAACGATGGATGAATTATTAAGGATGTTCGTGACCTTACGGTTATCACCTGAATGGCCGGATGAGTTTTCAGCAATGCTTAGCTGGGCGGCAGAACCCTAAGAATATTTTGAGGCATATTTTACCATCTTTTTGCAGAAAAAGGAGAGATTATGACGACAATTTTAACACCCGATCCATTGCGTAAATCAGTAGAAGCGGCAAGTGAGGGGAAATGCACCGTACTCTATACGAGCAAGGGCTATCCCTCCTACATGACCATCGTTCCGGCCTTCAAATGCGAAGAGCTTGCCGATGATCTCGGCACTGGCCTTCATCCTGCCTTCATCGTTGGTGGCCGGGAGGTCAGTGAAGTGATGATTGGCACCTACCTTTCTGTTATACGCGGCGGGCAGGCCCTTTCACTTCCCTACCAGAACCCCCACACTTCAATTAATCATGACGATGCAAAGGAAGCGTGTCTTGCCAGCGGCCCCGGCTTTCACCTTATGACCAACTGGGAATCGGCGGCGCTCGGTCTGTGGTGCATGAAGCATGGCCTTCCGAGAGGAAATACCAATTACGGCAAGTCCCATTCTCACCCGGAAGAGGAAGGAATGGTTTGTGAGCATGGCAAAACGCTTACCGGATCAGGCCCGATAACTTGGCGGCATGATGGGACAATGGGAGGGATAGCTGATCTGGTAGGGAATATTTGGGAACACCAGGACGGCCTGAAACTCGTTGCCGGAAAGATCATCATGCCCGCTGACAACGATTTCACCCTGCAGTGCGAAGATGAGTGGCCGGATACGGGGGTAAGAATTGACGGCGCGAATGGCAGTATTCAGATTTCCGACAAGGTTACGAGCCGTGGCTGGCAATCGGAATCCTTCAGAAATATTACCGTGAAGGAAGGGTACGACATGCCCGTTTCCATCAAACAGGCCCTTATTGCGCCGTGCTCATTGGCCCTCAATGAGAATAACGAACCGCTGGGCAACGTATGGGCCGATAACACCGCCAAATTCACCAGCGTTCCGGTCCGTTTTGGGGGCTGGGGCAACGCAGGTGATGCGGGCGTTGCGGCTCTGTACCTCAGCCTTCCGCGCACGGGCGTGATCACGAGCATCGGTTTCCGCCTCGCCTATATCTGTAACGCGAAGTCGGTATGATCTGTCGGGCGGGCGATAGCCCGCCCATTTTTAAGGAAGGGGTAACGATGAAAAACGAATGGGCGGAAGGATTGAGGGTGTCAGCGGCAAGAATGCGAGAAACGACCGAAAACCCGAGATACGGAAAGGTAAGCGAAGCCGATTTTGAGAAAAACTTTGTCATCATGGAGCTTGAGGATGGAGCTTTTTGGAGTGGCACATCCCAGGACTTTGAAAAAAGGTGGGAAGTCGCACCGGTTTAATGAACACACAAGGAGAACATCATGGAAAAGTTTGAAGAATGGGCAATCATAGACCTTTTCGGGCATCAGAAGATTGCCGGTAGAATCTCGGAACAACAGATAGGCGGATCATCCTTCGTGCGTGTGGACGTTCCCGCCATAGGGAAGCAAAAACCCTTCACAAAGCTTTTCGGACCCGGGGCGATCTACTCCATCACAATCACCGATGAAGAGACGGCAACTGCGGCGGCTGATTACTTCAAGCCGGTCCCTATGGATCCATGGACAGTCAGAGAAATGCTGAACGGGAAATTAGCGCTACCCGATCCGGCCTATGAAAACGAGGATGGGCTTTAAAATGCTTTATTACGTCGATCCCTCGGAAAGAACGTTGCCCCGTGGGAGGCATAAGGATTGCCGGAAGCCTTATGTCAAGGAAGAGAAGATCAAGGAGCACTTTTACTGTGAAATATGCAACTGCACTTCCCCAAAAAGCAAAAAGTGCGGGATCTGCGGGAAAGAAAAGGGGGAATGATGGTGGCTCAAGCGGCAATAGTGTTCTTTTCCGGCCTTTCGATATGGGCTTTTTCCGGCAAGCGCTACCGCCTGGGCTTTCTGTCCGGTCTCTGTGGTCAGCCATTTTGGTTCTTTACCTCTTTTCATGATGGGCAATGGGGAGTCTTTCTTGTCAGTATATGGTTTACGCTTAATCATGCCCGGGGGTTGTGGGCTCATAGGCATAGCGAGGGGAGCTTTTGGAGGAAAATAGCATGAAAGCAATTTCAATCAGGCAGCCCTGGGCGATCACAATCTTTCGGGGAAAGGACGTGGAGAATAGAACGAAACCATCAAAGTACCGGGGGCCACTTCTTATCCATGCGTCGCTGAGGTCGGACAAAGAAGCCTCTGCATTCATCAAAAAGAACTTCCCGGGCGTGCTTCGTGAAGTCGATTTCTACAATCTCGGTTGCGTTATCGGGCAGGTGGACATGGTTGATTGCGTGACGGACCACTCTTCGCGTTGGTTCTTTGGACCCTACGGGTATGTTTTCGCGAATCCCGTTCTTTTCAGGAATCCGGTTCCTTACAAAGGCATGTTGGGCCTTTATAATGTGCCGGATGTTCTTATAGTGGAGGCTTGATCGTGGGAAAAGAAGAGCTTCTTGCTGAAAAGGTTGTCGCCTACCTTCAAGATCTCCACTGGGAAGTTTACCAGGAAGTGAAGCCGAAAGGCTTTGGAGAGGTTGCCGACATTGTAGCGGTGCAATCAAATCGCGTCTGGATTGTCGAAGTAAAGATGTCATTCTCGCTTGCGGTCATTGCCCAGGCGTACAACTGGCGAAATTTCGCTCACTGGGTATCTATCGCAGTGCCGTCGCCAAAACGATACAAGAGAGATTTCGGCTATGAAGTCCTCAAACATTACGGAATTGGCCTGATTCGGGTCTCTGATTACACGGGCAGCCTTGCGGAAGACATTATAAAGCCAAGGCTTTTACGAAAGGCTTTGTCTAAGAAAATCACTGGATCTCTGTGTGAAGAACAGAAAACATACGCGAAGGCCGGGAATAATAGGAGCGAATTCTATAGTCCCTTCAAGCGTACCTGTAATGAAGTGGCCAGGGCCGTTCACGCAAATCCGGGAATCAATATGAAATCGTTAATAGAAAAGATCGATCATCACTATGCCTCCGTTTCCTCAGCCAAAACCTCCTTAAGGTATTGGACGGACGCGGGAAAGATACAAGGAGTCAGGACAGAAAGGGACGGGAGGATTATCAAGTTTTATCCCGATAATAAACCATCAAACCTTAGCGAAAGGGGACTTACGTGATTCAGGAAATACGCCATTTTCATTTATTCTGTGGGCTGGGTGGAGGCGCGAAGGGATTTAACCAGGGAGAGGCCCGGGTCGGCAATATGGTTGCAAAGTTCAGGTGCATCGGCGGTATTGATGTCGATGCCGCCGCGATCCGCGATTTCGGGAAGCTGGCCGGCGTGCCCGGCACCCTCCTTGATCTGTTCGACCGTGAACAGTACCGGGATTTTCATGGAGTGGAGCCACCGGAGACCTGGCGTGAAGCGACCACGGTGGACATTCAGCGGGCCGCTGGCAATGAGCGCCCTCACATCGTCTTTCTATCCGCACCGTGCAAGGGATTCAGCGGCCTCCTTTCGGATGTTCGGAGCAAGACAGATAAATATCAGGCGTTAAACCGGCTTACGCTGCGCGGCGTGTGGTTGATGTTGGAAGCCTTTGCCGATGATCCACCTGAATTAATCGTTTTCGAGAACGTGCCTCGCATAGCGTCACGAGGCCGCGCCTTGCTTGATCGGATCAATACGCTACTTCGCCATTATGGATACGCGGTAGCAGAGACAACACATGATTGCGGTGAGATCGGCGGACTGGGGCAGAGTCGCAAGCGCTTTCTTATGGTTGCACGTCATACCGAAAAGGTCCCTCCCTTCCTCTACGAGCCGGAAAAGCGCCCCTTGCGTTCCGTTGGCGATGTCATTGGCCGCTTTCCTCTTCCCGGCGCCGGACTTGCCGGACCTATGCACCGGGTCCCGTCTCTTCAATGGAAAACATGGGTCAGGCTGGCATTTGTTCAGGCCGGTTCTGATTGGAGGTCGCTTAATCGCCTGAATATCCAAGACGGATACTTGCGCGACTATTTGATTGTCCCGGAAATGTATAATTGTGCTTTTGGAGTTACCCCCTGGGAATCTCCGACAGGGGTTGTTACCGGGAACGCACGTCCGGCAACGGGAGGTTTTTCTGTAGCCGACCCTCGTTGCGATGATCAGAGGGGGCACTATCTCGGCCTCTGCAAGTGGGATAATCCATCGGGAGCGGTATCAGGGCGCGGCTGCCCGACATGCGGGAAATTCGCGGTCTCTGATCCGCGATATTCCGGACGTGAGTATTCTCAATATGGTGTCCGACCATGGAGCGAGCCTTCCGGGGCAGTAAGCGGTCAATCTGCGCCTGGAGGGGGAATGTATTCTGTCGCGGACCCACGTATGCCGGAAAGCCGATTGCGGCAAAACGGTATTTACCGTGTTGTAAAATATGATGAAAAGTCAGGCGCGATCACAGGCGCTGCGCACCCGGGCGGCGCGGCAATGTCCGTTGCAGATCCGAGAGGCAATGGATTTATGGGAAAATACCGAGTTACAGGATACGATAATTCAACGGGCACGGTTATCTCTGGAAGCACCACAGGAATGGGGGCTTTTGCTGTGGCAGACCCGCGTACCAAAATGGACAAAAAGCCGGGGGATGACTGGGCGGATGGCGGCTCGTTGGGTATAGTGCCGTTTGATGCCCCGTGCGGAGCTGTCAAAGGTACTGCATGTCACGACAACGGGCGGTGGTCAGTGGCCGATCCGCGTTCTGGACTCAAGCGTGAGCGGGGTGATGATTTTGTCGGGGGAGGCCATTATGGTGTTATTCCTTGGGATTCTCATAGCGGGGCCATTACCGCTGCTGCCCACTCGTGGGATCACGGCAGGCATTCAATCGCCGATCCGCGCCTTGAAATTTTACCGACACCCGACACCCGGCTAATCGCCCGAATCATCTCGGAGGATAATACATGGCATCGACCATTTACCACCCTCGAACTGGCCGCCTTACAGGGCCTTGTCGAACCCGAAGAACAACTTGCGCTTGACGGTCTATCGGATAGCGCTTGGAGGGAGCGTATCGGAAACGCCGTGCCCCCTCCGGCAGCGAGGGCCATCGCCGGCGTGATGGGACAAGTTCTTCTTCTCGCTTGGTCCGGAGAAACGTTTGCGTTGGGATCCACTCCAATATGGGTGCGACCCGTAGCAGTCGCTTTGTCCGTCGCGCAATCATAACTTAGCTGAAAGGAAAAAAATATCATGCCATGGCAATCAACCGACCTCGCCGCCTCTATGGGCGGCATAGCATCTAAAGCTAATGACGCCATCTCACAAGTGCAGGGAGGGCTAAACAAGCTCAATAACCAAGTAAGTCAGATGAAAGATAACGTTAGCAGCGCCGTCAGCGCCGTTTCGTCAAGCAAGGGGGCGCTGGACAAGCTTACTGCCTCCGGTTTCTATATGGTAACTCTTTCTCCGATGAAGGGTTCGTGGTCTTCCCGCCTGTCATCAGCAGCGAACGCGCCGCCAAATCTTGGCTTTTGCTGTGGAACGGCGGTTATCACCATGGCGCCGGATATTTCTACCGTTGTTAATGCTTATCAGGGGATCTTGGACGCAGTAAAAAAGCCCATGGCAGATGCTTCCAACATTGTGGATCAGTTCGACTTTAGCGATTTTATCCCAGACGAAGAACCGGAAGACCTCTTTGAGTTGGATGAAAGTGAAATGGCGGCCAAGGACTGGGGGGACATCTTCACCACGGACGAATGGAGTGCAACGACCCTAAAAGATGTGTTTGGCGGGTACGCAGAAGGACTGGCTTTGGCCACCAATAAATTAAGCAAGGCGACGAAGTCCGCCCTGGCCAGCGTGAATCAAACCGGGAGGGCGGCCTCAGCAATAACGAAGGGGCTAAATGCCACCAAAGCATTAATGTCGCGGATGCAGGATACAGGCGTGTATCGGATTGCGCTATTGCCGGGACCGGGGAATTATCTCCAGCGGTTGCGTAATGAGCCGGGCGCGCCATCATCATCGCCGCAGTTCTATACGTCCGGGTTTGTCTGTGTCACTGTCGCGGAAGCCATGGGCGCCCTGACGTCAAAATATGAAACCCTTTCAAGCATCGTTTCGGGGGGATAAAGAGCATAATGCAAGTAGCAAGATCCGACATAGAAGCCCTCGCTTCAATGATTGCCAGGGAAGTTGGGGCAAGCATCATGGAAAAATCTACCCCTGGTCGATGGCTGACCATTGAGGAGGCCATGAAATACGCCAAGGTTAAATCGCGGAACACAATAAGAAAATGGATCAATAATGGGTACATTTATGCCCATAAGCGGTCAGGGGAGTGGATAGTAGACCGGGAATCGATTGATGACTGGTTCCTATCCGATAAGGTGTGTTGACAATGATGCCTCTTCTTTCGTATAAACAACGCATGGCAACCCTATGGAAAAGACCGAACGGTGTTTATTACGTGTCCTGGGAAGAGAGCGGGAAGACCCGCCGTAAATCTCTTTCAACGGCTGACAAGCGCATAGCAGCTACCAAATTTAACCACTTCCAGCGCCAGCTTATCGCCGGTAAGGTCAAGCCGATTTCTGATGGCATAGCCGAATCTTTCTTTGATTTCTGCGATGAATTTCTTGAGCACGTTGAGGCTTCCACCAGCGGGGCAACTTATGTCCAGTATTCCGGCGCGCTGAAGAAGGCGAGGTCTTCATGGGGGAATGTTCCCCTGACGCATATCACCGCCCGCCATATTGACACCCTAATAACTGACCTGTCGCGGGAGAAGTTAAAGCCCCCGACGATCAACAAGATCATCCGGCACGTCAAGGCAGCACTATCCAAGGCTTACAAGTGGGAATATATCAAGCATCCTGTCGCGTTCCCAAAGAAGATAAAAGAGGAAACGGCGCTGCGCTTCCTAAGCATCGACCAGCTCCGAGCCTTGATAGGCAAGATTGATGACCAGGAGTTTGCTGATTATTGTCTTTTCTCTGCCTACACTGGCATGAGGTCGGGCGAGATAGCGCGCCTTAAATGGTCTGACGTTGATAACCCAGAAGGTTTTTTGAGAATATCACCGAAGCAGAAGAACAAACATGAATCACGGATACCGATTAACAGTCACGCAAGATCGATCCTTGAGCGGCGTAAAACAGAGACGGCGGCCGGAAAGATATTTCGGTTCTCCTGTTTAACATGGATATCCCAGAAGTTCAAAATAGCGACGGTTAAGGCCGGGATGCCTACAGCCCGCTTCCACGACTTGCGACATACTTTCGGCTCTCATTTGGCAATGGCTGGCCAAAACCTTAAAGCGATTCAAGATCTCATGCGGCATGAGTCAATTTCATCGACAATGGTTTACGCGAAGGTGTCACCGGAGTACTTAAAGGAGGCTTCCGAGAAGTTGAATTACGGGCCTATGCCGATGGTGGGGAGAAAGGGGGATAAATGAGAGGAATTATATTCAGGGCGTGGGATGCTGAGGAGGCATGCTGGGTGCAACCTGGATTAGTATCAATAGCAGGCGATGGTGGTTTGTACTCCTATGATACCAACGCTGATTGCTTGGTTTCCGAGATATTGCCACTAAAGATTTCCCCGTTCACTGGCCTCCACGACAAAAACGGCAAGGAGATTTATGAGGGGGATATTCTTGACCGCGAAGGTATCGGGAAATTCCCGGTTACTATTAATGAAACACATGGATACCGATTCATGATAGGCTTAGACCAGATTTGCAAAGCTGACGCTATTTATGGAACCGTTATAGGCAATATCTATGAAAACCCGGAGATGATGGCTTCCGCCGCACAAAAACCGGACAAATCCCGATCAGCAGCAGGTAAGTAGTTGATTTATTAAGGCGCGTAAAAGTATTTTAAGTCCCTTGCGTCTACCAATTCCGCCACCCAGGCAACGCTTGAAAATGCTTGTATTTTGATGGTTTTTGACTGTTTTCTCTATTTTCTGAAACTGTCATATTCCGTCACAAACCGTCAAATTGTACGGTTTTTCCCGTACACAAACCGTACAGATGTCTACTCTGTACGGGACCGATCATTTACCTTAATTCGTTGATACTTGCAAGGCTGAATTGCTTGGGGTAGGATGAGGCGTAGGCCAGGCGGACTTACTTAAAAGAACGGTTGATATTTCTGCATTCTCACCTTCAGAACGTTCCTGACATATCCCCTGTTGACCTCAAAAAATGATTGACCGTACCCCCGGGCCTTCGTTTTCGACTTGAAGGAATAGATCTCGACATTCCCGAACCATTTATTGGGGGCCGCCCCTTTGCTGAGCGCGAGCCTCCTATCCTGCATGACGCCACCGAGCCCGCCGTTATAGGCAGAGAACATGAAGGCCATGCGTTCATAGTCGGCAGCAAAGGACAGCTTCATGAAGGCCACCCGGTTCATGAGCACCAAGGCCCGCAACTGCCGCGCCGGATCGTAGCGCTCTTCCCATTGCCAGGACTTCAGCTTTACGTCAAGCTTCTTCGCCTCCTCGAAATTGTTGAACCGGGACGTGACCGTGATTTGCCCGAGCCCGAAGCCATATTCACGATCTGTTTTCAGCTCCGTACGGGGGTTCCAGCACTTCTTATGCGTCAAGGATGGGCATGTTTCCTGTTCGACTTGCCCGGCAAGGGATGCCGGGAGAGGAACGGACGGCCATACTTGGGATATCTGGTTTTTGAGGGTGGGGATGTGAAGAGACGCCCTTTCCGGGACCGTTGTGGCCATGGACGGCATGACCGTGGCCAAAAGAAGGAGGGTGGAGAAAAGGCGTCTCATTTTAGGAGCGTGACAATTCCGTTCAGCACGATGCCCATAAGAACAACCATTGATGCCACCACAATGGCGGCCGCGACGTTGTTTTCCGTGCCGATCTCCCTGATCAATATCTCCAGGTTCAGATAAGGGAAAAGCAGTTTGCGTGATAGGTGCGACAAGATTACAGCCACAGCCACAATGCCGACAGCGTAACCGACAACCGATAGCGCACCGGGATCCGGTGCCAACATGAGGCCGGCCAAAAGCAGAAACGGCCAGGCTCGTTTAAGCTCTTTCAGGAATATATTTTTCATAGGGACTCTCCTTTTCGCAATCTTTTTCTTCTATAACATAGGGGCAAGGCGCGCTCAGATCCTGTGGGCATTCCTTCCGCGTGCCCGTTTTGCATTCATTGCCGGCAGCCTCGCAGAACGGAAAGACGTAGATGACCCTAAAGGAGCACGCCAATGATGATCCCGATCCCGGCCCCGCCGATTATTTTTATCAGGCCGTCAAAAAAAGATGGGCTGCCGTTCTTTACCTTCTCCTCGCACGCCTGCGCCTGGTACTCCATGAGCTTTTTTTGTTGCTCAATCATCTCTTCATTCTTCTTGATCTGCTCATCTTTGAGTTTTGCTACTTCCTTTATGAGCAAGATCTGCTTTTCCATCTCCTGATTGTAAGCCTTCAGGGTGATAACCTGCTCCTCGTTGACCTTTCCCTTTTCCAGATCAACGACAATCCGCTTTGCCGATTCTTCAGAGACACACACGTCCTCAGCGTAAAGCAGTGACGGAACAACGATACAAAGCAGTATCCCGATGATTGCAAAAAGGATTTTGATTGTGCCCCTATCGTACCTCATAGCCAAGCTCCCTCCATCGCCGCTTTGCCTCTGCTATTGTTTCCGGCTTCAAAATCAAGCGTAACTTTGCCTCTGCAACAAATAGCTTTTCTCGATAATTCTCCGCCTTTTTTTCTGATTGCCGGAATTCCGCTTGCGTTGCCGCTATCTTCCCCTTCAAGTCAGCAATATCATTCTGATACCTGCCCTCAATCCGGGCTTTTTCTTGCGCGATGATCGCGGCAGCCGCCTCATCCTTGTAGGCACCGAACTTGGTAAAGGCCAGGATCAGCGCAAGAGCGGAGCACGCTAAAAGCATCATTTTTATCCGTGTCGTCATTTTTTCCACCCCAAGTCTTCAATTGAAATCCATTCCTCGCGACAATCGCAGCAATGGTACGTCACCCATTGGCCGCCTATCCAGTGGCCGACTTTTTTACTATGGCAGAATGGGCATTCCATCACTTCACCCATGACACTCTGCGCGTGCCCGTTCTGCGCACTTTGCCGCCTGCACCGCTATCGCTATTTCATTTTTGGCCGTCCGCCCGTTGGCCTCGCGTACCTGATCGGTCAACTGATCGATACTATGGATCATTATTTGAGCGGTTTCCTTTGTATTCAAGGAAAGCTGTTTGGCCGTCTCCTTGACCTCTTCACGGTTCTTTTCAGTGACTGCCGCAATTTCCTTGCTGTGCTGTGCGGTAATCACGGACAGCGCGGAGGCCGTTGCCTTTACTGTTGACTCGGTTTCCGTCATCCATTTTTTGATAAAGTAGGCGACTATACCGATCATTCCCGCATTTACCGCGATGTTTCCCCAATCAAAAGTTATCATTCCCCGCTCTCCTTCGTGTCTTTTTCGGAACTATTCGAGTAATTTAAGAGCCTCTTCTTTCGAGATATTCAAGCCATAATCTTCAGAGATGAATTTTGCATAGAGGGCAGAGTAATAATCCCTATTGGTCGTTGCCGGTGAGTATTGAAGCTGAGTTCTGTATGCGGCGGCCTCTTCCCGTTGCCGGAATCGCGGAATCAGGTAGAGAAGAGGATAAACGAAGAGGGAAAGAGACAAGGCGGCCCACGCCCATGGCAGGGGAAAGAAAAACGGCAACGGCGCCATGTTGATCAAAGACAGAAAGGTAATTGCAAACCATCTGCGAACATGGCAAAGCTCATGCTGATGGATACCTTCATCGGTATCACGGTACTTTGCCCTGATCATTATGAAAAATGCTATGGTTAGCCCACCTGTGCCCTTGGACAGTCTATCCGTGTAGAAAATGATAGCCGGGAAGCGTAATTTCATGATCGTCCTCCTGCCTTGAAAGTAGGAGCATCGCTTGCGAAATCATACCCCGCACTGGCCTTTCCGTATTCGTCGGCATCGGCGGGGCGATACTGCGGTAGCAAGCGCGGCCCGTCCTTTTTCTCCTGGCCAGGCAATGGTAAGGTTCCCAAGTCCACGCGGGATGCGGACTCAAAGAAACCAAGGATCTCGTTGAAATCCGCCTCACCAGCCATACTCAACATAGCGCCAACAACCTTTTCTGGAACAACAACAATAGATTTTCCGGCGCACTCCAGAATGATCTTTTTGCGGTTTTCTTTCGCGCTGGCTTCATCAGCGAGCGCCTTTTTCATTGTCTGGACCTCGGCGCTTTTCCCTTCAAGCTCTTCCCGAATGGCATCCTCGTAAATAGCGGCCTGTTCGAGCTGCTCCTCAAGGTCCATGGCGCGCAACTGTGCGGATGCTACCCACGAATTCAGGTATCGCTCGGCAGCTTTATCCTCAACTCCTGTCTTACAGATGCTTTCGAGGATCATATCCCTGGTTTGGCCGTCCGCGTTTTCTAAGATGTACCCACGATTCGTGGCGAAACCAGGATTCATAACGTAATCGAACCCGTGAAAATTCGTGATGCGCGTGGCGCCAGCAGCGCCACCGTCTACGCCTCCACAAGCCCAGGAAAACCCACCCACCTTTGAAGCATTTAGCCCAGCCACAACTTTCCCCGGTGCCGTCTCAAGGATCTCCTGGTGGTGCTCAACGTTTCCCTCCCCGTTCACTTCAAAGAAGGTCGTGATATTGGAGGGAACGTTTTCAACGATAATGGTCGATCCATCGGGCAGTCTGACTGGCTCCACCTCGCTCAGCTGGAGCTTGCGGGCGATCTCGCGCCTGCCATGCCCCAGGTATCCGAGCTTTTCCCGCAGTCGAATCCCTTCCCTCGTTTCCGGCGCATAACAAACCTTCACAGCGCTTTCCAGTATGTAATTACGGTGATGACCGGTATATTTTCGCCCCTCATTGAACAAGTTAAAGTTACACTTTATGATTTCGCCCATAATAAACCTCCGTCACTTTCCGGCGTAAAGCCCTTCAATATAGTTATCGACAACGCTTTTCATGCGCCTCCCGACTGCTGATTCTGTCAGCACCCCTTCCCCAGCAGAGACCGGCTGTCCATCGGGGCCTATAGCCTCCCCCCCTATCGAGCCAGTGATCTTTTTCGGGAACATCTTCCGGAACTTTTCTTCATCGATCTTCATGATATCGGTAAACATGTAATTGGCCAGAGCATTCCGATCAACCGACGAAAATTCGGCATCAATTAGCCCGATAAGCTGCCCCATCATCGTCGCGAATGTAACCCGGCCCTCCATATTTTCGCGTTCTTCCCGTTCAAGGGCGGAAGACACAGAATTGAAGACAACCCGGTAAGGCTTTTCACCCGGCACAAAAACCTTACCGTATTTGTAAGCGATATGAACATCGAAGAGGCTTTCCAGGCCAGATAAAACGGCCCGCCTGAGCATATTCGCTTTGATTGCAGCAAGAACAGAGATCCGGAAGAATCCTCCATCTCCAAGGCCCCCTGACAGCATTTCCCCGAAACCCAACAGCGCGGGGTCTACCCCCAGCGCCGATCCGAGGCGCTTCACGTGGAAATCAATGTCTGCCAGCCCGTCAAGGTTTGGGTTTCCTTCCACCGTCGAAATGTCCAACTGCCCCTTGCCATCGCCAAAAATAGGGATGAGATGGTTGATAACGGTCTGCACATATCCACGCCTTAATGATTGCTTTGCGTTGGCTTGATTCACTTTGTGAATTTGGCCTGTAACGGTGTTCAGGTATTGAGAGGCCCGCTGGGGAGAGAGCTTGCCGGTATGGACGCCGATCACTCGTTCAAGGCGCGCCGCGTTTTTTCGGGACATATTTAGCGATAGAATGGCCTCTTGCAGATCCATCCAAGGCGCAAAGGCCGTCTCTATCAGCGATGTCCCATAGTTTTGGCTCTCAATAACGCTCTCGGACCTGTAATCGTCGTTCGAAATATCGAAGATAGACCCGTCAAGGCGCGGGGGTTCAAATTCGCTTTCGGCTTTCCATATGGGAATGCGAAAGGCGACAAATTTCCACGGCTCCATCAGCGCGATGTATCCGGCGTTTTGGCTCGGGTTTTGATGCGCCGCCGTGTAACCGGCTATCTGCCCAGCCTGTTCGTAAGATCTGATAAATTGCGGATGCGAGTAATAATCAGATCTTACCAGCTCCACGCCTTTACGGTGCTGGCCATAGATGCGCGCAAACCACACTCCGTTCAACGCCGCGTTGTAAGCCCAAAATTGAACGTTACGGTTGACCGTTTCCTTGAAGGTGTTGCGAAGATCGATAGTGATGGGATCGTCTTTGTCGGACGTTGATTCTATAGAGATAATCTCCCCCGTATCGGACCTTGCGGAAAGAGCATGAGAAATGTGCATTTTTAGGGCTGAATCAATGGTGGGGTCATCGGCCATGACCCTGAATATCTTGTATTTCAGTAATCGGTTATTGGGAAGATCGGTAAGCTGATACGAATCCTCGCCGCCTGCCTCTCCGACAGGCGCTCCCGACAGAAGGGCATCGGCGATAAAGTCCTCGTAGTTGGCGACTGGCGGGATGGAAACGTTGGCATTCGCACCCCGATCTTTCCCCAAAAAGCCGGGAAACAGCCTTTGCCAAAATGCTGGTTTTTTATCTTCCATGGATATGATTAGAAATGATAGCCATGGAAAAGTAAATGATGGAAAAACGAACGTTTATGATATAAAAACGAATGTTTGTGAGGAGTGAAAAGGGCCGGATGCACGGCCCCACACAATAGGCAGAAAACAGGCGGTTGCCTACAACAGAACTGCCATCATTTCCATATCGGGATCGTTGGAGGCAAACTCGATAGTGTCGCCGCCGTCTATTGTCTCCATGGCATGGAACGGGTCATCAAGGAAGTTTTTTGTCAGCCTCAGCTCTTCATGAACGAAAGCAGCCAGCATATTGAACTCTGGCTTTCCATAATCCAGATCCAATAGCCATGCTTGGTCAATGAAATCGCCGAAGATGAGGTCGCCCCGGTCAATAAAGAGCTTCTTTAGGGGCCACCAATAGGGGCCATAGACCCGATAGCGGAGAGGGCTTTCCAGGAGGATTGTCCTCAGATTTGCCAAAAACTTCTCCATCCATTGGTCAACCGGCTGATTAGCGGTTGCCTGATCCAAAAGAGGCTGTAAATCTTGCGTCGACGGCTTGTAGATAGTCATAAAATCTCCCTTTGCGGTAAAATCGCTTTCACCTTTAAGAAAGGGCCGCCATCACGGCGGCCCTTTCGTTTTCCTGACAATCGCTTAGGCTGCTGCGACAAGCCCATGCCCTTCGAGTCTTGCAATAACTGCGTTCGCCGCATCCTTAACCCCGTTGACGCCGCTTATGAAATTGTTCATTTCTTCCGCAGACACGAACCCGTAACCTCCGTTCGTGGCCGTTCCAGAGACCGCCGCACCATCAGCAACATGTGCGCTTGGAGTTGCCACCGCAAGATTTCCTGTCTCATCAAACGTTGCGATCTTGCCCGTAGGAACCGGATCGACCGGGACCTTCGTCGCAAGGCTGGCCAAGCTCTGGTTGTCAGAACCTGGAGCGTGGGAGTTGGTAACGGCTCCTTTTACTGCCGCCACAGTTACAGCGTTCGGCCCGCCCGTGTCAAGCCCTTGGTCGGTGCCTTGAGTATGCACCTCGTTTATTTCAAGAGAGGTATTGAGCCACACTGCCGCGCCTTCCGTTGCGTCAACACAGCGGTAAACCTCGTGAGGTGATGCCGTCGTGTTTATCCATACGGACCCGACAGAGTACCCCTCCGCCGCGTCGTTGTCCGCATCCGGTGCAGCCGCGCCCGCATAATTATCCTTCTGAAATGGCATGTATTCAGGAATTACGCCATCCTCGAAGGTCTCGACCGACGTGATCTCCATAGCGGGGCGCTTCGCTTGCACCGCCGCCGTAATCGCTACGGCCTGGTCAGCACCGACATCAACCAAAACACCTGCATCACCGACCGCATACCCTGGCACTTTAAAATCAGCGCCGCGCCCGATGTAGTGCAGGCCCGATGATCCGTGATTTTCAAACTTCAACCTTGTTTTTAACATTCTTTTTGTCCTCCTTACGCTATTAATTCATAGATTGCCTTCAGGTCTGTCGATGAAGGAACATGCCACCACGCCCCTTCAAATGCGTCCCCCGCATCCGAAAAGAACTGAGCCCCATAACGCGCTTTCAGGATATCTTTCGTCCTGTAAAGCGCCCCGCTTTTCCCATTCCTGTCTTGAAAAAACCACTTTGCAAAGGGTTCTAAAACGGCCCCCCGCCGCCCCTTGAACCCCGGTAAAGCCATGCCGGTCAGATTTGTTTTGACCGTAATGCCTATCTTTGCAAATGATTCTGCTATATCCTGCGGAATCTCTTTAAACCTCGGATCGTTTTTCAAGGATTCCTGCGCCGCCTTATCTTGCTCCGATTTCTTGACAGCAACCTCCCTCTCCAGGCTGACCTGTAGATCAATAAGGTACTGATGCACAATGCCATCTATCTCATCGGTGTTATCGCCAAGCGGGTCCGCTTGTGTGGACGCAAGGCCGGAAACCTCCCTAATAATATCGCCAAGGCGGGCCTTCCCGTCTACCAGGTCGGAAACAAGCTCATCAACGCTTGAATATCCATACCCGCTTTTTGGGTCTTTTGAATAAGCAGCCCATACCTTTGCGCACGCCTCGAGTACTTCCGCGTTCGTGGCATTCCTTCCATAGCCGCGAGCGACCTCTTCATATCCATTGCCAAAGAGAGCCTTCATGATACCGCGCATACTGTACGTGTCGCCATCGTGCCTTGCTGCGAGGTAGGATTCGCAGATTCCCTTTTTGAAATCTTCGTTTCCGGCCTCCGGATAAATGATAGTTGCGGCTCCCCCCTCGGTCGATTTGAACGTTGATCCATCAACGATTTGAATTTTCCCATCCTGGCCCCTGACCACATAGGGACTATAGGCGTTCCAGTTGATTTCCTGCCGATGGTCAAGAAAGGTGTCCTTGTCAATCTTCCCGTCAATGAGAGAGCTATAGTCATGCTGTTCTGACAATGCCCTTTTGAGGTTCAGCTCTTTCTCGGAATAGGAGACCTTTTTCAGCCCCTTGCTTTCCAGTTTTGCCATACCGCTGGCTAAAAACCAGTTCCAGTCATCGGGTACGCGGTCCAGGTCGCTTGATCTAATCCGCCCGATAATATCTTCATACTGGAAGGCTCGCCGTACCGCGTCCACGGCAGTAACTCTAATGATTCCGAGCGGTGCATATTCATCCTTATATTCGTAGCAGTCACCAACAGCGACAACCTTACCGCTCAGGGTCACGCAGGCGTTTTCCGGCTTCTCAATCAGGGCTTCATCAAATGGAAGCTGCCCCTTTTTAGCCTTTTGTTTCAATAAGCCGGATGTCTGTTTCACCACGGAGGTCAGCTTGACCCTCTTGTCTTCAAAGGTCTGATCCAACATCCCCAGCTTTGTAGTGGAGTTTTTCAGGGTTTGTTGCTTGTCAATAATCTGACTGCCCAAACGTGCCCGCTCATCGCCTTCGGTAGTCAATCCGCGTTCCTGCAGGCGCTTGATTTCGGCTTCCAACTCAGGGATTCTTTTTGACAGGCGTTCGCGTTCGGCCTCTTTTACCCCATCAAGCCCGGCAAGGTCAGCGGTCGCCTGCGCAAGCATCTGCAATTGGTTTGCAAGGCGTCTGCGTTCTTTTTCCGTCTCTTCCGCCTGCTTTGCAGACAGTCTTTCCAGCCGGCGCTTCTTTGCCGCTTCGGGATCGGCATCAAGCATGTCCATCATATCGTCTTGGCTCAGAGCATTCGCGTTTTCAGCCGTCGTTTCCGTTCCATTAAAGAGATCCTTCATCCAGTTTGATTTTGCCTTCAGGATCTCAAGGCGATAGGCATCAAAGGACCCTTTCCCACAGTAATAGTAGATGTGGATCATGGAGGCTTCGTTACCTTGCCTTACTCCACGTCCATTCCTTTGCTGGATACTCGCAGGCGTCCACGGTAAGGTTAAGTGGTGAATGGCCGTCGTCCCCTTTTGGAGATTTACGCCAACTTCGGCCTTTTTGTTGCAGATCACGAACTTGAGCCCCCCGGAATTATAGGCATCGGAAATCTTCTGTAGGGCCGGTCCGTCCGCTTCCTCGGCATTGATAATACCTATCAATTTGGCAATGGTGGGAATATGATGCACAACGAGGCGCAATATTTTCTGATGCTGCGACTTCTCTTCCGTGAAGATAAGTTGCTTACCATTCGCCTCGAGATCCGTTCTTAGATTTTCAATCAGCCGTGCATATTTGGGCATGAGCGGGTGCGATACGCTCTCCGACGCGATCCCGTTATCCGGGATGCGATCAACGACAAAGTTTTCATATTCTTTCGGAAACACGACAACATAGCTGCCGCCTTCCATTCGCGCCGTTGTTTCGAGCTTTACGGTGATTTCCTGAGCCCGGCCCTTATTTGCCTCGGGATCAATGCCCAGGGAATCCATTTCCTCATCATCAAGGACGCGCTTGACCTTGATGGACTCAGGAAGGCTCTTAATCAGGTTATCCACCCTGTCTTTATCTGGGCCGCCGAAAACGAAGGTCATTGTCTTGTTGTACAGGTCCATGTCGGTAGTAACCCTGTCCATATCCCGGATCACCGAGAACATGCTTTCTTTTTTCTGGCCCTTTTGCGGCGGCTTTGCTGCCTCCTTCGCCCGCTCACGCAGGTCGGCATAAATCCTTTGCTGTTCTTCGGTCAGCTCGATATCAAGATTAACCTCTTCATGGGGCGGCATCTTGATTTGATCCGGGAAATCATCGGCGCTTTTCATATTGACATATTTATGGAACATGGTACGCAAGCCATCCAACTGCTTGAATCCGGTCAGACCGTCCTTGGATTTGATACCTCCGTCAACCATCATCTTATCCACATTCGTTATGTTTCCGAACGTCCTTATGAAGTCGTCAGGCGTGTAAATCCCGTATCTCTCGAACTCTTCCAGCGGACAGACATAGGAAAGCATATTGAATATTTCAAAGGGGCTGTTTGTGACCGGCGTTGCCGACAGCATATAGGCCCCGCGGCCATTGTTAGAGTCGCGCATGTAGGCCATTTTCATGGTCATATCAAGAGCACGCTTTGCAGGCGGAGCCGTGGGCAGATATGCCACGTCCTGATAATGCTCGCCACCCAGCATGTTGTTCTTGAATTCATGGCATTCATCAATGATTACATCGGTGAATCCCATGTCTTCAAAGTAGGGAAGCTCTCCCTTCTTTGACGTTCCTTCATCGGAAAATTGTTGTTCAAGCCTGGTCTTTGCAACGTCTTCATCATAGGAGATCTTCCGGTCCGCTCCTTTTCCGTCAGCGGGTGGCGGCATACTTTCGGCAATGACCGCCGCGTGCATCTTTTCGCTTATCAGGGACCGCTGAACCATCTTGTCGGCATAGGCTTTCTTGCTGTTCGGCTTCATGGGGATCATGCCGAACTTTTCTTTTGTCATAACCACAAGAGAAAAGTTCGCTTGCGGGATCTTCCACATGGCCGCCCAAACGTCTTCCTTGCTGTTTCGCTCCACAAGAACGTCCTGATATTCGAGCTGCCCCGTAAGGTTGTTTACTTTGGGTTCCCCCTTTTCATCCTTGACCGCTTCCTGTTCGATCTGGCCATCCTTGCCGACCTTGGGCTCAAAGCCGACAAAGAGCACATCGTTATGATTTCCCAGGAACTTCTTTGATTCGTGATACCAGTTGCCGAGCACTGCTTTCGGAACCGCAATACAGTTTTTCTTTGATCTGCCGAGCTTCTTATTGTAGGCATAGAGGGCAAGGCCAGAATAGGTTTTTCCGAGCCCCACGTTATGAGCAAGAATGCCGCGCCCCTCTTCTGATAACCGCCTGACAGCCGCGTTTTGATAGCCATGCAGTTTCACCTGGGGCGAAACATCCGTCATGCCTAAATCAGCATCCTCATAATCAAAGGGCGTGAACCCATTGAATCGCCTATTGTATTGCTCAGTTATTTCATTGATTTCGGTATGCTGCTGCATCCACACATTGAACTGTTCTTCAAGTACCCGGCACCGATCCTTGTACTCCTTGATTCGATCCTGAGCATCCTCCCCGGATGACGTGACATTATCGCCATTCAGATACTTGAGGAACTGTTTGGGGAATCCGCCTTTGCTATCGTCAATGCCATAGAACCGCGCAAAGGGATTATCGTAATCCTCCTTGAGCTGGTATGATTTGACTATCTTCCCGCTATAGGGATCTTCCCTTTCAACCTCTTCCAGCTTTCCGTATGACAGGTGCGGATAGCCATTTTCCTTGAGAAAATCGACAACATATTTCTTGCTGAACCACTTTTGCCGCATATCGAAAGAGATATCTTCCGGGTTTGTTGTCTTTCGCCGGCGCATGATCTCATCGATCTGCTTAGCGTACTTTTCCTTGATCCGATCATCGGTCTCCCCGGCCAGGGCGCCACTCATTGCCTGAATTTTGGGGTAAATATCGCCTACAGTATAGCGCCCCATCGGGACAATGAAGCCATCCGGAGTAATCGCAAGCGCGTCATCGTCGGCAAGATCGGCAAGGGATTTGATTTCACGTTTCCCGGTATAGAGCTTTTGGATATCTTCAAGCTCTATTTGCTGAATGCCTTCCCGGACAAAGAGATGTTCAACCAAAGCCTGAAGGTTCGTAGAATCAAACTCCAAGGTCCGGCCCGATCCGTCCATATTCCCGGCAAGGAGGTCGGAAAAGTGGCCCTTCTCATCGACTGCGTTCTTGAAAAGGCCAAACATCTTTGACGTTTCGCCGGTTATCAGCAATCCCTTGTTGTTTTTGGGGTGCCCGTAAGTGTCTATTTCCTTGGAAACAAGCTCTTGCAGCTCAATGCGGTCCGCGTCTTCGGCTGTGCCATCGTTGACGGAATTCTGATAGCGGGCGATCATACCGCCAATGATAGAGCCACGGAATATTTGTTCCTGATATTCCTCTTTTGGCTGACTCATGGCAAACTCAATGGAGGCTTTCTGCAGGGGCGTCAAGAATTCGGGAAACGCCTTGAAGACGGAAAAGAGTTGCTTTGCAGACAGCACCAACGCACCCTTTGGCGACGATAGAACCGCCTTCAATTCGTCCAGAGATCCCGCGCCATATTTCTCCTTGTCGATACTCATCGACGTATCGTTGATCTTGATCACCCGGGACCACGCGCCGTCTTTCAATTCATGTTCAGTCCCGTTGATGATCTTTCTATCTCCCTCCGCGTAGTTTCTGACGATGGGATCCGCAGCGTCAAGAAGCCCCCAGTTGATACGCGAATCGAACCGCTGAGCAAGGCGGGCCTTCAAGGTGGCGCTGTCAATGTCGCCATCAACAATCTCCCGGCTCCATCGGTCCCCTTCTACTTTCGGGACCCACTTGCCCATGATAAAGGGCCGCCCCTCGCCAAGCCAGTATTGACCGCTTACGAATTCATCCCACACGACATTTGCGGCCTTCATGGTGTCAAAAGGAATGGTGTCGATCTTTTCCAGGAAATCTTTCGGATGCTTCCTAAAAACGACGATATCCACAACGGTATCAGTGCCCTGAGCGCCAAACGTTTTGGAGGGCAGTTTATGGGCTCCCAGGAATTCAGCCTTTTTACTGACTGCGATTCTGAATTTCTCCCATGGTCCACCCTTAGCACCTACGATATTGATAGGAACAACGAGGCAGCAAAGGCCGCCCGGCTTTGTTTTGTCCAGGGCTCTCAGGATAAAATAACGCTCTATCCTCTTTTCATCCTTGTAATCCGGGTCATCGTGAGCGCTTGCGCCACGTGCGTTCCCGAAAGGAACATTGCCGACAACGGCGTCAAAGGTTTCGTCAGGCGTCTCCATAACCGTCTTTTCAAAGGACTGATTCTTGATCAGATCGCCCGGGTTGAGAAGTTGTGCGACCCTTGAACCGACCGGATCAAGTTCGGCGCCGGTGATGATTGCCCCTTTCGGTTTCGTTGCCGAAAAGACGCCCGCACCTGTGCATGGGTCCAAGACGTTCCCATTCTGGAATCCGTTGGCCGTCATGCCGTCCCACAGACCTTCGGCAACATAAGTTGGCGTGTAGTATTCAAACTGAGAGTTTTCAGTAAGACCGCCCCTGCCGGAATACTGTTTGAGGGTCTCCCTGTCCTTGTCTGTCAGGTTTCCTGGGTCCTTCACGCGATCTATGATTTCGCGAGCTTGCTCGTTTAACCGCTCACGCGCCTTGATCCCTTTGACTTTCAGGCCGTAGTCAGATCCCTCGTCCTTATAATCATTCGGATCTTTCGGCGGTTCCTGTCCAGGGACATTATCCAGATCAAAAAGCGTCTTGATAATCGCCGCGATATCGAAGAAGTTGCTTGCCGCTTGAATTTTAGATTTCCAATCCGGGACGGCTCTTTCAAAAATCATTTAGAATCTCCTTTATAACTGTTTGTCAATATTACCTCATCTAATCCCAGCGTGAAGGCCACCTTCACGCTTTGCGGAAACTCAACCGACAACCCTCTCAATAATCGCTCGGTGACATCTATTTCGGCAAAAGTTCCGAGCCGTTCATCTATTGATTTTCTTATGTTGTTTCCGGTTCTGCCAATCGTATATGCGCCATCTGGAAGACGCAAAATCATCTCATTCAGCAAGTATTCTCTGTCATTTCTGCTAACCGACAAGTATAATTTATCTTTCTTGGCTGGCGCTGCCTTGAGTATCCGAGACAACATCTTCGAAACGGTTGTTTCGCCGTCATCAGTTTCGATGGCGGCTTTGCCGTAACGGTCGCCGTAAGCGTGGCGAGATCTGGGCGGCGTTTGATCTTGGTCATCTTTTAATTTTTGAATAATTTCGGGATAGTCATTCAGGACATCGGCGGGAACGAACTTTCCCGCTTTTATCGCGTCATAGACGTCCGTAAAGTGCATGGCGTAGGCTTGCGGTTCCGAGAGAATATCGGGATTGCGCGCCCAAAATTCAGCTATAGTCAACTCCCACGGCTCCTTCGTCATTTTTTTTATAGTCGCCGGGAATACCCTTTCAAATACAGAGAAGATTTCATCAAACGATACCGCACCGTTAATGGCCATTCTCCAATCATAATTACTGGCATCCTCAAAGAGGTTCCTGCCGCCCTCCCGCGTGGCTCTTTCTTTCTCGATAGCCAAGGCTATAATCTGTGAGGGGGTACGCGATGCCTCCCCCACGTCCATCAGCCTAGGCTCCTTTTCGTCTATCAAGATATGTCTCAGTAAGCGTGCCGATTCTTTTAGTACGGCACCCATGCGTTTGGCACTGCGGATGTTCTGAGCGATAAACAGGGCTATTTCCCTCGTATCTTCGGGAATTTCCTCGAACAGGTTTCCTTGCGCAAGTGACTCTTCAATGGTCATGTGGTCTTCCCTCGCCTTTTTGATCAGCTTTGCCGCCTCGATAACGTGGCGTGGGATGTCGATTCCCATGAACCCGGCATCTATGGCCTTCGCCTTGGAGAATTCGCCGGCTGCAATGGTCATTGCGTTCAGAATGTTCTTTATTTTAGGGTCTGCCTCTTCCGCCATGAGCGCCACCAGAGCGTCGTCCTGGTATGCTTTTTGAAATATGGCCGCCTGCACTCGGTCTACAAGCTGCTTGGTGTACCCGCCATCTTTCGTCATGTACCCAGTTGCCGCATTGGCCCCCAACCTCTCGAAAAATCTGGTAATAAAGGCTCGATTTCCGGGGGCCGCTATGCCACCGTCCTCAGAGGGCTGGAAAAGAGCTATATCGTCCTCGGTAAGCTTTGCAGCGTCGGCCCTGGCCAGCTCAGCGGGGGCCATTTGTGCAATTTCATCTTCGTTGGCCTTCCGCGCAAATTCAGAGCGATCGATTTCGGTAAGACGAATTCGCACCAGCACCGGTCTATCCATGCTCTCGATTGATTTTGCGGAGATCCCGAACTGCCCGGCGCTGGAAATAAGCCATTGCTTATATTCCTGCCCCTTATCGCCCATCGCATACGCTTTTCGTATGGCAATCGTTCTGCCGTTTCCTGATTCTACGGTGAGATCCTGGCCAATGATCGGTGCCCCAGTTGTAACGCTCGTAGATTCCCCCAAGCGTTCCGGGTTCAGCTTTCCGGCCATTTGCTCTACCTGGAGTTTCATGCCAGACCGCGAACGGTCGCGAGGTTGAAGATCCTGAGAAAAATCCTTATTGAGAGACATTTCGTCGCTATGAGATGTAACAAGGCGGCCCACCTCGATCACCGCATATTGCATTTCGATAGGCGAGTTGTCGTTGAGATAAGCAGTTGTTTTTTCTCCCTTGACAGTTCCGGCTCCGTCCTGATCAGGTTCCACCTGCGCGAGCTTTTCGCGCATGGCCTTGATCTTGTTTTCCAGCTCCGATATTTCCCCAAATATAAATTTCTTGACCACGATGGGGCCGAACATGTCGGCAAAGACCGTCTCGATATCGTCAAAGGAAATGGCCACCTGGACAGCATCCCGGAAATTTGCCCCTTCGCCGCGCTCCATGATTGCGCTTTCGCGGGCCTTTTCGAGAATGACGCCCGTGTTCGCGATAACCTTCGCAGCCCGGTCATCATAGAGCATGGTCATGTTGTGATCCTTGGCATTGGTTACTTCAAGCCCGCCCAGGCCGTGCTCTTCAAGCCACAACTCCACGGGTTTTATTTTTTCGGGATCGGAGGCCCGGGCGGTAAATATCTTAACTGCCCGGCCTTCCTCTATGAGATGCTTTACGAAAGCCATCATAAGGGGAACGGGCTCGCCAATATGATTATCGTCCTTCCATCCATCGTAACGAGCAAGCGTGCCGTCAAGGTCAATGCCGACCCATGTGGGATCTTGGCGATATGAGCCGACCGCGCCGC
Source organism: Candidatus Gottesmanbacteria bacterium (assembly GCA_023245335.1). GTDB lineage: Bacteria > Patescibacteriota > Microgenomatia > UBA10105 > UBA927 > UBA927. The sequence continues at coordinate 40,759 of JAHFKK010000002.1, forward strand.
GTTCAACCGCTATTGTCGTGTCGCCTTTTTCCAGCCAGTCCTTGAATTCATCCATGAATAGGGTGCAGATACTTCCAATGCCCTGCCAGCCATCTGCATAATTCGATAGGTAGGCATCACGCGCCTCTTGCTTAGAAGCAAAACCGAGCATGATCTTGTGTTCATCAAAGACCGTGGACTCCGGGTTGATCTGATTTACGATAAAAACCTTCTCCGCGTTCTCCGGATCGGGACCGAGAAAGACGTCAAGATGATCCTTGTCGCGTCCCTTCGTGCCCTTGATATAGCCGTAGTGGTGATGCAGTTTTAATGTCCAGCTATTACCGTCCCGGTCGACGCCCGATCTCTCGGACCCTGCCGGGTTCTCAACCGCTATTTCCAGCCCCTGGATTGTGATATGGGCCTTCTTGTAGTTTCCGGCCTCTTTCTGTGCAGGCGTGGGCTCGGAAAGATCATTATGCGGCGAAGTAGCCGCGTCCTGATGAATAGCATCATCAAGGGCCGCTTCGAGAACCGCCTCATCCTCTTCAGCCGGGTCGCTATTGTCGGGATGGATCTCGACCGGAAGTTCATCAGGAACATACCCAATAATTTGGGATGCCCGGATAAGCGGATCCTGGTAGCAAGTTTGATTGGCTGTCAGGTTCGCGTGGATGTCCATCGGAGAGCAGAATTCCAACCGCTCAATGGGGTATCCCCACATTCCCAGCGGGTATTGGTCGAAGTGACTCCGCAATTCCCCTATGGCCACTTCATGGCCGGATAGCTTTGCGTCCGCAGGGATATGCCACTCCGTAGGCACAAACTCCAGGGCGCAACTTCCTGATCGCGTACCAATGTAGATCGTATAGGGGCTTTCTGGGAAAACGTTCATCTTATTTCCTTAATTCGGCAATTCAGGAATTATTGAATTTATTAATTCCTTTGGTAAGGCCGATTTCTCATAGGTAAAGATATTGGTCAGCGAATTCATAGAAAAGGGTCCCGATGGCTGCTTGCCATTTGAAATCCATAGATAAAGCGCCCTCTTCATGGATTTCTCAGACTTAAAATATCCGATACTTGAAGAAAACCCTTGGCTTGTCGGATGGGAATCAAACCTTATCGTGTAGGATGAAGGCTTCTTGCGGCCGTATCTGGTATAGGGCTCTATCGCATCAACGTGCGATTTCCAGAAGTCGCCGGCCTTCGCAATTTTCTTGTCGATTTCCCTGTAAAAGTCATCCGTCTTTTGGATGATCGCTTTCTTTTCCCGGACCTCACCCTGCAGAAGTTGTTTTCGGTTCTCATCGATATAAGGCTTTGCAAGGCACACCCCCAACATCAAGGAGAGATGCTCTGGGTCCTTCCCTTGGATATCTGCCAACGCCTCGGGTGAGGAAAGCATCGAAATCCCCATAGAAAAAACCTCAGTGGTATTGGGGTAAGTTTTACCAACGTAAGGATCAATCCATTTATCCTTATAGGCCCTTTCGTCACCGCGATAGCCCCTGTTCCCAGTAAGCGAACTCAATGAATATGTTTCGGCAGATTCACGCCGTTTTGCCAGGAATTCGAAAGCGCAGCTTAGGATTTTGGGGTCTCCCTCGAGCAGGTGCGCCAGCTCGTGAAAAAATGTCTTCTTCCCGAAATTTGACCCCACGTAAAGGTTCCCTGCCATAGGAGAGGCCATTGAGCGTGCATTTCTGGTCGTTGTATATGATAGCCTCGGAATTCTGCCGCCAGTAATCCGATAAAATTCCACCAGGTCTTTCGTGACATCGCCTGGATCGTATCCGGCATTTTTTGCTTTGGCGATTGCCCTCTTGTCCATTATGGCATTCTGGTTGATCCATTCCATGGCCTGGGGCTCCGTAACCGGGGACTGGTCAAGAAGGAAGGCAATAAGTTTCCCGTGCACGGCCTCAGCAATGGCTTTTTGCTCCTTTCTTAAAGAGGTTGGGTCCCCTATCTCTGCAAATGCCGACATCTTCTTGTCGTATTCATCATCTGCAAGCGGAGTCATATATGTATTATGGGCCGCTGTACATTCATCGCAAAGCTTGCGGTGTTCATCGGCAAACGCTGCCTCAAATTTATCGAGCTCATCTTGCCACTTTTGGTACTCCTCCATCTCTGCCGACGACAAATAGAGTACGGCGCCCCTTTGGGGTATCGTTGAACTTGCGGGCCGGCGCGATAGAATCTCTCGCCTTTTCTCATCGAAGACCTTCCGGCCTCGCTCCATATTTTCAATAAGAGGGCTGACATATTTATCGTAAGCCTCCTTCCGTCTCGGTTCAATTTCGGCCTCAATCAGGGACATGCTTTCTGTTTGTCGCGCCTCGATATTTTTTATTTCTTCCCCGAGCTTCGCATGTTCGGCAAAGGCGCTCTGTATCCCTGATGAAGCTATCGCGTTTGCCCCCTTGGAGACATAATGGCCGAAAAGCTCTTTCCCCTTCTCAGAAAACGCGTCTTTATGCTTGGCAGCAATTGACCGTTGCTCATCATCGCTCATATCGCTATTCATCAGTAGGCTTTGTACCTGAGAAAGAGAAAAATACCTCGCCTCCGGATCGACGTCGCTTAATTCCAGCATCGCAACGGCCTCGCGCACTTTCTTCGTATTCGCCCGCGTCGCGAGATACCGGTCAAATCCCCATTTGCCGCCAAATAGACTGCCAAACACATTTAAAATATCATCGAACGCCCTGGCATCCTGAACGGCAAGGCGCCAGTCGATAGGGGAGGATTCCGCTTTCCAATTATAGGGAACAGTTGTCGCCATCATCGCTCATCCCGCCTATCTCACCAAGTGTCCCACAGCTTTCCGAATACCTTTACAAGGGCGCTTTCCATGAGCGAATCTACCTTCTCCCGATTCACCTCGATGTAATTGATCGTGGGCGCCTTTACCGGCTCAATGTCGTTTATTTCTTCAATAATATCTTTAAGCACCTTCAAGAACCCCTCCGGGGGGTCGCTGTTGTACTTGCCCGCTATCAGATCGGCAAGCTTCTGGTTCTGAACATCCGGCGCCAGATCCACCGTTTCCTTGAGCTTGATAAAGGCGTCCTGGATTTCTTTCTGGAACCGCCTTTTCTCCTGAAAAGACAGGGTGCCTGCTTGGAGGCTGGCAAGGTTCGTCGCAATAACCTTTTGCAGGGATCGTTTTTCGGAGAATGAGAGTGCCATTTATGCTGCCTCCTTTTTCAGAACTTCCGTGAGATGGTCGGCGGCCTGATTAAGAAGGGCATCATATTCAGCCGCCTTCCCGTTCGCTTCGAGGTCGGAAGCCGCATAATCCAAGACCTCTCCCAGCTTTGTTGAATCGTTGTCATAGTTACCGGCCAGGATGTCATTGAGCATGCCCACGGAGGCGGGATCTCCTTCATCTGGGGTCGCTGGTTCCTGCTGATCATCGGGCGCATTGCTCTTTGCAGTAAACAGTAGAAACTCAGTATTCTGAAGAGACTTTTTGTAGTCCGGATCCTGCGCCTCGTAGTCTGGGCTCTGCATATAGGCTTGAACCTCATCATGTTTCTGTGTTAATTCTTCACGGCTCAAAGACGAAAGTTCCGCAAGGATACGCCTTTCGTCTTCGGGAGGCATAGTTGGCCCAATGAGCACCTGGGGACCGACTTTTTCTTGTGCTGGGGCGGCTTGATTTGCCGTCTTGATGATCACGGCAAGTTCCTTTATTGCCGCTCCCTGGGTCTCGCCATCGGCGGTTGCATAGTAATAATCGCCCCGGTACCTCTCGCCATTCAAAAGAAAAACAGACTTTCCGTCTGGGCTGATCTGCGCTCCGCCTACCTGATTTCCTCCCGGTACCGTGAACGTACCAACCGCGATAGGCATCCCGTCATCATCGCCTTCCGTCCATTTGGCTTCCAGTCCTTCGCTTTTGACAGCGGCGTCGATATTCAAGACGCTTCCCTTGGGGCTGTACCCTTCGTTGTGGCCCTCATCCTGTTTTGCGACGAATTCAGCGAAACCGGCCGTCGCATTCAATGAAGAGAGGGCCGTATCACTATTTTCTTTTGCCGCCTTGATGATTTGCGCTAATTCTCTTATTGCGGAAGCTTGCTCTTCGCCCCCCGTAACGTTATTGCGGAAGAAAGTATCTATCTTGAATTTATTTTCAGCCGGTGCCTCTTGTCTGATGATCGCCGAGGGACCTCTGACGTTGGCTGTCCCTACTTCGCTGCTGCCAGAAGCCCTCAGCGTACCAATGACCTCGCCCGTTAGGGCAGTCCACTGGGCGCTTAGCCCCTCCTCCTTGGCAACGGCGTCTATGTTCAACACAGTTTCCCTTGTCGGGCGCGCAGGATCATTTTCGTCCTGCTTCGTGACAAACTCAGCAAAACCCGGTGTCGCGTCCAGTGAAGAAAGTGCCTGGTCAGCTGTCCCCGCCTGATCTCCCCAAGGCTTTATTGCGCCGCTGGCTAAATATTTAGTTATTTCCTCGTAGTCAAAGTCAACTACCGTATGATCGCCGATAGCGAACGCCACGCCGGGGAGGAAGCTGCCGGCAACGCCGTCTGCGAGGCGGGTCACGACTGCCGGTTCGAGATATGCCCCTTCGTCGGGCTTCTCCGCGTTCTTTGCCACCGCCCACTGTCCACCAACCTCAAATTTAGCTGCTACGCCTCCATATTGCGCCGACCAGTCCGCTACAGTCCTTACCTTGGATTTCTCATCAGCAAGCACCTTGAGGGCTTTTTTAAACGCTCCTGCAGTGTTCTTTTGAAGTGCGGAAAATTGTTGCTTTGCGGCGTTGACCGTGATTTTCCCTTCCGCCACAAAGTAATTGGTATCAATGGAGGTCCTCATCGGCTTACCATTTCTGATTTTTGTGTCGATGACATCAAGTCTAAACGAACCCTCTTCACGCTGCGAAAACCCCATGGCCATGAGCTCTGCTGCGAACTGCTCTTTCGCACCATCGAAAGCAGCTACATCCTGCTCGGCTTTCATGGCCGCTTCATCTTTTGGCGTATCGCCGCCAGCCGCTTTCCCGTCGTTTCCTGCCTGCTTCGCCTTAAGGGAATCGATTTTACCTTGCAGCTCATCATTGAAAGCCTTTTGCTTGTCTATCCGGTCCTTCAAGTTGGCGATCTTTGCATCCGCCGCTTCCGAGGCATTCTGTCCGTCCTTCAGCTTACCCATGAGGTCATCGTGCTGCTTCACCGCCGCCTCGGTCTGGGCCTTTAGTTCTTCAAGCTTCTTTTTCTGTTCGATCAGGTCTTTCTGCATTACCTGAAAGCGGGCGCTGTTCTTTTCGACAAGCTGGGCCGTCCTTTTACCGATCTCCTGTAGACTGACTTCAGCATCGCTTTCGGGAGAGACAACGTGGGTAATGTCACGCTTATTCAGGAGCCAGCGGAAAGCGATAATTTCATCTTCCGCCGTGATCTTCATTTTGTTGTTGTCTGGACTGTGGAATATGATGCTTACCACCTGGCCGTCGCTAAAAGGGATCTGCACGGTTACGGTTGCAAAAAGACCGGCCTTTTTGGGCGTGCCGATACTGGGTGCCTGAGCTTCAATGCCCTTATCCTTCAGGAAGCCGTTGAAGACGCGCACCAGCGCCGCCATCTTGGGTTCCGTGCGGGCAAAATGCTGTATCCGGATGGCTTCCAATACCATTTCCTCGGTGGTCATCATGCGGTCGTTCTCATCGCCTCCGCAGGCGTCGCCGGGGTTGTAGGCATCGTCCATCTGGTCAAGCGAAGCCGTCTCAAAAAGCAAGCGCGCTTGCTCTTTGTCGGCACTCAGCCTGTAATATGCTTCGGATAACTGGGGGCTAGTGAAGCCTTTGGCGAAATAGTCATACCCCAGCGTTACTCTCTTCCCTTCTGTCAGGGGATTCATGGTGCCACCTCCTTCAATTGATCGTATTCACTTTGCAACGCGTCGCCTTCCGCGACCAAACCGTTCAGTTCGTTTTCAAGGGCAGCCTCCATATTACTCTTTTCGGCATTGGCGTTTTCAGCATCCATCGCCTGAGCGTTCAACTCTTCATCAGCGGCTTTCGTTTCATCAAGGGTCGTCTGGAACTGCGCAATCTGCTCGGCAGTCGATGCATTGGCGGGTTTGATCTTCGGGACAACCACTTTTTGACGGGCCAACTGTTTGTCCCTTTGTTTCTGATAATTTTTCTCATTCTCTTTGACGTAATCCACTACCTCAAGGATCGCCTTGTCGAGGTCGTCAACATGCTTAATGGCTAAGGCCTTGTTATTCAGCTTAACCTGAAAAATTGAACCGCCCGCCTTTGCTTTCAGGAGAAGCTTTTGCCCGCTCTCGAAGTTGATGATCGCCGTTTTTACCTGGAACCCAGACTCCCGCTTTGCCTTGTTGTCGGCCTCCACATCGGCCACCGGCAGGCTCGCCTTATCGAATTTTTCCAGAATCGGCTTCAGTCCTACCTTGTTGAATTTTTCAAAATCGATATGAACCATGGTAAACCTCCTTCATTATCCTTTCGTGAAAACCGCGCCGGCCAAGATATTCTGCACAAGCGCCCCGGCATCTGCGTGACAGCAATGCCCCAACCATGAGCGCACACGATGGGATATTTTCCATATTGACGCCGTTCCCTTTCGATACATGGCCTGCATTACTTTCAACCTCTTTTTCATTCTTTTAATACTCGCTTTCTTGATTCTTACCCGGTCAGCATAAACCCGGTACCCAACAAAATCGATTCCATCCCCGGTCCTTCCGATCATGGTTCCCTTCGGATTCAACTCCAGCCGCAGCTGGTTTTTAAGGAGGCCACGGATCTCTTCTTTAACCTGCTGCAAATGCTTCTTGTCGTGATGAACCACTATGAAATTATCCATATAACGCAAATAGTAGGGCTCACGGAGATCATGCTTGATGAATTGATCCATGACGTCCATGTAAACGTTGGCTGAAAGCTGGCTGAACAAACTGCCGATGGGCAGTCCTGGACTATCGGTACTACTATCAATAATGGAGCGGATGAGCCAAAGCGTCTCTTTGCATTTGATTTTCCTGGCCATCAACCCGTAAAGAATATCGTGGTCAATATGCGGGAAATACTTACGAATATCGCAGTGGAGATAATAGATGTCGCCACCCCACTTCTGCCGTGCCGCATTTAAAAAATATTGCAGGCGCTTCATAGCGCGGTGCGTGCCTTTGCCCTTGCGGCAGGCAAAACTATCATCAATAAACCCTTTATCGAATATCGGTTCAACGGCCTGGTGCAGGGATTGCTGTGCAACGCGATCCCGTAACGGCAAATATTGGATGAGGCGTTCTTTTGGGTCCTTGATGATAAATTCACGATACTGCCCTACCTGGTACTTTTTCCAGGTCAGCTCGTTGTGCAGGCGGATAAGGCTCCCCAACGTGTTGTATCCAAAAAGCAGAACTTCTTTGTCGTATCGCTTCCCGAGACGGACATATTTCCAGGCCGCTTCGAGGTTGTCCATGCTGCAAATTTTCGAGTATAAATTATTGTGTCGTTTCATCTTTTCCTTAAAAGTGCCTTCATGATCTTTCGCTATCTGCTACTCAAACATGAAGGCTTTGGGCTATTCGCCCTTTCGGGCGGGACACAGCCTCCCTATGAAATGCAACTGGGCCGCTCCCCTTGAGGAGCTGCCTTCTGGCTGATTCAAAGTCGAGGCGGAAACCGATGTTCGTGTTCACGTTCGTGCGCGGATTGTTGAGGTTCAGAGCCGCAACGCCCGCATCACCTGCGTTGTTCCAGTTCCCAAAACGGATCGGAACGCTGACATATTGTCATTATTCATTTTTTGCAGGCTGTGCCCCTTCGCGCTGGGATCTAATCCAACCGCCCAGCAACTTACCAACTTCATTTATGCGCTCCATCCACAGGGTGTATTTTTTGTGATCGATGTACTCGAGTCGGCGATAGGCCAGATCCACAAGATGCCGTAGCGTCTCATGGGCAATATCCAGCTCGGTCATTGCCGTTTTCCTGTAGGTCCGTTTGTTTGTCTCCACAATCAACTTCAGGACGTCGTACATCTGCTGTCGGATCATAGCCGCCAGCACAAATTTTTCGTATTTCGGGAATTGACGGATTGCTACCGTTCCATATTCAATCATTTCCAGTGTCTTTTCGTAGATTATCAGATTTTTCGTCATTAAATTCCCTATGGACAGGTTAAGGGGGCGGACTGTCGTCCGCCCCACAGATTAACAGACACCACTCAACCGATATAGGCGAGGCGGAAACCGATGTCCGTGTTCACGTTCGTGCGCGGATTGTTGAGGTTCAGAGCCGCAACGCCCGCAGCACCTGCGTCGTTCCAGGCCCCAAAACGGAGCGGAACGCGCTCGGTCGTGGTGTCGAACC
>JAHFKK010000021.1 GCA_023245335.1 Candidatus Gottesmanbacteria bacterium
CGGCAACGTCCGCGTTCCGACGCCTATTCTGTCGGCAGGCTTCAATGATATCCGGGGCATCAAAGATGTGACGGACGTCCGCGAGGTCCGAGAGGGGGGATTTCGCGGCGTCCACTCCTACCCCCGCGGCTACAAACCCAATGCCATCACGCTGATTAAGGGCATGACCTTCAGCCGCTATCTCCGGCAATGGTATCTGGATGCGACCTTCTGGAGTCCCGGCATGGCCGACTATCGCCGCTCGGTGTCGATTTATATGCTGTCCCAGATTAATTCACCGCTGGGCGACCTGCCCTTCGAGGTTTATCGCTTCGATGCGGCACTGGCGTTCCCTTCCGGCTGGGACGGTCCCGACCTGAGTTCGATGTCGGATGAAATCGCTTTTGAAAGCATCACCTTGCAGCATGGCGGGCTATCGATGCCGCAATCGATTCTGGGATCGGGAGGGGAAAAGGTTCTCGACCAAGTGATCTTGTAAACTTTCTTAAAAGGAGAATTATCGTGTCAGACAATCCCATTCAAATAACGGCTGAATTTGATCTGCCGATCGGGTATGAAGATCAAAAGGGCGTCCTTCACAAGCATGTGACTATTCGCCGCATGAAGAACGGTGATATTATTTCGATGCGCAAGGACATCGAAATCAAAACTCTCGCTTCTCAAATGGCTGCGCTTATTGACGGTAATGCTGCGTCGGATATCATTGCGGCTGGCATATCGAGCGAAGTATTCAATATTCTATTGGCGCTCGTCACGACAAGTATTGGGACTATTCAGAAGGATGCAATTACGCGCTCGCTGTTCCAAAATATGCATCAGGTTGACGTCGATTATATGATCAAAATGCATAATCAACTCAACGGCATCAATGAGGAGGCGAAGGGCAAAGACGTCCCTTTCGCGAGCTGAGCAATGAGATTGCCAATTTCCCATATCCCGAAGACGCCCTATATGAAGAAATGTTCTATCTGGCAGAGGGCCTCAAATTTAGTTGGGGTGATCTAATGCAAATGGATCACTCCGACAGAATATGGCTATTCGGTCGCCTCAATAAGCATTACGAGAATACCAATAAGGCGATAGTGGCCGCCAAAGAGAAAGCGGGTCATTAATGGGCGTGAATGATTCTCTTGGTTTAGGCGTCATATTATCGGCCAAAAATATGCTCAGCGGTGAAGCCGATAAGGCCGCCGCATCACTGAAATCATTACAGTCCACCTCGAAGAACACGGCCAAATCCCTTTCTGAATCGACGGAAAGGGCCGGAATGGCCATGAAGGGAATGGCCCTTGGTGCACTCGGCTTTACTTCGGCTAGTGTGGCTATCGCCGGAATCACCGCCGGGATTACTGCTATGGGGGTTGAGGCCGCAAAATCAGAAGATCGTCTGGCTGGTATCTCGACCATGCTTATCGGTCAAGGTATGAGCATGCGTCAGGCAAGATATGAGACTGAAAATTTTGGCAATTATTTGAGGGAATTCAGTAGAACGACGCGTGTTCCCTATGAAGAAATGGAGCTTGGGTCGGAGCGATTGCTACAACAATTGGGTTTCGAGCAAATGAAGGCATCCATAAAACCGCTCAAAGACCTGATTTTGCTAACCGGGTCGACGGGGACCGATGCGGCAGAAACAATGTCGCTGGTGCTGCAAAATTATTCCGATTCATGGGGCAACCTCATGTCACCTATGGAAAAAGCTAATCGGGTCTCGCGGGATATCATCGGAACTATGGGACTTGAAAAAGTGAGCTTTGAATATTTGGGTCAGGCAATGCGATATGCCGCTGGAGAAGCCGCGGTCATGGGAATTCCACTCGAAGATTTATCAATATTGATAGGTTCAATTGAGTCTCGTGTCCCGCGCGCCGGTATGGCCTTTATGAATTTCATAAAGAGCCTCAGTAAATTTCAGGGTATGACAGGTAATCGCGGAATGCTCGGTGGCATTAGGATGACCGATAGGGAAGGGCGGCTTCGTCCCATCGTCGACATTTTGGAAGATATCGAAAAAATGTTCGGCATTACTTCCCTGTCCGCGTCCAAGGCGCAGAAGCATTTTGATGAAAATATCGACCCGAGTCGGGCGTTTGCTTCTCTCGGAATACCTATTCGTTACGCAAATGCTCTCACCGATGCATTTCAGGACGGTTCTCGCATATTGGCTATCCTCGTTGGGCATAGTGAGGAGCTGCGACAATCAATAAATAAGCTCGGAGAGGCCAAGGGTATCGAAGCATTTATCGAGTCGATGCGACAGGCAAAAGAGGAGACGACAGCGGGATCATGGGGTGAACTTAAGAATAATTTGAAAGACCTCGGTGACACGATCGGCAAATCATTTTTGCCACAGGCGAATGTCACCCTAAAGGATTTGACAGAAAATCTACGTCAAGCAATTGCCCTTCTTCGGGGCGGGGGAGATCAGCTGCAAGGAAAGATCGATTTTGGTCTTGCACCGGGGCCTATGAGTATGGTCGCCAAAAAATCAGAATTTCTATTTGGTATCTTCGGTGATGAGGCGAGAGAACCGCGGAGATATTTTTCACAGCAACTCCGAGGGGCGATGCTCCAAAATCCATATTTATTTGGCCCCGCTATGGTAGCTGACCAAATAGCCGCCAACACCAATCAATTATTAATTAATAGGCCGGGAGCAATTGGCTTTGGTGATAACCCGAGCTATGACCACAGCTATAACCAGACCAATGTGCAAATATTTACCCAGCCCGGAATGTCGCCGGACGACATTGCGAAGGCAACTGTCAAAAAATTGGACGAAAAGAAAACGCGCTCGTCCGCGAGGGGGATGTAATGATCTTTATCCCCACGTCCAGAGAGTCCTATTCGCCGCTGGCCATGCGGGTCGTCACCAAGGGGCAGCTCTATAATCTGGACACGAATGAATATTTCACTTTTCAGTTCAATCCCGAGGCGTTCGAATATTCGCGCGATCTGAACTGGAATCCGATGACTTTCAACGGCGATGAATCCGGCGGCGACC
>JAHFKK010000022.1 GCA_023245335.1 Candidatus Gottesmanbacteria bacterium
CGACCTGTCGAAGTTCCTGGCGGTTGAGGGGTTTAAGCTGGAACTTCCGACAGAGCTTCCGGCGATATTGGAGCGGTCCGAGGTGCTGATGGAGGAGATCGACGGCACGGCGGAGATCACATTGGCGGACAAGCGCCTGACGGTCAGGACCAGGGGGCCTGTGGGTTGGTTCGAGGAGGACGCCAGGGTCCGGTACGGCGGGGAGCCCGTGTCGTTTCGCATCCCGCCGAGGTTCCTCCGGGAGATCAGCGGCAGGCTGCAATCCGTGGAGGTCTGCGGCGGCCTGCTCAAGTTCCAGGGGGAAAATTTCGTTCACGCCTGCTCCACGATCGTGTCGGGGTAGATTATGGGGGATTATACAGGATTTTTAGATCGTAGATCGCAGTTGGGCGGGCAATATGGATTTGCTCCGTCTGTATTGCCACAAGGTCTTTTCCCATTCCAGTCATATCTAGTGGACTGGAGCCTCCGTAAGGGTCGGAGTGCTATTTTCGCGGATTGCGGGATGGGGAAGACGATACAGGCTTTGGCTTGGGCAGAGCAGGTTGTGCGTCATACGAATAAGCGGGTTTTGGTTTTGACTCCTCTAGCAGTGGGGTATCAGTTCGTAACTGAGGGGGAGCGGTTCGGGATTGCCTGTTCCAGGTCGAGGGATGGGTCGCTAAATGGGGAAAAAATTCTCATTGCGAATTATGAGCAGCTTCATCGGTTTGATCCGTCGGATTTTGTCGGGATAGTCGCGGATGAATCGAGTCGGATGAAGCATTTTTCCGGCGCGACGCAGAAATATGTGACGCGATTTATGACGAAGCTTCCTTATCGGTTGTTATGTACGGCTACGGCGGCTCCGAATGATTACATTGAATTGGGAACGTCTAGTGAGGCCTTGGGGGAATTGGGCTATTCGGATATGTTATCCCGGTTCTTTGTGCAGAACGACAATAAATCGCATAGGATGCAACAGATCAAGGATCAGAATATGGAGCGGGGAGCGAAGATGCTTGGGGGCGAGTATTATGCGAAGCTCGCCTTCCGCATAGCGCAGACTATTCAGCAGTGGCGATTGAAGGGTCATGCTGTAGATCCCTTTTGGCGTTGGGTATCGACTTGGGCGAGGGCGTGTCGGAAGCCTAGTGATCTTGGATTTGATGATAATGGATTCATTTTGCCCGCATTGAGTGAGCAGGAGCATTTAGTCAAGGAGAAAATCCCGTTCGTAAAGGAAGGCACTTTTTTCGCTGATACGCCGTTTGGATTACATGCAGAGCGGGAGGAACGGCGTCGGACGATTGAAGATCGTTGCGAGAAAGTCAAGGAATTGTCTGCGCATAAAGACCCAGTTGTCATCTGGGTGCAGTATAATAATGAGGGGGATCTGTTGGAGAGGTTGCTCCCCGATGCTGTGCAGGTAAAAGGCAGTCAATCCGATGAGGAGAAGGAGGAACGGCTTATCGCATTCCTGAAGGGGCAGTCTCGCATTTTGATTACCAAAAGTAAGATCGCGGGATTCGGGTTGAATTTTCAGCATTGCGCGCATGTTGTTACCTTTGCGACGCACTCCTGGGAGTCCTACTATCAGGCCGTGCGTCGTTGTTGGCGGTTTGGGCAAATGAGGCCAGTAGCAGTGGATATTGTTTTGACTCAAGGGGAGCGTCGGATACGGGATAATATGGTCCGTAAGAGCGAAGCAGCAGATGCGATGTTCGGAAAGATTATTAAACACATGCGAGATTTCGTTGAGATTGATCATGTTGTAGATACAGAAGAGGAGAGGGTGCCGGAATGGCTGTCAATGCGCAGGTAATATCGGAGCATTATGCGATCTATAACGGAGATGCGATCGAAGTTTTGTCGGGATTGCCTGAGGAGAGTATACATTTATCAATATACAGTCCACCGTTTCAGGGTTTGTATCAGTATTCAAGTAATCTGAGGGATCTGTCGAATTGCCTGACAAAGGATGAATTTTTCGAGCACTACGCTTTTGCCGTCGAGCAGATCCACCGGATTACATTGCCGGGTCGCATGTCCGCTGTGCATTGCATGGATATCCCGACCGGGAATTCCGGGAATAACGATGGACTGATAGATTTTCCTGGGGATGTGATCCGCTTGCATGAGCGGTTAGGATGGCAGTATATTGCGCGGTATCACGTGTGGAAAGAGCCGTTGATGGTGCGGAATCGGACGATGGCGAAATCGTTGCATCATAAGACAATGACGGAGGATTCGACTCGATGCAGCATAGCGAATGCAGATTATCTCTTGGTTTTCCGGCGGAGTGGGAAGAACCCCATACCGATAGCGCATCCTACCGGGCTATTGGATTATGCTGGAAGTCGGGTTCCGCCGAATACGGTGTTGCCATATCGAGGTTGGACCGGCAGTCAATTGGAGAATCTGTATTCTCATTGGGTGTGGAGGCAGTATGCTTCGGCGTTTTGGGATGATGTGCGGATTGATCGCGTCTTGCCATATAAGCAGGCGAGGACAGAAGATGATGAGCGGCATGTGCATCCGTTGCAGCTTGATGTGATCGACCGGGCCTTGGTATTGTGGAGTAATCCGGGCGAAGTGATATTGACTCCGTTCATGGGTGTTGGATCTGAGGTTTACGGTGCTGTACTGAGCGGTAGGAAGGGCGTCGGGATCGAATTGAAATCGAGTTATTATGCGCAGGCGGAGAGAAATCTGAAGGATGCAGAAACCCAATTGTCGCAAGGCAAGAAGGGTTTAGTTTATTGAGAGGATTCTTCAACGAAAAAACGTCATTACAGGGATCAAGGGCCGGGTTGGCGAATTGCTCTGTCTGCAAATTGTCCCGGACCTGCGGGTCTCCGCAGATGCCGTCGTCCGGGCAGGGGGAGAAGGGCATTCTGATCGTCGCGGAAGCCCCTGGCGCGGCGGAGGATAGGCAGGGTGCGCAGTTGGTCG
>JAHFKK010000003.1 GCA_023245335.1 Candidatus Gottesmanbacteria bacterium
TGGCCCGCGCCACTTTGTCGAGATCAAAGCCCTTTTCGATGGCAACCATCATCAGGGCTGCCGGGGATCTATCTATGTTAATTGGTGCAATAACTGGCATATTTTCGGTTACGGGGATTGCTTCTTTATCCATTGCCTTCCTCCTTTAAAGTTCCTTGGTTGCGTTGATGATAAATTTGTGTACGTTCAAAATACGCTTGATTGCCTCGTATAGGATTGCCTTCGCTTCGTCTGAATTGAGTTGTGGTCCTTCCTGCGCCATTAAACTGATTGCGAAGCTTTTGAGCTTATCTTTATCCGTCCTCAACGCCTCCTGCCGCACCGCCTCGTCTTTCGCCTTCTGCTCAGCTTCGGCCTTGGCCTTGGCTTCGCGCTCGGCTTTCTCAGCAGTTTCGATGATAACTTTTTCAGCAGCTTCTTTCTTGGCCTTCTCCAGTTCGGACAAGCGGTCACGTTCGCGCTTTTCATCCTCGATGGCCTTGCGTTCTGCGGCAAGCTTGTCCTGTTCGTCTTTCAGTATCGCCGCCTGTTCTTTCTGCTTGCGGTCCTGCTCGGCGCGTTCTTCATCTAGTTTTTTGCGTTCGGCCGCCAAACGTGCAGCTTCTTCATCGCGGGCCTTTTTCTCGGTCGCAGACTTCTCGTCGGCGAGACGTTTTTCTTCGGCCAGACTGGCCTGCTCCTTCTTATATTCATCCTCGGCGATAATCAGTCGCGCATTGAAATCTCCCTGTGAAATTTCTAACGCTTCCGCAAAAGGAAGTATTACACCAAATGACATTATTTTGTTAACTCGCTCTTGCGCTTGTTCTTGACGTTTGCGCTCGGCTTCGGCCTTCTGGCTCGCCTCGTATTCTTCCCAATCTGTCAGCGGCTTGCGTACCTTCTTTTTTAGGTCGTCCAAAAAGTCCCGCGCAAGTTTGCGATTTCCGTCAATAAGCTTCACTTTCTTCTTGGAATCATCGGCCACGACAATCCCCATGTCGTCAATCAATGTTTTGGACTGCGCCACCTTGTAGGCCAGGGAAGCTATTTCCTTGCGTCCTACCGCAGTTTCTTCCGATAACGTGGAACAGTAAGCGAGTGCCTTTTCCTCGATCTCCTTTAGGATCTTCGGCATCCCGTCGCCAGTAAAAATTATGATAGGGTCAATCTTTTCGGCTACAATCAATTCATTTTCCATGTTTATCTTCCTCCTGTTTTAGTTCGTCATCCTCCCAAAATCCGCTGTCCTCGAACTCGGTTATCCGGTCACGCTCACGCTTGCGGCGCAGGTAGTCTTCGAGTGCGATGTCGGCGGCGTGGTCGTCTGTGATTAGGTAGCGCGTCATTTTGAATTACGACCTGCTTTGAATCCACAAACAAATAGAGTAACAAGCGTTCCCATCATTAATGCAACATCGATATAGTCATATGGTTCAATGCAGTTCTTTGGGATCTCTCCAACCTTTATCAAAGCCGATCCCAAAAATAGGGCTATCACTGCAATCCCCATTACAAATTCGACTGTTATTTTCATATTATCATCTCCCCGCCAGCGCCTTCTGCATAGTCTCATGGTTGCGCCCGAACTCGGCTTGCTCCAATTCCACCGCCATGCAGTTTAACGTTAGCTCCAGTATGTTTTCGTCAAGCTGCTCCTGCTCGAACAACACTATGATTTCCGCCGCCGTTTGTTTTATGATTTCGGCTCGGGTTGGCATGGGGCCTCCTGTTATATTTTTCCAGTGGTAATCATTCCCGCCAGCTTCAAAATGTCTTTTTCGCTTATTAGCCAACTTCCACTATGGTCATGTTCAAACAATATTCCGTCCTTTATCTTGCCGCATTCCCAGCGGCCCGAATCGACATACAAATTATCGTCATCAGAAAAACCAGCCGTCTTGATGATCCACCGCTTGCCAACTTTCCTCATAATCCCCTCCCTACCGCGCCACGCCGACGCGGAATTGATACCACAGTTTGCCTTGTAGCCGGCAGTTTTCTCCCCGAAGTTGGTAGATGGAGCGCTTGAGCGATTGACATTTTTCGTCCAGCGCCTTGACGTCCAATCTCGCGTTCTGCCACTTGTCACAGGCACCGCATATTTCGCTTTTGCACTTCTCGCAGAAGTCGATTCCACAGAGCGGCTCGCGCTTGCTGCAAATCAGAATTGACATGCATAGTGCGCCCATGATAAACCCCACTATCAATCCGATCCATCCCATATTATGTTACTCCCTTTGGTTATCGGTTCTCACTTTAAAAGAAAATCCCCAAAATTGACCCGAGTGGTATTATAAAAATGCCCGCAATTCGTAAGACAAAAAGCCCCGTAAGCGGCAGATCGATGGTGCGCGCTATAACAATAATGTTTATGATCCAACCAATAGCACCGATGATAAAAACAGCGATTCCGCCTACTCCAAAAATTAATTCAATTAGCGTAAAACCGCCCTCATTCTTCATGGTTTCTACCTCCTTATCTCGCGTTGGCTTCGATAATATTCATGCCCCGGCGAGTAATTCTCGCCAGACATTTTGACCTGCATGTGGTGAGCCCGCCGCGCCTGATCGACGTACTCCTGCCGCTCCCAGCCCTTCACGAGTGCCCACGCGAAGACCGTCATGACGATAGCGGTGGCGATGAATGATAGGACAGCCTTGATGGCGGTACGCCAGACGTGGCGCTTCGTAGACGCGTTGATTATCCAATGGCCTTTATCGTAAATGTAATCGAAATTCATAGCCATAATCCTTTAATCTCGATTCCACAAAAACATCGCAAAGTTGGCAACATCGACAGGATCTCCCTTGTCAATGTGCTCATACATTCTTCGTCTGATATCATCTTTCGGCCAATCAGGACTATCCCAACCGTGCCTGCCTTCAAGAAATTTTTGACGCAACTTTTTCTTCATTTCGAGCGCAAAGGCGTCGACGCAAGTATTCAATGCTTTCATCCATGCGAAATCGTTATGTTCACATTCGCCCACTGAACGGCATGAACATTTAACCCTAAAATATTCAGTCTTGAATTTCATGTGAATACCTTTTTGGAAATCCCATTAGGAGGATTATTCAGAAAAAAGTTGCACCATGACTTAGCTTTAATAAAAGAATACTTACCATTGAAATGACGATGAATATCAAACCCCCATTTTTGATGATTGATAGTGGGCCATTCAACCGACCACGATATCTCAGCAAACGCAGTGTTGAATCCATTAATGCGAGAGCATATGCGCGCTTTCAAAAAAAGTTTTCTGTATGGTTCGAATATAATCTCTTTTTTACTGATATAATTGCATGGATAAGTTCGTTTAAGACGTTCATTCTTTTTAACCCATTTGAAATAATTTGGTTTTTGTTTCATGATTGGCCTCGCGCTTTCTGCAGAACGTTCGCTACTTTAACTATAATGTCAGTTAATTTTAGGCTATAATATTCGTTTCCTGGCATCTTGTCGCCCCCCGTATTGCTCTCATATTCAATTTGGAAATTTATAAGATTCTCCAGCGCGGCGTAAAGGTCGGGCGCAGCGGCAATTAGATTTATGTTGGCTATTGCCGTTTCCTCTTTTATGTTCCAATATTCAATAATTTCCATCCTTGCTTCCTGCTTACCGTCAATTTCCTTAATAACTGGATATTCATCTCCGGTAGGTCCAGATTCAACAACGCAAACAGGACAATCTGCGGGTACGCTCCATACCTGTTTGCATTTGCATTTACCATCTTGACATGCATGCCACGGGCCAGGCATAAACTTGGTTTCGCTCATTGTCCTGCCTCCTCTAATAGTTCCGCGACGGGTGCACCGCACCACGGACAGAAGTTGAACTTTATGTAGCCATCCCACTTAGACTTAATTTCTGCTTGGTTTGTGAAAATAAAATCAATGTATGGCATCTGGTCTCCATGAAGTAACGCGCCAACCGCATGTTCGCACTCCAACTGCTTGTCGCTTAGGAACACCATTTTCCCTCCCTAACGTCATAGCCTTCCATGGCCGCAAACAGGCTTGCGGCAGAAAGCCAGTCAAAGGTTTGGACTACGCCGGTATCATCCCGCAGCACGTACTGCGTCCGGCCGTCTATCGTCTCGGGGGTGATGGTCGCGGGCATGGTGGCTACTACTTTTCGCAGTCTTCCGGGTTTAGCAAAATATGTCTGTGCCATGAATCGCCCTCTGGGAATGCCTCAAGGCTTTTTGCCGGTTCGCAGTCCATATTAACCCACGCCCATTCATCGGCAAACCGTAGGCGCGCTACTGTTCCGTGGGTCTCATACATGGGATGATCTTTTGCAGATATCTTTATTCTACCACCATGTTCGAAACTTTTCATAACGTCCTCCCTCGGTTAGTTCAGCAAATCGACAACTGCATCGCCCTTATAATTCATGAATCAATTCCATCCACCCACCATACATAATCGCATTTTTTGCAACGGTACTTTTCATCATCATATCCGCCACAGCTTGATTCTTTTATTTCATACACACATTTGCGTGATCTGCATCTTGGGCAGGGCCTATTACATTGTAAAGGTTCACTCAATTCCGGTTCGAACATCAGAAACGCTTCGAATTCGGCGATAGTGTTGAAATAGATAATCTCACCAACATGAGCTGCGTCTCTGAAAATAATGCATCTAATATTTTCGCTTCCATCATGGAGAAAGTAGATACTTGCCCACATGTGATGCCCGAGTATCGCCGTCTCGCGCCGCAGCGCTTCCTTGATTTCGGTCGGGGTCATGGGGTGCCTTCCTTGAGATATTCGCGCTTGAACTTCTCGATGGCCTTGATGTATCCAGACTCGCCGTTTTTGAGCAGCTTTGCGCGGGCAGCGTCTATGGCGTCTTCCTTGGTAAATAAATCTTTCGCAATGCAAAGTCCTGTTGCCATATCGGAGACTGACCAACTTCTTTCACCGTCAGGCAAAACCAAACAACTCATTCCTGCATTGCCGAAAATAGTGCGATGCACGCCGGTCCGCACCCACGGGACAATATCGACAATCTCGGACCGCATTTTCTTGGTTTCGGCATTTGGATAGCACCGCGCCGTGAATGTGACTCGTTCGGGCTTCATGGCTCATTCTCCTATGGCGTCGAAATACGATACGGCCCACCATCTATGCTGCCGTTCATCTTGTTCCGAAAAGCCTTAGCGTCACGCTTTGATTTGCCGAATTCCTTGACCACCATATCGCCGCGCCGGACACAGTATTTCGGCGATTTGGTGGCAACATGAATGCCGGATGGTTGATATCCAATAGTCGAAGCCGTGTACGATTTGGCAATGATGGAATTTCCGCGCCGCCACGAGTTGATAAACGGAATCAAGGCTACGCGGAGATAGTGCAACATCAGGTTGTCTCTCTTGGAAATGGGCATCACAACTTGCGGCTTACGAGCGTGCTGTTTCATATTCCCTCCTATTCTATGGCGTCGAGGACGCGCTGGATGGTGGTTCTCATTCCGTCGACCTAACTATTTTAGCGAGACGTTTAAAATTCTTGGACGCAAACAACCAATCCAATAGTTTAGTTCCAAGCACGGCACGTTCGAGTCGAATTGCGCCGACCTTAGATGCGTCACGCTTTCCGGCGAGTATTCTGCTTATCATAAATCGTGAATAGCCTGTCCGTTTTGCGAGTTCTGATTGGTTCATGGTTGTATCTTACCTCGTAGTTGCCATCATGTCAACACAATAATGAAATAAAAATTGTCATGGTAACTATAACATTTGGTTATGATAGGCATGAACTAAAAAGGGCCGAGGCAGGATCAGGAGGAAACCCGCGCTCGGCCCCAGCGGCCCGCCTGATGGGGTAGGCGGCCGCTTAGTGGAAGTCTGCCGCAGCCTGGATCTGGCGGGGCGGTCCATTTGAGGTTGCTCCCCCTGTCTCTCAGGACTGCGACAGGCACGGGGTTAAACGAAACCGTCTGAATGGCGATAGGCGCCTAATAAGATGACGCCCATTTCTTCCGGTTTATTTTTACCTTTCCAGAAAGCGGGTCCGCCGAAGTGGGATACAGCCTCATAATAATCATGGGCAAACCGTAGGCGCATCTTCTGGAGCCAATCATAGCCTCCGCAAGTTTCCACCAATCGAATCAGGTTGTTTAGGAAAATCAAGTCGGCGTCAGCCTTGTCCTGATTGGCCCGGCCTTGGCTGTAACAGAAATCGTGGATACCGCAAGCCGGTCCGACATCTACCCCGAGTATGCGATCAGGCACAAGCTTTTCGAGGATACCACGCCCAGGACCGCACCTGAACTGGCGGCGCTCATCATCCGTCAATTTCCAGTATTCGGGTGGAGCGAATAGTTCGACGGGTTTCATGGCGTCACCCCTTGGCCGATAACGTCTTAGAAGCCTCGATACGGGCCTTTCTGAGACGCACAAGCTCGACAATCGCCTCAGAGGACAGGATGACATTCAGTTCGTCGGGAGTGGGAATTTTGGGCTTCCTGGACGTGTTGTCGTAGAATCCGTTAACGATAGCCAGGAAGGCGAGGATTCCAAGGATAATCTCCTGGAACTTGGTAGGATCGAAATAGACACCCAGCAACCCCGTCGCACTGCCTAACATCTTAATGGTGGATGGTTGCTTGAGCCATTCTAACAAAGTCGTCAGTTTATCAGGCATTTCGTCACCTCATTTCTGTAAAATCTCAATGGCTTGCTTAACTCGACCGTTGATATATGCTGAAATTATGCAAGCGAATTTATCCAAGGCCACACTTTCGCTCTCTTTATCGATGTCCATTTTCAGATTATTGACGCGTTTCAATTCAATGGCGAAACTCGTTAGATAATTGAGTACGTCACCGGATTCGTGCTCGAAAACAAATGGACAGTGATGATAAGGGGATTGCGATACGGGGCAGTGGCCGTCAGGTTCCATTCGTCACCTCATCGAGTTAATCCCAGCAGGCCGCCACTGCGGGAGGTGCGACCGCGCCTTATCGTGACGTACCCGCCGGGAACTGATTGCCGCACCCGCACCGTGTGGCAAAATGTATTGCCAGTTAAGACTGAACGAGACGCACCACTTCCCTTGGCGACTCTGGAAGACGCTAAGCGACTCCCTCTAACCTTAACTGGCAAAGTGTTAAGCATCGGGCAGTTTATCCGGTGTATTCGCGTTGAACTTCGTCAACTCGGAAATGAACAGCGCGTTAAGTTGGTCCTCGGTCATCCCGTTCATGCGGGCCATCGTGATCCACGCCTGCAATCCCTGAATCAGAACGGCGGTAAGAGCCGGAATCGCAATTTCGGCTATCGGCATAATGCACCTCCTAAGAAAGTTTGGCGATTAGGATCGCCTGAAGTTGATAAATAATCTGGATGATTTGCTGTTCCTGTTCCGGCGTCGGAGTACCGCCAACATTCACGATTGCGGTATAAGCTGAAATAACCGGCCAAGTGGCCTCCATTGCATTTTTGTAGCCTTGGAAATAGTTCACCATGTCCTTAGCCATGGGCTTCGGGGTGGCCGCGAATTGGGCGTTGTAATTGGTGAAAGCATTATTGTAGAGCGTCAGAACGAATGTTCCCTTGTCCTTCGCCGACATCTTGTCGGGCGTCATCACCTGCTGATTAGCGCACCCGGCCACCAACGCCAGCGCTACGATTATCACCGCCAGACCGCAAAGCTTACCGTTTTTCATTTCGCATCTCCCTTTTTGGCTTTCTTGATTCGTTCGATTTCCCTGTCGGCCGCAGCATCGATTTTAGCACACGCCTCCATCTTGGCTTTCGCCACATCCTTTGTTTTGTAGGGTACCGGCTTTTTCACATCGCACCTCCTGTTGAGTTAGCGCATTTTTTCGCGCAGATATTCACGACTTTTCGAGATCCCTTCGGCCGCGACATTGATTTCTACAGCAAGGGAATCCCAAAGGTTAAACTCCGGGCGTGTCGCGCTAGGTGCCGACACTAATTTTTCAGACTTAGCTGATGTGGGAATAGGCCCATCAAAGCTACTGATTAATTCGTCCAATTTTCTAACGGCACTCGATAAATTGTTAAGTGCATTTTCAATCGTACTCGCCCGCGATTCTCTTGACGCTTCGTTCATTTCGCACCTCTCCTGTTTTGGTTGTTGATTCTTTTTTCACTCCCGGACACCCGCACTGCTCGGCCAGCCACTTGCGGAAATGCGGCAGGCACTCGGACTGCTTCGCACAATTGCGGCAGTTGGCGGGTTCAGGTTTCAAGGCTCTCCCACGTTCCATCTCTAATAAGCTTGCAGATACGCGGCCCACGTCGGCCAACCTGCTTGTACCAAGCCGAGTTTTCCAGATGATTGGCCGCAGCTAACCAGTCCTTCATTTTCAAGGCACCAAGAGTCCCGATGAATTTAAGAAATTTTGGAGTACCGAGATTATAAAGTAGATCCACAACAGCACTGCGACGAACAGCATCAAGGTCAAGTCCCAACGTATCGTATGCTTTCTCGGCTTTGGCATATTCTTGACTGAATTTGTGTTCGTGCCATTCCTTGACTGTCTGGAATGATAACACAGGGTCGAGACAAAAGCCATAGCCGGTTGTGGGGTGGCCCTGACTATCCAAGTAGACACCCTCAACGTAGCCTTCGTGATTCTTGGTTAGGGCCAGGCCGGAATCTATCATTTTATTTTCCCCTTGACATCAGGTTCGGGTTGATATATGATTTAATCATTCTGTGGGCACCGTCCCCGGATTCCAATCACTCCCACATTGGCCAATGATGGAGGTGTATCATGCGAAAGTAAACTATTCTGTTCGGGAAGGCCGGATGAAAGTCCGGCCTTTTCATTTCTTGCTCTTCTTAACTGGCAACGGATAGACTGGAATCTCAAAATGCGCCATTAACCGCTTTTGATTCTCGAAAAAAACTTCCTGGCTGATTTCAACTGCAATAAGGCGCTCAGTGTTGTTGATGCTCTTGAGTGCGTTCCATCCACCAAAACCAAGCAATAATGCAATAACAGGCCCGCCTATCCAGATGAATACCCAACGTGGGAGCATTGTTTTCTCCAGTAATTTTATATCTTCACAAGTGCCATCGTGAAACTGACATGTTCTGCGTTCAGATAAACTGCGCCGTTCGCTTCCGTCCCATTGATTATTAGCCATGACTAATTTCCTATGGTGTGATTGGACGCAACCCTGAAGGCATCAGTAACGCCAACCAATACTTGAATCCAAACGCTGTTCCGCCTTGGCAATTTGCCGGTATATCAGAACCAGAAATAGCGCTTTGAGAAACAGGATCAGTCCCTATATATCGGATTGCTGACACACCAAGGAAGTAAGAACCCTCAATAGCAAAAGATATATTAGCCTGAAGGATAATTACCTCTGATCCAACCTTTTCCCATACGATAGCCGGAGTCATCTTCCGCCATGCCTGATACTTGATTGTACTTCCAGTGGGTATAGTTGTTCCATCACTCAGTTTCGTGACAGCGTCCCATCCAAAAGTGGCTTGATTGACGGGATACCAAGTTTGGGAGAATGACGGTACTGCCATAAGTAGAATTGCCACGATGATTAGCTTTTTCATTAATCCTCCTTAATAAATCGTCAGCGTATTTGTCCCACCGATGGTAACAGTTTGCGACCCAGCGCCGAGTGACAGCGCCCTGCCGCCATATTCAAACGGCCCGATGTCGGGAGGTCCTTCTATCGGATTGCCTAAAATATCTGTGGTCAGCCCAACGTCTACACCGGCGTTGATTGCTGAAGAATTTGAGAACAAATGATAATTCGAATCTGTATAGGTTTTAGTGTAGGTCATGCTATCAACGGTGGCGTGGCTTGCTTTAAGACTGTTTGCAAAATCTTCAAAAAAACCCCACTCCACTCCTAATTTATTCCATTCATCCACCACATATAAAAATTCCTCAAGCGTCAAATCTGCTACCATGTTGTGATAACTGATGTTGATGATTCCACCGTTAGCCACTGCATTAGCCCATACAATCCTTGCACCAGCGCGGATATGGGCCTCGTCCTTGGTTCCAACCAGGGGGATGTCTCCATCTCCAAGAGTGTCCAACTCAAATAAATTAACAGACGATAGACTATCATTCGACTGCCCGGTTGCCGCAGATCCAACATATATGCCAGTGCTTAATAGATAATCTCCGAACGCCGTTACGGGGGTTGACGGAGTGGGATACACAAAGAAATAGGCCACATCTCGGCTAAGAAATCCACGAATCGAGTTTCGGGCCGCAATAGACTCGTCATAAAACCATCGACTTGCCCCACTGTCATCGTCAAAACTAACTGAGCATGGAAACTCTGTGCAGGTCTGGTCCTTTAACGAAGACAAGCGGTAGTAACCAGACAGAAGCTTCAAATTCGTATAGGCCCATCCTTTTCCGGTTAAGGCGCTATTTAAATCCACACCATCCATAGTGGCATCAGCAGACCAATCCAAAGTCACGTTATTTCCTGGGTTGCCTGTGCTGGTCAGCGTGAGTGTCTTGGCAACTCCGTTAATTGTCAACGTATTGGTTCCGCCGTTTGTGGTAGAAATAGAAAACACATCTGTTGGTACTGAAATCGAATTACCAGAACCACCACGAACCATGACCTTTAAAGTTCCATCATCAATTAAAGCCTGAACGTCTGAAAGAGAGTATGGACCACCAACACAGTTATCAGTAGATGAGCCATTGGGAACGATGGTAGACTGCACGAAACTAAAGGACCCGTAATAACTCGCCTTGACTCCATACGATTTCAAAGCCTGTGCCATGCACACGGCAAAATTCTGATCATCGGCAAATCTTAAAAGCACCTTCGGCCTATGAGGATATTGATATGAAACAAACTTAGGGTCGCTGTTATCTGTGATCTTATTGTTTCCGCCATCTGTGCAAGTGCCGCTGCTGTATTCATAACAAGCAGAAACGACAGAGGCTATAGACGGATCAAACGTGGCGGCCATAACCATATTATTAGAGTAAACAACTTCAGCCTGAGTAGCACGAATGGGAGAATAGGGACCACCAACTCCGAAAAAGATATTATTTGTAACTGTACCTGTATAGCCAGTACCCGAGACAGTCAACGCATATTGTGGAATTTTAACAAATAGATTATTAAAAATAGAGACATCAGCATTTTGGAACGTAGACCCAATCGTTGCCATGTCGCTGACGATATTATAGGCAAACACAACGCCTGATTTTTCGTAGGAGTAAATTGGTTTTATTTTAAACCACAGACCATAGGCTGTCTGATTGGCGGCAAGAACTTCATAGGAATAGTTTGCATCCCCTGTGAAAATGGGAGGATTCCCAATACCATACGCACCAAATTTTAGTCCTGCCTTATTGACTGCTAATTTTTCAGCCCATGTTTCCCCACGTTTAAATAGCGCCCAATCGCCAGATTGCAACGTAGCCGTCTTGGATGCTAATCCAGCCACGGTCTGCCAGGGATGGTCTATCGAACCATCATTGCCATTGTCGCCACTTGTTGCATCAACATAATAGTTGGCAGCACCGGCTAAAAAGGGCAATAGCAATAATAGTATTATTCGGATCAGAATCCCCATGCACCACCGCCAACCGCTCCACCAGATAGAGTCCCGGTATAAGATGCACTACCATCCCAACCATAAGTAGTGCCTGTTTCAACGTCCTCTATATTTGGTACTATTGCGGCATATTTATAGTCCGTTCCCCCGTTCCATAGTTTTATATATCTAAAATCTGAATACAGTGTTCCTGGAGTCCATTTAACTTTACCCCAAATTCCAGTAGATGTAGGAGTATTTTCTACACTACCAACTAAATCAATATATCCAGTGCTTGTCGTATCTCCATAGCATCCCGTATTTCTAATATGACTCCCACCAATACATTTTCCATTAACTGTTAAAATCCCGGTGGAACTATTGTTATAACACCCATGACTACTATTACCAGATCCGCCTATACAATTTCCGTTGAGAGTCAAATTCCATGATCCAGCATGTATCAAACCATAGGCTGTGCCTCCACTACCTCCTGTAATGTTACCATTTATGATTACTGTACCAGCATTTGCACCTGCGGTTTGTATGACCTGACCGAAATTAGATGCACCCGCTGTTCCGGTGCAATAAATAGTAGCACTCGACGGTGATGTATAGTTTAGAAAGATAGTATTATTAGACCCCGCTCCCCCAGTTCCAGATAGGGTGACTGGATTGCCAGATGATCCAACATTAAATGTGATATTGGCACCATTTACAAATATTCCATCGGCACCATTGGCCGATCCTCCTGTGATCGTCACACCACCAGGAATAGTGACGGTCCCACCGGTTATAACCAGGCAGTCAGTGGTTCCTCCTGTTATATTGGCAGTCACCGTAATCGTGCCGGTGGTGATGGTAAAACCGCCGCCAGACGTAGCCGTGGATAAAGTGACCGCTGAACCGCTAACTCCAGGATCAACATCAACCACGATTCCTGTTTGTGCGTTAGCGACAAATACATCTCCGGCAGAGCGTAAGGCCCATACTAAGGGAGTACCGCCACCACCTGAAGCATCATTCCAGTTTCGGGTGGACATATTTCCTGATCCGTCTTGGGCATACCAAGTCGTCGCCCAAAGCGGAGAAGCAAGTAAAAAAATTGCGATGATTGCAAGTAATATTCTTTTCATATTCGCCTCCTATTTCGTACCATATATGGTCAGCGAAATCCACGTTGAAACAGCATTTGTGGCAACTGCTGCACATATGATGTCATTCGCCGCAACTGATTTTGTCCACCCGGTTAGTGTTTCATCATTTGCCGCAACCTTATTATCGGCAACCGTAGGAGGCGCAGAAGCATCTATGTCAGTTGTCGGAAGGGTTGTGTCGCTAAAGGCATCCTTGGTCATGGCGAGTATTGTACCACCTGCGCCGGGGTCTTGGTCAATCACCATCGTATACCCGGTTATGGTAGCAGCGTAAGGGATACAGGTGCACCGCTTTGAACCAGACGTAGCGACTGCCGAGCCTCCTCCGTCCCACGCAAAAGAGGCGAGTTTTTCGGCCTTGACGAGAGCAATAGTTCCCGTAGCGGCCGGAAGTGTTATTGTCACATCTGCCGTGGATGCTGGTCCTATCAACCGAACGTAATTTGTCCCGTTGTCGCTGTCTTCCTTGAAATCTATATACCCCGGTCCAGTGCTACCATTGTTAAGAATAGGGCCGACAGGAGGCAGATAATCCGTGTTGCTTGTAGCCGCGCTGAATGCCCCGGAGGTGCCTTTAATCAGGCCCGTGAGCGTTGACACAACCAGATTGCCGCTTGCATCCGACTCGATGCCCTTGGAGACAGTGAAACCACCAAAGGTCAATCCGGTAAGCGAATTTGTAGCCTCCATCACGGCAGTGGCATTGAGCTTGATAAGGTAGTTCTCCCCGGTAAGCCCGTGCGCTTTGGTAATTAGATTAGCAGCCGTTACTTTCCTGTTTGCAGGTGTACCCGCAGGGTCGTTCACCGTAGGTATTAAATCGTCACTGGTAGGACTGGTATCTGCCGTCATAGCAGAAATTTTCGTATCAGCGGCATAGGCCATAGAAGCAAATGCCGCGACCCACAAAGCCACACATAATGCCGCTAATAGTTTTCTCATTACTAAACCTCCAATAAAATTTTATCCGTATTATTTTCTAAAAGAATAAAATCCGATCCGCTCTCCATTAACAGCGCGTCGCCTGCCTCTATTGGTGGAGTGCTAGGCCGATCAATGGTATCTCGAAAGAAGTCAAAAAAGTCAGCGTTGGCCGCCACGGCTAAAGTAAAAATAATCAAAAATATTATTACATAGCGCATGGTTTATTTCCTCAATGTATTCGACTATTCAACCGCCAATGTCTCTTTCGGAATACTCAACATAGTACCACCCGCCGCCCGTTATCTCACAATATAGACCGTTATTGGCTCTGGTAGGCGGCGTCACATTTCGACCGCCGTATTGTGAAGCGCCCGGTACGGTCCAGCCCCCAATCTGCTTTCCGTTGTTGGCGGCCGTAGCCGAGTCAAAAATAGTTACCGTACAATTATTAGCCCCGTCAGTATGCACGGATACACCACATAGGGCGCACTTACGGGCAATGATGATGGCATTGTTATTTTGCCTTCCTGAACTTGTGCTAATGATAGACATTTTCTTAACCCTCCACCCGATTGATAAATTGATAGTGTTCATAAGTCCTGCGTATCCCCGTAGGCAAAGATATGACCGGGGACCAGTTCAATTCTTTCTTCGCCCTCCCGATATCAGGAACCTTGCGGGCCTTGGCGTGAATAGCGGAAGTGGTGCGATTGTTGCTCATGGTGCCATCCACCGAAATCACGCAAACCGAACCTCCTGGCTGCTCGTAGCAAATAGATGCCTGGGCGTGTAAGACACCAATCATGGTCATCGCCAAACGTTCGATAGTGATTCCAACCGGGTCGCCAATCTCCACCACCCCCGAGACATCGGACAGCATGAGCAGAGTGAGTGCCTTTATGGCATCATCGACGTAGCAGAACGAATCCATCTGCTGCCCGTCTCCCCAAACCGAAATCGGTTTACCGTCCCGAATGTTGCGGCAGAAAGTCGGAATTACCCGACTGTCATCGGGGGCCATGCGAGGGCCGTAGATGTTCCCCATGCGTGCAATCTTGGCTCCCGCCGCTTGGCATAAGCGCTCACCTTCACGCTTACCGGCGATGTAGGTTGATTTGAACGAAAGTTCGTCACTGACCTTGATTGACGATGCAAACAGGAAGCGCGCACGATAGAACGCGGCCAAGTCGAGAAGCCATTCGGTGACGCGGGTATTGACATCCAACGTCATACCGGGGTGCTTGTAGGTTTCGGCTGGAGCGGTTGGGCTGGCAAAATGGAAAATGCCGTCCACCGGAATAGTCGGTAAGTCTCCACTGCACAGGTCGGACTCGATGAACTGGAACCGTGGGCAGTTCAGAAGGAACTCGATGTTTTCCTTCCGTCCGATAATACAGGAATCCATGCCGATGACTTCATGCCCCTGCGCCAATAGGGTTTCACAGAGATGTGAACCTATAAAGCCACTTGCTCCGGTGACAAGAAATTTCATGTTCCGAACCTTTCATTGATGGTTTCGAGGATTGACTTCTCCGGCCGCTCCATGCCCTGTCCATGTTTCATGTGGGCGGTCCAGGTGTTGCATTCGTTGATGATGAGAAACATGCCGTACTTCCCGGCGCAGCGATTGCGGTAATCGTAATCCTTGTACGCCGCCATTTTCGGCCATTCCGTGACCCGCGATAAATCGTGTATTTTGAACCGCTCCGGGTGTCGCACCTTGTCTTTCAGCATTTCGTAGTTGCCGGGGGAGATATCGTCGAAGTGCTGGACACTCGGACGTAGAGCAAGAGGGGCGGGCATACCGCAGCGCGGGCACCACTTCTCCATCTGCTCGATGTAGTCCTTTGGCGTCCGCATCCACCATTCAGGCTCTACCGTCCAGCCCTCACCCTCTCCCCACAGCATCGCCATATTGGCCGCCACTTCACAAAACCAAGCCCCGCGAAGGTTGATGGACGCACACCATGAGTTATGCACCCAACAGTTTTCAATCAGGTTCCACATTTTTCTGCGGTTCGGCTCCACTTCCTGAATCGCCACCAAGGAGGGCCAGTGATAAATGTCCGGCCGCTTATGGTCGTTAACGTAGACATGGTAGAACGTGTCGCAAATGCGTTGCGCATGGCGCTCGTAGCCCTTCGGAAGCGTAGTCCACAACCCAAGTTCGTGCGAAGTGCGCTTGCTTGCGGCATAGGCGCAAATCTCGTCGAAGTCGGGATGGAGCACCGGGTCTCCGCCCATAATGCCAGTGAAACTCGGATAACCGATTGTGGAATCAATGGCCCGCTTCACATCCTCAAGCGGCATGAAATATTGGTCTTTGATTATGGCACAATAGCGTGTGCAGTTCCCGCATTTCTCGGGGCACTTATTGGTAATATCGATTTGGATTCCGTCCATTTGGCAAATACACTTCAAACTGAACCTTCCTTTCTCATGTCGTAGCTCCAAAGTGAGCCGTCATGTTTAACGTAATCCACTTTCATGTCCTGGAGGGCCGGCATAACCCCGCCTTGATTAAGGTCGTGTCCGCACAGAATACACCGGCAAACCGGCATCCAGGCTTTCAGGTCGGCCAAAACACTTTCCCGGCCGTGGCATCCGTCGATGAATACCATATCAATCGATTTGGGAGCGAAGAAAGCGGCCGCCGCCGAGCTATCCATCCTGATAGGCACAAGATTTTTGAATTGCCCGACATTCCCCCAAAATTGAGCGAAAATATCCTGTGTCACGGCATCGGCGTGCGTCCCATTGATTTCGTCGGGAGAACCTTTCCAGGTATCCACGGCGAAAACAGGCCCCTTGCAACCGGACAAAAGCGCGGACGTGCTACGGCCTCTCCAGGAACCCACTTCGACCACCGACGCCATCTCAAGCGCAGTCGTGTAAAGCCAGTTCAATTCCTTTTCGTCCATCCAGCCGTCAATCGCCGGGTTGGGAATGATATAGGTTTCGCTCATCCGGTCAACCCCCAACCTTTCAGGCAATCGGTTAATCTCACTACTTTTTCCGCCGCAGAAATAGCATACAGGTGGTGCATCATGAAATTGGTTTCGTATCCGCATCGTTCCCGCAGTATTTCAACGGCTGTCGTGAACTTCAAACCGTAGCGGGCTATATTGCGGCTCATCACATAGTCGTCTATAAGATCTGGCGATTTAACGCCCTGGATGGTCTCGCCGGCCGTCGGGAAGATGTTGGCATAAGCCTCCTCCGGGGTCATGTCATCCAGTGGATGCCAGATATCGAGGCACCAATCGGAAGCGATGGTAAACCAGTTGCAGGACGAAATGTGTCGGCCGTCCCGCATGGTATAAATGTCTTCACGGTAGCGGTTCCCAATGATGTCTTTGCCGTTGTGCATCACCACATCTTTCGGCAGATAAGTCGTCATGTCCAGCATGTCGGGGTGCACCAGTGCGTCCGAGTCGAGGTAAATGTTCCAGTCATTTTCATGCAGTTTTCCGAGTTCATAAATCTGGAATTTCTCGTAGCGCCCCGGAAGGTCCGGGAACTTGCGCTCGTTGATAACATGAAAATCCGCTCCAATCTTGTGAGCGTAGGCTTTGATAAACGGGAATGTGAGTTTAGTCACCTCCGGGGCATAGTTATCGATGCTGACCGTGTAAATGGTTTTCTTGACCTTTCGAGCCACAAAACATCCTTTCTGCCCTATTGGGCGTTGAGAGAATCCTGCGCCAGAATGTCCACCGTCTGGCGAATCACCGCGTCGGTTTCGTAAAGCTTCCGCAAACCCATGATTTTGGCCTCGCGGAGATGGTCACGGATCATGTCTATCTTTTCGTCCTTGTCCTTCAAGTCCTTGTAATCAGAGGAACGAACCAACTGATCCAGACTCGGCTTGAGCTTCGAGCCGGTGGAATCGAGCGGGGTGTCGTTCATGTAGATGAGAAGTTTTTCGTACTGCGCCGGGTTGAGCTCGAATGGCTGCGGCTTGCCTCCCATGTCAGACGCAAACGATTGGTCATGCGCCGGCATGGGGAGTCCCCGCTTGAGATTGTACAATTCCTTGTCAATGGGAGAGTCCGTCCGCTTGCTGATATAGATAGGAGATATAGTCCGGTAAGCGGTCTGTAAATACGACTCGCCCTTTTCGATTTCCTTGCTCAACGTCCGTCCCCACAAGTCGCGCTGCTTGGGGAGAGTGTCGGAAAGTCCAGGGATCTCGGAACGTATCGCGTCCATGACGGTATCGACAGACTTACGTTCAGGCGACATGATTTGTTCCACACCGCGCAGGGCCGATGAAAACGGCACCGATGTTTTAGCGACACTTTGCATAAGCTTTTCCATTTTGTTAACGTCGGCTTCGTAGGCGGCATTGATTCCTTGGCTGATGCCCTGCATGAATGTCTTGCTCATGTAGTTTTGTGAAGTGGAGGCCATAAATGCCGGGAAGATCTTGTCGGTTTCCGGGGCAAGCTTTGGGTCGGCAAGGCCCACAATCTCGGACGCATCGGCGGCCACTCCGAACACTGACGAAAACGGTTCCAGTCGCCCATACTCAACTACCGTGTCACCGACATTGAACGAATACGGTTTATGGCCGTCACGCAACCAAGCCTTCCTAACGTTCGGATCACGCGGTCCGTACCCGTTGACCATCCCGGCCATAGTCATTCCGACCGCAGCACCCCACACCATCGTTCCTATGGCCTGTTTTGCAAGCGCCATGTCCCGCCGCGCACCCCCCGCCTCGAAGTCCTCCCGCATTGATTTCAGCGCAAACCCGAAACCAGGAGTGCGTTCGGTAGCGTAACGGAACACGTTGTAGGGAGTGCCAGTAAATGGCACCAGCATTTTCATGAAGGGATTTTGGGAGCCGCGAATCGCTTGAACGATAAGATTTTTGATAGGAGAAGTGAAAGTCAAATACCGGGCGTGTTCTTTGGCCCCCAGGTAGACATCCGGGGCGTGGGTTTGGGGATCGGATACGATTTCGGCCATCCGGTTGGACATGGCTTTCTTGACCATCTGTTCATCGTTCATGCCCGAGACATCGATACCGGCTTTTTCCAAATATACCTTGGAAGCATCGGCTTGTCCATTAAATTCCTGCGTGGCTTTCCGCATGGACTGCGCGTTGAGTTCGGCCCGGTATGCCATCGCTTTGAAAGCGTCATCCTCGGCCATTAGGAAGCGCCCAGGCGTGCGAACGACTTCGCCCATGGCGTCTATGCCTTGCTTCAAGAAAGACCCTTCTGCGAACTCCTGCGGTGCCAATTTTCCGATTACCGGAATCTTTTTCAGGTTGGCCGCAACGTTCTCGGCGGTGATGGCTTTCCGTCCTATGCCCGACAACTCCAGCTTGCTCATCTGGTCTGACGGCTCCCCCGACACAATCCCGCGCCCAAGGATTCTAAAAAAGTCGGTGGACCCCTGCATCATGCCATAGGCGTAATACTGAGCTTCCTTAGTGTTTATCTCACCCGAGCCGATAGGCGATTTACTGATACCCGCCGCGATGTATCTCTCTCCGATACTCATCACGTCGGTAATAAAGTTACTGGCTGTATTCGCCATGTGGGTGGTTGGAAGCCAGAGCATCCCGTTGATATAGGACTCATTCCACATATCCACGGTAGTGGCTTTCTTGGCCTGTTTCACGAACGCGGAAACTTTGCCGGGATTGTCCATCGTTGACAATCTATCGGCAATGAACTCTGGAGACACGCCGCCCGGAATGGCCTGCATGAAGTCTTTAAGTTGCCCCATGCGGAGGTCGGAAGACGCAGCTGTTTTACGGAATATTTGCAGGGCGCGCCCGGCTTCTGCGGCAATCCCGCTCATTTGCATCTGAATGGCGTAATGAACGTTGAATGCCCGCATGAACTCCATTTTTTGGAGGTCGTTTGCCATGCCACCGCGAACAGCATCGGCCATACCTTTGAGGCTTGCAGCGGACGTTACCAGCATTTGACGGCCGGCTTCTATCTGCTCCGCATTGAACGACTGTCCCGCTTTACGTCCAAGTAGGTCAGTAATGCCGTATTTCTTGGCCGCTTCCTCCGTCATACCCCATGATTGCACCCCGCGCGCGGCAGTTTCCTTCTGTGCGGCAAACGTTTCCTGCGTGGAGGTAAGCAGGCGGTCAATGTCTTCGGGAGATTCTATGTCGCTCAAAAACTTCGGCTGAAGGTCTTCGCTCCAAATGCGTATATTACCGCCTGACTTCTCGCCGGCGTAGGATGTCGTGATATCGGGGTTGCGATTAGCGGTAAACTCGCCGGCTGCTTTTTTCATGTCGGGTGGCGTGGGAATACCGGACATGGTTTTTCGTACCTGAGACACAGGCGCGTTGTTTATTTCGGTGTTGAGTTCCTCGGCCACCACTCGTTTCGTCAAATCGTCAATCTGCCCGACAGCCCCGACTTCATTCGCCAACAGCCCACGGAATAACTGCGTTTGAACTTTTATTTCTTCCGGCGACAGCACTTTGCCAACCATCGATGCCGCCTTCACAATCCCGCGTTCCAGAATCGGTTCAATCGTAGCCCCGCTGAACAGCCCCAACACCACCGCCGTGGGCAAGGCTAATTCAGGGATGCTTGCACCAACCACATCGGTCGCCATGCCAATCGGAACATCAGTCGCCATATTGACGATACCGGCCGCAGTTGCTCGTGCCAAAGACGGCATCAGCGTGTTCATGGAAGCCCGCGCTATGCTGGCACCGAATCCGGCGCCGAAAGCCTGTGTGGGGTCAATCATGGGCTGCTCAAGCCCCTGAGTCTCAGTTCCGATAGCAGCCTTTTCGCTTCCGGTAGTGTGCGCTGGAACGGTCTCGGTAAGGGTCGTAGGTGCAGGTTCCCCGTGGGCCGCCTGAGTGTTTTGACGGCCACGAAGACCCTGCACCATCGACTCCGCAAAGGTGCTCTCGGCCGCCTTTCCCTCAGCCGATTTTTTAGTCTGTTCTTTGCGGAAAGTTTCTTGCTCGGTTTGAATCGCTTGCTGCCGCACCAGTTCAGCGGCACGGTCGGACTTAATCAATTCCTGCATGGCCGGGTGGTAAAACTCATGCGCGACTTGGCGGGATAGCAGATAGTTAGCAGTTTGGTCGTCGGTTTCGTCAGGCGCCAGTTGGTTATTTTCATCGAATTTAAGGTTGATTTCAGGCATGTTTTATCCTATGCTATCAGGCAATGAATCGCGCAAAAAGGGAATACTTTTTAGGTGCCGCCCTGTACTGGTTTTCGGTTGGTATCGTGCGTCTCATGTGGTTCATCACCTGCACCGTGGCACTCCATATCTTTTTCAGATTTACCGGGATTCACTTCCCGCCGTTCTTCTAATAGTTCAATCTCTGCCTTTGCCTTTCAACAGCCTTAGACACTTCCGAATTGTCCGCCGCAGCCCCGTCCATAAGATAATTCTGCATCGCCAAATTAGATAAGCGCTGTAGATTGTCCATTTCATCTTTATAGCGTTCCTGAACCTTCGGGTCGTTGGTATCTCCCATCAACCCGGAAGTGAACGCATCGCGGGTTTTTATCATGGCCCCACTGACTTGATTGGGGTCCTTAATGTCAATACCGGGGTCCATGAACTCAGGCATACGGCTCCCCCGCAAGGTGCGTCGAAGGCTGTGCTGATAGGACTTCACAATTTTATCGGCCAGTGCCATGGGGTCTTGTTTGGGATTTATCCGCAAGTTCTTATAGTACAGTTCCTTGGCTTCCTCGCGCCGATATCGGGCGTCCGGGGCGTTGGCTAATTGCCCAGGGTCCAAGGCTCCGTAGATATAGGAAGCACCCTCCCCGATTGGCTTGTCCTTGCTGGCCTTGACGTAATTATCGGCTGTGGTGGTCTTGATACGCCCCTCGCGTTGTCGCTGAATGGCAAGAGAAGCCACGTCCTCCTTACGGGCAACGGCGGCGTCCAGTTCTTCAAGAACGGTCAAATCGTCATCCTTCGGTCCCTGCGTGATTTCAGAGGTCAAAGCCCTGAACGCTGTAACTGATATTTTCTGC
Organism: Candidatus Gottesmanbacteria bacterium; assembly: GCA_023245335.1. Lineage (GTDB taxonomy): Bacteria > Patescibacteriota > Microgenomatia > UBA10105 > UBA927 > UBA927. The sequence continues at coordinate 21,589 of JAHFKK010000003.1, forward strand.
TTGGCAACCAAATCCGGCAACTGTCCTAAAATCGCCTGCCGCTCACTTTCGTCCTTGGTGATGGACAGCCGGGATGCAAGTTGCGCTTCGTTTGATTCCTGCGCGCGGTGCATCTGAGTGATGGATTGAGTCTCTGCGCTCTCCCGCTCAGCTATCATCCCGCGCACCCGAGTAGACAAGGTTCCGCTTGTAGCGAAATCTAAGCCCATTTTAGACCAGTTTTCCTGCCGGTTGATATGGGCCAGCATGCCGTAGTAGTTCTGCCCGTACTGCGCCTGTAAACCTGCATAGGCGACTTCCAGGTTGTTGTCCTTGGTCTGAGACTCAAGCCGTTTCTTCAACCCGGCGTACTTGTCGCCCAACTCGTCTTTCCATTCCTCGATTTTGATGGCGGCTCGTTTGGGATTGGAAGAAATCAAGTCATCGGCGGCGGCAAAGCGTAAAGCCTGCGTAGCGTCAACCTTCGCCTTGGTGCGATCGATCCCCTGCCCGAGCGCGTCAATCGCTCCCCACACGCCCGGCGTGATGGTTCCGTCCGGTGCCGTGCTGCCGTAAATCACGCTGTCGAGCTTGGCGTCATCCTGAGAATTGGTTCGGGCATCCACTTCCGACGTGGCAATGTAGCCTGCGACGACGGAAGTCTTGTATTTCTTGTGTTCGGTGAACTCGTGCCGGGCCAACTGGTCAAGGTCGCCCTGCATATCGCGCTGGGAGAGTTTGTCGAACAGCGACCGTTGCGAGAAAGCGTTCAGGGTGGTCTTAGCCGTGTCCTCGCTCGCCTTCTTGTAAAACTCGGAATATTCGGACTGCGCTCCCTGCGCCTGCAATCCTTCGCGGTTCAATAGTTCGGCCAGCTTCGACCGGGAAGTAGTACGCAGTTCGTTAAAGGCGGTGTACGCCCGCGTGGTGTCATACTCGCGGATAAGCTGTTCGCCCCGCTGCTCCAACATTGCCCCAGTCTGGTTCACAGCATTTGTAAACGGTGCCCAAGTGGCAGCACCCGCAACGTCGAGCGATACCCCTCGGGCCGGATTCAGTTGGGATTCGTAAGTCGGTGTAACTGACGGTACACGAGGCATAATAAATTATCCCTATAGGTTCGCAATCACTTTCATTGCATGAGCCACCAAAGTAAGCACTTCGTCGTCGTCTTTGCGGATTCTCCAATAAGCATCGACCGGGCGTGTTACCTGGGCAATCCCGCCGCCTTCTTCCGGCAGGGTAACACCGGCAAACCCGCCAATTATCGCTCCACCCACTGGGTCGTGAATGAGGGAATTGACGCCGCCGCCAAACACGGGTATGGCTTCACCGCCGAGTATCACGCCGCCGTTCGGTTCCGAAACCGTCCCGATGGCGTAATCGTCCGCAGCTCGAATCACGGCCCCACCAGAACCAGTGAATTGCAGCGACCGCGTGAAAGCGATTACGGCACTGCCTCCTGAAACAACCCCCCCGGTGGGTTCGTGCTTTATACCCGCTGCCGCTACAGCGTCACCGCCTAAAACAACTCCACCGGAACCGGTAAACGAATATGTCTGTACCCCGCCAAGCGTCACATTGGCCGCGCCATTCAATACCGCCCCGCCCTGTGGAGCCGATTTTACTCCAGAGGTGTGGGCAGTTACCCCACCGGCGACCTCGCCGCCAGATCCTATCATCCGCCGCCCGGATACCGTGGACGATTGGCCTCCCGAGACCAGGCCCCCAGCAGCAGAATAGCGCCTGCCATATTTGGCCGGCATGCCACCGCCTGAAACCAATCCTCCGGAAGGAGATAGTATTCTGCCAGCCTTGCGGGCAGCAGTTCCGCCTGCTACCGTCCCGCCCAACACGGACCTTTTAATCCCATATTTTTTAGATGCTGAACCCCCGGCGACCTCGCCGCCGGAGCCGGTTAAACTAAAGCTGTTGCCTGCCGATTGTTTGATCGCTGCGGCGACTATGACGTGAGTGTCGGTATTGTCGCCTGCCACATCGATTGTGAACGCGCCTGCCGTGGCCGCCGCCCTATCGACAACCACCCACACATCTAATTCGTTGACTCTTATTATCCCGGTGCCGTTGCTGAAGGTGGTTGTGCCGGTTTGGTTGAAAACCAGGCCAATAATTAGTTCGTTATTTTCCGTGGTGCTGTCGGACCCCGAGGTATAAGGGGTTGCCGTGTCGGTTGCCAATGTCGGGGTGTAATTCGTATCGACAGCGGAGGCTGTGGCAACTCCTGAATATTGCGCTACTCCAACAAATAAATCAGTGGTGGCAAGCCCGTATGTAATCGTCACAACATTAGAGGCGTTGCCGGTAACTCCGAAAGCGGCCCAACATTCAACCCAGTTTTGAGGACCAGCCCATTTGCCACCGATTTTAGAATAACTGTTACTTGCGGTATCCGAAACTCCCGTAATGTCATTGTTTAGACTTGTGCAGGTAAAAACGATTATGCAATTACCGGCAGTTGCCGAAATCGCGTCACAGGCGAGCGATATGCCTGCTGCGCTGTATTTAGATTCTGCATTTACGAACGCGATTGCCATACTTTCTGCCCTATGCCGGGGTGCCGTTGCTCATCTGAATACGGGGTGTGATTTTTATCGTATCCCCGTTATTGGACGGAGTGAAGCTGGTGCCGAACCGCTCCCCCCAAATCGCCGCGTTGTTGGCGTCGGTGACGAAGTACCCGAACACGGTCGCGTTGGCGGTCAGATTTGAATTGAACGTGTAGGTCTGCTCGTTCTGAGTGGATTCGCTGATGTTCCCGTTCAAAGCTGTGGTCCACGAGTTTTTATCCAGCGTGATTGCAGCGTAGTTACCGCCAGCGGCGTCGGTGAACATGTTGTTAAGCGAAGTCACCACCGGCGTGTAGTTGTTGGTGAAAAGCCGCAGCGTAAGATTCCCGCTGCCCAAATACGAAATGAGTGTTTTGTTCGCGCCCAACTGCGTGTAACAGAGTGCCATGTCTTTGCCTCCCGGTTAGATTTGCTCGATAGTGACTTTTTGAATCAGTTTTGTCTGGAAGTTGCGGTCTATTTTCATTTCAAAATTGCGCGGTTTGCGAAGTTCTTCAAGAATAGCCGTGGTGGTGGTTTCGTACCGCTTTGAAACTTCCGTCAAGGCGCGATTGAACGAAGTTGTCTGCTGGTTATGAAGTGCCTGTAATGCGTCAACCACCGGCTTGCTGTTATCGGGAACGTCAAATTTCAATGCTTCTATATTGGCAGAAATCTCTCGCGCCACCGCCACCATTTCGGACTTGGCCGACTCGATGAAACGATTCATGATGGCGGGCTGTTCCTTCACCACCCGCATAAGTTCAGGGAACCGCTTCTCGATTGCATCCAGGAAAATCAATGCTGCGTCTCCGCTATTCATGCGTCACCTTTATTCACCTGTCCACATTTTTGATGTGCGTCCTGTTGAATCGAACCATCCCGATCTGGCCCCTCCTGCCACCATACTGGTATTAAGTATTGATCCAAACCCACGCTGATATAATCCCGCCGCCACCCCGTAACCTTGAGCCCTTGCCATTGTGCCCGCGTTTTGCAGGCGCAGCTGTTCAATTCCGCCCGCCGAACGCAGAATGGCTATATCGATTTCACCCTGGATGTCGGTATCTATTTCAAGCTCCTGAGGAGTTCCTGCCTGCGCGAAACCGCTTGCCGCAGTCTGCGCCCGCTGTGCCGACTTAACCTGCCCGATATTGCGCTGGAGCTTGGCAACACTGATTTCAGAAGCCGCCTTCTCGTAATCCGCCTGATACCTCAGCACGTCCTGCTGGTACTTGCTCTGCTTTATCGACTGATACGCCCCGAAAGCAGACCCCCCGGATTGCATCGCGGTTCCGGCCAGCATAATCAACATGGGCCACATAGCTATTCCACCTCAATATCCGTTCCTATCGCATCGATATTCATCGGGAACGGGTCGGATTGACGAATGAACACGGTTTTCTCGGTTGATGCGCTGTTGGCCCCCTCGCGGCGAGAGAGGTTCACCACGGGCCCGTCCGTGAAAGCATTGTTGTTGAACATGGGCGTAAGATAGGTACTGTCGGGGCCGTAACTGCCACCGGCACTTGTGCGACAACGGAGCTGCACATTCGTAATTCGTTTGGTCTTGAACATCTTGTCACCGCTCGGAAGCTCCGGGGATACCGGCATGGTTTCCAGGTCGGAGACATAGGCCAGACCTGCCCGCGCTTTAATGGACGATGGAATCGTAATGCTGTTGTTGGCTACGGTGGCGTTCCCCGCCACACCCCCGGCAACATACTGCACCACTTCATTGTTCAGGTGCGGCAACGGGATGGAAGTGAAAGCGTTATTGTTGCTTGCCAGAATATGAGAATCCATGAAATCGGAATCGTTCCAGGCTTTGGTGGAAAACGACGCCATGCGCTCGATGTAGGTACAGACGTTGCCGTTGATGGTGCGATTGATAGCCGCCCACAACTCGGTTTCGTAGGTGCCGGGGATGGTCGCAACCGATATCACAGTGCCACTCGTATGCCTTGACCAAGCGACTACCTTGTGCTCCTGCATGTAAGTCAGCGCAAGCAGCGCCCCATCGTTCCGCAGACACCAAAGAATCTCGAATGGGTTCTGCTGGTAGGCAAGTTGGGTAATAAGTTTACCGTCGAACAGGTGGTCAGACAGAACAGACAACTCACCGCTCTTGTAATCTCCCAACTCGTTCGGGCTTAGTTCCCGCATCTTGGTGGCCGGGTGCCCGGCGTGGATGATGGTGTCGCCGAGCTTTGCGGGCATGGGTTCGGACGTGCCGAAATACGAAAGCTTATCGGCTCGCTTGTTCGTCGGAGACAGGGCCGCAGTGCTCCCGGTTGCCGCCGCAATCGACCAAGCCCCGGAATCAGCACCGACCAACAGCGCCTTTGCACTTGCCAGCCAGAAAATGATATCGCTGGTTCCCGACAACAGGTTCAGAGCCAAGCCGTCGCTGTCGTTGGTTCCGGTCGTCATGTTGTTGTACGACCCGACGTTGCTCAGCCAGAGCCTTGATGGGAACGCCGTGGATGATGCGAAACATAGCCGGTCCTGATAAAATGCGCAGGTGCGGGGATAGCCGTTATTGTTGCCCCATTCTGAAGGGGCATTGTTGAAGCTAACGTTCCCGACCGTCCAGTTGTTGTGCGCGGTGCGTGTAATCTGTCGCGGAAAATAGTTCTGGTGCGTAACGAAAAGCGTGTCATAGCTCTGCGTGTATTGGAGATACGGTAAGTCTGCTGCCAGAAACGGGGTGGCCAACTCATAAGGGTTGTTGTTGGCGTCCAGAACGATACCACCATCCTTGAACACCCGCATGGTGCCATTCTGATGCTCCAACATATACGCCTGCGTTTGAGAAAACTGGAAAGGTACAAGGCGTGTCGTGACGTTGTTGCTCTTGGCGCTGGTGATATACTCAAAGCCCGGACGACGCTGGACACCGCCTTGAGGGAGAGGCACAAAATTCAGCATGGTCTTGCAGCCGCTCTTGTGCTTGTCGATGTCCGTGCGAGCGTAGACCTTGGGAGACAGTTCGCCTGCATTGAACACGTTTTTGACTGTGCTGATCGTGCCCACTTATTCCCATCCTCCGGCACTCAGAGTAGGTGAAGTGTCACGAACGATATGCGCCACGTCCAACTGCGCCCCGTCGTTCTTCTTGCCCTCGGACAACACCTGCGCGTACCAGGCCGCCATGTCTTTCATGGAAGACGACTGCTTCTGCAACGGGGCGGCAAGCTCCATCGCAATCCGTGCGGCCCAGGCGCGAGCGAAGTGGTTAGGCATTTCAGAAACCAGGGTCACGTTAGCCACATACTGCAAAACGGCAAACTGCACCGGGCACAGAATCCTTCGACTGTTGCCGCTTCCCACAACTTCCCACTGAGATCCGGGAGGGACAAGCGAAATCGGTCTAAGCATATCGTCGGGAGCCTCGTAAACATACCCGTTTTGGTAGTCTGAAATGGCCTCGAACCGTATTACCTGCCCCCCGGACGTGTAGGCGTCGAACTTCCGCCCATCCAACTGGTAGCACTCGAAAGTATTGGCGTCCTTATTCGCCACACGGACGATCATCCCGTTTATCTGCGTCATGCCTGAAACGATGTCGACTTTAACCAGCCAGCCGTTTTCGAACCCATGGGAAGCCGCCGTAACAACCACCGGGTCGGCTGCGGTGATACCCGTAATCGCCACGGCATCGGCAAGGGCTTCATCGGTCCCGGCCGCCAGGTTCAACTGCACCTCGCGTTGGGCAAACTGCCATGAGTGGTCTTCCATGACCGCCATGCGCGCCGTGTCATAAACCACGTTGCAGAGAACCTCTTCCTTTGTGCTGCCCGTGGTAATGGTCGCCACATCGGAAAGCGAATCAGGGTCGGCCCCCAGCCATGTCATGGCAAGTTTGCAAACCGCCAGTTCAGTCGAAAGTCCAGAACCGGCCGCTGTGATAATCCCCGCACTGGAAGCCCAATACACCGGCATGTTGAAAACTCCTAAATGTTATTAGTAATGATCCTGGTTGACGAGGTGGAACCCATGTTATTTGTAGAGGCCGAATCACCGTCCACGAAATCGTTCCCTGTGATTATGATATTGGTAGAGTTCAGGGCGTTTGAAATACCGTACTTGTGCTGGCTGCCGATGCGGTTATTGGTGATATTTACATGGTCGTGCGCGAGGCTGTTCAACTCAATACCGGCGTAGGTATTGGCGTTCTTGAGACCACCTCTAAGGCTTTGGCAGCCTTGAATCAAAAGGTTGGTGACTACTGCATTAAAGTTAGCAAATCTCTGCCGTAAGTCACGGGCCGAAACATTTCTGAGTTCTATCCCGTCAATTCCTCCCGAACCTGAATTTTCCACTAAAATACCGTCCGTGTCACCGCTTCCAACCGTGTCGTATATCTTCAGCCCATTTACATAAACCCCGTTGATAACGGCCGTCCCGCTGATGTTTATTCTGAGAGCCGCCACAAGCGGACGGTCGAACGCACACCCGTTCAGGAAGATGTTGGCAACCGAGCCTGCCGCATGCACAATCTCAAATGAATTGTCGTGTGTCTCGATGGTGGTTTCCGAATCCAGCCACAAGCCGTCGAATGCGTAGGGAAGCTTTATCCCCCGAGTATTATTACCGGCTGTCCCGTTGATTCTGCAATGCTCAAGAAAGAGGGACGCCTGATTGGTGCAGATGATTCCGTCCCCGGTGCCTTGACCATGAAAGTTTCTGAGAGTACAGTCTGACGTTTCCAGGGGATATGCCGCCGACCCGTAGGCCAACAGGTTGAACGCCGCCGATACCGAAACATTTTCCAAGCAACATCTTGCGAGATTGCGACCGAAAGCGAACGTATTCCCAGCGTTTCTTGTTCCTATATGGACAATCCCCATGCCACGCATTCCGGTATCTTCGACAAGGGAAGCGGTCCCGCCAAAAGTGACAATGGCATCTGTATTGAACGTCGGGCAAAGGATCGCAGATTTTGGGCCGTCTCCCACGAGCACAACACCGCTTTTCTCAATCGTAAGCCCTGAGTCGATCCGATATCCGGCGACCGATTTAGGGAAGTAGACAAATCCGCAGTTGGCGGCTTCTGCCGCGTCTATGGCCGCCTGAATAGCCGCCTGGTCGTTGGTGTTGCTCGGGCCGTCGCCCACGGCCCCGAAATCAGTTACCGAAAATATCTCCTTCGACTTTGCAAGCATTGTGCGAGAGACAGCCCCGGTCCCAGCCTGAACGAACGAAATGGCGCCCGAGGTGGCGGTTGTTCCGAACACCCCCCCAAACGACATAAGAATCCAGCGCTTGTCGCCCGCGTTGCTGTCGGGTGAAATGACGGCCGGTGAGCTTTCCGCAGCAGCACTCGTAGCGTTGCAGCGGTAGACGAACACTCCGGTATTGGTCGTGACCACCGCCCAATCGCCGTCTTTAATCAGCGATCCATCCAGCGAATCGAGAGCACCGTCACCGCCGCCGGTGAGCAAAATGTAGGGATAGGCGTAATAATTAGTCATAATTTCATCCCGTTAGGCTTCCTTGGCCGGGCGCCCCGGTCCACGTTTTTCGGTGCGTACCTCGGCGTTCTCGCGTTGTTTGAGTGCCGCCCAAATCCGCTTGCGGTTCCAGTCCTTCGGGATGTCTCCCATGAACTTCGACAAGCCTTCGACCAACATTGCCGTGGTGCGCGGGTCGTCGGCCGCAGAGTAGATCGTGCGTGACGCCTTAACCTGCGTCCGCATGAAGTCTTCATAGTCCTCAGCCGCGATAAAATACTCGGGTTGCGGAACGTATCCGCTATCCAGCCAAAGCACCGGGAAGAACTCGCCTTTCTTGAAGCGCTTATTGTAGGCGAAACACTCCTTGAAACATCTGAACTTCTTCGTAGCCATCGGTGGCTCCTTTCAGGTAGGTGTGGGGTATTCCGTTTTAGGTGCCGTCCACTAAAGTTACCGTCAGCGTGTCGTTGCTGGCAAGCGTGGTGGCCGCCTTGTTAATGCAGATTTCGCCCTGCACGTTGTTGCTCGTAATGTCGTATCGATACATCAAATCCTTTTTGATGACCTTTTTCGGACCTGATTTCCGTTTGGTGGCGGTGACTGCATAATTCGTCATGGTTCACGCTCCTTGAGAGAGCCGGGAGGCTGTCACACCCCCCGGCGTTGAAGTTAATCGGTCAGAAGGCCCTTATCCGCCGTCAGGAAGGCGTTGACGTTACCGGCCGCGATGTTACCTGAACCGACCACCACCACCCCCAGGTAGGCCGCCCGCTTGGTGCCTACGGGAACCGGTGCACGATGAATGGTCCCGGCCGCCTCGTTCGCCGCGATGTTCACACTGACGAGGTTGTTACCTGAAGTCAGCGTGTTGGTGGAATGAGTCGCCAGATAAACAACGGCCGACATGGCCGCCGTAAGCGCCGTGGTGACTTCCACCACGAAGGTGGAGCCTCCGATTTCGGCTGCGGTGTTCGCGTTGTTGCCGGGGAAGCACAGTTTGTTGGTTGCCGCGTTCGCCTTGTAGTTGGTCGTTCCGCGGGTCAGGGTGTTGTTGTTGCCGATGATGCTGGTCGCATCGCAAAACTCAAGTTCGTATTGAACAGTCATGCTTTTATCTCCTTCGCCCAAAGGGCGGTTGTCAGTTAGGCAATCACAGTCTCGGTGTCGAGGATCTGTTCGACCTTCCGCACCGGAACCCCCTGGAAACGCAGCACCGGGCCGCCACCATCCAAACCTTGGTCGCGGGTGAAGTACACGTTGGTCTTGTCCTTCAGCCGGATCTGCATTTGGGTCATCATGTTGATGGAGGCGTAAATCCGGGAACCTTCGTTAATCACCATGCGGTTGAGGAGCCGGATAAGCTCGTCCTCGTCAAACGTGGTCGTGGTGCCCGTGGGCTCAAGGTTCGCGTAACGGCCGATGCAGCGGGTGTTCTTGACCACCATTCCGGCTCTCCACACAAACCGGTCCACATAGGCCCGGAACTTGTTGTTAGAATCGTCGAGTGCGTCCTGGATGCCCAGGTCTTCATGCTGCAATCCGCCCGTGGTATTGCGCGGGTAGGCCATGAACACGCTGTTCACCCCCCAGGTGACGATATAAATCGAGGTAAGCGTGGTGGAACCTCCCCCGCCGATCACGTTCTCGCCGGCAGCAAGTCCGTCCATGCGCGGGGCAAGTCCGGTGAACTCCTCGGGAGCGGTTGCCGCATTGCCATACAGCATGGTCGCGGCCATTTCCTGGGACAAACCTTCGATAATGGAGCTCGCTTCGTCCATGCGGGCCTGCTGAGGGTTGGAAAAGGCGTTGATGATCTCAACATCGTTCTCGGCGCGGTTTTCAAGGATGCCGATGGTGTCGATCAGCTCCACGGTATCACTCGACTGGGGAGCTACACCGCGATTGAGCTTGCGCCAGGTGCCGGAAGGAAGCGAGGACCGGCGCACAGTTTTGTTGCTGAAAATGTCGTTGCCTTCCTTCCAGACTGCATCGGTAACGATATCGTTGTTTTGGGTCAAAACCTCAGCGATGGTCGCCAGGTTTCCGTTGGGGTCGTGGCGCTTGACCACTTCGACCAGGGACATTCTGCTGTCAGTGACATCTCCCATTTAGAAATCTCCTTATGCGTGAGACGGGCCGGGAGTCGTCTTAGAATAATCGAGTATCGGACGGCCATCAACTCCATGAGGCCGCGAATCCGCTCCCGCGCCGCTTCCGCTCTTTAACGTGTCTTCAGTTAGTTTTTCCGCTATTTTGAACAGGCCACGAATCACCGCCGGGTTGTTTCTGATTGCGTCGTTCGTGAAAGCGTCCTTGCCGAAAAACTGCTCGGCCGCCCTGTTCACCTTTGCCAGATTCGCGTCGAACTTCTGAGGCCCCCACTCCTTAACGAACTCGGCCTTGACACTTTCGGCTTTGGCAGCCACTTCCTGCGCCATGCGGGCGTACTCCGAGAGGGCGTGCTTTTGCATCCCCTCGAACTGCGCCTGCGTCAGCCCCAGGCTTTTGGCGGCCTCCTTCTCAAGCTTCAAAGCGGCTTCGTCCAGCGGGAAATCCTTGGGAAACTCGAAGCTATAGTCGTCGGCTTTCGCCGGAACTACCGGAATTTTGGAAATCGTGTCGGCATAGGATTTGCCCAGCGCCGCAACGTCGAAAGACTTATCCTGTTTGAAAAACGGCTTGTAGCTTTCCATCTCGGACCACTCCGCGGGAGGAGTGAATCCGGGTTGCGCCGTCGCGCTCTCCGTGCCGCTCACCACCGACGTGGCGCTTGCGTTATCTGCCATGGTTCAGTATCCTTTGCTTTTCGGAGTTTCTGACCGCTTCGGCTTGCCGCCGCTTGCGGTCAAGTTGAGCATGGGCGATATCGGCATCGGCCATGCAAATCTGGTTGAAGACAAACCGGCCAAGCTCGAACTTCCCAAGCTGCCGTTCGGTTTCAAGGGTGCTTCGCCAGAAACCTGAGATTTCAAGTAGCCATTCGAGCACGTCTTGGCCCTCGGGCGTTCCGAACACCCGGCACAGAGAGGCATAATGCGCTTCCTCTTTGAGCAACCCTGCGCGTTGGGCTTCAAGGCGCTTTTCGTCATCGTCAATCACGCGGTGCCTTCGCTTTCGGATTCGAGCTTATCCAAAGCAGTACCGTCGCCGGAGGGCGTTTTGCCAAGCTTCTGCATGTTGTCCACCCCCTGAGCCATGGCCATCTGCTGCTGCGCCTGCGCCTGCTGGTCGGCAATCTGCTTGCGTATAGCACCCACTTCGTCTTCGGTGCGCACCACCTTCGAGGGCATCGACACCATGTCGGCAGTTTCTTCCAGGTACTTGTCCCAGTTCGTCTTGGTGACACTACCTGGGTCCACCGCAGCCACGCGTTCGGCCAACCCGAGGTAGGACTGCATGGACTGTGCACCGATGAGTTTTTGGGCCTGGGCGAGAAGACTTACGAAGTCTATTTTGTACTCGGCGTTAGCGAGTTCGGGCGGTGGAGGCGGTAGTTTGCCCTGTCGCGCGAGAATGGCGAACACGCGCTCCACGATCGGAGCTAAATGCTCGTATTCCAGACGCTCGATGGTAGGCCCGACCATGAGCATCTTTTCTTCCTTGCGGGCAATGACCTCGGTTGCCGTCATTTTCGCCGGGTCTTCCTGCGCTATCATCAGGAACAGTTCGTTGTGGAAGTTGCGGCGGATTTTACCCTCAATCGAGTCGATGTTCTCCCGATAAACCTGCATCGCGGCCGGAATGATCTGCACCATGGGCTGGATTTTGGCGTTGGGCTCGTCGTAAACGTTCTTTCCACCCGGAGATAGGTCCAACATTCGGTCCTTCATGCTCGAAGGAAGTGCTAATGGAGGCTCAAGCATCTTATCCGACGCCATGAATGATTGTTTCTCCATGCGCTGAATGGCCTTGGCAAGCCCGATGGACTCCAGACCGGGCCCCCAGCCGTAGGCTTCATGCGACAGCGCCTGCCAACGCGGAGTGACTACCGGCATTTCGTCATAACCTTTATCGCTGAGGCGCTTGTCACCTTCCTTCATCTCGAAATAGACCGACACGAATGGCTTGTTGTCCATCTTGTCGGGGTTATACGCCGCATTAGGCTCAATGACGTGCTGAACTTCAACCCACTCGTATGGGTTGGTCTCAAGCAGCCGCTTCACCTTGTCGGAGCAGGATTCTTTCCCGAATGACTGTAATATCTGGACCGCCTGCATCTTAAAGCGTCGGTAAAAACAATGTGTTCGGCCATCCACCTTGACGGCAAAGCGGTAGTCGCCCACCGTGAAATAGTGGAATAACAATCCATGCTCGGGCGAATCGTCCACCATCATCGACCCGGTGCCGAACCCGCCTATTTCCTCGTAAACGCTGTGGATGATAGTGTAGAAGTTGGACCGCTTGAAAGCCGCGTACATAACCTTTTCGCATGAGTCCAGCCAGCCTTTGAACGTGCTGAACGTGCCCAGGTCTTCGTCAACGAACCCAAGCTGGAACCACGGCCGCGCCGGTGAACTCAACCCTCCATGCAGCCCGGCGCCGAGCATGTGGAGCGCGTCGGTCGCCGTGTTGTTGATGACCTTGGAGGCCGCCCGCGACTTCTGGTTCTCGCGCTCGCCGTAGTCCGTGAATCGACCGCGCCCAAGTGCGATATAATCAGCCACTTCCTTGTAAGCCGCTTTCCAGGTGTCATACTGCGTATCAAGCTGCTTGAAATTGCGGCGATAGCGGTCGTTCGGGCTGGCAAATGCGTTGCCCCGGAACAGTTCGGCTTCTTCTGTGAGGTTGGATACTGGCATCGTCTACCCCAGCACCGAGCGACGCACATTCGCACCGCCCGATATCCCCAGGTACGAATTGAGAAGCGTCGATGGAGTCTGCGTTCCCTGTAGAGCAAGACGGCGCTTGCGCTCCTCCTCGGTCTCGGCCACCTTGCGGGCTGTCTCCTCGGCCGCTGCCGTCTCTGCCGCGTACTGAGACGCCGCTTGGTCGCGGGCTTTCTTGGCCTCCTCGGTAGCGTCCTTCTGAGCGATGTAGCCGCCCGTTACGAGGTTGCCAATGCCCTTGTGGATGTCCTCGTAGAGCTTGTTTCCCTGGTCCTGGGTGATGGCGATGTCCACACCGGGCAGAAGCCCTCCAGTCCCAAGGAACGACTGAATTCCGCGCTTGCTGAATATCTTCTTGAATGAGAACCCCATATCATCCCCCTTAAAATGAAAAACCCCGGACAACGGCAACTGCCGTCAACCGGGGCTTCCTGATTCGGGAGTATCCCCTAAAAAACTTCTACACTATAAAAACCATGGGTTATGGATATTTTTTGAAAACGATAGATATTTCCTCGCCTTGTGTCATCATACCTTCACATATATCACAATCGCATGTTTTGCTATTTATTGGGTAGTCCTTGTCCAAACTCAATACGATTAATTTTTCTCCATCCTCGAAAACCTTTTTTTTAAACCTTACCCTACAATAATATTTAAGCCCTAAAAGAATTAACTTTATCATCGCATCCACCCTCTTTCTCGGTCTTGATGCACTGCGTTAGGTTAATGTTGCTGATCCCGCCCCTGAACATATTCACCTGGACACTGCCGGTGCGCTTCTCCTGTATCCAAACTGCGAGGTGCTTGACGACTTCTTCCAGCGTCATATTATGGCCTTACGATATAATTATCGTCTAATTTTGTATTCCAGTTGCCATCGTCTTCAAAAACAAAAATAGCATCAAAATCGTGGCCCTTGATATATACTTTATCGCCTATATTGATTTTTTCGGCCTCTATTTTCTCTAAATATTCCTTGATCGTCATGCGCTCTGCCTTTCATCCAGCACCGCCCACGGCTCCCACTTCTTCGGTTTGTCGAGGAAGGCGTGGCGGCGCTTCTGAACCGGTTGCGCGAACGTTAAGGCCAACGCATCGGCCGTGTCGGGGCTTTTAATGCCACGGGCTTTCATGTCTTCCTTGCGCTCGAGCTTCATGCGGTTTGCAGCGTCGTAGCTATAAAGTGGAGAAACCAGGTCCACCCGCAACTCGGGATCTATTGATAGGCACCCCCCCAATTCTATCCACTCACGCATCCGCACCCACATTTCAATGCGCTTGTTAATGTAAAGCTGCTCGTTCGAAGGCTTGTTGCCACTGTTGATTCCCGTAATGCGGTCCCCGTACTGTTGGCGACGCAGCATGTCAACCACGCCGGCGCCAACACCCACCACATCGATAAACACGGCGTCCGGGTTGTGCTCGATAATCTTGTGCATCACGTTTTCAGAGAATTGCGCCAAATCTATACCGCTGTATTTCTTGATTTCAAGGGTGGCAAGGCCCTGCCGGACATAGATTACGCTTTTATCGTCGCCGAACCGAGCCACGTCAACGCCCATGATAATAGGTTGCTGGGCATGAGAGGCCTGCGGGATTGTGCGTCCGTAAGCCAACTCCACCGCGTCGATGGTGATAAGCGCATCCTCCACCGAGGCCGTGAAGTCGCACATGTACTCCTGCCGGAATTTATTATCGGATTGAATGGATTTTTGGAGTGCAATTTCGTCAGCGTCCAGGGCGTCGGTGCCAGTCACGGTGAAAACATCGGAATAATAGCGCTCAGGGTCAGATACCGCAGCGGTGTAAATCTCATAGAACGAGTTGATTCCCTTCGGTGTGCCGATGAACACAGCCCAACCTTTGCGGTCCGCCAGGGCCGGCAATACAATTTCGTCCCACACTTCCGGCTTCATTTGGGCGACTTCGTCCATCACCACACCGTCGAAATACATTCCGCGCAGGGCATCAGGATTGTCAGCCCCGTAAATGCGAATTACGGCTTTATTCGGAAGTGTGATATCAAGCTCGGATTCATTGATTTTGACGCCGGGAATGACTTGGCAGAACCGCTTTAGGTACATCCAGGCCAGTTGCTTACCTTGGTTGCGGTAGGGAGCCACATATCCATAGCGCGGGTCCTGGAGCTTGCACAGAAGGGCTTGCTTGATGATATGATTTACGACGGCAACCGTTTTACCCCAGCGTCGGTGAGCCACAATAATTGAAAAGCGCCGCGACTCCATGCCGGAGTGCATGCGCTTTTGTTGTGGGCGCGGACGATAAGGGATTGTTATGAGTTGTCCCATTTAATTGTAAGATCGCCCTCGATGTTCAAGTCAACGTTTTTGGGAATAAGGCCTTTTAAAAAGTTGCTGTAGAACCAAAGCGGGTCTTTCTGGGCACACGCGCTAAGGCCCTTGCCTCTTTTTTCGAGTTCGGCGGTTACTTTAAGAATGCGCTCAACAATATTAGTGGGTATTTTGTTCTTTGACCCCCTTGGACGACCAAGCGCCTTAGTATGTCCCTTCTCGAATTTCATTGCGCGCCATTAAAAAATTGTCACTCATAAAGTTCTGCCCCGAGCCGGACGATTCTCTCACAGAGCATCCGGCCCGAGGCCACCACAAAGGAGAAACGGCGGGAACCACCCCGCTGATATGAATTATATGCATAACAGAAACATAAAGTCAAGGATTATTTTAATCTGTTACGTTCACCTCCTTTCGTTTGCGCGCACCTCTGCGCCCCGAGCCGTGCTGATTGCCGCGTATTTGTGGTATTCGCCCGAGTTGTCCAGGCCGGATTGCATCAACTCGTTATTGCGCTTGCAGTCGTCGCAGTAGATGCGCGGCATGCCGTTGCCTATCCATTTCAGGCGCACCCAATGTTCGCCTTCGCATGTTGGACATTTGGCGACCATCTTCGTGCCGTAAATTTCCGCGTTGGCTTTGTTGTAGTTGGGCATGGCGGATTCCTAAAAATCCTTAACGCATTCTTGGCATAAAAATTTATTACCATTGCCAATAATTTCACCAATAGCCATCATGTCTTCAGGTAAAAAACCATGACCGCACCAGAAACATTTTTTAAATCTTCTTAGCCCCATTCGCTCCCTTGCGTCATCAAAATCCTTGAAGTTCATAAAGTCTTTTTTAACCCAATTAAATTCTATCGTTTTGGTGTGAGACGGATTTTTGCGTGATAATTTAAACATCTCATCCTCCTTACGGTTGCGGCAGCGGCTTCCAGTGGGTTGGTCCATCTTTAAGCCATCCCACAACATACGCATCTTTATATCCATGCCCTTTATTAAAAACTCTCCACGGAAATTCTGAATCGTAGGAATGATATGAACCAACAGAAATATCGCCGCATCCTTGTTTCAGCAGCACCGCCGTCCCGTCCCGCGGCGCCGTTGCGATTGGTTGCCAGCCATCAGCCTGTTTTTTCTTCATTGGTAGGCTCCTTGAGTAGGTTACTGTTTTCGTAGACATTTCCGATTACCTCAATGTCCATGTTAAAAACCTCGCAACTATCCAATGTTGCGATAAACGCACCGCGTGGTCTCATTAAAGCGAAACCTCCATCATCCCATTCCACTATACATTTCCATTCAGGCTCAAAGCAATCTCCGTTATATCCTTCTGACCGCTTTACGATGTCCCCCTCGTAAATTTCCTTGCCATGGCGATCTGTTAAGCCCGTCCACTGCATAATTTCCACACAATCAAGTGGGAATATGTGTTGCGCAAATAAAGATGCTCTTTTTACAACACACGTTTTTTGTTCAAGCGCGATAACATCGTACATGCCAGAATATGATTGAAGCGGGTTGTCTGGTTTAATCCACGCCCGGAACTTAAACCGCTCTGTAGCCTGTTTTTTAGGTGCCATTTCGCCCTCACTGCTCTGTACAGATGGTTTTTGGGTAGGTCCGCCAACAGCCACCCCTAATTTATCACGTCGTATTTGATGCCGTATTCAACGCTCGCCGTCATCCTGGAGTCTCATCATTCAATCCTGAACGCTGTATCTCCGGCTCACTGACCGATTCCCGGATCTCTTTCGATTTCAGCCACTCGAAAATCGATTCGGCCAGATAAAGTGGGTGCCCCTTACCGATTTTGACGTAAGGTATCCGTCCCTCGTAGCGTAACCGTTTGACGGTGCCCACCGGAACGTCGAGCGCTTTCGCCAGTTCTTCCTCCGACATTGTTTTCCCTACCAGCCACCCCTGCCCGGTCACCTGCTGATTTTCCGTCATATCGCACCTCCTCCAGAAACGTTTCGATTGCCGAGGCCTTCCGTGGATAGCCCCGAGAGATTGCTATGTTGTGCGCCTCGCGCAGTTTATCTTGAGGCGTGCCCAGCAGCGACTGAACGCAACTGCCGCAGATGAAGTCCTTACCGCTGTCCACGCGTCCGCCTTCCTTCGGTGAATCACAATATAGGCAATTCATGTCACACCTCCATCCCGAGATATTCGCGTATTACTCTAATAGCCTGGTCGCTACCGGCGCAAACTTCGACTTGATATCCTTGCTCAAATAACATTTTGTGAATCATGCGCTGGTCTGGAGACACAACCCCGCCGGTTCTTTTCTTGATTTCCAAAAATAATCCGTGGTATTCAATTAAATCATCTACAAATTCAACCATTGGTACCGCCAGGAAAATGTCAGGCCAGCCACGTATCCGCCCCGCCTTCTTCATCTTGACCGCAGCCCCGATGCTGAGGCGCACCCCGGAGCTATCCCCATGCAGCAGGACAAGGCGCGGCTCCTGTCCGGTGGAAACCATCAGGCGCGCCCATGAAACAACTTGGCACTGCTCCTGATATTCGGAAGGCATCGGTGCTTTGGATTTCGGAATAGGTTTCATAATGACCCCCTTTCCGTTGCAAGTCTTGCATGTTGTCTGTAACGCTTCGCCACCTTCATTCCATCCACAACCATCACAATCTGAACATATTTCAGACTCTTTTTTCATCTTCCACCTCGACGGTTACGGTTGGCTTGCCGCCCGGATAGCGTTTTTCAGCTTCGTGTTCGGCAATTTCGCGCTCGGCCGGGAACATGGTCCAGCCATCTTTGTACCAATGCCACCATTTCGCTCCGGATACGAACGCCCGGCGCATATCGTCATGGGGCCATGTGCCTTCGGTAATTGGTCCGCTCATCTCGCCCTCCTACATTCCCGGCAGCGTTGCCTGAAATGGGTCCAGGTTTTCTTCTTCTGACGCCGCTTGTCGCGGAAACCGTGCCTTGAGCTTGACCGCGTACTTGCCGGCGCCAATGGCCTTGAACGCAACCTCGAACCCGGCCTTGGCGGTTGCCTTCTCGGTGCTGTTGATTTCGTCAAGAACATCCTGCTCATGGGCGTGCAGGCTCGTCTTAATCCATGTCATGATTCTCTCGGTCGTTTCTTGCGGCAGCATGGGGCCTCCTTTCAGGTTATGGATTTAAATAAACCGTTCGCTATCTGTAAAAACTCTTTAGGCGCTTCCAGTAATTCCGGGTTGCCATCGCACATATCGTTCGCCGCGGTGTATGCCTGGATGAAATCCTTGACGAACCATTTGTTTTCGTCATCTGTCAAGGTGTCGCACAATGACCGCCATTTAAACCGGCGCTGGAATAGATGCCTTGTAATGGCGTCTTCCCATACCGGCTCATTCAGATACCCGTTTTGGCTAACCATCAGTATGACCAAAGCCGCCTGGTCTGTTGCTTTCGATTCAAGTTGGGGAACGTGCTCTTTAAGAAGCTCGTTCAATTCACATATTTTCGGAAACCATTTACACGTCTTGATATGCTGCCCGGTAGCAACAGCTATTGAATCAACATCGTAACTTTTTAGCGCATTATGATATAATTCAATGACATCAGCCGTCAGTTCGATTTGGTAATAGCTTATCATTCGCATCAGAATTGCATCCACCCTCTGCTTGCGATTGGTTTCGTTCATGCTCCCTCCTTGCAAATATCTCCATTGTGCGCTGGACACCGGATTTTTTATCTGCGACGCTTCTCTTATTTTTAAAATTTTCGTCATTTCTAATCCACGTCCTGAAAGCCAAATCCCAACGCTGCATTACATTTCCCCTTGATTGGTGATGTTCACAAAAATGGTCGAATACAGATTTAATACGATCACCATTTACACCATGTTCTTTAGCGAATTGGATTAGTTTTTCAGAAAGGATAAAATCAGAGGGAAGTTGATGGCGGCGCTTTTTTTCTTCGCCGCCAATATCTTTATTCTTTTCATTATTAACATTCTTATCATTCTTGTTATGTACGGTCACTGCCGCACCCTTGAACGGTCCCTCTTGCGTTCGTTGAACGGTTCGTGATTCTTGATTAGGCTGTAACTTATCGTAATTTATTATTTTAAATAGTGTCCCGCAGTGAACGGTTCGTTGAACGATTCGCTGCTCCTTCGTCAAAGCTTCGCAGATTCTTCGTACAGTGTCGAAAGAGGGCTTTTTTAGGCGGTATCCAATCATGTATCCGCATTCATCCGCAATGGTGCGGTAAGACCGAATCAACTCTCCGCGCAATATTTCTATCCCCATGAAATGTCCTGTATCGTGATTTGCATTTCCTACTAAATAGATAAAGATTTTCAATTTCCAAGGGCTATCAAACCAAAGGCTCGATGTGAAAAGCTTTCGGTCAAGAGCAAACCATGTTCCTTCTCCTACACGTTCCACTTAGCACCCTTCTTAGAATTGCATGGCTTACATAAAATTTGCAGGTTTTCAAACTTATCCGATCCACCTTTAGATACAGGGTGAATATGGTCAACGGTAAGATTTTGTGTTGATTCACAATGAACGCATTTAAAATTATATTTATATTTCAACCGTTCAAAAAGTTTTTTATTTTGGCTTAATGATGGGTGCTTCTTACGATTGTGCCCTGACTTGACAAGGGAAGAATAAATTAGATGTACTATTCCACCATTTCCAAAACACATTTTTAAATAAATCTCACTACTTAAACACAAAAAACATTCTGCACAAATAAATTTATTTTTGAATGGCAAATAAGGTTCACCTGTTTTTTCTTGTTCTATCAATCTTTCACAAATAGAACATTTCATAGCAACCCCTACAAACGAAAACGCCCGCTCCACCGTGTGTCTATCGAAGGGTGCCTATGGCGTCTTCGCACGATGAAGCGGGCGTCACTGAGATTGTTGGTTGTTGCCATAAAAAACACCCTTTCGATAGACACCCCCACCGTACCACACCGCCCCCTGCATGTCAACCCCTAAGTGACTCGACGTACCGCATCAGCAACTCGATTATGCACCGCTCCACTTCCAGTTCCCGCTCCACCCTCGCGCTATGGTGCTCAGCGCACAACGGTATCGTAACGTAGTCGTGCGGCTTTATCGCCATGCCGGAGCCCCAGTAGCTGCGCCTGACGTGGTGCGCCTGGGACTTGCGACCGCACAGCGGGCAGGGTTGGGAGCGCACGAATTTTAGATAAGCGGCGTTGCGGTGCGGGGTGAGTTTTTTGATTTCCATTTCACGCCTCCATCACAGCGCGGATGAACAATGGTTAATACCACCTATCTTGTTCACCCCAATACCTTTCATCTTTTTCTTGCTGTTCTATCAATGCATCGCGGCAATCATCGCACATATCTGAAATTCCGTTACCATCGCATTCGGGGCATTCTTCGATTTCGTCCTGGTCATCGCAACGGTGATTTCCAAGATATTCGCCGCTAAATGAAATCCAGATATTTCCGGTCCCATCACATTCTGCACAGATTATACATTTACAATTAAGCGTCATAATGCCTCCATCACGGCGCGGATGAACGCCTCGGCTAATCCACGAAGGGCTTGATGGATTTCTTGGCTTTGTCAATAATGCTTTTCCACCTATTGGGCCAATGATAACGAGCATCCTCATTGTGGCTATGTTCTAATGGGAAATCTTTATATGGCTGGTTGCTAATCAGATATTCTACAAACTCCACCAGCGCGTCAACCTCGGCGGCGGGGTAGTAGTAGCCGGAACGCCCTGTTATATCGCTTTCCCAATAATGACCTGGAGACGTTCCCGTAATATTAGACAAACAAATATATTTGAACTGTATCTTTTTCACGTTTCCTCCTGTCACTATTCCGTCAGCGCATAGGCCCCGCCGTGGCGAAACGGGGAGTCTGATAGCCGCTTGGTTATGGTATTATCGTCCACTTCCTCAACCTGCCGCACGTCGCCGCAGATTGGGCAGGTGAAGACTACCGTGTTGCTCTCGCGCCGGGCGGTGCAAATGTGCTCGGAGATGGTGAAGTCAAGATTGAAGATGTTCATCGGTATATAGGCGATCCCGAAGACCTTGGTTCTTGATCGCACTTCGGGCAATATGGTTCTATGCTACGACTGCACTTACCACTTCCAGAGCAAGGAAAGGGTCCGTCCCATATAGGATGATTCACTTCTTTTCCAAGGATATCACTACCACAAACCTTGCATTTATAACTACCATCTTCTTGAGGGATATCATCTTTAATATTTCTCATTAATCCTCCTTTAGCGCAGTGAGGGCGGCGCGGCATAAAACTAAGGCAAGATTGGAGTTATCATAATCTCCATTAAAGCCATCGTCTATGATAAAAGCATCGTTATTTTTAAAATACGCTCCATGGCAACTATATGCCCATTTAGCATCGTCTTGAAGGAATCGTTCAATTTTATACCAGCCAAATGCCTTATCTGCTACCATGAAGGCTTGTTCGATGGAAGTGTCGGGGTGCCAATCCTGCCAGCGATCTAACTTTTCATCCCATATGCACGGGCAGGTATTGACTAACTCGAATTTATATCCGCACAACTCCGCCAGCTTCTTGAGTTCGTCAGGATTGAGCATCTTTGGCCTCCTTAGCAAGCTTCTCGTCTGCCATCCGCCAGCCATTTTTCTCGGGGTACTGTCTTCTCCTATACAGACAAGGTTTACCTGCCATTCTATCGTCATATCCTTTTTGAGTTCGCTGTTTAAGGATTTTTCCAAGACCTGAAATTAAAGATTCTGCCGTTTCAACATAACCAGCATAATTATGTTTTATTTACACCTTCGGACTCCTTGAGGGCTTGTCTGGCTCTATCTCTAATAGCGCGCTGAATATCGTCTTCAGGAAAAGAGCACCCCCTCTCGATGCTTTTCAATGCCTCCACCAGCATCCGATTATGCTGCTCACATATTCTTAGATCAGATAAAATCGAATCAGCCTCACTACAAGCACATTTATACATAGACTCAAGCTCGGCAATGCGTCTAATGCACCCATTGAGTGCCTCATAGTGTTCGCACTTGCATTCGGCATCGCGGGCCTTTAAGGTCGCCTCAAGCTCCTGCGAATAAAGTGATAATTCATTGACTGATTTTTGCTCACGTTGTAGTTGGGCTTCAAGCTCGGCAATGCGAGATTTAAGTTTTTTAAAATTTACACACTCGCTTACTTCACTCCATACTGGTTGTTCGGGCGGTAACTGCTCCCATCCCATAACATCCTCCTTTTCGGGCCGGTTAAGCGAACATCAAAAACTGCTCCGTCATGTGCTCGATTTCTTCCTTGCTGGTGTTGGGCAGAATCTTTTGCATGATAACATTTAAAACCCGTTGGTATAGATCCTCAAATTGTTCCTGGGACATTGCCGCAAAACTGATCGAGTCGGATTCTACCCGCACCGTGCCGTCCACCCGGATCTCAGTATGAAACGATCCCGCTAAAATTTGAAGATCGGCCCGGAAGCGGTCAAACGATTTCTCGGGCTTGCCGTACTTTGAGTTGATTTCTCCAGGCTCCCAAAGATCGAAAGCGATGGTAAGCAACGCGAAATACCGTCGATGAAAACCGCTATTGCGAGCCTTCTTGAAATCGGAATGTACCTCCTGCCCGATCTTGATTTTATCAGCCCACTCCTGGCTTTTCGGGTCGGACGGCACAAATCCGTTGAAAGTTTTGGTGAGGCAGATTTCCATTACTGGCGCATCCTATCGACCATGGCGAGCATTTCAGAAATGAACTCGTCAGCTCCCGCTTCCAGTTCGGCTATTTCTTTTTCATCGCGTGTCAGCCTGATAACCAAAAGCGGGTCTATGTCTTTAACGTATGGACAATACACAATGTAGTCGCAAAAAGAGCGCCCCGAGCGTTTAAGCCCCCAAAGAATTTGTTTTCTATATGCGGTCGGGATCTTGCCGGTGAGCTTGGATTCTACGTAAACGGAAGGTATCACTGTTTTGATTTCGATCATTCCATCCGTTCCAACGATACCGTCTGGCGAGGCATGTTTATGGAGTCCATCTCGAAACATGGCGATCTGCTCTACTTCTACGTCATTTCGGAAAGCGTACAGGCTGCGGGCTTCGTCCTCGTACTTCAATCCATTTTCAGTGTGGATATTGTGAAAGCCGTCTTTTTTCTCGCCTGACAATATCTCCCCGGTCATGTCATACAAAAGCTGCTTACGAACCTTTCCCTCACCTTTGGCGACGGCCTTTCCTATGGACGATCCACCGATAGAACCAATACGGGCCTGATGCCATTCAGGGCTGCCCTGCTCAAAGCTCGTTATGATTTGAGACATTTTCATTCTCCAGGTTGACGTGGCAAGTTCTTCTTTTTGCCCAGCGCCTGAATCGCCTTACCATAATGCTCCGCGAGAATCTTTTCGATAGATTCAGCACCCATGTATTCCAAAAATAAACTAAGGTTGGATTTTGTTTCCTTGATCATATCATGTATCTGAATGGATTGATCCGTGGTAACGTAGGCCGGTTCTGCTCCGATGGATTTTCCGTCATCGTCATCATGAGTCGCCAGCCCGGTCAAGGCCAATAGTGTATAGCGTTCCAAATATGAGATCGTGGAACCAACGGCTTGGATCGAGTTCTTGCTTCCCGAATCGTCCGGCAACGCCGAAAGTGAAGTGCTCTCAGCATGCCCGAGCCGGTGAGTGATCGTACAGGTGACGGTGATAACCTTTTCCGCCTGAGATACCTTCCATGCTGCCGAAAGCCCGTGCTGGCTCATTGCCGAGTTGATTTTATGGGTCACGTTTGCGAGCGAGGCGTGATCGTATTCCGTGACCCCCTTCGAGGTCTGGAATTTAACATGCCGGTCCTTTTCGATCTCGGGCGGGTTCGCCTTGAAGCCACTCATCGCGTCGTGATAGGCTTTGCGGGCCTCATTGGCCTCCCATCGCTCCTGCAAATCCATGGCCCGCGCCACTTTGTCGAGATC
>JAHFKK010000004.1 GCA_023245335.1 Candidatus Gottesmanbacteria bacterium
CTCCTTTCCCGCCGTGTCGGGCGTACTATCACGATTACCGGGTAACAACCGATGCAACTCCTCCCACGAAATAAACATCACCGTATCGGCGGTTATGATAATAGCACTATCTATTCTCAACCAGTCCGCCATCGGCATCATCCAAAGAATCGTATCCACCGTTGGCGACAACATATTTCGCATGGTAGAAATCGGCATGCTGACCGTCGTGTCCCCGTCGTAAATCGTCAAGGTGATGGAACTGTCGGGTATGACGCTCATGGAATCAGCACAAGGTAATCTCAGATTGACTTCATGGTGATTGAACATCCAGTCCGGGGCGATATTTCCCGTTGGATAATAATTCCAACGTGACACAAAATATGCCAAGGGGATAGCGACCGCCAGTATGCTTATCGTCGCCAAAACATATTCAACCCGCTTCATCGCGCCTCCCCTTTCTTGATTGTCCACGCCAAACCAAGCAAGTATCTGTCGCTCACCGGTTCGCCCTTCAATAATCGGTTCAGCGTCTCAGTGCATACTTCGGCCAGTCGATTACCCTCAATGGCGCATGTCCCAAAGTATCCTTGCCAGCGACATAGCTCATCCACCCCAAACCCGTTCAGGTATTCCAACGCGCTATCGGCGGCAGGATGATGCTCTTTTTCACCCAATGTGCCTCGGTCGGTCTTTGCGTGCCTTGTTATGTCGGTCATACCGCATCCTTCATTAACATTCGCCGACATTCCTTGCATAGCACATTGCCCGGTGGACGATCTGAGGCTTCTTTGGTAGACCACCAGTAATTCTGACCATTATAGGGCACTGATAGACCGCAGACCATTCGTAGATACGAATCTTCATCGGGATCATCGTCGTGGTCGTATTCCCTTACACGATGAAACGTCTCTCCGATTCTATACCAGTAATATGGAATCATATCGCCCACCTTTCATATTCCGTCATTTGATACCACCTTGCCTAACATTATCGCCGGTTCGTTCGCCCGACACGGTTCGGCGAATGGGCCTACCCCTATCGGGATTGTTATGACCAAATTGACAGAATCGTATTCGACGGCGATAGATACCGGAGTATTCGGCATGCCCAAGAAATTGCAATTCCATTCGATACCGGTCAGAGCGTCAAACATCTTTTGGTATTCGTCGCGGCCATCAAAACACAAGTGAATGTGACCAGTCAAATCTTGGGCCTCCCGTTCACACCGCCCACAGCCCGACGAATAGAGTTTGCCTTGGATGATTTTCATTCATTGCCCCTTGTTAATCAGCTTTTGACTGACCATATCTCGCATCATGGCTTGGCCTCTCTCCTATCAAAAATGATTCTTTTACAATTCCACATTCGCATCGTACCAAGCATCGCCACCTTTAGGCGTTCTTCCATGCTGAACTTGTAATCACCGGTCACTTGGGCTTCCCTATATTTTTGGCACCACAAATAATCAGGCTCACTTTTAATAATAATAATACCAGCCCGTGAAGGTATATGCTCGATGCCAACTAATAATTTCTCAGGGATGGCAAAATACAACTTCTTGATCTTTTTAGAATTATGATTATGTCCCTTGTGAGCATCGGCCTTAAGATCAGATAGGGAAACTTTGATTTCAACCTCATACGCATATCCGGCCTTAGTGATAACAAGCAAGTCACATTCATGCAAATATAGCCCCCAACTTATATTAGGCACAATCAAATTGGTGCGCGTATTAAAATATCGGGCAACCGCCAACTCAACTTCATCCGTTCTCATCCCTTGGCCCCCGTTTCCGGCTTTATCGCCGAAATATGATAGTCGCATGGCGGGTCGTCACAGATGCCGTCGCAGGGTATCCTATATCCCGGTTGACAGTCGCAAGGGTTCCCGTCACATGTGACCAAGTCATCGGATAGACAGGCACACCACCAATTTGGATTAACTAACCCGTCGTATCCGTTCGCTTTCAGATACGCCTCAACGATTTCTTTGACGTTCACTTGGCCCCCTTTTCCGGCTCGGCGGGAAGAGCATCGACCATCATCAAATATAGGGGATATAGGCGAGATTCTACATCATTCAGAACCGAACCCGCTTCTTGGATATAACTATGGTTTATGAATCCCCGAATTTCCTCAAGAGACAACTCAACTGTCTTACAAACCCCTACCAGCGCATCATGCCGTTTTTGTAGGGCGGCGTCCAACGAGATACCGGCTTCTATGGCGGTAATCAACGAATTCTTATCCGCCAACAACCGCCGCACTTCCTCGTCCAGCACCTTGATGTTGCTCAACGCCAAATCCCGTTCGGCGGTCAGGGCGGCGATTTGTTGTCTGCTTATTGCGTCTCGATCAATCCATTGTGCATTTAATTCAAGATATTTTTTCAATTTTCCTGTCAGGGCGGCGATGGTCTTTTCGTTCTCGGCAACTATCGGGGCCAGGTGCTCGGATGCCGCGATCTCTGCCGCCTTCACCCTCTCCGCGACGTGAGCGGAAATCAGGGCCGCGGCCTTATCGTTGTGGAAACACTCCGTCATTCCCTCAGGGAATAATTTTGATTCAACACAAGTATCAAATATCTCTTGCGCCAACTCCTCGTCCCCCTGCGCCTCGGCGGGCGGTTCGGCCTTCACCGACTCCCTGCCAACATTCGTCATCGTGACCTTATCGACCGTTCCGTCATTCCGTTGCGTCCCTACAACGATTGTCCCCGGCGGCAAGGATGGGTCAACAAGGAATTTGAGGCCAAACGGCCCTTCTTCAAAAATCGGCTTCACCGACTCCACGCCCAAGTTGAAGACTTCGCGGAGAATCTTAATAAGATCAGGTGAAAAACGAGATATCCCCCTCTCTCCCATAATTCCCCATTGGTCTCGCAAATAAACTTTCGCAATCTCTCTCAACTTTTCATCTACGCTCATCTTGTCCTCCTTTTCGGTTATCCAATTTCCACTACAACCCGCTCTTCCCCCTTTTTACAATGCACATATTTAGGTATATGTGGTGTGATATATTTCGGGGTATCATCTGGCAAATACCCCAATCGCACCAATGTATCAATGATGAACTTATTGACCGATGTTAGAGCATTGTCGTGGTCGTAGGCGCGGCCCGACTTGTAATAGGTGCACCATACGTCCATCGGGTATGAGATAGTCCGTTCGCGTTCCAACCGGCCCCGGTTCTCGTCGGACTGTATCATTGCGGCAACTTGTTGCTTGACCCGGCCAATCTCGGACATGGCATAACCCCGCGTCTTGGGATTGCGCGCATAGACAATCTGTTTCTGCATTGCCCTATATGACGGGAGGAGGAAATGGTCAAATATCAGCCGCGTTTTCATCACTCACCCCGCATGAGCTTCTTGGCCTTCAAGACCGTCACTGATTCGATGGCGCGAACATCAATGTTAATGTTTCCCCACAAAGTTTCTACGACGGCATATCCGGCCGAACCCGACGAGGAATTAAACGTATATATAAATCCCTCAACGTAATCCCCAACCCCGGCCCGAAAATGGACGCGCGCCTGCTTGTTGTGATACTTTCGTAAATCACATACTTTCATCACTCACCCCGTATCTTTGATTCTATGGCATCAATTTGGCTGCGCAAATCCGACAGGATTTCCTTCAAGGTATCGTCAACCGTGAAGTCCAAGCACGCCTTTATAGCATCCAGTTCATCATTGGTGCTATAATCACACGAATCCACCCACTCGATGTCGTGTAACGCCTTAGCTACCTTTTTGAGTAGCCCCGCAAATAGACGACGTTCAAGTATCCAATCACGTAACAATTGATCGGCCGCCTCATCCACTTGCTGATATAAATAGTTCATGCTTCCACCGCTCATCACTTACCCCTTTCACCATGCGCCAAGTTCTCAAAGCGCACCAGTTCACGCCTGAACATCAGTTTGACATTCCCCGTGTTGCCGTTCCGGTTCTTGGCGATGTTCAATTCGGCCATGCCCGCCACATCCCGGCGACGCGGGTCATCCGGCTCCAAGTGTTGCAAATAATACTCCGGCCGGTACAACAACATGACAATATCGGCATCCTGCTCAATCGCCCCGGACTCACGTAAATCGGATAGTTGCGGCCGGCGGTCTGCCCGGCTTTCGACCGCCCGGCTCAACTGGGACACGCCAACGACCGGAACCCTGAACTCTTTCGCTATCCCTTTCAGCCGCCGTGAAATATCTGAGACTTCCTGTTGCCGGTTCTCTTTCCCCCGGTCGCTGTCCATCAACTGCAAATAATCCACCACCACCAGCCCAAGATCGTGACGCGATTCAAGCCGCCGTAACCTTGACCGAATATCCATCGGGGTCAACTGGGAGCAGTCGTCGATGTAGATACCCATAGTCTCAAGGTTGCCGACCGACCGCGCGGCCCGGCCCCAGTCCGATTCACTCATTTTGCCCCGGCGTGCGGCCTCTGCATTGATCCCCGCGTCACCACAAAGGATTCGTAAGGCCAAACCGGGCTTAGGCATCTCCAAACTGAATATGGCAACCGCCTTGCCCGATGATTTCCAAGAGTTTTCAGCGATATTGACAGCAAGGGCCGATTTACCCATCGACGGTCGGCCCGCTATAATAACCAAATCACCCTCTTGGAATCCGCCGACTACTGTGTCCACGTCCATAAACCCAGAGGATACGCCGATCACCCCGCCGCCAGCGTCGTACCGCTCTTGTAGTTGTTGCATCAGGTCTGGCATAAGGTCGCCCACCTTCGCCCAGCCCGTTGACCCGTTCGGCGCCGATAGCTCAAATAGCCGTTGTTCGGCCTCGTTGAGCAGGTCGGTTGTCTCTTTCTCTTGTCGGTACGCCTGGTTGACAATATCGGAAGAGGTTTCGATCAAGTCCCGCAAGATAGCCTTTTCCAAGACAATCCCGGCATAGTATTCAGCGTTTGCGCCCGTGGCAACCCCCGCGGCTAAGCTCACGAGATATGACCGACCGCCACAGACAACTAAGTCCCCTGTCCGTTCCAGTTCTTCGGCAACGGTAGTAATATCGGCCGGTTGAGCTTTGGCGTACAGGTGGACAATCGCCGTGTAGATTTTTCGGTGTACCGCCGTATAAAAGCGGCGGTCGTTACGGAGGACTTCAGAGGCCCGACCGATGGCGCGAGAGTCAATAAGCATGGCCCCTAAAAGAGCTTGTTCAGCGTCTTGGGAGTGCGGCGGTATCCGTTCGATCATTTCCCCTCCGGCTCGGCGGCGAGAAGGTCTTGGATATGGCGACGTAGTTCTATCACCTTTTTACATTCGGCTTGCGCCGATAAATCGTGATAGCCAAAATAGTCCCGTGTCGCCTCCACCAGCGCATCATGCCGCGCTTGCAGGGCGGCGTCGGCCTTCACCGACTCCACGCCGACATGACAGGCTTCGCGGAGATAGGGGAAAAGATTTTCATAATCCCCAACACCTTCATCATCCGCCTTCATCGCAATCTCGACCAACTTATCATCTATCTCACTCATTGTTTCCTCCTATCGGTTAATCAATGGGTTACATGGCGTTATGTACGGCACAAACTGGCCCGGCTCGACCAGCATCTTCATGCGGCCGGGGCTGGTATCGTCTAAGGTCCGGTTAATCCAGTTGGCAATAAACCGCTTCCAGTTCGACCGACGGTTAGCCTTAGCCCAATTCAGGATTTTCTGTTGCTGTTGGGCAAAGTCAACCTTCCCACCGGGGTCAAACTCTTTCCGGCCCTCCGGGGTGTCCAGCTTCAGTTCACCCCATGCCTTTTTGATTGCCTCGTGTCTTTTCTGTATGGGATCAATAAAAGGCAGAGTGGGTGGGGTAGCCGGTTTTTCGGCTACATAGCTAGGTTTATGATTAAGATCAGGATTGGGAGTAGGATTAGGATTACAGTATTTGTCGATAGATGTCCGTAAATGTTCTAAGATGTTCTGAAATGAGCTAAGTTGTTGCGGCGCAATAGGGGTCTTTCTGCGATGCCTTATTTGGTTCCCATCGTCGTCAACTTCGGTTTTGTTGTGCGTATCGAACTTTAGGAACTGTCCATAAATGCGACCATCGGTAATCCAATACCCAATTAGTCCTCTTTCAGCTAGCTCCTGTTGCCATTTATCTATTTTGGCCTCCGTCACCTTCTTCAATTGAAGCGGGTAACAGAATCCCAAGATCACGGCCGGGGTTGCCTCAAAACAACCCCAGTCGTCTGACCGGGTAAGGAGCCGGTAAAAGTGACGTTCAGCTTCCACAGATAGCTCGTTTAGGTTCGGACTTGTGCATATTGATTCCTTGATTATCCGATTAGGCATCTTGCCCCACCTTAAAAACCCCCACCACCCTCGGAGAGTATAAGTCCAGTCCCGAAAGAAAAGACAGCCGAGGGGGCGGGGTGGTATATTCAAATTGGAAAAGAACTGTACCTATACTCTGGCCCAAAGATACAAAGTTCAAGGCCAAAAAGCAAGTACAATCTAAAAGGAAATTGAGGGTCAATGTTTCCCCCATACAGCCTCTGCCCTTATTAAAATCAGAGCGATCATAAACCCCGTTATACCGATCTTAAAGACAACCCAGTTCCAAACCGGAATCGACCAAAATTGAATAAAGGCACAAACCAAGAATACCAACAAACCCAATAGGGCAAACAGTTTTACCCAGACCATATCATGCTCCCTTCAAACTATCCCTACCTTCTCGTCGATTATCTGCTTGGCCACACGCGCAAACTTTATCGGGTCTAACCGGCCCAAGTCCATGCGGTTGATGTACTCTTTTGGCTTGGCCTGCTGTATTAGTGCCGGGTCAATCGGCCGACACCACGGGTGCTGAGTCCGGTACTGTTTATGTCGCTTTTGCTGGTGGCCGTCTTTCAGCCGTTGGTATTTCCATCGGTCGTAGATCGTCTGATATACGCGCTCTGGCATCGCCGCAACCTGTTCGGGCGTGTACGGGTCAAGCCACGGGCGCGGCCGGGATTGCTTGAAGATCATAACTTTTTCCTCGTCGGTATGTTCAATGGCTACATTTTCAATATACCACGGTATGCGGCGTTGGTACATTTTGCACGTAATCGCCGCCGTACCTGTATATTCACAACCATCAGTCCCTATCCAAAAGCGGCACTTATAACAATTTGGGGCCGTGAACAGAATATATGCCAATTCCCAATCTGTCCCAATCATACCCTACCCTCGTTATTATCCCCAGGGCCGATTTTGGGGTCGGCCCCGGAGTTTGCTACGGCACCATACACGCGGGGTTGAGGATAAGGAAGTTTTTCACCCGGCGGCGGGGTTGCGCCAACCGCCGGGGTTGTTACGAGAGGAGGAAATATGCCGTGATTTTTCATACGTCTCCGGTACTGCATCGGATACTTTAACCCGGCGAATCGGAGGAGAATGACCCGCCGGGTCGTGGAGGTAACGGCCAATCATTACCCCGTTATTTTCCGTATCACCAGGATTGCGCCGTACAAAGCTAAGGCACACCAGACAATAACCCAACCAGAGGGAATCCGGCGCGGCCGTGGTTTCATTCGCACGTAGTCGCGGGTCATTGTTGCCTCCATTTCTCCAAGACCCGTTCAGCGATACCATGTACTAAGCCGACAGAACCACCTGATAGGATGGCGTCGAACCCACCCGTTAGATACTCTACCCCCTCGTCTATGATGGCGGCGATTACAAATTCCACGGCTCCGTCAACGGAAGATCCTTTGTCTCTGAGCAATGCGGAGATTCTATTCGCCATCTCCACCGCCGCTTGGCTCGGTTTCTTTTGGTCGGTCATAATGACTCCCCTGTACAGACGTTGTATATTTGCCGGCAGATACCTATATCATAGACGGCATCATGCAGGCGGGCATCATCGACCTCTATCCCCAGCGCCTTAGCGACCGTCCCCTGTTTGAAATCGGGTAACTCATTCCGTTTGTCCCTTAATTTCAGGGCGGCAATCATTGCCGCGTCGATAGGGGGCCACCAGAACCAGGAACCAAAATACTTATCCCCGGCTTTCAAAAACCACTGGCGGAGCATGGAATCATCGAAGCCGACATTGTAACCGATCATGTAGGCTTTGTCGGAACGGTCGAATTTGCTTATATGGCGGCCCAACAGACGAATGAACCCCCGATACCCGTCGAAACCTAAAGGCCGATTTGCCAATTCTTCCCGCGTCGTGCCCGTAACCGCAAGGGCGCGGTCGTCAATTTCATCGGCCGGGAACGGTTGCATTTTCAGATCGAACGGTTCCTCAATTTGCTTATCGGGAATTACTATGATGCCGGATAACTGGATGATGCCATTCTTCACCGGGTCGGTGCCGGTGGTTTCAGTGTCGAGAAATACATATTTGCTCACACCCTACTCCTTCCCCCCGGACAGCATCGCGCTCCATTCTTCTAACGGAATGGGCGTCTCCGGCTTGTTCTGCCCGAGCCAAGCGATCATCGTTGCCGCGCGGCCCGTCGTGACTGTCTCGATACAGTCCGCCTTCACATCGTTCCACCAAGCCGCGACATTCGTCCGTTTGGGGTTGGCGAAATACTGGTCGATGGCGTGAAGTTGCTTCTCTGTCGCCAAGGTGTCCCCATCGGGATTGACCGTGGGCGGGTCGGCGGGTTTGTCGGCCTCTGTCGTTTTGCCGACGCATCCGGGGTGATAGACCAGAGCCTTGATGCCCTTGTCTTTGTTACCGGCTTGGTACATTATGTCGTCACCGGCGATGATTGCACCGCCACACCCCGTACATTTGCCATCGTACCGAGACTGCATGGCCTTCAGATTGCCGCCGGTCGGCTTTGACCGTTCCCTAACCAGATCGGGGTCGTCGTCAAGGTCTTGGGTATAGATGTCGGACAGGCCGGTTGCCCCCAGAATCGCATCCACGAAACACCGCTTGGCGGCGATCTTCTCAATGGTGTTCTTAAGATCGAATACTGTCATTGGACGACGTTGATCCTGTGCGTCGTACTTCGTCGGGTTGATTTGTTTGTCGTACCGATATTCACGGCTGTTGCAGGAACCAGTTCCCGTCGCCACGAGTTGACCGTTGCGGGTTATCCGGCAGGTACAGCGAACCTCAAAATAACCTTCACCCTCGACTCGTTCTGTAACGATAATCTCCCGGCCGAACCCAAAGAATACGTTCAGCTTTTCGGCTCCGGCTTTCAACAGACACGGCTTGGGCGCACCGTCATAGGGTTTCCCGTAATCCGTATTCTCTTTGAGCCGATTGACGGCGGCAGTTCTAACGGCATCATAGACCGCCAGTCGCGCTTCCAGTTGTGCCACACTCATACTGGTATCGACCGGCCCTATCGGGACAAGTTCACCAGTATGGACATTCACTTGTTCGTTCTCGTTCATATCTCCTCCTACGGTTTCACGAGTCGAGTTTCTTGTACTTGGATCGTTATTGATGATCGTTTGTTCCGGCAATCAGGGTTATACGTTGCCTCAGACTTTAGAACAATTCCCTCAATACGAACCCTATCCCCGGCGTAAATAGGTCTAAGATTGTGATTGCTCGTAGCTTGGGTTATTTCGTATCCCCCATCCCACGTTACCACATCTTCACCCCTTGCTTTCCCAAGCTGCCCATATAGGTCATCTCGAATACCACGTAACCTGTTGATTTCATCCCTAAGTTGTACCACGTATCTTTCAGAATATGTCTTGGGCATATCTCCTCCTACGGTTAAATCTCACCACCGGCAAGAACATCGTGCTTATCTTCCGCTTCGTGCCGGGTGGCGTCCTCTGCATGGGCCGCGTCAAGGGCCATCTTAGTATCTTCTATTAGGGCGGCCATAATCCCAATCATGGACTTAGCGTAGATTATCTTTCCGCCAGTCACAGCAGAAAAGATATAGAACCGATACCCAGCCCTATATGCCTTCCCGTCGTACTTCCGTTGGACTTTGTGAATCCGATGGTTGCTCATGGCGTCACCTCCAACATTTCAACTGTGATAAACTGCCGGACAATATCAGCCAATGTTTTCAGGCTATTCCTTCTCGCGGCGGCGGCGTCGGCGGCGGAGGAGGCGGCGTCGGCGGCGGAGGAGGCGGCGTAGGCGGCGTCGGCGGCGGCGTCGGCGTCGGCGGCGGCGTCGGCGGCGGAGGAGGCGGCGTAGGCGGCGTAGGCGGCGTAGGCGGCGGAGGAGGCGGCGTAGGCGGCCACTTCCTCAATCATCGCCCTACCCTCACACCACGCTTCAGCCGTCTCAATGGTAATACGAGGCCGGTCTTCCCCGGCCGGGACGTATTGCAATGACTGCCGCGCACAGGCACACGCGGCACGTACCAATACTTTGCGGTCGATACCGGTTCGGGCCGCAAACCACAACATCCAGTCGCCACGGTCACAGGTGGCCCATGCCTCGGCCAACGGCTGGTCGCCTACCCAATCGACCGCTTCGAGGCAGGCGTTCAGTTCGCGTAATTGGTCATGCAAACTCATGGCGTCACCTCCGGAACGGGCTTGCCGTTGCCGTTCGGTTGGGCGATGCCCACTTTTGGGATTTCAAATACCGTGATCTTCGGTTCGAGATACCCTTGGATGCCGAATTTAGTCCCGCACCCGTAGGCACCCTCCGTCACGTCCTTGCGGCAGGTGACGATCTGCGGTTCGATATTCAGGTTATCATGGTCGACGAGGATGTATTCAACCGTCTCGTTGCATCCCGGACACTTGGCCGCGACTGTGATTTTACTCATGGTCGCCCCCCTCCGGCGCGGCCGTCAACCGATACCGAAAGACTTCTTTCCCCGGCTCGATCTCCGCGAACGGCACGGACTCACCCGCCGCCAACGCTTTCTTGATCGCGTTCTTGTCCGCCTGGTAGGCGATCTTGGTCTGCACGTAGATCGAGTCGGCAAACGGTTTCAGGTCGGCGACCGTGACCTTCACACTGTCGGGGTTCTTTTTGATTTCCAGTTCCCCGCCCGGCAGTTTGATGAGCTTGCAGGTGGGGTCAGCCGCATGACGCGACTGCATATAGTCGGCCAGGCCCGGCTCCAATTCCTCTTTCGCCGCCCGGAGTTGCGAAATCAATTCCTCGAACCAACCCGACAGAGCCGTCACCGCCGCGTCGATCTTGGCGATCTGCCCGAGCCGGATGTTGGTGTGGTAATCATCGACGCATTGCAGGAGTTGCCCGTTCCCGCGACCGGCCAACATCGCCGCAGAGACGACAGATAAGGGGATTTCGCCGGGGGTCGGTTCGGGTATAGGAACCCCGGCGTTGCAAAAGTTGATACGACCTACTTTTTCGTCAGACATATTACCTCCTACGGTTAGTTAATTTAGGGCCGTCCGACGGGGATACGCACCTTGTATCTTCCCCGACGCTCTTTGCCAGGCTGGTTGATTCCGAACGGCCCATATTTTGACCTGCCGGGCCGGAGTCACGTCTTCATCCAACATCACCAACGACGTGAACGTGATGATACGTCTGGTCACGTTAACCAATAACGTCCGGCAGGTCTTGAGTTTTCAAAGAACCAAAAGGGCTACTTCAACGTCTCGGTCAAGAGACGGCGGAACCAAGCGGTGATTGTTCGGTCATCCGCTTTGGCCGCAATATGTACTTTTTCCCACAAATCCGTTGGCAAAAACATCATAACACTCTTAGTATCTTTTCGGGCAATAACCCTAGGCCGACCAACTTTCTTTTTGTTTTCTTCTTTCATTTCGACTCCTTTGTTTGTCTTTTCATAGACAACATACGCTATTGCTGAACGCCATGCAATAAAAATCTTGCATTACCATGAAAATATATATTATCAATTTGGCACGCCCCTTGCTATTCTATATATAGGGTCAATCCGGGGCGGAGCTATAAGGACACTCCACCCCGGAGATCGTTCAACCTTGGGCCTCCTGTGCGGTCTGATAGCCTAATCCGCGTTGGTCACGTCCTCAATCAGTCGCCGGGGGATACCTGCTTGGGCCTGCCGGATTGCCATGACCGTAAAAACTTCCAACGGTTCGATATATTGGTGCAGGACGGCAACATGAAGGATACACCGGGCATTGTGATAGGCGTGGGCCACACCTTGGCAATACTGGGTGATTATCGGGCGGTCGGCAAGTTTGGCTTTTTGGGACGCTTTTTCAAATGCAATTATCTCTGTCGCAAGGAATTGGTCGAGATCGACGAGTTGTTCTTCTGTGGTTTTCATACCAGGACTCCTTCGGTTATTGGTTCTGATATATGTATCGGCAGGGGAGAGAGGAACCTTTAGCCTATTTGCCCGCTTTTTCTATTATTCTTGCCGCTTCCTCTGCCGCCCGTAGCTTCCTTATCGACTGGGTATGGTCGCCCTCTGGCAAGAACATCATCACAACCTGTCCGGCCTTTATCGGCATGACCATATCCTCTTTAGCCGTAAAGATATGCAGGTCGGTAATGGCCCCAAAGTATATGTCGGCCCGCTTCCTAAAGTCATTGAGCGGTTCTTTCTTGCGATAGTGTCGGATCATTATATCAATTCCCCCATTGCCTACTCTGCGCGTAATTGAAATATCGGACATTCCCAAACAGGCGTGGTGATGTTATGTTTAACACATATCGCATGTAGTTCGTTTGCGATTGGACAATTCGCTTCACGTTCTGCCGGGTTAAAGTGACTACATTTCCAACAGAGGCAAAAATCTCGATGGAGTCCTTTGAGATGAGATTCTACCCATACCGAAACCCCGTGATGATCGTACTGTTCGAGTCGCCCTGATTTCATAATTCCCCCATTGCCCGATCAGATAGATCGGCTGTTTTGTACGTTTCTTTGACCCGCTTCTCTGCGTCTTGCAGGTTGATATTGTACGTCCATGTAATGCCCGTGCGCGGGTGGATGCCCCCAAGCCATTGACGGGCCGAACTGGTTGAGTACATCTTGCCTATACTGTACTCGTCACCGCCCATGACCGAACCGTTGATTATCACCTGCCCCCGCATCATGTCCAGCGTCCCTTGATTGTGGAAATGCCCCAGGGCGATATAGTCAACAAACTCTTTCTGAACCGCCATCAATTCCTTGAGCTTTTTGATCGCCCGTTCGATGCCGTACCACGGGATACCCGCCCAACTCTTGATATTGTCGCCATGAAGAACAAGCCAATTCCAGCCACAAATCTTCTCTACCGTCCAGAAGGATTGCGGGAAATTGAACGTCACCCGCCCGGCCTTGGCCTCGTCACGCAAGAACATAGATATGTACTGATAGGTGACATAATCCCAGTTGACGTACCGCTCTTTGAACCTGACCGGCCCCTTGTACACCCGGCCATGATTCCCGACTACCCCGACAAGGCTTATCGCCGGGACGGTCTGCAAGAACTCCCTGACCAACTGGGCGATGATATAGGCCCCGTTCACCGTCCAGTCCATGATATTGCCCTCGCCTGTTTCGGCCAATTCATCATGGATGTACCCGGAAACTATATCCCCTAGTAACATGATGTGCAAACGGTCGAAATGATACCCCCGGAGCTTGTCGGTCATAAGGTCACGGCAGACGTTCGACAGGTGTTTCAGCCTACGATTGCAAATATCGACGTTATAGGCGTTCAGCCCCCGCATCTCTGCCGCCTGAATGACCTCACCAATATGGGTATCGGACAGCAACAGTATCCCGCTTTCGGTCGTCACCCCTTTGCCCGGCTTGACGGGTTTAGGTTGGCCGACAAGCGGCAGGCTTTTCAACGCGCCGTCACCCCATTCAATCAGCTTTTCCTGAATGTTAAGGTTCTTGAGTGCGGCCTGATACCTCGTCTCAAGGCTCTGGATGCGCCGGTGTTGGTCATGGGTTTTCTGGTCAGCCGATACGATCTGGTCAAAGTCCTCTGAATCGGGGTCAGCACCAGTACCCGCGAAACTGATACCCAATGATGTCAACCTGTTTTCAATCGCAAACTGCGTGCGGTTATGCCCGAAC
Source organism: Candidatus Gottesmanbacteria bacterium (assembly GCA_023245335.1). Lineage (GTDB taxonomy): Bacteria > Patescibacteriota > Microgenomatia > UBA10105 > UBA927 > UBA927. The sequence continues at coordinate 13,922 of JAHFKK010000004.1, forward strand.
TTGGTGTTTAACTCGTCTCGAAAGTACCGGGGGTTCACCCCGTCAGTAACCCGTTGTTTGATAAAGGCTAATTCGTCTGGACTCCAAGGTACGCCAGCCATCACTTCCCTCCCATCACCCTGAACAATTCGTCTGGTTTGCTCCAAAACCAACCTACAAAAGCCCCATTTGCACCCCATTGATCCGGCAGATGCACCCCGTTATTGTTGAACGCCTGCCGTATTTCCTCCCTACGCTTCGGGTTAGACATGATCGGGTCGAACGGGATCAACGTCCACTTGCGGACTTCCAAGCAAACATCGACCATTGCTTTCGGGTCGTAACTCTCAATCCCGTGGCCCCCATATTCAATAGACACCTCCGGCCGGTAATCGTCAGCTATCCTGAACGATTTCAACTCGTGGTGGTGAACCGTCAACACGTCAATCCCACGTATCGGCTTGCTGTGCGGGGTATAGTACGGGGCACGTACAAGGATGCCCTCCAGATCAAATCGGTGTGTTTCACCGGGCAATAAGTTGGCCGGGAACGGTGCCCAATCAGCTTGATGGAATAGGGCAAACCCGATATAGTAGTATTTTCGCCCGTCCGTTCGCGCCCAGTAATAGCAGACGGGGAATCCGTTCATGGACTCGAAGATTTCCCCCATAGGATTGCTATTTAATTCGATCTTCGTGGGCCAGTCAAGGTATCGGTGAAACCCGCAATGAGCAATAGGCGCATGAGTTTCGGCCAGACTGTACGCCCGTGGTGACGGTAAAACTTTAAGCATAAGACCTCTCTTTTAACCCCGGCTGGTCAAGAATGGCCACGCCGGGGTATTGCAGGGTCGAAGGAAGAAAGGGATTATACTTCTACTGCCTCATACGTCGCCTCAAAGATGTCCGGTTTGCAGGCGTACAACTCATTCTTTACGCCACGGATAATCCAGTCATTTTCATTCGCGTGCATGAGGCCTTCTAAGGTTGGAATATCAAGACCAATATGTTCCCCGTCTTGATGTCCCGAAGGTTTCCCATCCTCAAGACGACCAACACCAGCAAAATCACACATCTCATCCCAAGTATCCCACCGTAATTGGACAGCCTGAATCACAACTGGTTTCTTGCGATAAAATCCCATAACCACTCCTTTACAAGCGCGGGGAGAAATTCACACCCGCATATACATACCAAACGTCATTGACCGTCATTGGGTTATAGTCACATCCGACAATCACCCGTGCTGTTTTCCAAGCCGTCGCGCCTAACTCCGCCTTAGTGACCGCCGCCTTCACGTCCTTGCCGTCGGCGATCATCCATTTCATGCCGATACCGGCCGATAACTGGATCTCCGTAAAGGGACTCTTTTCGCCAACTCCCGGCGCGTTGATGGCCTTGCTCATCATCAAGAAAGAAGTCATGCCCTGGCCGGACGCTTGTTCAGTACCGAAGGTGTTGTCATAGAAGATTTGCTCACGGGTAAAGAACGCGTAGTCCTTGGCCAGATTTGTCGTCAGGGGTATATCGGCCCCACCAAAAGCGGCAAACACCGCCTTGCCGCCGTTACCGGCCTTGAACCCGCCCCCGAATATCGGGTACAGGTCAGCCGCGTGTATGGTGATGGGAACAAGCACCAGCACCACCAGGAACAAAAACATTCGTTTCATACATCAACCTTTCTTTGGTACGTTAAAGTTTTCTAACGCCTTGACACCTGCCCGGCCGAATACGTAGGTCATTACAGCGTACAACGCATCCTGTGGGATGTCGGGGAACACCGCCTTGGCGACGGCAAAGATTATCGCAACCCAGAACTCGGTCGTCTTGTACGAGGCCGTCCCCGTCTGGGGATCGACAAAGCCGAATGCCTTTTGACCACTACGGGCCGCAACCCAAGCGATGATTGCCGCTAAGGATTCTTTAGGGAATTGAGGCCAGAATATGGCAATGGCACCGACGGCCAAGGTCGTCCAGAACTCAAGGGTTTTCACCCCCTGCTTAACCATTAGTTTCTCCCTTCACTTTAGTATCGTTGATATTATCCGGTTCGTCAAGTGGTTTTATTGCCATTATTTTGGCAACGTATTTACGGGTTTTCTCAAAGGGCGGGATGCCCCTATACCTCTTGACGTTCCCGATCCCGGCATTGTAGGCCGCCAAAGCCAACGGGATATTCCCCCGGACAAACCTTGATTTCAACTGCCGGGCGATATGGCGCGTCCCGCCCATGATGTTTTGCTCTGGGTCGAACGGGTCGGTTATCTCGTATTCTTGACAGACAATCGGCATAAGTTGCATCAAACCTTGTGCGCCACAAGGCGATACGGCATCCGGCCGCCAAGCCGATTCTGCCGTGATAATCCCGTTGATAAGCCAGAGGGGTACTTTATAGACAGCCGATGCCGCCGCCCGGATAGAGTACCACGGTTTTTTATCGTCCATCTGTTACCTCATCCAGAAACTAATCAAAAGCCCTAACCCGCACGGCATCAGAAACGAAAGCGGGATTAACGCCAATCCAAATCGCCCCATATGTCCTCCTACCATTTCACCTGATAGCTGGCACTATCCGGCACGGTGATTACCCGGCCCGATGTCTGCGAACTACCCGGATAGGTGATTGAAAGTTTGTACTTCTGGTCGGTTGCCTTGAGGCACTTCGACCTGACAATGTCGAGATACCAGTACCCGGTCGCGTCGGTCGTTGTCGATACGTTATAATTCGCCAAGAGGACACCGTTACAGGTATCCTGTACGTTCAACTGTCCCAAGGACATAACGACACGGGCATCCTGAACGACGGCCCCGCCGATATTGTGCAGGTATCCGTAAACCCGACAGAGGAATGAATCACTTGGCGTAAACAGTGACAGGGTATAAGCCCCAAACGCCGAATCGGTTTGCGCCACAATCCCGGTGTCGATCGCTATGGTGTCGGTAATCTCCCAACTGTACCCCACCGGGTTGCGGGTCGTCACGTAGTACGTGGCTCCGGTTTCGACGTGGGCGGTCACGTACCCGGCCGCGTTGGTGATAGCCGTCCCAAACGATACCCCGCCAGAGGTCATAAAGGTCACGACCGCGCCGCCTACCGCGTCAGAGTTGACCGTATCGTAGGTATAGTAGGTCAAGGTCACGTTGGCAAGGCCGTTGTTGATACCCCCGCCAAACGCTTTAACAATCGCGGCAATGGTCGCGCTGTCGGTTCCGCCAGCCCCACCGACGTTGTTGACAAACCATGTCCCAAGACCTGACGTATCGACGGTTTTGGTTGTATCTATATTTCGGTAAAGGTCTTCATTGGTCGGCCAATTCACGCTGTCGGCCTTGAGGGTATCCAGGTTCTCCCTCGCCACGTTGCCCGAAACCTTGCTTGCCGTAATCGCGTCGGCGTGGAAAGCATTGGAGTCGATAATGGCCGGTTGAATATCAACCAATTTTGCCTGTACCGTATCGAGTGGATTGAATGAGGCATTACCGGCCGCTGAATCAACTAAGTCAAACAGTTCTGTAATTGACATAGCCGAATCGGTCATCCATTGGTCTAACAACTCAAAGAAGGTCGCGCTGTCAATACCGGCCGAAGCAATATGGGCCAGAAGGGTATCCCAATCGACGGTAGAATCGTTGACGTAGGTTTTCATGGCGTTAAAAACTACGGCCCATGTTTCCGCACTGTCAAGACCCGTTCCACCGGCCCCGGTTTCACCCCAGGTATTGGACGAATCCCCCATCGTCCCAGCCGCCCAAGCGGTGTCCGCGTCGTAGCCCCAAACGTGACGGGCAATGTTGTGTTGCGCGGTATCCTCAATCGACTTAACCATAACCGGGGTTGTCGCGGGGTCGAAGAAAGGCAGGGTGGTTAAGGCCGCGTCGATAAACAAACCGAAACTCCCGGCCGTGGCATGCGTCGCCTGATCTTCATTCCAGATACCGTCCACCCCACCGGCCCCGATAGAGTCAGCACGGGCAATCGTGCCGCCAGAGGCCGTGACCGTCCGGCTGGCAACCGCCGTTACGTGATCGTCCCATACCGAGTCGGCGGTAGCATCAGCAATCTTCGACTTGACCGAATCGGGCATACCGTAGGCTATCACATTGCGACTCGTGACCGCCGTGACCGTGGTACTCCAAGTCGAGTCTCCACAAGCATCGGCGATATTGGTAATATTACTAACCGTTACGGTTCGACTGGCAACCGCTGTAACTGTTGCTGACCAAACCGAATCACCGGCGGCATCGGCTATCTCAGCGGCCCCAGTAGCCGCTATTTCATCAGAGGTAATACAATTCGAGGCCATAGAAGCGGCCGTAATGACGTTGTTGGCAAGACCGTTGACGGTTGTAACGGCGGCAACTGTCCCGGCCGGAGCAAGTCGAGATGTAGTTTTCGCGTCACAACTATCCATCGGCGCATCGAGGAAATCTTCAAGGCTATCGGTTACAATCTGAACCTGTGCAAACGTATATGTCGGTAACAGATGCGCCCACGTCACGACCTCAATCCCCAAGGTGAAGTTACCGGCCGTACCGTCAATAGTCGAAAGTGTCTGCACATACCAGATATTTGTCCCGCCGTAGTCTTTGGTCGTGTCAATCCCGGCGCAGGCATAGCCCGCGCCCGTGGCCTTGTAAACGACCGTCGCATCATCATCGGGATAGGTAAAGACCTGAATAGAGTCACAGGCATCTGGACACCCGGCCGAATCAAGCGGTTTATGCACCGGGAAGGCAATCGTTTCCGATGCCTTTTTTACCCCCAGAAAGTCCGCCTGCACCCCCGCCGCCATCAACAGGACGGCCAACAAAACGATATATTTCTTCATGGCTTTACCACCCTTATTCCAAAGATACGTCTGATCGTTTTAATCGGTTCAGGAAACGGTGTATGCGGGGTCATGTGCAATTCCACCATGCAGGTATCCGGTGAATTGTCCGCCGCCGGTGTCCCAACACTCGTCACCACAATGTTATCGTAATAGCACCCGGTATCGTGGGCCGTCGCCAGAAAGACCGAACATCTGACCGTGGCAAATCCACCGCCGCCCGAATCCGGGGTCAAGGTCAACCAAGAAGAATCATTGGCAACCGTCCAGTTCAACGTCCCGGCCCCGACATTCAATATCCAAAAGTCTTGCGCCACCGGCATAGTCCCGGAAACCTCTGCCGTAAAATACATCGTATCGGGTGGAACCGTTCCAATTCGGGGTGTCCCTACTGGCGGGTCGGTCATGGTCAATCGGACATTAGCGGTCTGTGGGGTATTTGCGGCCCCCGGTGCGCCGATAACGATTGTCCCGGTATAGACTCCGGCCGTCAATCCAGTCGTCACCACGGGAACCTCTACCGAATCGTCATTACCCGTTCCGATCTGGTTCGTGAAATCAAGCCATGCCCCGCCCGTATGCGCCGCTTGCCAGTCCATCGTTCCGCCGCCGATATTACGGATATGGAGTTGCTGGCTTGCTGGATTAGCCTCCCCGACAATACCGGCAAAGTACATCGTTCCAGGACTCAACGAAATTCGCGGGGTGACATCGGGCGTGTAGGAATACGGTTGGGAGTAGTACGGCCCGGCCCAATTCGGCCGGTCGGCCACAATCAACCCTCGAAACGGATTGATCGTAAATGACGTTGCCCCAGCGCCAGAGAATAACCCTGTAACCGGGTCGAAGGCGTACCACGTCGTTCCGCCAGTCTTGCCCGTCCCCGGAGTAACGGTCACGGAGGCCGTCAAATCGGTCGCATTTCCAGGCGTCAAAAAGTATATCTTCACTTCGCCGGAATCATAGTCGCGCACGTAAAGCCAACGCCCGGAACCGTTATCCGTAACCGTTGGATCGCCATGATATTCCCCAAAGTTTTTGTATAGGCACATCGAGATTGAATCGTCAATCTTCTCGCCTTTTGTCCATGACCGAAACGGACTCATAAAAGCCTTGCCGTTTCGCATATCCATCCAAGCGCAAAAATAGGCATAGACCGTCCGCCGGAAATCACTGGATAGATAAGCCGTCGCAATCAGTTCGGACTGGAACGCGGTGTTGCTATATCTGTCTTTCGCCCGGATCAGGGCATATTGTTGATGGAACCAAGACCAAGCATAGTAACCCTTAGACGGGTCAGGTGGCCCTTCAAAACTGACCCCACTCACGCTGTCGATCATATCCGCCAACATCGTCACCGGGTTGTTGTAATACCCGTCGGCGTAATCATAACTTGCCATTGAGTTGGCCCAACCGATATACCCATGAGCCGCAAGTTTGCGGTCAATTTCGGCAGAGATATGCCATGCCGATTTCTGCCACCATTTTCGGGCCGTCGCGCCCGTCCGCCAACTCTGAATGACCCCACCAATCGTAGAATCATAGCCGGTTTCTTCTGTGACCTCTCCCCCAGCCGCCCGTCCACCAGTCGCGGCATTAAACGTGACATATCCGTTCTTCTCCATCGGAGGTGAAAAGCCTTGATAGTTGTCGTAGAAAACCACTCCCCAATGACCGTCCATTGGGCCAACTCCGACGGTTGCCGAATCATGGATGATATACCGATACATGGCATTGGCGGCGGCATCGGCCGTTGATTGACAAGCCCCGTTCGCATACCACAAATATCCAGCCGGGTACAGGTCGGCATCACCGGGCGGGTTATTCCAGTATTGGTAACTCAACCTCCGCTTCATTTGCGCGTTGGTCAGGTAATTTGTTCTCGTTGCTCCGTCGAACGTGATTGTCCATGAATCGTTTCCGCCATGAATTACAAGAGATTCAGGGTCAACCGCCGGAGAGAGTGTATCTTGCAGGTAATCGACCATATACCGATAGTACCAGTTCCCGGCATATGCTTCGGCCATTCGTTGAGCGTAAGTGGTCGCACAACCGGCCCTGGGCGTGGGGCAAAGCAGGGAGATTTCGTGGGGTGACATATACGGCCCAAGGAAATTGTGCATAAGCGGTTTCAAAACGGTTGCCGTGTCCCATATTCTTTTTAGGTCGGTATATCCAAACGCCTCCGCGCAATCGTAAAACTCAACAAACTTTCGCGGCATTATGGTTACGTTCCATGTGCTGTAAGGTGAACCACCATAACCGTTTCCGCCTACCGACATCTGATAGGGCGTCACGTCGGACGCGACTACACCCCCAGCCAAAGCCAAACAGATGATTGCCAGTATCTTCTTCATGGTGTCGCCTTCTTGACCATAATCCGATGTTTGGGAGTAGAAACCACCAACACGACCGGGATAGCATACGGCGTATTCGTGGCGTTGCTACATGCAATCCAAAGTGTGTCCAGATGCGTCCCGGCAAGAACGCCTGTCGTATCTATGGAAACGCTAATCGTGTCGTTATCGTCGGCGGTATCCGCACTCAAAACCATCCAAGAGGAATCATTGGTCGCTTTCCAAGCCATCGTACTATCGCCGATATTGATAAGTTCCAAGTCCTGTGCCGCCGGTGGAGCCTCGTGGAGATTCATGGCAAATGTCATTGTGTCGGGAATGGGAAAGATTTGCGGTTGAGGAACCGAAGTAACTGTCAACGTGACCGGGACATAAACCGGGGTATTGTCGGCCACGTTTGGATGTTCGCAACGTACCCGGATGGAATCGTGATAGACCCCCGCCGTTTGCCCCGATATATCGCAGGAAACCGTAATCGTACCTGGAGCATCTGCCGTATCGGGGGCGATACCCAACCAAGCCGAAGCCTCCACGATGGTCGCTTTCCAAGGCATCGTGCCAGTACCGGTATTGGTCAAGACAAGATTCTGGCTTGCCGGGTTACTTCCACCTGCAACCCCGCTGAAACTTATACCCGTGGCGTGTGACGGGACAGTGACGATATGAGGTACATCGGTCGCGGCCCCAAGAATGTGATAGAATACCTGAATCCACCATCCACCGCCAGCAGTAGTATTTTCCCTAACGGCATTAGCTTTCCAGTCATACCCGGAACCGGGAATCGTGTAGGCCACGCCATAAGTGAAGGTCTTATACCAATCTCTTTTATGACCATTAACCCATACTGTATCAGCCGCACTGATAAGTTCTGCTATCGCTATTCGCGCACCCCGGCCGGTTGTGGAATCATTGGGAGAGACAAATATCCCAACCCAAATAGAGTCCGTTCCGTCCTCCCACGTTTCGCCCGAAAAAGCCACCTTGAGACTTTCATTAACGCCACCCGTCCCTGTCGTGATAGAATAATTACTTATACCGACGCAAGAATCAGGGACGCTATCGGGCTTTGCGGCCACTCGTGTGGCATTAAGATAGACCAGTGCCCAAACCGTATCACCCGCACCATAGGCGGGAGTAGCCCAGATGACGGCAGAATCCAAAACACCCGTACTATCGGTTGGTATAGGATTGGGGATCGGAAGTATTTTCAAATAAGGTTGTCTCACCAACTGCCCCAACGCCGGGGCGCGGGTATGACCCATTACCCCCGCAACTACCTGTCCCGCCATGACCACCAACACTATCGCTACAAGTAACCGTTTCATTTTACCCGCCTTGTTGTATGACTGCCGCACGACGACGACCACTTGATGCCGCCGGTAAGTGGTAATAAACCACCACGTACATCCGCTTGCTCGCGTACGTCCCCTTGCAATGCTCGCTCCACCAGACCACCGTTCTGGCTATCCCCGACCCTTCATAGGGATAGAGGCCGATAGAACCGACGTACAATGGGGAGATTGCCTTCATCGCGTTAATAATCGCGGTATCTATCTTCATCCGCACAACGGTATCAGCCGCCGCGCCGTCGTTGATGATAATGTCGTTAGCCGTGAAAGAACCAGTCGTATCGGCGGCCCCAAGTGGCCCGGCTCCGTATTCGGCATTCCATGGCGTACCATCATAACTGGCAAAGTTGAACGTGACACCACCGGCAATAGGGGTGGAACCGTATGTCCATTCATAGATAAAGGGGACTTCCATGCGAGTAATTGTATAATGGATGTGACCACTGGCAGTTATAAGTTCGCCCCGTAATGCCATAACCAAGAACGCACTATCGGGGATTGCCCCCGTGAGAAGGGCAAAAGTATCGTACATTTTTGGCAGATTGATAAGACCTATTCGATAAACCGTCCCAGAGATACTTGTCCCGACAAGAAGGCCGAACCCCGAATCTGCACCTGACCCGTCATAGAAATTCCTTCCATGCGCGAATCCGGTATCAACTCCCGTCGGCCCTTGGATATACGAACTGTTGATAGAGTTGGTATCCCACGGCAGATTACCTGTCCCGCCGAACCTTATCGAGTCCTCCGCCCCCCACGCCATAGACGTGAGGAGCAGAATGACCGCTATACTAAGAGCCGACCTGAACACAGTTCATCTTCTCCATCGGGAAATGCCATTCGACCGAAGGGACGGTGTTGGTGACGACCTTGTAATCGCCATCCGTAACCGTCAGCGTCCCAACAAGAGTCATATCGGCTTCCCTCATTTGGCTACCATTAGTCGCACACCCCAAATCCTCAAACCACAATCGTACAGTCATGCAATCCTCTCTTTTTGTTAATAGTCGTCGCATCAACCCCATGCCATCGAACACACGATTACCATATAGACTATCCCGCACAATGGAACCAGCCAGTCGGCCGTTGACATTGGCGGTTTCGGTTCAGGTTTCTTGCTCATGGCGTCATGTGCATCCTTTCCAGATTGTCAACGTGACTTTGCAGGTTCATCACCGTTTTTTCCAGGTTGTCGATCTGGCCCGACATTTTGATGAACGATCCGTAGATCGCCAACAATATGATAACCAGTTCGATGATATACTTGAACCATGCCGCCGCCTTGCTCCCGTTTGTAATTGAAAAGCCGATCACCTTGTCATCTCCCACTCTGGGCCTCCACATTGTTGTCTGTATCTGTCTCTCTCATTATGGTCATCTCACACTATAAATCGCCCACGCTACCAGCACCAGCAGGACTATCATCGTCACTATCACCAGCGGTTGCATGACCGCCCGGCCTAACCCGCGCTTGAATGATCGGCTCCTCATGGCGTCGGCGGCTCCGGCGGGTGAGGGACGGAGGGGACGCGAAGGTTAGACGCGGTTGGATTACCCTTGATCCCGTACTTTACTCTAAAGGCCAGAATCGCAGGTAACATCCGTTTCTTATCTTCTGGTGACGCCGATTTCGCCCACCGTACCATTTTCTCGCCCAAGTCAACCTTGAGCGTTTCTTTTTCTTCTGGTGTCGCTATTTCAAAGACCTTCATTGCCTTGTCAACCGGCAGACGGCTAAACGACCGTTGCAATGGAGTATCCTTAGTCACTAAAGACTTAACCTCACGGTTGGTCAACTTCCCGGTTTTGTAGGCTTCCTGCATCGGCTCTTTGTTGCCTTTGAGATATTGCCGCCTTAGGTCACTCTTGAACCGACTTTCCTCTGCCTGTTCTTTGGTGCGGCTACCGATAGGTATTTGTTGCCGGACATACTCATTCGCCATCTGTTCGGCCGCAGTTTGGTTGACTCCTTTTGGTGCCGGAGTGATACCCACAAAGGAAGCCGCCGCCTTACTCCACGGCTCCCCAACCTGTCTTTGTCGTTCGATATTGCGGAACCCAAGCGGCTCAAACGCCTTACCCGCATGGACTCCCAAGTCATATATCTGCCGATATAACGGGTCATCTTCATTCCTAATCTTGGTTCCGTAAAAGTCCTCATTATTTAGCATTTCAGCCATCGTTCCGAGAATCGGATGGAGTTTGTTTCTGACCGTTTGGCCCGGAGCGGTAGAATAATGGTAAAGGTCTTTCATGTATGACGGCAGGCTTACCCGGTTCGGATCACCGCGTTCATCAGTTCCACCGGTCTGCGGGAAATAGTAATCCTTGAGCGATTGCGGCCCCCTGCCGGTCATTAGGTATTGAGTAATGGCCCCCATCGTTCCAACAACAATAGGCAGGGCCATGACATAGGACATTCGATAAGTCAATTCCGGCTTTTCATTCCTGGCAATCTTACCGACTTGCCGGAGAATATCTACTCCACCACCAGCAACTTCCCGAATCGTACCGACGTTCCAGCCGACCGATCGGATAGAGGCCATCGCCAAGTCCTTAGCGACATTATTCCAGAATAGGTTATCATAAACCAGTTGGCCCATGCGGTTATCGACACTATTCCAAGCCTTTTGTGCAACCGTCCGCAATTCCGCCGGAGTCATATTCGGATTGGAGTCATATTCCATCCGCATCATGTCGAGAAAGACACCGAGTTTTTGCCGAGGGACAACGTACTCCATAATCGGTTTAGCCGCTAAATCCAAGACGGCCCCCGGAATCCGTATGACTGCACCGCCGACATCACCCTGTCGCCAAGCCTTTCTCATGTTCTCATAAATCTTGGTTTTGTAAAAGGCATCCATCTTCGGAACACCATTGGCGGCGACCATTGACTTGACGAATTTCCCCATTTCGGCCCCGCCCGCGCCGAGGTCATAGTAGGCTTTGTACAGGCGATTCCCCGATACAGCATTTGTGATTGGTGCAATCAGGGTCATCATCATATCGCGCAATCCCTTGCCGAATTGCCCCCGTGATACCCGCATTGTCCCAAGACCGAATTTAGAAACTGCGGCGTCAAGTGACGTAAAGCCAAGATGGTAGGCCGACAATCCGAGTTGGGCCTGATTGAGGGTATTAGCCATTGTCCGATAGGCCCGGAACGTCTTTGACCCGCGCAATCCCGGAGAAAGATAGTTGTTCAGGACTTGGGCCGCCTGTTCGGGCAGATAGTAATGACCGGAGGTAATCATTTCCCCGGCCTCATTCCGATAGGTGACGCTGGAAATTCGGTCATTCACCAAGGCAAATCCGTCGGGGGGCCGATGTCCCGCCCTTACGAATTGCAACATATTATTGTCTTTGAACTCTGCCAGTACCCGATGCGCCATGAGGTATTTCCGCATCTCATGGGATTTCGCCATCACCAAGTCCATCGGGTTATCGGACACCAATTCCAGGCCAGCCTCAAGACCTTCACGAATAGTCGGGATCGTGCGCTTTTTTAGGAATGACTTCTTACCCTCGAACGGTCGCTTGCCCCAGTTGCCAAAGAACGTACCCGCCGCCTTGGGGTCTTTCCATATATGCGGGAAATAGTTTTCATAAAAATGTTCCAGTTTACCAGTACCCAAAGCCTTGATCTCATCCCGCAATCCGTCAAGGATACCCCGCACGCTCGTTGCCGCCGCATCCAATTGGGGGTTGGCCTGCTTTGTCCCCGTCTCAACCGCATCCATAAAGGCATGCGACTCTTCGGGCGGCATACGGTCAAACTGCTTTTGAGCGTTCTCTATTGTCCGATAAGCAAGACCCTCACTACGGTTCATTTCGCCAAGGTTGGCCCGGATAGACTCGGCGGCTTGTCTGGCAAACGGCCCACGTCCAGCCGGGAGTAATATCTTTCGCATTCCATCAACAACATCTGTCCGACCAAGAGCGGCAATACCTTGACCAGCCGATTCAACAAGACCTTTCGCCACATCGGGGTTAGCACCCATGAAACCGAGGGTGGTGGGGGAAGAAGGTTGGGTTTTGCGAAGTGACCTTGTATCTATCCCTTTGATGATTTTCCCATCCGGTCTCTTAACATTAACGCGGTCAATCATACCCCGTTCTGTCACGGCCGGTTCGGTAAATCCCACGATCTCCGCCGGATGCCAACTTTTAGTTTTTCCTTTGAGGGGAATTGATGAAAATTCGACATTATCGCCAACCGTAAAAGATTCAACCGGAGCAAATAATGCTTTCTTGCGAGTGGCACTTTTAGATTTCCCCGTCGGTTGCCCCTCACCCGTTACCGGCAACGGCTTTTGTGGCTCACTGGCAGGGGGTTCGGGAGATACAACGCGCTTACCAAACCTTTCAGCATTTGTCGGGATACGTCTGACTGACGTAATTCGTTCTATGTCCGATTCTTCCGCAAGTATTTTTCGTTTAATCTCTTTAATGGATTCACCAGATTGTTCAGATAGATAACCCTTATGACCATCTTTTAGAATAAAGCGAACGTCGTAAGTATTTACTGTTGGTTCCGTACCTTTTTCGGGTACGACTGTACCTGATTCGGGTACACCGTACTTCTTGGCAAGGTCGGGGTAGTCGGCTAAGACTTCGGGGGGGACGGGCTTGCCTTTGGAGAGAGCTTTGCGAACAAACATCTCATGCAAGTCTACTTTCCCGGCGTATTCGTGATAAATATCCTTCCCTAATTTTTTAATCTGTTCGTTAACTACCTGTTTGGCACGAGCAAAATTTAATCCATAAGGGTCATGCCCCGATTCGACAGTTTGATATTTTGATTCATATTCTTCCCGCGTCATCTCCCACGGTTGTTTGCCCTGCGCTTCCCCCCCCCCAGTCCGGCGCGGTCGAGCTTGGCCCTCTGCTTGGCGGTTAGGGTTGACTTCGTGTCCGGAATAATAGGTATTTTTTCGGACACGACAGTAATCGGCTTTTCCACCGGCCCTTGCGGCGGGGCAATATCGACCTTGGCTTCATTGGGAATAGTAGTCTCTTTCAAATTAGAAAGACTTTTTAATACTGTCCCCTTTTTGTTTCGCCCAACAACCCGATGAATAGCCCCAGTTCCAGTATCAACCAAGTCACCGATTTGGGCCGTTCCTACTTTTTGCGCCGGGGCTTCTTCTTTCCCTTGCAACCCATTCTCAACTACTCCTTCTGGTTTAACCATGCGCTCGACAGGCTTTTCCACCGGCGGGGTTGTAAGTCCCGCCGGTTCCGAAGGACGAGCAAGTGAAGCAACCCCCTCTACCGGCGTGCCACCGGCAGAAGGTTTTATCGGTTCGGCGGTCGGCTTGACCCGGCCACCAGATTCCTTTAATAGCCCAGCCAATAACGCAAACGGTAAAGTTGCATTAAACGTCGTCGGCACAATATTCTCAACTATATCTTTTCTTGCTTGCGCCGTCTTTTCGGGACTTGTCCCCGGAAACATCTCCGATTGGGTTTTATTCAACGGCGCATAAGCCAGATTTTTGAAGGTTTCTGCGATCCCCTGTAACTGTGCCGGTATCTTCTCTGGCTGACTCGCTACATCAGCCACGAACAACGCCTGCCCTATACCGGGAACCAAGAACGGGGCCGCACCGGAAATATCGGACGCCACATTCTCCATCGGGGTCTGTTTTGTCCGTAAGACGGCCGCCAAACTCGCCAACTTATTGGACTCTTCAAACGGGGGTACGGACTTCTGGTCTGGCCTACCCGCCAAAAACTTATCAGATGAACCGCCAACCGCCCCAATGTTCATCAATCGTTTACCAAGGTTCTGGACGGCCTCAAGACCGGCTAATCCACCCATACCGTAAGCCATTGCCAGAGGAGATTGTTTGGGATGCCGAGCCGTCTCCATCGCGTTTTGTAAATTTGCACCATAACCGACATCGGATCGATCTAGTCCTGCCGGAGAAGTTTCCTTTTCCGGCAAAGTTGTTCTTTTCCCAAAGGCAAGTTCAGTTAGTGAATCACCTGCCGTTTTAGTAACCCGATATTTTTCAATCTTGGCCGATGTCGTTCCGGCCGGGATTCGGTATTTGTCAAATGGATTCGCCATTACTGATACACAGACCTTATCTTATCCCAATCAAGATTTGGGTTTTCCCGCATTGCCGTATCCCAATCGAACTCATCCCCGGCTTTTAGAATCTCCTCAATGGTCATAGCCGCCTCATAACTCTGGGGGTCGAGCATGACCTGTCCCGTTGTATCTGTCGGGGTTGACTGAATGGGCGGTCTGGTCGCTCCACCGCCGCCAAACATCTGCCCTCTCGCTTGGGTACGAGCCGCAAGGTCTGGCATACCAGCCATCGTTCCACCTTGACCGCCGCCCAATCGTGCCCGTAGGTCGTAAAGGACGTTTCCAGAGTCGGCAGCTTTGGGGTTGTCGGGACTCCAAAAGCGAACATCGGGAGCATTAAAATCGTACTGGGCCTTTTGCGGGTTGCCCGACTCGTCAAGTGCCCCGGTCGGTGGATAGATGATATGCTCGTTCAGTTCCTTTTGGCGCATGGCGTTCATAATCCCAGAAACACCAGTCGCACGAGTTCCGGGGTTGACGGTGGCCGGTTTGGATGCCGGTATTGCCTTCACCGTCGGCGTAGGTTTATTCAATTCACTCCATAATTTTGTCTGAAATGATGCCACCCGGTTTCTGTTGGACTGATCTATCTGTCCCGCCGCCTGTTCAATCTTAAATTTCAGTTCATCCCTTTTTTGCTGGAGTTCCTCTAAATCCAATTCATAGGCCCGACTAATCGCGTCCTGCTTAGCCTTCTGGTCTGCATCTATCCCGGCTTGTTGCTTCTTTTCCTCATCCCGTTTTCGTTTTATCTCTGTGCCCTTTAATGCACCACGCCCGGCCCCGACCGCTGTCGAAAGTAAACCTTGTAGAAATCCAGAGGCCATACTACCTCCCTATGACGCTGGTCAAGAGGCCAAGATTGTTCTGGTTTCGATTGGCCGTCATCGTCGCGTTCTTCATTATCAGTTCTTCCAAGAAATTGGCATCCAAGGGTATTGTCTGTTCGCCGATCATCTTCCACGTTTCGGGCGACCGCATACCAGAGAATCGCCCCGCCCCGGCCGCAATCTTATTGTATGTCGGTTGCATGGCCGTTCGCCTGTTTCCGATCATACTGTCCATCATCGCCTGATCGAATACCGGCCCCTCATTGAGTTTGCCCTTGAGGAAATTGGTCAGCCATTGCTTTTGAGCATAATCCTCTTTCTGTTGTTTGCGTTCTTCCGAACCAAGTATCCAGTTCAGAAGACCTTCGCCCGCTCCAAGTGCCGACATTCCTAATACCGGATCCATACATCACACTCCTTAAAAGTCAATCCCCTGTCTCTTAAACCGCGTCCAAAGGTCTATGCCTTGTATGCCGCAACTATCTGCACTTGATTGCAACTGTATCTGAAACCAATGCCCCTCATTCGGATAACACAATCGCCGTCTAAAATCCGTCTGGACGCTATCGGTATAGGTCTTGTATGACCCCGAATCGTCATAGATGGTCGTGGTGATATAGGGCAGGTTGCCGACCGAATACGGCGGCGCGTGTTTCGTCTGCCAGATACCATACCTGAATATCTCCCAAGCATCCGGGGTGATAAATAACCGCCCGGACTTCCACGTCGCCGATACCTGCGCGCCCGTGTCCCTGCGCGTCCCGCCAAACTGATAGATGGAATCGCAGGTGGTTTTGATAAACAAGAGATTATCGAACGGCCGCTGGTCGGTTTGGTATAGAGTATCATATTGCACCCATTGTTTGACTTTGCCAAGCGTCCACGCGCACCATTTCCCCGTTGGTATGGAATAGACCCAAGACGTGTCAATGGCCGGGAAGGAAAATACTAGGTTTCGGTTGTCATTCGCCAAACCAGCCGCACAATCCCGCAGGACGGCGACGCTATACCCGTCAAGGTGATTTTGGATGTCCCCCGAAATCCCCGGTAGATTCCCTCCCGATTCTTTATATTGCGACTGCAAGGCCGGGCTAAATGAATAGACCCCATACTCCGACAAGAACGCGAACCCACCTCCCGGCAGGTCGATAATTGACCGTGGCGCAATGCACCCAATTCCCTTGACAAAGGCATCGACTTGGTGAACGCCATCGGCCCAATGAGCCGTCCATATCGAACGGTTCTTGAATACGTAGAGTCGATCATCGGAAACGTGCAATCCGGTAATCTCATCGCCGTCGTCGGGATTGACGACAAAGGCATTGGCCGGACTCCATCGGGCGATCTCCGGGCCAAGATCGGTCACGTCGGAGTAATAGACCTTTGACCCGATAGCCATGTAGATGCGGTCGTTAAATACGGTAGGATACTTCCCCGGCGGTAATGTCCAGCCGGGATAGGCAATGGGTCGAAGATTTGTTTTCGACCACGATGTCGTGTCTGACCACGTAGTATCGGTAGTCGATTTAATGGTATCAACAATATGCGGCATATCCAGTTCGGTCGTGACCAATGTTGTGTCATGTACCATATAACCGCGACACATGAATCGGTTCAGGTGGATATTATAGTACATCCGGCTTATCCCAAAATCCGCCGTCTCTTCATCGCAAACCCACTTAAAATCGGCAGATGGTGCAACTTGGTCACTCCACCATGCCGGATAATCGCCGCCCGTTTTAACAGTATCCCAAATCCTGTTTTTGACAGACATTTCTTTTTGTTTACAGATCAGTAACCATAATGAGGCATTAGCCGACGGGAATCGCGACAAAGATAAATTGTACGCCGAATCGTACATAGTATCGTTGGATTGCCAATTCGTTTCCACCCGCAATGTCGGGCTTGAATCGGTACACATCATCGTCACCGAATCATACCACATCGTAAAATACCGGGTAGCAACCCAACTCGTATCGGCAATGTCAAGTCCCGCCGATACCCCGGCAAAAGGATTCCCAACCGAATCAATCGAAACGAGATTGCATTGCCCTATCCGATACCCGGAATCTGACAATATGCTTGCCGTATATGTAACCGTATCTACCTTATCGACATAAGCATACGCGGTCACGCCAAGACTGCAATCGGGCACACTATCGTAGAACGTCCACGCATCGTAGCTTGCCAACCCGCCTTTAATATAGACCTGAAACATGGAATCGGTCGGCTCTTTGTTCGCCCGTGTACGGCACAACCGGAAATACGATACCGCCCCCGTCGGGTAGGGCATGGGGTCAGCGCATAATCCAGAGGCCGCGACATCACTCAACGCGCCAACAAAGACCATTCCGCTATCGACGTGAACCTGATAGGATGTCCCGCTTAACGGCCCGTAATTGGCCGTCGTACTGCAAGGGTGAGTGACCTGCCACGAATAGTAGTAATCCCCCTGCAAAACCCAACCCGTCGTATGAGCATTAACCGCCGTAAATTGTGGACTGCCCGGCCGGGGCCATGTCAAGTAATCGCCGTTTGAACCGTTCCATCGCAATGCTGGGGTCTTGCCATCAGACACAATCACAATGTCGTTGTATTGAGTATAAAACGGCGTGCCGTTCTTGAATAGATACCGACCAGCAACCCCGGACGACGGCGCGCTCGTGCGGAGGGCTGACGTATATAGACCCGCGACATTATCACTCGTCACGTTACGAACCATCAACAGGTATTTCTTGCCGTTGTTATTTACATATCCATACAGCCCCAACGGTTGACAGGTCGCGTCATACTTGACCGAATACCCGTCCCGCTTGTTTATCCCGCCAAACATCTTGCTGTAATTCCAGTTGATCGAGACTACCGCCTGACCCGGCTCTTGCGTCAACGGGTTGCCGATGTCGTTCCAGCCACCCATCTTGCGGATGGACAAGGTAGGCTCTTGGGCGCGGGCAGAATGACAAAGGGCCAACAGCAGGCCCGTCGTTGCCAACAGCAATAGGAACTTGACCATCTGACGGTTACGGGTCATTTCTTCTCCCCTTGTGCCGCCATATATGCCCGTTGTGCCCAGATATTCGCCACCATCTTCTCGTATAGACCAAGAAATTCAGCCGCCCGGCCGTTCTGCAATCGCTCCGAGGCCATATAACAGGCGTACAACCGCGCCGCGCCCCTGTATTTTTGCAATAGATCAGCCATTGCCGAAGAATCAGCCATATAGTTGGCCTGTTTGTAATAGTGAACCGCCAACGTCTCAGCGGTACTTGCTATCGGGGAAACATAGATAGAATCCTTGAACGTCCAGAACCGGGTAGACCGTTTCCCTATGGTTATCGTACTGTCAAACTGCACCGCAGCCGATAAACTTTCGGGCGGGACGGGCCGCAACCATCTGTTTTGATAGCCGTTAGTCAACAAGACTGCCGCCACCATACGAATCATCGCCGTATCGACTTTGGCTGCATTAGTATTCGCCGATATGATTACAGTCTTGGATCGCTCCACGCCCAGATCAAGACCAGCCTGATAAATACCGTCTCTGGCGTGCTTGACTGCCAGATAACGCGGGTATCCGGCCGTTCCCGTTGTGTCCATACTCAACTGTTCATAGATGGTCGTGGCTATCATCTTTGCCGACGAATCCGCGAACCCCGCATAGGCCGACCCAGAGAGCAATAAGACCGCCAGAAATACCCATCGTTTCATCTTATACCCCATGCGGATTGTATGTATCCGCCCCATATCCGGCATATGAAGACGCGGAAAAGGCATATTCATCGCCCGGCATCCGATTCCCCCGCCATGATGTCCATGCCTTCGTATTGCAAATCTTCTTCTCCATCTCTTGCCACATCTTCAACGTCGCCACATACTCCGGCATATTGGATTTCATCACCCCGCAACAAGCCAAGATTACAGCCGGCATTTGCAACTCTTCCGGCAATTCCTCGAAACTGTTGATATAAATCCCCGCCCGCGCCCAGATAGGATAGGCTCCGCCCGGCACCGGGAAAAACTCGATCGTCGGTTCCGTCCCGTACATCGTCCAGATACGCGGCACTCCCGATGCCGACGTGCCCCGCGCTTCAGCATTGAAACTTTTCGGCTCAAGATAGACGACTTGTTGTTTCTGATCCGTCAACCAGATAGGCTCGTCAAACAAAGTCCGCACCATTTTATCGGGGAACAATGTCGCCACATCATAGGCCGCTGTCCCCGATTCTAATGTCCCGGTCACTTTAGACTGATTCCAGCGGTATTCACCAAGGATATTGAAGTAGGCTACCGCCGCTTTCAGGGCATAATCGGCTTTGGCTGTCGTGAGGTCGGTATCTTCCTCACCCATCTTGACCTTTATCAGTTGTACCGCTTCACCCGTATTCATCAAGCCTCCGGCAATTTAACTTCATCCCCGATAGTAACTTTAGGCATAGGAATGTCCCACTTAATATCGTCCCTTGCCTTCATCCGTTCTTCCAAGTCCACCACCTTGCGCGGTTTATCAAAGATCGTCTTGCCCTTAGCGACCCATTGGGCCTTCATCCCGGGATGCTTCTCGAACGTCCCGTCCTTTTCCCATTTGTTACCCAACAACCGCCATTCCTTTTGAACGTCCATCCGTTCATAGGCAATTTGACTTTGACCAGAACCGGGGCCACGAGAAGCTCCCGACACGCCGGGGGCGCGTCCACTTTCGATGATTTCCTTTATTCCACCGTGATCCATAGTCATCCTACCTTTGGTCGGCACCCGTCGCAATAGTCCGTACCATCTTCCACATGACAACCCGGATCGTCGGCTGTCAATTCGATCCCACATACATCACAAAATCGCTTGGTCATCCATCTTCCTTTCGTTAAGGGGGGATTGTGTCCCCCCTCAACAACAAACGATTAGTTAGTCAGCGCGGACAAAGCCGTGCCACCCGTGCAAAGACCGATACCGCCGCAACCGTTCGTGACCATACCGGCATAGTTTGCCATCCAACCCATGATCGTCCGGGTTCCGTGCGGGTTATAGGTGTCGGGTTTATCCTTCCCGCCAACGATGTTGACGCGGAGGGCGAAATCATCAGCAATCGAACCGCCGCCAGAGGCTTTCCAGCCGGAGGCGTTGCCCCAATGAATCAGCTTGAACATATCTTTGCTGACAATGGGACAGACATAGACTGCGCCGGTACTGGACTCGTCCGTAATCCCGGCCGTCGCTGCTTCGCGGTAGATGTGCGGGGTCACGATCAACTTGGTATCGAGCAACCGGCCAATCGTGTTCTTCTCGTACATCTCTGCCCGATCATAAATGATCGAGTTAGTAAATTCGGAGTCCGCCCAGATGTCGGCTTTTTGTTCCTGGCCGATCAGCCAATGCCACATCCCGTCATCGAACGGTTCACGTTCAAACTTCTCCAACTGGTTGACAATCCGAATCAGACCATCAATCGTGACGATGTTTGAGGCCGTAATCCCGGTTGTCGCGGTGATGTGAACTTTGGCCCCGGTCGTAGCAAGGCCATTGAGAGTCCCGACCGTCATTACGCCAGTCGTACTACCCGATGCCGTGATCTGCCGCGCCATACCATAATTCGTGTAGTACGGCGAGGTGAAGATACCCCAGGCATACTGATAGGTGTTGGTCGCCCCATTCAAGGCCGATGCCGTGTACTGGGTATAAATGGTTTCGGTCGCGGTCAGAGTGCCGTTCCATTCATACGAAGACGAATTGTCGATCCGGTGTCGCATGATGCCGCGAGAGAGAATCTTCCCGGCGCGGTAGTCCAGAGAGTCATAGGCTTCCCGGACAACAACTTCGGTCAGTTGGTCAATCCCAACGGTCGAACACAACTGGGCCAGATCGGTGATTTCAAATTGATCCTGCATCTGTCCAATCGTGCCATCGACGTAATCCGTCTGAAGGCCACGCATGGTCAGGTCGGGATACAGGTTTCCTTCCGAAGCATCGGCGGTTGTTTTCGAGGGACGCACAATCCAGTTGACCCGGTACTTGTCCGCGCCACTCTTTTCGGCGATGCCGACGGAATCCGCCACTTCGGGGAAAACCCACTTGCCTTTCGGCACATCCTGCAATTTCTCTCTGATCTTCGTCTGGATCGTCGAGGAAAGATTTGCTTTCAGGGTCGCTGCTGCTGTCATTTAAGCTCCTTATCAACCCGTCTAACTAGCTCCAGATAGCCGGGTCGCTTCATCCATGAATTTCTTGTATTGAGCTTTGGACAACTTGTTCTGCCGGTACGCCTTGAGTATCGCGTCAGTATTGATAGTCCCATCGGGGTCGGCGAATGACCGTAGGGTAAGATTCACCCCACCACCGCCACCACGCCGATCCTGGCCGGGGCGAGTATCAAGCCGTAATCGTTTGAGGCCATTGGCTTTCGCGTCGGCCTCAGCCTTAGCGACGATGTTCTTGAGAAAGGCGGGGTCTTCCACCTTACCCCAAGCATAGGCTTGTTCATAGGTGTCAAAGTTGTGTTTCGCTTTCACCGACCGCAACTTAACCCGATCTTCCGGGCCGATGCCCTTATACTGACCGGCAAAACTTGTCCAAAGCTCATTGTCTCTAAGGCCGGACTGGATGTCGCCAATTCCTTTCTTGGTGGATTGCACCGTCTGGCCAAGGGCATCAAACATCTTCTGGAACATACCATCGAAGATATGCGCGTAAGGGATCATTCCCTCCGCTTGCTCTTGTGATAAATCCCCATTCTTGACTGACGAAACAATCAAGTCTCGGAAGTTATTGCCCTCGATCTTGGTTTCACGGGCGGGCGCACCGCCACCGCCAATACGTTCTTGCAATTCCGTTTCCAGCGCAGCCAAACCGCCCTCTAACCCAGCCCGTTTCAGTTGTTCGTCAAGCTGTTTAACCTTCTGGGCTTCGGTTTGAGAGCGTTTCATTTCAGCCAGAGATTCTTTGTAGGCAGAAATAACATCCTCAACCTTATCAAATTTCCCCGGCAACTCAAACTGTCGTAGATATTCCGCTTCGGGAAGACTATCATCTTCGGCGGACGCATCATCGACCGCCGTTTCATCCGATTTCCCCAGTTCACCTGCACCCTCAAGCGAATCATCGCCCGGCTCGTCGGTTGTGGTATCGGTTGTTTCTTCGCCCTCCGGTTTACCATCAGCATCATCGGCCTTGGCAACTCCGGTGGGTTTCGTGTCTTCCGGTTTTGCGGTTTGCTCTAACAGTATGTCTACCATATATCCTCCAAGTTTGCTCAGCTATGCGACGGGCTTACGCTTGGTCGCCTTCTGAGGGACTTGATTTGTGTTTATCTTCATATTCTGCACAGAGGCGATCAATATCCAAAATCGCCCTATCTATATCCTTCAGGCATCGTACCCGCGAGTCGATGTCGATTAACAAGGCCGCCCGGTCGATGTCCTTTCGTGAACCACCGATGCTTCCTATCGCCTCCTGAACAAAAAGATTGACAAATGCCCGAATGATTTCCTTGGCTACCGGATTGTCATCGAACAATTGCTTTAATTCAGTCGCGGCCTTTATGTTGTTGTCGTTCAGTCTCATTTCTTGTTCCTGTGCGCCGAAACAGCCGCCTCAGTTTCGGGGGCAACATTTGCCGACATGACTGGTTCGTAGTCTGTTAATACACTTGCGGCCCGACCACGAGACTTCCCTTTTTCCTTGTCGTCGGCAGCCTCAGCGATCTCGGTAGCAGCCTTGTCCCCGGCCATTTTGAACTTCGCCGCCTTAATGATGGCGCGGTCGGCTCTCGTTTCTTTGTTCAAGATATTGGCACTCTCCACGCGGATAGGTTTCCCAAGCTTGGCAAAGACCTTTTCCAGATCGTCAACTCCCATCCTTTGCCAGTCGTCGTAGAATATATCTACATCCACGCCGGTATTGTCCGGGGCCTGCCACATTAAGGGTTCGCCCTTACGATTCCAGCGGTACACCTCACAGCCCTTGAAATAGGCGTACTGCGGCCAACTGACCCGCATAATAGACAACTGGTGATTCTCCCAGATATATTTCCCGCCCACACTGACGCCATATTGGGCCATAAGTGCTTCCATCTTGTCTATCTGGGCTTGGGATTTCGCCGACGGCTCCTCCCAATAATCCGACTTAGATCGGTCTTTCTGTTCACGATTGTAGATTCCCATCACTCGCTCCTTGTTCTTCCGGGCCGGTGATCTGCTCCTGCGGATTACCTCCCGGTATAGTTTGATTATCGGTTTGTCCCGGTATAGGTGACGGTGCCCCGGCCTGATTTGGGTCAATAGCCGGCATCATCGCCTGTTGCAATTCCTCTTTAGTCGGCAGGATATTTTCGATATTTCTCCACCGCATCTTGCGATATATAATTTCAATCAGGTTGCGGAGTTTCATTGCTCCGACGGGCGACTGATACAATGGCGAATCCTTGGCAATGGTATAGGTCATCATGGCCCGTTCGATTTCTTCTTGGGGGCTGTAATTGCCGGTCAAGGCAGGTATATCAATCGAAAAAGCCTTCATGTATTCGATTTGTCCGTGCTCCTGGTACATATAGACCCATTGTTGCACCATCTGGATCAGCATGTCGGCCACTTCTTTGTAGTCTGACCGTGACCGGCGCGCACTTCCTTGCGCCCGGAGTTTGGTTTGGAAGACCTTTTCTTCCTTGATGTCCATCTGCGCACCAGTGGAAAAATCGGGGGTATTCAAATCCTCCCTAATCTTCTGTTTGGTGGAAGTCGCCAACATGGACAGTTCATTCAGTCCGTCTATCTCCGGCCCCATTGGTAGGATTTGGGTCACGTCCTTGACATGCCAGTTGAAGCCGGGGGCACGGACAGGTTCTTCCAGAAATTCACCGTCCTCACCTTGGATAATCCCGGAGAAGATACCATAACTCAGGATGTCATTGATGGCATTATGAAGGTCGTTATGTTCTCTCTGAATGTCCCGCACCCGCTCAACGTGGGGATCGCCCTCTATTTGGTTGACCTTGCGGGTCGTGGCAAAAGGCAAGAAAGGGAAGCGGATATGACGGCAGGGAGTAGGATCACCCTTATCGTTTTTAGAAAGCAAATACTTGTTGTCCGCCCCACCCATAACGATCCGGCGCACGTCAAGTTTGCCGTCACTATCCCATGTTGGAATCCAGAACTCATGTATCTCATGGGCGTGTTCATCGTAATCGTCAGTCAGGCCGGTAAACAATTTCCGGTCTGCGTCGGCAACCGATTGTCCCTTTTGGTCGCCGGACTCGTCTTTATCTTCGATCATCTGATCGACGACTTCCATATTCCAACCGGCGACTTCGGCGTGGTTGCGTAATTCTTCCGTACTGGGATGGTCTATACGGATGCAATACCGGCCCTGCTGGAAATCGTGGGCGGTGGGGTCATAGATCAGTTCACCCCAATCCAGGAATTTCCCATACGGCCCCTCGTCGGCGATCTTCCACGTCGTCTTGACGTGATCGACGGGAGGCCGTTTACGCAACCCGGCCGCATATTTGAGGGCTTCTACCAGTCCCTTGACACCCGTTGGAGCCGGGACTAGTTCAGAAACCCAGTCGTATTTTTCATCCCAACCGATCTCAACAAAAACAACCTTGTCGGTACGCGACGCTAAAAGCAACGTTCGCAAGGTATTGCTTAGCCAACCCTGCTTCTGCAATCGCTTATTCAGGACAGACGATAGTTCGTTCGTCGCCTCCTGATCTTCGTTGTCGTCGGGGACAAAGACCAGAAACCCTTCAATATCCTCAATCACGTTGTCGAGAATAGCGGCAATGCCGGTGTCGATTGCCGGGCGGATTTCGTTGACGAACAATGCGGAACGGCAGAAGTCCTTATCGGCCCGCCGTTTTTCTAAAACAGGATCAACTCCACGATAGAAGGCCCGGTTGTCCTTAACCTCATCCCGGCGTTTCCGCATGTATTCCGTTCCTTCGGCCCAGCACTGCTTTAAATATTCAACCGGGTCGTCAGAAAAGGAATCTACATGCTCCCGATCACTCACCTTTGGCCTCTCACCAAAACATGAAGTATCTGCCGCCACGTCGAATCCTGGTAAACCCCAAGACTCGCCCCGGAGTCAAGTAGATGCTGACGGTCGATCACCCGTAACCAAAGGTAGGGATACCGTAAGAGCGAGTCCCCGGCGGTCGCGGCGCGATAATATGCCTCAAGGTTCCACGTTGTCGTTCCAAATAACGAATCATGGGACAAAACACAGGCCTTGACCGTGCTGTATTTACTCGTATCAAAACTGACAGCGCGTTGCAGGTCGGCCCAAAGCGTGTCCTTAGTGGCCATCCCGCCAAGCGTGGCATCATATTCTAAAGCTATCCATAGGTTCGCGTAGGCTGTCAGAAATCCGGGGACGGGGATATGATACCACGTTGTATCAGTGTAATCAATCCCCGCCGGACTGATAATCGCCACTGCCTGAGAGTCATTGGCTACGTCGATCACCTCGTAGACCAAATCCGAATCGTCTGACCGGACGTGGTACAAGGTCGTGGAGTCATAGGCCGTCAAGACGGGCGCAAGTTTCACATTGGCGTTGATCTTGGCAACCAGCGAATCACAAGCCATTTCAACTGTCGTCAACCTACCCGCGCTGGTCGTATCAGCCAGACGGGACGGACAGGCAGTAGTCCAGCGAACGGCCGGTCGAGCCGCACCCGTTCGTATATCACGTAGGATAATGTAGGTCGTTGAATCTTCCGCTCGAACTGTATCCTTTACGTCAGAATCGAGATTCCAAGCCGCTACAAATCCAGCACAGACAGTGGCTACGGTTGTCCCACTACCGCCAGATGTATATGTCATAGCATGTTTGTTAACGCCACTCATCAAACTATCACAGTATTCATAGTTATTCGCGGCGGTCGGCGTGATTTTCAGCTTTTGCGGATGAGAAGTCCACGTAATCGCTACCGTGTCAGCCGCTTCGGTGATGATTGTATCCCGATAGGTAAAACTGTCAGCGATAACCGGAGTCCACTTGACCCATTTGATATAGTGCCCCGTCCACGTCAGGGGGTGACTGAACGCCAAGTCAACCAGGTTTTGACCGATAACCCCCGATGCCAGGACAAGGACGCAGAGAACAATCAAAAGTCTTTTCATGTCCCCCCCTACTTCATCAACCAGACGACCCAGCGAACTTGATGCTTGGTCGTTCGGAGTGCCGCCGCACCAGAGGTATGAACGTGGTGGGCCATAGTATCATGGAATATCTCTTGGACGAAGAGCTTATCAAAGACAACTGAGTCCTTAGAGGCCGCCGATCCCATACCGTTAAGCCAAAATCGGTAGGTTGTACTCGTATCGCGGTCGCCATCCAAGCTAAAGGGGATAATCGCCGCTGTCAGGGCGCGAGCAAGGCCCGCTTGGTCAACCGTCCAGATTTTAACGACAGTCGAACATTTCTCCAATAGACTATCACCACGGACAACCGTATCCCGAATGCCCGTAATAAGAATCTGGTTATAGTAGTCACCGTACTTGATCCCCGGCCCCGGATGATTCACGTCGCCCGGCACGAGCTTAGTCAAATCCAAGGTATCGGTCGTCACAGTGTCGGTATTGTACTCCGCGACAGTATCCGTAACAAGCTCGTAATACGCCTTGTTTGCCCCCCCAGGATGGAGGACGACTGATTCCCCGGCCTCCGCCTGGCAAAACGCAAACACCCACGCGATCACCACAAGCATACAGATGATCGTTGCGCGTAAACCTTTCATTTCACTTCTCCTTGTCAGTTATGTCATTGCCATACGGGAACATGGTCGGCGCGCTTAATCGCTTTGGCCCCTGTTGTTTAGGCTTGGAATTTGCCATTGCGTTTAGTTGTGCCTGCCACTCTCCGAGGGTTATATGTTCAACTTTCACGCCTTCAACTTCCATAGACACCTGCCGTAGGTGCGGTAATACGCGGCCCTATTTCCTTTGGAATATCCATCTGCGCGATATACCGCAAGTCGTCAACATAGTGGTCATTCACCCGGCGCACCGTATCACGGAAATCAACCTCGTCGCTGATTACTTTCTTGTGCTGGTAGTGCTTCAATTCCCACGGGAGGCTATGGTCGATAAAACCGTCCGTCCACGTCACCCCGTAGTTGCAAGACTCAAAGATGAACACGCGCGGCTTGTGGTTGATCGGGTCTGGGGTCATCATGTTCCTAAGCCGGAAGATGCCAGCCTTGAACGATCCCGGCGGCTTCTGAACCTGCACGATAGGCAGCGCGTCTTTGCCTTGGTTAAACTGGTAAATGATCGACTGAACGTCGTTTATGTTGGCGCGTTCTTCCTGTGTATCGCTCTGGTCGCCAAGCCATAACTGAATCTTCTCATGGCCGGTCAATACCCGTATTTCCGATTTCCATTTCTCAACGTCCAGAAACCGTTTGCGCGTCCGATAGATATACATATCCCCGTTTGGCTCCCAAGCTACCCACATAGCCGCACAGGGCCGGGAGATATGGCAGTCGATACAAAAGGCGCGCATTGAGTCTGGGTGCAACTCCCGGTCGGGTATGATATGAACGGACGGGCTATACATCGGCAGAACCATACCGCCTATAGCCATGAAATGCCCGGCCAACTTAGTCTCAGCCAAGATCGGGTCACGGATCGTCGCCACAAACCTTGCCACGCCCTCCGGGTCAAGATAGGTATTCTTGCGGGTGTCAAAGAACCAGTAATCGGACGTTATGCCAGCCGGCGGGTCAGAGGACAAGTCCTCTTCGTAGGTTGTGCCCTCTTCCGGGGTCAAGGTAGCGACGAAATAGCCCTTGCGGTCGGTCAGCCGGGCCATGTTCTCGATGAAATACGGTTCTGGGATATGCTCGTCTTGGTGTACGGAGTCGCAATCGTCGGCCCCAAACGTGTTGAGAGCCTGTTTGGAGGACTTAAACTTGACCGTTGACCCGTTCTTGAAGGTCAAGACCCTATCAGATGCCCGATATGCCTCGTCAAAACTGCCGCCCTTGAGCCAATCGCGGGGGACTAACTGCTGAAACTTCTTGATTATGATGCCAAGACCTTCAAACGTCGGGGCTACGTATCGGTCATGGACGGGCGGTTGTTTATGCTTTGATCGGACTGGATGTATGCCTTGACAGAACCAGATATCGTCAACAACGCCCGCCTCCGTTTTGCCGCTCCTGTTGCCACCATATATCCAACGCCAGTCAGCAGTTGAGGCGAAAAACCCGGCCTGGTCGTTAGCAAATGGGGGCGTCTGGGGTTGGAAATAGCGTAACCGTTCTTCACGTTGCCGACGGCGCAACTCACCCGTAATGGATTCCAGCCGTTCCCGCTCGTGCGGCCTAAGGTGGATATTGTCAGTCGTCGTCGCTGTTTCCAACCGCCACCGCTATATCATCGGTTAATTGTTTCTTGGCCTGGGCCATGATCCGTTCAGCCTCAACTACTAATTCATGGTCAGGCTTGGCCCGGTCGTCGGTCATGGCAATGCGGTCAGTAAAGATTCTGTTGGCGGTCAAAATGTCTTTGGCGGCTTGGTAGGCGACCGGCCGATAGCCCTTTTCCTTACTGTCAATCCCGTCCAAGGCCTTATCAACTACCCGCAAAGCCTTCGGAACCATCGTCATAGTTGCGTCAATCGCCGCCCGGATCGACGGCATTTCGGCGAACTCTTTGACTATCTTCTGTTTCCACTTGCGGATGGTCGCAGGGTTCACGCCAAGCATCGCCCCTACCGACTCAGAGGAATAACCACAAGTCAATAATTGCCATGCAGCTACTTGCTGGTGGTCTAACCCAATAGGCTTCTTGACTTGAGGAGGTTTTGTGACCTTCTTAACTGCCCAATCGACAATGTCTTGCGGGTCTTTCGGTCGATCATTTTGTCCCATCCGTGGCCTTCTTCAAAACAAAAAGGCCCAGCCCGCATCCATGCAAGCCGGGCCTTAACCGTAGGAGGTCGCCATGCCTAGCGACTGTCGGCCCGAATATAACTACTATATTTTCCGGTAGTGTCTCTTTTATGTCACATAATCGCTTTCATGTCCTCGATCATTGCCATAGCCTCGGCATCACGCAAATCAAACGGCCCCTTTAAGCTAATGTCTTTCCCGTCATCCAATAGGCGCACGCGCCCACACCAATCCGATTCAAACACCGGCCAGCCGTCAATCCCAATCTCCCGTTTCATCCGGTGCAATACCGCCGTTTGACGATGGCCGTAGTCAAAACCAGACCTATATACCCAGCCGAACTTAAACCCCGAAATAAACCAAGGCTTAATTAACTTTCCATCCCCCATCACCCGCGCCCAACATAAATGCAGGAAGTACTTGTAACTCTTGAACGTCAACCGGATACGCTGTCCGTCGATATAAACGACCATACGGCGACCGTCAGTTTCGCCGGTCAGGATAATCTTGCGGCTACTCATGGCTTCCCCTTGATATAGACCCAATGGGTGTCACATTCGATATAGAGTCCCGGTTTGGTCAGATTATACCCATCCGGCCCAATTTCAGGCAGAATAGTATCGGAGGGGAACGTATCACATTTGACCGTAAACAGGTTCGTTTTCCCCGTCGAGTCGGCTGTGACCATGACGGCGTTCGGGAAAATAATCCGATAAAAGGTGTCTGAGGGAATCAGTGGGTCTGGGAAAAAAGAACCGGAATCGCACATAATACGTTCATTGGGAAGCGACTGATATGCCGACCCGGATGGCCGAATCGAATCAAGAAAAGAACCGGCATCACGCATCTTCCAATTCCATTCTTCATTGCTTGGATATTGCTTTGCGTCAGGGCCGTTCCGACCAATCTTATATCGGCACGGATTATCCTGCCCCACCACGCACGCGGCCAAGAACAACAAAACGAGAACATACTTTTTCATCGCCCATGCCCTCCTTTACTTATCCGGTTTAAAGCTATCAAAACACTGGCCGCTACCATAACAAGAAACAGGAATAAGTCAAACCAATCCGCCCGGCCCCAAAATGGAATGTTCATGGCTTCCGCTCATAAACCGTGTCGCATTTGAGAACCGGGTCTTTGTATATCGTCGCGTTCACATCTTGATTGTCGTCAAGGACAATTTTCCGCCCCTCAACCGTATAGTAACGGATATACCCCGCCGTGTCGCACTTCACCACCGGCTCGTACTCGATGGGGTATATGAAGTGGGTGTCGCAGATCACAGAATCGAATTGATAAATCTCTCCGCCGCCCGGCAATTCACAATCCCATGAAACTTTGAAACATAGGGGTGTTTCGGCAATCA
>JAHFKK010000023.1 GCA_023245335.1 Candidatus Gottesmanbacteria bacterium
GTTGACATTCCGGCGGTTGTAAGGGAGATTGAGGCCCTTTTGCCGCCGGGACAGGAAATGTAAAGAGGAATGGGGGGCAGAGGTGGGAATGACCCGTATTGAAGGCGGCCCTTGTGTAGCGCGGCAAATGCTTTGGCACTAGTTTGCGGTCGATTTGGCACTAAAAGTGCCGGAAGTTTTAGGGGGCTTAAATCGGTTTTAAGCCCCCCTCGTTTTCACCAGTTTTTAAAGATCAATTCCCGCCTGTTTTTGCCCTTACCTGCCCCGCCGATGGTGTAGTTGATCTCGACGGTTTCCATCTTAAAGCCTTTGAATATCCGACGCATTTCGGGATGATCGTTGATGGTGAGGATAGCGCTTCCCTTCATGGTGCGCATGGCCTCGGCGATTTTCTCGTACTCCTCTAGAGGAAACGGCACTCCGTACCCTTCGGTCTCATAGTAGGGTGGGTCCATGAAGTGCAGGGTATAGTCCCGGTCGTATTTCCGCAGGCATGTGAGCCAGTCCAGATGCTCGATCCAGACCCTGGAGAGTCTTAAATGCGCCTGGCTCAAATCCTCTTCGATGCGCAGTATGTTGAACCTCGGCGGGGAACTGGGAGATATGCCGAAGGTCTGCCCGGTGACCTTCCCGCCGAATGCAAGCTTTTGAATATACAAGAATCGCGCTGCGCGCTGTATATCGGTGAGTACTTCCGGCGGCGTTTCCTTCGTCCACTCGAACATTTGGCGGCTGGTTAAAGCCCATTTAAACTGCCGTAAAAACTCCTCCAAATGGTATTTAACGACCCGGTACAGGTTGATCACTTCAATGTTAACATCGTTCAGCACTTCAACGGAGGCGGGATTGCGGAAGAAGAACATAGACCCGCCGCCGGCGAACTCCTCGACGTAGCAGGTGTGCGCGCGACTGTTGATGATAGGCAATAAAACCTTTGCCAGGCGACGCTTGCCGCCGGGCCATGCGAGTATCGGATAATGTTTCATGTGAGCCTCCATTGCAGTTTTTCTGGTTTATGGTAGGCTTTCCCTGCTGCGTCGACGCGGCGGGGCAGCCTTGGCTGGCTCACAGTCTGTTCTGTGGTTCGGCGGCCGGTTCATGTTCTCGCATGGGCCGGTCGCTGCCTCTTTTCAACTTCAATATTTCACGGCCAATTGCCCACACTTTTAAACACGGCGGCTGAATATGCAACCGCAGCCCCAGTTACTGTAGCGTCGCAAGTAGTTGTTAAGACCACCGTAGTCCCTGTGACTGAGAATATCTTCTTTACCCCTGTCACGCCAGCGATAGTGACATACTGGCCTAACCACAGGTTAGCAGAAGAACTCACTGTAATACTGCTACTGCCACTGGTTGTATCAGCCGTCACCCCGGACAGAGTTCCCATAGTCCCAGCCGATACGACACCATAGCCCATAGACTCCCCGGTAACAGCCGCAACCGTAGGTATAATCCTATCGCCTAATTCCCATGTCCCCGTAACCGGTGCGGTAACCGCCGCACGGTATGCTATTCTGTGCCCTTGGAGCTTTACCCCAGCGCCATAATCATTTGACCAGGCGGACAAGACCTCGAAATTTTTAATCGACGAATTGCCAGGCTCGTAAATGTTCCAGGTAGCTCCGCCTCGTACAGTATTACTCGGAGACGTGCTAAGGAAAACGTTATAAGCCATCGGAACATTCGATGCAGCCGGAGCGTCCATATCGAACCCGATATTTGACCCGGAAGAATATCTCGTGCTAGTCAAAGAATGAAAAGCATTTTTAATCGTCTGCGTTTGCGCACTAGTATCCCCACTGTAATCTATTATAGTGGTAGTGGAGGCGTCATCTAATGTTAGAGTAGCCCCCGATGCAACCGAGCGATAGAATGCGTTCATCGTTGATGCCGCATCCGTTTTGATGTGCTTCTCCCACCGTTCAAAGCCACAACCCACAAATATATTATGAGAACTTCCAACGGCATTTACAGCGATACTCCCAGTTACAACCGGGTTGGAAACATTCTCCATTTGTACGCCATAGAAATTGTTTCTTGTGCTGGGGTTTACTCCATACCCCAACAGATAAACACCCACAAGCCCCGACAGTTTCCCGCCGATGATCGTGTGACCATTTGACCCGGACACCCCAGTGGTTCCCTCGATTTGAATAGCAGTTCCGCTCGTCTCCCCTGCATACAACATTGGGTTAATGACCGTATTGAAAAAGCACTGGTTCTCACTTGCTCCATGTTTCAAAAGCAGTCCAATAGCGCCAGTCGCAGACAGTGAAGTGCGCGGATTATTGAGGGTGCTGTTGTTCATGCCCTGCATGTTTATGCCTACAGCGGCAGTAGATGAAATAATGTACGGGTTATTTATTACGACATTATAGATCGTACCGGACGGCACGGCAGACTCAATTATGTTCCCGGTACTGGTTGAGGTGATATGCAGATTATCCAGTATCTGGCCCCCACGCACTTTTATGGCCGCTGACGTTATATACGTCTTCGTAGGGTCAAAACGTATAGTACCTGGCGACTGATCAGCACTCCCCAGGGAATCAATGGCTTTCTGGATTGCTACCTCGTCCTGCACCCCGGTGATACCGAACCAATTAGGGATGGGGTTCCGCAATCCTACTGTCGTTCCACTGCCCAAAAAACAATTATGGTTGTCCCCGGCGTGGAAATCAGCGCCAGGAG
>JAHFKK010000005.1 GCA_023245335.1 Candidatus Gottesmanbacteria bacterium
TTTGGGTGCTGTATGAAAAGTATCGTGCAAACGATTGGTTTGCACACAAAGTCGATGCGTGGCGAGCGATGCCGGGGGAAGTAATAAACAATTCAATTATAAGCTTGGTATATGATATTTCGGATAGGGTACGATTAAAGCAACCAATCACTGACAATGACGTGCGCATTTTGAAATTAGCTGCAGAGCGTCATAGAAGTGCGCAACCGTATTTTGCAAATCGTATTGAGGAAGCGCCGGTGGAACCTGCAGAGGTAGGAAAAATATTAGATAAAGTCGAAACAGATTATGTCCAACTTGGATTTGAGGCTTCAAAACAAATGGTGGCGCTTGACGCACCTGTACAAGATCAAAAACAAATTGGGCCAGGTGGTGACGTTCAAACCGAACTACCTGCAGCTCAAGCACCTGGCGGAAGCAGCACCCCACCGGTATCGTAGAATCGTGAAGTATCGCCAGGGCGGTGTCACAACTCTCTATGTTATCGATGAGCTGGATGAAGCATTGTGGGTCCCCGGAATGACGTGTGCAATTCTCGCAGAAAAAGAAAGCAAACTTGAGGAATATTTCGAAATCGCCCGCCTCGCATTCGAATATTTACCTACAGAAATAAAGCCCCGGACGAAAACCGATACCACCCGCATGTATCGATTTCTCTATAGATTTGATGGCATGCGCCTAGACAGCAAAATATATGTTGCTATGGATACTCGTGGTGGCACTCCCCTTCGCTTACATATTACCGAAGCGGCATATCATCCGGACCGGCAGAAGTTGAAATCGGGATCCTTCCAATCTGTGCCTAAAACTGGACGTATTTCGGAGGAAACAACGGGTAATGGGTACAATGATTTTTATGATGACTGTGAGGAAGACCGAGCAAATGCAAAGCCTGGTCCGCAGGACTATCGCGTGTTTTTTTACTCATGGATTGAAAATCCGGAATACATGCTTCCAGGAGAACTGGAAGAAAAGACACGTAAGGAATGGGGAATCATGCAGGTTGCATATGAACGCTACGGTATTATCATTACCGACGAGCAATTGATCTGGCGCCGGTGGAAAATGAAAGAATTGTCCAGCAAGCAGGATAAGAGTGACACCGGAACGAAGTTGACCGGCGAGCAGCTTTTTATGCAGGAATATCCGCTTACCTATGAGGAAGCTTTCCAGTCCGGAGCCGGCAATATATTTGACCAGGATCGGGTGGGTAAATTAGTGGCGCGACCATCATTGAAAATTGAAGAAATTGAAGCAAAGTATCGCGTGAATTGGGATGCTCGCACAGATGAAGAAAAGAAAATTCTTACCGAACTTATCGAGGGCGCCCGACAGTTGTTGAAGCTTGGTGTGTGGATATGGCACATGCCGGATCCACGGAAGCAATATGTGATTGGTACGGATCCTTCCGATGGTAATGGTGCAGATTCCGGATCATCGAATTGTTGGGAATTTGAGCTTGAAAACCCAACAGTGCGCAGGCAGGCTGCACAATTTTATGGCAAAGTACATCCGGATGAGTTGGCACAGATAACCGCACAGATGGGAAAATTCTATTGTAATGCATATGTCGGGGTAGAAAATAACATGCTCACCACCATTATGTTCTTGAGCAAAATCTATGATAATTATTATTACGAACGAAAGATCGATGAAAAAACAGCAAAGCGCACAAAAAAGCTTGGATTTTCAACCAATACGCTTACACGCGATGTCATCATTGATGGATTTGTTATTGGGTTTGATGATGATGCGTACGAGATCAATAGTCCTATTACGATCCGGGAAATGAAAGTATTTATCAAAAACTCAAAAACCGGCAAGCGGGAGCATGCGCCCGGGCGCCATGACGATTCATTGTTTGCTGATTTCATCGCCCAGCATATGGTCCAGTATTATCCACGCAAGTCGCGTTCGCTTCCGGACAAGCCCGCGGGATTTTAACTTTCCCCCATTTGATATACAATCAGATTATTGCTTGAGTGTATGGATGAAATGCTATACTAGGTGTTAGATATGGCCGACAATTCACTAATTTACCCCACGGGGACCAATCCAACCACGTTATCGGGTGCCGATCAGCCAGGGGTTGTTGAACCATCCACAGCTGCACCCCAAATATTGTTTCCCGATTCCCAAGGATCCCGCCGGTTGTCGATGTACAACTATTACGAATTGCTATTTTTAGGGCAGCATTACGATGCATTCAACATGCAGATTTCCAGTGGTGAGTACAACAGGGCATATTCGAAGCTTCGGTATGTCATGGTCAATTTCGCCGGTCTTATTTCCAAAATCGTTGCGGATATGTTGTTCAGTGAGCAATTGACCGTGACTGCACAAAATCAGAGCCAACAGGATCAAATAGAAAAAATATGGCAGGAAAATTCCATGGATATACAGTGCTATGAGAGTGCATTATCAAATTCATATGAAGGGGATGCATTGTTCAAGGTGCGCGTTGGCAAACGTCATCCGAACGATCAGGAAAACACAGTCATCATAGAGGATGTCACCCCAAAAATATATTTTCCGGTTATAAACCCCTTCAATACGCGCGACAAGCCGCTCAAAGATGTCCTGGCGTGGGTGTTTCAGCAAGGAAACAAGCGGTATTTGCGCAAAGAGATCCATGAACCAGGCTGGATCTATAACGAGGTGTATGAAATGGATGGGAATGTCGTGAAGGGTCAGGTGGGTTTAGAGGTCTTAGGGATCCCGGACATATTACCTGCAGAAGAAACTGGCATCGATGATTCACTTATTATCCACATCCCCAATTGGAAAGTCGGCAACCGCACGTTTGGTCTTAGTGATTACTTTGACCTTGATAGTCTATTTTTCGGCATCAATAACCGCATGACGAAAATCGATAATATCCTGGATAAACATAGTGATCCGATCCTCATGGTTCCGGAAGGGATCCTTGATGAAAATGGTCGTGTAAAAAAGGGCAATCGATTGAGTGTTATTGAAATCAAAGAGGGTGAAGACAAAAAACCAGAGTACATTGTATGGGATGCATCACTCGAAAATGCATTCAAGGAAATTGAGAAAATGGTCGAGTTTATCTACATGGTCGGCGAAGTGTCACCGGATGTCCTGGGTCTTGGTACTGGCGTTTCAGATTCCGGCCGCGCGCTCAAATTCAAGCTGATGCGTACGATCGCCAAGGTCGCACGCAAAAAGCTCTATTATTACCGCGGGATCCGCGAGGCATTGTATGTGGCGCAAAAGCTGGCAGTTGTCCAGGGCGTAAAGATTGATGGGAAATCATTGACCGGTGAAATTGAACGGCCGGATTTGCGATTTGCTGATGGATTACCGATTGATGATAGTGAGCAAATCGATACAGAGCAAAAGGCTATCGATGCAGGCATTACGAGTACGAAGGATTCTATGATTCGCGTATATCATGTGGATGAGGCAACGGCAGATAAGAAGTTGGCAGAGATAAAAGCGGAAGGTGCAGTGCCTATGCCAGTATCAGGCATTGGTGGACCAAGCCCGGATCCCAAACCAATGATAGATCCCAAGACGGGTAAACCAATGATGGATCCTAAAACAGGAAAACCAATGATGACCCCCGGCAAAGGAAAAGCAACACCACCAGCCGGCGCGTAATGTATGCCCGATTTATACCCAAAACAAATTGTCGTCAATGAGCAGAGTATCTTGCGGCTTGAAAAGACGCTGAAATCTGCCTATGCCGATATCGTTGATGAAATCACCGGCGCCACAAGTTTCGGGACCGCAAATCGCCGGGCAATACTCAAACAAATTGAAGGAATTTTGACAGGTCTTGGTGTTGATGTCGATACGTTTTTACGCAAAGAGTTGACGACATACTACAAAATCGGAGCTGATGAATCGATCCGCCAGCTGCAGAATATCGGGGCAGAAGTGAATGTTGCCGAAGGATTCAACCGGGTACACAAAGATGCGATCGCTTCACTTGTTGATGATGCGGCCACAGCATTTGGCGAAAGCATGAGCGGGGTGAATCGATCGGCGCAGCTCTTGTTGGGTAGAGCAGTCCGGGAGGCGATCACCCAGCGGATGGCCACCAGTCTTGTGTCCGGCGATGCACTTCGCAATGTGAAGCAAATGATTGTTGGATTATTGCAGCAAAATGGATTGGATGCACTCAAAGATAAAGGTGGCAATAGTTGGACCCTGGATCGCTATGCGGAAATGCTCTTTCGAACGAAAGCCGTGGAAGCGAGAAATCGCGGCGTTGTCAACCGGATGGCTGAAAATGGATATGATTTGGTACAGGTATCATCGCATGGGGCAACGGATGTATGTGGGGATTGGGAAGGAAAAATATTATCGATATCCGGGGAAACAACAGAACTGGACGGTGAGCCAGTAGCAACAGTGGCCGAAGCAGAAGCCGACGGATTGTTTCATCCTAACTGCAGGCATGCATTGAATGTTCTTATCCCCTCTTTAGCCAATGAAACCGGCGCATATGATAATCCGGCATAACGCTTGACAAGAAATAGTGCTTATGCGTAATATGGGTACAGGCTCTTTTGTTGGTGGAAGCGACCACTAAAAAAAGCGTAACAAAAATATGCCAGATCCAACACCACCCGCAGCAGCGGGAGCAGATCCAACACCACCAGCGGCAGCAGCCGTTGTTGACCCAAAACCAGGAGAAGGTGGCGCAGCGCCATTTGATCCTACAAAACTTGGCGATGGGGACCTTGCAAAGGTTCTCGAAGACCCAAGATTGTGGAGCCATCCCCGCATGGTCGAGTTGACCAGCGCGAAGAAGGCGCTGGATAAGGCGAAAGAGGATCAGAAAAAAGCTGATGACGAAGCGCTTGTGAAAAACAAGCAATTCGAGGAGTTGGCAGCCAGGAGAACCCAAGAAGCAGAAGCGGCACGCACGGAATTGCAAACGGAGCGTTTGAATAATCGCATCATTACCGAGGCCACCAAAAAGGGTGTCGTCGATGTAGATGCAGCCTTGAAGCTTTTGGATCGTTCTAAAATCAAAGTCGGTGAAGACGGTAAAATCGAAGGTATCGTCGAGGCACTAGACGCATTATTGACAGACAAACCGTACTTAGGAGGAAAAAAGGGCGGTGTAGGTCATGGAACGCAACCGGCTGCAACTGGCGATGGTGAAAAAATAAAATTGTCTGATATTCGTAACCCTGTGTACTATCAAGCGCATCGAGCCGAAATTCTCAAAGCGCAAATCGAGGGCAGAGTTGAAGACGATACCCAAAGCAGATAGGCCGATTACTTCTTTTGATTTCATCCCCGACTAATTATTATGCCAGACACATTTACGCCTACAACGGACGCGAAAGCGATACCAACTGTTGTTGCGCAAGAAACAATCAAGCAGCTTCCCGCAGCCATGGGAATTGCTCGGTTTGTATCGAAAGATACGGACTGGACCAGTAACGATTTTGCAAACTATGGTGACACGTTACAGATCACCAAGCCAGGATCAATCGTTGCCAAAAAGAAAACACCGGGTACACCGATCACGTACCAAAATGCAACTGCCGACAAAGTGTCTGTCACTCTTGACACACACACGTACGTTGCACTTTTGCATGAGGACATCACAAAACTCTTGCGGAAGCCGGATCTGCAGCTTGCCTATGCACAGCGCATGGCAATCGTGATTGCAGAGAGCATCGAAAGCTCAATTTTCGCGTTGCACCCAAGCATTACGAACACGGTGACGTGGGATCGTACCAGTGCAACCACGGTCGAATCTTCATTCCTGAAGCTTCGCTCGAAGTTTTCCCGGCTCAAGGTTGCGCCAGGAGAACGAAAAGATGTGTTTTTCGACACATCGATCATCGACGATTTACTTGCTAACACCAAGTATTCATCGGGTGATTTCGTGTTGAATCTGCCGACAGAGGAAGGTGTCCTTCGCCGGATCTACGGATTCAATATTCATGAAAGCCAACTGGTCCCGACTACGGGATCCCCGGTTGCTTACCACAACCTGGCCCTCACGAAGTGGGGTGTCGTGCTTGTCAGTCGCCCAATGCCATTGGATGGCAATGGAAAAGGTGTATCACAATACATCATCAATGACCCTGCGACCGGCCTTGCATTCCGCATGACCGAGGGTTATGA
This sequence comes from Candidatus Gottesmanbacteria bacterium, assembly GCA_023245335.1. Classification (GTDB taxonomy): domain Bacteria; phylum Patescibacteriota; class Microgenomatia; order UBA10105; family UBA927; genus UBA927. The sequence continues at coordinate 6,118 of JAHFKK010000005.1, forward strand.
CAAGGACAACATGGGAACGACCATGAACCTTGACGTTTTGACTGGCGCTGCTCTTGCAGATGTTAACCAAATCGTTGAAGTCGAGAGCTTCTAAACCGGCTCTTTCATATAGTCAGCTCAAATCCGGCCCTTGCCCAAGGGGCCGGATTTTCGTGGTATAATCAGGAAGGAATAAGGTGTTCATATCGGATTGAGCCAACAGATAACTGTTGGCTCTTTTCGTGGTAGCATAAGAACGTGGGGCAAGGCGTCGTGAATGCTTTGGCCCAAATATTCGCGGCTTACGGCCATCCTGGACAGGGGTGGCCGTTTTGCTATTTCCAAAGTATGATGATTGTAATATGATAGGAAAATCATGTTTTATTTGAAGAATCCGGTTGGTCGAATTGTTGTTGTTGATACCCAAGGGGAATATGATAATTGGCTCACGAAAGATGGATTTGCGGCTGCTACAAAAGAGCAAATCGATGAATTCACGATCGGTCGCATAAAGCTTATCGATGACATGAAAAAAGCTGCCGTTGTCACGCACCAGGTTGGTGATGGAATTTATTTTGCGACAGTCAGCCCGGGTGGAAACGATGGATATGGTGTGGCTAGTGGTTTACTGATCCGGGAAATGCAAAAGTTGGGTCTTACCATCAAGACGTATTTCGATCGGCAGCGCCTTGCATTTTTATTCCACAATCCCTATTCACTCCCCAACCTTGATACCAGCTACCGCATCATTTATACCATGTTTGAAAGCGACAAGATCCCGGACGAATGGATTGAATATTTGAAAATAGCCGATCGTGTGTTGGTGCCTTCAAAATGGTGTGCAAGTGTCTTTGCAAAATCCGGCATCGATGCGACGGTCGTGCCTCTTGGGTATGATGATGCGATATTTAAGCCACAGGATCGAGTGATAAAGTCAGAAAATCGAGAGCCATTTTGTTTTCTTCATTACAATGCATACAATGCCCGGAAGGGTCACTTGGAGGTTTTTAAGGCATTTACAGAGGAGTTTGAATTGGATGAACCAGTCAAGTTGATTCTAAAAACAACGGTTCCGGATCCGTATAAGCGATTTCCCATCAACCAAAATATCTATCGAAACATTGAAATCATCACCGGCAAGGTGATGCCGCTTGAGCTGCAGACATTGATGGCCCGATCAGATTGTTTTGTGTTTCCTTCCCGCGGTGAAGGATTTGGTGTGCCACCGATCGAATGCATGGCCACAGGTATGCCAGCTATCGTGCCAAATGCGCATGGTATATCAGAATATTTCAATGCTGATTATATGTATGAAGTAGCAGTCGCCGGCGAAACTCCCGCGTTGTATTCCAGGTACAAAGGAATGGATGTGGGGAAAATGGTGTTGTGTGATGTGAAGGATTTGCGCCGGCAAATGCGGTATGTATATGAACATCAACAAGAGGCGCACGATAAAGGGCTTGCGGCATCAGATTATGCGAAGCAATGGACAATCGGCAAAACCGCTGGTATGCTCAAAGATATAATAGAATCAGTTATTACACAGCCGGCAAGGCAGCAAGTTGTATCAAATTTTTTATTGCTTGAGCCGGTACGATAGGGGGTGAATATATATGCAGAAAAAAAACGATAACACAGAGATCCGGGGAAAAGTTGTTTTTGCATTTCGCTATGTGTGTCATGGATGCACACAACCAGCTGCGTATGCTGAAAATACGGAGGATGTAAAATCCTGTACTTGTCCGCATTGTCATAAGACCCAGGAGTGCAAACCAGAAAATTGGGTATTGATGGGCGAAACGGAAAAAGCGCAGATCAATGCACGGTATGGCGTATAAATTTGCATACATTTGCCAATGGTGCGGTGGGGAAGCGTTCTACACCGATATCAAGCCGAGCATGGGCGAATTGGTAAAATCAGAAGACTTTGTATTGCCCGATGGTTCACATCCGACGGAAGGCAGTCAGATTATTTGTCCGCGATGTCAACAGCCATTACCGACAATGTTTTCTGAAAATGTTGTTGAAACGGGCAAATATCATCATCACGATCTATGAATGTTCGATACTGCGGTCCGGCGCTTGATTATTCCGGATATGGCGAAGCAAATCGGCACGATATCGCTGCACTAGCGAGTGCCGATATCGGTGTGAGTGTCGAGCTTACCCGTCACTGTCTTGAGATTGGAGAATTCGGCGCCCTGGGTGAAATGATCCGGGACATTTCCAATCGAAAGCTTGAGTATAAAATAAAGATCCTTCATACGACCCCGAATATATACGGTCAATTTATAGAACCCGGAAAATATCATATTGGTCGGGTTTTTTGGGAAACCAACAAGTTGCCACCGGATTTTGTTCGCGGGATCCAGATGGTCAATGAGATATGGACAGGGAGCAAGTACAATGCCCAGGCGATCCGCAATTCCGGCATCGATAAGCCGATCTTCATTATTCCGGAAGCGATAGATGAGAATATAGGCACGGTGGAGCCGTACAATGCCCCTAAAATGGCCGAATACTACTTCTACGGTATGTTTGAGTGGACCGAGCGCAAGAACCCTGCGGTACTCTTGGAAGCATTTTGGCGTGAATTCGAAGGAACGCCAGGGGTTGCGCTCGTTTTGAAAACATACATTGATAATTTTCTGCCGGACAAACGGGTTATCATCGATGAGTATGTGGCACAAATGAAAAAGCGTGTACCACTGGCTAATTATGCCCCGGTATATTTGTATCGCCGGCTCATGCGACGCCAGGACATTTATCGATTTCATAAGACGTTCAATTGTTTTGTTAGTACCCATCGTGGCGAGGGCTGGGGGATCCCGCAGATGGAAGCGCTATTGATGGGCAACCCCATTATTTCAACCAATTGCGGCGGGATCCATGAATATTTGGTCGATCGTGAAAGTGCGTATTTACTCCCCTATCATTTGGTGCCGCTTGTTACCAATAACCGCAATGCGCAATGGTATTGTGAGGATCAGAAGTGGGCGGATGTCAATGTGGACGATGTACGGGCAGCTATGCGATATGTCTATAACCATAAGGATGAAGCGGCGGCCACTGGTGTTGTTGGCCAAGAAGTTGTACGATCGACATTTGCTGTTGAAACTATTGGACAGAAAATGCGCGAACGATTGGAGGCAATAAAATTATGAGCGAGCATGATTTCAAACCGGTCCCGAATTCTTTGACCAAAAATGGTATGGTTTTATGGCGATGCGATCAGTGTGATAGCGAGGCATATTTCAAAATGGGACGAGAGCCAAGATATGTGAATCAGTTTATGCGCATCAAGATGCCATGCTTGGCGAAGCTCATGCATCAAACATCTTGACAATGATATTACAATCGTATTACAGTACATAAAACTGCCTATGACAAAAGATATAATTATTACAGTGAGCGTTGGGATGGCTATAGGAATGATGGTGGGGACTAGCTGGTGCGCATATTTTCTTTGGCAATTCAAAATCTTATTATGAAAAAATCGTTATCACTTTATGGGATGGGATTCAAATTATTGCCTTGTCAAAAGAGGATGTTGAAGGAAATGCAAAAAAGTAATTTTACTAAGACGAACATAATCAAAATGCCAGGACATGGCCATTGGTCAATTATCCGTTCGATGCTCGATTTTCCTATGCCAATAGTACGAAATAATACAGTATGAAAATACAATACATATCCTGTCACGCTATTCTTGAATACGACGAAGTAAAGCTGCTCACCGAGCTTGGCCACGATGTAGATTCAAATGGCGCATATCGGGATCCACGCGGCGCATACACCCTTCCACGTCCTGGCATTGAGGGCGCAAAATTTGACCAGGCGTTTTGCGATCGTACTGCAATATTTCCAAAAACAAATCTACCGAAAGAATTGATCGATCCCTATGATGCACTCATTTTCATGTCCGGAGAAAGCGAACAACCATTGCTGCAGAATTGGCCCAACATCAAACACAAGCGCGTCATATGGCGCACCATAGGACAATCCACACCGGCAACAGAACGGGCGATTGCTCCCCTCATTAAAGAAGGATTACAGGTTATTCGTTATTCGCCAAAAGAACGCAATATATCCGGGTATGCCGGTGATGATGCGATGATTCGCTTTTACAAGGATCCGGATGAATTCAAGGAATGGACTGGTGTGGATAAACGGCCAATCAATTTCAGTCAATCGCTTCGCGGTCGTGGTCGTTCCTGTCATTACGACGAAATACTTGGATCCATGATGGGTTTTGATGGTGCGAAAGTCTATGGAACGGGTAATGCCGATCTTGGTATGTTCAATGGCGGCGAGGTTCCTTACTGGCATTTGAAAGAGTTGATGCAGCATTGCCGTGTGTTTGTCTATGGCGGCACCTGGCCGGCGAGCTATACCCTATCGTTTATCGAAGCCATGATGACCGGGATCCCGATTGTGGCGATCGGGAAAAATTTGATGTACTCCCCTGGCTTTGAACAATTTGATTTTTATGAGGTGCCGGAAATCATGCAGTTGGCCGGCCTGCAAACATTTGACGATATTGGCGCAATGCGCAATATGGTCCAACAATATTTAGAGCGTCCAGAATTAGCCCAAGAGGCTTCAAAAAAACAACGGCAAACAGCCATTGAGTTATTCGGGAAAGCGGGCATTGCAAAGCAATGGGCCGATTTCCTGGGATAGGAATATATGATAGTAAAATTACGTGACAATCTGTATTTGGGTGATAAAGATGCATTCACATCACTCGCCCAACTCAAGGAAATGGGGATCCAGGCAGTTGTGGTGGTGGCTAATGATTTGCCGGCTGCTACGGAGGATGAAACCGGCGTACGTGTGCATAAGCTCGGTTTGCTCGATGGACCAAATTATGGCCATGTCAAGGATCTTGCATGCCATATTCCTAAATATCTTTTGCAAAACGGTGAAACGGTACTGATCCAAAGCGTGACCGGCAAACGCCGCGGCGCTTTCGTTTGTGGCCGCACGATTTGTGAATTGGAAGGCAAGAGTATCTATGAAGTATTTGTCGAAATCCAAAAGCTTATTCCGGACTTGGATTTGTCCAAAGTTTATTTCTAGTATATGCCTAAATATTTGATCTACGATCACATGCTCTATGAAACGTACACAGTGGCCGAAATCAATCGTACTGATTTGATTTCATTGTCAAAAGGTGAGTGCAAAGCTATTATTGATTTGACAAATAGCACAATGTTCGATCCGAAAAAAAATGAGTGGGTGAAAATACCCACCGGGAAGGAATACAGGGGATAATTATGGATATAACAGCTAGATTACAAAGACTTGATCCAACACTGTGTTTATATTTTGAAGGCGATTGGAAAATGCCGGCAGAGGGTGAAAGTCCCGGAAAATTTTTATCATTTAACGACGCAGGCCTTGAGTGTGAAACCGGCGAGCTTTTGTATTCATTTATACGCATGTTGAAACCTGACCACGTACTCGAAACTGGCACGCATGTTGGCATTGGTGCTTCATATATGGGAAAAGCTTTGCAAGACAATGAAAAGGGTCATTTGGACACAGTAGAATTCTTGCCGGAAATTCATTTGCGTGCATGTGAGCGAATTTATGGAGCAATGAAGCTTGCTGGCATTGTGACTTGTCATTTGGGTGATGTTGCAAATTTCAATCCTTATATAGGCGAGGGTAGATCAAGCGATTCGCCGTGGCAGTATCAAATGATTTTATTGGACACGGAGCCACAAACGCGTTTTGCTGAATTGATAAAATTCATGCCATTTTTAGAGCCAGGCGGCTATGTATTCATCCATGACCTCGGACGGCATATGGCACAGGTGCAAGCCGTTCATCCGGATCATCCTGAAACACCATACTGGCCATGGGGACCGCTTCCACAACAAATCAAGGATTGGGTCAAAGATGGGCAGCTGCGTCCGTTTCATTTCGAAAACCCCCGGGGACTTACTGGATTTTACAAACCAAGTTCGCAGGATTATAAATGGGTATGAAATGGGCAATCGATATCGATGGAGTTATAACCGCCAACCCGGCGGCTTTTTCGTTCCTTACCTATCATTTGAATAAAAACGAAAATAGTGACACAGTGATTATTCTCACCTGGCGTGATGGTAGTGATCCGGAGCGACGGAAGCAAACCATGGAAGAACTTGATATATTTGGTATATATTACAACCAGGTCATCATGGCGCCAAAGAAATTCGATAATATTCGCGCTGCAGCATTGTGGAAGATTTCAAAAATGAAAGAGCTGGGCATCAATATATGGATCGATGATGAGATAAAAATGTATATTCGGGATCTTGGTATTGACGTACACGCATTATTGCCCGATGTACATTGTATTTGGATTTAATTTATGAACGTAGTAAAAATCATATCAGTAAATAAGAAAACGAAGCAGCGTTTCATCGAGCGTAAGGATGAAAAGGGCAAACCAGTGCTGCAACGTGCCGGCCATAAAGCGATTGCCGGATGTGCGGAATGTATTATTGATGACGGCGGCCATCTTGTCACGCGACATTGCGTGAAAGTATGAGGGCCGTTATTACTCACTTCGACGGCGACCCATTTCTTCTCAATGCCTGGCTTATGCTCTATGAAAAATATTGGCGTGGTGAGTGCGACAAAGTATATATGGTTGTCTGCAATCGCACTGATTTTGTGCCAAAAGAAGTCACCGATTTCAATATACGCCTCGTTGCTCAATATCCGGAAATTGTATGTGAATTTGTCGATCAGTGGGAATTGCCGGAATCGGCGAATCAACGATTGTTGCAGCGTGTTACAGAGGATCAGATAGGATTTATTGAAAGCGATGGGTTTGTGTTTGGCCGTGGCATTGTAGATCAATGTTTCCGGCTTCTCACCGAGGGGCAGGATGTCGTGTCGGCTCCCTGGGAGTTGATCCGCGATCCGTTTATCAATGGCGATTTGCATTTCAAGGGATTCATGCGGTGTTTTTTCTTTACCAAAAAGCAGGTGTTGGATCGCATCAATGTGGATTTTTTCCCCCGGACTGCACTTGCCGGCGTCCGGATCCTTGAAACATACACACCGGCAGCTGATATTCCCCTGGATTGTTTTGGGTGGATAAGTTTGCAAATTGCCCTGTTGACGCAGAAAATTACGTTCACCAATGGTCACGTTATGACGCCGGATAATATTTTGACCCCCTGGGATAATTGGAAATGGGTGCATGTGCGCCAAATGCAATCAAGCGCCCTGGGTATGGGTGGTGGATCTTTCAAAAACTGGATTACCAAGGATCGCCAGCATGTGTTGGATAACGTATTTGATATCGTCAATGAGAATTTGCCAGGCGGGCCAAATGAATTCACGTTTGTCAAAGCGGTGGCATTTCGCTTGATTTTCATTGATATGTTCCTCCGGATCCATGCTTTTGATCTCATTGGCCAATTTGCAGCGGACTATCGACAGGTGCTAGAATCGGTTATCGATCTTTATACGTTGCCGCGCGAGAGGATATACGAAATCAAGGGGTACTATAAAGCATTGTTCCAACTATGACCAGCCGAGCGGCCATCTTACCATTTCCAGGCGACCCATACCTCATAAACTACTGGTTGGACCTCTACGATCGCGTATGGGGCAATGAAGTTGATCGCCTCTATATTCACCTAAATAGCCCAATTGAGCAGCCCATGGTCAATTACATCATGGCACGCTGTAGTCGTAGCCCCCGCGTAAAGTTGATCTATACACCACAGCAAATAGAACATGGCGATGTTATCAATCGAACCCTGGACGTAGTAGAGGAAGAAAATATTATGCTCATTGAAGATGATGCATTTATATTCAAACCCGGATCCGTCGATATGTTTTTCCGGATGCTAGAGGGCAACAATTCGAACTATGACATTATCGGCAGCAAGCGCGGATCCTGCGCCATGGAAATACTCACCCGGGCAAAGCAACTGTGGGGTTTGGATTATGAAGGCGAAGGCGACCAGGGGCCGAATTTCTGGCCATCGTTCTTTTTTACCCGGAAGGAAATACTACTCAAGACGGATCGCAATTTCGGCGCCCGGGCATGGAAAAAAGGCGAGGTTATCCCCGCTCTTGGCGATTACGTTGTCCAGGATGAAATTGCCAATGGCGATACCATGGTCCACATGAGCTTGCAATTGCGTGCGATGATTCCAAAAGAACGTATTTTGTGTATTCCACAATACCATGGGCATCCGGATGACATGGATCATTTCGTGACGCATTACGCGTACAGCATGTTCAATGGTCAAGCAACATGGTGTCACATAGGAAGTTTATCAAGCGGTGTTGGTGGGATCCTTCGGGATAATGTCAATCGATCACTCACCCGCCGGCTTATCGATCCACCAGGACAGGCAACATCATTGCCGAATGAATGGTGCCGGTCGGATTTTGAGAAGCGAGAATTCGAGCGCCGGGTCCAATGGTGGTTGACGTTTTATGAGCATGCAAAGCCGACACCGGACACCAAGGAATTTTACGATTTATACAATGAGGCAATCTATCGGATCATCAAACAATTCAGTTTGCGCATCACGGAAATTCGTCGCCGGCAAATTGCCTATGGTACACTTGGGTTATGAGTAAAGGGCCATTGTATCGGTGGTTTGGATTTAACAAATGCGTGTGTCATATGCATGCAAGCATTTGGTCAATTTTTCGTTTTTTTCGAATTGGTCCATACAAAGTGAATATATTTATCACCTATGAAGCCTGATCTTATTATCACCTGGCCGCGTAATGTAGAGTACCCGCTTTTTCGTCAATTCGTTCGCGATTCCCGAAGTAATTTTGGCAAGGTTATTATTGTATTTACTAGCTCGGGCAGTGAGATAGATTACTCGCAATTTGTCATCAATGCCATGAGCAATGATGATTGTATATTTTTATCCAGCTCGCCTATTTTACCCGGCGAGGATTGGCGAAATGTCGCAATTCAGGACGCACTAAAATTGACAACATCCGATTGGCTGTGGTTTATGGAGCAGGATTTCTTAGTAACGGATCCGGCATTTTGGGATGAAATAAATGAATACATCACATATCGTGAGGTCATCGGTGTGAAGGAAAATAGTGGTCGTTTACATCCCTGTTGTTTGCTTATTCGACGTGACACATTGAATCGTACAGGCTGCGATTTTGGTATCGTTCAGGACCAAATGGATCACTTCGGACTTATCCAAAGTGACTTGGAAGCATTGGATGTTTTTATCACCGGCTTGACCCCGAAATACTACCATCATATGAATGGGTTATCACACAATTTTCACCTGGCCAGCACCATGCAAGAGGTCACGTATTATCCTGATGAATTCAAGCGATATTTGTCCGGATGTTTGACCCTCACAGGCGTGCCATTGGATCCGCGATTTGAAAAGGTGGCCAAATCAATGTTGCTACAATAATGCGGGAATAGTGGGGTTTGTGCGGTTATAGTGCGATCCCCCACCGTCCCCCGGCGGCACTCCCCTGTTCATATTTGAGGCTATATATTGTATTTTGGGCGGGGGGAGTGGTAGAGTAGGGGAGCGCGTATAGATAACCATGTTACAATGAAATGAGTATATAAAATCTATGTATAACGTATTTGTCGATCAACACCACATGGGCCTGTACAATTCGCTTCGAATGCTCTTTGAAGACCGTTTGGGTGGCAAATTATTCCGGCCGATCGGTACTGCATGGATGGAAAAAGGATATTGGAAAATGGCTGAAATATATCGCAACCATCCGGCGACTGTTGCCCAATATTTAGGGATCCCGGATGCTCTTTTTAACTCGTCCGGTATTTATTCAATTGAAGACACCCAACATCATGCAATGACCCATGCATTGACAGTCGAAGCATTCATGCAAACCCCTATCGATATTGTTATTGCTACCCTTCCCATGCACATTGAAAGTTTCGCGCGACTGGCGGCACAACATCCGAATCATCCTAAGTTTATTTTCCAAATAGGCAATGCTTGGAATGTTCCCCCGGGCGCGCCGGTGAAAAATGTTATGGCATCAGCAGTCATCCATGAGCCAATACCGGCCGGCACAAATATAGTGACGTATCACCAGGAATTTGATGAAAAGATTTTTACCTATTGGCTGGATTGGAAATGTCCGGAGGGACAGGAAATTGCATCATTCGTCAATTGTTTTTCTACTGATGGAAACTATGCCGGCGATTGGGAATTGTTCCAGCAAATTGAAAAGCTCATGCCGGATTGGTCATTCAAAACTTTCGGTGGATCCTGCAGGGATGGAAGCATTGGACCTATTGAAGAACTCGCAACGAACATGCGTTTGTCGAAGTTTATTTGGCACACGAAATATGGCGGTGATGGGTATGGGCATGTGCTGTATAATTCTGCGGCAGTGGCCCGACCGATCATCACGAAGGTCGGATATTACTTTGGCAAAATGGGACATGAATTGATGCAGGATGGTGTGACGTGTATTGGCATCGATGGGTTGACCAATGAGCAAATTGTTGAAAAGATCCAATATTTTAGTGAACCGGATCGATATATTACTATGTGTAGAAATGTCCGGGCGAACTACGAAAACAAAGTGAATTTCAACACAGAATTTCAACAGTTGCAACACTTCTTGAAAAACTTGCTATAATGGCATCATGGCATCCCGCAGGAACTACGTCACCGCCGCAGAAGTAAATGCACTCGCCGGATTCACCCCGACAGACGATCAAATATCCGAGGCAGAAGAACTCGTCGATGCATATGTGGGCTTTCAGGATCGTTACTACAAAGATAAGTTGGGAAGACTGGCATCGGGCGGATCCCTAAGCACTTTGCAGTTGAATGCGGAAGACATGGACAAATTTGACAATGACTATTTCAAATGGTGCGAAGTTGAAATACTCGGTGGAGCTGGCGCAGGTCAAAGGCGGACTATCCTATCCAGCACCCGTGCAGGTATTTTGACGATGCAATCAAATTGGACAACTCCCCCGGATGCAACCAGCTTCTATCGCATTTATCAGCTCGGTAAATTCCCCCGTTGTGAGGATATCGTCTTTGATGGGGTGAATGTGCCGAACACCTACTACAAACAAATCCCGGAAGCAGTCAAGCGCGCAGTTGCTATGCAATGCGAATATGCTCACGCAATGGGGGCTGATTTTTTCTCGACGGACAAATCAGAAAAGCAAAGTGAGAATATCGGCGACTATGGCTATACCAATGCCGGTGGCAACTCGGGATCCGGCGGCGGACCAAACAAGCTGTTGGCACCAAAGGCAAAAACATTGCTTCGAGGCATAATGAATCGCGGCGGCGAAATTGTGGCATAATATGAAATATGAGCTTACTCGGATTACTCAATCAGGAAATTACCCTCTACGCAAAAACGGGGTATAACAAAGAAGGCCGGGAGGCTGTAGGCTCCGGATCCACCGTAAACGCACGCGTGCAATTGGTCAGCAAACGCCGCTTATTACCCAATAACAGCCTGGTCATTGTGAGTGCTATTGTTTACGTGCCGGCGACAACCAGTATCAATACAGATGATAAGGTGACCTATGGTGGGGTCGATTATAAAGTGTTCTCCCGCACAGATGCAGTTGGCGGCAATGGTGCCATCGATCACATCAAGCTGGAACTTATAAAATGGCAGGCAATATAAATTTTGACGATTCTGATTTTGAAAAGAAAATGCAAATCCTAGCACAGAAGGCCGAGGAAGCGCAAAGCCGTGCGAGCCAGGATATCGGGGAAGAACTCATGCGCCTAAGCGGATTTGTTGTGCCGCATAAAAAAGGACTATTGCAGGCAAGTGGAAGCGTGCAGCCGACCTATGAAGAAAATGGTAAATATATTACGATTGTCGGGTATAACAAAGTGTATGCGGCCAGGTTGCATGAGCATCCGGAGTATCATTTTACACAGAGCGGCCCAGGAACCCGTGGCGCAAAGTATTTGGAAAATCCTATGAAAAATAACCTAGCGAATTTTCAAAAATATTATCTGCAGTCAATCCAGCAAATGTTGGTATAGTATGAATTTTACAGAACAAATTGCAACCTATTTACAAGCAAACGGCGTCGGCACACTGGCGACGGATCTTTTCATTTCCTATTTGCCGGAGGATTCCCATTTGCCTTGCGTCGGGGTATTTGATACCGGCGGGATCCAGCCGGATAAATATTTACCCATGAAGCATCCGACATTTCAGGTGTTTATCCGGGCGGCGAGCTTCGATGCCGGCAAAACAAAATTAGCAGCGATCCGCGCACTACTTCATCAGAAAATGAATAGTACATTAGTGGTAGGTGAGGATTATTTTTTCTATATTTTCGCGCTTTCGGAAGGCGGACACATTGGCCGCAATGATGCCGGCATGGACGAATTCACCATGAACTTCGAAGCGCTTATTCGATAACCTATGATTGTTTTTGAGGGGAAAAGCTACCGCGAGCTGCGCTGCAGCAATTGTCGTTTGTTCATTGTATATGAATATATTTTTGCCGGTCGCATTGCAATAAAATGTAAGCGCTGCGACCACCTCAATATTTTTGTATTCCGGCACTTGAGAACGCAGGAAAATAAGGATACGATAGAGCAAGATTTTTCAATAGGAAAAACTGGAAGGGAGGTGAAAAAATAGTATGGCTGATGCAACCAAAATAAAAGTCGGAGTATGTAGCGTGGTGTTTAACGGTTTAGACCTAGGACACACAAAAGGCGGCGTCGAGGTGAGTTACGAGCCGGCACATTACGATGTGATGGTCGACAAGTACGGTGGCACACCAGTGGAAAAAATATTGGTGGGTGAAAAGTGGACTGCGAAAGTAGCACTTGCGGAAGCGACGATTGCGAATTTCCGTGTTTCTATGCCACAGACAGAATTTGCCGGTGCGGGAAATTCTCGTATAACTGTTGGCGCTGCAGCTGGTAAAAAGGCAACCGATGATGCAAAACAACTCGTCCTTCATCCTATAAACGAAGGTACGAAAGCGTTTGACGTCGTGTTTTACAAAGCGTATGTGGGATCTACCATTGCGCTTCCTCATAAAAACGATTCTGAAAAATTAGTGGAAGTTGTTTTTGAGGCGCTTATCGATGAAAGTCGATCTGACGGTAACTATCTGGGCCTTATCGGGGACAGCACGTTGTAAGACTTTTTTTATTGGGCAAATGTGGCCCTTTGTGGCCCGCCTAAAAATTCTATGAGTGAACCTATCAAAAAAAAGACAATTGAAATCGTACTGGATGACCAAACGATCACGGTACAAAAATTACCATTGAAAAAGTATGCTGATTTACTAAGCATACTTGACGAAATACCAAAGCAATTTGAAAGCTTCGATCAACTGCAACAGGATAAAATGATCCAGAGCATTCCAAAGATTCTCAAAAATGCACTTCCGGAAGCCCTCAATGTGATGGCTGTATTTACCGGGATCCCGAAAGAAGAAATCGGGGAGCTTGGCATGCATGAACTGGTCAGATTATTTGCTGGTGTTCTTGAAGCAAATAAATACGACGAAGTATTTGATGTCGTAAAAAAAATATTCGCCCAGTCGAAAGTAAGTACGTTGGTATAAGATCCTGGCTGTATTGGGCCATAGACCTATTGGCTAGTGAATACGGCTGGGCTAGGAACGATATTTTGGAAACGGTCTATTTCGATGAATTATATTTCCTACAGAAGGAAATAATATCGCGGCATTTGACTGAATATAAAATGCAGCTGGCTATTGCACAAAATCCTCACACGACGGATCCGCAGGCATTATGGAATTCCCTGGCCAAAGAAGAAGAACCGACGGAATACAGTGAAGATGATGAACTTGACAAGAGCGGATTTTTACTTCTCAAACAACAAATATCGCAGCAATCCATGAGTGGCATTGCGGTAAAATGATTTTCCCCGTGTTACAATAGTTGCATATGGCAGGCGAATTCGATGCAGGAAGTGTGGTTGCAAAATTTGTAGCCGATATGTCCGGATTCAAGGCCGGCATGCTTCAAGCAAAAACCCAAACATCCCAAATGAAAACCGACCTAGGCAATTTAGCCGGTGTCGTGACAAAGACTGCAGCAATTTTTGGTGTCGCATTTGGCGCAGCTGGTGTGGTGAAATTCCTGGGCGATTCTATCAAGGCATTTGAGGAATCAGATCGTGTGATGAAACAAACGGAAGCGGTTATCCGTTCCACCGGTGGAGCTGCCGGCTACACGTCCGGGGAAATTTCTAAAATGGCAAAAGGGATCCAGAATTCCACGGCCATTTCTGATGAAGCCGCACAAACCGGCATGAACATGCTGTTGACGTTTACCAATATCGGTCACGATATTTTTCCCCAGGTAACCCAGGCAACGATCGATATGGCCACAGCCATGAATGGTGGTCTTACGCCGTCAGCTGAACAATTGAGCCAAACAGCGATTCAAGTCGGGAAAGCCATGCAGGATCCTATCCTTGGCGTCACAGCACTTCGACGGGTCGGTGTCAATTTTAACGAAACACAGACGGACATGATAAAAAACCTTGTTGAAACGGGAAAAAGTATGCAAGCCCAACAATATATATTGCGTGAGCTTGGCAAGGAATTTGGTGGATCCGCAGCTGCCCAGCTCAATACATTTGGTGGGCGCATGGAGCAATTGAAAAATAAATTCAATGATGTCCAGGAAGTTGTTGGTGAAATTCTCACGCCGGCCATAGGATTCTTGGCAGACACGTTTGGCAGCGCGTTGGGTCCGGCGATGCAATATATCTCGCAAAATTCAACGACATTGAAAATGTTTGTCATTGGTCTTGCCGGTGCATTTATGTATCTCGGCCAGATTGTTGTGGGAGTAGCAACAACCATCGGCTATGCGCTTAGCGGATCCTTCGGCAAGGCGCGTGATTCCTTCTACACCATGATCGGCAATCTGCAAACGACGTTTTCATCGACGGAACAAAAAATGACTGATGTGGTCCGGACGCAAACGGATAAACAGGTGGGAATTGCCGGCAAGGGATTTCAACAGGAAGCACAGGCGTCAAGTAAAAAAAGCCAGCAAGTGAAAAAGGATCTTGAAGACGAAACACGCAAGTACGAGGAAGAAAATGCGAAACGAAAGAAGGATTTTGATGAGCAATTAGCCGACTTGATCCGGGCGCACCTTGATAAAAAAGCCGAGTTGGAAAAAGAAATCAAGGATGAAAATGAATCGTTTGCCGATGACATGAAGACCCGGACGGAAGATTTTGCAGAAAAAATGAGTGATATGAAAACAACCCACCAGGACAAGGTGGATTCTATCAAAGAACAGATCGATGAGGAAACGGCAAAAGGGGTTGATGCGGACCAGGCCCGGTTGACGAGTTTGCAAAAGAGCCTGGATGAAGAAAACACAAAATATGATGCGCAAAAGCTGAAAGCCGAAACAGATGAAGCGGAAGCAACGGCAAAATTACAAAAGGAACATGACAAACGTGTTACCGACTATCAGACCAGTTTGAATGCAGAAAACGATATATTGAAGTTGCACCAATCGGATGTCGATGCAGTAAAAGATAAAGCCAGGGAGGATGATATCACGCGGCTCAAGCGACAATTTACAGAAGAAAACGATGCATCAACAAAAGAGCATGTGCGTCGATTAGCTGAAATCGCCGATCGTGGAAGTGCGCTTGGCGATACATTGGGTGGAAATATGGCAGCTGGACTTGGCGCCCATGGGGATCAAATCAAAGGCATTGGATCGGACATGGCAAAGGGATTCGGCGACAATCTTGTTTCGGGTGTTTCGGATTCTGCTAGGAAAGCCGGGGAAAAAGCAGTGACGGATATGGTAAATGGAATAAAGGACAAAGCAAGTCAGCTTATGAATTGGGTTGCCGGCAAGGGTGGTTTTGGTCCGGCCGGGCAATTATTTGAAGGATTGAAATGGGTGGCTGATAATCTCAAGAATTTGCCCGGATTTGCGCAGGGTGGAATTGTCCCCGGACAGCTAGGGGCGCCTATGCTTGCACAGGTTCACGGGGGCGAAATAATTACCCCACCTGGGGGCGTAGGATCGTCCAGGATGGCTTCGGGTGTTCAAATCAATGTATCACTCGATGGGGCCATGATAAGTGACGAAGCAGGTGCCAAGAGGATCGCAGAGGTGGTTGGTGACAATATCGTGCGCGTACTGCAGCAAAATGTCCGGTTCTAATTGACAGGTACAAAAAATTTAATGCTATAATAACCCTATGGCGGATAATACAGTCATAAGTTTGATGACCGGTGGCGATACAATTGCCACAGATGAAATCTCCGGTGCAAAATATCAACGAATCAAATTGATCCATGGGGCTGATGGTGTGAATGCCGGCGATGTTTCATCTGCTAATGGTCTTCCCGTTCAAGTTGTAGCTGCCCTTCCCGCAGGAACTAATGCGATCGGAAAGTCTGCAGCAAATTCCGGTATTGATATTGGTGATGTCGATGTGACAAGTATTGTCCCGGGAGTTGGCGCGACCAATCTTGGGAAAGCGGAAGATGCAGCGCACACATCGGGTGATACCGGTGTTATGGCGTTAGGTGTCGGGAATGTAGCACAATCATCATTTGCCGCTGATGGCGACTATATTCCGCTTGCTGTTGACCTCAAAGGAAATTTGATGATTGGTGGAAATATTGCACACGATGGTGTTGATGCGGGCAACCCAACATTGAATGGCTATCGTGCAATTGCCCATGGAGCAAATCCAACTGCAGTTGCCGCGGCCGATCGAACTGTGGGATTTGCAAATCGTCATGGTATACCATTTGTTATCGGTGGCCACCCGAACATTATTACCCTTCGTACGAACTATACTGGCGCACAAACAAACGCTGCGCTTGTTACTGTAGCAACAGGATTGAAAATTGTGGTTACAGAATGTAGTGTGCTTGCGGATAATGCGAACACTGTCAATGTCCAAGCGCGTGTTGGATTTGCTACGGCAACAACGCCAACGGGGGCTGGCACTGTCTTATCACATCCTGGCATTGCACCGGGTAGTGGTGTAGGACGTGGGAATGGATCCGGTATGATTGGTGTTGGTGCAGATGATGAAGATTTACGTATAACCAGTACCGTGCCAACAGGTGGCAGCATTGACGTTATGGTGTCGTACTACACCATAGAAAGCTAAATATGATTCACACGAACCAGTGGCAACCAGATACATGCGGATGCGTTCTTGAATATACGTGGGATGATGCGGAGAATCAATCAACGCGCGTGCATACGCCAACTCGAATTGTCAAAGCATGTCCGGCACATATTAGTATGGGTAAAGATGCTCATTACTCTAAAGTATTAGATGAAAATCAACGAAAAAATAAAGCACATGGGTTAATATTAGAGAGCATGCCGGAGTTGGTGGATGAAGTTGTCTTGGATGATGGATCGAAAGTGAAAAAGTTAAAAAATGGCATTGAATTCAAATTTGCGTTTGATGCGAATAGAAAATTGCAAATCAGTTTGACCGGCATAACAAGTAAACACAAAACTGATATACAGGCATTAGTGCAGGCAAAATTGGGGTCATCTAAAATCGATATACTATGATATGGCTAAAGTCTTACTACAAAGCTTCGCAATAAGCTCTTTCACCACAGCTGTCACAAAGTATTCCCCTATTGGATCAACATATTGTGTTGTGGGCGCAACGGAAACCGATCAGCAAACCTTATTTCGCACCGGTGGTGTTTTGAGTTTATTCACATTGAATGTGCCTTCAAATGATTTGACTGGCACGAGTACCATAAAAATACGGAAAAATGGTGCTGATGGCGCTAGTGCAATTAGCGTTGGAGCTGGTGCAACAGGACTTTTTTATGATTTAGCCAATATTGAAAGTGTAGCGGCCGGCGATAAATTCTGCTATCAATTTGCGCTTGGATCGGGCGGTTCAAATTTTTGGATGGGAACTGCGGAAGTTGTTTATGATGCCAGCGATAAAACAGTGCTGAAAATAGCCCCATCAAATACGCCAGCAAGTACTTCGGTTGATAGTACGTCCAGATTCCATACGCCAAATGGTCAAGCCACATGGCAACTATCGGAAACAGGATTGCAGTCGACCATGAGAATCGCAGGAACTTTGAAAAATATGTTTGTCAACGTGACGGCGAACGGTCGGTCAACTGCGACTATTTTTGGTAGTCGGGTCAATACGGCAAATGGTGCTTTAGCAGTGAGTATTGGCGCAGGGGTGACTGGATTTGTTGAAGATACAAGCAATTCTGATACTATCGCTTCCGGTGACATAGTAGGATTGCGACGGTTGACGAGCACAGGCGGCGGCACCATAACATTTACTAATGTGGGCATGGAAATTGTAACCGTTGATCGAACCACAATGATGTGCGCTGGAACCACTGCGGGTGTTTCAACGGCTGCTGCAACAACAACATATTTTGGCATATCGGGTGTACTTGCCAGCTTTTCTGAAAGCTGGACAAATGCGCCAGTCAAGCTTCTGCAGCGTGCATCAAATTTGACGGCTAATGTAAGCGCCAACACGATAAATACTGGCAATACTACGCTGAAACTTCGAAAGAATACAGCAAATGGAAATCAGGTTATTTCAGTAGCAGCTGCCGCAACTGGCGTGGTCACTGATGCATCGGGTGTCGATGTGTTATTACCGGCGGATCGCGTAGCATACCAATTGATAACAAGCGGAGCATCGGGGTCATTTGCAATGACCTGGACCTCAATGAAGGTAAAATATTTGGATCAAAAAGAAATGATAGGCAGCGGAATCGTACCAGTCGGGCGATAGAGTTTTCAAAACCTGCTAAAATGAATGCATGTCACTTCTTCTCTTGTTTGCTCCTGCAGGTATACAGGCGATGTCGGTGGAAACATTGCCGGCCAGCTCTATTGCCGATAAAACAGCAGCACTCAATGGTGAAATTTTAGGTTTAGTTGTTCTACCAATTACCCGTCGCGGCTTTCAATACAATACCGTGCCATTTCCCGATCGGGAAACATATGAAGATGGCAGCTTTGGGGGTGGTATATTTTCTCTTAATGTATCCGGATTGACGCCTGGACATATTTATTATTATCGCGTATTCGTTGTCGATTCGTCCGGGACTACATATGGGGATTGGGTGTCATTCACGGCCCTTCCGGATGCCTACAGTGTCACTATATCCGGTGTGGAGCGATCGGTTGATATTATCCACCAATCGATTGTCATAGAGGATGTCATCAATGATAAGCAAAACACACTTTCATTTTCTCTTATGGATCGGCAAAGCCTGGGCGTCCCGGATCCGGATGATGAGGTAGTCATCACGCTTTCTGATGGTACCATTATATTCTCCGGATTCATTATTGGAGTAAAGCCCGGATCCAAACAAAAGACCGGTTTGGTTCTCTTTGATATTTCCTGTATCGATCAGGTGCGATTGTTTGATCGATTCTTGGTTCACAAAACATATGAGGGCATGACCGATAAAGCAATCATCCAGGACATCGTTGCTACCTATTGCGCCGGCAGCGGCATTACAACAGACAATGTGATTGAGGGCGTTACCATAGATCAGATTGCTTTCAATTACCTGCAGCCGTCGGAGTGTATGCGAAAAATTTGTGATCTTACCGGCCGCAATTGGTTTATCGACTACGAAAAAGATGTTCACTATTTCCCGCTTGCGACTAACCTTGCGCCATTTAACATCACGGTGAGCAATAACGAGTATACGGATTTTACCCTATCCAAAGATGCTTCCCAGCTGAAAAATCGTGTGTACGTTCGGGGGGGAACCAAGCTTTCAGATACCACAACCTATGAAGAAAAGGGTGATGGAAAAAAGAAACAATTTGTGCTTCCGGACAAACCGCATGACATTACTGTGGCTGTCAATGGAGTTTCCAAAACAGTCGGTATCAAAAATATTGACACATCCGGATTTGATTACTATGTTAATTTTCAGGAAAAATACGTTGAACAGGATGCCGGCGCTGCAGTGTTAGGAACCGGCGACACGCTCACGGTGACGTACAAGTATGATATCCCGATCCTGGTTGCTATTGAGCATACGGCTTCAATTTCAGCTTCCGGAGTACATGAATTTGCGATATTTGATAAGACCATCACGACTACCCAGGCCGCACGCGATCGGGCAAGTGCGGAGTTAACCGATTACGCGTACAGCATCATCGAAGGAAGCTTTAAGACGATGACGACTGGTTTTGTTTCAGGCCAATATATGAATATTGTGTTGTCAGAGTACGGTGTCAATGATGATTACATCGTCCAAAAGGTAGTTGCCCGGGCGATCGGTGGGGGAAATTATGAGTACAAAGTCTATGTTGCCAGTGCAAAAGTCATGGGTATTATTCGATTCTTCATTGAGCTTTTGGAGCAAAACAAAAATATTATCGAGCTAAATGATAATGAGGTTGTCGATGAATTGGTATTGTTGACAGATTCCTTGCTAAACGACAGCATTCACGATAATCTGGTCATAGACAGCGCCGGTCCGTATGCAACCTGGTGTACTGATAGTTTAGAATCGACGCCGACGCGGGCAGTGTGGGACTTGTTTCAATGGGGATAACTTGTGTACAACTGGTCTTTAGCATTACAATGACAAAGGGATTTAGATTGATAGAATAATATCATTTCGTTGATGTCAACGAAATGATATATAGGGCATCATATATGGATAAGTATAAAAAACACAATGACATTTTTCTTCACCGAAATGATCTGGTGATTCCCCGGGGCGCCGTGCTTCTTGAGCTGTATAACGTCAAAACAAAAAAGCTTATCAGTGATTTAGTCAATAACATGGTGGTGACCGCCGGCAAGAATTCAATGGCTGATGCACTGCGCGGTACAACGGCAAACAACAAGGGCATTATCACCTATTGCGCCCTGGGTACTGGAATTACTGCTCCGGATCTTGGTGATACCGGACTGCAAACTGAAATATTCCGAAAGCTTGTAAGTGTGCGATCGGTTGTGGGAAACATAGCGACATTTCAGACGTTTTTCACAACTTCGGAGGCAAACGGATCTTTGAAAGAAGCCGGACTATTTGGTGACGATGCCAGTGGAACCCCTGGAAGTGGTACACTTTTTTGCCGATTGGCGATAAACCGTACAAAAACAACCAATGACACACTCACATTGACGTGGGATGTGCAAATTGGAAGTTAGTATATAATACAACTATGCCAAGTCCTACATCATCACCCGTAGTAGCAGGAACAAATGCAACGGCTTTGGAAGAAAATGCAATCCGCACGGATGCAATCACTCGATATGTCCGTTTCCCATTTGAGGTCAAAGGTGCGTTGTTAGTTGGCGATGAGCAGGGGCCGCGATATATTGTTCCGGCCGGCATGACAGTCACAGCAATCAAGACGAAAATAAAAGCGGGTACATCGGCGACTATCCGGATCCAAAAAGACACAAGCGATGTTGACAGTGGTATTTCGGCAACTACATCATCGGCAACAGATAGTGTCATTGCCAGTGCTGCACTTGTGGAAGATCAAATACTTTCCCTCGATATTACTGCTATTTCCGGCAATCCGGAGGATCTTTTTGTCGAAGTTCTTGCCACGGAAGTGCTAACATAATCATATGGAAACTATCGGTTTTGGCAATGGAGCGGATGGTGTGGCCGTACTCACTGGTACGGATGCGCCAATTGATAGTGCCGCGGTAGGAACGGCAGCTGCAACATCACTTTCTGCCACCAATCCTTCATTTGCTGCAGGTCAAATCATTCTTGTCATTCAAATGCAGGGAACCAATGCAGGGAAGGCGGAGCTAAATAGAATCAGCAGTTATGTTGCGGGAACCATAACCACAACTAGGCCGCTTGCTTATACATATTCCTGCACAGGAAATGATAAGGCGCAGGTAATCGTAGTACCACAGCATTCAAAAATCACCATGTCCGGATCTTTTACCGGAAAAGCATGGGATGGAACTGTTGGGGGTATTATTGCTAAATTTTGCAATGGTGAGGCGACAATCGATCAATCCCTATTGGGTACTGGTATTGGATATAGAGGTGGCCCGTCAGCGGGAACTGGCGAAGGAACAAGTGGTGAAGGATATCCGCGGTATGGCGTATTTCAGGAAACAATATCAAATGGAAATGGTGCCGGCGGCGGCGTTTCTGCAGCTCCCGGAAAAGTTGGATCAGCGGGCGGTGGCGGTGGACACGCAGCAGAAGGAACACAAGGGGGGCCAGGGGATGGCACTGGTGGTGGGGATGGCGGTTTGACTATTGGGGATAGTACATTTGATAATTTGTTTCCGGGCGGCGGTGGTGGGGCGGGGTCTGGAAATAGAACCGATCAAACCGGTGGAGCAGGCGGAGCAGGTGGCGGCATTATTCTTCTTTTTTGTCAATCAATTACCGTCACGGGAGCTATCAGGTCAAATGGCGCTGTGGGCAGTAATGCTGGATCCGGAGCTGGTGGCGGCGGAGCAGGCGGGCTAATATTTATAAGAGCGGGTACCGCAACTATCGGTACGGGTTTGATAACCGCAAAGGGAGCAGCGGGAGGAATTGGTGGTGGATCATCGGGCGGAGCTGGTGGCGACGGCAGGATCCGCATTGAAGCCTGTAAAATAACTGGTACGACGGATCCTTCCATGACTATTACAACAACTGCCCTGCCCTGGTGTGCTGGCCCTATGGGCATCCTGTAGACGCATTGTGGTATAGTACGATTATGCGAGTAAGTCTGCCGATAGTTTTTAGTCAATTTGATTCGCGCTGGGCCTCAATTCTCCTGGGATTCAATGTGGATCCTGCATACAATATTTACAACTACGGATGCCTCGATTCAGATTTAGCAACTATTTGCCGCGCGTTTGGATTTGATGAAACACCGGCGACGATCAATGAAAAATTGGTTGCTCTTGGTGCGGATAAAGGTTTTCAAAAAGGCGGCGGCAATTATGTGTGGGGTGCTATTTCTAAGCTTCATAAAGAGATCAAGGAATCGTTGACCAATATCGGGGAAGTGCTTTTGAGTGATGCACAGATGGGGGAAATCAAAAGCGCTCTGGACGCCGGCAATCCGGTCATGCTGCAAATCGATTACAACCCGCAGACAGTAAAAAATGATACCCATTATGTTATTGCTGTTGACTACAACCCAAATGACGAAAACGATATTACTGTTGCCGATCCATTGGGCGGGGGAACTGTGTCACTCAAAAAATATTTAGGTTGGTTGGTACCAAATGCACGTCGCACTATTTTCCAGTACGTGATCTATCAAGGACCAAAGATGGATGCCGTAGGATGTTTACTGCCCAATACGAAAGACAATCAAAAAGTATTCCAGGATCTTGTCCATGGATCCAGTGAGTGGGATAAGGCTGTAGCAGCCACTATGGCAGGGGGTACCGACCCCAAGAGTGCCGGAGCCGATGATTTGCAGAGGGTGGTTAATGGTATCAAAAGTACCGCCACAGCAGCCCAAAACGATAAAGTTGATACCGAAAAAAAGCTTGCAGCTGCAGAAACAGAAATTGCCAATCGCATCGATCAATTAGCAAACAAAGACGCCGAGCGCCAGCGAACGGTTAGCCTGCTAAATGCCGAAATAGACGCACTCAAAAAGAGCCAGCCCGACGTGGAGGTACTCAAGGGGCAGTACCAGGGTACGATCGATGACCTTGAAAAGCAGGTCCGGGACCTACAACGAGCCGGCGGCCAGAAGGATTTGGACATTGCGGCGCTCCAAAAAGAAAAAGAAATGCTGCTCAAGGGCATTGTCCCCCCATCAGTGCTTGACAAATTATTCGCATACATCAGAAAATTGTTTGGTCAAAAGAAATAATATATGGCAACACAACTTATCAGCCTTGATGGATTTGGCGGCTTAGCCGGTGTGGGAATTCTTATGGCCGGCGCCGGGTTTGCCTGGGCGCAATTCAAATCCGGAGCCAGTAAAGCGAAGGACGATTTGATCGATACATATAAGGAAACGGTGGAAGCAGACAGCAAAAAAATATCTATTTTAACGAGTGAAAAAACCACTCTTATTACCGACCATCAAAAGCAAATCAATGAAATGAATGTGCAACTTGGAAAGTTGCAGGGATTACAGGAAGCAAATGAAAAAAAGATCGAAGAATATTTGAGCATTTTGCAGGGTCGAAATCCGGAGCAGGTACAATTTATGAAATTCATGGTGACGAACATGACCGAATGTGCTAAATATATAAAAGAGAGCCGGACAATGTTTGCCGAGATCAAAGAAAAATGCCCATCGATGGGCAAGAAAAAATAATATGACTGATACCACAGAAGCACCAGAAAAAGATATTCATGCCCGCAAATTATTTCGTGTTGATCGAAAGACGAGCCAAACGGATGAAGCTGGTCTTCCCATCTTATTGACCGATTTGCAGGCAATCGCAATGGCCAGGGGAGTTGCAAAAAAAGAAGGATTTGAAAAAGTGAGCATGCAACAGGCAACTGATGAATATTTTGAATTTTTAGCGTATAATTGATTTTATGGACACACGACCAGAGCCAACAAAGAAACTTGAATTTGCCGTTGACCGTCATGCAGGATCCCCACGGGAGGATCAGATTGATTATAGAGCTGCATTGACTATCGCTTGGGACAAGGCAAAAGAATTGGGATATGAACGCGTTGAAATGGTGAAGGAAACCATCAGCGAATTTCAATTTGTTCTTTTTACGCAATAACATGAATTTCATCAAGCAGCTCCTATTGGAAGCGGCCAAAGAATGGATCCGCGCATTCATTTCCGGACTAGCAGTTATCACAGGGTATTTGGCGATGCATATTGACCTACAGAAGGCAGTTGTTACCGTCAGCTGGCAATTTGTCCTTGTACTCCTGGGCATCGATGCCCTGGGCGCTGTAGTCAAGGCAGTCGATAAGCTCATTTTCCTCTATAAACAACAAATGGATCCCAATGCCACCTGGAAGGGTTTATTCCCAAACTAAACCCGAAAATTTACTTTTTTGACGCGCTATATTGACATCATTTTTCCCCGCTGTATGATGGGTTTTACGTCCGGAGCAATTCCGGTTTGGACTACGACAAGAAGCATCGTGCTTCCCCTCTTGGCAAAGCGGGGGTCCAGTGATAGAATCAGCAACAGATAAGTCCGTTGTGGTCTTTGGTAAAGGTTTAGCCTTTGCCAAAAGTCTGTTGTTGAACAGCCTTTACCAAGAACCAGAGCGGATTTTTTTATGCTTACAGCAACCGAGTACCTAAACAAAGTCATCGAATACCGCAAGGCGGGACGCTTCGATCTTATCCACGAAATGGCCATCCGGCGATCACAAGCAAACCGCGCCCTTCGAAAAGGGCAAACGGCATTGTTTGATGAAGTACCCCCGGATAATTTCCAACCGACAGTTCAACAGTTATTGATAGATCAAAAAGGGGAAGGACCGGATAATAAACCGGCGCCCGCGGTGACCGCGCCCAAATAGAGCTATACAGTGCCGCAACCCGGCTCGATGACTTTGGGACAATCTGCGCTTTTATGTGAGGCTACAGCAGCAATGCCATGCCAAGTCAGTCGGCGCATCGAAAAGATTGCTTGGATTGAGGTGGAAACGCCGAAAATCACTATGCGGGGCATATCTTACCTACCTTGTACGAAGGGGAGCTAAGAAGACTATATGGAGAGCATGCCTAGCCCCCAGGGCTTTAGAAGGAATTTTTATTGTGGGAAAATTGTAAACCGGCGGATTCTTATTGACAACCTGATTGTAAACAAAGTACCCCTGTTTGTTGCTATTGCCGGGAAGATGGCAACAAAAAAATCCGGTGTTGTTCTCGCCGGCAAGCCGACGTTTCAACCGGATTTTTCATGCATAGTGTTACGCATGGATATATTATAGCAGTTGATGTCAACGAGTGCTAAGATCCCGGATAAACGGGAGCTTGAAAATCATCCCCTTGACAATGATATTACAATGATCTTACAATATCCCGAGAGGTAAATATATGATTACAAAATGCAAAAACGGGAAAGAACACAAAATTATTATTTTGGAAGCTGGTGAACATCGAATTGAAAGCACTGGTTATTGTACTAGTTTAGAAAGACGCGTCGAATTTTTTGGCCAAACATACAGACAGGTGGCTTTGTGTACGGTTTGTTTATGGCATCACGATCCTATTACAAGAAAATAAATATGAAAAAAGGCACCAAATTATTACCAAAGGAAAAAATTGTTTCGTTCTTGCTCCGGATCCGGCGCGAGATCCAGGCGGACCAATTGTTTTTTGAGATTGTGCAGCGGGGTACACAAAATCGCCTACCGTTTAGCAATGGGTTTAGTTGGAAGGGGGTGAATTGATTTATGGCACAAAAAATTGTGGCAGCACCGAAATACCCGCGCTTAGTCGTAAGCGGCGAAACGCATGTACGCTTGCAGAAAATTGCAGACAAAAAGGGGTGGCATATTTCGGAAGTCACAGAAAAATTACTATCAGCTGGCCGCAAGGCTCTCCATTGGTGAATTCTGCGCTTGGCGATTGGAAAGCTCGATCGCCGGCCGGAGGATTTATATGAAAAATAAAAACATTATCATTATGGTGACAGCGATCTGGACAATTGCCCTATCGTTGTTATTTGTTTCATTATCAAAAAATATTTTCATCGTTCGAACCGGTGGATCTGAAAAAATCGTGGTTACTCCCACGATGACACCTACGCCGACGGCAACACCCACACCAAGGCCGCTTGATATCACTACGAGTGATATGGGGGCAGCAATAAACAAGATTCGGGCGGAGCATGGATTATATCCATTAGTAGAGCTTACGCATTTAGACCAAGGGGCCTATACGCGTGCGGTGACAATAAAATCAAGCGGCCAATGGTCGCATGATGATTATGTGCCATCAATAAAAAATGTATTGTGGTATGCGCCGCCAGCTGGTGATAAGCATTTAGGTGAAAATTTAGCCCGGCATCAAAAAACGGTTGACGAATTGATGCGTGACTGGATGAATTCGCCACTACATCGGGCGAATATGTTACACGCAGAGTACACATATATGGGCGTTGCACATTATGAGGATTATTGGGTGCTATGGTTTACAGGAAACCCGTAATATATGGCACAATTCACGATGGTATCATGTCCGTTTTGTCATCAACACGTTTCAGCGCGTGCGTTGTACGGGTTTGATGGATTCGGGCATCAGACAGTGCGATATCAGATTTCGAAGCAACACAAATGCGAAGCCAAGGATCGCGCGCTTGCGGACCATCGAACGAATGCAAAAGAGCGATTACAAAAAATTTTAGGTCCTGTCGCGGGCCATCAAATCCGGGAGGAACACCATGATGAAACATAGAAAAAATATTGCCGATTTATCTTTCAAAAAGGGTTATGCGGCCCGTAAGATTTATTATTCCGGACCCAATACGAAGTGCGGTCACACATATCGCAGTTTTTTTATTGATCGGATTCGTGAAGGCATTTGTGGAAAATGTCGCAATAATGCGGTTCCAGAAAACCAGCTGGGATTGTTTGGTGGTATAGGGCGGGCAGTTTTTCATATGTTTGAAAAACCAAAAGGCGGGATTGTTTCGGGTACGCCTGTCCCATTGCCTACAGAATATATTGTGCCAGTGCCGAAGAAGAAATCCGGAGGGGCAAATAATATGTTTTCTTTATTTTTTCATTACTTATCCGGTGAGCATGGTGAATGGCCAAATCATACGAAATTTATCATCGAATATGAGCATCCTCTATCAAATGGGAAAATTGCAAAATGTCCATATAGTGGTTGTACAAAAAAATATCGTATCTTTTATTGCAAATGCGGCAAAGAAATTCGCCGGGAAGAATATAAATTTTAACTATGGGAAATTTCGAAGTCGAAAATAACGAAATAAAAAATATCATGCAAAAGATTGGCAAAATTATTGCCATGGCATTGCCGAAGGGTTGGGGATTTACACTGTTGATTTGGTCGAAGGGTGAGGGTGGTAGCATGTTCTATATCAGTAATGGCAACCGCCAGGATGTCATTGCGAGTATGCGCGAATTTATAGAGAAGCAAATATCATGATAAAAAGATCCCTATTACGCACAAACCCCTTCAAGTACAAGCCGGAATTCCGGCAGTTCAACCGAAAGAATAATGATGCGGTTGCGGCTATGTACGAAATCTATTTGAATGAAAAAAAGTCGCTGCAGTATATTGCACAGGTTTTGTATCATGGAAAATTTACCCGGCAATCACTATACGATGAATTTCGGGTGCGGGGGTATAAACTTCGAACAAAAAACGTCCGGGATCCGCTCATGTGTGATGGATTGTCTTTTCGTCCGGATGGTCATGGATTTTTCCGGCATAGGTCAAAGGGACAAACAATTTATTTGCATCGCTATATTTGGGAAAAATATCGTGGCCCTATCCCTGCCGGTTGGTATGTATATATGGCGGATGGAAATAGCCAGAATTGTGAGATCGGCAACTTGCGCTGTGCGCCGTCCACGGATGTCAAAAAGCTTTACAACCACGCAAATGCTGTTGGGTACAAGCGATTTCCGGACAAGGGAGCATTTGGTCTATGAGCGAATTTGTTTGCAGTTATCCGGATTGCACGAAGGCGATTCCATTTCCGGTTTTTCGATTTTCTTTGTCGGTATTCAAACGGCCTCTTTGTATTCCACATCAGGATTGTGTGCGCCATGAGGAAAAGTACCGCGCTGTGCGAGGCCAGGAAGTGCGCATCGATAGTGAAAAATAGGATCGAAATGTGCAAATTTCCTGCGGTTGACAATCATATTACAATCATATTACTATTGGCCACATGAGTGATTTTAACGAACGGATGAAGGAATACAGGGATCGCCGGAAGCAAGAGGCATTGGATATGTGGATCCGGATTGCAACGGATCTTGGAAATGGCATGACGCCTCGGCAGATTTTT
Source organism: Candidatus Gottesmanbacteria bacterium (assembly GCA_023245335.1). Lineage (GTDB taxonomy): Bacteria > Patescibacteriota > Microgenomatia > UBA10105 > UBA927 > UBA927. Next base: position 35,036 of record JAHFKK010000005.1, read on the forward strand.
GACACTGGTCGATATGTGAATAAATACACGGGGAAGCCGTATGTACGCGAACACATTTATTGGATTTGCCGGGAAATAAAAAAACGGCCAATCAAAGCACTTTAATAAGCATAGAGAGAGCAACATCCACACGTGGTGTTTGATAACACGCCAAAGCGGTCCCGATGATTAGGGGTAGCCGTCAGGAAATGATAGATGGGGCAAGCCGTGTAGTACCAGTATCGCCATGGGAGGCAGACGGGCTGTGATGATGTCTTAGGGTGCGTGCGCCGGAGTGAGTATGCGTCAGGAGAATGCAAAGGGGTCCGGTGGTTAGAGGCCAGATGGCAAAGTTTACCTTATCCGAAAGGATCAACTATCCGGGGTGGTGCGCTCTTTATGCTTATTGTTATATTGACAATCATATTACAATCATATTACAATCGATAAATACCACATATTTACATCCGGTTGGTAGCCGGCACGAAAGGCACATATGACAGATCCAGCAGCAGAAACACAAGTAGTTGCCCCAGCTGAAAAATCGGTGGTACCTATGAGCGATGAAATGAAAGCGATGTTGCGGCAGGATGCTGCAGCAGAAGTCCAGGAGAATGGGCTATCGCTTCCCTTTTTGAATGTATATATTGCCAATCGATCAGTGAGCAAGCTTGCCAATGGTCAGGATCCACAGGATGGATTTTTTTATTACGTTCCCACACAAGAGGAATTCAAAGAAGTGTATTGTCACATTTTGCATATCAGTCGTGGATTTCGTCAATTGCAAAAAGCGGATGACGGTAGCATGCGGCCTCGATATGAGCATTTGGTTTCTGGTGTGATCCTGGATGACAAAATGAAGCCATTTGTTATGCATATTGCTGGATCTCACAGATTAGAAAAATTGTGGGATTTTCAGAGCATAGTGCGAAAAATAAACAATAGGGGTATTCCGACATTTTCTATGCCGGTTAAGCTTTCAACGGAAAAAGTGAATTTTAAGCAGGGAAACATCGAGCGCGTTGCACGAGTTGTTTTGTTTGAGATTTCTCGCGCCGCAAATGGGGATCCGGAAGTCATCGACGATCAGGTGATGTATATGAAACTTAGGGAAAATGCTTTGGAAATGAAAAAATACGAGCTGCAGTATATTAGTCGTGTTGAGGTGGATGCAGACGGTGAGCGGGTAATAACGCAGCTGCCTACTGATGAAGATATAGCAGCGAAGCTCCCGCCACCATTGCCGGATCCATCGATGGCTGCAGCAGTAGAAGAAGTGGCACCACCAGCCATTGATCCAGCAAAAGTAGAAAATGTAAACCCGGACGATATCCCGTTTTAACGGGGGAAGGAAAAATATATGAATGACCAATTACAGGGTGAACAAGAAGTTGAAGCAATGGTCAAGCGTTGTCTTGATTCAGTAGCTACGAAAAAACAAACACTGCGCCAAAAGCGAGAAATGCTGTCAAATGTACTCAAGAACGACAGCGAGTACCAGAAGCTTGATGAGGCATACAGGAAGGCGAGAATCGCCCGGATGTCCCGAAAAGCCGATTTGATGCGGCAGGAAGAAAATGCTGCAGTGCAGGCGTCGGTCAATGATTTGATCCGTGAAGTGAAAACCGAGCAACTTGCATTATCCGATTGGCTTCGCCAGTATCGGGATAATACGAAATCCGATACGTTTGAGCATACGGATGGCGTGATGTATATGATTCGTGCGAATTTCAAGGTGAAAAAAGAAAGCAAGGCAGATCGATGGCTACGGAAGCATAGGGAGCAGGAAGCGAAAATTCCATTGCCCGGGATTACTATAGATCAAAAGTCATCGATAGGCCGAGGATCCGCAGCGCCGGCAGCGTGATTTGCGTAGCGGTCGATTTTTCTATACTATTGCTTTATGGCACCGGGAGATATAAGCGCTCAAGCAAAAGTACAGTTTGTCGATAAGCCGATCGAATGCATTGGTGTTCCGGATGATCCGTGCGGGAAAATATTTATTTGGTCCGCTGGCGAACAACGATATTTTGAGCGACATAATATAAAACATATGCCGCGGCGCTGTAAAGAGTGCCGGGACAAATGGCATAAGCATCCCCTGTATTTGGGGAAGAAAGGTGGACAGTATGACAGACTCGCAAACAACACCACCGGCCCAACCGCCGGCAACACAAGCCCCGACGCCACCATCAGTGCCGGCAACAAGCCCGCCAGTGGCACCGGTCGCACCAGTCCAACCGGCTGAACCGGAAAAACCAAAAACACAAACGCCGACACCTACTGCGGCAGTTACGAATAATCCACCAGCGGATCAACAGCCAACAATCCAGTTGCGCACACGATACACGTATGACGTATATCGGTTGAATTTTCCGCACATTGTTATGTTTCAGCTGCATTTTATTGAAAGAAATCCCAATCAGGCGAAAAATCGCGCCGTGATGATTCTTGCTGCCAATGTTGGCGATGTCACAGCCTATGGTTTGCGGATCCGGGACATCGATGCGCTTGAGTAGTTGATATGTATATCCATGAAAGCACACGAGATCGTATCAGAAGTATTGAAGCGAATGGCTGCCACAGCTAGGCCCGGCGTAACGGGTCTTATGCTTGAGGACGTAGCAATCAAAGTTATCAATGAGTGCGGCGGTCACTCGTACAATAAAGGATATTTCCCCTCATGGGCTACAAAGCCATACCCGGCAGCAACCTGCATAAATATCAATCACTTCATTGCACACGGCGTTCCTTCGAATTATAAATTCCGGGATGGCGATATCGTGAATATCGATTTGAGTGTTGTAGATCCGGATGGTATATGTGGCGATGCCGCTCTTACTGTGCCTATTGGTGATTTGAACAAGAGAACCGAACGGCTATTGCGTGTCGCTGCTAATACCACATATGAGGTCATCAGACACATCAAAAACGGTGTATTGACGGATGACCTTGCTAGGATTACCCAGCGGTTTGTGTGGAATCATAATTTATTGGTCAATCGTCGATTTACCGGTCATGGAATCGGTGTGAAAATGCATGAGTTTCCGAAAATATACAGCACCATTGAGGATGGACAGGTATATGAAACACTCAAAACCGGCGATATTCTTTGTATTGAACCAATATTGACGACCGGCACAGATGATATTGGGGTGACGCTTGATGATGGGTGGACAGTGATAACGCGCGACAGGATGCCAAGCGCGATGTTTGAGCATATGGTCCGGGTAACAGATGATGGGTGTGAGGTTTTGACGACACATTTTTCACTAGACGCAATATAGAATACTATCGGGAAATTTGTGGACCGATAGTGTATATCAAGGCTAATTTAACCGTAATATAAAATTGTGGATAACTTTTGAAAGGGGGTGATATACATGAGTGACGAACCAACAACAGCTCCGGTAAACGGTGAAGGTAGTGCAGCTCCGGCCGCACCATCAACACCACCAGCTGGTGAAACACCAGTGGCGCCAGCGGCTCCGGTAGCTCCCACAGGGGAAGCACCTGCAGCTCCGGCAGCAGGAGAACCATCGACACCGCCAGCGGGTGGCGACGGACAAGTAGCAGCGTAAGCATCTTTTTAGGCAAAATCGCTGGCGTCGCCACGGTTTTGCTTATAAAAAATACTTTGTGCTATATTGAAGGGAGGTGACTAATTATGTTGGGCGAACTTTTTTTGACGTTTTTTTCTTTTGCAGTTGGCTTCGTTTCATGCATGGTACATGAAAAGAATAAATACCATGCACCACAATGCACCGAATCGTTGCATGTATTTCATTATGGCGCTAAATTTTGTCGATGCAGAAAAATGAGTACAGGGAAATTATTAGCGTCGATGCGATCGAGGTAAACTATGCCGAAACACGAAGGAGATCAGGGCGGCCGCCCTCCACATGACGATGATTGGTACCGGGCGCGTTTAGATGAAATGCGGCCGGTACTTATTCTCGGCAATTCTATAAGGTATGCTGCAGAGAAGTCCGGAAACGAATCGCACGTTTGGGTGCTGTATGAAAAGTATCGTGCAAACGATTGGTTTGCACACAAAGTCGATGCGTGGCGAGCGATGCCGGGGGAAGTAATAAACAATTCAATTATAAGCTTGGTATATGATATTT